>CAVSYF010000027.1:0-585706 GCA_963732175.1 Bryobacterales bacterium | reverse complement strand
TGGGACGCATCTTCCAGCGGCGTTTCATGGCTGACATTCTCCTCCTCCGCTCCGGGCGTGCTTACCGTCTCCGTTAACGCCGCTGGCCTGTCTCCAAACAGATACGCGGGCACGATCACGATCACGGCCGCCGGGGCGTCGAACAGTCCTCAAACCGTTTCCGTGGTCCTGACGGTCAGTGCGGCTCCACAGCCAGTACTTTCGGCTTCCCCCCAGCAGTTGACGTTTGCTTATACGATAGGCGGCAAGATGTTCGGCGCAAAACATCTCCATCGCGCTTCGGCGCTCGCGAAAAACGACCCACCTAAGCTAGCCAGAAGTGACCCATTTGCACGGCGGATGATGAAGATGAAGAGTGCCCGATGCCCGGAAGAAACCGTGCCGGATCTGCCGGCGGTGGTTCCGACCGGTACTCGCGAGTCGGCGACCGCCAAAGAGCCTGCGGTAAGCCTGAGTGCCAAGCCGTCCGGCGAAAGAAAACGCAAGCCAGTTGGCGGGCCCGAAACCCGAGTTACGCCGCTGCCTATCGAATCGATCAGCGCTACCCGCGTGAGCCGTTTTCAGCTGCAGAACCGTTGCGCGTACCCGCGCCTTTGAACGAACTTCCCTGGGACCTCGCAAAAGACCAGTTCGGAGGCAAAGGCGCTGATTTCATTGGGAGGATGGGCACACTTCTGCTGCGCTCCACGAAAGACCAGTTCAACGCCTATCGAATTGATCCGACGAGAGTTTCCGGCACACTTCCGGGTTTGCCGGAAAAGACCAGATCCGGTCTCGGCGATACTGAAACCCGAGCCGCGAACGATGCCGCAATCGCTGGAGTTTCATCAGCTGGACCGCCGCCTGGAACACCTCCGGGTGCGCCACCCGGCACAGCAACGGCGGCTGATCGCTTCGCTGGCTGAAACGGGTCAGCAAACGCCCATCATTGTCATCCCGCAGGGCGAACGCTATCTGGTCATCGACGGCCACAAGCGCGTCGCCGCGCTGCAGAGGTTGGGCCGCGACACCGTGGAAGCTGTGGTGTGGGACCTGAGCGAAGCCGAAGCTCTGGTGCTGGAGCGTTCACTGCGGATGAGCGAGCCGGACAGCGCGTTGGAACAAGGTTGGTTGCTGTCGGAGATGGAAGAGCGGCACGGCTACTCGCTTGACGATCTGGCGAAGTGTTTCGACCACAGCGTCACCTGGGTGACGCGCCGCCTGTCGTTGGTGGAGACATTACCGGAGGCGGTCCAGCAGCAAGTGCGTGAAGGTAAGATCGCAGCCCAGATCGCCATGCGATACCTCGTGCCGGTGGCGCGAGTGAGTCTCCAAGAGTGCCTCCAGATGGCGGCGATATTCGCCCGGCAGCCCTGGACCACGCGGCAAGCCGCCGCACTCTACAACGCTTGGCGTGATGCCAAAGGCACACTGCGCCAGCGCATTCTTACCTCGCCGGAAGTGTTTCTGAAAGTGCAACAACAGAGGCAGCAGCCAACACCCATCACTCTGGACAACGATCTGAACAAGATCACAGCCCTGGCGCAACGCGCTCTGAATCAAACCGAAGTCCCACCACAGAACAGCGAGCAGATACTGCGCAAGATCCATCACGCCACGGAGCTGTTGAACCAGCTCGCCGAACGAATCGAGGAACACAAGAACAATCATGCTGAGCCAATCGCAACGCGCGACGATTCTGGAGCTGCACGCCCAGGGGACCAGCAAGCGCGAGATCGCGCGCCTGTTGAACCTCTCGCGCCACAGCGTGCGCAAGGTGCTGCAATCGAACTCCAGCGTAGCGCCCAAGATCGAGCGGGGGGAGAAAGCCATGCCCTACCGGCAGCAGATCCTGGAGCTGTTGCCCGCCTGCAAAGGCAATCTCGTGCGAGTCCATGAGGAACTGGTGGCCGGCGGCGCGGAACTGTCGTATCAGGCGTTGACGGCATTCTGCCGGCGGCAAGGCATCGGACAGACACCGATGGTGCCCGCGGGCCGCTACCACTTCGATCCCGGAGTGGAGATGCAGCACGATACTTCGCCGCACCAAGTGACGGTGGACGGACGCAAGTACAAAGCGCAGACCGCCTCGGCGGTGCTGTGTTACTCGCGGATGCTGTTCTTTGAGATCCAACCCACGTTCCAGCGTTTCGATTGCAAGGTCTTCCTCACCGCAGCGCTGCGCTACATGAACGGTTCGCCGCAACGGATCATGATCGACAACACCCATGTTGTCGTGTTGCGAGGAAGCGGCCGGCAGATGGAACCCGTGCCGGAGATGGCATCCTTTGCCGAACGTTTGGGGTTCCGCTTTGTGGCTCACGAGATCGGCGATGCGAATCGCTCCGCGCGAGTCGAACGCCCCTTCCACTTCATCGAAAACAACTTTCTGGCTGGCCGAACGTTCACCAGTTGGCCGGACTTGAACCACCAGGCGCGCCAGTGGTGTGATCGCGTCAACGCGACGTACAAGAAACATATTCGCGCCGTGCCGCGCGAGCTCTACGCGGTCGAGCGATTGCACTTGAAACCACTGCCTGCCTTCATTCCGGAAGTCTACCGGCTGCATCAACGCATGGTCGACGTGGAAGGCTATGTGGCGCTGCACACCAACCGTTACTCGGTTCCGGCATCGTTCATTGGCCGCCGCGTGGAAGTGCGCGAGACGCGCGACAAGATCGAGATCGAACTCGATGCGCGCCGCATCGTGACGCATAGTCGCATTGCCACGCCCGATCAGGTACGCGTCACCCTGAAAGAACATCGGCCGCCCCGCGGCGAGGGAGTAAAGCGCGGCGAGCCGTCTCCTGAAGAGCGAGCCATTCTCGCCGCCGCGCCGGAGATCGCGCCGTATGTGGAAGATCTGAAACGCAAGGGCCGCAAGGTGATTGCCCTGGCGATGCGGCAACTGCTGCGGCTGCTGCGCGAGTATCCGCGTGAGCCGTTTCTGGGCGCCATTGCCGAAGCCGCGCAGTATGGGCTGTACGATCTGGATCGCGTCGAGCGCATGATCTTGCGCCGCGTGGCGCGCGAGTACTTCCTGCTGAACGAAGAGGGGAACAATGACTGACGAGATCGAACAACTGCTCAAGAACCTCAAGCTCCACCGCATGCATGCGGTCTATGACGAGCAGTTGCGCGCGGCCGAGAAACGGCAGATCTCCTATGCGGAGTTCGTTGCTGGACTGTTGCGCGAGCAATGGCGCGAGCGCCAGGAGAGTGCGCTGGAATGGCGCATCCGCCGTGCGGATTTGCCGGAGCGCTGGTCGCTGGAAACGTTTCCCTATGCGCGGCAACCGGGCGTAAACCGCAAGCAGATCCGTGCTTTTGCCGAACTCGACTTCACCGCCCAGCATGAGAACCTCGTGTTCGTCGGGCCAACCGGCGTTGGCAAGACGGGACTCGCTTGCGGCATTCTGCTGAAGGCGCTGCAAAACGGTCTACGCTGCCAGTTCATCCGCGCGCAGGATCTGTTCGATGAGATGTACGCTTCGCTCGCCGACCGTTCCACACGGCGGCTGGTGAACCGTCTGGCGCGTCTGGACGTCTTGCTGATCGATGAGATGGGCTACATCAATCTGAAGCCCGAGCAATCCAACATTTTCTTCAAGCTGATGGAGGAGCGGTACCACCAGCATTCCACCATTGTGACAACGAATCTGGTCTATGAGGAATGGCACACCTTTCTCGGCAACAAGCCGATGGTGGATGCGCTGCTGAGCCGGTTGCGGCATTACTGCCACACGGTGCGGATCGATGGTCCGTCGTTGCGCGAGCCGCAGCGCTGAGTTTCATGGAATCGGCTCCCTACGTCCAGCGGGTGCTCGATGCGTATCGTTCCACGCCGGGAACCTCCGGCGCGGTGCGCCGGCCGGACCGCTTGTTTGCCGTGCAGTTGTTCGAGCGTGGTGTGCCGCTGGCGGTAGTGGAGAATGCGTTCGTGTTGGCTACCGTCCGGCGCCTGACGCGTCCCGCCGGAGCACCGCCATTGGGATTGATTCGATCCCTTGCTTACTTCTCGCCGGTCATCGACGAGGTGCTCGGCTTGCACATCGATGATGCGTACTTCCAACATCTCCGCCATCGGCTATCCCGTCTGCTTCGCCAGCCGTAGCCTCCTCGCTCACGCCTCCGGCGTGGATGATATCATCCCTCCTCGATCCCTCCTACAACAAACACGCTCGCCGCTCCGCGTGATGATCGCAGCCCTTCAACTCTTGTTGTTCCAGAGACCGTTTCCAGCAGTGGCAACTCTATCCGAGCAGATGTGGAGCACTTCTGGTGAGCGCCGAAGCCATCGCGATTACGGGCGGCGGGACTGTTAATTGGAGTGCGGCTGCTAGCGTCCCGTGGTTGAGTGTTTCACCCACGTCCGGCACTGCTGCCTCGGTTTCGGTGAACCCTTCTGGTCTAACATCAGGAACGTACACGGGAACCATTTCCGTGTCGGCGGCGGGTTCCAATTCGGTAGTAGTACAGGTCAACTTGACAGTGAGTTCAGCGCCCCCCTCTTCACCGCAGCCAGCCATTGCCAGCGTTGTAAATGCGGCCAATGTTCCTGGAGGCATTCCCCCCGGAACTCTTTTCACTATTTACGGAACCAACTTGGCGACGGGCGTGGATCAGTTGACCACTTTCCCCTTGCCCAACACAGCTGAGTCGGTCACCGTAACCGTCAATGGTGAAGATGCGCCGCTGCTTTATGTCAGCCCAGGGCAGATCAACGCCCAAATGCCGCTGGATATTCAGCCCGGTGTGGCAACTGTGGTGGTTAAGAACGGCACCTCAGTGAGCTTCTCGGTGACCACCACGGTGCCAGCGACTGCTGTACCAGGCGTATTGGTCTATGGAAACAACCACGCGGTTGCACAGAACTATCCAAGTTACTCGCTAAATGCCTCCACCGCGCCCGCAACGGTAGGCGATGTTGTGATCGTCTATCTCCTTGGGGGTGGGCCAGTGCAAGGACAAAGCCTGCTTACCACAGGCCAAGCGACTCCGAGTGCCGTATTTCCGGTGACGGAGAACTATAGCGCAACTGTCGATGGGGCAGCCGCAACTGTTCAATTCCTTGGCTTGACGCCGGGGTTTGCTGGTCTCTACCAAGCCAATGTGGTAATCCCCAGCGTTGTCCCAGGCGACCATAACTTGGTGATCACGATTGGCGGCAATGCATCGAACGTCACGATCATATCCACGGACTGACCGATACGCTCGCCGGGGGGCGGCTAAGCTCGTGCTCTACAATGTCAGACGTTGAGGACAATCTCAATGAAAGCAGAGGCAGGTCCATCCTGGTAGGTTCCATGGGGCTTGGGGGAAACTCCCTACCACCTCCAATGTGGGATCTCCTAAAGTAGTCTTCTTCTCCGGCCCGTCAGGTTTCCGATTCGTGTTGCAAGCCCTCTAAGCGTGCGTTGACACGCCGACTAGCGCTGCCAATGCCTCCCAATGCCTCGGATGTGGAATCCGCTCTCCCCTTCGAATGTTAGATGCATATGCCCAGGTTACGCCCAGTCTGGTTGATATGCGCGATGTCGAGACTTCCTTGAGGCGAGGCTGAATTCTTTCGAGGTAAGCTTCCTCTAGTGAGCCATTTTGGATGATTGCTCGCCTTCCAGGCGGCCTTTCCGGCTTCATGCCGTCGCATACTCTCCGCGCGAAGTGCTTGCGAACTGGGCCTTTTGTGTCGCCACCCATCCGGATGGAGCGACAGCAACCATCCGCTCCGTGTTCACGCCTGGAAAACAAGCTGGACAGTACTTGAGGTCAGGTTGCAAAAGTCTTCCACATATCCGGCATACAGCCTGCGCTCGTATGGCAGGTTCCGGTGGTGGCAGGAATGGCAGGCCCTTTGCGACGCGGTTCCGCCCATGAGTTAGTCGAGTTCCCGGCCCCGATCGATTCAATGGTTTGTCAATCGATAGCCACAATGTCTGTGCAATCCATTCCGCCAAGGGTGACACGGCAGACCGCCACAGCCGAGCAGTTTTTGCAAGCTGTTCGGCAAATGGAGCCATTAGGCGGCAATTCCCGTCGCGCTGCTCAAAGAACCATTCGCGCTTCAGTGGTACTCGCGTGATCCACTCCAGAACGAAAGCGATCTACATCAGGCCTTACCGCTTCCATCAAGTCGCACGCGAGATTGTCGCGGATCTTCTCATCTGCATGAATGAACCCTAAGCCGGGATCGAGGCCCATGGCGGAAAGTGCGAGGCGGGATTCTGCTTCGAGAATCGCATAAAGGTAGTTCAAAATCGTATTTGCCGGATTAACAGCACGCCTGGATGAGCCGGTAAGGGGCGATCTCCGCGCGCCAAATTTGCGCCAGTGGTCCGGAACTCTAGGGACGTCTGCCTTTGGAAAAGCCACGGGCAGCTTGCGCCATCCAGACCAATATAATTGTGCCGCCTGTGCCTCGATTAATCGAACGTCGGGAATAGTTTTCGTTGTGGCCAATTTCGCCCGGAACCCGGCGATTCCGTCCGCAGTCGTTGGGTTGCGTGAAAGCCTCGCGAATGAGCCTCTCCTGCCCGGAAAGTTTCAGGCCAATCAATTCCAGCGCGATTGTGAGCGCCGCACCGGAAAGATCGGCGCGAGCCTGAGCCCGCCGAAGTTGAGCATCGGACGGCGATGCCGGGGCCAGTGACCGTCACTATCGGACCGCCCGCTCCACCATGATGAAAGCCGCGTTCTGATCAGTGAGCCAGCGAACGCGGCCAACGAGACTATTCCGTCAGCGCCGATTACGACCAATCGGTGGAGTCCATGGCCGACACGAGGAAGACGGAAGTGATGACGATCCACGCCAACTCCGTCATCGAGCATCAAGTGACCGCGATCGACACGAATTGTGATTCCGTAACCCCAAAGCGTGACGACGCCGCTTGTTGGTACCCGAAAAAGTAGTGCATCGGAGTTGCCGTAGCTCGACGCATGAGCTACGGTTTGGGTAGCCGCCATGGAGACTATTCCTCCCTGGTTGTTAGGGTTTGTCGTCTGGTGGAAAAGGCGACAAGCCCGTAGTTTTCTCTTTCCTTTTCTTTATTTTAGCGCTCTGGAGCTGCTCTTTGTCGGCTAGATAAGATTCCAGTTCGGAACGTGGCTTGTCGGTTCTTCGAAAATACTCGGCGGCGATCCGGTATGCCCGCGCGTCCGGCTCTGGATTTTCTTGAATCACTTCTTCGATCGCGATCTTCACGTCCCGCCAGTTCCTCATCAATTCCGAAAACGGATATGCGGGAGTCGGTCTGGCATGTTCCAGGTAGTGCCTAGCGCGGCTGATGAGATCAACATCTGCGTGCGACGACGCCCTGCTTCTGTCCCAAGATTTTACGATCCGACGAAAAATCTTAAAGATTTGGTATCGATATTGACCTAGCGCTCGGCTCAACTCCAACTTCACGCACCGGCTGGCTGACTGCCTCCAACTCATAAAAGGCAAGCCTGCAATTGCGTTAGCAGCTCTCCTGGGGTTCAAACGACTCCGCGCGCTCTTCCGCCAATTCAATAGCTGCATCTGGGAAAAGCTGGCCCGCGCATACTCAAGTTCCGCTTTACGCTTGTTGGTTTCCATGATCAGCGCCCCGTGGCGACTGCGATCGGTTTCCAGCTGTTCCAGGATCTCATTGCGATCGTCGGTCACGCTCTCGCGGTCACGTTCTGCCATCTCGCCCGTCAGCATTCTGTCCAGCTTTGCGAGCATCTTCCGACGTTCTTCGATCGAGTCTGCTATGACTCTAACCTTCGTTTTAAGCTCTTCAAGACGCCTGTCAAGCCCGTTCAAATCGATCAGAGTGACAGCCATTGGTTCAGCGGGTCTGCGCAGCACTTTAAGTACGTAGTAATCATCGGGTGGCAGAGTTTGCAATGCGGCGGGCACATCGCTAGATCTCGCGAGCTTTTGGAGCTGCCACCCTACCTCAGCCCAATTTGCATCCAGTAGCGAAAATAGATGGTCGCGCGTTCCGCGCAGTGGTGAATCGCGAATAGTTCGGCGGCCCCGCCGTTTTTTGTCAAGCTCGTTTTCGCCCAGAACTCTGTTCATTTTCCGCCTTCTAATTATAGCTATCGGCACTTATTTAACCAATCTTCCAATTCAATGAACATCTTAACTGCCAGCTATATATGGTAGCAAATAATCATTGTATCTATATATAAATAAATCAGTTATTACAAAATTAGATGCTAAACTCTTGGCCAGGAGAAAATTGGTTTATGAAAAGACCACGCAAGGCGCTGAAGGCGCGCAAACAGAGTAGCCCAATTAACATTCAGCAATATGTCGGAAGAGGTAAACGCTTCCGTAAAACCTGGAGCCGAGTGACCGAAGCGATCGCGAAAATGCGGTTGGGCAAGGTATCGCTCAAGAAAGCAGCGAAAGCGGTTGGGATAAGCCCTGGCACCGTAGTCCGCTGGGGAAAATCAGCGATCCGGAAGAATAAATCGGGGCGCTACGTCGCGAAGCGTAGTGACCGCTTGTTGCGGATCATCTTGCTGCCGAGCTCAAATGGGCTACGCGAAGTTGCAGTCCATGATTCCCGGCAGGCTTCATTGCTTGGCAAGTATTGGAATGCCGTCCAAGCGTTTTTGGAAATGGGAGATAAAAGTGGCTCGCGAAGTTCGAGGGTATGTCGGTTGGAGATGCCAGCGGTGCGACGTTCACGCTGCTGACCGACACGAACGAATTGAACCGATTGGGTTATGCGGGCGTTCTTTCGTTCGAATCGCTCTATGGGAGGTGGGACTAATGAAAACGAAAACACCTCAACTGAGGCGGAAGCGCTGTTCTATATGCAAGCAGTTCATAGCCGGGGCGGTCTACAAATTCAATGGACCTCGTTCGTATGCTTGTGAACAGTGCTTACGCGATCATTACGAGTCGCAGGACCGCGAGCGGTGGACAACACCAGAGGAATTTGACCGCTTCTTTGAAGAAGAACTCCTCAAGAGCGCGGTTACCTCTGCTGAGACCTGCTTTGCTGTAGGTGCTAAGGATCAAGCTCGCCGGTCTACCAAGATGCCGGTTGTTGAAAGGAGTGCAGACCCAACCCAGAAGATACCTCAACGTGATCCTGCGGCGGCTTACGTCCGCAAGACGACCGCAGCTCTCCGCGTCGGCGATGGCGCAGAGTGCGCGGAGTGCAGGGAGTCACGTCCAGAGGCATTGATCGCCAATAGCAATCCGATTACATGCGCGGCGTGTGACCGCAAGAAGACGGGAAAGACGCCGATAGATAACCATCATCCTTTCGGAAAGGCGAATCACCCGGCAACAATCCCGGTTCCTGTGAACGACCACAGAGCGGAACTTAGCCCAGCCCAATATGATTGGCCGAATGAGACGCGAGAAAACCCCGACGGCAGTCCGCTCCTTGCTGGCGCGGCATGCATTCGTGGATTCATCGACACCGTTTATTACCTTGTTCGAACGGGATTGCTTTGGATTGCTGAAGCACTCGAATGGCTCCACGCGCATCTGGTAAAACACTTCGGCCCGAAATGGTGGATAGGCACTCCGCTCGAAAAGTTCGCGCCGAAAAGGTAGCGGGAATCCGAGAACCGGAACGGACGCCGTTGCCGATCGCGGTGCGTCCGTATCCGGAGCCGGAAGGCATCGCGGCTCGCGGTCGGTCTTCAAAGAAATTCAAGCGGCCTGAGGCGATGCTCGTTTTCGATACGGAAACGAGGGTGGATGCCACACAGCGGCTTACGTTCGGCAGCTATCGCTTTGTTGTTCGGGGTGAATGCTTAGAAGAGGGTCTGTTCTTTGGTGATGACCTTCCCCGACCAGAGCGCCAAATCCTTGAGCGATACGCAGCAGCACAAAAACCGGATACTGTAGCCCACGGCAACAGGCAGCTACGTTTATTGACGCGACATGACTTCGTTGAACGACTGTTCTTGTTTGCATACCGGGCGCGCTCCTTGTTGGTTGGTTTTAATCTACCATTCGATCTGTCACGCATTGCACATGACTTTACAAGAGCTGAGGGCCGGTTTACCGGCGGTTTTTCACTGGGGCTTTGGTCTTACTTGGATAAGTTTGGTCGAGAACGCCGTAACCAGTTCCGCCCCAGAATCGGCATCAAGCAAATCGACAACAAGCGCGCTCTGAAGGGGTTCACCGCACGGAATAGCCCAGATGAGGCGGACCTCATCCCGGAGGGTTCAACAACCGGCAAATCTGAGCGCGGCTACATCTTCAGGGGTCATTTTCTCGATTTGAGAACGCTAGCGTTTGCACTGTTCGATCGTGGCTACACGCTGGAAGCGGCGTGCGAGGCACTCGGCGTTGAGCACGGCAAGCAGCGGGTTAATACCCACGGTGTCGTAACCGAAGCTTACATCGACTACAACCGCAGGGACGTTTTGGCGACGACGGAGTTAGCGTATAAGCTGCTGGAAGAGTACGACAAACACGACGATATCAGCCTTCAAGAAACGACGGCGTATTCGCCAGCATCGATCGGCAAGGCATACTTGCGTGGGATGGGGATCATGCCCATCCTGAAAAGACAAAAAAACTTTCCAGCAAAGTACTTAGGGTACGCACAGTCGGCATTTTTTGGTGGACGGACGAGTGCCCATATCCGCAAGGTCATGGTTCCTGTCGTCTATACGGATTTTCTATCTATGTACCCGACCGTGAACAGCCTGATGAAGCTTTGGCGCTTCGTCATAGCGCAAAAAATCGAAGTTGTAGAGCACTGCGCGGCGGATGTCGAAGCATTTCTCCGAAGTGTGACTACCGACGATCTCTTCAAGCGCGATACTTGGAAGCAACTGACCGGCTTCGTGAAAGTAGTTCCAGACGGAGACACCCTGCCTGCACGGGCAAAGTACAGCGCCGAAACCAACGATTGGCAAGTTGGAATCAATCACCTATACAGCAACGGACAGGAAGCGTTGTGGTTCTCGCTGCCTGATGTCGTGGCCTCCGTGCTACTAACCGATCGCATCCCAAAAATCGTTGATGCATTCCGCATCCGTCCCCGAGGAACGCTGCCAGGCCTTAGCCCAATCAAATTACGCGGCTCGATTCGAATTAATCCGCTACGGCAGGATTTCTTCCGGCGCGTGATTGAAGAGCGCCAGCGGCTCTCTTCACGTGCTGATTTTTCCAAAGAGGAAAAGAAATGTTCGGCGACAATTAGATCACCCGGCTGACGACAATTAAAACTCCCGCTCGGCGACAACTAATGTGACCATCAAGAATCGCGCTGTTCTGGCGCCGAGGCAATGGTCACAGACGAGCAGGTGAGGAGGCTGAGAAAGTTGTCGAACACTGAAAAGAATCAAGAGATTGCGGCGGCGAAGGCGGGGATGGACCCGACGACGGCGCGGCGGTATCTGCGGCTGGAACGGTTGCCCAGCGAACTGAAGAAAGAGCGCCCATGGCGGACCCGCGGGGATCCCTTCAGCGAGGTGTGGGGCGCGGTCCAAAAGCAAATGGAAGAGAGCCCAAGTCTGGAGGCCAAGACGCTATTTGAGTGGCTGCAGCGGGAGCACCCAGGGCGGTTTAGCGACGGGCAGATCCGGACGCTGCAGCGGCGAATCAAACTCTGGCGGGCGACGGAAGGGCCGGCGCGGGAGGTGTATTTCGGCCAGGTGCACGTGCCGGGTCGGCTGTGCGCGTCGGACTTCACGCACATGAGCGAGCTGGGGATCACCTTGGCCGGGCGTACGTTCGAACACCTGGTGTACCACTTCGTGCTGACGTATTCGAACTGGGAAACAGGCACGATCTGCTATTCCGAGAGCTTGGAGAGCCTCAGCGAAGGATGGCAGAACGCGGTCTGGGAGTTGGGCGCCGTGGCGGCGGAGCACCGCACCGACAGCCTGTCGAGCGCGGTGAACAACATGAGCAATCTGGAGGAATTCAACCGGCGCTATGAAGGGGTGATGCGGTATTACGGGGTGAAGCCGCAACACACCAATCCGGCGAGCCCGAACGAGAACGGGGATTGCGAGCAGAGCCATCACCGGTTTAAGCGAGCAGTGGATCAGGCGCTGCTGCTGCGCGGGAGCCGGGATTTTCAAAGCATGGTCGAGTACGCGCAGTTTCTGAAAGATCTGTTCGCGCAGCGCAATGCCGGGCGGCGGGCGCGTTTGGCCGAGGAGCTTGCGGTGATGCGAGAGTTGCCGGCGCGGCGGATGGAATCGGCCAAACGCGAGCGGGTGAAAGTGGACTCAGGAAGTCTGATCCACGTCGAGCGGAACTCGTATTCGGTGAACAGCCGCTTGATTGGGGCGCAGGTGGAAGCGCGGTTGTACCTGGATCACGTCGAGGTTTGGTACGGACAGAGAAAGGTGGAAGACCTGCCGCGGCTGCGCGGCCGGGGCAAGCATCGCATCGACTATCGGCACATCATCGAATGGTTGGTGCGCAAGCCCGGAGCCTTTGAAAACTACCGGTATCAAGAGGATCTGTTTCCGACCAGCCGGTTTCGCATGGCATACGATGCGCTGCGGGAAAGCACGCCGCTGAGAGCGGGCAAGGAGTACTTGAAGATTCTGAAACTGGCGGCGGAGACCGGCGAGGTCCAGGTCGATCAGGCTTTGCGCGAACTGCTGGCGGGAGAAGAGGAAGTGGGGATTACGGTGGAAGTGATCGGCGCAATGCTGTTCCAACTCGATACCATCGCGCCGGTGACGATGGTGGAAGTGGCGTTGGTGGACCTGGCCGGCTTTGACCAGTTGTGCACGGAGATGTGGCAATGAGCGCGGTCGCCGATGTGCGTCCGGCTTTGCTGGAGCATCTCAAGGATCTCCACCTGCCAACGGTGCGGGAATGCTACGAAGACACGGCCCGGCAGGCAGAGCGGGAAACGCTGAGCTACGAGCAGTATCTGCTGGAAGTGATCACGCGGGAATGCGAGCAACGGCGCAAGAGCAAGGTGCAGCGCTTGCTAAAGGATTCGGCGCTCCCCCTGGAGAAGTCGCTGCCGAATTTTGATCTGAAGCGCTTGCCGGCGAAAGCGGCACGGCAGTTGCGAACGCTGTTGGACGGCAGTTTCCTGGACCGGAAAGAGAACGTTCTGGTATTCGGGAATCCTGGATCGGGGAAGAGCCATCTTCTAACCGCCCTGGCCCAGGAGCTGGTGGTGGTGAAAGAGTGCAAAATGCACTTCACCAAATGCGCGCTCCTGATGCAGGATTTACTGGCGGCCAAGAGGGATCTGCGGCTGAGCCGGGAGATCAAACGCCTGAGCCGCTACGACGGATTGATCATCGACGATCTGGGCTACCTGCAGCAAAGCCGGGACGATATGGAAGTGGTGTTCACTTTGCTGGCCGAGCGTTACGAACGCGGCAGCGTCCTGATGACCAGCAATCTGCCGTTTTCCAAATGGGAAGCGATCTTCAAAGACGCCATGATGACGGCTGCTGCGATCGACCGCTTGGTGCACCATAGCGTGATCATCGAACTGAACATTCCCAGTTACCGCGTCGAACACGCCAAGAAGAACCAGCAAGCGGAAAGCCAGGGCGAAAGCGGATGAGCCACGAAAAACAAAGAGCTGTGGAAATGACGGTGCCGTGGAAAGCCTGGAAAACCAAAACCAGGTTTTCCACTCTTCCCACCGCCCCTTGGAAATCGCTCCGCGATTCCCACAGTCCCACAGCTCCGACAACGAGTCCTTTTATCTTATGCAGCAAAACCCAGGCGGCCGCGGGGCTTCGCCCCCAGCCGGTCCAGAGTAGTTGTCGTTGATCGGGAGAAATAGTTGTCGTCAACCCAAAGAAATAGTTGACGCCGGACAGCTCTCAATAAAGCCGCGCTCTCACGTTGCGCCATTCCCCAAATGATCCACCCCTTTCATGAGCTTCTCCACCGTTGATCGTTGGAGCCTGTCGCCCCGTCTGGCTGCCTTCACCGTATTGTCCGTCACACCAGCCGCCTTGGCCAGCTTGCGAATCGAGACCTGCTGTGCGCGACTCTGCAGTTCGGGATCGCGAACCAACCGCTTGGTTTCGTTCGGGCTGTATTCCACGAGTTTAGAATCGAGCATACTGATATCTTCTCCTTGTTCCCAGCGCCGGTCCGTTTCCTTCCCGATGTAGCGGAACGGCGTTTCAGCTGTAACCGTTGTGCGTATGAGCAACCCCTCGGTGCGTGGACCACATGGTTTGCCTTCAGGCGCTAGGCTTTTGGCCTCAGGATGCCAACGGTATTGGGCAACCACATCCCCATACGTTTTCGGTTGCGCTTGCGAAGGCAACCGCTTGCCGGGTTGTCCCAAACGGTATAGCTTTCCATCGTGTACGTTCGTGTATTGCCGGTCATACCAGCGTGATGGGTCCGATGAAAAGGGTGCTATGAGCGTAAGGTGGTCAGGATCGGTACCGACCGGATGCCCGCCTATGTGATCGATGATTGGACTCTGAATGAAGTTGTAGGGTTTGACGCGATCGCGGTATCGCAGTTTCATCTGTCGAGCTTGCAGTACCCTCAGCACCTCAGGAGTCGTAATCGTGAACCGCATCGTTGCAGGCAACTCAAACCAGGAAATTTCACCAGTAGGCAAATCAAGGGACTTACGGAGAATCCATTCCCAAGCCTCCACGATCCAGGCTGGCGCGTCAGCGAATGAATCATAACCGGGCTTAGGTGGATACAAGTACCCTAGGCCGTGCGCCTTGGGGTTTTCAATATGAATGGAATCTTCGGTTCGTGTGAAAAGCGCATAGCGCTTGGCCGCGATCGCATAGCCCCAGATTTCCCGCTGTGCTCCATCCTGAAAATTCAGGTCTTCAATCTTCAAAATCGAACCCGGTACGGCACTCCGGTCGTAAGGATTGAGCAGTTCAAATTTTCTTGCAAGTTCGCGCACCTCATTCCACGTTAGAGCCTTGACCGCATCGCGCCCAGTAGTCAGGCGATAGGGTCCGCCAACGCAAGGGACAAGGCCCCCGGTTTCGGATGCGACGATGGCCATGGAATCCGTGTCGCAAAGCAGGTATGCTCCCCCAGCATCTGCAACCGAGCGTTCAAGGAGGGCCAAAAGCAACCGGCCGGCGGCAGTAATTAGTGCGGCTAAGGGCGGGCAATACCACGGTCCAATAGGCTCTAGTACACGGGAGGTTGTTCCAAAAGCTCTTTCGCCGGAAAAAACCCGAACGGGCTTTCGTTCTCCCTTGCGAGCTTTCTCGGGATTGACTTCTACAAAAAGTCCGTACGAACCTGAGTTCGCAAGAATCTTGAGAAAGTAGCTGTGCCTCGGCGGTCAGGTGAAAAGCGGCCAATGAGGGTCGGGTGAAAACCGGCCAAAGGAACGCACCCAGAACAGGATCATTTTTAACCTAAAGGCGGGTATTTTGGCAAGAGTTATTTTCGACGAGTCTCCCGTCACGAAGAACTCGTGTGTGATGGAGACCGCTTCCGAGCGGGGATGCACAAGGGGGCGCAGCCCTCTTGTGGGGGGAGCCGCCACACGAAGCGTGACAACGGTTTTGGTTGGCGCGCGGCGTGTCGCGGCGTGGGGGGAACCCGCCCGCCCCGGTTTGCCCCCGGCGGGGGAAACGGAAAAGGGGGAGATCAAACTTCCTTGCTGTTGCCGCAGGCCGAGAGTTAGGATTCCTTTTCAGGCACAGTGGTGATGGCCTTGGTGCGCCAGCTGCGTGGACCACACTTGAGCACGTGTCCGTGGTGGAGCATGCGATCGAGCATGGAACTGACCGAGGCCACGTCGCCCAGCAGTTTCCCCCAGTCTTCCACCGGGCGATTGGAAGTCAGCAAAGTGCTGGCGCGTTCGTAGCGTCGCATGACGATCTCCAGCAGATCCTCGGCCGCGGTGAGCGGCAGCTTGCGCATGCCAAAATCGTCGATGATCAGCAGCGGCACGGTGGTCAGTGTTTCCATGAACTGTTTCCGTGTTCCCTCGGCCACTGCGTCAGCGAGTTCGTCCAGCAGGACATGCGTCTCGCGGTACAACACGCGATAGCTCTGCAGAATCGCGGCTTGACCGATGGCCTGGGCCAGATGACTTTTGCCGGAGCCGCCAGGCCCAAGAACAACGCATCTTCGCGCTTGCCTATGAAGGCGCCAGTGGCCAGATCGAAGATGAGACTGCGATTCATCTTCGGATTAAAAGTAAAGTCGAAGTTGTCGAGCGTCTTGTTGGGATCGCGAAAACGAGCCTGTTTACGCCGGCGTTCGAGCAACCGGTCCGAGCGCCGCTGCAGTTCGTCGGAGACCAGGCAGGAGATCAGATCGATGGGCGCCATCGGCTCGGCCTGCGCCTGGCGCAAACGGTTTTCCAATACCGCGGCCATGCCGCCCAGCCGAAGCTGCCGTAACGAGCGTTCGAGTTCAGAGATATTCATGGGTTGGGTTCCTGGGTTCTTTCCTGAATGAGGTCGCGATACAGATGCAGCTGACGGATGAGTGGATCGATCTGGCGCAGGCTCAGCGGAGGCTGTGAGTTCCGCTCCAGATAGCGACGCACGAAACGATAGTCGTAGGCTTGCACTTCCAGAGCGGTGGCGCAGGCCTCATCCACTCGCGCCGCGCCATACTTGCGGGTGAAGGACAACAGGCCTTGGATGCGCCGGATGGCAACCTCACCTTGCAGCCGATGGAGCGCCTGGCAAAAAGTGCCGATGTTCGATCCGATTCTTTCGGCGCGCGCCAGCAGTTGCACGGTACCGAGCGGAGTTCGCTTCGGTCGATCCTCGTCTTTGATCCGATGCCGGCCGCGCTCTTGGCGGAGATGCTCGCGCAACAACTGTCCGGTTTTCGGATGGAGCAGGCGGACGTGCTGGCCGTCCCACTGCACTGCCACACGGCGGCTGATCCAGCCGGGCGGCGCGCTGTAGTAGGCCGCCTCTACTTCCACACACCCATCCAGATGTACCGTTCGCTCGCCGTACTGGTAGTAGCGAAACGGTTCCAGTGGCAGCGGCTGAAGCGCCGGTTTCTCTTCTGCGAACATCGCAGCGACTTGTCGCTTGGTGGTGCCGTGAATCCGCGTATCGGCCCAGCGTTCTTCCCAGCGGTCCAGATAGGCCTGCGCTTGTTCCAGACTCTCGAAACGGAGTCCTTTCAGCGGCGTTTTCTGGGCATGTCCGACCCCGGCCTCCACCTTACCTTTTCGATCCGGATCTTGAATGCGGCACGGCATGGCTACCGCGCCATAATGAGCCAGCACATCGCGGTACAACGGGTTCAGCGATGGATCGTAGATGTCAGGTGAGAGCACGCCTTCCCGCAGGTTGTCGAGCACCACGACTCGCGTTGTTCCACCCAGCCGTCGAAAAGCCAGCTCGTGCAACTGAGCCCAGGTTTGCGCACTGGACCGGAACACCAGCAGACGAACCGATTTGCGGCTGAAGCCGAGTGTCAACACGAACAGCCGCGTGCGGCGATACTTGCCGCTGTGCGGATCGCGCACCATGGGGCCGGTGCCGTAATCCACTTGTGTTTCTTCGCCGGCTTTGGTGAGAATCACCGCGCGGGCTTCCGGCGACTGGACTCCCCGCAGTCTGCGGACGAAGCGTTTGACGCTTTGATAGCCGCCGGCGAAACCGTGCTGATCGACTAGGTCCTGCCAGATGGCCGTGGCATTGCGCCCGCGCGACAGACCCAGCTCGATCGTTTCGCGGTACGGATCGCAGGCGCTGGATGGGCCGGGGGAACCCACAGCATCGCCGCCCGGCAGGTCGGACCCCGCGCCGAAGTCGGTGGTCGCCTCCTTGGCCGGTTTTGAATCGGGAGCGGGGTCGGTGGTCGGGTTGTTGGCCGGTTTTGCCGGTGGCAGTTTGCCCCAGCCGCCCGGCGGACGAACCGCGATCCCAGCCGCTTTCAAGTAGCCAGTGGCCGTTTCGCGGCGAACTCCGGTTGCCTTCTCAATGCGCCGCAGCGGCCAGCCTAGCTGCCCGAGGGCGATGACCTGTTTCTTTTTCTCGTCGCTCAAGACATTGCTCACGTTGCGGAGGATCGTCCCCCCGCGCCCGTTTCAATGTCCTGAGTACATTCCCCTTTGGCCGGTTTTCACCCGACCTTCATTGGCCGGTTTTGCCCGACCCCCGAGGGCCGCTCGTCGGTCGTCGTTTCACAATCAAACACCAGGGCGTAGGTCGGCCAACACTTTGGTTCCGGCGTAGTCTGCGCCTGAGATGGTTTCGATAAGCGATTCTTACGCTTGCCGGTTGTGGTTTTTGGAGTCTCCGTGTGGGCACGGAGGAAGATCGGAACTGAACTGTTCATGATTGCGATTCCTTATCTCTGCAGCCCATTCACGCAACGAGGCTGCAGTTTGTTCGTGAAATGACGCTAAACCTTCCAGCCGGATAGCGTCGCGAGTATTCTGGTCCGGTTCGTGATCGAGGCTGACGCCAGCGCGGAGAAGGCCCTCCCCGGCTTTTGCATGGCAGTTTCGGCAGATCAGCTGCGTGAGATGCGCGTCGTTAATTCTCCCGACGATGTGGTGATCTTCAAACAGCGTGCGGAGGACGCCGCGCTTCTCAAGCCATTCAAGGCTGACCGGGATCAGTCCCACCGGGTCACAGTAACCGCAAAGGAAGCAAATATACGGACCAGCTCCCAATCGTGCGAGTCTCTTTTGCTCGCGTCCTGCAGTACCGATTGGGTCGTTATCAATCACACCCCGTTCCCGTGGACAGCGCGATAGAGCCCCTCAATCACGAGCATTCCTGCATCGGCAAGACTGTTAAGCGCAGCTGGATAGGTTGCAAATTGGTGCCTGACACCGTCGGCAGATCGGAAGGTTTTGTTATGAAATCGCGCGAGTGCCGATGTATCACCGGTGTTCAAGTACTTCCGAACGGCGTTTAAGTATTCGGCGATAGCTGATGCGGTGCGCGAGCTGCGCACGACAATATCAATTTGTCCCTCGGGCGTCGGAAAATTCAGACTGCGGGCAATCCGGTCGGACGGTTTCGCACGGAAAAGTCCACGGCGGCCAACCCGTTCAAGCGCAGTAGCAGCGTAACGACGGACTGTACGAACATTTGTTCCTTCTGCCTTGGCTGCTCCACTTAAAGACAAGTGCTCACGGCGCATTCGTGCCACGGCTGCGAGCGCTCGCTCGCGAGCTTCTATCTGGCGCTTGTTGCGTGGAATGGCGTTACGGCGAGGCATAATAATGTTCAACCGATCGGCACGTTTGAACTCGGAGTTGGATCCGCTTTCCGATGAGATTGCAGAAAGTTATCGAGATCGCTATAAAGGAAGCGGATGCTTTTCCCTGGGCGGATGTACGGCAGCCTGTTTCTTGCGATCGCCGCACGAACCCACGATTTGCTCATCGAAAGATACTCGGCTGCGCCATGGAGGTCTGTCGTTCGCGGGGAGCTGAAGCACTTTACTCATGCGTTATTGTTCACCTCTAATCACAAGATGTCTTTGTGTACCAATGAGTTACGCGGGACATATGTCGCAAATATGTCGCACGGATGATCTGTGAATCCTTGCCAGCGGAAGGCTTGTCAGCGATGCTTGCCAGAGCAGACCGTATACGTTCCGCTCTACTCAGAAGAGGAGCTTCATATTCATGAACTGTTCGCACACAACAAATGTGAAGTGTGCGGCGAGTTTTTTCACGACATCCAAACCAGAGCAGAACATTTAGCGGACATGCACGGGAAGATGTACCTGTCCAGAGAAGAGCCGCCTTGGCCGGAAGGGCTTAGTGAGCTTGTGGACATCCCACAGTGGCAAAGGCGAATCGTTAAGCCGGAGACTACGCCCGCTGATCCCGCATCGCGAGAGCACTGGCTGAAGCAATTTGCTTTGCTGCTGGTAGATGAAGTGGCAGCAGGTCGAGCGGACAACTTCTTAAAAAGACCACCGCCAGAATTTCGGGATCAAGCACAATACGTCAATTGGGTTCAGACCACATATCCCAAATCAGCGGGAGCGTGGAAAACCGCACGGTATCAAAAGAGAGCCAGAAGTAAAAACGCGAAAGCGAATTTTCTTGCAAAAGCTTGGACACATCCAGAGCTTGGCGCGCCAACTTATTTAAAGCAAAAAGGTTTGTAGGCTGTTATTCTTAAATAAGCCGGGCCTGACGCCTGTTATCAGCAGGCGCCAAGCCCTAACCACCAAGGAGGAGTTGTCTCCATGGCAGCTATCCAAACCCTACCTGAGCAGTCTGACTTTCGCAAACCAGCTCTCAGCGACAAGATGGTCGCAGTTCCCCGAAGCGGTGTCATTACTTTATTCGGGTATGGGATCAAGGTTCACGTGGATCGTGGTCACTTGATCTTGGAGGACGGGATCGGGGCTGATCGCCGACAAACTCGTCTTTCACGTGTTGGCCATGGCCTTCGCCGGTTGGTCATCATTGGCCCCGACGGCTTTGTATCCTTGGGGGCGCTGCGCTGGCTAGCCGATCAGGACGCTGCGTTTGTGATGCTTGAGCGCGATGGCAACGTGCTTGCTACAACCGGACCGGTTCGTCCATCCGATTCGCGGCTACGCCGTGCTCAGGCGAACGCTCTTCAATCTGGAGCGGGATTACTGATAGCTCGGGAATTGATCGATCATAAGCTACTCGGGCAAGCCCAGGTTGCGCGCGACAAGCTTCGCAATCCAGCGATGGCACAAGCGATTGACAGTTTTCGCGCACGACTACTAACCTCAGAAACCATTCCAGCGATTCTCAATCTTGAGGCGCAAGCTGGTCTCGCCTACTGGTCTGCATGGCACGGTTTGACCATCACTTTTCCAAAGAGCGATATACCCCGCGTACCCGAACACTGGCGGGCCTTCAGCACACGCCGATCACCACTATCTCGTTCTCCCCGACTCGCTGCGACTCCTGTCAACAGTATCTTAAATTACTTGTATTCACTCCTTGAGTCAGAAGCTCGCCTCGCCGCCGCTGCCCTGGGCCTCGATCCGGGATTGGGCTTTTTCCATGTTGATACTGACGCCCGCGACAGCTTGGCTTGCGATCTCATGGAACCGGTCAGGGCCCAGGTTGATGCTTATGTCCTTGACTGGATCGCACGCGGACCTATTAAACGCGAATGGTTCTTTGAGCAGCGCAATGGGAACTGTCGATTAATGGGATCATTTGCTGTCAGGCTAACGGAAACAATTCCAATGTGGCGGCGCGGGGTTGCACCGTACGCTGAGTTCGTAGCACGGACACTATGGTCAACGGCGCGCAAATCGCCGAGCGAACCGGCTCCTGCTACCCGATTAACGCAACGGCGTAAAAGGGAAGCGAAAGGGGTTCCACCTCTTCCACCATCTGAACTCGCACCGGAGCGAGATAACCTCTGTAAAACATGTGGCACAGTTATTTTGCCGGGATCAACCTTTTGCCGGGCTTGTGCTGTTCCGTTGTTTGTTGACCGTTTGGTGGAGGTCGCAAAAAAGGGCCGCGCTATTGGCCAAGGCCCCGAAGCGCAAGCACGGCGAAGGGAAACTCAGCGCCGAAATGCAGAGGAACAACGCCGCTGGTCACCCGAGAACTTGCCGGTATGGTTGGACGAGAACACCTATCTCCAGAAGATCCAACCTCAGCTTGCATCGAAGACGAACTCGGCGATAGCGATAGCGCTCAGCTGTTCACTCCAGTATGCAATTCATATCCGCAAGGGTCGGCGCATCCCGCATCCGAGGCATTGGGAGGCGCTGGCGAAGCTGGTTGGGGTGTTGGAGAACTGACCGCCGATCGACTCATTCGCCAACTTTAAAATCTTTATTTTCTGCTTGGCAAAACGGGACTAGATGTAATTGCGCTAGCCGACAAGGGAACTACCTTTGGTTAAGGAGATCTTCCGGTTCCGGGTCTTCCCTTGAGGGCTTCGTATGCCGCGTTAATCTCTTTCATGCGCTTAAAGGGATCGACGGCGACTGCGGAGCCGTTGCCTAACTCAAAGAGAAAATTTGCGCGTTCAGCGTGCAAGACCGTCTCTACTGAACCGCGATCGTCGCCGCATTGCTCGTCATAGTTCCGTCCCCCGAAATAACTACCAGAGAGACAATATCGCCAGTGGGAGCGTTCTGCGGAACTGTGACATTGATTTGGGAAATGCCAGCAAATCCTGGCGCTTGGCCGGCAAAAATAACCTTCGCTGGAATGCCGCCGATCAGCACCTGCGGCGTCGCATTTGCACTGCAGAGACCATTTGAGGCAGGACATGTCCCGCTACCATCCGCAACACCCGGCGTGATTGCGCCGAGGCCGGTCACATAGAAATACCCTTCAGTGCCACGCGGGATCGGCGCGGTCGAGTAGCCGATCGAAGCGCTTGACGGCGCAGCGATTGCGACCGTGTTAGTGGCGGGATTCGTAAACACAAGGATCGCGTTTCCTTGGCCGGTGGGAGGAATCGTGAAAATGCCCGGCGCGCTAGGCACGATCGAAGCTTGGATCGGTGCCGACGCCATGCTATTCACCGTCAATACGACTGGCAGAGTCGCCGCTGAAGTTTGCCCGGCAGGCAACACCTCGAAGGGCACTTGCGCACTGACGAATGGATTTGCCCCGTTCGGGACAACGGCGACCATGGGGGCTGTAATCCCTCCAAACGAGACGCTAACCCCGCTGAGCAAAGCGGGTAAAGTAGCGCCCGAGAAACTGGCCGCCGGCACGGCGAGCGCGGACGTGAAAATCGAGACCAATGAACCTGGAGCAACCGGGGCTCCCTGGCCGTTCACCACAGCAAAGCTCGCCGCGTTCACGATGCCTCCGCTCAAGATGCTGGGTGTGTTCAGGAACACGACTGCCCCCCCGACATCGTTATTGTCATGAGGATCGCCATCACCCCCGCCCATGATGGCCGTACTGCCGTCCGCGGAGAGCGCCACGGAGACGTTCACATTTGTAATTCCTTCTGGCAAGGGCAGTTTGCTTTGCTGAGTCCACACGCCGCCCGAGCGCGTGAACACCCACCCTAACGTTGGGGTGGACCCACCCCCGCACAGGATGGCTGCGTTCCCGTCCCCAGACAGCGCCACGCAGATGCCTTGAAATGGGGGGAACCCGGCGACAACCCCTGTGCCAACGAGTTTTGTGCCTTGCTGGCTCCATACGCCGCCCGAGCGCGTGAACACCCATGCTGCTCCGAATTGGTTATTGTCGGCAGGCCCACCCACGAGGGCCGTATTCCCATCCGCGGAGAGCGCCACACGATATCCCTGTGCGGCTGAGCCCGTGGCGCCCGTTCCTACCAGTTTGCTGCCTTGCTGGGTCCACACGCTGCCCGAACGCGTAAACACCCACACTGCTCCTTGGCCGTTGTCGTCATCCCCCCCGACCAGGGCCGTATTCCCGTCCGCCGATAGCGCCACAGAGACGCCTTGATCCGCGCTCCCGGCAGCACCCGCGCCGACCAGTTTGCTGCCTTGCTGGGTCCACACGCTGCCCGAGCGAGTGAAGATCCACGCAGCTCCGACGCTGCCGTTGTCGTTGTGCCCACCCACGATGGCGGTGTTCCCGTCCCCGGACAGCGCCACGGAGACGCCTTGATTTGGGCTTCCCGACAAAGCCCGTTCCGACCAGTTTGCTGCCTTGCTGGGTCCACACGCTGCCCGAGCGATTGAACACCCATGCTGCTCCGACCCCGTTGTTGTCGGCCCACCCACCCACGATGGCCGTGTTCCCGTCCGAGGATAACGCCACGGAGTAGCCTTGCTCCGCGCTCGCGGCTGCCCCCGCGGCTGCCCCCGGGCCGACTGCCCCTGCGCCGACCAGTTTGCCGCCTTGCTGGGTCCACACGCTACCCGAGCGCGTGAACACCCACGCTGCTCCGACCTCGGTGTTGTCGAATCGCCCGCCCACGATCGCCGTATTCCCGTCCCCGGACAGCGCCACGGAGATGCCTTGATCCGCGCTCCCGGCAGCACCCGCGCCGACCAGTATGGCTTGCTGGACAAACTGCGCGCTCGCCGAGGGGAGCAGGCCCGAGCCGACAATCGCCAGAGCAAACACAGGTTGAAACAGAATAGGTTTGCCAAATCGCATAATTACTGAGCCGACCGCGTTTTGCGGTAGTCGAATTGAGAGTATAACTCGGAGCGAGATGCACCATCGGACCTTGCTCGATGGCGACGATTCGACCGAACCGCCTGTCGCGGGCCTTCCACACCTCGCCCATGCTGCTCGGACCGATGGGGGCAAGAATTTCATACTTCATTGGGTGTGGTGCCGGGCGTAACAATCGCGGTGCCGTGGCGGGAGTTCGACAAAGAGAGTATGGTGAGTTCTGGTGAAGTGGACGCGAGATTGGTATCGAACCGGCTCTAGATGGATTGCCTTAGTGGCGCTTCCGGCGCACATGGCCTGGAGCGCGGCTAGCGGGCAACCCATTATCACGACCGTCGCGGGCAGCGGAGGCTTTGGGACCTCCGGCTCTGGCTTTTCCGGCGATGGTGGACCGGCGACTTCGGCACTGATGAACTCTCCCTACGGCGTCGCTGTGGATTTCGCAGGGAATGTTTTCATTGCGGACACCGGCAACAATCGAATTCGCAAGGTTTCTGCCATTGGCATCATGACGACCGTCGCGGGCACTGGAAAACCCGGTTTCTCGGGCGACGGCGGTCCGGCAACTTCGGCGTCGTTAGCCGCTCCCATCGCTGTCGCGGTGGATTCTTTCGGGAATCTCTTCATTGCGGATGCCAGTAACAATCGAATTCGCAAGGTATCGGCCAGCGGCATCATCACGACCGTCGTAGGCGACGGATTTTCCGGTTTTTCTGGCGACGGCGGTGCCGCAACTTCAGCATCGTTAGACCCGTATGGTATCGCCGTGGACTTTTCCGGGAATCTCTATATCGCGGACACAGTCAACAATCGAATCATGAAGGTGTCTACCAGCGGCATAATCACGACTGTTGCTGGCAACGGGAGCCTTGGCTTTTCGGGCGACGGTGGTCCCGCAACTTCGGCAACCATGAACATCCCTTCTGGTATCGCCGTCGACTCTTCCGGGAATCTTTTCATTGTGGACTCCAACAACAATCGAATCCGGAAGGTATCTACCAGCGGCACTATCACGACGGTCGCGGGCAACGGGAGCCTTGGCTTTTCGGGCGATGGTGGCACCGCGACTTTGGCATCGTTCTACTATCCCAGCTCAATCGCCGTGGACTCTTCCGGGAACCTCTACATCGCGGACGGTTGGAACAACCGAATTCGGAAGGTCTCAACTAACGGCCTCATCGCAACCGTCGCGGGGAGTGGATATGCTGGACC
This sequence comes from Bryobacterales bacterium, assembly GCA_963732175.1. GTDB lineage: Bacteria > Acidobacteriota > Terriglobia > Bryobacterales > Bryobacteraceae > Palsa-89. Next base: position 560,546 of record CAVSYF010000027.1, on the reverse strand, counting down.
TGGCGGCGCTGGTTTCTCAGGTGATGACGGGCCGCCAACTTCGGCGACTTTGAGCCAGCCCTTCGGCGTGGCCATGGATGCTTCCGGGAATCTCTTCATCGCGGATACCACCAACAACCGGATTCGCGAGGTGCAGACGGTGAGTGCGCTGAGCGGGATACAAAATGCGGCCAATTACGCCACCACCGCGGTGTCTCCCGGTGAGATCGTCATTCTCTACGGTGCGGAAATGGGCCCAACGGCGCTCACAGGTTTGCAGGTTGACAGCGCTTCAGGGCTGTTGAAAACGACAGTTGGGGGAACGACGGTGTTGTTCAACGGAATCCCTGCGCCAATCGTATACACTTCCGCAGGGCAGATTTCTGTCATCGTTCCTTATGAAATTGCGAGCACTGGCACAGCTGACATCCTCGTAAATTACCAGGGCAACAATGTCGCGGCAGGCACGGTGGCGGTAGCTTCCTCGGCACCAGGCATCTTCACGGTCAACTCCGGGACTGGTCAGGCGGCGGCGCTGAATCAGGACGGGTCCGTCAACAGCGTATCGAATCCAGCGGCGGCCGGAAGCACCATCGTTCTCTATTTGACCGGAGAAGGCCAGACGACGCCGTCCGGAGTGGACGGTAAGATCGCTTCGGTGACTCCTTATCCGGCGCCCGTATTACCGGTGACCGTCACGATCGGCGGGCAGACGGCGATGGATGCCTACGCCGGTGCGGCGCCCGGCGAAGTGGCCGGAGTAATGCAAATCAACGCGACGATACCAACAGGAGTAACCGGGAACGCAGTGCCGGTCTCGGTGCAGGTCGGAACCGTGTCAACCCAGAGCGGCGTAACAATCGCTGTGCAATAACTGAGAAAATCGGACGGATGTATAACGCAACACATAGCGACTTCGGGCGGATCGTCGCCACTCCAAATGCACTTGGACGTAACGTCGGTTTTCCGCTTATCTGACGAGTCGGTAAAAGAGGAGCGCGCACTTCAGCTCAAACTTCTCAATAAAGCCCGTCCCCGCAAACGATTCACAAGTGATGGGGGCCAGCGTGCACCAGCGCCCGGGAGGTGGGGTAGAAACAGCGTGCCTTGTTGTTTAACCCTCCCGCGCCTTGACTTCCTCAATCCCCCAATGATAAACTCCCCCATCAGCCGCAGTTCGTTCGACCGATCGAGCGTGATCACTGTAGCTCCAGAGCAGGTTCGAACGCCGCTCTGGCGGAAAGGTCTGCATTATGAAAAATCTGATCTACGGCACGGTGTTACTCGCAGGCGCGCTGGCTTTCACCTCCCCAATGTTCGCCCAAGGGCGAGGTGGTGGTGGACCTAGAAAGCTGCTCCCGAGAGAACAGCCCTCCGACAAGCCCTACGATCCGCACGATCTGGCTGGAATCTGGACGCGCAACTCCAGTCCCAAGGGCTATGGCGGCGGCGGCACCTGCCCCGATTGCGGCGACCGCGGCTTCGGCCAGGTCGTCCCTCCGCTGACGCCGTTCGGGAAGATGATGTTCGACGCCATCAAGCCTTCTTATGGCCGCACCTTGGGAACTCCCGATGCCGCCGCGCACCCGGAAGAGGACATCGGACGCCGCCGGGCCGTATCGCCAGCCAATGGGACCGATCCTTATCAATATTGCAATCCCATGGGCGTCACGCGCGCCCTGATTTATCCCGATCCGGTCGAGTTCATCCAATTGCCCGATAGAATCTACCAGCACTTCGAATGGGGCTACGGCATCCGGACCATCTGGACCGACGGCCGCAAGCTGCCGGATGATCCCGATCAGCCGCGCTGGTGGGGATACTCGGCGGCGCATTGGGATGGTGACACGTTGGTGGTGCGGACGAATGGCGAGGACGATCGCACTTGGCTCGATCACTTCGGCTACCCGCACAGCGTGGACATGGCGCTCGAGGAGCGCTACCACCGGATCAACTACAACACCATCGAGCTCAACTGGACCGTCAATGATCCCAAGGTTTACACCAAGCCGTACGTTGGCCAAACCAAGCGCTTCCACTTGATCAGCAAGGACGACATTAAGACCGTGGACGGATGGACGGGCATGATGGAAGACATCTGCGCTCCGGCCGACGAAGTGGATCAGTTCGACAAAAGGATCCGGAATCTGACTGGTCCCGGGCCGACCACGAAGTAGCCGCATTGCTCGAAGTTCACGCTAATTTGAAACAGAAGGGGCGCCGCGTGCGCCTCTTCGCGTTTGTGTCTCTGCTGGCGCTGGCGGGTTGCTCGTCCAAGTCAGGCAGCCAGTCTGGCGGCGAGACCTCCGTCATCGTCTACCAAGGTGCTCGGCTGATCACTGGCGACGGCAGCGCGCCCATCGAAAACTCCGCGTTTATTGTTCAGAACGACAAGTTCACGCTGGTCGGCCGCCAGGGCGATGTTCAGGTTCCTGCGGGCGCTGCGCGCGTCGACCTGACCGGCAAGACCGTCATGCCTGCCATGGTCGATCTGCACGGCCACATCGGTTATCAGAACGTCCCGCAGGGAACCATGTCGAAGGAAACCTATACGCGCGAGAATCTCATCGATCATTTGCAACGCCTCGCCTATAACGGCGTCGGAGCGGTGGTCAGCATCGCCGACCTGATGGACCGGTCCGACCTGCACGGCGGCCGCACCAATTGGGGCGACGTGCCGCTGCGCGTGCGCGAAGAGATCATCCCTAACGCCGCGCTGTTTCGTACCGCGGGCCCAGGAATCGCCTGGCCGGGCGGCGGACCGCAAGGACATCCTTCGCGGTCGGATGTGCCCTACCCGGTGGCGACTCCCGACCAAGCACGCGCCGCCGTCGACGACTACGTCCGCATGCAGCCCGAGTTCATCAAGATCTGGGTGGATAACCGTGGCGGCACCAAGCCCACGCTCACGCCGCCGGTCTATCAAGCCATCATCGAAGAGGCGCACAAGTTCAATGTTCCCGTCGCGGCCCATAACGTCACTCTGGCGGACGCCAAGGAGCTCATGCGAGCAGGCGTCGAAGGATGGCTCCACGTCCCGGTGCGCGGCAAAGATGAAGTGGACGACGAGTTCATTGCCATCGTGAAAGATCGCATCGCCAAGGGCGACCGGCCCAACATCTGGATGACACCGGCTCTGGCTGAGCCTTGGGGAAGCACGCACGGCGGTCAGCACCCCGCCTGGCTCGATGATCCGCTGCTGCGCGATACCTACTCAGACCAACAGATCGCGCAGTATTGGGGCGATCCGCTGAAGAACATGAAACCGGCCGACATCCAGCGCGCGAAGAAGACCTTCGACTTATTGGCGCGCAACGCCATGAAGCTCCGTGCAGCAGGCGTCCGGGTCGTCATGGGAACCGACACCGGCCAGACCCGCTTCTTCATCGGCTATTCGACGCACATGGACCTGGAAGGCTTGGTCGCGATGGGCATGTCCCCGGCCGAGGTGATCGTCGCGGCCACGAGCGACGCTGCCAAAACCGCGCACCTGGATAACATTGGTCTGGTCGCGGCGGGCAAGAGCGCCGACTTCATCGTGCTCGACGCCAATCCGCTCGACAGCATTTCCAACACGCGACGGATAAACAAGGTCTACCTCCGCGGCCAGGAAGTTCCCCGCGCCGCGTTGCGAGCCAAATGGCAGGCCGAATTTGCACCAAATCAACTCGACCCAATAGGACGGCTGCCCGTTCCGGTATAATGCCGCTGTGAGCGATCAGCCGGGCGAACACATGCAGTGCATGGAGGTCTGGGGCGGCAGCCAGCTCACCGCGCGCGGTGTCGAGCTCGGCGGCCTGAATACCTGGGTCTACAGCAAGCCCTTCGGAGAAGCGCGCGCCGGGGGCGATGTTTACTATGCCTCGAGCTGCGCCACCGGCCGGATCAGCCGCCTTCTGCTGGCGGACGTCGCCGGGCATGGCAACGCGGTCGCGTCCACTGCGGCCGACCTGCGGACGCTTATGCGCCGGTTCGTCAATCGGCTGGATCAAACCGAATTCGTCAAGCTGCTCAACCAGCAGTTCGGCGCGCTCTCGCGCGAAGGCGCCTACGCAACCGCGATCGTCACCACATTTTTCGCTCCCACGCGCCGCCTGACCATCTGCAACGCGGGTCATCCGCGGCCTCTCCTTTATCGCGGGGCGCAGCGCCAATGGGATTTTCTGGGCAGTCAGGTTCCAGCGCAGCCTAGCCGGACTTCACAACCTGCCGCTGGGATTCTTCGATATCACCGAATACGAGCAGTTCGACGTCGAACTGGAACCTGGCGATTGCCTGCTCGGGTATACCGATGCGCTGATCGAATCCCGCGACGCCGACGGCGAGATGCTGGGCGAGGACGGACTGCTCAGAATCATGCGCCTGCTCGGCGACGTGGCGCCGGAGAAGCTGATCGAAACGCTGCTGGCCGAGATCGCCGAGCGCTATCCCGAGAATCTGTCGGAGGACGACGTCACGGTGCTGGTCCTGCGGGCCAACGGCCGCGAGCCGCGCTATTCCTTGCGAGAGAAGCTACAGGCATTCGGCCGATTCACCGCCTCGCTGGTGCGCTCGATCCATCCACGTTCCGAACGCCCGCCGTTCCCCGATGCGAATCTGGCGAATATCGGCGGCGCGATCATTCCCGCGCTGGGCCGGCGTTGGCGCGCAGCCCGAAATCGTTCCTGAATCGTTCTACACAAGAGCAACCTGCTCTTCAGTTGGCTCCGCTCAACAGTACCAGGGTTCGTCGAGGTAGGGAATCGTGGCCCGCGGCATCAGATCGAAATCGTCCGGCAGCGGCCGACTCGCCACCAGATTCCACATGTTGCGGAAAATCTCGCGCCGCGATCCCCGGCCGCTCGCCAATTTGAGCGACTGTTCCGCCAGCGCGTCGATCTCCGGCTCCGGATGCTTCCACCGATAAAGCAAAGCCGCCTCATCGAAACCTGTCACCACCGCTTGAATCTCGCTGAGATCCAATAACGGCGACCCGCGCGGAATCAGCAGTCGAAGAGCGAGCTGGATGGGCGCGACATGCTCCACCAGATCCAGTTCCACCAGCAGCTCCAGCAATTCGCGATGCGATGGCAGCGTGGTCCACGGGGAAAACGGAATGAACGTCGGGGCCAGCGCCAGCCCCGCGCTTCGAAAATCGCGCACCACCTCAATGAAATCGGCGCGCGTGTGACCCTTGTCCAGCTTTTCCAGTACCGCATCGTCCACCGACTCCACGGCGCTCGTCACGAACAGGCATCCAGTCGCCTTGAGCCGCGGGATCAGGTCGCGACGTTTGCGGAGATGCTCGATCTTGATGGTGGCGTCATAGGTCAGCCTGGGAAATTCGCGGTGCAGCCCTTCGACAATGCGCATTGCGTGCGCCGGTCCATTGAAGAAATCTGGATCGCCGAACGTGATGTGCTCCGCCCCCGCGTCCACCTGCCGCCGGATATCCTCCAGCACTACTTCCGCCTGAACGACGCGAAAAGCGCCCCGATAAACCGGCACCACCGGACAATGCCGGCATAAATGCTTACACCCGCGGCTGGCTTCCGTATAACCCGAGCGCTTGCTGGTCCCGTTCACTCGCAGCCGCGCGTAATGATCGAGCTGCGGCAACAAAGAACGCGCCGGCGTCAGAAACTGCAGCCGCTCCATCGAAATCACTGGTTCTCGCTGTGATTCCGAGCAGCCACCTTCCAACCGATCCGCCAGCGAAACCAGCCCCGGCTCGAACTCGCCGCCCAGAATGGTCTGGATTCCCAACTTTCGCAGATACGGCTCGTTCAACGCGGCATACAGCCCATAACAGCAGTAGTGCGCGTCTGCATTGAGCCGCCGGAACTTTTGGATCGCGATCACAGCCAGACGCGTGGCCGTGTGCATCGGCAACGAAAAAGCGATCAGACCCGCGTCACGCACTGCCTCGGCGGGCGGAGCTTCGATGGACAAGTCCGCGCAAGTTACCTGGTGGCCGCGCGCCGCAAGCCACGCCGCCGGTGAGGCCAGACCAAAAGGCTGACGGCCCAGCTCGTAAGTGGAGACCAGCAGAACGCGCATCGGGTTCCGCTCCCATTATCCCCGCTGGCGCAAGCCGGGTCGCCGGTACGATTCAAGCCGGCGCGTTAGGATTTCGAGAAATACAACGCGGTCGCGCGGTCCAGCTCCGATTTGCTCATGTAGGGCGGCCGCCCCTCGTATTTGCCGATCGAGAGAATAATGTTGCAAATATCGGCTGGGTAGCAGGCGCGCAGCTCGGTACGTCCGTCGCGCAGGCTAAGCTTGCGCAGGTACTCGGCGCTGTCGGGCTCGCACGGAATATTGAAATTGGACACCACGCGGTGGAAGATCTGATCGAAGGCCTTGTCGTCCACGGCTTCGACAAAGATTTTATTGTGAATACGCCGCAAGAACGCCTCGTCGGCCAGATCGCTCGGTTCCAGGTTGGTCGAAAACACCACCATGAGCTCGAACGGAATTTGGAATTTCACGCCATAGCGCAGCATCAGATAATCCACGCGGCGATCCAGGGGAACGATCCAGCGGTTCAACAGATCGCGCGGCGACATGAGCTGGCGGCCGAAATCGTCTATGATGAAGATGCCGTTGTTGGCTTTCATTTGCAGCGGCGCGGCATAAATACCGGAGGCTTCATCCAGCCTCAATTCCAGCATGCTGGGGATCAGTTCGCCGCCCACCACGATGCACGGCCGGCGGCATAATATCCAGCGCGGATCGATCTCCGGATCCTCCACTTCCAGTTTCTGGTGCACCACCGGGTCATACAGGCTGATGATCTGGCCGTCCACTTCCACCGCATACGGCAGCAGGACCGCGTCCTGATAAACGCGCAGCATCCTTTCCGCCAGGCTGGTCTTTCCATTTCCGGTCGGCCCATAGACGAACACCGAGCTCTGCGAAATCAGCGCCGGACCCAGCTGATCCAGCAGCCCGTCAGGAACCACCAGATCGGAAAACGCCGAGCGCAAGGTCTTCCGGTCGATCCGCACCTGCGCCGACTGCAGCTTGGTCGCGCTATGGTAATCCCGCAACGACACCGGCGCTGCTCCCGCGTACTGGGTGATCTGAAAGCGTTCGGCCGCCAGTGTCTTGCCGGATTGCGACAGTGCAAAGTGATAATCGTTGCCGATCATCCCCTTCACTTCCACCAGCTGCTGCTGTCGCATGTGATTGAAGATGATGTTCAGAATCGGCACGGCCAGCTTGAGTTTCGAGCTCAGGGTTTGGAGATTGCTGAAACCCTCCAACAGTAGGCGCCGCAACAGCAGGTCCATCACGAGCGACTGCGAGATACCTAATTCGTCAAAGGTTTGCGGGACGCTGGGGCTAAAGCCGCTACGCGTCGGAGCCATTGTCGCAGCCATATTGGGTATACCACTCCTCGTTCTCTTAATCGGCCCAATAGGGGAAATTGTTTAGATTAAAGCCCGCTTCTCTATGCACGCCACTGTGACCCCCGGCGTCAGATCTCTTGTGAGGCTCTGCCTGCTCATTGGGTGTGGTGTCTGGGGGTGTAGTGTCTGGCTGTGCGGGACCGCTTTTTCGCAAACCAGCGCGCTAACCAATTCCCAGGCGCCCACGCTGACAACCTCGCAGATCAACGCCCAGAAACTCTTTCTGCAAGCCCAGAAGGCCGAGCGGAACGGCGAGCTTCTCAACGCCTATCTGTGGTATGCACAGGCCGCCGGCGCCGATCCCCAAAACCTCACCTATTGGCAGCACGTGGAATCTCTCCGGCCGGCCGTCAGCCTGCTCAACCCCAGCCCTCCCAAGCCGCCCGATGTTTTTCAACCCACCGACCATACGCTCTTCGGAACAATCTCGGAGCAGGATCTCAACGAAGCGCGCAGGCCCCTCCCGCCGGTCCTGCTAAAGGCCGCCGCAGGCCGTCAGGATTACGACCTTACCGGCGACTCGAAGGAACTGTGGGAACAGCTGGCCGCCGCGCTGCACTTAATGGTGTTATTCGACACCCAGTATCAGCCCACGCGGCCCGTGCGATTTCAAGTCGCCGATGTGGATTATCGCGACGCCTTGCGAGAACTCGAAGCCGCTACTAATTCCTTCCTGGTGCCCGTCAGCGAGCGCTTGATCTTCGTGGCCAACGATACCCCGGTCAAGCGTACCGAGTTTGAGCGCACCGTCGCCGTCGTCATTCCTTTTACGGAAACGGTCGACGTCAAGGAACTGCAGGAAATCGCCACCGGCGTACGGGGAACCTTGGACATGCAGAAAGTCATGGTGGACACGCAGCGGCACCTGATCCTGATGCGGGATCGCGTGACCAAGGTTCGTTTAGCGCAAATGCTGCTCGAAGATCTGATGCGCCCCCGCGCCCAAGTGGCCGTCGAGGTGGAGATCCTGGACACGGACCGCTCGTCGGCCTTGAACTATGGCTTGTCGCTGCAGTCGGCTTTTCCCCTCATAAATCTTCCGATCAAATCCTACCTGCAAAACGTCATCCCCAGCGGCTATACCAGTTTCTTGACGTTTGGCGCAGGCTCCAGCCTGCTGGCTTTAGGCGTCACCACCGCCGAACTTTTCGCCAATGTGTCCAAGTCGGATACTAGAACGCTGATCCAGTCCGAGTTAGTCGCCCTGGACGGCCAGCCGTCCTCCATGCACATCGGCGAGAGATACCCGGTCATGACCAGCGGCTATTTCGGTTCGGGGGGTTCTCCCGCCACCACCGGCACCACCCCCGTGATCACTAACTCCGGCATTCCGGTCGTCAACCAGGGTGCTACCGGCGCCGGTACTTTGCAGTTGAGCCAGACCTCGATCAGCTGGATCTTCGCCAGCGGAGGCGCCGCTCCCACCGACACTAGCGTCAGCGTGACCAGCACCAGTGGAACCATCAACTACACCGCTACCGTGATCAGCTCCAGCCCGTGGCTGGTCGTAAACAACCTGGCCACAACTTCCGGCACTTTGCCGGCCACGCTGACCATCTCTCCGGGCGCCAACCTCACGTCGCTCGGAACCGGTTCCTACCAGGGCACGATTCAACTCAGCGGATCGGACGGCTCGGTGGCTTACATCACGGTGAGCCTGGCGGTGAACGGCGGCGCGCAGAATCTGGTTCTTTCGCCCGACACCATCACGCTCACCGCCTCGCCGGGAGGTTTGGAGGTGCAACAAACCGTCTCCGTGAGCAGTGGAATCGGCGGAGCGGTTACGGCTACCGTCACCGGCACCGGACTCTCAGCTGCCGCTTCCGACACCAGCGTTGCAACAAACACTCCATTCACCGTGACGGTGTTGGGCAATCCCGCGGGTCTCTCCGCTCAAGACTATCAGGGCGTGCTCAGCGTGACGGTGGCCGGCGTCACCGAGGAGATACCGGTGGCCTTTGACGTCGTGGCCAGCGGCAGCATGCAATTAAGCCAGTCCTCCATTCCCTGGACGTACTCCACCGGCGGAACCTTACCGGAGTCCGTCAATGTGACCATATCGAGCTCCACCAACTCGCCCAGCTTCACCGCCACCGCTTCCAGCGCGAATTCCTGGCTGCTGGTGGATGGACAAACCACGCTCACCGGTTCCCTGCCCGCCGTGCTCACCATCTCGCCCAGCACCAACCTGGCGCAACTCAGCACCGGAACCTACACCGGCACCGTGCAACTCAGCGCCGCGGATGGATCACTGGCTTACCTCAACGTGAACCTGACCGTCAATGGAGGCACCGCCACCGGCCTCACTGTTTCACCTAGCCCGATTACGTTCAACCTCTCTCTGGGCGGGGTCGCGCAACAGCAGACCGTTACTGTAACCAGCATGAACGCGGGAACCTTGACGGCGACGGTGAGCGGCTCCGGACTGTCGGTTCTTGCCCTGCCCACCACAACCGTCGCAGCCAATACTCCGGTAAGCTTCACGCTCGACGCGAGTCCTACCGGCCTCACCGCACAGAACTACGTCGGATATCTCACCGTCACGGTGGCGGGCGTTACTCAGACCATTCAGGTGACCTTGAGCGTCGGCGCCATCAGTAGCGGAGGCAACGGGACCGGGGTCTACACCCCTCCTCCGACCTTTAACTTTGAAGACCTGGGGCTGGTGCTGAAGGTGACTCCCCATATCCATGGAATGGACGAAGTGACGCTCGATATCGATGCCGAATTCAAGCTGCTGACGGGCAGCGTCAACGACGGGATCCCGATTATTGAAAACCGGAAATATGAATCGAAGGTCTCGGTCCGGACCGGCGAATGGGCGGTTCTGGCCGGATTGATCACCAGCTCGGAAAGCCGCAGCATCACGGGAATCCCTGTGATCAGCTCCATTCCTCTTTTGGGCAACAAGATGGTCAGCCGGGACGACGGCCGGACCCTCATTGTCCTCAAGCCCCACATTGTAATTGCACCGCCAACCGAAGAGCCCACTTGGCGCGCGTGGGCTGGCACCGAGACTCGCTTGCCGGCCCCGTTCTGACCAGCCCACTCTAGAACCTCGGCATTGCGGCAATCCACTTAGCAATACCTACGGCGTATGACTGTTTTACACCAACCTCGTACTGTCTAGCCTGCAGGCCGCCTACAACCGGGCTATTTCTCTCTAAAGAATAGGGAAATCGAGGCCGATAGGGGCGGTCAGGAGAATAGACGGTGTCTACGGAAAAATCGGAAAGAATTCTGGCGGCCTTGTCGCGCGCCAAAGCTAGCCGGCCGTCGAATACTCTGCCAACGCTCGAGGCCAGCGAGGAACCGGAAGCGCCGCAGCCACGGGTGGAGTTGAGCGAAAAAGAAAGCGAATCCGCCGCGCCGGAGATCGAAAGCGATTCCAGCCAGTCATCGCCGGCGTGACTCCGAGCAGACCGGGACGGTCGAAGAACCAGAAGAAGTGGAGACCATTCTGCCAGTGGTCGCCGCCAGCGACGAGCAGCGCGTGGCGCCGGCCCTTCCTCGCACCAGCATCGTCAAACGAGAAGAGCAGCCCGCTCGAAGAAGCTCCGCGGCGCGCAGCGTCAAGTCCGAAGAACCGGCGGCTGTGGTCAAGGAAACGCCGCGTGCGGCCAAGTCTGAAGAACCAGCGGCTGTGGCCAAGGAAGCGCCGCGTGCGGCCAAGTCCGAAGAACCAGCGGCGCTGGCCAAGGAAGCGCCGCGCACCATAAAGCGAGAAGAGCCGCTCGCTGCCACCAGCGATGCCGCGCGCGTCGTCAAAGTGGAGCGCGATCTCTTCGAGCCGGCGGGGAGCTCGAGCAAGTTCCCGATCAAACTCGTAATTACCGGCGGCGCAGTGATCGCCCTCGGGCTAGCGTTGTTCCTGCTCCGCGATCATCTGGGTCTATCCAAGCCAAGCGCGGGCGCTGGAGCGGCGTCGTCGCTTCAAATGCAGGTGGAATCCCAGGGCAGCGGAATTATAAACATTCGCTGGAATCCTCAGAGCGCCATTGTCGCGCAAGCGCGCGAGGGCCGCCTGGTGATCCTGGAGCATGACCAGCAGCCGCGCACCATCGCGTTGGGGCCCGAGCAGTTGAAGATCGGACATCTGTTTTACCAATCTCCGGTCGAGAGTGTTGAGTTCCGGCTGGAAATTGTCAGTCCGTCGGGCGAGGTCACCAAGGATTCCGTGTTGGCATTAGCGTCGGCGAAAGCGGCCGAGCCTGCTGCCGGTGCGCCCATCGCGCCCACCGCACCCAAGGCCGGTGAACAAGAACCCGCCTCGGCGCGCAATGCCGCGGAAGCGCAGCCGGAAAAAAAGGTTGAGGCCAAGACCGAATCGAAATCTGAAACCAAGTCCGACGCGAAGACCGAAACCAAGCCGGAGGCTGCCGTTGTAAAGAAACCCGCCGACGCAACACCGGCGCGGCCTCTGGCAACCCGCTCCTTTACGCCGCCGCCCGGTCAAAAGAAGACCGGCGAGCCCGGCGCCTTGATTTTCGATCCACCGCCATCGGTTCCGAGCAGCGCCGCCGCACTGCCCGCTGTGAATCTCCCGGAGGCCCGAATCGCTGCGCCGCCCGCGCCTGCGCCTCCCCCGCCCCAACCACTCAAGAGCGGCGGAGATTTGCAAGCGCCCAAATTGATCAAGCGCGTTACTCCGGACTATCCGGCGGCCGCGCGAGCCGCCAACGTTCAAGGCATCGTGAAATTTACCGCGACCATCGCCAAGGATGGCACCCTCCACAACGTGCAAGCGGTGGGAGGCCCGACATTGTTGATTCCCGCAGCCACCGAGGCGGTGAAGAAGTGGGTCTATCAGCCGATGATGCTGGACGGCCAGCCGGTGGAAGTGGTCACTCAAATCGAAGTGAATTTCGCCTTGCATCAGTAAAACAGCTACCTCGACCCCGGCCGAGTCTTCGCCCAGGGCCCTCCAACTTCCCTGTAATCGAGGGGAATATATCACGCGCTTGCCGGCCACATCGGCCGTTCATTTGTTCTAAACTATCTGTGAAGTACGTCATCAGATTTGATTTTGACCAGACCACATGGCGACTCCCGCCCTGCAAGTATCGCGTAGTTCGCCCGAGCCTGATTGGCCGAAAGGTGAAGGCTTCCTTGAGGATGGCTTTCCTTCCCGGACGCTATTCACGGCGACTTGCCGGCGTGGACTTTCAGTAATTCGCCCTCTAGTTCTAGCGCCTGAAAGCGGGGACGGCGTGTATGGATGGAACTACGGGGTTGCTCGCCCGCCATCCTATTCGGCATATGGCCGGCTTCGTGCGCTCCTGGCGCTGGGTGAATCACGGGCGCTGCACCCCAAACGCGTTTTGGAAGTAGCGGCCGGCGACGCCGCCTTGTCTGCCTGCCTGCAGCAATCCGGCTGCGAGGTTGTGGCGAATGATCTTCGTCAGGAGAATCTCTACCAATCGGTTGCAAATTTTAGGAATAGCTCTCAAATCCGAATCCTGCCGGGGAACCTGTTCGATCTCGATCCAGCCGATACTGGACGATTCGACCTCGTTATCGCCTGCGAGATTATTGAACACGTCGCGCACGCCGTGGAATTTCTTCAGCAACTGAAGAGATTTCTAACGGACGATGGTCACCTCCTCCTGACTACCCCTAATGGAGCTTATTTCCGCAATAAACTTCAAACGCATTCCCAGGTCGAGGACTTCGCTGCTCTGGAAAGTTTGCAGTTTAAACCGGACGCCGACGGGCACCTATTCCTTATCACACCTGCAGAGATGCGGCAGATCACCTCCCAAGCGGGTTTCGATGTACATCGCCTCCTGGTTTGGGGAACGCCATTCATCTCGGGACAATCAGGCCTTCGAGTTCTATCGAAGATCCTGCCGGCCCCGCTCTGCTACGCTTTGGAGCGCTTATGTCAACGCCTAAGCAGCCCGATTCTGCACAGGTTGGGCAACTCTATGTCCGTGCTGCTGAGTCCGCGCACGGGCACAAGATAAGAGCCTGCAGCCGAAGCACGCCGCACAAAGACATGGGTGACTGGGATCTCGAGTGCACTTCTGGTTGTTGAGCCCTCTGCTATCCTCGAAGCGCGATGTCCAAAATGCTGGAGGAGATCCGCGAGCAACCGGCGGTTCTCGAGCGGACGCTCCAGGCGGAACGCAAGTCCATCGAGGAGCTGCGCGCCTTGCTCGAGCGCGACCGGCCGCGCTTGATCCTGCTTGTGGCCCGCGGAACTTCCGATAACGCCGCGCAATTCGGCCGCTATCTGCTCGAGATCACCACCGGCATCCCGGTCACGCTGGCCGCGCCGTCGATTTTTACTCTGTACCAGGCGCGGTTGCAGCTTCAGGGCACATTGGCTATTGCGCTTTCGCAGTCCGGCGAATCCACCGACACCAATCTGGTGCTCGACCGCGCCCGCGAACAGGGAGCGCGCACCATCGGTATCACCAATGAAAGCGGCAGCGTGCTGGCACGCACCGCCGAGCATGTCTTCCTGGTCCATGCCGGGCGCGAGCAGAGCGTCGCGGCGAGCAAAACTTATACCGGCCAGATGCTGATGCTGTACCTGATCGCGTACGCACTCGGGGCGAAAATCGCGGCGGATCAGCTGGCGCGCTTGCCCGAGTTTTCCGCCCGCGCGCTGGAACTGGAACACGAGATCGCACGGCGCGCCGAACGTTACCGCTTCATGGACCACGCCGTCGTGATCGGCCGGGGATTGAACTACGCCAATGCTTATGAGTTCGCGCTGAAGCTTATGGAAACTTGCTACGTCGTAGCGGAGCGATTCTCCAGCGCCGACCTGCTGCATGGTCCCATCGCGATGCTCGAGGCATCCTTCCCGGCGTTTTTGTTCGCACCGGCGGGCGTCACCTGGCCAGGGATGCGCGAGATCGTCGAGAAGCTCGCTCAATTTGAAGGCCGAGACGCTGCTCATCACCGATCCGAGCAATGCGGAAGCTCGCGAAATGGGGCACCAACGTCATCAGTTTGCCAGTTCCCATCGACGAACTGTTCACTCCGATTCCCTACATCATCCCGGCGCAGCTATTCGCAGCGCGGCTCGCCGAGCAGAAAGGCCTCAATCCCGATCAGCCGAGAACGTTGACCAAAGTAACAAAAACGCTGTGAGGCTTTCCTCGAAGACCGGGGCGGACTACGCGCGCGCGGCCCGGGCCGCTTCGAGCGCCAACCGCTCTTCTTTATACGGATCGTCCACCAGACGGCACTGGTTGTTGAACACCATAGTGGCGCGGCGATTCATGTCGAAGGGTGTCCATTTGGGCAAGCCCTTGTGGTTCGGATTACCGGTCCGCGCAAAGGCTACCCACGCGCCGCTGATCTTATCGGCGAGGGGCTGCAAGTCCGGGCCGGTGCCGACTTCGGCTTTGGCGATTTCAACGTTGTCGAAAACGAATGGCAGTTCCATGGTGTGCATGGCGCGCACGTGTCCCTGGTTCACCGGTGTGTACCACCGGAAATAATATTTGTACACCGGCGCCTTGGCCTGCGCCGCCTTACGATCCGCCTCGAGGTCCGGGCCCATTTTGAAGTTGGAGTTCGCCGAGGCCAGGATCAGATACAGGTCCAGATTGCTCGCCTTGGGCCGGCTCTTCTTGTAAACGGCGACCGCGCGATCTGCGGTGGCGTCGTCGGAGCGAAGATTCTGCTTCACGCGATCGTGCAAGGCCGCGTCGTCTAGCTCGTCGTATTTCGTGCCCTGCAGGAACGTGGTCTCAGTCTCGTTCGCGCCGATGATCAGCGGAACGTTGGCCGAGAGCTCCGAGGCAACCGGGTCGAACGGATCGGCCGGCAAGGTGTGGCCGTCGACCACCGGCCCGAGCCTCAAGCCCGGAGTACCGGCCGCGCCCGGTGTCAACGCTGCCAGCAACTGCGCCGCCGGGAGCATCTGCAGCTCAGCCGCGCGATCCGGCGTCAGATTCATTCTTTGGAGAACCGTTTGCGCGACCTTATTCGCTTCCTCGCGCGGTATGCCTTTAATCGCCGACGCGCTCTCGACGATGGCGCGATGGAACAGGCCCTTGGCGCTGGGCATCGCCATCAACGTGCTGACCTTGCCTCCGCCGCCCGACTGGCCGAAGATAGTGACGTTGGCTGGATCGCCGCCGAAATTGGTGATGTTGTCGCGCACCCATTCGAGCGCCAGCACGATGTCCAGCATTCCGACGTTGCTTGCGTTCGCGAACTGGCTGCCGCCGATGTCGGCGAGATACAAAAAGCCGAATAAATTGAGGCGATGGTTCAGCGTGATCGCGACCACGTCGTGCTTGCCGGCCAGGTTGGTTCCGTCATAGCAGGTGAAATTGCCGTGCCCGTTCACGAATCCGCCGCCGTGCAGGAAAACCATGACAGGCCGCTTGTGGCCGTCCTTGAGGCCGGTGCTCCATATGTTGAGCACCAGGCAATCGGCGCCGGGCATCGTCTCCATGTTCATCGCGCCCCACTCCGGCACCAGATGCTCGGGTGGTTGGGGGCAGCGATGACCGTACTCGAGCGCGTCTTTCACGCCGGTCCAGGGTTCGGGCTTACCAGCCGGAAGGAAACGCATCTTGCCGCCGGTGGGTGCGCCGTAAGGGACGCCTTTGAAGGAGTAGACCTTGCCTTGCTGAGCGCCGCGAATTTTGCCAGCGGTTGTGTCGACAGTGGCCGCGGCTGACGCACCTTCTTCTTTCGCAGCCCAGGCCTTCGTGAATGAACCCACCAAGGCGCTGGTCGCGAGCGTTCCGCGATTCAGGCTATTCAGAAATGCTCGGCCGATCCATGGCTTTTTTCGCGTTCTTATCGCGCTCAGAATTCATGTGTCCTCCTTCGGTTCCAGACAACTCTCATCTAGCCTATCAAACGGGCGGCGCCTCTGGCATGTCAGAGCTTCAGTGTGATGATGCCCGCCGGATCCTTTTCGCGCAACCCTCCGGAGCAGGCTACGACCATCAATGCGACGCCGCCCCAAAAGCGAGGTGAACGCCAGGGTTCGTTTGACATCGTGCGACATACCGTCGAATATCAGAACCGTAGGTGCGGGCCACCACACGGCTAGAACATACCCAATAACGAAGAGTTTGGCTCTTCTTAATCCGATGGTCTTGCCACAATGAGGACAAACGTTGGTGGCGCCCAAAAGAAAATAGAGCGGAACGCGATTGCGACAGTTGGGGCACACACGCATTAGAACTCAATGTGACGCCGGTAGCAGCGGCTTCTGGCCCTCCGGCAAGTGCTGATCGAAGATGGCGAGCAGCAGGGCTTCCCTGGCGTGGAGCGACATTACGTCGACCAGGTCGGTGAGATCTTTCTCTCCGAATATTTTCACGACGCGCGAGTAGGTTTCCGGAGTCACGTAATGCTTGGCGAAAAGCTCGCGGCCGAATTCGATCAGGCAGGCTTGATTTTCGCCCAGCGACGCGGCCGGCCGGCGGTTGCGAACGGCGTCGATGAGCGCGGGATCGAGACCGTCGTTGATCGCGGCCAGCTCGTTCACGGTCCAATCGTATTGCGACTCGTGCTCGCGCGCGGCGATGAGAATCGCCAGGTCGATGGTCTTTCGGCCGACGCTGGCTTCGAGCGATCGCAGACCAGCGCCATGCCGGCGGATCGACGTCGGTCCAGTTCCTTTGGGTGCAAGCTCGCGTCCGTAAAGCGCGTTTTGGAAACTTCCGAGCGCCGGCGCGGGAGCCGGTCCCATGACCAGAGGCAGGCGGCTGCGCGAATCCGGATGGATGTCGCCCGGCAGCGTGAATGGCAGAGGCAGCGACTGTCGCCATCCCGGCGGCAATTGCTGGTTAAAGGCGCTGAGCGTTGCGGAAGTTCTCGTATAGTCGCTCATCAAGCCGGCGACGTCCATCAGATTGCTCGCGCCGAGTATTTTCACCGCGCGCGCGTAGGTCCCCGAACTCAGCACGGTGCGTCGCCGAAATCTCGCGGCTGATCTGAATGATGGCGGCTTCCTTGTCGCCGATTTTGCCGAGGGGCTTGCGATTCCTCACCACATCGATCACGCCCGGATCGAGGCCCACCGCAATCGCCTGCAATTCGTGCAGGGACCATTCGTAGGGCTGGTCGTGCTCGCGCGCCGTGGTGAGGATGGCCAGTTGCATCAACGCCGGGCCAAGCGGTGAGTCAGACTGAACAATATTCCCGCGGTAGCCGTTGAGCCGGATGACGGCTCCCATGCCTGGCCGCGGGCCCGGAAAGGTGGCGACCGTGTCGTCGTAGGCTTTCTTGCCCTGGTCGTCTAAGCTGTCGCGCGTCGCCAGCGGCAACCGGCTGCGCGATTCCGGGTGGACGTCGGTCGGCAGCGAGTCGTCCGCCCAAATCCTGAGCGCTGCTGCCAGGAAGAGGAAGAGAACGGTGGTGAATCGGCGCATGGATTCGGCTCCGCTTGGCCACCCAGTATACACCGCGCACCACGCAGTGGGCGTTGGCTCAGGCCACCGCGCGGCGGGGCGGCATCACGGCCGGGAACAACGCGGCCTGCACCGGCCGGTTGGAATGAAATTCCGCTAGTTCGGTTGGGAATTGCCGGATCAGATCCGCGGGCGCGAAGTGACGGTCGTCGCCGAGCATCTCCGCCAATTGCAAAGCGTTGACGAGGGATTTTCCGGCTACGTCATTGTTGGCGACCACGAAGGTCATGCGAGCATGCTCCTGGATCTGTTCAACGCGCGGCTTCCATTCGAGCAGTTCATCGTGCGTATAAAGATAATCGTGCGCGGCGACCGGTTTCCTGGTCCGGCCGAACTCGCGCTGCCAATCCTGCGGATTGCGCCCGTGCAGCCGCACATAGCCGATGGGAGAGGTCAAGATGGAGGCCGGCGGCATGGCTTTGGTGTACGGGGCTTGATCGATATTGGCGAATCCGACGTGGTAATCGATCAGCGTTCCGAGCGCCTCATCGCTCATCCAGCTACCGTGCCGCATCTCGGCAACCAGCGGAAATTCGTGAAACGCGCGGCGTAGCGCGATCAGAAAGCTCCGATTTTCCTCGGTGTAGCGGAAGGTCCAGGGGAACTGCATCAGTACGCAGCCGAGGCGGCGTGCATGCGCAAGCGGCCAGATCCCTTCCTTGAAACGCGCGATCTCGGCGGGGATCAGCGATCGCTCATGCGTAAACCGGCGGCCGAGTTTCAGCGTGAACAGAAATTTGGGATTGGCCGAAACCTTCGTGGCCCACAATTGGGCGATTTCCGGGCGAAGGGGCTGATAAAAGGTGGTGTTGATTTCCACCGCATCGAAGTATCGGGAAAGCTCTTCGAGCGGGTGGGTGGCGCGACGTGTCGATTTTGAAAAAACGAAGCCATTCCAGTCTATAGAGGACCAGCCGGAAGGGCCGCAATGGAGCGTCTGGGGGAGGGGCATGACGGCACGTATATTCTCCTTTTCTTCGCTATCCAGTATAGGCGAAGAAAACGGGAAAGTCAACGGGGTGCGAAGGAAATTTTTCGACGGTGGGTAACCTCTGCCCCACTGGCGGCGTTATCTATTCAAATCCCCGTTACGACGGCGGACGCTTCACCCAATCACCCCAAGAGCGTCCGCCATTTCTATTTCCAACTAATCCCCGGCGATCGCTTCAAACAGCGGAGTGCTCAGATAGCGCTCTCCGGAATCCGGCAGCACCACAACCACCGTCTTACCCTTCATTTCCGGTTCCTTGGCAATCCGCACGGCCGCCGCGACCGCCGCACCGCTGGAAATTCCCGAAAGAATACCTTCTTCCCGCGCCAATCGCCGCGCCATTTCGATGGATTCCTCATTGGTCACCAGTTCGACACGATCCACCATGGCGAGGTCCAGGGTGCCCGGGATAAAGCCTGCTCCGATCCCTTGAATCTTGTGCGATCCCGGCTGCAACGGCTTACCTTGCATCGTCTGCAAAATGACAGGGCTCGCGACCGGCTCCACCGCCACGGAGAGGAGCTTCTTTTTCTGAACGTTCTTAATGTAGCGCGACGTGCCCGTGATGGTTCCCCCCGTTCCGACGCCGCTGACGAGCACGTCGACAGCGCCTTCGGTGTCATCCCAAATTTCCGGCCCGGTGGTTTTGAAATGGATCTCCGGGTTGGCGGGATTCTGGAACTGCTGCAGCAGCACGTAACGGCCGGGGTCGGAAGCGACGATCTCTTCGGCTTTCGTGATGGCGGCCTTCATACCCGCGGCGCCTTCGGTAAGAATGAGGTTCGCTCCAAACGCGCGCAGCACCTTGCGCCGCTCGATGGACATGGTGTCGGGCATAATGAGCGTGATGGGGTAGCCGCGCGCGGCGGCGACGAAGGCCAGAGCGATTCCGGTGTTGCCGCTGGTGGGCTCAATCAGCTCCTTGCCGGGTCCGAGAAGGCCGCGCTTCTCAGCGTCCCAAATCATGGAGGCGCCAATGCGATCCTTCACCGAGTACGCCGGATTCCGGCCCTCGATTTTCGCCAGGACGGTCGCCTGCGCGCCGGCGGAGACGCGATTGAGCCGGATGAGCGGAGTCCGCCCGATGCTCAGAGAATTGTCTTGATAGAACATTAAATCTCCCAGTTCGGCACGTATTTGGTGTGCTTTTCGCGCCAGGTTCGAACCAGCTCGGCCAGCGTGGTTTCATCGACTACGGCCGAGACGGCCGCATCGACGCGCCGCCAGGTTTCGGCAAACGGGTCGGATGCTCCGGACTTTTGGCCGGTTTTCTTGCCGCCACCTTCCATGAAACGGATCACTGAGCCGATTGTGATGGCGTCCGGGGAACGAGCCAGCAGATAGCCACCCTCTGCCCCGCGCCGCGACTCCACGAAGCCTCCTTGCTTGAGACTGGACAAAATCAGCTCCAGGAACTTCTGCGGGATCTTCTGCCGCCGGGCGATATCGGCGATTTTGATAGGCTCGCCCGGTTTCTGCAGAGCCAGATCGAACATTGCGTGCAGCGCGTACTCACCCTTAACCGAAATGTTCATTCGCGCGAATTCTCAGCGTGGGAACGAAGCCGACAATCTCCAGTATCCAAGTAGAGATTGTACAGCCCCACCGGGGAACTTTCAAACGTAAATCGAAGCGTCTGTGAGATTTGTGAGCCGAGCGCGGCGGAGCTATTTCACTTTCTTGATCCAGGCCAGGATCGGCGCCGAGACGGTATGGTCGGGGGTGTCGATGGAAAAAACCTCCGACATGTGGCTCTCGCCCTTCTCGTAGAGCATGCTTGGACAATGCTCCGGACCTTCCTTGCAGAGCTCGTCGTGCAGGACCTGGTAGAAATCGCTCATACCTCCGTGAACGCCGGGATCGAGTTCGGCCGAAGCGAACAGCAATTTTACTTTGGTCTTCTTGAACTCGGGCAAGGTGGAACGCGCGATTTGAGTTGCGGCATCGGGGGGCGCTGGAGCGGCTCCGCGGCCTCCTCCGGCGGGCGCTTCGGTTGCGCGGCTTGGTCCGGCGATTGCGCCATCAACGGCCCCCGGTCCCCTGGCTCCGCAGGTTGTGCCGGCACCGTAGAAAATTCCACCCGGCGCGGTGGGCGCGACCGGGGCCGGGCCCGGCACCTTGAGCGGTGCGATATTCCACTGACCTGACATCAGGATCGCTCCCTTTACGCCCACGCCCTTGGGACCCCAAACTTCGGGGCGGCCGAGATAGGTTCCAAGCGGTCCATTGCCGGCCGATTGCGCCCAGATGAACATGCGGTCGGGATTGCCTTTGTACTTGGCGATGTTGGCTTCGACCCACTGAATCATGGCCGAGACGTCTTTGGCGGGATCGTCCCAGTTTTGGCCGGGGTGGCGCTGCATGATCACCGCAACCATGCCGTTCTTGGTGGCCCAGCGGCCGACGTTGTCCATGAAGGCGTTGGCTTCCTTGTTCTGCTGCTCGATTTTGTTTCCAGCGCCGCCAGGAATGTACATCAGGACGGTGCGGTTTTCGCGCCCCTTGTCGCCGCTGAAAATATCCACCACATCTTTTGGATTGGGACCGAACGAGACGTCGCGCGTAATGCTCACGCCGGGGTAAAGAGGCGTCACGTTACTGTTGACGTCGTTGGCCGGCATCATCGGGCGGTAGAGTTTCGCGGTGCAGGCGGGGTCAACGATGGGGCCGATTTTTCGCAGCGAGGCTTCGATGTCGGGAGGAACTTGCGCGTGCGCGAGAGTTCCCGCTAGTAAAACGATCCACGCGACCTGCGCAAGCGCGAATTGGACGAGTTTCGTGTTCCAAAGAGTCGGTTTCATAGACGTACAGATTTTATCGCAAGGAGCCGGAAGCCGGGCGGGTTATGAGAAAATTGTGGCGTGGAAAAGTTCGCCGTCGTCATTCACGAAGATCCAGAGGGCGGGTTCTGGGCTGAAGTGCCTGCTCTTCCCGGCTGTTACTCACAAGGCGAGACCATGGACGAATTAATGGTAAATGTGCGCGAAGCAGTTGCAGGAGTGCTGGAAGTGATGAGGGAGCAAGGCAAGCAGCCTGAGACCAACATCCAAATCCTGGATGTCGCAGTTTGAAGCCCATTACAGGCCGAGAAATGTGCCGATTGGTCGAGGCCAATGGCTGGGAGCTCCAGCGAATCAGGGGCAGCCACCACATCTAGTCGAAACCTGGCGAGCGTAAAATTATCTCCATTCCGGTTCACGGAAGCCGAAATCTGAAGCCGGGGCTGGCGAATCGGATCGTCCGTGATGCTGGTATTGAACAATGATTGCAGGCTGATTTTCAAACTCCCTACAGCGAAGCGGGGGGCTGTGTGGAGGCGGCAAAGGCTAAGGGCTGCAGGGTGGACAGGCGCAGCGAAATCAGCAACCCGAAAATCAACAGCGACCCGATGAAGGCGACCACCGCGGGCCAGCCGCCGCCGCTCCAAAAGAATCCGCCGCCAGAGCCGATCATGCTCGATCCCAAATAGTAAAAGCACAAGTAGAGCGCCGAGGCCTGCGCCTTGGAGTGTTGCGCGCGAAGCCCCACCCAACTGCTCGCGACGGAGTGCGCGCCGAAGAAGCCGCAGGTGAGGATCGTAATGCCTAGGATGATGACGAAGAGAGAGGACGCCAGAGTTATGGCCTCGCCCGCGAGCATCATCGCGATGGTGGCCCAGAAAACTTTGCGCCGGCCGAGCCGGCTGGCGAGTTCGCCGAACCAGGTAGAGCTGCCGACGCCGCCCAAATAGACGATGAAGATGGCCCCAACGGCAGTCTGGCTAAGTCCGTAGGGCGACGCGATGAGCCGGTAGCCGATGTAATTGTAGGTGGTGACGAAGGAACCCATGATGAGGAATCCTTCGATGAACAACCAAGGCAGACCGGGGTCGCGCAAGTGATCGGAGAACGAATCTTTCAGTTGCCCGAGCGCGAGGGGGCGCGGCTGAAAGTGCCTTGAAGGCGGCAATGTTCGCCAGAAGATCCAGGCGGAAAGCAACCCGAGCAGGCCGATCATGCCCAACGCGACACGCCACGAAGCGACGTCGGCAAGGAAGCCGCTGATGAGCCGTCCGAGCATTCCACCGAGGCCGGAGCCGCCGATGTAGAGTCCCATGGCGAGGCCGACGGAGGGGCGGTCCATTTCCTCGCTCAGATACGCCATGGCGACGGCGGGTAGTCCGCTGAAGGCGATCCCTTCTATCGCGCGGACGAAGAGCAATGCATGCCAGGTGGGGACCAGCGCGGCGATTACGTTGAGCAGAGCCGCTGACAGGAGCGAAACCGCCATTACCGATTTGCGTCCCCAGACTTCGGAAAGCGAGCCGGAAACCAGCACGGAAAGCGCGAGCATGATGGTGGTGAGCGAAAGCGAGAGGCTGCTTTCGGCGGGACTCACGCCGAACACCTGCGAAAAGACCGGCAGCAGAGGCTGCACGCAATAGAGCAGCGCGAATGTGGAGAAGCCCGCCGAGAATACGGCGAGGTTGGTGCGTCGAAACGCCGCGGTGCCGCGCTGGATGTAGGCGGCAGGTTCGGCTGGTTGTATCAAGTAGACTCTACGCGCGAGCGCTCAGCGCGGCCTTCACTCGTTCCGGGCGTGAAGGGGATCTGGCGGATGCGCGCGCCGGTGGCGTCGAAGATCGCGTTGCCGATGGCCGCCGCGATGACCGTGATGGCGGTCTCGCCGGCGCCGGTCGCTTCCTCGTCGGGACGATTGAGCAGCACGCACTCGATCTTGGGAATCGCAAATCCCAAAGGCAAGCTGTGAAAAGTCGCCCAATCGACCGATGTGATTTTCTGATCGTCCCAGGTCACTTCTTCGCCGAGCGCGCGGCTCATGCCTTGCAGCGCGCCGCCCTCAGCCTGATTCTTGAGGCCGTCGGGATTGGAAATCGGGCCGGCGTCGATGGCGCAGACGATGCGCTTCACGTTGACCTTGCCGGTATCCTGATGGACGTCCGCCTCGACCACGATGGCCGTATATCCGTTGTCGCCTTCGTAGGCTACGCAGGCGATGCCGCGGCCCGTGACGACGCCGGTCTTGCGGATGTTCGCCATCGGTGACGGACGGGCCTGCCAGTTGGCCGCCTTGGCGGCGGACTGCACCGCGTCGCGCAGACGGGAGTCGCTCAGATGGCGCAGGCGGTAAGCGACCGGGTCGGCTTGGACGCGCGCGGCCAGTTCGTCCATGAAACATTCTTGCGCGAAGGTGTTCTGCAGGCGCGCGGGCGATCGCAGCGGGCCGGTCCAAAAGGACGATGGCACGTTGTGCAGCAGCGACCGCTCGCTTTTGACCGTGCCGGTCCCTTTGCTCACTCCGTCGATGCTGCCGGCCAGGTAGGAAGGGACGCCGTTGCTGTTGTTGCTGTAATTTCTAGGAGCGAGGAGCGGGCGATCGGGGCGTAAACGGCTCCGGTTGGAAGCCGGCCAGAAAGCCGCTGATCACGTTGCCGGGTCTGGCGTAGCCCGGCCGATTCCCCAGCGTGGGCGACCAGGATTCGTGATCCCAGGCGACGATGTTGCCCTGCGCATCCAGGCCGGCGCGCTCATCGATCACGAAAGCGTTGCCGTAGTTCTCCCAGGCCATTTCATCTTTGCGGCGTCAGCTGCACGCGCACGGGTTTGCCCACGGCCTGCGAAAGAATCGCGGCATCGTAGGTCACCGTGTCGGCGCCGTTCAATCCGTAGCAGCCGGAACCTCGGCGGAAGATCACGTGCACGTTTTCCGGCTTGAGACCGAGCAGCATGGCGGCGCTGCTGCGCTGATGCCAGACGCCCTGCGTGGGCGACTAGATGGTGGCCTTCTCGCCTTCGACATCGGCGACCGCGCAAGAAGCGCCCAGCGACCCGTGCATTTGATAAGGATGATGATAGGTCGCCTTCACCACCGTCGCGGCTTCGCCGAGCTTCTGATCGACATCCTTCGAATCGACCAGCAAGCGTGTCGCGCGTGGGCTTCTGGTTTCGCAGATGGTCGTAGAAGTCGGCGTGCTTCGGCAGGCCGCGTTCCCGGCGTCCAGTTGACTTTCAGCTTCTCGGCGGCTTGCGCGGCCTGCCATGGCTTCTCGGCGACGACGCCGACGAAGTTTTTCTTGACGACCACTTTCACGAGTCCGGGGATGCCCTGCACCGAACTTTCGTCGACGCTCATGACTGTCGCGCCGACAGCCGGCGGCCGGACCACGCGGCCATGCAGCATGCCCGGCAAGCGCACGTTGTGGACGAACTCGAATTGCCCGGTCATGAGGGCGGGGATGTCGGGACGCTGGGCGGGCTTTCCGAGCACGGTCCATTCGCTGGCGGGCTTGCGCTTGGCCTGGGCGTCGACCATCAGGTTGAACTTCTTGCCGCCGACCAGTTCGCCGTAAGTGATGGACTTTGAGCGATCAGTTTTGACGGTGATGACGCCGTTGGTGGCCGAGAGGTCGGTGACGGGCACGCCCAGGCGCTGCGCAGCCATCTTGAACAGCGCCTCGCGAGCGGTGGCGCCGGCCTGCGCCAGACCCTTGTGATTGAAATTCGCGGGATGGGACTGGCTGCCGGAAGTGACGCCTGATCGGGCGTGAACGCAGTGTCGCAATAGATCAGCTTCACGCGATCGAACGGCACGGACAGCTCTTCGGCAACCAATTGCGTCTGCGCCGTCGAGATGCCCTGGCCGAGCTCTTCCTTGCCGCTGTAGGCGGTGACGCTGCCGTCGGCCGCAATCGCGATCCAGGAATCGACTTGATTGGGCGGAGGCGATCCGGGCGCACCTCCTTCGAACATCCCTTGAGCGCCGGCGTGCTCGGCCGCGGGACCCGCCACGCTGAAACCGACGATCAGGACGCCCGATGTTTTCAGGAAATCGCGGCGCGAAAAACCGGCGCGAGCGAGAGCGACGCGCGCATCCGTGGTCATCTTCTGCTTCATCGCGCGACCTCCTTCGCATAGCGCTCGATCGCGCGATGCATGCGCGTGTGCGTGAAGCATCGGCACAGCACGCCGGAGAGCGCCTGCTGAATCTGCTCTTCGCTTGCTTTCGGATTTTTGTCCAGGAATGCTTTGGCGGTCAGGATGACGCCATTGACGCAAAAGCCGCACTGGGCCGCTTGCTCATCGATGAAGGCCTGCTGAAGCGGATGCGGCTTTTCGGGCGTGCCCAAGCCTTCGAGCGTTGTGATTTCGACGTTTTCGACGCTCTTCACCGGCGTGACGCAGGAGCGGATGGCTTGCCCCTTTACGATGAC
The DNA here is from genome assembly GCA_963732175.1 of Bryobacterales bacterium. Taxonomy (GTDB): domain Bacteria; phylum Acidobacteriota; class Terriglobia; order Bryobacterales; family Bryobacteraceae; genus Palsa-89. Next base: position 534,575 of record CAVSYF010000027.1, on the reverse strand, counting down.
CGTGCACGCTCCGCATTGCCCGAGGCCGCAGCCGAACTTTGGCCCGCGCAGCTCCAGGTCGTCGCTCAGTACGTAAAGCAGCGGCGTCGCCGGGTCGACGTCCACGGTGTGCGTCCGGCCATTGACTTTTAACGTCATTGCGCTCATTTCGTCCTCGCTAGATTCAGGTTTACCATGTTCGAGCGGAAGCGGCGCCTCGGCGGGCGTCAGTGTTGATCGCCGTACATCTGCTCGCCCGCGGTGATCGCGAGCGCCAGCCGATTCTGCGGCAGCGGCAGCGGGCAGGTCGCGAAGTTGCAGAACACACACGGTGGATTTTCTGCCTGGTTGAAGTCGAGCACAACCGTGCCGCTCTTTTTGACACCGTCCTTGGGCAGATCCGCATATAAGAAGCGCGATGCGCCGTAGGTGGCCTTGCCGCTGGTTTGATCGCGCATCACGAACCACAGCTGACCTTCGTCCACTACCGGCTCCAGCCGGTATTCTTTTCCGTTGCGCACGAACGTGACGTAGCCGGGACTTTCATCCCGCTCCTTCACCCCGACGGCGGTATCGAAGGTGACCGGGTGCGGTTTGTCCCAGGGCGTATACTTGGCCTCAATTCGCCACGACGGATCGATGGGATACCAGCGCATGCCGGTAAATTCGCGCCGTGCCGGGTTGTCGTTGTCCTTCACCCGAACACCCAGCTTGTCCTCGCGCTTGATGATGAAGAAGCGCACCCGTCCAATGTCCAGGACGTCGTACTTGGGGTCCGCATCCGTTTTGAGATCGGTCTCGACGGCGGGCTTGCCGTTAAAGGTTACGGGAACGCCAGGGGCCGGCCGGAAATGCGCCTTGCCCGCTTTTACTATGATGACGCCGACGCGGTCGGGCGCCGCTTTTGGGAGAACGACCTCGAACGCGGGATTCGACCCGACGCGATTTTCGCCGTCCTTCAGCCAGTCGAGCGCGACCACGGTCAGCCAGCCGTACTCAGCCTTGAGCTGCGCTTCGTGCTGGGCGCGCCATTGGGAGACGCTGCGCTGGTAATCGGCCGCCGATTGGTCCCCGGCGGACGCTGTGATCGCGGCCGTCAACATGATGGAAGCGAGGCTGCTGCGCGGGGACATGCTCTTCTTAGACTAGCGCGACTATAGCGACTATCGCGCACGGCCGCCGCTCCGCAGGTCGGCCTCCGCCGAGCCCAGCTTGTCTGTGTGGATCCGCAAGCTCAGTACCAGTACTATCTGGTACCCTTTTTGCCACAAGCCCCTGCAAACGGGATGCATGCGGATAGGTGCGTCCTATAATGGCTAACGTAGCACGCTTTCGGCAGAAATATTGTATGAGAAGGACAGGCAAGAACGTGAAAATCGCAGTTGTAAGTGTAGTCGCTGTTTCTCTGTTCGCGCTTACCGGTTGTGGTACCAAGCAGGGATACGTTGCTCGAGGAAATCGGCTGTATGACCAAGGCAAATACGCCGAGGCCTCCCTCGAATATCGCAAGGCCATCCAGAAGGACCGTCAGTATGGTGAGGCGTATTACCGTTTGGGTCTCGCGGCCATTAAGCAAAACGAGGCGACGTTGGCCTATGAGGCCCTGTTGCACGCGGTTGACTTGTTGCCGGACCGGATCGACGCCAAAGAGAAATTTGCCGATGTCTGTCTGGCGTTCTATCTGGCGGATGCGCGCCGTCCGCAAAACTATTACACGCAGCTGACGCAAATCTCGAACGAGCTGCTGGCGAAGAACCCCAATTCGTTCAAGGGTTTCGAAATCAAAGCCTATCTCGCAGCGGTGGATCGCAAGCCCGCGGAGGCCATCGCACTGTTTCGTAAGGCTTTGCAGATCGACGCGTCGGATCCTGCCATTACAGACGCCCTCGCACAAAACCTGTTTTTGAACGGCCAGCCGCAAGAAGCCGAAAAACTAGCCCTCGATCTGATTGCGCGGCATAAGACTTATGGTCCTGCATACGATCTGCTCTACCAGCAATATGTGAGCGAAAAAAGATTGGCTGACGCTGAGAACATAGTAAAAACGAAGGTAAATAATAATCCCACCAATGCGGGCTTTGTGCTGGAGCTGGCCCGATTTTATGCCCGCGCGCAGAGGCCCGCAGAGATGCAAGGCAGCCTGCAGAGGCTCCTCAACGATCCCAAAGATTTTCCGGACGCCCGCATGCGCGTGGGGGACTTCTATGCGGCGCTCCGAGATTATCCGGAAGCCATCCGAAATTATGACGAGGGGCTCGAAAAGCGATTCCAAGCAGCTGATTGCTTATCAAAAAAGAATTATTAACGTACTGCTGGCTGAGGGAAAGAATAGCGAAGCCTCTGGTGTGGTCCAGCAGATTTTAAAGGAGGACGCCCACGAACCCGATGCGCTGGCGCTGCGCGCTGATTTTCTGCTGAAAACCCACAAACCGGAGAACGTGGATGAAGCCGACCGGGAACTACAAGCGCTCTCCAAGCAGGCCCCCGACAAAGTCACGATTTGGTTCTTATTAGGCGAAGCCGCCCGGCTTAAAGGCGACCTGCCGGCTGCCGTCACCCGCTACCAGGAAACTATTCGGAGGCAGAAAGATAATATACCGGCCCGCTACGAATTGGCCGAAGTATACCTGATGCAGCAGCGTCCGCAGGAGGCAATGCAGCAAGCGAACGAGGTTCTCAAACTCCGGCCGAACGATTACCGCGGACGCCTCTTGCACGCGCGAATCATGACTACCGCGGGCAACTTTGAAGCCGCACGGACCGAATTGAACGCGCTAATCAAGGCTTCTCCCAAGGATCCCGAAGCACAACTGGAACTGGGGGTCGTGGCGCTGGGGGAACATAAAACCCAGGAGGCGCTTACAATCTTCAGTAAATTGCAGGACACGAGAGATCCGCGCGTGGCGGCCGGACTTGCCCGGACTTATCTCTCCCAAAAGCAGGTCGCAAAGGCGTTCCAGATTCTTCAGGAAGCAACCCAAAAGGAGCCCGACTCGGCATTGCTTCAGGAAGAATTCGCTCGTGTTGCGGCGGTCTCTGGAAAGTACGACCTGGCGGTGGCGGAATACGAAAGACTGGTCGCCAGCGACCCGAAGTCCATCGACAAGAGAATAAGCCTGGGTGAGCTATATGACATTAAGGGCGACTCAACCAATGCGATCCGCATCTACCAGCAAGCCGCGCAGGTGTGGCCCAACGATGTGCAGGTCGGGTTGGCCCTGGCGGGAGCTTTAGCGAATGCCGGCCGGAACGGTGAAGCGCGCACGCAGTACGAGAAAATCGTGATGTCGTACCCCGATAACCCGGGTGCGTTAAACAATGCGGCCTTCTTTCTGTCCAATACAGGCGGCAATTTGGATGAGGCGCTCAAGCTCGCACAACGGGCTCTGGAAAAAGCCCCGGGGCAGCCCGGTTTCTCCGACACGATTGGCTATATCTACCTGAAGAAGGGGCAGCGCGACAGCGCGATTCAGACGTTCAGCAATCTCGTGCGGAAGTACCCCCAGTACGCCACTTTTCGATATCACCTGGGACTGGCGCTGTACGAAAACGGGGACCATAGCGGAGCGAGAAGAGAGTTAGAGGCAGCCTTGGCGGATCATCCCGCCCATCAGGACGAGCGGCGGATTCGAGAACTGCTCGACAAGATCAGTTAGGTTCGGCCAAAACGGTTGAGCACTAAAGCAGGCAATGCCGCCCCCCGTTGAGCATCATCGCTGCAGGAACCAATAAAAAGCGGGCTTGGCTTCCGCCAAACCCGCCGTCAAAAGCGATGTCGCCTGGAAGGTCTCTAACCGCGAACGAGTCTCTTCCGGAATGCTAAGCCCGCAACGAAGACGAGGCCGAGAAACATCGAGATGGTGCGCGGCTCGGGTACCGCTATTTGCGAAAACGTATCCTCCACGTTGGACAGAATCGCCAGGCCGCCCCCACTGCCTGTGCTGACGCTTATATCCTTCGTGACCTGAACGGAACCGGTTGGAGTCGCAAGAATGGTCGACGCATTGGCCGTGTTCGCCCCGCTGGAACTGTCAAACGTGAAGATGCCCCAGGTACCAGGTATGCATGGCGCAGGTCCGCATCCGCCCTCCGAGACACTAGACACACCGCTCAAGGTATCAACGGAGCCTGACGGTAGAGCTACCTGTGCATCGTCAACCAGCTCGCTGGCCCCGGTTACAGTTACCACGAAACCGATGGTAGAGTCATCGAAGGCATTGGCGCCACTGGCCTCCCAGACGGACTCGAACTCGAGTCCAATTTCACCACCCGAATCCACCGACGATACATCGACTTCACTCGCGACTACCGGGGTAACACCGCTGCTGGCGATACTCGAGTATGTGAAATCTGAAAAAGTCTTGTCGCCGACAGTACACGAAAAGCCGGAGCCAAGAAACTCATCCAGGGTCGTGTACGAACTACACGAAGAAGCCCAGGCACTAAATGAAGAGCCAATCGCGGCGCACGCCGCGACAATCAGAAACCGATTAAACCTCAAAGTCATCTCCCCCTCCAATTGCGCGTTCGTTGTTCAAGCCCAAACGTGGCGCGAGCCGTTTAAGCCTAGTACATTACTCCTGTACCGATCCCAACTCCTAGATCGAATCGCCTAGTCCAAACTCATATTACTGTCTAGCCGACCCCTCCGCAAGACCTTAGAAGATCTGTGTGTACTAGTAGTACTTGAGTTAGTCCTGTAACCAGCAACTTAGCTGGTCTTGGAAAAATGAAATGCAGCTTACATTTGAACGGATCGGCATGAAATCCGGATTCCGATGCGATCAGGATCACCCCACGACGGCGCGGCCCGTTCTTTTCCGGCGGATCGGCGGCCACTCCTGCTTTGCTTTCCCAAACAATGTTTCAGATCGGGTATAATCTCTTCCTTGGCTGTAAGGAACCGCATCCGATGGTCGATCCCGCGAGGCCTGCAGTCGTCGACGGTATCGTGAAAAGCGAATGAGGTTTCCGGCAAGTCCCCAAACCTGGAGGTAGTTTGTGCCTGTCACTATAGGAGTGCCGCGGGAGACTTTCCCCGGCGAACGCCGCGTTGCGCTGACGCCGCGATTCTGCGATGCGATCGCAAAGTTGGGCGCCGGCGTCGTAGTCGAACAATCGGCGGGCCTCGAGGCCGGATATCCGGACGATCAATATGTAGCGCGTGGCGCTCGCGTGGCCACCCGCGCCGACGTATTCGGACAATCCGACGTGGTCGTCCAGGTGCGATCGCTGGGAGCGAATCCCGAATCGGGCCGCGCGGACCTCAGCCTGCTGCGCTCCGGACAAACGCTAATCGGTTTCGGCGAGCCGCTCACCGCCGCCCAAGAGATGGTCGACCTGGCGCGCGCCGGTGTCGCCTATTTCTCGATGGAACTGGTGCCGCGCATTACGCGCGCTCAAAGCATGGACGCGCTCTCCTCCATGGCGACCATCGCCGGCTATCGGGCCGTATTGCTGGCCGCTACAACTTTGCCGAAAATGTTTCCGATGTTGATGACCGCCGCTGGAACCATCACGGCGGCCCGGGTTTTCATACTCGGGGCGGGCGTCGCGGGCCTGCAAGCCATCTCGATGGCGCGGCGTCTGGGCGCGGTGGTGTCCGCTTACGACGTGCGCACGGCGGTGAAGGAGCAGATCGAAAGCCTCGGCGCGAAATTCGTCGTTCTGAATATCGAAGGCGCCGGCGCTGAAGGCACGGGCGGATATGCGAAAGCGATGGACGAGGCGTTTTATCGCCGGCAGCGCGAACTGCTCACCGAAGTGCTGCGTGAACAAGACGTAGTGATCACCACGGCCGCGGTTCCAGGCGCCAAAGCGCCGATCCTGGTCACCGCCGAAATGGCCAGCGCGATGCAGCCCGGCTCGGTCATCGTTGACATCGCCGCCGAACGCGGGGGCAATTGTGAGCTGACGCATCCGGGCCAAACGGTGGTACACCAGGGCATCAGTATTTTAGGTCCGGTGAACATTCCGTCGACCATTCCGTATCACGCCAGCCAAATGTACAGCGCCAACATCACGGCATTCCTGAAGATCATGGTCAAGAAGGGCGAGCTGGTGGTGGATCGGGAGGACGAGATTATTCGGGAAACGCTGGTGACGTCGGGCGGCGAAGTGGTGAACGCGCGCGTGGCGGAGCGGCTGGGTCTGGCGCCGGTGCGAGCCGGTGAAGGAAGGTAAGGATGGGAAATTACGAAACTGATCTGTGGGTGTTCATGCTGGCAGCCTTTTTAGGCTTTCAGCTGATTCGCGGCGTCTCGCCTCTGCTGCACACGCCGCTCATGTCCTTGACGAACGCGATCTCGGCCATTGCCGTGGTCGGCGCAATCCTGTTGACCGGCGAGAAGGACGCGAGCACGTTGTCGCGCATTCTAGGATTCTCGGCGGTGCTGCTCGCGGTTTTGAACGTGGTCAGCGGCTATCTGATCACCGACCGCATGCTCAAAATGTTCAAGCGGCGGGAGCCGGAAAAGAAATGAATATCGACAACACCATTCTTCCCATCCTTTACATGCTGGCGGCGATGAGCTTCATCCTCGCCATCAAGTGGATGGGGTCGCCTGCCACCGCGCGGCGCGGAGTCATCATTGGCGAGATCGGCATGCTGCTGGCCGTGGTCGGCACCCTGCTGCGCTTCGAGGTGGTCAGTTACGGCTGGATTGCCCTGGCCTTTGCGCTCGGCACCATCGTTGGAATTCCCATCGCCGTCATCATGCCCATGACCGCCGTTCCCCAGCGAACCGCGTTCTCCCATGCGTGCGGCGCGCTGGCTTCCGCGCTGATTGGAACCGCCGAGTATTACAAGGGCCTCAATCAGGGTCCGGCGCTGACCTCCGCCGAAATGACCGCCCTGATTATCGAAACCTTGCTCGGCTTCCTGACTTTCACCGCTAGCCTTATGGCGTTCGGAAAGCTGCAGGAAGTGCTGCCGCAGAGGCCCATCACCTATAAGGGACAGAATTTCGTGAATCTGGGGATCTTCGGGGCGGCGGCAATCATCGGCATCGTTCTGATCGTGTCGCCGGAACAAACTGCCTTGTTCCCGATCTTTGTCATCCTCTGCCTGCTGTTCGGAATCTTGCTGATCATCCCCATCGGCGGCGCGGATATGCCGACCGTGATCGCGCTGCTCAACTCTTACGCCGGCCTCTCGGCCAGCGCCATGGGATTCGTGCTCAACAACCGGCTGCTGATCGTGGCGGGCGCGCTGGATGGATCGTCGGGCTTTATTCTGTCGATCATCATGTGCCGGGCGATGAACCGCTCTTTCACCAACGTGCTGTTCGGCGCGTTCGGGCAGTTGCAGGTCGCCGCGGCCGGCGCCCAGGAAGCCAGACCGATCCACTCGGCGAGCGCCGAAGAAGCCGCTCAAATTCTGGATGCCGCCCGGACCGTGGTCGTCATTCCCGGCTACGGCATGGCGGTCGCGCAAGCGCAACACAAATTGCGCGAAATGTTCGATCTGCTCGGCAAGCGCGGCGTCAATGTGGAGTTCGCCATTCATCCCGTGGCCGGACGCATGCCGGGCCACATGAACGTGCTGCTGGCCGAAGCCGACGTTCCCTACGACAAGCTCCGCGAGATGGACGACATCAATCCCGAGATGGCCATGGCCGACGTGGCGCTGATCATCGGCGCCAACGACGTCGTCAATCCCGACGCCGAGAACAATCCCCAGAGTCCCATCGCGGGCATGCCGATCATCCAGGCCTACAAGGCCCGAACGGTGATGGTGATCAAGCGCAGCATGAATCCGGGTTTCGCCGGCATCGACAACCCGCTGTACTATCTGGACAACACGCTGATGCTGTTCGGCGATGCCAAGGCGTTCGTGTCGAGCATCGTGAAAGAGCTGCAAGCGGTCGGCAAGGCGGCGTAGACGTAGCGCTCTCTTCGAACCTCATGCAATTTGACCGGTGTGGGTATCGAGGACTCCTAGATCCGGGTACTCCTTTCTGAGTTTCTCATCATCATTAAGTTTGGATAGCCGCGCCAGTAAGTCCTCGACGCTGTACGAAGCTGCATAAACCGGACTCTGAATACTGTTCTCATGCGTTGGCACGTGGATGAGCTGGTAGCGCTTTGAAGCATAATCTTCTGGTCTTAGTGCTGGCAGCGCTCCTGTTGAATGACGTCGCATGTCTCCTCCTAGCCCAATCTTCGCACCAATCACTTTCGCGCCTTCGAATTGCTGGTCGCGCGTTTTGAGAGTACGTGCTACAATTCTGTAGATACAATTGATATTTGCCTGGGACGAACGGAAGGACCGCGTCAACCGGCGAAAGCACCGAGTTTCGTTTGAAACGGCTGCGCTAGTTTTTGAAGATCCCCACGCGATCTCGTATCGGGATCGCGTGGTCAACGGCGAGGAGCGCTGGCATACGATCGGGCTAGCCGTCGGCGTCGTCGTTCTGCTGGTGGTCCATACAAGCGAGGAAGAACATGGCGAAGAAAAAATCCGCATCATCTCGGCAAGAAAAGCGAGTCCCCGCGAGCGCGCTCTTTACGACTCCTATCACTGACAAAGCCCGGCGGGAACTAAAAAAGCTCGCGAGCATGCCTGATTCCCAAATCGATTTTTCCGACGCGCCGGAACGACACTCACGAGCGGCGGACGTTCATGTGGGCCGCTTCTATCGGCCCATCAAGCAGCTCGTCAGTCTCCGCGTGGACGCGGATGTGCTCGCTTGGTTTCGTGGGCGCGGAAAGAAGTACCAGACCTACATGAACGAAGTCCTGCGGCGCGAGATGCAAGCACGCCCGCGCGGCCGATAATCCCCACGCCTCCCTTCCGGATATACTCTATTGGATGGGCCTGACTCGCCGATCGGGCCCGTCCACGAAAATACAACAGGAGTTCGAAATGCCTCTTCGATTTCGAGCAGCCGCTATCAGCCTCGCGGCCGGATTACTCATTTCGCAGGCACCCGCGCAAACACAACGCGCCGCGCCAACATCCACCGCCGACCCCTACGCCAACAACGCCGACGCCGGCAAGACGCAGTTCCCGCTCGCAGCGCCCGCCGGCAAGGACTCCGGCGCGATCACCAATGCGCCGCCCTCCGCGGTGAACCAGGGCATGCTCGATCCGGCCAAGTGGAAATACGGGCCCGCCTTCGATGCGCCACCCAATGCCAAGATCTGGAACCCGGTGATGATCAAAATGATGAAGGGCGAGAAGGTCACTGGCGGCACCGTCTTCAGCACCGACAGCCCTGAAACTTATTGCGCGATGGCCAACGCCGGCTATGACTTCATCTGGACCGAGATGCAGCACGATTCGCGCGACTGGGAAGCGGTCGGCCGCATGTGGCGCGCCTGCCCCCATGCCAAGGCCGTGCCCGGCGTGCGCGTGGCCTACACCGATGAACGGGAAATCCAGCACGCCATGGATCTCGGCGCGCTGGTTATCGTGATCCCCACCGTCCGCTCGGTCGAAGAGGGCAAGGCCGCCCGCGATTGGACCATGTTCCCGCCGCTCGGCAAGCGCAGCCAGGGCGGCGGCCAGGCCTTCGATCCCGCTATGTGGGGCAGCGTTCCCGGCGGGTATCGCAACACCATCAACCAGAATGTCGTGCTGATCGAGATGATCGAAACGCTGGATGGAGCGAAGGCCGCGCGCGAAATCGCGGCCATTCCCGGCGTCACCGGGATCTTTGCGGCTAGCGGAGATCTCGGCAATTTCTCGGGCTACAAGCAGGGCAGCCCCGACTACGAGCGCCTGATCAATATCGTGCACGACGCCGCTCTGGGCGCCGGCAAAGCGCCTGTGCGGCCCCTACGCCTGGCGCGACCGGCCTGACTTCACCTGCTTCCAAAATCAGAGCGAGACCGCGGCCATCGCGCGCGGCGTTGCCGCCGAACTCGGCGATTTGAAGGATACGCAGGGCAAGCCCGAAGTCGGACCGTACGCGGCGCAAAAATAGAATAAAGCTTAACCTCACGCCCGATCGACCCGATGTACTCTAGGAATAGAGTGCACCGACGAGGTCTAACCGTCGCCTTCCTTTTCGCTGGTCTCGTTCAGGCCCAGACCCACCCTGCCGATGCAAAAACCGCGCAGCCAAATCCCGCCGCTGCCGCGCCCGAAGCGCCTCCTTTTGTGACTTGTCCCGCGGGTGGTCCGATCGGCGCGGTGGATTTGCGCGTGCGTGACGGCGGCTCGCCGCTTCCCTTCCGCACCATCAATCATCTGAGCGAGGGCGACACGCTGCTCTATGCTCCCATCCTGCGCGGTAAGGAGAAGCGGCCGGGTGAGATCGCACTGGTCCTGGTGCCGCTAAAGCGGCAGCCCGGCGAAGACGACATCGTCGTTAGCGATCCTAAGCCCGCCGATCAACCGCAGGAATGGAAGATGACCGAGACCATTTCCGTTGCCGCGCTGGTCTATGGCCCGGCCGGCCTGAGCAGGAAGAAGGTGTCGAAATTCCTGGCGCAGGACGAAGTACTGATCGCGCAGCTAGCGGATTACGCCGACAAGACGTCTCAAGCCGAACAGCTGGTGACGACCCTTTCCAACAGCGAGAGCTCCGCGGCCAGCGTCAACGCGGCTCTGAACGGCTTCGCCGCCGAGTATGGATTCGCTGTGCAGATCAACAGGGATGCGCCGGTTGCCGCTCAAGCCCAGACGGTGTTCGCAGCCATGAATCCGCAATTGGCCAACTATAATCCGCTGGCTAGCGCCGCCGCGGCTAGCGCGGGACAGACGGCCAGTATGGCGACCATGGCGGCTACGCTGTTCTTCGGAAGCCCCATCGGACTGGCCGCCGGCGGAACGGCGATGCTGCTCGACCTGCGCTCCATCGCATTTCCCGATACTCAGTTCCGCGCATCGTTTGTGCAGCCGCTCAAAGGCTCCGGCGTCAATCTTTGCGGCCAGCAAGGGGCAGCGCCGCCGCACACCCGCGTGGCTTATATCTGGGCCAGCCGGATCCCGAATGCCTCCACGCCCAGCATTCACATTGGCGATGCGGACTTCATCCCCAACGCCCAGAAGACGCCCGTCCCGGTCGAGGTGCCCGCGGAAGGTTGGAAATATCTGGAGCGTGCACGGGAATGGGCCCTGGTCAACGACCAGCACAAGAAAACTTCCGTGCCGGTCGTGAAACTCGCCAATCAGAAAGCGCTGGAAATCGATCTGACGAAGGCACATCTCGCGCCGGGCGATTATAAGCTGACCGGATTCTGGGATTGGATGCCTTTGGAAGCGGCCGGAACCATTCATGTAGTCGCGCTCAGCGATTTTAAGACGGCGCATCTCGATCCGGCATCGCAGGACCGCCTGCTCGCCAAGTCCGGCAAAGTTCCGGTAACCCTCCGCGGCACCGATTTCGAGTTCACCACCAAGGTCGAGCTACAGAAGTTGAACGATGAATTCGCAACCGCGCAGAGCCTGAGATTTTTGTTGCCCAAGGGCCTGCGCGAGGGCCCGCAGGATCATATGGACGTGCAGATCGATACCGCGAGATCTGGATGCCGGCGCATACGAACTGCGGGTCTCGCAGCAGGACGGAAAAAGCCATCCGGTCGATTTCAAAATTCTTCCGAATCCGCCGCAGATCGAAAACTTGCCCATCATCGTCAACCAGGGCGCGGCCACGCAGCATTTTGTCCTGAAGGGCGAGCGGTTGGAACTGCTCACCAAACTGGAGGCATCCGGCGCCGTTCTCAATTTGAACCCCGCGGGATCCGATCAATCCGAACGAAACCTCACCGTGGAGTTGCAGTCGCCTCTTCAACCCGGCGCGGCGCTCCCGGTAAAAGCGTATCTCCAGGACCGCAGCGAGCCGCTCACCTTTCCCGGCGCGCTCCAGATTACCGGGCCTCTGCCGGTAATCGTGAGTTCCAAACTTTCGCTGCCCGCGGGCATGGCGATCGCTGTTCACGCCAACGAGTTTCCCGCCGGATACACGCTCAACGCGATGCTGGACGTAAAGAACATCGAACGTAAAAGTGTTTTGAAGCTCGGGTGCGCCGATGGCGTCGGGCGATCACGCCTCCCTCCCGATCGGAGAGCAGACCGCACGCTGGAACCTGCAGCAGCTTTCTCCGGACCAGTTATTTTTGGCGTTCGATACCAGCGGTCTTCCCGCCGGATGCTCGCTCCAGGCCGTGATGGATAACGGGCGCGGCGGCAGTTCGCAGCCGTTCACGCTCGCTCAGATCCTGCCGATGCCCCAGATCGATTCGTTCACTGCTTCTCCGGATGATCCGCCGAACGGCACGCGCCAGTTCCAACTCACCGGCACGAACCTGGAAATGATCGAAAAGCTCGGATGGGATGAGAGCAATCCGGTGGATCTTTCCGGCCTTCCGGCGCCGCTTCCGGGGCCGGGTTTGAAGCAATCCATCGGCAGTAAATCTTCCAGACCCGCCCACATCCCGACGCCAATCTCTACGTTTGGCTGCGCGGGGACAAGCAAGCGCGTTCGACGACGATCAAGGCTCCAGCATTACCGGCTCCGCCGCCCGTTACTCCGCCGGTTGTTACTGAGCCGCCCTCCGCCGCCGCGCCCGCTCCGGCTCCCGACGCAACGCCACCGCAGAGTCCGCCGGACGATGCAACTCCGCCGAAGTAAGCTGGCCGCGATTAAACGGCCGATATAATTGAAGTAGTGCCGACAGCGAACTCATGGTTTGCCGCATCGCTCCCGTGTGTAATTACCGCAAGTTTATTCGGGCAAACAATCTCAGAATCACCGCATGCGTACGCGATGGCGGAGGCGCTACTTAACCAGCCCTACGGTTATGGAGCGAAGTTGACACTGATCGATGGCACGATCATAAGGCCGGAACTCTTACGCGTTACCGATCGTTTTGCCGCGGTGCGAGAATCGGGGGCTTGCGAGAACATCGAATTCGGACGAATAGAGAAGGTTAAATGGGAGCGTGTCGGGAATTCAACTCCTGGTGGCGGAGTTTCGCGGGAAAACTGGTGGATGGTGCCGGTCCTGCCATTATTTGTGGTTCTCGACCATGGCACGCGGTTCGTCGGTTCACACAATCCCCTGCTGGGGAGCTGGGAGTCCATCCAATCTCAGGCGGATGGCGCCGTGGACCGGGTATACATTTTGTACGGCAACAACATAGGAACGGTCGAACTTGGAGGGTGGCTTTTCAAGGAACCCGCCTTTGTTCGAACTGGTCGATATCGCGTAGACGGTGAAAATCTGCATCTGCAATATGCGGACAACGTTGTGCCAGAAAGCTTAGTCTCGATTCGTTTCGAGTGCGACCAGCTCATTCTGGAAACGCCCGCTCCAGCACATTTAGTCCTGCAAAGACGAAAGCAGGACCGCGCTTTTCCTCCGATTGTGGGCCGATGGCGCTCTGAAACCGGTGCGGGAGAGGCGGTAGTCTATGATTTTCGCGGCGATGGAACCTTTCAATCCGAGAAGGTTCAAGATGGTCACGACGGTTCTTATGAAAAAGGCAGAGATGGCGAATTAAAGGTGCATTGGACAGTCCCGGCTAGAAGGGACTATGACGTGAATTGGAAAATTCACTTATCGAAAGACCACCTCGTGGTCGAATCAAATGGCGTGACAGTCAAGTACGAGCGTCGGCCGACATTTTGGGCGGAAGACCTCAGAACTCGGACTGTTGCCCTTCAGTTCAAGGGCAGGTAAGTCCTCGCGGGCGACAACTCAATCGCCGACTTCCCAAGCGAGTAGAATGAAGGACTGACTGCAAGCAGCCGGAGGCTCTCCCATGCAGCAACTCAAACCCGTCGACGTGGTCATCGCCGGCGGCGGTTTCGTCGGCCTGACGCATGGCCAAGGAAATCACCGCGCGCACTTCGCTTTCGGTCGTCGCGCTCGAGCGCGGCCAGCCGCGCAAAACGGCCGATTACGCCGCCGGCATGGACGAGCTCGACTACGCCCTGCGCTTTCGCATGATGCAGAACCTGGCGGAAGAGACCGCCACGCACCGGCATTCCTGCAAGCGCCAGCGCCGTCCCCATCCGCCAGTACGGCTCCTTCAATCCCGGCACCGGCGTCGGCGGCGCGGCGCGAGCACTGGGGCGCCATCTGCTACCGCTTCTATCCGGAAGTTTTCACGCTGGCCACGTTACTTCCGCGAGAAGTACGGCAACGCCCGGCTGCCGCGAAAATTCGAGCGTTCAGGACTGGGGCGTCACCTACGAGGAACTGGAGCCGTATTACTGGCGCGCCGAGCAGTTGCTGGGCGTCGGTCGGCAAGAGCCGGCAACCTGCAATGGCAAGCACATCGACGGCGGCAACGTGTTCGAAGGCGCGCGCTCGCACGAGTATCCCTACCCGCCGCACAAGATGCCCTACTCGCCACCTCGTTCGAGAAGGCGGTGCGCGAGCTGGGCTATCATCCCTATCCGGTTCCCACGGCCACGCTGAGCCGAAACTACACCAATCCCGACGGCGTCTCGCGGCCGGCCTGCGCAGTATTGCGGCTACTGCACGCGCTATGGCTGCATGATCGGCGCCAAGGCGCAGCCCACCAACATGCTGATGCCGGTCCTTGCAAAAGCAGAAAGACTTCTCGCTGCGCACCGGCTGCTCGGTGCGGCGGATCGTTCATAGCGACGGCAAGGCGGTCGGACTGAGCTACATCGATGCGTCCGGCGAAGAGATCGCTGCAGCCCGCCGACGTCGTGATCGTGGCTTCGTGGACGCTGAACAACGCCCGCCTGCTGCTGCTGTCGAAGATCGGCGAGCCCTACGATCCCGCCACCGGCAAGGGAACCGTCGGCAGGAATCTGACGTCACCAGGTCAGCCAATCGACGCGCATCTTTTTCGACAAGCCGCTGAACGCTTTCATGGGCGCGGGCGGCTTGGGAATCGGCATCAGCGATTTCGACGGCAAGGAAGGGCTCGACGAATATCCCGGCGTGTTCCGCGGCGGCAACATCCGCCTGATGAGCACGGGCGAAGGCGCCGATCGCCGGCTTCGGCATCATTCCGCCCGGCGAAGTCGAAATCGGACTGGGGATCGGAGTGGAAGAAAGCGGCGCTGGCCTGGCATGACCGCGCGGCCAACATCAGCACCGAGGCCGAGCACATCGCCTACCGCCAGAACTATCATGGATCTCGATCCCACCTACACCGACAAGTACGGCGATCCGCTGGCGCGGCTGACGCTCGATTGGACCGATCACGAGCGGGCGCAAGGCGCCATGGTGGCCAAGATTC
This sequence comes from Bryobacterales bacterium, assembly GCA_963732175.1. Taxonomy (GTDB): domain Bacteria; phylum Acidobacteriota; class Terriglobia; order Bryobacterales; family Bryobacteraceae; genus Palsa-89. The sequence goes on along the minus strand of CAVSYF010000027.1, from coordinate 519,425 downwards.
ACGCCCAGATCGCCAAGGCCATGAATGTGCGCGTCGGCGGCGCGACCCGGCTGCTCGAAAGGTACACCACGACCCAATATCAGAGCACGCACGTCAACGGCGGCGCGATCATGGGCAGCTCGCCCGACACCAGCGTGGTGAACCCGTGGCTGCAGCATTGGCAGGTGCCGAATCTGTGGGTGATGGGCGGATCGGCCTTTCCGCAGAACGGTTCCGGCAATCCCACGCTGACGATCCTGGCGCTGCGTCCTGCGCGCGGCGGATGGTCTCATCGACCGATATCTGAAGCATCCAGGAGCACTGGCATGAAACGCCGCGAATTTCTCACCCTTCCCGCCAGAAGCCTGGGCGGCGTGCTGCTTTACACGCTGGCCGGCGAGCCACTGGTCAAGGCGCAAAACGGCGACGTCCGCGTTCCGTTGCGATTCTTCACCGCGGCCGAAGCGCGCGTCGTCGAGGCAGCCTGCGGCGCGCATTTTTCCGAGCGACGAAAGCGGCCCCGGCGCCAAAGAAGCGGGCGTCGTGATCTTCATCGACCGGCAGCTGGCCGGGCCCGTACGGGCGCGACAAGTATCGCTACACGAAACCTCCGTTCGTCGAATCGGTGCCGGAGCACGGCTATCAAGGCAAGGAAACTCCGCGCGAGATTTACCGGGAAGGCATCGCCAAGCTCGGCAATTTCGCGGATCTGACGCCGGCCGAGCAGGATCAAAAGCTGCGGGCGATCGAGAAGACCACCTTCTTCCGGCATGCTGCGCCAGCACACCATCGAAGGCATGTTCAGCGATCCGATGCACGGCGGCAACGCGGGACTGATCGGCTGGCAGCTCATCGGCTATCCCGGGCCCGTTAATGAGTTACCGCGACGAGATCGACAAAGCGCACGGCCAGCCCTGGCGCCGCAAGCCGCGAAGCCTGGCGCAGGTCACCGGGCGAAACGTAAAAGGTTGGGAAGAAGAAACAGACTGACCGGGAATCAAACAAATATGGGACAGATTGTAGCAGCCATGGCGACGGTGCACGCGCCGCAATTATTCACCTATCCACCGAGCGAAGACCCCAAGCAGCTGGACGCCGACATCGCGGCGATGCGCGAGCTGGGCAAGACGCTGGATGAAACCAAACCCGATGCGTTGATCGTGATCGGAAGCGACCACCTGGAGACGTTTTTCCTTTCGGCGGTGCCGACTTTCGCCATCGTCGGCGGACAACGGTCGAGAGCCGCTTTCGCGCGCCGCACCTATTCGCTGCCGATTCATCCGCTCACTGAAGAGTTGTTGGACAAGCTGGTGAACGGCGGTTTCGACATCACTTATTCGCAGGACGCCGAGCTCGGGCACGCCTTCGCGGCGGTGTATGAATGGGTCATCGAAGGGCGCAACATTCCGGTGGTTCCGATTTTTGTGAATACGTATCTGCCCCCTTTGCCGAGCGCCCGGCGCTGCGCGCAGCTCGGTAGCCGCTATTCGCGACGTGGTCGCGTCGTCGGACTATCGGGTTGCTATCGTCGCCAGCGGCGGCATGTCGCATTATCCCGGCGCGTGGAAATATCCGCAGCCCGCTTACGATTTCGACTGGTGGGCCATCGCGCAGATGGAGCGCGGCAATCACGAAGCGCTGCTAAAACTCAACAACGAACAACTGGACGAAGTCGGCAACACGGAAATGCTGCCGTGGATGGTTCTGCTCGGCGCGCTCGGCGATCAGCCCGGCGAACTGATCACCTACCAGCCCACTTGGCATCATGGCCACGCTGTGATGCGTTTCATCCCCAATAAGAAGGGTGCGCCATCGACGCCCGATCCAGCGCCCGATTGGAAATTCGAGAGCGCCGGCGGATATCAGTTCTACAAGCATCCCGATCCGGATGTGTATCCGCTCAACAAAGTGCTGTACGATTTGCGATTCAGTCAGGACCTGCGCAGGCGCTTGTTCGAGAATACCCCAGCTGTCGCGGCCGAGTATGGGTTGAACGAAAAGCAGGCCGCGGTTTTGGAAACCATGAAGGACGAAACCATCGACGCGGTGCGCTCGCTCAAGCCGCATCCATTGGTGGAGGCGGGCGCGCATCCGTTAGGCATGTGGATGTCGATCCTGGTGGTGCAGGCCGAGCAACGAAGATTGCGCGCCGAGAAAGCCAAGCTCGAGGAGCAGGTCAAGCAATGAGCGGACGGTTGCAAGACCGCGTAGCCGTCGTAACGGGCGCGGCCGGCGGAATGGGTCGAGCCGCTGCGATTCGGCTGGCGAGCGAAGGCGCCGTGGTCGAAATCATCGATCTCAAGGATGCGTCGCCGGTCGTGAACGAGATTCAAGCGGCCGGCGGAAAGGCCAACGCGACGACAGCCGACTGCACGGATGAAGCGCAGATCGCGAACCTGGTGAAGGAGATCGAGGGGCGGCACGGGCGCGTCGACATTCTGGTGAATAATGCGGGCATTCTCTCCGGCCGCAAGCCTTGGCACACCATCAGCAAAGAAGAAATGAACCGCTATGTTCAGACCAATTTCATGGGCTATTTCTTGGTGACCAAGGCGATGTACCCGCTCATCAAGAAAAGCAAGACGCCGCGCGTGATCAACGTCGCGTCCCGCACTTACTATCTGGCCAATCCCGGACAGATGGCCTATGTCGCAAGCAAAGGAGCGGTGCTCGGATTCACGCGGGTGCTCGCGAGGGAATTAGGCGAGGACGGGATTCCGGTCAACGCCGTGATGCCCGGAATGGTCGCGACGCCCGGCACCATGGAGCATTCGCAGGAAGAAGCGTTCAACCGAGTGATGAACAATCAGGCCATCAAGAAGCGCGTGCAGCCGGAACACTTGGCAGCTCTGATTGCGTTCCTGGCGAGCGACGACGCCGAGATGATCACCGGCCAGACCATCCTGTGCGACGGTGGCGGGTACTTGATCTAACGGCCTTACGGCTTGGCCACGGACGCCGATTGCTTCGCTGTGGACAGCTCGCGATGCAGGACGTAGGAAATCTCAACCGGCATGTCGTCCATCGACCGGACCTTCAGAACAATCTGGTAGGAGCGCGGCATGGCTCCCATTGGGACCTTTTAGTTTGGCCACCAAGGTACGGGCCAAATTCGGATCGGTGAAGGCCTGAACCGCCGCCAGGATGCTGGAGATCTGGTTTCCAGAAAAATGCAGGATCTGGCCGTTGCCGTACAGGCCGGGAACCTGCGTGATGAGCGCGTGACTTTCCTCGACGTCCTGTGCGCCCTGAGGAGCATGTTCCGAGATAAAACTCGGTTCGCCCGGGCGCGGTTTCAGATTTCGAATCCCTTGCGGTTCCAGCACCAGTTGCTCATCCTCGGGGATGGCTTCCATCTGTTTGCCGGTCACGGGTCCCAGGAACACGACGTTATCCATCGCGATCTCCGGCATGGAAATCAGATCGCTGCGCGTCAAAAGCACGTCCTGCTGGCGCTGGGCCAGAAATTGCCCTAGCAGAAAGGCCCCGCTGGCCGTTCCGACCCCCGTAAATCCGTAGGTTGGTTCGGCGCCGGAAACGTGCGTCGCCTCTTGGAGCGAAGAAATGCTCTTCAAATCGGAGTCGGCCGTCCAGTCGTTGGAGCTGGATTCGCGAACAAAACCGAATCCGGGAACGCGAATGAACAATGGGGTCGAAAGACAAACCATCAGCCGCCGATTGGAAGACAGGATCGGGGCCCAAAGTTGCTGTAATTCGGGCGTCCAGGCGCGCTGGCGCGACATGCTGACGGGCTGCTGGCCGCGCTCGATCCGCCACACGCGAAATCCGAAATAAGCGCCGAACGCAATCGCGACAGCCAGACAGGCGGCCAGAATCCGCTCGGTGCGATGCGACGGCGGAGCGGGAAGCGGCAGCTCAGGCTCGATGGGCCGGGATTCGAAAATGACCTTAAAGCCGCCCTTCGGCAGATCCACCACCACCTGGTCGTCGGCGCCGTCGGTCCGGTAGTATTCAGCCAATTTCTGCCGCAGACGAGCTACGTGCATGCGAACCACGGACTCCTGGCGCGGATCGTATGATGGACGGTTTGGCAAATACGTCCAGGCCGATCGTATATTCCTTCAGCGCGTCCGCGGTTCCAGCCAGGGATTTTTCGGCGAGATAGTGAAAGAGATTGCGTTGAATTTCGGAAGTTCGAAAAACCTTGCTCTGCAGGATGCGCTGGATCTGCGCCTGATTCGCCTCCAGCTCAATGATCATCAACAAAATGATATCATGGCGCGCTTCCAAGACCGCTCCGGCCGCGCGATTGCGCTAACATGCAATTTCGATGGAGTCTGTCCTCGAGCTTCGAGAGGTTTCGAAGCACTACTCTGCTCATCGAGCGGTCCACTCGGTCTCGCTGGCGCTTCGGCGGGGCGAGTTCTTCTCGCTGCTCGGCCCTTCCGGATGCGGCAAGACCACCACGCTTCGCCTGATTGCCGGCTTTGAGCAGCCGACCTCGGGCGAGATTCGCTTGAACGGCGCCGACATCCATCATCTGAAGCCTTACCAGCGCAACGTCAGCACGGTTTTTCAAAACTACGCGCTGTTTCCGCATCTGACCGTCCAGCAAAACGTGGAGTTCGGGTTGCGGCGGAAGGCGGAGAATCACGTCCAAGAGCGGGCCCGTCAGGCGCTGGAGCTGGTGCAGCTCACGGGCAAGGAAGCGCGGCGGCCGTCGGAGATTTCAGGCGGAGAACGGCAGCGGGTGGCACTGGCGCGATCGCTGGTGGTTGCGCCGGACGTGCTGCTGCTCGATGAGCCGCTCTCGGCGCTCGATCCGAAACTGCGCAAGCAAGTGCGCGCGGAGCTGAAGAACATTCAACGCAAGGTCGGCATTACGTTTTTGTTCGTCACGCACGATCAAGAAGAGGCGCTGTCCCTGTCGGACCGTCTGGGCGTGATGAACGCGGGCGAGCTCCAGCAGGTAGGCGCGCCGGAAGAGCTGTATTTGCGGCCGCAGAACCGGTTTGTGGCGTCGTTCCTCGGCGGCATCAATTGGATTAACGGCGCCGGCGTGCGGCCCGAAGCCACCCGGATCGCGAGGCAGCGCCCGGCGGCGGAGACGCGCCATCGAGCGGCCAGCATCGTGGCGTCGACGTTCCTCGGGAATTGCGTGCAAGTGGAAGCGCGCCTTGACGACGGGCAGGCGGTGCTGGCGGAGGTGTCGCGCCTGGACGAGAATTTCAAGCCGGGCGAGGCGGTTTACGTCTGGTGGCGTCCGGCCGACGAGCTGACGTTTCCGAATGAATCGCCTGCGCGCCTGGTTTCTGGCTCCGTCCTGGATCGTGATGGCGGTGCTGTTTCCTGGCTCCGCTGGCGGTGATCTTTGCTTACAGCTTGCTGACGCGCGGCGTCTACGGCGGGATCGCGCGCCCGTGGACCGGAGAAAGCTACCAGCGGCTTGGCCGATCCGATCTATCTGGGAATCCTGTGGCGATCGTTTTGGATCGCGGCGTTGTCGACGGTTCTTTGCCTGGCGCTCGGATTTCCGCTGGCGCTGTTTATTTCGCGATCGGGCAGGCGCAAGAATCTTTACCTCAGCCTGGTGATGCTGCCGTTTTGGACCAGCTTCCTGGTCCGCACCTATGCCTGGATGTTTCTGCTGCGCGATACCGGGCTGATCAACGTTGCGCTCGAAAAACTGGGCGTGATTCACGAGCCGCTGCCGCTGCTCTATAACAACGGCGCGGTGATTCTTGGGCTGGTGTACGGGTACCTGCCGTTCATGGTTCTGCCGCTGTACGCGACGCTGGAGCGGCTGGATCGCAATCTGCTTGAAGCGGCCGCCGATCTTGGCTCGCGGCCCTGGTCGACGCTGCGCGCGCGTGACCCTTCCGCTGTGTGCGCCGGGAATTCGCGCGGGCGCGATTCTGGTCTTCATTCCTTGTCTGGGCGCTTATCTGACGCCGGATTTGTTGGGCGGCGGCAAGTCGGTGATGATTGGGAATCTGATTCAGAACCAGTTCACGACGGCGCGCGATTGGCCATTCGGCTCGGCGATTTCGCTGGCTTTGATGGCGATCGTGATGGTGCTGCTGGTGGCGTTCGTGCGACGGCAAGACGAAGGGCTGTTATGAAGCGCGGCCGGGCTGTGGGCTGCTTTCGATCTATGCGCTCGCGGCTTATCTTTTTTTGCATTTGCCGCTGCTCATTCTGGCCGCGTTCAGTTTCAATCAGTCGCGCTTCACGATTTGGCAGGGCTTCTCTCTCGCGTGGTACCGGGCCGCGCTGCACGATTCTCAATTACTGGAGGCCACATCCAACAGCTTGATCATCGCCGTTTTCGCGACGGTGGTTTCGACGGTGATTGGAACGTTGTGCGCGTACGGCCTGTGGAAGCGCAACTCGCCGGCGCTGGCCGGCTCCTTGTACTTGTCGCTGGTGACGCCCGAGATCGTGACGGGAATTTCGCTGCTCGCATTCTATCAATGGATGTTCCGGTTTCTGCGAGTGCCGCTCGGCATGCATACCGTGATCCTGGCGCACATCTCATTCTCGATCGCCTTCGTCGTGATCGTGGTGATGGCGCGGCTTCGCACCATGGACGGGCAACTGGAAGAGGCCGCGCTCGATCTTGGCGCGAACCATTGGCAGGCGTTCCGGCACGTTACGCTGCCGGTGATTTTCCCGGCGGTGATTGCGGCGGCGCTGCTGGCGTTTACCGTATCGTTTGACGATTACGTCATTACCAGCCTGGTAGCCGGAGTCGATTCGGAAACGCTGCCGATGGTGATTTATGCGATCGCGCGGCGCGGCGTGAATCCGGTGGTGAACGCGATTTCCGCTTTGATCGTCATCGGTTTCGGAGCGCTGATTCTCATTTCTGAAAGGCTGCGCGGCGTGAACCGGCGTTACTTCTTGCTCGGTTCCATCGCGTCGGCCGGCTGCAGCTTCGATCGTAGGCCCCGCCTGAATGTCTTCAACTGGTCGAGTTATATCGCTCCGGACACCGTTCCCAAGTTCGAGGGCGAGTTCGGCGTAGGAGTACGCTACGGCATCTACGAAAGCAACGAAGAGATGCTGGCGCGCGTGATGGGCGGCAATTCGGGTTGGGATATTGTTTTCCCGACCAACTACATTGTGCAGCCGATGCTCGCGAACGACTTGCTGGCGCCGATCCGGCGCGATCTGCTGACGAATCTCGCTCAACTCGAGTCGACCTTCCAGCAGCCCGAATGGGACCCGCAACTGAAGTGGTCCGTTCCATATATGGTGACGGCCGCAGGCATCGCCTACAACCGGAAATTGAATCCGCCGCCGCGCGCGTGGGCGGATCTGTGGGAAGAGCGGCTGCGCGGCCGAATGACGATGCTGGATGATCCGTTCGACACGCTGGGCGCGTGTCTCAAGAAGCTCGGATTCTCGATCAACTCGAACGATCCGGCGCAGCTCCGGCGCGCGCAAGCCGAGGCTATTCGCCAAAAGCCGCTGTTGCGCGCTTATTTGAATGCCGAGGTGCGGGATCAGCTGGTAAGCGGGGACGTGCTGGCGGCGCACATGTGGAACACCACGGCGCAGCAGGCCATGGATTCGTCGGCCGAGATCGGGTTTGTTTATCCGGCCGAAGGCTATGCGGTGTACCCGGACTGCGTGGTGATTCTGCGCGAAAGCAAACGGCCGGAGCTGGCGCATCAGTTCATCAATTTTCTTCTGCGGCCCGATATTGCAGCGGCCAACGCGCTGGCGGCTCGGACCACAACCACCAATCGCGGGGCAAGGCTGATTCTGCCGGCGGAGTTTCGCGACAATCCGACGCTATATCCGGCTCCCGATGTCGTGGCTCGAGGCGAGTGGGCCAAGACGCTGGATCCGTCGACGCAGCGGCTGCGCGATCAGATCTGGACCGAGATCAAGGCGGCGTGAGGCGCACGATTCGCGTATACTACTAGGTCGCAACCGGTGAAGAAATTTCCGGCTCGATAAAGGAGGCACCATGCGCGGGCTTGTGTTTGGTCTATGCGGCACGATAGGGCTCGGTCTGTTCGGATTTCTAGCATTCCATGAAAGGGCTGCCGGTCAAGCGGCGCGCCGCGATCCTCCGGCGCCCACCGACAAAGCGGTCTCTTGGACTGCCTCGGAAATGGAGGCGATTGGGCGGGAAATGGCCACCGACAAAAAGACTACCCACCGCTTTTTCGGAGAGAAAGGCTACAACATGGAGGTGCGGCGTTTGGTGGGTCCGCAGCCCATTCTGCAACACGCCAAGAAGTGCGACTTCATGGTGATTCAGGACGGCGAGGGAACCTACCTGTCGGGCGGAGAACTGGTCAATGGCAAGGCGGGCGGCGAGGATCCGGGCGACATGCGCGGCGAGTCGATTCGGGGCGGCGTCACGAAAGTGCTCAGGCCAGGTGATGTGATCTACATCCCGCCCGGGGTGCCGCACGGCTTCGTCGAGACCAAGGACCACGTAACATTTGTGATGGTCCGTTTCGACACCAAGTAGACGAATTCAGGCAGCGCCAGGCGAGCCTCGCTTTGGCTTAGCGCGCTGGGCCCGCTCCCATTCCGCCCGGCGCACACGGCGCTCGTCCATTCCGAAATGATGGGCGATCTCATGCCACAGCGTGTCGGCCACCATCTGCTCCAACTCCGCGGGCGTACGCGCCATGCGCTCATGCGGGCCCTGATAAATGGTGATCTTATCGGGCAGCGCGAAGCCTTCGAACACCGAACGGCTGGCCAGCGGCCGGCCTTGGTACAGGCCCAGCAGACCGGGCCGCGGCGGTTCCTGCTCGACGGTGATCGCGACGTTCTGCATGCGGCGGCGGAAACGCGCGGGGATCTGGCGGAAGGCGTCTTCTACCAGCTGATCGAACTCGGCGGGAGACAGCGCGTCCCTGCCTGTTACCGCGTCTTGGCCTGCTTGGCCCGTAGTTCACGCTCGGCGTGCAATTTTTCGTATTTGGGGAGCTGCTCGACGGTGAGCATGGCGCGCACGCTGGCTACGTGGTCTTCGCGCATGGCTCGAATCATCTCATTGTGCTGCGAACGGGCATCGTTGAAGCGCTCGTCGGTTCGATCCACGATTTTCGACAGCTTGTCCATCTGATCGGGCGTGAGGCCGAGCCGCGTTTGCATCTCATCCATGTATTGGCGGCGATACTCCTCCGTACCGCGCCGTGGAAGTGTGGCCACGCCTCGGGCTGACGGCGGACTGTAGAGTCTAAAGCCCAACGCGCCGACTACGGCTCCGCTGAGGAACACCAGGAACAGGTACAGAGCGATGGGTAGTTTCCAGTATCTCATCGGATCTTCATTCGGTATCGGCTCTCAGGCCGAGCGGAGCAAGACTTTCAGCGGGCTGAATTTCCGCCAACACATCCACATAGTTGCCGTTGATGGGGGCCTTGTCGGTGCGCGGCATGGTAAGTAGCAGCCCCAGCACCACACAAATGGCGGCGGCAGCGGCGACGAAGACCTGGGTGAGTCTCTTGATGCGGACTACCAGGCTCTGGCGCGCCTCGATCTTTCTCCAAAGTTCCGGCATGAAGTCGGGGCTCGGATCCAGGTCAGGCATCGTGGCCTTATATCCAGCGAACAAATCGTTGAGTTCGTTATTCCATTGATCCATGCTCATGTCGGTTCCTCCGCGACTTCAGCACCTAAACTATTCTACGCCTTCTCAAACGTGGCAGCTTAAGGGGCTGCGCTCCCTACGGCCGGCTTGCCGCTCTTTTTCCTGGCGGCTTCATAAACATGCAAGACTCGCTGCCGGGCCCGAAAAAGTCTCACTTTGAGGGCATTCTCGTTGACCGAGTATATCTTTTCCAGCTCCTTTAACGAGAGCCCCTCCACTTCCTTCAACATCAGCAGGATTCGATCCTGCTCGGGAATCGCGGCCAGCAGCGATTCCATCAACTCCTTCACCTGCTTCTGCCGGTCCTTCTCGCTGGAGATTTTACCACCAGCGGCAGCGTCGGCCATCATGACCTGCTGTTCGCTCAGATCCGACATCCGCGCTTCGTTGCGCCGGCGCTGCTTGCGCAGGTAATCGTACGAAGCGTTCACCGTCAACCTATACAGCCACGGCTCGAAGACCTCCGGGGTCCGAAGTTGATCGAGCGAATAATACAGCCTCAGGAACACCTCCTGGGCCACGTCTTCCACGTCTTCGGGCCGCCCGATCAGCCGCGCGATCGTTCCCAAAATCCGTTTCCGATAAGCCACTACGATCTGATTGAAGGCCGGATTATCGCCCTTTTGCGCCCTCTGGATCAGGTCGAATTCAACTAACATTGCGGCTTTGACGCCAGCCGCCACTCTCAAAGGTACAGGCGCACCGGCAAACTGTTAGGTTACAAAGGCTTGACAGGGAAAGCCAAGTCCCAGGGGCGGCGAGCCTGGGACGGCACAACGAAAAAACGAAGCCATTCGACCTGAAAGTCTTTAATTATCAACAATTTGAAAACCTGCCCGACGCCTGGGATTCATGCTAGAATGAGGGCGTTCCCTCCTTTCATGGATTTTCTTCAGGGTCTAAATCCGCAACAGCAGGCGGCGGTGGCGCACGTCGAAGGTCCGCTTTTGCTGCTGGCTGGGGCGGGTAGCGGCAAGACGCGGGTGATCACGCATCGCATGGCGCACCTGATGCACGCGTCGCATGTGCCGGGACCATGCATTTTGGCGGTGACGTTCACCAACAAGGCCGCGGACGAGATGCGCCAGCGCGTGAATCATTTGCTGCCGGAGCATCGCGCGAGCGAAGGGCCGCTGGTTTCGACATTCCATTCTTTTTGCGTGCGCCTGCTGCGGCGCGATGGCGAACGTCTGGCTGACATTCGGCCTGGTTTCACGCGACAGTTCACCATCTACGATGAAGACGATCAACTGGCGGTGATCAAGTCGCTTTTCAGAGCGGCGGGCCTGGACGAAAAATTCATGCAGTACCGCGCGACGTGCTCCTGGATCAGCCATAAGAAGAGCCGCAAGGAATCGCCGCAGGACGTCTACAACGCATCCACCGAGCAGAAAACCTCGCAGTTGGCGTCGTTGTACGAACAATACGAAGGGCGGTTGCGGCAGGCTAACGCGCTGGACTTCGACGATCTGCTGCTGGAAACGGTTCGGCTGCTGGCGCACGATGCAGACCTTCGTCAGCAATACAACCGGCGCTTCGAATTCGTGATGATCGATGAGTATCAGGACACCAACCGCAGCCAATACGAGCTGATGCGGCTGTTGACCGAAGGGCACAAGAATGTCTGCGTGGTGGGTGACGAGGATCAGTCAATCTACGGCTGGCGTGGAGCCGACATTCGCAACATCCTGGATTTCGAGCACGATTATCCGAACGCGACCGTGATTCGGTTGGAGCAGAATTACCGTTCGACCAAAAACATCCTGGAAGCCGCCAGCGCGGTGGTGGCGAACAACACCGAGCGCAAAGGCAAGTGGCTGTGGACGGAAGCCGGAGCGGGCGAGCGCATCGGGCGGTTTGAGGCCTTCGATGGCGAGCAGGAAGCGCTATTCATCGCCGATACCATCGAGCGCCTGTTGACTACTAATCCGCAGGATCGCGTGGCGGTTCTCTATCGCACCAATTTTCAATCCCGCCAGATCGAAGAAGCGCTGCGGCGCTACGGGCGCGATTACGTGGTTCTAGGCGGATTCAGCTTTTATCAGCGCGCTGAGGTGAAAGACGCGCTGGCGTATCTGAAGGCGGTAGCGAGCCCGCACGATTCGGTCAACCTGCTGCGGATCATCAACACACCGGCTCGCGGCATCGGCAAGAGCAGCGTGGAACAGATCGAGCTGTACGCGCGAGAGCACAACCTGAGCGTGTGGTCGGCCATCGCGCAGATGCTGGAGGAAGGGCTTTTTCCCACGCGCGCGGAAGCGGCGCTGCGGGCGTTCCGCAATCTGATGGTGGAACTGGGCGCGATGCTGCCGTCGGCCAAGGTGAGCGAGATTCTGCAAGAGATTCTGGAACGGACCGGCTACGTGAAGATGCTCGAAGCGGACAAAGATCCGGATTCGGAGTCGCGGCTCGGCAACCTGAATGAGCTGGTGAACGCGGCCGCCGAGGGTGTGGAGCGCGGCGAAACGGTCGCCGAATTTCTGGATCACGCGGCGCTGGTGTCGGACACCGATCAGTTGGATGCCGGGGCGTCTGTTTCACTGCTCACGCTGCACAACGCGAAAGGGCTGGAGTTTCCGATCGTGTTCCTGGCGGGCATGGAAGAGGGGCTGTTTCCGCACATGCGCTCGCTGGATTCCAAGGCGGCGATGGAAGAGGAGCGGCGGCTGTGTTATGTCGGATTGACGCGCGCGCAAAAGCGCCTGTTCCTGAGGTCGGCGCGTTATCGCCGCAGATGGGGCGGGGGCGAAACCGAGGCGTCGATTCCGTCGCGATTCCTGGCCGAAGTTCCGAAAGCGCTCATCGACGATCTGAATCCCAAGCAGCGGAGCGGGCAGGTGGAACTCACAGCCGAACGTTACGAGGTTCGGGAAACTGCGCGGCGGAATTTGTACACGGGCAAGACCTACAACTCGGTGGAGAACATCCAGCAGTTTTTTACCGAGCGTGGCAAGCAGGCTCCATCGCCCGCGGCCGCCGCCCCCCTTCAGCGGAAGGCTACCGTGACCAGCATGCCGCAACCGGCAGCGCGTGCGCCGCAGCCTGTAAAAGGAAAGACCGGGTTCCGTGCCGGCTCCACCATCCGGCATCCCAAATATGGGCTCGGGACGGTGCTGCGTCGCGAAGGGGATGGCGATGATGCTAAGCTCACGGTAAGCTTCCCCGGATATGGGTTGAAGAAGCTGGTAGAGAAATTCGCGGGTATCCAAGAGGAATGAACACTAAACACGTCACCGATCGAGCAGAGCGGAAGAAGCTGAAGCGCGCCGCGCGGAAGAAGGCCGCTCCACGGGCCAAACGCGCCGCTGGAGTAGCCCGCGGTTCCCTGAAACGTAAAGTGCAAAAGATGTCGAAGGGCCAGCGGAAACGTTAAGACGCCTCGGCGTCCGGGAATAGCCGGATGAGCCAGCTCCTCCGCACCAAGAGCATCGATCAACTGATCGCTGCTTCCGAAGACCCCAACTATAAACTCAAAAAGACGCTGGGCGTCTGGAGCCTGATCGCTTTTGGCATCGGCTCGGTGATCGGGTCGGGAATTTTCACCGTAACCGGAACAGCCGCGGCGGGCGAGCACTTCGCTACTAAGTCGGTGCTGAAGGCGCCGGTGCTGGACCTGCTTCTCAATGGCGGCAACGCGGCGACGCTCACGGGGCGCGCGGGCGCCGGTCCTGGTATTTCGCTCTCGTTCGTTTTGGTAGCGATCGCGTGCGGGTTCGCCGCCATCTGCTATGCCGAGCTGGCGTCCATGATCCCGATCGCCGGTAGCGCCTACACGTATTCGTACGCGGCGCTGGGCGAAATTTTCGCGTGGATCATCGGCTGGGACTTGATGCTGGAATATGCCTTCGCCAACATGAGCGTCGCGGTGGGCTTCTCGGCGTACTTCAACGATCTTCTCGATAACCTGTTCGGCTTCCATTTGCCGAAAGAGTTGTCGCAGCCCATCTTCGAGGAAGGCCAGCGCACCGGCGCCTGGTTCAACCTGACCGCGTTCGTCGTGCTGCTGATCCTGAGCTACATTCTGGTGCGGGGCGTGCGCGAGAGCGCTAAGACCAACAACGCCATAGTGGCCGTTAAAATCGTCGCGATTCTGTTGTTCGTGTTCGGAGCCGCGCATGCCGTGAACACCGCCAACTGGCACCCGTTCCTGCCGCATGGCGTCTCGGGCTTGCTCTCGGGCGGCGCGATCGTTTTTTTCACGTACATAGGTTTTGATTCGGTATCCACGGCCGCGGAAGAATGCCGCCGGCCACAGCGCGACATGCCGCTGGGAATTTTCGTCACACTGCTACTGTGCGCGCTGCTGTACGCTTCGGTGTCGCTGGTGCTCACGGGGATCGCGAACTGGTCGACGCTCAACAACGATGCTCCGGTGGCGAATGCGCTCAAAATGATCGGGATGAACCGCCTGCGCCTCATCGTCACGGCGGGCGCGCTGCTGGGGATGACCTCGACCTTGCTGGTGACGCAATACGGCCAGGCGCGCATCTGGTTCGCGATGTCGCGCGACCGGTTATTGCCCGCAGTGTTCTCGCGCGTTCACCCAAAGTACAGCACGCCGCACGTGAGCACCTGGATCGCGGGCTTCGCCGTGGGCATTCCGGCGGGCATTTTCGATGTCAGCTGGTTCGCCGATCTCAGCAACATCGGGACACTGTTCGCGTTCATTCTGGTCTCGGCGGGGGTGATTGTGCTGCGCAAAAAACAACCGGACCGCGCGCGCGGCTTTCGCGTTCCCTGGGTGCCGCTGCTGCCGCTGATCTCGATCTTCTGCTGCCTGGTCCTGATGCTGAGCCTGCCGCTCGAAACCTGGATTCGATTTTTCGCGTGGCTGATCATCGGTCTGTTCATTTATTTCGGATATAGCCAGCGGCGCGTGGAGCAGGGCTCCGCGTTATCCTAGTAGATCGAAAACCCGAATGAATCCTAATGTTCTCGCGTTGTTCCCGGAGTTTGTCGAGCAACCTGCCGCACGGACCACGGGCTTATTGCCTTCCGACCGGTTGGAGGAGTTGATCGCAGCGGGGCATGTGAAAGCCGATAATCCGATCCTGCCGGAGCAGATTCAACCATCCAGCATCGATTTGCGTCTCGGCTCCCTGGCGTATCGAGTGCAGGCGAGTTTCCTTCCGAATCAGTACGAGACGGTTTCGAAAAAACTTCAAGATCTACAGATGGGGCAACTCGATCTTTCCAGGCCCGCCCTGCTGGAACGAAGGTCAGTCTACATCGTTCCTCTTCAAGAAGAGCTCTACTTGTCCGATAATTTTTCGGGCAAGGCGAACCCCAAGAGCTCCACCGGCCGCCTGGACGTTTTCACTCGTTTGATCACCGATTACGGCAATAGCTTCGAGGACATCCGCGCCGGTTACCGGGGAAAACTCTATGCCGAGATCGTCCCGCTCACTTTTCCGGTCATCGTTCAGGAAGGTACGCGGCTGAATCAGCTTCGGATTCGGCGCGGGAACCCGCTTCCGTCGGACAAGATGCTGCTTGATCTGAACGAGCAAGAACCGCTGGTCTATTCGCAGGATGAACTGCCTGTGGAACCGGTTATTTCCGGCGGTCTCAAGCTATCGGTGGATCTGCAAGGAATCGGGTCCGACATCATCGGGTACAAGGCGAAAAAGAATACGCCGCCCATCGACCTTTCCAAAGTAAACTATTACGAGACGCGCGATTTTTGGGAACCGCTATACCGGAAAAAACATAACTCCATCGTGCTCGAGCCCGGCGACTTCTACATTCTCACCTCGAAAGAAAAAGTGAGCATTCCTCCGCACATGGCGGCGGAGATGCTGCCATTCGACCCCGCGGTCGGCGAATTTCGCGTTCACTATGCCGGTTTTTTCGATCCCGGATTTGGTTGGAGTGCGGAGGGATCGGTCGGCAGTCACGCAGTGCTGGAGGTGCGATCGCACGAGGTTCCCTCGCTGCTCGAGGACGGCCAGATTGTCGGGCGTCTAAGCTACGAGCCGCTGCTCGCTCCTCCGGCGAAGCTTTACGGACGCGATATCGGATCGTCGTACCAGTCTCAAGGCTTGACGCTCAGCAAGCATTTCAAGCGACGCTAATCTGCGACGCCCGCATTCGAGATATATTGAATCGCATGATTACTCGTCGCGCAATTCTCGCCGCTCCCTTAGTCGCCCAAGCCCTGCCGGATCTCACGGCAGCATCCGGCAAGATGACGCTCTGCCTGCACCAGAACACGTCGGCGGGAGCGGGCTTCCAGAAATCGCTCGAAGGCTGGTCGCGCGCCGGAATCAAGCAGGTCGAGCTAACGGCCGCGCTGCTCGACGGATTCCTCAAGACCGATAATCTAGCGGCTGCGCAGCGCGTCGTCAAAGATCTTGGATTGACCCCGGTTTCGTGCACGCCCGGCCTGGCGGATTTTTGGAATCCGAATCCGGGACGAGCGGCGGCGCTCGAAAAATGGAAGCAACGCTGCGAGCAATTCGCCTCGTTCGGGATCACGCACATCTACAACCCGAGCGGCACCGCGATAAAGATCACCGCGGACGATTACAAGCGCGGCGCCGATTGCATGCGTGAAGCCGGAGAAATCGCCAAGCAGTTCAACATGACGGCGATGATCGAATTCGTGCGGACTTCCACCTACATTTCAACGTTGACAACCCTGCTGAAGCTGACACGCGAGGCGGCGCATCCGAATGTGCACCCCATGCTGGACTTCTATCATTTTTGGTCCGGGATGAGTAAATTCGAAGACCTGGATTTGCTGCGCCCGGGTGAGCTGGCGCACGTCCATTTTCAGGACGTGCCGGACATGCCGCGCGAATTGCTGGACAACACCACGCGTTTGATTCCCGGCGATGGCGTTTCGCCGCTCACGCGCATTCTGAAGAAGCTCGCGGAAAAAGGATACTCGGGCCCGCTGTCGGTGGAGTTGTTTCTGCCCGAGTTCCAGCAGGGCGATCCCTACGAGGTCGCGCGCAAAATTCGCGAGAAGGCCGAAGCCGTCATGCGTCAAGCGCGAGTCGGCGGCTAGAGTGGTGTATCATGCAAGTCAAAGGAGAAAGTTGAGTGAGCAAGAGCGTTATTTTATCGAGCCTCATTATCTTAGGAATGGTCAACATGGCATCCGCACAACACAACAACGCGTCGCCGACGAAGGTAACGGGCAAACCGACGACCACCGCGTCCGGACTTCAATACTGGGACATCACGGTCGGCACCGGCGCCACCGCTGTGGCCGGCAAAGCCGTAACGGTGCATTACACCGGGTGGTTGACCAACGGCAAGAAGTTCGACAGCTCGGTGGATCGCGGCCAGCCGTTCGTATTCCCGCTGGGCGGCGGTCAGGTAATCAAGGGATGGGATGAAGGCGTTGCGGGGATGAAAGTCGGCGGCAAACGGCAGTTGCACATTCCTCCCGACCTGGGCTATGGATCGCGCGGAGCCGGTGGCGTGATACCGCCGAACGCGACGTTGATCTTCGACGTTGAGTTGATCGACGTCGGCAAATAGCCGGCCTGCCGCGCTACTCTTTCCAGAATAGTTCCGCGTCCGATCGCCGCACGTAGTTGGCGTCGATACCGGCTGGATCGGATGCGCGCCCCTGCTCGAATTCTTTTGAAGCGATGCGGCCAATCGCGCCGGCGAGCGCCCGTGGCGCCGTCACCCGAGGGATCGCGGCATCGATGTGATCGGCGAAGGCCGAGAAATCCTGCGCGATTAACTCGAATCCGCCCGGCGGCAGGCTCTTCGCCCAGGCTTCGTATTTGAGAACAACCTCGGGCATCACAGCTTCCAGGTGGTCATTGTAGACGGCGGCGTACACCTCGCCACGCCGCGCATCGATCGCTGTCGCGCGCAGGGAAGCCGAGCCGAAAACCGCCAGCGCTTTCAAATTGGAGATGGCCACCACCTTCTTGCCGGTGGCTTCCGCCAGACCCTTGACGGCCGTGAGACCGACGCGAACGCCCGTGAATGAGCCGGGTCCCGCCGCCGCAGCGAATCCATCTATTTCCCGCACATTGAGGGCGTGCCGCTCGAGCAGTTTCTCCAAGTGCTCATAGAGCACGTGGCCAAAGCCGTCGGTCGAATAGAGCAGAACCTCCTCGATAACGGTCGCGCGATCCACCAGCGCGATGCTCCCGAATTCGGAGGTCGTGTCGATAGAAAGGATCACTTATTGAGTTGATAAACGCGATCGGCCGAATAAGCTTTGCCATTCGCATTGAGAGCGGTCAAGTGAATGCTCAAAACGGCCGGGAAACTCGCGGCCATGGTCGCCGGCACAACCACCGTAGGAGCCGAACCGGTGCCCAGCACTCGAGCGCCGCGGCCGTCGGATGCGACTTCTCCGGTCCACAAGAACATCATGTCGCGAGTAGCGCGTGTCTCCCTCGTCAGCTTGGCCGCGAAACGCGCGGGTTTGCCGGCCTGAATATCTCCGGAAGGCTCCGCGATCACATAGGGCACCTTCTGCGGATTAGTCTCGATCTCCTGCACCGGAACGGGCCGCGACTCGAACTTGTACGACTTGCGCATCGATTCCAGGCGGCCTTCGCGCGCCACCAGCAATACCCAGGGATGGCTCTTATCGGGCGGCTCGCCAGTGAAATGCTCGCCGTTGTACTTCTTCTCCTGGATCTGTTCGCCGGTGAGCGGATTCAACCACTGCACATCGTAGCCATGCTTCGCCACCGACACCTCGACCGGCGGCCCAGGGTGCTCGACATAGTTCACGTACTCGACTTCTTCGAGCGCCACCGCCCGCGTGCCATCCACATCGAAATAGGGCTCCAGCTCCCAGTGGCGCGTGTCGGACATGAAATCGAACCAGTAGCCGCACATCTTCGCATCAGTGCCCCGAAACTCCGGATACTCGCCGTCCATGGTGGCATTCCAAAGATGCTGCGCGTCGGTGACGCCGACGAAGGGCACCTGGTAGAACTGATGCTCAACAGAGCCGACCGCGTCATCGGGCGAGCCTTCAATAACGAAATTCATCCAGCCGTCGCCGAGCAGCGGCGAAGAGCTGATCTTGGCGTTCGACGATCGCGGGTGCTGATACGGATCCAGCTTCGCGAGACTGCCGCCCAGCTCTTTCAGGATTGCGCGGCCATCGGCATAATCTTCGAACTGCTCCAAGCCCTGCCAGGTTACGTTGAACGGCGCATATCGCGCGACCACGTAGCGAATGAATCGCTCACGCGCCTGCCAATCCGGAAAGAGCGCGGTCACGTAGGCGGGATCCGATGCGAGCATCAGATCAATGGTGATGCCGCGCTTGTGGATCGCCAGGATGCGCCGGTCCAGTTCGTCGAAGTACGCCGGATTCGGCCTGTCGGGGCCAAGATAAACCCGGCTGCGATCCTGGGCATTGCCTAGAATCGACCCGCGGAAATGAGTAAATTTGTTTCCCGCGGCTTCGTTCAGTTGCTGTTCGAACTCCTGCCCGGTTCCGAACGGAAACCGGTCCGCGATGTAGCCCATCCACAGATGCGCCTGTTTGTTATCCGTGGCCCAATGATGGACGTTGGCAACATTGACGAACCCCGGCGAATCCGAGGACCCGGCATTGAATTCGCCGCTTTTGCCATCCAGCGCGGAGAGGTTGCTCGTGAAGCGGTAGAGCCACTGGCCGGCTTCGGTGGGCGTGAATCGCAGGACCAGCTTGCGGCCGCCGTCCCAGAACGCAGGCATCAGATAGGTGTGGAAATGCGGCGAACGAAATTCGGCATGCAGGTCGACACTGACATAGGGATTCGGATGCGCGGCCAAGTCCGCTGCCGACAACTCAAACGAGAACTCGCACGGCGAGTAGGCCGGCGTACCCTCGCACGGTGTTTGCGCGAACACCGGCGCGATGGCGAACAAAGCCAGCCAGAAGCGCCACAGCATCCTTACTTTTCAGCGTAGCGCAGCGCACGCGGGTTGGCATGCATCAAATCGGGTAGACTTGCGTCTAACTTGTATAGGAGCGCAGCAGATGGCACAGCGTGTGGTCGTTGTTGGCGGCGGATTCGGCGGGCTGTATGCCACCAAGGCGCTGAAAAAAGCGCCGGTCGAGGTGACGCTTCTGGATCGCAGGAATTTTCATCTTTTCCAGCCGCTGCTGTATCAGGTGGCGACGGGTTCTCTTTCGCCCGGCGAAGTTGCATCGCCGCTGCGATCGGTCTTTGCCCGGCAGAAAAACGTGCGCGTGCTGCTGGCCGAAGCGGTTGATCTGGATGCCGAACGCCGCCGCGTGATCCTGGGTGACGGCGAGATCGAATATGACACGCTGATCGTGGCCGCGGGTTCAACGGATTCCTACTTTGGACATGAGGACTGGCGTCCGATCGCTCCGAGTTTGAAGAGCATCGAGGAGGCCACCGAGATTCGCCGTAAAATCCTGTACGCTTTCGAAGCGGCGGAACGCGAGTCCGATCCCGACAAACGGCGCGAATGGCTAACGTTCGTTCTAGTCGGCGGTGGCCCAACCGGCGTGGAACTGGCGGGCGCTTTGGCGGAGATCGCGCACGACACGCTACGGCATGAGTTTCGCTCTATCCGCCCGCAAGAGGCCACCATACTGCTCTTCGAAGGAGCGGCGAGGGTTTTGCCCACCTATCCGGAGGACCTGTCTGCTAAAGCCGAGCGATCGTTGATTCGCCTGGGAGTGCGCCCGCGTAGCAATGTTTTCGTTACCGCGATGGACCAATCCGGCGTCACGGTGAAGACCGCGCAGGGCACGGAGCACATCGCCAGCAGGACCGTGATATGGTCGGCTGGAGTTCGTGCTTCCAGTTTCGGAGAAGTGCTGGAACGCCGCACGGGCGTACGGCGCGATTCAAGCGGACGCGTGTTGGTCGCCCCGGACTGCAGCGTCCCCAATCATCCCGAAATTTTCGTTATCGGCGACCTGGCTCATCTGGAGCAAGACGGAAAACTGTTGCCCGGCGTGGCGCAAGTCGCGATGCAAGAGGGCGGCTATGTTGCCAAACTCATCCGCAAGCGCCTGGAGCACGCGACTCTCGCTCCCTTCCGCTACTTCGACAAAGGCAGCCTGGCTGTGATTGGACGCGCGTCGGCGGTCGCCCAAATCGGCCCGCTCCACATGTCCGGCTTGCTGGCCTGGCTAACCTGGTTGTTTGTCCATCTCATGTACCTGGTGGAATTCTCTAATCGAGTACTGGTATTTGTGCAGTGGGGATTTCTCTATCTGACTTACAACCGCGGAGCGCGGCTCATTACCGGCCCAAGCGAATCCCCGCAGCCATGCTCGGAGAAGCAACCGGGCGTGGAATCCCATGCGTTGCGCCCGTAAGGCTCTAACTTCGATAACCTAGGTAAAACTCGTTGAAACGCGCTACCTGGGGAATTCATCCTAGGCATAGTATCCGCTTGTTCCTTTATGAAAACCGTTTCGCGGCCACTCCTCATTGCGCTCTGTGCCTGCTTGCCGGCTACTGTTCTCGATGCGCAGCAGGATCGCATCAGTGGCCGGATTGACAACAGCCAGCGAGTGACCTTGCGCGGTAACGTTCATCCGGAAGCGCGGCCGCAATTCGATCGTGGACCGGTAGCGCCGTCCTTCGAGGTATCGGGGATCACGATGTATTTGAAGTCCTCCGCGGCCCAGCAGTCTGCTCTTCAACAGACGCTCGCCGACCAGCAGAATCCCGCTTCGCCTGATTACCACAAGTGGCTCACACCCGAGCAGTATGCCGACCGGTTCGGCCTCAGCCAGAGCGATGTGAACAAGATTGTGGCGTGGCTGGAATCGCAGGGTTTCAGCATCGACCAGGTTGCGCGCAGCCGGATGTTCGTCACGTTTAGCGGCACGGCGCAACAGGTGCAGAACGCCTTCGGAACCCAGATTCATAGCTATGAGGTGGGCGGAGAGCTGCACTATGCCAATGCGACGGATCCTTCCGTTCCCGCGGCGTTGGCGAACCTGGTAAGCGGCTTTCATGGATTGAATGATTTCCGCCTCAAGCCGCGCAGCCTGCGGCGGGGACCGAATCCCAATGAGACCAGCGGCGGAGTCCATCAGATTGCTCCCGATGACTTCGCGACCATTTACGATGTAGCGCCGTTATTGCAGGCCGGCATCAATGGCACCGGGCAGAAACTCGTGGTAGTAGGACAGACGGCGATCAACACGTCCGACATACAAAGCTTTCGCAGTAAGTTCAACCTGCCCGCCATCAATCTCACGCAGACGCTGACGGGGCGTAGCCCGGGTATCAGCCAAGGCGATCTTCCGGAAGCGGATCTCGATATCGAGTGGTCCGGCGCTGTCGCCAGGGACGCCAACATAATTTTTGTTTACTCTTTGGATGTTTTCACTTCGCTCACCTATGCCATCGATCAGGATCTGGCGCCTGTCATCACGATGAGCTACGGACTTTGCGAGCCCAGCGATCTGATCGATCTGCCGACCTTCCAATCCATGGCTCAGCAAGGCAACGCCGAAGGCATAACGTGGCTTGCGGCCGCCGGCGATTTGGGCGCCGCCGACTGCGAGGACATGGGCGCCCCAGTCGCGCAAAACGGGCTGGCCGTCGACGCGCCGGGCAGCATCCCGGAAGTTACCTCCATGGGCGGAACCCAGTTCAATGAGCAGGGTGGCATTTACTGGAGCGCGACCAACACGGCCAACGACGCCTCGGCGTTGTCCTACATTCCCGAAATGGTTTGGAATACCACGGCGATCGATGGCGTGCTAGCGGCGGGCGGTGGGGGCGCAAGCATTTTTTTTCCGCGGCCGGCCTGGCAAGCCGGAGCGGGGGTACCGAATGACGGGGCTCGCCACGTGCCCGATCTGTCGATCAGCTCTTCGCCCGATCACGACGGGTACATCGTTTATTCCGGCGGCGCCAGCCAGATTTTTGGAGGCACCTCCGTGGCCGCCCCCACCATGGCAGGAATCGTCACGCTGCTGAATCAATATCTGGTTTCGACCGGCGCGCAGAGCCAGGCCGGGGTAGGGAATATCAATCCGACGCTGTATCGGCTGGCGCAGAATGTGCCCGGCGTGTTTCACGATGTCACGACCGGAAATAATATTGTGCCGTGCGCCATCGGCTCTCCTGGGTGCAATACGGGCCAGTATGGTTACAGCGCCGGCCCAAGCTACGATCAGGCCAGCGGCCTTGGTTCCCCGGATGCCAACAACTTCGTGCATCAATGGACCAGTGCCAAGGCCACCGCTTCGGCCGTCGTGATGTCCATCAGCGAGAACCCCGTATTTCAAAATGGCAGCAGCTGGCCCTTCACGATTACGCTGACCGAAGAGGCCGGCGTTGGCACCACGCTTACTAACTTCACCATCAACGGAAAGAGCTACAACATCGCGACCACCTTTGGAGGCACCACCATCCCGGCGGATGGATCGCTTTCTTCGACCAATCTGAGCTTGTCGGGCTTAAGCGTCCCCACCACCGTGGTGTTCACGCTCAGTGGCATGGATGCAAGCGGACAAACCTGGTCCGAGCAAATGTCGATTCCCTTCGTCGGTCCTCTGATGGAATTGACCATCGGCGGCTCAAGTAATGCGGCGATCCGGCCAGCAGACCTACGTTCCGGGCATGCTGCTAAGCGTTTATGGGACGTCAGCTCGGGAACTTTGTGCAGTCCGCCGCGACAATCCCGTTGACGGACTACCTGGCGGGATTCGAGGCGACCATCAACGGCGTTCCCGACGCCGCTCTATTACGTTTCGCCGGGACAAGTGAATCTTCAGATCCCCTATGAGACTCCGGCCGGACAGGTCTCGCTGGTGGTGGGCAACCCGTACCAGAATGTCTCCGCGTCGCTGAATATCGTGCAAGCGGCGCCCGGGATTTTTATGTCGAACGGTTTCGTCAGCGCACCTTTCTCGAGCGCCAACCCGGGCCAGATCACCACGCTCTTCATTACCGGTGAAGGACAAGTGACGCCGTCGCTACCGACTGGAACGTCTCCGGCTCCGGGAACTCCGCTGACCAGCGCTTCCCAAGCCGGTGCTGCCGGTGACCGTAACAGTCGCGAGTTTGCCCGCGACTATAGAGTTCATCGGCATCCCGAGCGGCCTGGTGGGAGTCACGCAGATTAATTATCAGGTGCCTTCCGACGCTCCGCTGGGAGTCCAACACAGTCGTCGTCACCGTCGGAACCGTCCCAAGCCCTGCGGCGAAGCTGGATATCACGCAATAATTCCGGCCTTCGGCCCACTGCTGTTAGAGTGGTCTGAAGTGGATGGTGTCATTGTTGTTGATAAGCCGGAGGGTCTCACGTCGCACGACGCAGTCAATCGCGTGCGAAAGCTCACGAATCAGCGCAAGGTCGGCCACCTGGGCACGCTCGATCCCTTGGCCACGGGCGTGTTGCCGCTGGTGCTGGGTCGCGCCACACGCCTGGCGCAGTTCTTCTCCACCAATGAAAAAACCTACGACGCGCGAGTGAAGTTTGGCTATGCAACGGATACCTACGACCGCTGCGGCACGGCGGTTTCGCCGCCCATCGAGCCGAAGTTCACGCGCTCGGAACTCGAAGCTGCGCTGGCACTTTTTCGGGGACCCATCCTTCAAACCCCACCGCCCTTCTCTGCGAAAAAGGTCGCGGGAACCCCGGCCTACCGCTTGGCGCGCCAGAAAATCGCGGTGGAGTTGGAGCCGGTGGAGGTTCAAGTATACGCGCTCGAGTTGCTGGAGTTCGACGGCCTGATAGCACGGATCCAGGTCCGCTGTTCGGCTGGAACTTACCTGCGCGGCATCGCTCATGAAGTGGGCCAGCGGCTCGGCTGCGGAGCCTTCCTCGAAAGCTTGCGGCGCACCCGCTCGGGAGATTTCGGTGAGGAGCAGGCGCAAACTTTGGAGGAACTGGAACGGCTGGCTGAAGCGGGCCGCCTTGGCGAAGCGCTCATTCCAGCATCTCAGTTGTTGCCGCATTGGCCGAATGCTAAAGTTGACGAGCTCACCGCCGGGCAGATCCGGCAAGGCCGCGACTTCCGCTTGTCGGCGTTCCTCGACCTCGGAGATACGAAATACGTCAAGGCGCTAAGTTCGGAAGGCGACCTCATTGCCATCGGCGAAGCCCGCTTACCGCATCTCTATCATCCGATCGTGGTGCTGTAATCGAAATGAATGAAATAAGTTTAATTCCTGCTCCGGTTCCTGGCCTGCCGGCTTGGTTTATGATTCAAGAGTGCGGTTCTCGCTCGCTCGGTGGGCCCTGTTCGGCGCGGCTGTACTCGGTATAGTTGCCACTGGGCAGGAAAGTCGCGCTTGGGAAAAGACTCAGACCAAGGCGAGCGAGCCCCAGTACGATGACACGTTCTCCGGGTCGGTGGTGCAGCTGGCGGCCGCCCAGGTGACCGTATCGCGAAGCATTCTGGGCAAGCCGGCCGAGAAGCGCATATTCTTCATCAAGTCCGACACTCGCGTGGAAGGAAAGCTGCGCATGAATGCCAAGGTCACGATCGGTTTTGTGACGTCCGACGATGGCGACGTTGCGCGGCTGATCGTGGTTCGGACCAATCAAAAATCCGCGCCTAGCAAGAAGTAACTGCTATTTTTTTTTGCGCTTTTTGGCCGCCCAGCCTTCCTTGACGACTTGACGCGCCCGGCCCAGCGCCAATGCGTCCGGCGGTACCGGATCCGTAATCACCGAGCCGGCACCGATGTAGCTTCCATCGCCGATCTCGATGGGGGCGACTAGCGTCGAGTTACTGCCGACGAAGACGTCCTTTCCGATCTTGGTGCGATGCTTGCTGACGCCGTCATAGTTGCAAGTGATGGTGCCTGCGCCGATGTTCACTTTTTCGCCGATCTCGGAATCGCCCAGATAAGCCAAGTGGTTGGCTTTGGCCCCGGCGGCGAACTTAGTATTTTTCAACTCGACAAAGTTGCCGATATGGGCGTTTTGCCCCTACCTGATTGCCGGCCCTGAGGCGAGCGAACGGACCGATGCGCGCACCGGCTTCGATTTCGGAGTCGGCAATGAAGGTGAAAGGCGCCACTTCGACGCCCGCCGCCAGAGTGGAATCTTGGATGATCGAGCAGGCGCCGATACGGCAGTCGGCTCCGATCTCGGTGTTGCCGAGGATCTGCGCAAAGGGCTCGACCACGGAGTCCGGGCCGATCGACACGTCCGCCGTCGATGGTAACCGTCTCGGGCTTCTCGATGGTGACGCCGGACAGCATCAGGTCGCGCGCCTTGCGCTCCCGCAGAAGTTGGTCCACTTCGGCCAGTTCCACGCGCGTGTTAATGCCCAACAGCTCATTCGAGTTCGCAACCTCCATGGCCTCGACCTTGTGTCCGGCGCGGTTCAGGATCTCGACCATGTCGGTCAGGTAATATTCATGCGCGGGATTGTCGGGCCGAATCTCAGCGATGTGTTTCCACAGAAGGTCCGCGCGAAAACAGTAGATACCTGAGTTGATGAATTGGATCGAGAGCTGCTCCGGCGTAGCCGCTTTCTGCTCGACAATTGATTGGACCTCGCCGCGGTCGCCAAAAACCACACGGCCATAGCCGCTGGGATCCTCCAGGCGCGTAGTGATGAGCGTTGCTGCCGCGGCGCTTTGCTTCTGCCGCTCAACGAGTTCCTGGAGTGTTGCGCGCGCAAGCAGCGGACAATCTCCGTACACCACCACTACCAGACCGCCCTTGGGCTCGAGCGCGGCGCGGCACTTCATAACAGCGTCCCCAGTGCCTTTTTGCTCTTTCTGTTCGGCGAAATGGACCCCCAGAGGCGCGAGCAGCGCCTGGACCTCGGCGGCCTGATGCCCCACCACAACGGTAATGTGCTCGGCGGGCGTGATTCCCTGGGCGGCCTTTACGACATGCTCGATCAGGGTGAGACCACCGGCGCGATGCAGCACTTTGGCGCGCTTGGATTTCATCCGCGTTCCCAGTCCTGCGGCCAGGATCACTACGCTCAGCGGCGATGTCATGCCTTACTTTACTTCACCCTGTGGATGAGAGAGCGGGACCGCCGCGCGCGGCCCCGGCGGGCGAGTTCCAGAGCAATATCAGCAGTCGTTTTGGAATCGTGCCGCACCACGTCGCCATCGGCGAGCAGATCCCGGGCCACCACTTGCAGACCCATTTCCGCCAGCCGATCCACGTCATTGACGACGACCTGCGCCTTCTCGGCCGCATATTTCCGTCTCTGCTTGGCGGTGATGGCTTGCGAGTTCACGACGGCTATGTCCAGAAGGTTCATCCCCGCGTGTCGATTCAGAGCGGCGATATGATCGGAGGCGCGGAAGCCGGTGGTCTCCCCAGGCTGCCACATGAGGTTCACAAAGCAAGCCTTCAAAGCGGGACTGCGCTGAATCGCTTCCGGAATGCCCTTCACTAAGACGTTCGGAATAATGCTGGTGAACAGCGACCCCGGACCGAAGGTGATCAGATCCGCCTGCTCGATGGCCTCTAGCGTTTCCGGCAGCGGCTTGCAGACGCGCGGAGACAATCGAACTTGCCGGATGCGGGAACGGCTCTTGCTGATCTTGGTTTCCCCTTTTACGATCCGGCCGCTCTCTAACTCGGCTTCGAGCGCCACGTTGGTCGCGGTGGAAGGATAGATCCGTCCCAGGCTGGCTAGGACTTCCGAGGAAAGCTTCACGGCCTGGGCAAAATCCCCGGTCAAGTTGCTCAGTACGGTTAGGAAGAGATTTCCGAAGCTATGGCCCTTCAGGCCGCGGCCGCTGGAGAACCGGTATTGAAACAGCTTGGAAAGCAGGGCCTCGTCTTCGGAGAGCGCAACCATGCAGTTGCGAATATCCCCTGGCGGCAGAACGTCGAAATCGCGGCGCAGGCGTCCCGAGCTTCCGCCATCGTCGGTGACCGTAACCACCGCCGTTATGTCAATGTTTTGGGACTCCCTGACATGGCGTTTCAGTCCGTATAGCAGGCTGGACAGCCCAGTACCCCCACCGATGGCAACTATCCTCAACGGTTCCATTATCATATATAGGATCGCAGGTTCCCTCCAGGTTCAGCCCTGGATCAGTTGGGCTAAGGGACATAGAACCTGCTTTAGGAATCTGGTACAGGATTCCTTCGAAAAATCTCAATCGCGGGTGCGAGGTCGTTTATTTGGCGGGTTTCTCGTCGTCGTCGTAGGCGGGGACGGGTTCCAGGTCTTCGGCCTCGAACACCTGGTCACAATCCAGGCAGCGTACATAGTCGACGCCGTCCCGTCTCGCCATAATTTCGGTACGAGAGTGGTTGCAGGTCTGCATAAAAAAGAGATTATCCCCATTCTAAGCATGCCGATCCGCTTGTCAAGCCCCCTGGGGCATCAAAAGTCCTACGTGCGTCGCCCTAGCGCGAAATTCGAAATGGTACTTCGGCGGAAGCGGCCCAAACCGGCCCGCGGCTTTCTCTCCGGCTACCGTACATCCCTTTCCATTTCTGTTTCGAACGAATCTGGATTAAAATGTTTTTTAGGTGCTCAGCGACTTCGACAGCGTTCGGGTCGAGCGGTTCAAGCAGGCGACGCAAGAAAAGCTGCGTCATGTCCGCTGTCCCGAGCATCACCGCGCTCCGCGAGTCCGATTCCAGGGCGATTCCATCCGCAATATCAGCGTGTCGCTCAGCGGCTGTTGCTCCAAGGTGATGGAAATCGCCAACGCCGAGATCGGTTCGGCCGGGCCGAAAAGCGGCGTCGATGAGCCATCTGGCGCTTAGACCGCTTGGCTAATCACACGCCGGGCGCCTTCCCGGAATGTCTCGGGCGGCGTGAGCAGGCTAACCACCAGGAAGGCCTCCGTTTCAAAATCGAAGAAGAATCCGGGCTGGACTAAAACCTGCTGCTCGGCTAACAGCGCGAGCGCCCATTCCTCTTCGCTTTGAATTCGCGGCGCTTGGATGACCGCATACCATCCGCCTTCCGCGTCGAGCAGACGCCAAGGCGAGCTGGGACCGATCTGGTTCGCGAGAAACGCCCGATTCGCGCGGACGCGTTCCAAAATTTGTGGCTGAAGGTCCTTGCGGATATCGAGCAGCGTAGCCGCGGCCCATTGCACGGGCGTTCCGACGGACAGGTAGGTGTCGGCTATCAATTCCAGGTTCTCGATCGCTTGCCGGCGCTCGGCGAACGGCCCGTTCGCCACGATCCATCCCAGTTTTAATTGCGGGAGTCCTGCCACTTTCGAGAGACCGCTCAGGGAGAACGTCAGGACATCCCCGGTGTCGACTAACGACGCAACGCGCCGCGGATCGTCTTGCCAGCCATAATCGGAGAAAACTTCGTCGGAGAGAAGCGCCAGCCGATGCTCGCGGCACAGGTGGATTAACGCGGCCAGCTCCTCTTTCTTCAGAAACGAACCGGTTGGATTATTGGGATTGACGACAATAATCGCGCGGGTTCGCTGGGTGATCGAGCGCGCCAGGCTTTCGACGTCGAGAGACCAGCCGCCGTCATAGATCAACGGATATTGGACGACGCGGACGGAGTCCAGCTCCGCGAGAAATTCAAACAGCGGATACGAGGGACGAGGCGCCAGTACTTCGTCGCCGGGGTCGCACAGCAATTTGAAGAGAAAGGTGTACGCTTCGCTGGTGCTGGCCGTCACCAGAATCCGTTCGTTCGCAACCCGCCCGGAATAGTAGCCGGCGATCGCTGATTGTGCGGCGGGCAGTCCCCGGGGAGTCGGCTCGTACCGCAGCGAACGAGGATCGGCCAGCGCCGAGAGAATGGGATCAGCCGGATACTCGAACTCTGCTAAGGTCGGGTTCGATTCGGTGAGATCGAGAATTGGTTCGCCCCGAGCTCGCTGCTCCTCGAGCAGTCTTGCCAACGGGGTGAGCGGCAGGCCCCATTTCAGTCTCGAAGAGAACATGGCGCAGGTTTAGTGCAGATGGTACAAAGGAACCATGAGACAATTTAGCACTGTTTTGATTTTGTTTCTCGCTTCGGCAGGAAGCTTAGTCAGGATGGACGCGCAGCAGCCCGCGCTCAAAGGATCGGCTGTGCGGCAGGCGTTCCTCAGCGATTTAAACGATATGGAAAAGAAGCTGACAAGTCTCGGGGAAGCTATCCCTCAGGACAAATTCGGCTGGCGCCCCGGCAGCGGCGTCCGGTCCGTCAGCGAGGTATACATGCATGTCGCTCTCTCCAACTATTATTTCGTTTCGTCGTTGGGAGTGAAGCCGCCGAGCGGCATGAGCGACAGCGCCGAAAAGACCGTTACGCAAAAGGCCAAGGTAATCGAGGCCCTGAAGGCCTCGATACAATTCGTGCGCCAGGCCGTGACGAATCTGCCGGAAGCCGATCTGCGCAAAGCCACCAACCTGGAGGGCCAGCAAACCACCTACGAAGGAGCGCTTTTGATCATTGCGGGCCACATGCACGAACACCTGGGCCAGTTGATCGCCTATGCGCGCAGCAATGGCGTAGTGCCGCCGTGGTCCTAGGATCGGTGAGTTGTCGGGTCCCAGCCTACGTGCTAACTGGCCGGGATATTGCTTTTTTTATGCGAGCCGCTGCTGTGTTTGCCGGTGCGCTTGTGGCCGGAAGACGAATGATGCCTGGTACCGCTGGAGTTTTCTGAGCTCGCGAACGCGGTCGATATCCCGACTAAGGCCAGGGACAGTGCAAGGAGAGTGGAAAATAATGTCTTCATGCACTATTAGTGCGGACCAGCGCCCAGGAATCGCAGGCGAACTTAGAGGATCGTGAATGCGAACGGATTGCCGTCCTCGCGCGGAGGCACCCGGTTGCGCGTCTGCATGCGCGACACGGGGACGCTTACCAGATATTGGGAGCTCTGCCAAGGGTCAGGAAAAAGGCGGATCGGCACGCCTTCGGTCAGCAGTTCGAGCTCCCGGGCTTCGGCGGGAGTGACAAAGCCGATCAGATACTCGGCTCCATCGGCTGCTTTGTGGACCTCAAAGCTGTGATATTTCTTTGGCGCGAAGATAGGAACTTCGTCCAGACCCGGCGCGTAGGCGTAGCCGTAGACGCCGGCCGGCAAGTCTCGCGCGGCCCGGCCTTCTTCGTTCCGTTCCAGAGGCCTCACTTGATGCAGGGCGCGAATATCTTCTATTGTCAAAGGCGCGGATTCCGCCGCTTGTCCAAACCTGGGAGAGGCACTCATCGTAACAAGAATAATAAAATAACATAAGGAATTTCCTACATGCCAGCAACCACTCACGCCCCCGTCGAACCGGCTCTGGATAGTCTACCCGCGGTTCCACTGACGCTCGAAGGATCCAGCGTCCTGCATCAGATGCTCCGTGTTCGTTGGACCGCGTGGAAGGCCTTGCCGGCGCGCGAGCGCGTCGAAATCGTGCAGGAGGCCGCGAGAATCCTCACGGAAATGGAACGGAACGCCAACGGGCAGAGCGCACTGTTTTCGCTGTTGGGCCACAAGGGCGATCTGATCCTGGTGCATTTCCGGCGCTCGTTCGACGAGCTGAGCCTGGTAGAACGGCGGCTGGCGCAGCTCCGGCTGTGGGATTATTTCGAGCCGACCGGATCTTATCTGTCGGTGGTCGAGTTGGGATTGTACGATTCCAGCCTGAAGACCTACAGTGCTCTCACTGCGCGCGGCATTGCGCCGCATTCGCCGGAGTGGAACACCGAAATCGAAGATGTGCTCGCGCGGCAACGCGAAGCCATGGCTCCGCGGCTTTACCCCGACATGCCTGCTCACAAATATCTGTGCTTCTACCCCATGGACCGCAAACGCGGCGAGGACAAAAACTGGTATTCCCTCCCGATGGCCGAGCGCCAGCGCCAGATGCATGAACACGGGATGATCGGGCGCCGTTACGCGGGCGAGGTGAAGCAGATCATTTCGGGATCGATCGGGTTCGACGATTGGGAGTGGGGCGTGGATCTTTTCGCCGACGATCCGCTGGTCTTCAAGAAGCTCATCTATGAGATGCGCTTCGACGAAGTGAGCGCGGTGTACGCGCTGTTCGGTACGTTTTACGTAGGGATTCGCTGTGCCGCGTCGGATCTCGCAGGCGTGTTGGCGAGCTGACGAGTCGCCGCTGCGGGCGTCCGCCGGATCGCGTGCCGCAGCGCAAACATCACCACCGCCGAAATGAGAGCCGGGAACGCCGCAGCCAGGAAGAGCCGGCGGTTCGACCATTTCAGGCCCATCAGTTCGCCGCCCACCACCGGCCCGACAATCGCGCCGATGCGGCCGATGCCGAGTCCCCAGCCGATGCCGGTGGAGCGAAGGTAGGTGGGGTAATAAACTGCGGCCAGAGCGTTGATGCCGGGCTGTCCACCGACCACGCACCATCCGGCCACAAACACCACCGCGAACAATACGGCGAGCGGCAATCCCGGCTGGCCGATGCATGCGATGCTGAGGCAGGCCAGCGCGAAACAAACCGTCAGCGCTCGAACCCAGCCGAATCGGCTGATAAACCATCCATTTCCGAACGCCCCGACGGTGCCTCCTACCTGTACGGCCGCGCCCGCCAGCACCGCGATCGAAGTGGCATAACCCGCGTCTCGAAATACAGTCGGTATCCAACTCGAAAGGAAATAGAGATTGAGCAGGTTCATGAAATTCAAAACCCACAGCAACACGGTGGTTCCAGTGCGGCCTTCGCGGAAAAGGTGCACGGCCGGCACGCCTTCCTTCTTCACCTCCTGGACAACGTACTTGGTTTCGAAGGTGGTTGTCTGATCGGGCGCGATGCGCTTGAGCCACCGGCCCACTTTATCCTGATCTTTCCCGCGCAGGACCAGAAACTGGAGCGACTCCGGCAGCCAGAGAAACATCAATAGAGCGATGGCCAGCGGAATGGCTCCGCCAAAGTAAAACACGGAACGCCATCCGAAGGATGGAATGAGCCAGGCCGCAACGAAGCCGCCGAGCGCCGCGCCCGCTGTAAATCCGGTGGAAACGATCATCATCACGGTGATGCGAAACTTGGCGGGACTGTACTCGCCCACCAGCGCCATGGCGTTCGGCATCATGCCGCCCAGCCCGATGCCGGCGATAAACCGGATGATGAGCAACTCCTGAATGGACTGGGCGCGCGCCGTCAACAGCGTGAACGCTGAGAAATAGAGCGCCACTCCGATGAGCACCGGCCGGCGGCCGATCCGGTCCGCCAGCATGCTGAACAGCAGCGACCCGATCAGGACTCCGAATAGCCCCGCGCTGAAGACCGGACCCAGCACGGAAGTCGAAATGGACCACTCGCGCAAAATG
Organism: Bryobacterales bacterium; assembly: GCA_963732175.1. Classification (GTDB taxonomy): domain Bacteria; phylum Acidobacteriota; class Terriglobia; order Bryobacterales; family Bryobacteraceae; genus Palsa-89. Next base: position 486,731 of record CAVSYF010000027.1, on the reverse strand, counting down.
GCGGGCGCGACGTAGCCCATGGCCTGGACGTCGAATCCGTCCATGATGAGGCAAAGCGTGCACAGCGCGAAAATGCCCCATTGAAACGAGCCGAGAGTGCTGTGGTCGACGATCCGGGAGACATTGACGGTGTTCTGCTTTTCCATCGAGTCGGTTCAGGCGAAGCCGCGATTCCGCAGCTTTGATATGTCAATGGCGAGCGCTGCGGAGAGGCTTATGCGCTCGCTTCGCGACCAATCTCTTCCGAGACCCGCACGTCAACCGGAAACCTGTTCTTGGTGCTGCGTGCATAGGTGTCGCCGTGCGTCTCGCCCAGGCGGAAATAGGGTTCCAACCGGTTGAGCATCCACTGGCGGCTCCAGTCCAGGTGCTCGCACATTGCTTCAGCGGCCCTTTCCGGGTTGCCCTTAGCCAGAACCTCCATCAGATCTTGATGGCGGCGAAGACGATGGCTACCGGAAAGATTTCCTCCCAGGCACAGCCAGCTCGAAGAAAGGCCGCAGGTCTTGACAATCGCGTCGCACAGCGCGGGACATCGGCCGCATTCAGCGATGCGCCGGTGCAGCTTCTCATGCAGAGTGAGATAGACCGCGCGGTCGGCCTCGGGTTGCGCCGACATGGCATCCACACGCGTGGCGAGCTTCAGCAATTCGCCGCGCTCCTCCGCAGTGGCGTTCTTTGCGAACAGCTTCGCCGCCTGCACTTCCAAGCCCTCGCGGACGACGTAATGCCCTTCGACATCTTCGCGGGTGGGAATGCGGACGCGCGTCCCGGCTCGCGGACGGCTTTCGAGCAAGCCTTCGAATTCCAGCCGCAGGAACGCCTCCGACACCGGCAGGAAGCTCATGCCCAGCTCGGCCGCCACCTTGCGGCGCGAGATTACCTGGCCAATTGCGACATCGCCGCGCAGGATACGGCCGCGGATGATCCCGTACGCCTCATCCGCCAGCGTCGCAGCTTGTGCAGGCTGTTTCATCGGGGAAACACCAGGGTAGCATTTTCCGATGGAAGGCCCGCAAACGCGCGCTAAGCGGTGGTTTCGGCCGGAACGCTGCGTTCCTTGGCTGTTTTTGGCGCCAGGCTGCCCGGATGCAAATTCGCGGGCGACAGGAAATATCCGGCATCGGGTGTGACCGGCTGCAGGTTCAAAGCTCGCAGCATCGAACGCGCCGTGCAAACGGCCGCCGAGGTGACCGGCAGCCCCAGCTTATCTTCCACGCGAGGAATGACGGGCAAGGAAGGCATCTGGACGCAGGCCGACACCACCACGGCACCAGCACCGCGCGTGTTCAAGCGCTCGATATCCGAGAGCAAATTTCCCGAATCCCGCCGCCCCACCGCCAGATTGTCGGCAATGCAGAGCGAGATGGCGTCGATTACCTGGATACCTTCGTTGCGAATGTAATCGACCACCAGATCGGTGAGCGGCTGCAGGTAAGGCGTCACCAGCGATACCGACTGAACGCCCGCCAGCTTGAGCTCATTGACCAGCGCTCCAGCCGAGGTGATCACCGGCGCTGCCGATCCCTCCTCCTTCATCCGCTGCGCCAGGCGCGCTTCCGATTCGCGGTGATAGCCTCGCCCCATCGACATGATCGCGACCAGGCAAGCGTAGCCGACTACGTCCACGGCGGCATCGGCGAGCTCCGCGGCGCACCGCAGGCTATCGCGATCCATCGCCTCCAGCTCCTCCTTCACCACCTTCTTCATGCGCATGCGGCTGGAGTGGAAAGTGAACCGCCCGTCCTCCGGCGTCATCCGCTCTCGCGCAGCGAAAATGGCCGGAATCTCGGTCTCCATGGTCGTGTTGGAGCTCGGAACAATCTGACCGATTCTTGGCATACTGGTTTCCTTTAGCTTGCGTGCGTGACCAGCCCGTCAGCCTTGCCCGAGCACTCGGCGGCCCGAACCTTCACTTCCATCGAGCCGATCTTTTCAACCGTGGCGACCACCGTGTCGCCCGGAACGATGGGACTCACGCCCTCCGGCGTTCCGGTGCTGATGACGTCACCCGGGTAGAGCGTGTAGAACGACGACGCCAGTTCGATCAGCTCCGGCACGCCCAGGATCATGTACTTCGTGTTGGAACGCTGCCGCACTTCGCCGTTCACGGTGATGCTGAGATCCAGATTGCCGGGTTCGGGTATCTCGTCCGCCGTCACGAGCCACGGCCCCAGCACCGTGTAGCTGTCCGGCGACTTGCGGAAGCTGCGATCCTCCGTGCCGCGGATGGTGATGTCGAGGCCGATCGCGTAGCCCGCGACGTAATCCAGCGCCTCGTTTCGCGACACGTTCGCCGCGCGCTTTCCGATGACCAAGGCCAGCTCCACTTCATGGTCGTTGCGCCGGTCCAGATGCCGCAGCGCGATCCCTTCACCCGGTCCCACCAGGCTGCTGGTGGCTTTGAGGAACAAACCGGCCTGCTGAATCGTGATGGTATGGGCCACGGTGTTCTGATGGAGTTGCTTGTCGGTTTTTACTTCGTCCAGGTGCTTTTGATAATTAACCGGCGCCGCAACGATCTTGCCCGGATTCGCAATGGGGCTCAGCAGTTTAAGCTGCTCCATCGGCACCAAGGGCGCGGCGGGATTCAACGCGCGGATGCGTTCGCGAATCGCAGCCAGGTTGGCGATCAGCACATCCTGAGATGGCAAGGGATAGCGATAGCTCGGCAGGACGTCCAACGCCGCAGTTACATCGCGGACATTGGATCCTTCCACGACACCGAGCCGGCCATCCCCGAATCGACAAAGCCGCACAACATTCTCCTTAAGGGCACGCTTCTTAGGCTCGCGCTGGGGCGATGCTAAGATGCCATCATACTATAGTCAATTGATCGCGTCTCAACTCTGATATATTACTCTGTTGAGTTGTTTTTGAAGGAGGCGCCATGCCGCGTTTGAACCGAGCCAGGATCGTCGGCCCTCTGCTCCTGCTGGTGGGTTTGCCCGTGTTCGCCGAGATGGATTTTTCCGGAGATTGGGCTCCGCGATTCTACGAAGATCAGCCTGAACGCGTGCCCGGTCCGGAGATTGGCGATTATCTCGGGCTGCCGGTGAACGCGGCGGCGCGCATGCGGGCCGACACCTGGGACGCTTCCATCTATACTTTGCCGGAGTGGCAGTGCCGGCCGCACTCGGCCGACTACATTTGGCGCGGCCCATCGAACCTGCGCATCTGGAAAGAAGTCGACCCGGTGACGCGCCAGATCGTCGCGTGGCATGCCGAGTGGCTGCGATCCGTGGATCGGCCCGTCTACATGGACGGCCGTCCGCATCCTCCTGCTTACGCCGCGCACAGTTGGGCCGGTTTTTCCACCGGCAAGTGGGAGGGCGACGTGCTGACCACCTACGTCACGCATCTCAAGGAAGGCTACATCCGGCGCAATGGCATGGCGCGCAGCGAAAAGGCGACGCTGGTGGAACACTGGATTCGCCACGGCGACTGGTTCACCGTAGTGACCATCGTCACCGATCCGGTTTATCTGACAGAACCGTTCGTTCGCAGCACCGATTATGAATTGGACCTGCACCAGCACGTGCCGCCGTATCCGTGCGAAGTGGTTCGCGAGGTAGAACGGGCCAAAGGCGTGGTTCCGAGTCATCAGCCCGGCACCAACACGTTCCTCAAAGAATTTGGGGATCGCCACGGGATACCGTACGAAGCGACCCGAGGCGGCGCGGAAACGATGTATCCGGAATATCGCAAGAAGGTAAAGGGAGCGACCGCCAAAGTGGTTCGCGCGGAGTAATCCATGAGAAAAAAGACAGCTGGGCATTCTCGCTCTTGTCGGATTCGCTGCGGCAGGGGCACTGTCTTACGCTCAGGAGAACAACGGCGAAGTCCACATTCTGCCAGTGCGCGGAAGCATTTATATGCTGGTCGGCGCGGGCGGAAACATTACCGTTTCGGCCGGCCAGGATGGCGTATTGCTGGTCGACTCCGGCCTCGCGCAGATGAGCGACCAGGTTCTGGCGGCGATCCGTCAGATCCAGAAGCAGCTCGCCACCAATGGCGTTACGAATTTACATTGGGGCGCCGAAGGGCGTTCGACGCTGCGAAACATCATGGATACCGACGCGCCGCCCAAGGCGATCCGCTACATCATCAACACGCACGTGCATCCGGATCATGTAGGCGGCAACGAAAAGATCGGCAAGGCTGGTCAAACATACACGGGCGGAAATGTTGCGGGCAATATTTCTGACGCGGGCGAAGGCGCAGCGATCATTGCGCATGAAAATGTTCTGAACCGGCTGAGCGAAATGAAACCCCCGGTGCCTTTCGGCATGCTGCCCACCGACACGTACCACACCGACAGCATGAACCTGAGCCACTTTTTCAATGGCGATGGCGTCCAGATCATCCACCAGCCCGCCGCGCACACCGACGGCGACAGCATGGTTTATTTCCGCGGATCCGACGTGCTCAGCACCGGCGATATCTTCACGCCCGAACGCTATCCGATCCTCGATCTGGCTCGCGGCGGCAGCATTCAAGGGGAGATCGACGCGCTCAACCACATGTTGGACATCGCCATTCCCGAGTTTCGCCTGGAAGGCGGCACGATGGTGATCCCCGGTCATGGCCGGCTCTGCGATGCGGCCGACGTGGCGTACTATCGCGACATGGTGACCATCATTCGCGACCGCATTCAGACCATGATCAAGAAGGATATGACGCTGGAGCAGGTGAAGGCCGCCAAACCCACGCTCGACTACGACGGCATCTATGGCGCGACCACCGGCATCTGGACCACGGACATGTTCATCGAGGCCGTGTACAAGAGCCTCCTCAATCAGAAGAAATAGGGACTCGAAAATGAAGCTGGGAATTCTCAGGCAAAACCGGCGCGTTCGCGATGGCTGCGGTGGTTTGTATTATGCTGGTCCGTTCCTGTGTACGCGCAGCGGGGCGGACGCGGCGCGCAGACCGCCCAACAAGCCGCGCCCGTGGATCTCACCGGATACTGGGTGTCGATCGTTACCGAAGATTGGCGCTATCGCATGGTGACGCCGGCCAAGGGCGATTCCCGAGCATCCCGCTCAATGCCGAAGGCCGCAAAGTCGCCAACGCGTGGGATCCCGCCAAGGATGAGGCCGCGGGCGAGCAATGCAAATCCTATGGCGCGGGAAACATCATGCGCACGCCAGGCCGGATCCATATCACCTGGCAAGATGACAACACCTTGAAAGTTGAGATGGACAACGGCGAGCAGACGCGGCTGTTTCCACTTCGGCAAGGCGGAAGCTCCCAGCGGCGCTCCGACCTGGCAAGGATTATCGATCGCTCAGTGGCAGTTTCCTGGCGGCCGCGGAGCGCGGGGATCGGAAGCGCAGGGAGGGTCGCTCAAGGTTGTGACCACGCGCATGCGGCCCGGATACTTGCAAAAGAACGGCGTGCCTTATAGCGGCGATGCCGTGGTGACCGAGTACTTCGACGCGCTGGACAAAGAAGCCAACGGCGACCAGTGGCTGATCGTGACCACGCTCGTCGAAGACCCGGAATATCTCGCGCGCTCCTTCCAGCGCAGCACGCATTTCAAGCGGCAAGCCGACGCCACCGGATGGGATCCCGAGCCGTGCGCCGCAAAGTGATGCGCGTCCGCGAGTTTTACTATTTTCCCTGTACGCCGTAAACTCGAAAATCCAAAAACTCAACCGGCGCGCGATCGTCAGTAAGCACCAGCGCGTTTCGATCGAAGGGAATGCGGGCCGTGTCCGATGCTAGAAGTTTCGCCATGGGGTGCTGATTCGGCATATTGAATCAGACCCGGCAACGACTTGAAATTCAAGCTCGTGTTAGCGGCCGTCAGCATGAAATTATAAGTGACCTTGGTCCTGTATACGTTCTCGAATACGCTGGCTTGCGAATTTTCCACGGCCCGCACCAGCGGGTTCATGTACCAGATGTTGACGTTGATTGCCACCATTCCAGTAGGCGTCAATCGCTCTTTCACTTCCTGCCAGAATTCATGCGTCGTCAACGGCCAGGGAATGTAAGTCGCGTTTTGATAGGCGTCCACAATCGCAATGTCGTATTTTTTCGTGCTGCGCATCAAATACGTGCGGCCATCCTCGTTGATCACGTTCAGGTGCTGCTGGTCTAAATCGAAATATCTTCTTGATATATCGATCGCTTGCGGATCCACTTCCACGGCGTCGATATCGGCGTCGTCACCATAGAAATATTTGATTTCACGAGTGACCGCCGCGCCCGCCAAACCGATCAGCAGAACGTGAAATTTCTTTCCAGGCGTGTACCCTTGCAGATAAGGCAGCAGGGCGCAATAGTCGTAGTAATATCCGGTCAAAATGTGCTTCGGATCGTAAAGGGATTGAACGCCCCGCTCCTGGTTGTACATCAAATAGCGAACGCCCCGCTTGTCTTGGCGCACCTGCATGTATTGATATGCGGATTCGGTCTCATACAGCGTGCGGGCGTCTGCGCGAATGGAGTTGGGTAAGGAAAAAATGTCGGCAGGACCAGCAGGCCCAGGCATGCGAATTTAGGACTCCTCGACGACAAGCCCGACAACGCGAGCACGATCAGCAGGCACGCGAAGACCAGAATCGTGCGCCTGGTCCCGTATTGCGGAATCAGCCACAGCGTCGGCAGGAACGTTCCGATAATGCTGCCTACGGTGGACAGCGCCGAGATCGATCCGGCCGCAATCCCCACCTTGGAGTCGGGCGACGACGCGTACAGCTTGATCAGAAACGGGCTCACCATCCCCAGAACAACCAGCGGAAGTCCGAACAACGCCGTCGTGATGAGCGCCGACCCAAGAAAGATCTGCGCAAACGGAGAGCGGCTCGGCGTTACCGCCAGCAAACCTCGGATTACCGGATATGCGAAGTAAGGAACCGCGAGAAAAAAGAATCCGGTGCAAAGAATGATTGTGAGCAATACATGTAAATTCGGAGTTTTTTCGGCCAGGCGGCCGCCTAAATAATAACCCAGCGCCAGCGCCGCCAACACTACGCCAATGACGTTCGTCCAAACCACGGACGAGCTGCCGACAAACGGCGCCACGATCCGCGAAGCGGAAATTTCCATGGCGGTTACGGCGATGCCCGAAAGAAAGGCCGTGAGAAGGATGAAAGCTTTGGATCGGATCATTTGAAAATACTGCCAATTTTACTGCTGGCGAGGAGTCCGAGGCAACAGTTTTCGGTGATTACTCCTGGTCGACGCAGATATCTTCCATGATCTCAGTTTTCAGCTTTTCATAGTATCGGGTGTAGGTATATGGTTTCGTTAAAGTCTGCGCGTCCTCGGCGGTCATTTTATATTCCAGGTATTTTCCTGCGAGAACCGGCCGAATTCGTTCCACCAAGTGAAGCGCTTCGCTGTGCTTCGCACCGGCATCGTTGAGCCACGTATCGGTGTTAAAGCCGGTCGTATCCACGATCAGCGTATCACCCTCCCAATGGCCTGCCGAATCTCCCATCCAGGTCGGTTCCAGTTTCTGTTTGTGCCCGCGGTTGGTATAGATCGTGCGCATCACGCCCCGCTCCAGATCTTCGAATAGCATCACGATCATGCCGGGCTCGGGGAGCACTTCGACCTTCGTATCCAGCCGCGCCATCATTCGAAAAGGGCCCAGAGGCTGGCACATCTTATACGCATCTTCTTTCAAATTGACCGACTTCATCTGTTGAACAGCCGCAGGCGTGAGCGGAAGATCGTTCGTGGAACCGCTGTTTTTCAAGCCTCCTGGAAGCGTCGTGGTGTTCGACACCGGCTGATAAACGCCGACGATATCCGGCGGCGCCGCTGGAGCGCGTCCGGTCTGCCCCGCAGCGAATGAAGCGCAGCCGATCAAACCGGCGAAAAAAATCCAATAAATACTCGATTTCAGCACGCCCTACTTCACCTCGCCCGCCCGCTGCATCTGCCGCTTGAGCGCGTTGTTCCGGAATTCCTTCCACACCGCCAGCCTCCTCATTGCAGATGTTCTCCGGCATCTCGCTGTCGACTTTTCTGTAATAACGCGTGAAAGTGTATGCCGAAGTGAGCGCCTGCCGGTCTTCCACCACGCTGACCACCTCGATAAAGACCTTGTCGCCGGACGAGACTCTGCGCATGCGCTCGATCAGATGCGCTTCTTCGGTATGCGGTTCCATGGCGGACATCAGCCACGATTTGCTATTGAACCCGGCGCTATCCACTACCAGCGTGTCGCCCTCCCAATGCCCGATCGAATCGCCGTTCCAGGTGGGAAGCAGATTTTTCGGATGCTCGCGGTCCAGGTAAATCCGTCGCACGCCGGCGGTGTTGATCTCGCCGTAAACCACCACGATCTTGCCGGGAGCGGGAAGCCAAAGAAACCGGCCCGCAAACGGAGGAAAGCGGAAAACTCCGTCGGCCTTGCACACCGCGCCCGTGTCATCCGCCTCGCCGTCGGTAGCCTGCATCTTCGCCTTGGCCCAGGGTTGCAGATGCGCGACGATCAATTTATCCAGATCGTAATCGGGAGCGATGGCTTTGAAGCCCGTACCGGCCAGATCTTTCGCGCGCGCCAGCGTGTAGAATCCGGTCCAATCCTTGAATGCCGAATCTCCTCGATCCGCTGGATCTGCCTTCATGATACCGGCGAGCATCCCAACAGACAAAAGGGCAGTCAGTGTGGCCGCACCGATATGGGTCTTGCTCATAGACATCCTTTAAATCATACCTGACGCCCGTTCGCAAGCCCCTTGCAGGCAGGTCGGAACGCCATTCGATACCCTGAAGTACAATGATTGGCTGAGAACTCCGGAGAACTACGATCATGCGATCCAAAACAAATCTGTTTGCGGCTGTTTCGATTCTGCTGACCTTCGGTTGCGCTTCTTTCGCCGCGCAGTCCAGCACGCCGCAGGAAAAGAAGAACACCGAGCTGGTGCTGAAGTGCTGGCATGAGGTGGTGGCGAGCGGAAAGACAGATGCCGCTCCCAAATACATTGCGGACGATTACATCGAGAACGACCCCAATATTGGCGGCGGCCGCAAGGAGTTCGTCGAGTATTACAGCCGCAGCAGCGTGCGCCCGAGCCCCAGCATGAAGCCGGTGATGTCTTTTGGAAAGGGCGACTACGTGGTCCTGGTCTGGGAGCACGACGACAAAGACGCCACGGGAAAGCCGATCAAATATAACAGCTACGATATTCTGCTCGTCCAGAACGGCAAGCTTCACGAACACTGGAATGACGTGAAGCGCAACGACACCGCGCTCGCGTCGGTCAATCAGGCTGCCGCTGCTCCTCCGCCGTCCGAATCCTTGAAGAATTCGCCCGAAGAGCAGAAGAATGAACAATTCGTTCTGGATATGTATCGGGATGTTCTCCAGTATCACCATTTCGATTTGGCGCCCAAGTACATGGCGGCCGATTACATCCAGCACAACCCGAGCGACCCGCAGGGCCGCGACCCGCTCATCGAGGAGCTGAGCCAGCGCTTCAAGCCCGAGCCGCTGCAGCCGCAGATGAAGAACAAGCCCGCGCTGACCATCACCAAGGGCGACATCGTGCTCATGATGGCGTCCCGTCCCGTCAAAGATCCGAAAGATCCGTCGAAGACCTTCACGCAGAACCATTTCGAAATGGTCCGCGTCCAAAACGGGCTGGCGCAGGAGCACTGGGACAGCTCCATCGGACCGGGCGGCTCGCGCAACTAAGGAAGATCATGGCAAGAACATTCACCCGAGTTTTGTTGCCCAGCTTGTTGGCTGCGTGCCTGCTACATGGCCAGGAAAAAGGCGGCGCTCCCGCCAAGCCCGACTCGGCTCAGGTAACGGCCGACATCGAAAAAGCCAAGAAGATTGCCGGCGCCGAATGGGCGGATGAGGCTCATTTTTTGTGTGAAGCGCCGCATCCTGCCATCCCAACGATCCGCTGCTCGAACCAACCAAGATCTTCGACAACGTGTATCTGGTCGGAAGAGAGGGCGCCGAAGTTTACGCCGTCACCACGCCCGACGGAATCATTTTGTTCGATGCCGGATCTCCCGCCGATGTCCAGCCGGTTGTCATTCCGGGCCTCGAGAAGCTAGGTCTCGACCCAGCCAAGATCAAGATTGTCATCGTCTCGCACGGCCACGCGGATCACTTCGGCGGCGCGGCTTATTTGCAGGAGCACTACGGCGCGCACATCTACATCGGCGCAGCGGACTGGGATCTGATCGAACATCCTCCGGCCGGACGTGGCGGCGAGAAGCAAAAGAAAGGTCCGGGACCGCCAGCGCCCAAGCACGACATGGTGATCGCCGAGGGCCAACCGATTTCGCTCGGCGGCGTTACCATAACGCCGGTCGCCATTCCCGGACATACCGCCGGCTCGATGGGTTTCTTTTTCCCGGTGAAGGATCAAGGCAAGACCCACATGGCCGCGATCTTCGGCGGAGCGGTTCTCATCACCAGAGCTGCCAACGACGCGGAGCTAGAAACCTATCGCCATTCCATCGCGCACTTCAAGGAAGAGGCCAAGAAAATGAAGGCCGACGTGGAGCTGAAGGATTCACCGCTCTCCGACGGCCAGTCTGAAACATTGGACAAGCTCAAGGCGCGGCAAAAAGGACAGCCCAATCCATTCGTGGTCGGCCAAGCGAATTACGGCAAGTTCCTGGATGTTATGACCGCGTGTTTAGACGCGCAGGTCGACCGGCGCAAGGAATAATCGAGCCGCTATTTCCACGCCGAATACACCGGCTTGCCGACCAGAAAATTCGGATTGGCCCCACGCCTCGGCACAAACTTCTGCGCCCGGCCGTTGGCCACTTCGGCGATGTACAGATTTCCTTCCTGGTCGACGCTCGCTCCGTGGATGTTGAACAGCCCGCCCGGCCAATCGCCCAGCGTGCCCCACGCATACAACAGATGGCCATGCTCGTCGTACTTGACGATCTTCGCGGTGGTGTCGTCGAACGCCCACAACCCGCGGTCGGCGCCAACGTACAGGAAGTTCACCGAAGAGGGTTGCGCGAAAGGCCACTGTTCCAGGAACTTTCCGTTCTCATCGAACACCTGCATGCGGCGGTTTCCGCGATCGCTCACGTACACGCGCCTCGACACCGGATCCACCGCCAGGCCATGCACCACGTTGAAGTAGCCCGGGCGCGTCTCGGTGGGCGGATTCCCTTTCAGGCCCCAATCCAACAGAAACTTGCCGTTCTTGTCGAACTTCGCCACGCGAGTGCCGTTGTAGCCGTCGGACACGAACATGGTGCTGTCCGGCAGCCAGGCCAGAAAAGTCGGCCGGTTGAAGTGTGTGCCGTCAGCGCCCGCTTGGCCCGGCGTGCCGATGGTCTGCACCAATTGCTTGCCATCATGCGAGAACTTAAACAGCGCATGGCTGTAGTCGTCCACGATCCAGACGTGCTTTTCCGCATCATACGGATTGATGTAAACCGCGTGCAGCCGCTTGAACATCGAATCCCATTGCGTCCACTGCTCGGTGATGTTGCCTTGGGCATCCACCACAACTAGGTTATGTTCCCAGCGCGCGTCCACGCCTTTGGTGCCCTTCCACAATTTGTCGGCATCCTCCGGCTTTGCGCCGGGCGCGCCGCCTCCCGGCAATGCGGCTACCGGTCCCTGCGAAGCGTTGCGGAACGGGACCTGCGCGGTCGGAAACGAGAGGCTTGGACCGAATTGCGGCACCGGCGTCTGCGGCGGCCGGGTCAGCACCGGCAACTCGCCGCGCTGCGCGATAAAGATCCGGTTCGGACTCTCGGCGAAGATGCCCTCCACCGATCCCCAACCCCATTTCTCATGCCCGGGCAATTGCGACATCGGCTTCGGCCAGCCTCGCGCCACTTCATATGGACCGGTTAGATCCCAGCCGCCCTTGTCATCCGGCACGGCGGCGAAACCTGCGCCCGGTTTAGCCTGCCCGTGTACGGTGAGCTGTTTCGTCGCGATGAAAAATCCCAGTAAGACGCCCACACCGACCAACACAGCGGTTCCGAACGCTCGATGCATGAACTTCCTCCGTGGCACGCTTGATCTTCAGGCAGTCTAGCACTGCTGGCGCATGCTCGGGCATGGCAACGGCACGTATAATGAAAGCTCATTCCGGGAGATTCGTTGTCCGTCATTGACGTCTTTGAAGAAGCCGCGCGTAACCTGAGCGCCATTTGTTCCACCTCTTATCCCCGCGAAGTTCAGCGAGCCATCGAGCTTGCTAGTCGCCAGTTTTTCGGCGGGCAACAAGCTGCTGGTTTGCGGCAACGGCGGATCGGCCGCCGACGCGCTGCACATCTGCGGCGAACTGGTGGGCAGGTTTCAACTGGGGCGCCGGGGAATACCGGCCATCGCTCTGAACGCCGATGCGGCGGTGCTGACAGCCTGGAGCAACGATTTTAGCTACGAAACCGTTTTTGCTCGCCAGGTGGAAGCGCTGGCAAAACCCGGCGACGTCGTGTGGGGAATTTCAACCAGCGGAAATTCAAAAAACGTAGTGGAGGCGTTGAAGACCGCGCGCTCCATGAAGGCATCGACCCTTGGCCTGACAGGTGAAGGAGGCGGCGCAATGGCGCAATATTGCGATGTGCTCCTGGCGGTTCCGCTGTCGGCGACTCCGCGTATTCAAGAAGTGCACCTGGCCACCTACCATGCCATCTGCGAGGCCGTCGAAGCAGCCATCTATAAAGCAGATTTACCGGGAAAGAGCTAAGTCGCGCGCGGCATCCTGCTGCGGCGCGGGCAAGCCCACCTGGGCTCGAAAGTGAAACGTGCTGCCGCGATTCGGTTCACTTTCCAGCCACATGTTTCCATGCATCAGCTCCACCAGGCGGGTGCAGATGCTCAGGCCCAGTCCGGTGCCGCCGTATTTTCTGGTCATGGACACATCGGCTTGGACGAATGGCCGGAAGATGACCTCGTGTTTCTCCTTGGCGATCCCGATCCCGGTGTCGATCACCGCAAAATGCAGGCACAGGCCCTCGGCCGGCGTGGTCTCCACGCTCACCCGCACCGCGACCTTGCCCGACGGTGTGAACTTGATCGCATTTCCGAGCAAATTTACCAACACCTGACGCAGCCGCGCTGGATCTCCGAGCACCGTCTGCGGAACCTCGGGAGCGACTTCATGCATCAGTTCCAAACCCTTTTGCCGGGCCTGAATGGCCATTACGGTCACGGTTTCCGAAACCAGCCTGCGCGGGTCGAACGGGATCGCCTCCAGTTCCACCTGCCGCGCCTCGATCTTGGAGAAATCGAGCACATCGTTGAGCAGTTGCAGCAGGCTGAAAGCGGAGTTCCGAGCCGTATTGAGCAGGTCGCGCTGCTCCGCCGAAAGTGGGGTGTCCAGCACCAATTCGGTCATCCCGATGATGCCGTTCATCGGGGTGCGCAGTTCGTGACTGATGTTTGCCAGGAAGCTGCTCTTCACATCGTTGGCGGCTTCGGCCATCCTCTTGGCGGACTCGAGCAGGCGCCGGTCCTCCAGAGATTTTATATAGTTGGCGTGCAGTTCGCGGCCTTGGATCAGCAGGCAGACCACGTAGATCGACTTAATGAGCGCCAGCGTATGCGCCTGCCCGCCGATCCAAATGTCGGCCAGAATCCCCGGAACAATCAGCGGCAGCAGGTGCAAGTTGAGAAACAGCAATTTAGGCGTGAGATAAACCAACCCCGCCGCGCTGATGGCCAGCGTGCAGAAAATCAGGAGCAAGGAGTTCCAGTTGAAGTAACCGTAAACCAGGCACGTGTACGCGCTCAGAAGCCCCCAGGCGCTGGAGAACAAGACCAGCGAGAGGCAAAAAGCGGATCGCCAGAGCCGCGCATTGCGCGCGTAGGTTTCCTCTTTTCGCAGGACCAGGAAGAGCCGGCCGAGACAGGCGCCGGTGGCACCCAGCGCGAACGCCAAAATGATCAGCCAGTGCTTCTTGTCGTAGGAGCCGGCCAGCAGGACCGCCTGCACGGTCGCCAAGCCCGCCCAAATGCCCGGAATGGCGCGCTGGGCTACCGCGGCATCTTGCTGCTCACTCCAATCCAAAACCGGAGCCGGCTGGCTGATGTCGTTCGGCACTCCACAAAATATCGGCAAGTAGCCTGGAAACCTTCAGTTACAGGCAATAACATTTTGCGGCTTTTTTGATTTTGCCGGGTTCTTGAGGGGCCGGCAGCGTTACCTAACGGTGACTCGAAACGGGCGGTTTATGCTGCAGTTCGGGGGGACGCGTTCGCCATCCAATTCCTGATACTGGAACGTCCACTGCAGCGGCACCTCCTGGGGAATGTAACAGATGCGATCGTCGCAGGCCTGATAGCGCAGCGTGCCCCGGATCGTGAAATGTCCCGAACTATCCAGGGCGGGCTTGAGCTTATCGTCCTGGTCGATGGTGATATCGCGGGTCATCGCGAAATGTTCCGCTATAGGCCGGGACAGTCTCATTGATCGCGGGGAGGAAAAGTTTCTGAGGATCGGGAAAGTCAGCCTTTTGCGCCACCGCGGCGTCCGCAGTCATTCATTTTCCATTCGATCGGGATGTAGGTTTCCACGCCGGGCGCATAGACGTGCGTCTTGGGCTTCATTTCGATATCCAAGGCGAGAACAATCCTCTGTCCCGGCGCGACCACGGAGTTTGTAGCGCTGGCCGTCACCTTGAGCTGCTTGCCCATGAACTCCTTGGTTTCCGTGGGCATCAGACCGAACTGATGCAGCAGAATTCCAGCCGAGGTGTAACGCTCGTGATAATCATCTTCGAAGTATTTCGCGCGAATGACGCCGCTCGAATCCAGCACGAAGGAGCCGGGATAGGGTACGCCGAAAAAGGGGCTGTCCTTGGGGACGATTTCATTCAAAATTCCCAGCTCGCGGATGAGCTTCGAATCGGGGTCCGACAATAACGGGAAATGGATCCCTTTGCGCTCCGCGAAATTATGCAGCGCCGCCGGGCTATCGTAACTGATGGCCGCCACGCCCAGGCCCAGCTGTTTGAACGCGTCCTGATGCTGTTCCAGCTCCACCAGTTGCAGCCTTGCAGTAAGGGCACCAGTCGGCCGAACGGTAGACCAGGATCACCGCGCCTTTGGCCCCCAGCAGACTTTTCAGGGTGTGCGCCTTACCGTCCTGATCCGGCAATTTGAAATTCGGCATCTTGTGGCCGATGGGCGGGCCGTAATCCCGAGCCGGCACGATACTCGCGGTCAGGAGGAGGAGAGCAGCCAAAGTGTTTGCTCGCATGGCTATACATCCATGGTAATCGGCTGGACCGCGGAAATTCTGCAGGTCAGTTCGGCCGAGCGGCGCTTCATCTGAATCCTGACAGCTACGGCTGGATGTCGGCCACTCGCTTTGCGACCACCAGCGTGATGTCGTCGGCCGGCGGCGCGCCCCCGGTGAATTCCTGAAGCGTCCGATTCACCGTTTCGATGATCGATTGCGCCGACCCATCGCGAGCCCCCGCCAGCGTGTTCGCGAGCCGCGCCTCGCCGAACTCCTCGTCCACATCCTGGCGGCAGGCTTCGGTCACGCCGTCGCTGAACATAACCACCATATCATTCGGTTCCAAGCGGCAGACTCTTTGCTCGTACTGGGCCGACGGCATGATGCCAAGAATCAGACCGGTGCCCGCGAGCTCCTCCACCGCGCCGTCGTGGCGAATCACCAGCGGAGGATTGTGCCCGGCATTCACATAACTCAGCTCGCCGGTTTTGGGATCCAGTACGCCGATGAAAAAGCTGATGAACCGGTTGCTCGGACAGTTCGACAAAATAATCCGGTTCAGCCGCGTCACCAGTTTCGCCAGGTCAGCCGGTTCGTCGAAGAGCACCTGCACGCGCGCTTGCAGGCTGGACATCAAGAGCGCTGCGGGCATTCCCTTGCCGGCCACATCTCCCACCAGAATGGCGACGCTGCCATCCGGATAGCTGAGAAAATCGTAGTAATCGCCGCCCACCGTGCGGCACGGCGCGTTGTAGCCGGCCAGATCGATCCCGGGCACTTCAGGCGCGCGCGTCGGCAGTAGCCGCCGCTGAATCTCGGCTGCCTGATCCAATTCCTTGGCGTGCATTCGTTCGATCTGCTCGACCTCGGCCAGCCGCGTATGTTCGATGCGAATGGCCGCCACGTTCGCCATCACGGTGAGCAAATTGAGATCGTCCTTGCTGAATTCGTGGACGAAGTGCGGCGAGTCGAGATAGATCAGGCCGATCACCCGGTCGTCGGTCTGCAACGGCACGGCAACCATGCTGCGGATCTGCTGCTGCACGATGCTCATCTTCTCGGCGAAGTCCTCATCCAGGCGGGCGTCCCGCACCAGAAGCGACGCTTTTTCCTTGATCACCCGATCACGCACCGTGCCGCTGATCCGGAATCCCTCGCCGCGCGCCGCGCGAACCACCAACTGGTCCCCTTCCAACGTCATGAGCACGCCCCGAGCCGCTCCCACGGCGTCAATGGAGAGATTCATGATCAGGTTGAACAGCTCCGTGAGCGGCATGTTGCCGGCCAGCTCCCGGCCCGCGCGGATCAAAGCTCGCATCTGCGCGCCGCCCTCGATATCCTTAATACCATCCAGACTGGTGGCAACCGTGGTGGTGGCCACCGCCGCCGGCGCTCCTTCGACGAAGATCACCGTATTGGCCGGGGGCGACTGATTCTCGGCGAATTGCAACGACAGGTGGCCCGCGGTGACGCGATCATCCGGACCCAGAACGAATGGTTCGGTGATCCGAAGGCCGTTCACGTACGTTCCATTCTTGCTGTTCAGATCGCGCACCGTCCACGCGTCGCCCTCGCGCTCGATGGCCAGGTGCTGGCGCGAGAGGCCGGTGTCTTCCGGATAGCAGAGTTCATTGGCGCTGGAGCGGCCGAGCGTGATCCGGTCGCGATCCAAGGGCAGGCTGCGCGCCTTGCCATCGGGAGTTTGGACCACCAGCTCGCGCGGTCTGAATGTGGGCGCTACTCCAGCCATGCCATTAAGCTTAACGGAAATGATGGGGGCGGGACGGGCGATGGTGTCCGAAAGCTGCGTTCATCGAAAAGAGCTACCGGATTCACTCCTCAATCCACGTGACGCCCGGGCCACGGACGGACGACCCAACAATTTCTATGCGTGCGGAATCAGCCAACCCCTGTTTCGCCCGATTAACTGGACGTCGAATCCGTGATTTTTAATGCGCTGGAGCCGCCCGCGAAGGTCATGATAGCCATCTGCGCCGGGCCTCAATCCCAGCAGCTCCATGAGTTCGAGGCGTTGCGCTCCTCCTGGGCGGCTCAACTTGGCAACGAGTTTGTCCATTTTAGTTCCACTCCGAAACCCATCAGCTCGCTCCGTTATTTTGTCGGGAGTGATTTTTCGAAGCAGTTTCTGAATCTGCTCACAATTCGATTTTATAAACTTGATCCTTCGTCCCAGCTCGACGAGACCTAGATCGATGTCTCGGGCGAGTTGCCCAATCCTTTTGTGCGGCGTCATTTCGCCCTTCGTGCGCTTCATAACCGAGTCTCCTGCTACGAGTGTAGCACAAAAGGCGGTCATAGCGTCTCTTAATACTTTGCACGCTTATAACGCTTCGAGCATAGACGTGGAGCCCGCGAAACCATTGAACCGATAAAAAGCCATTAACGCAGATTTCAGACACCGCCGGGCCGGCCGGTAGTGTCAAGGCAAAATAGAAATGTCCTATTCCCAGCAAAGTAGAAATGTCCTGTTTTGAGCTAGGAGCCGAAGGAGCGGGCTTACAGTGGATTCGATGTTCCGGGGGAGTCGCGCTCCCTGGGGCAGATCCGAAGACCGCTGCGACGGGGCTGGCTCCGAAGCAGACGGCACCAGACCCCCAGTCAAACCGGGCCCGATGATGCCCGTTCTGGGGGTTTTGGTTTTTGAGGACAGATCTGCTTTGGTGGAGCTCCCGAGCAGCGGTCTTCGGATAAATAAAGCGCGAAGATCGCCGGGCCGGTTTTGCCCAGCGCTCCGATTGGTTTTGGTTTCGGTGCCGGCGTTTAGCTGCGAGCATCGGGCACCTCAGTCGGTCGAGAACGAGAAGGCTTCGAGCGGATGGAAAAGTTCTTCATCCAATCGCTTTTGCGCCGGATCTTGCCCGTTGAGCGTGTCGGGGGTGCGAGCGTTTTGGATAACACCAGTGGCAGCGCGCAGCGGCGCACCCGCACATAACGACCTTGAAACTGCACGGCGACGCTGCCGTCCAAGCGCTGTTCGACCCGCACCCATCCTTTGCGCATTCCGACCTGGATGTCGCGGCGGTCGATTGGGTAGAGCTTGCCTTCGTATCGCACCGTGTAGTCATTCGTCACCTGACGCTGTTCCACGTGGCTGAGAATCGCGGCCAGATCATGCTCTTTGCCGAGAGGGCGATGGGCATCGGCGGTATCGGCCGGCTTCACCACCAGGGTCTGATTCCACCAAGCCAGATATTCGTTCTCCAGATACGCATTGGCCTGATCGAGGGTGCACGCCCCGGCCACACGCAGTCCTTTCACTAGGCGATCCTGCGCCGTCAAAAATTGGCGTTCAATGCGTCCCTTGGCCTGCGGCGAGTGCGCCGGAATCCAGACAACGTTCAGCTCGCGCAGCGCCCGTTCAATCTGTGTCGGCGGCATCTGGGGCCGGTCGCGGTCCTCACGCTGCTGCTGTCGTTTGGTCTTAACCGCCACCTGGAACATCCCCGCTTTGTCGGTGTAAAACGCCAGCGGGCGGCCAAACTGCTCGAGGTACGCCCCCAGCAGCCGCCGGTTCTCCTCACTGGAATCGTGCCGTACAAAGCGTGCGAACAGCTGGCTGGTGGCATCGTCGATCATCGCTATCAGATAGATCGATTCCCCGCGGCCCTCCAGCCAGTCGTGGTCGCTGGTGTCCCATTGCACCAACTCCCCACAGCGGCTTCGACGCGGCCGCCATTGGTGCACCTCCACCATGCGGCGATGACCGGCGCGCCACAATCCGGCTTTGGCCATCCACTGTCGCAACGTCTCCTTGCTCACCGTAAGCCGGTGCCGCTTGCGCAAGTATTCTGCCGCCAATGTAGGCCCGAATCCGCGGTACACCGGATCCGTCAAAATCGTGATCGCCTGCTGTTCCATGTCGGCGGACAGCTTTCGGTTGGACGTTCTCCCGCGTAGCTCATGAATCACCGCCCGGTCTCCTTTCTGCCGCAGCTTGCGCAACAGCCGTCGCACGTGCCGCTCGTTGACACCGATCTCCTCAGCGGCTTGTCGTTGCGTGATCAATTTCTTCTTGGCCCTCTTCAGGGCATCCAGCCGGTCTCGTTCGGCCTGGTTCATTAGTAGCTGTCCTTCGTCCACCCCTCAGGCTGGACCCTGTCAATAGGACATTTCTACTTTGCCCAAATAGGACATTCTCATTTTGCTGCGACAGGCGCTTGCGGCAGCTTGCGAGCTTAAGCACCAGCAGTTATACTTGTTCCGGTCTGGAGACTAATTTGAATCGATCCACCTCGACCTTCGTTATTCTGCTATCAACCTGCGTTTCGCTCTCCGCCCAATGGCTCAACTACCGCACCGCCGGGATTCCGCGCACGACGGACGGAAAACCGAATCTGACCGCCGCCGCGCCCAGAACACCCGACGGCAAAATTGATTTTTCGGGACTCTGGGCCATCGAGACCAGTGGCCGCGGAGATTTGCAATTTTTCCTCGACATCAACAAAGTCGTCAAGGGTGGCCTGCCCTATAAACCAGGGATCGGGGAGATGGCGCATGCCCGGGGCGCTCCGGAAAACAAGCTCACCCAGCCCATTTCCCACTGCCTGCCGACCGGTCTTTTGGTGGAACACACCGTGCCGGCCTCCATGGGCGGAGTCCAGAAGATCGTTCAGAACCCAGGATTGGTTTTCATCCTTTTTGAGTACAACATGATGTGGCGGCAGATCTTCACCGACGGCCGCCCCTTGCCCACCGACCCGGAACCGGCCTGGAACGGTTACTCGATTGGCAAATGGGACGGAGATACGTTAGTGGTTACCACTACCGGCTTTAAGGATGGACAATGGCTGGATGGTTCCGGCAACCCACTGTCGGATGCCGCTACAGTCACCGAGCGGTTTCGCCGGCCGGACTTCGGACACATGTTTATCGACTTCACCATTGATGATCCTAAGTCTTATACCAAGCCGTGGTCCGTCACGCTGCCTAAATATCTTATGCCTGATACCGACTTGATCGAGTATGTGTGCCTCGAGAACGAAAGAGATCTAAAGCACATGGTTGCTCCCACTCCAAGCGCCGCGAAGTGAAGACGGTGTAAGTGGCTGTGATAAGATCAAAACGCAAAATCTAAAAACCTTCAGCCTGGAGGATTCAATGAAAGTAACTGCCCTGTTTGCCTTAGGACTGATCGCCGCAGTGGCTCCAGCGCTTGCCCACCATTCGTTTGCCGCCGAATATGACGTCAATAAGCCCGTCAACCTAACCGGGACAGTTACTAAGGTCGAGTGGCTGAATCCTCATACCAAGATCTATATTGATGTCAAAGATCAGTCCGGCAATGTGAATAATTGGGAGTCGAGTTAGGCAGCCCCAATGGCCTGATGCGCATGGGGTGGACGCATAACACGTTGAAGCCCGGCGACACCATTATCGTGGAAGGAGCCAAGGCCAAGGACGGTTCTAATCTCGCCAATGTGAAGACGGTGAAACTGCCTGACGGCCGAAAGTTATTTGCCGGTTCTGCGAGCGAAACAGGCGGCGATTCAAAAACCGAAAAATAGCCCCAAAGCGTTCTTACTTCCGAGTCTATTTCCCATCCCCTGATAACGCGGCTGGTCTCCAACGGTGCAGTTTTGCATTTGACTTCCCTTTTCAAGGTCAATATAATGGCCGCCACCACTGCAATTGACTGTGTTGTCTAAGGGGACGTCCATGCGGACTTTTCTGAGCATTAGTTTTTGTTGTTTGCTTACCAGCGCCCTCGCTTGGGCGCAGGGAGGAGCCACGGCGCAGATTCACGGCGTGGTTCAGGACGCGAGCGGCGCGGCCGTGCCTGGCGCCGAGGTGAAGGCCACACAAACGGAAACGGGCGTCATTCGCACGGTCACCAGCGAGCTGGATGGCAGCTATGTTTTATCCAATCTGCCCTTGGGGCCCTACCGCCTGGAAGTGGCGAAAGAAGGCTTCAACAAGTTCGTACAAGAAGGAATCGTGCTGCAGGTCAACAGCGATCCGCAGATCAATCCCGGTTTGAAGGTCGGCTCCGTCTCCGAGCAGGTGGTGGTGGAAGCGAACGTAAGCCAGGTAGAGACGCGCAGCGCCGGAATTGGCACCGTGGTCGAAACGCAGCGCATTCTGGATCTGCCGCTCAACGGACGCCAGCCCACCGACCTGATCACCTTGAGCGGCGCGGCCGTTCAGATGGGCGTATCGGCTACCAACAGCATGAACACGGGCGTGACCATCTCGGTTGGCGGCGGCGACGTCCACGGCGTCCAATACAACTTAGACGGGTCTCAGTACCTGAATTTTTTCGATGGCACCGGCAACCCGCTGCCTTTTCCCGACGCGCTCCAGGAATTCAAGCTCTCGACCAGTGCGCAGGACTCATCCAACAGCGGGAGATCGGGAGCCGTGGTCAACGCGGTTACCAAATCCGGCACCAACTCCTGGCATGGCGATGCGTTCGAGTTTATTCGCAACTCCGACTTGAACGCCCGGGATTTCTTCGCCACGGGGTCGGACGGGTTGAAGCGCAACCAGTTCGGCGGCGTGCTGGGCGGCCCGATCAAGAAAGACAAGCTGTTCTTCTTCATCGGCGAACAGAGCACTTTCGTGCGCCAGCTTCCGGTGGTCACGCAAACTTTCGTTCCCACTCCGCAAATGTTGCAGGGCGATTTTTCGGAATTCGCTTCTCCCACCTGCCAGGGTCATCAGGTAACGCTAAAGGCGCCGGCCGGTTCGGCGTATTCCTTCGTCAACAACCAGATCGCTCCGTCGGCCCTCAACCCCGCCGCCGTGAAGATTGCCGCCTTGCTGCCGCCGGCGACTAATGAGTGCGGTTTGTATTTGACCGGGAACCCGGTAAGTGAAGACAACTACCAATTCACGGGACGAGTGGATTATCAGCTCAGCGACAAGCACAGTCTCTTTGCTCGCTACCTGCTGGTGAGGGATACGGCGGCGGTTCCCTACACGCTGGCGCCGAACAATGTGCTGACCGCGAGCGGCGTAGGTTCCAACGACCTGTTTAATTCGGTGACGCTGGGCGACACATATCTGCTCAGCCCCACCGTAGTGAACAGCTTTCGTCTGTCGTTCAACCGCGTCAGTTCCGATAAGCCCGGCCCGGACGCATTTGGGCCCGAGAACGTCGGGATCAACATGTACACCTACTTGCCGAACTTCATGCCCATGTCGGTCACCGGCGCATTTACCCTGGGCACCGTCGCCAGCATCACTTTTACGGACACGACGGCCTTCGGGGCCAACGACGATTTCACCATCGTACACGGATCGCACCAGTTCGCCTTCGGCGGATCTTTTACACGCTCGATTGAGTGGCATGTCGGGAACTCTTATTCGGGCGGATCATTTACCTTCGGCAGCACCACCGGCCTGGGCTTGTCGGACTTCATGCTGGGCGTGGTTTCACAACTGAGGCAAGCCAATCCGAATCCCATAAACCTGAACCAGAACTTCTTCGGACTGTACGCGGGCGACACCTGGAAGATCTCCCCGCGCCTGACCGCGACTTACGGCGTCAGTTGGGCGCCCTTTTTCGCCATGGCGTTTCCACAGAAAGATGTTTACAACTTTAGCCTGTCGGGCTTTTACGCGGGCCAGAGAAGCACCGTAATCCCCACTGCGCCTCCCGGCTTTACGTTTCCCGGCGATCCAGGATTTCCCGGCACCTCAGGCGTCGATTCCCAATGGGGGCACTTCGATCCGCGCTTCGGTCTGGCCTGGGATCCGTTTGGCGACGGGAAGACGGCCATCCGGGTGGGCGCAGGCATCGCGCACGACTTCGTGCCGCACAATGTGCGCTTGAATAGCGAAGCAGCGCTGCCCTTCCGCCTCACGGTTCTGCTGAACAACGTGAGCCTGTCCAACCCCTATCCGAACGGCGATCCCTTCCCTTATACCTATAATTCGGCCAATCCGGTTTACCCCAGCCCCACGACGATTCCGTGCCTGGCCTCGAGCTGCCCGCCATCGTTTGTACCCACTCCGGCCAATCTGAACACGCAAGTCCAATACTCGTGGAACCTCGGCATACAGCGGCAGATCACGCAAAACTGGTTCGCCTCTGGGACCTATCTCGGCACTCACATCCTGCATCTGTGGAACGACGTCGAGATCAATCCGGCCATTTACGTCCCCGGCAATTGCAGTGCGGGGCAGTACGGGCTGACTGCGGCTGGCCTCTGTACGCAGTCCAGCAACATCACGCAGCGCCGCGTGTTGAATCTCGCGGATCCGAGCATGGCTCCGCTTGGATATATCACGCAATACGACGACGGCGGCACGCAAGGCTACAACGGCCTGTTACTCAACACTACCTGGCGGCTGGGCCATCAGGTGAACCTCAATGCGAATTACACCTGGTCGCATTGCATCGGCCTGCCGATCAATTACTTCTCATCCGGCGCCATGAATCCTGGAGCGAACTACATTAACCAAGGCTACGGGCAAAACGTCGGGCCGGTGGACCGCAATCTGGATACCGGCAGTTGCCCGCAGGATCGGCGGCAAGTGGCCAACATCACCCTGGTCTATCAAACTCCCCGGTTCCAGAATCACTGGACCCGCATCCTGGCCAGTGACTGGACCTTCGGCAGCACGGTTGTAGCGCGTTCAGGCAGCCCGTTTACGGTCTTGACCAGCACGGTTACGGACCCGGCCACTGGTTTCGGCGGGACCTCGCCGTCGCAGCGTCCCAATCTGTTGGTGACCAACGCAGCCTCGCCCACGCAAGGGCAGCCCTGTTCCACCGCCACTTTTTGCGAGAACTGGCTGAACCCGGCTGCATTCGCCTCTCCAGCGCTCGGCACGTTCGGCAATCTGGGCGTCGACTCGATCACCGGCCCGGGATTCTGGCAGTGGGACCAGTCGGTATCGCGCGAATTTCCGGTCCGCGAAACTCAGACGCTCGTGGTGCGTTTTGAACTATTCAACGTCACCAATAGCTTTCGCCCTGGCAATCCGGGAACGACCCTGGGCACCAGCACGTTCGGCGTAATCACCAGCGACGCGACGCCTCCCTCCGGCGTCACCGGCGGCTCGCCCACCAATGCGCCGTATCGAGTGCTGCAGTTCGCCATGAAGTACGTGTTTTAGCGCTTCGCGCAATGCGTCGTTGGTGTCAAGGCAAAATAGAAATGTCCTATTCCCAGCAAAGTAGAAATGTCCTGTTTTGAGCTAGGAGCCGAAGGAGCGGGCTTACAGTGGATTCGATGTTCCGGGGGAGTCGCGCTCCCTGGGGCAGATCCGAAGACCGCTGCGACGGGGCTGGCTCCGAAGCAGACGGCACCAGACCCCCAGTCAAACCGGGCCCGATGATGCCCGTTCTGGGGGTTTTGGTTTTTGAGGACAGATCTGCTTTGGTGGAGCTCCCGAGCAGCGGTCTTCGGATAAATAAAGCGCGAAGATCGCCGGGCCGGTTTTGCCCAGCGCTCCGATTGGTTTTGGTTTCGGTGCCGGCGTTTAGCTGCGAGCATCGGGCACCTCAGTCGGTCGAGAACGAGAAGGCTTCGAGCGGATGGAAAAGTTCTTCATCCAATCGCTTTTGCGCCGGATCTTGCCCGTTGAGCGTGTCGGGGGTGCGAGCGTTTTGGATAACACCAGTGGCAGCGCGCAGCGGCGCACCCGCACATAACGACCTTGAAACTGCACGGCGACGCTGCCGTCCAAGCGCTGTTCGACCCGCACCCATCCTTTGCGCATTCCGACCTGGATGTCGCGGCGGTCGATTGGGTAGAGCTTGCCTTCGTATCGCACCGTGTAGTCATTCGTCACCTGACGCTGTTCCACGTGGCTGAGAATCGCGGCCAGATCATGCTCTTTGCCGAGAGGGCGATGGGCATCGGCGGTATCGGCCGGCTTCACCACCAGGGTCTGATTCCACCAAGCCAGATATTCGTTCTCCAGATACGCATTGGCCTGATCGAGGGTGCACGCCCCGGCCACACGCAGTCCTTTCACTAGGCGATCCTGCGCCGTCAAAAATTGGCGTTCAATGCGTCCCTTGGCCTGCGGCGAGTGCGCCGGAATCCAGACAACGTTCAGCTCGCGCAGCGCCCGTTCAATCTGTGTCGGCGGCATCTGGGGCCGGTCGCGGTCCTCACGCTGCTGCTGTCGTTTGGTCTTAACCGCCACCTGGAACATCCCCGCTTTGTCGGTGTAAAACGCCAGCGGGCGGCCAAACTGCTCGAGGTACGCCCCCAGCAGCCGCCGGTTCTCCTCACTGGAATCGTGCCGTACAAAGCGTGCGAACAGCTGGCTGGTGGCATCGTCGATCATCGCTATCAGATAGATCGATTCCCCGCGGCCCTCCAGCCAGTCGTGGTCGCTGGTGTCCCATTGCACCAACTCCCCACAGCGGCTTCGACGCGGCCGCCATTGGTGCACCTCCACCATGCGGCGATGACCGGCGCGCCACAATCCGGCTTTGGCCATCCACTGTCGCAACGTCTCCTTGCTCACCGTAAGCCGGTGCCGCTTGCGCAAGTATTCTGCCGCCAATGTAGGCCCGAATCCGCGGTACACCGGATCCGTCAAAATCGTGATCGCCTGCTGTTCCATGTCGGCGGACAGCTTTCGGTTGGACGTTCTCCCGCGTAGCTCATGAATCACCGCCCGGTCTCCTTTCTGCCGCAGCTTGCGCAACAGCCGTCGCACGTGCCGCTCGTTGACACCGATCTCCTCAGCGGCTTGTCGTTGCGTGATCAATTTCTTCTTGGCCCTCTTCAGGGCATCCAGCCGGTCTCGTTCGGCCTGGTTCATTAGTAGCTGTCCTTCGTCCACCCCTCAGGCTGGACCCTGTCAATAGGACATTTCTACTTTGCCCAAATAGGACATTCTCATTTTGCTGCGACAGCCGGTGAGTTCGAGATTGACGGAGCGGGCTCGACGTGCTATCCTGAGACCTCGAATGAGACGAATCGGCCTGAAAGTCAAGCTGATTTAGCACTCCGTGGTGCTGGTTGGTTGTTCCTGGCCCCGATATGCCTGACTTGATTCCAGCAGCCGCTGGAACCTCCTCGCCCCCTGCAGAGCGACACCGGTAGACGAACAAGCAAGAAGGTTTCTTATGGAACAGCTCTCTACGGCTCTTTCTGCCCTAAGCCACGAAACGACGATCAGCGAAGGACTCGACGCGGCGCGCGAGCAAGTGAACCGTATTCTCGCCAGCGACACGTTTCGAAACTCCGAATCGATCCGGCGCCTGTTGAGATTTGTTGCGGATAAAACCTTTTCCGCGGAAGCAGATCATCTCAAGGAGTATTCCGTAGGCGTGGACGCACTGGGCAAACCGCCGAGTTACGATCCGCGGCAGGATGCCGGAGTCAGACTTGTGGCATCCCGCTTGAGGATCAAGCTGGACGAGTATTACCGCAGAGAAGGCGGCGCAGATCCGCTGATCGTTAGGATGCCGAAGGGAAGGTTTAAAATCGCGTGGGAGCCGCAGCGTTCTCCCGCTTTTCCGATAAGTCCGGCGGCGGCCCTTGTCTCCTCTGAGATCCCCGTCCGAGCAAGCGGGGCCGCGGAAACGCCCGACGCCTGGAAATGGCGCCGGCTGGCTATCGGCTTCATGGTCTTGTCGCTCGTTCTTATAACTGTGGTCCTTTGGCCGCTTTCCGAAAGGTCGCGAGTGCTCGCGGTGAGTACAGCCAGTGCACGATCGGCTTCTGAGCTGGAAGCTTTATGGGGGCCTTTCATCTCCTCCCGGAATCAGGTGGTGATTGCCTTCTGGAATCCAATGTTTGTGAGGTTTACGCGAAAGGGACGGCCCGACGTTTTATTCCGGACGGGCGGCCATACCGGGGATTGGAACGATGCCATTAGTTCTCCTGAGTTCACGTCCCTACAGCGTTCGCTTGGAAATCCTTCGGCTCAACCCACCTTGAATTTCACGATGCGCGGTTCGCTGGTTTCAATCTTTGCGCTCAGCCAATTCTTCGCCAGCCGCCGCAGCGTTATTTCTCTAACTCGTTTGGATGAGCTTTCCTGGCAACAGGTAGCCGATAACAATCTCGTCCTGGTGGCGCCTTCACGCCAAATCTATGAAAGACAGCAAGCCCTCCCCGTATCGCCGGCGTTTGTCGCCGACGTAGCTGGAATCCGTAATCTGCAACCTCTCAAAGGAGAGCCGGCCGTCTATGAAGACTCGCAAGACCCCCAGCAAAGTGATGGGGAAGCCGTGGAACTTATTTCCATGCTGCCAGGCCCTATGGGCCGAACCCGAGTGGTTAGTTTTGCTGGTAACCACGCCCCGGCGATGATCGGCAGTGTTCAGTCGTTTACGGATCCGGCTTTCGCGCGGGTGCTGGCGGCGAAACTGAGAAACGCGTCGGGTGAGATCCCGCCCTACTTTCAGATTGTTGTCAAGGTCAGATACCGTGACGATACGCCCACGTCCACCTCATACGTTGTTCATCGCGTGCTTTCTCTCAAACAGAACGCCGCCGACGAGTAATCCAGCCTAACCAATCGAGTCTCTTGCCGCAGCCGAACGTGGAGAATGTTGCGCGCACGCTCTGGGGTCCTCAGAAGATCGAAACCTATTTAAGCCCTTTTGCCCGAGATCGAGGGTCTACCAATTTGACATCGTCGATGGAGCCTCACTTGCTAAGCATAAACACAGCCGCTGGAATCGCCCGGAGTGGGCGCTGCCGCGCGGCCCCCCGGAACCCGAGTGGCTCACCTGGAAAAAACCCCTGGCTTCGGGACCCCGTTTCGCGGTTTCAAACGGTTTCGAAACACTCCTGTACCTGATTGATTTCAAAGTAGCTCCAGGAATCGCGCCTGCTTTGCGGAGCCAGAAAGGGCTCGCCCATTCGCGCGGAATCTGCAATTATGTAAGTCATTCCGAGGGCCAAGATAGCTCGCTCGCGAAAATGGAGATTCACTTTGAGTACAGCCAATGGTCCTGCAGTATTGATACCCATCACAGCGCCTCCGGTCGCCGAAGTCGACAGATCTAGTGACGTCCAGTTCGACCTCGCTGCAGGGAATCTCGGCCGCCGGGGGGGTGGTTTTCCTGCCGAAATGAGTTCTCATGAGGGTTGGCATCGATTCATCTATGCTCTTCAGGAAGTGTCTCAGGCACTGGCCTCATCTGCGCGGGTGAAGTCAGGCTTAAACCGGACACTGGAGATCCTGGGCGACTGTCCGGGAGTTACACGGAGCGCTATCTTGTTGTGCTGCGGGCGGCCGATCGAAATGCGTATCGAAGCTTCTCATGGCTTGACGTCAGAAGATCAAAGAGCCTGCTTCGCGTGGAGGACGGGATCGCGGATCAGGTGTTGGAAAGCGGCAAGCCGGTGGTGGTGCACAAGGCTACCGCGCAGTCCTTGTTCTCCGGATCGAACTCCCTGCGTTCGATCAACCAACTGGATGGCAGAACCTTCCTGGGCGTTCCCATTTTCCTGGGCCGTGAGACCTCCGGCGTTCTCCTGCTCGATATGGAGCACCAGAAGAATCGAGATTTCGATTTTACGCTGGCGTTCGCCCATCTTATTGCCTCCATGATCGGGCAGAGTTTAGCCATCGCGGAACTTTCCCATCCGGACAAGCATCCCGATTCGGACCAACTTGTGGACTCCCCCGAAATTGCGCGTCCCCACGGCGAGAGCCAGCGGCGCGGTGATTTCTCGAACCTGGTGGGCAACAGCGGGCCGATGCAACACGTTTACGAACAGATCGCTAAAGTCGCGCATACCAATGCAACGGTCATTATCCGCGGCGAGTCGGGAACCGGTAAAGAGCTGATCGCCCAAGCCCTGCATAACAACTCCTCCCGGAAAAATTGCGCCTTCATCAAGGTGAACTGCGCGGCGCTCCCAGAGGCGCTTATAGAGTCGGAGCTGTTCGGCTACGAAAAGGGCGCATTCACGGGCGCCCTAGCGGCGAAGAAAGGCCGCTTTGAGCTGGCCGAGGGCGGAACCTTGTTTTTGGACGAAGTCGGCGAATTGAACCCCACGACATCCGCCAAACTCCTGCGGGTTCTCCAGGAGCGCGAATTCGAGCGCCTGGGCGGGACGCGAACGCTCAAAACCAACGTGCGTCTCATCGTTGCGACCAACAAAGATCTGGAAAAGGCGATCGTGGCGGGAACCTTTCGGGAAGACTTATACTACCGGCTGAACGTCTTCTCCATATTTGTGCCGCCGCTGCGCGAGCGGAAGCCGGATATCTTACTGCTGGCGGATCACTTCCTGCAGCTGTTCAGCAGTGCTCACGGAAAGAGCGTTAAAAGAATTTCCACACCCGCGATCGATATGCTCATGAGCTATCACTGGCCGGGGAACGTGCGCGAACTCTCCAACACCATCGAGCGCGCGCTTCTCATCTGTGATGACCACGTTATCCATGGCCATAACCTACCGCCGACACTTCAAACCGCCGAAGCCACCGGGACCGTCGTTGATCTTTCCCTAAAGCGATCGGTCGAGGCCTATGAAAAGGACCTGATCCAGGACACTCTCAAAACGACCCGCGGCAATTGTGCCCGCGCCGCAAAACTGCTGCGGACCACCGAACGCATCATTCACTATAAGGCTCGAAAATACAATATCGAGTGCATGCGGTTCAAATGAGTTGACAGTCCCCCTTTCAATGCGGACGGAACGTTAATATTCGAAGACTTCACCGGACAGGTGGGGCGTGCTCTTCGGTGTCACGCGGACATGGCTCGCTTGCTCGTATGCGCGCGCAAGCTGAATCAACTTAGGCTCGCTGAACGGCAGGCCAAGAAACTCGATTGCGATCGGCAGCCCTTCTTCGTTGAAGCCCGCCGGAGCCACAATGGCCGGCAATCCCGTCGTCGAGCTGATCGGATTGTCGCGAGAACCTCCATCCGCTGTGCCTATCAGCGGGGCGCCCAGCGATTTGAAGGGGTATACGAGCGCATCCAGTTTGTATTTATTCAGCAGATCGACGAGTAGGCCCCGCACCATGCGCTGGTTCTCGAGGCGGACTCGGTATTCGGGGTCGAAATCGAGCGGGCCGCGCTTCAACGCCTGTTGGAGTTGCGGTTCCAGTTTTTTAAGATACTTGCCAGTTTCGACCAGTTCAGCCAGGCTTTTGACAGGGCTGGCCGGTCCACGGCGCTTCAAGTACGCGTCAAAACCAACGCGCAATTCATAGGCATTGGTACGAAGCGAGGGCATTAACGAGACGAGATCGACCCCGGTGCTCAGGCCGTCCAGCACGATCGCGTGTTTCTCGCGAAGGAGCGCGATCTGTTTCTCCACGATCGCGTTGCCATTGCTGAATTCCGCTCCCTTGCGGAAGAGATCACGCAGCACTCCGATTCGCAAATTGGCGAGACCGGCATCCATGTGACTGCTGTACGGCTCGGCAACGATCTGCCCCAAGCTGTAGGACGTCAGAAGGTCGTCCGGATCGAATCCGCGGATATATTGCAGTACCAGCGCCGCGTCGGCTACTGATTTCGCATGGACGCCCACTCGGTCTTGCGTAAAGGAGACCGGGATAACCCCGGCGCGGCTGACCAGGCCTCTGGTGGGCGCAATTCCTATCAGCGCGTTGTTGCTGGCTGGACTCCGCACCGATACGCCGGTCTCGGTGCCCAGGCCGACGGTCGCGAATCCGACGTTCACCGCCACGCCCGTGCCACCGCTCGAACCTCCAGGATTGCGCTTCAAATCGTAGGGATTCAGAATCTGGCCGCCCAGCGAACTCAGTCCCTGCGACCCGAGCGCCAATTCGTCCATATTCGTCTTGAGGAAAATGATGGCGCCAGCGTCGCGCAGCCGCTGGATGACCGTCGCGTCGCGCGGCGGGAACGTGCCTCCGAGGGCGAGATTCCCGCCTGCGGACGGGATGTCGGCAACATCAATGTTATCCTTCACGGCTACCGGAATGCCGTGTAGTGGGCTTCGAAGCCCCTTGGTACTGCGCTCGGTGTCGAGCGCATGGGCGACTTCCAGCGCGTGGGGGTTTATCTCGATTACGGCTCTGAGCTGCGGCGCGTGCTTGTCGTAGGCGTCGATACGGCTCAGGTAGAGTTGCACCAGACGCTCATAGGAGAGCGCGCCCGCTGCGACTGCCGACTGAATATCGGCGACGCCGGCGGTCAACAGATCGAACTCGTGACTCGCCGGGTCTTGGCCGCAAAGGAGGGGCGCCTCTGCAGAGAGGACGAGGGTCGCCAAACCAAGTGCCAGGAGACCGCCGCGCCATGTCATCAGGGTCTTTGCCAATGGTGGCGTGGAGCCATTTCACCGCTTCCAGCCTTCGCCAGGATCTTTCCGTCTTTGTATACAACTTCCCCGCGGCGAATCGTGACGATAGGCCAGCCGGTGACCTGCCAGCCGGCGAAAATCGAGAAATGGCCATTCGACAAAATATCTTCATCGCGAATCTTCTTGGTCAGGTTGGGATCCCAGATGACGACGTCAGCGTCGGAGCCAACCGCGATGGTACCTTTGCGGGGATAGAGCCCAAAAAGTTTGGCGGGATTGGTGGATGAGATGGCCACCATCTGCTCGAGCGTAATGCGCCCCTTTCGAACGCCCTCCGAGTACATCAAGGGCAGTTGGTCCTGGAGATAGTTCGCCGCGGCCCGATGGTGGACGATATCGACCGACGGGTCCATCTTTTCCTCTCGCGTGTAGCCGACGTGGTCCGTATCGACGACGTCGGCGGTTCCCCGGGCAAGCGCGGTCCAAAGATACTCCGCGTCGCTTTTGTCACGCAGCGGGGGTTCGCCCGTGAAGATCTTCGCGTCCGGCTCGTCGAAGCGTTCCTTTGTCAAATGCAGATAAATGAAGCGCACTTCGGTGAACACGGGCAGGCCTCGCGCCCGGCCGGCCTCGGCTGCGCGCATGGCGCGTTCCGACGAGATGTGGACGATATAAATCGGAGCGCCGGTGGCGTCACTGATGGCTACGGCGCGCTGGGTGGCGAGCTCTTCGGAAACGATGGGACGGCTCTCCGGGAAGTACTTAATCGCGGTACGCCCTTCTTGCACCATCCGCTCGACCGTGCTGGAAATGATGCTTGCGTCTTCGCAGTGCAGCATGGTCAATACGCCGGCCCCGCCGGCAGCCCGGATCAGGTTGACGAAACCGGCGGCGTTCTGATCGAAGCCAGGGCGGGACAGGAAAATCTTCAGGTCGAACCCGCGGTCGTACAGCAACGCCACATCCGACGGCGTGAACTTGGTGGGATCGTTCACGATGTAGTGCAGCACGACATCGGCAATCGCTTGTTTTTTTACGATTTTGGCGGCCTCGGTGAGCGTCTTTTCGACCGGGGTATCGGGCTGTTGCGTGATGAAATTGCTAATAGTGGTCTTACCGCCCGCGAGGGCTGACAGCGATGCGGAAGTATAATCGTCGGCTCCCTTCATCGTTTTCTCCGTCCGGATCGGCGTTAGGTGCACATGCGGATCGATTCCGCCCGGAAGGATCAACTTGCCGGTCGCGTCGATCACTTGGGCCCCGGAACCCGGGGTGAGGTTCGCTCCGATTTCGGTGATCGTGCCATTCTGGATGCGCAGGTCGCCCGGCGTGCGCCCGCTGGTGGTTACGATCAATCCATTTTTGATAATGAGCTCGGAGGGCTGTTGGGCAATAGCGGAGCCGACCAGCACAATGGCGGCGGCCGCGGCGATCCAAGCCGCTCTGCGCAATAACCTTCCTTCGAACAATAATGGTCGCATCATGAGTTCCATTTTTGGTTCCTTTCTGTCCCGCGCCGTAGAGTTACGGCCTTTCCCAGTGATGCCTCGGCGCTAATTGGCCGCTGCCCGCTTTTGAGAGAATTTTCCCGTTTTCGTAGACCACTTCTCCGCGCCGGATTGTGACGATGGGCCAGCCCGTCAGCTGCCATCCTGCAAAGATCGAGAAATGGCCATTCGACAGAATGTCCTCGTCTTTAATCGTCCGCGTCAGGTTGGGGTCCCAAATCGCGACGTCGGCGTCGGACCCGACTGCAATCACACCCTTGCGCGGGTAGAGACCGAACAGCTTGGCCGGATTCGTTGAGGACAACGCCACCATCCGCTGCAGCGTGATGCGTCCCTTGCGAACGCCTTCCGAATAAAGCAGCGGCATTTGGTCCTGGAGATAATTCGCGGCTGCCCGCGACCGGAGGATACTGTTCCGCGGATCCATCTTTTCGGCGCGCGTGTGGCCGACATGATCGGTATCGACAACATCGCCGCTCCCGTCCGCAATGGAGACTCCAAAGATAGTCGGCATCGCCCTTAGAGCGAAGCGGCGGCGCGCCCGTAAAGATTGGGCCATCCGGCTGATCGAAACGCTCCTTGGTCAGATGCAGATAAATGAACCGCACTTCCGTGAACACCGGCAATCCGCGAGCCCGTCCCGCCTCGGCCGCACGCATCGCGCGTTCCGACGACATGTGGACGATGTACACCGGAGCACCCGTGGCTTCGCTGATCGCCACCGCGCGCTGGGTAGCGAACTCCTCTGCTGAAAGCGGCGCGGAGTCGGGGAAGTTCTGCCCCTTGAGCGCGCCACGTCCCTCGGCCACCATCCGCTCGCGGGTGGTCCTGGTGATGCTGGCATCCTCGCAATGCAGCATGGTAAGCAATCCCGCCGAGCCGGCCGCGTGGATCAGATTGACGAACCCCGCCGCGTTCTGGTCAAATCCGGGACGACTCAGGAAAATCTTCAAGGTGAATTGGCGGTCGTACAACATTGCGACGTCGGATGGAGTGATCTTGGCCGGGTCGTCTACGATGTAGTGGAGAATTACATCGGACATGGCCTGCTTTTTGACCAGCGCGGCGGCCTCCGTCAGGGTTTTCTCCACGCTGACCCCAGGTTCCTGATTGATGAAATTGCCGATGGTTGTTTTACCGCCGGCGAAGGCTGAGCGCGATGCCGAGGTATAGTCGTCGGCTCCTTTATCGCTGGTCGCTGTCGGAACCGGCGTGAGGTGCACGTGCGGGTCGATACCGCCAGGAAGCACCAACTTGCCGGTTGCATCAATGACGCGAGCGCCAGGCCCGGGAGTAAGGTTAGCCCCGATCTCGGCGATCAAACCGTCGCGAATGCGCAAATCTCCTTCCACTTGTCCGCTCGAATTTACGATCAGGCCGTTTCGGATAAGGATTTCGGCTGCTTGCTGGGCGTCCGCCACACGGATCATTGCGAAGATAAGGGCGGCGACCGCGATCCATCGTTTTTCTCGCAACGATGGCGCCCTGCGACTCAACCAAATAATCCCGCGGGCCGCGTCGAGATCGCCGACTTTTTCCGCAAGCAGCGAGAATCGAATCATATTGGCTACCGGCTAGAGCACGGTGTCGGCCAAACGGCACGCGACTGCGCGACCAGCGCGTCAAGCCGCACGACGCGTGAAGAATAGCAATGCGTTAGACGCATCCCTCTTCTTTGGAAAAATATCATTCATGCGAGGATTAGCAACAATTCGGAGGAGTTTCCGACAAGACTGTAGGTTTTTCCGGCTGGTTGACCAGGTAGAGATGCCGACTCCGCTGCTGTGGTGAAACTTGCCGCGCCGCGTTGCCGCGCGATGTGCCGAGATGGTTCCAAGTCCGCGGCATTGTTTTGGGGCAGACCCACGGGCGGAGTGCCAGGCAGAGATCGGCAGGGGCCCCAACAACGCTGCCCGCGCGCGAGATCATCATGCCCGTGCTATTCGGCTGTGATGTCGTCAAAAATTGCTAATAAGATGACAAACGTGCAATGCCGGACTGCCTCTGCTTTGAGTCTCACCAGACATTCGGCGAGCGCCGAAGCTTCAATTCTATATGCGGACACAGGCATAAAAACTTTGCGGGATTGGTAGAAGTATCCCGAGCCTGATGCTGGGGTGGACAATCAGTATTCGTCGAAGTATCGCTTGACTTCGTGCCAGTCATTCGTTTTCGTCAATGCGAGTTGGAGCAGGATGCGAGCTTTTTCCGGAGGCAGGTTGTCGCCGTTGACAATATGAGCCGCCGTACGATTTATGGTCTCCTGCACACGCCCCCCGTGCACCCGCGCCGTGGCAACCACAACCACGCCTTTCGCCTGGGCGCGTTTAATGGCTTCCGTTTCGGAACTCGTCATGGCGCCGGCGCCGATTCCGTCCACCACGATGCCCTTCGCGCCGTGCTCGACCGCCGCATCGATAACATAACCGGGCGCTTCCGTATATGAATAAAAAATCTCGACCGCTGGAAGCGACTCAATATCCATGCCCGCGAATTCCGACGTGGTAGTGTGCCTGCGCGTCGGCTCGCGATAAAACACGACTCGGTCCGGGTCGGCGAAACCGATCATGCCAACATCGATGCCCTTGAACGTCTGTATGCGATAAGCGCTGGTCTTGGTGACATCACGTGCAGTGTTGATGTTATAGTCCATGCAGTGCAAAACACCTTTATCCCGCGCTTGCGGCGAAGCGGCCACGCGCACGGCATCGTAGAGGTTAATAGGACCGTCCCCCGAGATGCCGGTCCACGGACGTTGCGACCCAACGAAGACGATCGGTTTGTCGGTCTTAACCGTCAAATTCGCATAAAACGCGACTTCGGCCATGGTGTTCGTTCCATGCGTGACCACCATGCCGTCCACGGTTGGATCGTCGGCGAGCTGGTTTAGCCGCTTGGCTAGGACTCGCATATCTTCCATGCTCTCGCGTGCCTCCCGGCCGGCGGGAGGCCGCAAATCCTCCAGCGTGATTCGGGCAATGTCCGCCAATTCCGGCAGGTCGTGGATCCAATCCTGCGGATCGACCCGGGGCACTCCTTTGCCTCCGTAGTTGGTGATATTCATACGATCGGCCGCGCGGCTGGCGATCGTGCCGCCCATCGATATCAGAACGACGTGCGGGAGCTTCGATGATTCGGCTGTGATCGGAGGTGGACTACCGGGAATCTCCTGGGCGACGCAGAATAGCGACCACGGCGCAATTAAGATGGCGACGATGTTGGTTCTCATGAGTTCACCGCTCTGGACTTAGTATTCGTCAAACATTCGCTGGATTTCCTTGGGATCGGAGGTCTTGGTCAGCGCCAGGCGCAGCAACTGCCGCGCCTTCTGTGCATTGAGATTGTCAGCCGTCACCATGCCCCGCTCCCGTGAGCGAGCGGTCTCCAGCACTCGGCCGCTCCCTTTGCGATCGCTTTGCACGAACACCACGCCTTTCGCACGGCCGTCGGTAAATGCCGCTGCGAATCCAGGCGAGCTGTCATCCAGGACGATCCCCTTGGCCCCAGCAGCGATCAGCGCGTCAACCGCGGTGCGGCCCCCCTCCTGGTAGCCGTAAACTATGTCCACTTTCGGCAATTCGTCTAGCTGATCGACATCGAATTCAGACTTGTGGGTATGCCGGTAGAGCAACTTCCGGTAGAACACGATCCGATCGGAATCGGCAAAGCCGATCGGTCCGAGGTCCCGGGCCTCGAAGGTATTCGGGCGCTCGGTATTGGTTTTTGTCACATCACGAGCCGCATTGATTTCGTCATTCAGCAGCACCATGACGCCCTTATCGCGGGCCTCGGGCGTTATAACGGTCCGAATCGCATTGTATAGATTTAGAGGGCCGTCCCTGCTGATGGCCGAATGTGGGCGCATCGCGCCTACCACTACCACTGGTTTATCGGAATGAACGGTCAGGTTAAGAAAGTAGGCCGTCTCTTCCAATGTAGCCGTGCCGTGCGTAACCACCGCGCCAACCGCATCGGGTCGCGCGAGCCATGCGTTGATCTCTTTCACCAGTTTGAGCTGTATCTTCGCATTGACCCCACCACTGCCGGTAGCCGCGATTTCCTCGCAGCTCATGTCAGCTATCTTCGCGGCTTCCGGCAAGTCGTCCAGCAGCTGTTTCGGAGTGAATTGAGCGGCCTTATAGTCGGAAACTTTATCCCGGCGGGGCCCTTTGCCCTGAATGGTGCCGCCCGTAGAAAACAACATTACCTTGGGGAGGTCACCCGCTCGAGCCGGAAGGACAAGGAATGGCAGCGCCCAGAGCGCCATTGACAATAGATTGAGTTTCATGCGTGCTTTCCCCTATGAGTTTCTATCTATCCCGCATCACGACGGCAATTTCATTTCGATCCTGATTTCGCATCACCCAGGCCCAGTCTCCCGAATCACCTCAGCCTCGTTGGAATGCGACACAACCCCGAGCCATGGATTCCTCAACGACGCTGTTTGCACGAATTACTCGTTCTTAAAGGCAAGTTCAATTCCAAACAACATCTGGGAAAACGATAGCCGGCATTTCGAGATCCGATTGAGACGATGCGAAACTCGCAAGCGGTCACTGAATCAGGCACTCGGGTCATCGTGCCCTGACGTCAGAGTAGGGGGCGTGCAAGCAAGATCGATCCGGCCATGGCAGGAAGATAGCGGACCTGATCCTACAAATCTGTTGGGATTGTTTCTCGATCAGACAACCTTGTAGGTAGATTACTGCGAGCTGTAGCCGTAGCGTGCGTGGATATTTACCCTGGGGAAGGTCGATTTGACGCGGATCCAGACGTGAAGCCCGCGCTTGAGGCGGTGAAAGGCAAGTGGGACTAACTCACACGGCGCCGAAGCTGCTGCTCAGGGTCTCTCCCAATGTTTGCGGGGCGCCAATTGTCCGCTGCCCGCCTGGGCAAGAATCTTGCCATTCTGGTAGGCTACTTCTCCGCGCCGGATCGTGGTAATCGGCCAGCCGGTTAGCTCCCACCCATTGAAGATCGAGAAATGACCATTCGACAGAATGTCCTCGTCCCGGATCTTCTTGGTCAGGTTGGGATCCCAGATCACGACGTCGGCGTCCGATCCGACCGCGATGGCGCCCTTGCGCGGATACAGGCCAAACAGTTTGGCGGGATTCGTAGACGTTAAAGCCACCATCTTCTCGAGCGTGATTCGTCCTTTGCGAACGCCCTCGGAATAAAGCAACGGCATCTGGTCCTGCAGATAGTTCGCGACGTTCCGCGAATGAATGATGCTGTTCTCCGGGTCAGTCTTTTCGGCGCGGGTATAGCCGACGTGATCTGTGTCCACGACGTCGCCGCTGCCATCTGCGATGGCCTTCCAGAGATAGTCCTGGTCGCTCTTATCGCGTAGCGGAGGAGCACCCGTGTATATCGAACCGTCCGGCTCGTTGAACCGCTCCTTTGTCAGATGCAGGTAAATAAATCGCACTTCGGTGTATACCGGCAAACCGCGCACCCGGCCCGCTTCGGCCGCCCGCATCGCCCGCTCCGACGACATGTGAACGATATATACCGGTGCCCCCGTCGTCTCGCTGATACAGATCGCACGTACGGTGGCAACTTCCTCCGCCGCCACGGGTCCTGCTTCGGCGAAATTCTGACCTACCAGCTTGCCGCGCCCTTCGGCCATCATCCGCTCGTGTCTTGCCGTAAGAATACTGGCGTCTTCACAATGCAGCATGGTGAGCAGGCCAGCCTTGCCGGCCTCGGCAATCAGCTTCACGTTCTCGGCAGCGTGCTGGTCGAACTGGGGGCGAACCAGAAAGATCTTCAGGGTGAACTGACGGTCGTACAACATTTTGACGTCGGCCGGAGTCAATTTGGTCGGATCGTTCACTACGTAGTGCAGAACCACATCCGCGATCGCTTGTTTGGCGACGACTTCGGCTGCCTCCGTCAGCGTCGTTGCCACGCTCTTATCGGGTTCCTGATTGATGAAGTTACTGATGGTGGTTTTACCGCCCGCCAGCGCCGATAGCGATGCCGACGTGTAGTCGTCGGATCCTTTCAAAGTGCTGGAGGTCCGCACCGGCGTGAGGTGCACGTGCGGATCGATGCCCCCGGGCAGAACCAGCTTGCCCTTGGCGTCCAGAACTTGCGCCCCCGCTCCAGGCGTCAGGTTAGGACCGATCTCGGCGATCAGACCGTTGCGGATGCGGAGATCGCTTTCCTGACGTCCGGTCGAGTTGACCAAGGTTCCATTCCGGATTACGATTTCCAACGCCGGTTGCGCCCGGACAGCATCGGCCATTCCGAGCGCCAGGCCGGCAGCGGCAAGGCTTCCTTTCAGCAACGATCGTCGCGTCGTTGGTTCCATCAGGTTCGAAGTCGGCGACGCCGAGTCGGAATCGGGACGGTTTTCCGGGAGCAGAGGAAGTTGGGTCATGTTGGCTTGGGTTGCTAGCAAGGCGCTCGCCAAATGCGCCGTGTTTGCCGCAAAAGCTGCCCGTTGCGACTAAAGCCTCCACATAAAAAGGCTGGCCGATAATTCGACCGGCGGAAATTCCAGCAAGATACCGACAAGGCCGTCGGATTCCTCTCGTGCTCTTACAAACCTGTAGGTTTTGCCCCGATCGCGACAGTGAAAGCTACTCGGGTACGCTTCGACACCTAACAATGGGTTCGGAAACGCTTGAGGGGGCAGTATAGAAGCGTGAAGGCACTGAGGCTGTGGGACAGGATTGGCGAGTTATGCCGACAATCGCAATTCCCGGCTAACCACCGGTCTGGCCGGCTGCAGCTTCGCCGAGGACCGGAACTTTCGTATTCGGATCGAGGGGGGGACGTTGTTTGTGCCAGTCGGTCGCTTCCTGATAAGCGTGCGCCAACGCCAGCACGCTAAGCTCACCAAAGGCCGGCCCGCTGATCTGCAGGCCGATCGGCATGCCCGCCTTCGAAAAGCCGCAAGGCACGCTGATGGAGGGAAGGCCATAGGAATCGAACGGGCTTGTATTTTCCGGATCGGGAGGTTTCGGTTTGTCGTTGGCGGCGCGTTTGATCTCTTCTTCGATGGTCCGTGCGGTGTGACGTCGCGTCGGAGTGATCAAGAGATCCACGTTCTGGAACGAGTCATTAATCGTGCGACGGATCAACTGGAGCTTCCGCCAGGCACGCACGTAATCGGCCGCCTTCGCCTGTGCGCCATTCTCCACCGCGCGACGTGTTATGGGTTCGTATCCGTTCGCTCCTCCGTGCGCAATGTATTCCTCGTGATAAGCGTAGCCTTCGCCTCCGCCAAGTTGTGTTCCCGTGAGCGAAGGCAGGAATACTTCTTTGGAACCCTGGGTCATTTTGTTGAGCAACGCCAGCGCGTCCTCGACGGCGCGCGAGACGTCGTCTTCCAGATCGTCGTAGAATTGCGGCGGAAGACCAAGCCGGAATTGCGACACGGGAGCGCCGATTCCCGACGAATAATTCGGCACTGGTTGGTCGGCGCTGTCGACATCCAGGCGGTCATAGCCGGCGATCTGCTGCAGAACAATCGCTGTGTCTTCCACGGTCCGGGCAATCGGCCCGCAGTGATCCAGAGACCACGTCAATGGGATGATGCCGCGGATGCTGACGCGTCCATAAGTGGGTTTAAAGCCGACTACGCCGCAATAGGACGAAGGCGTGCGAATGGAACCGCCGGTGTCGGTTCCCAAAGCGGCATAACAGTTATCCATCGCAACCGCCGCGGCGGAGCCGCCTGAGGATCCGCCTGAATTGCGCTCCAGGTTCCACGGATTCCGGACTGGTCCCCAGTAGCTGATCGCCGAGGTCCCGCCATGCGCGAATTCATGCATGTTGCACTTGCCGATCAGGATGGCTCCCGCCAGCTTGAGTCTGCGCACCACCTCGGCATCCTCATTCGGAACCCGGTTTTCGAAAAGCTGGCTGGCCGCCGTGGTGCGAACGCCGGCCGTGTCGATGTTGTCCTTGAGTCCGATCGGAATCCCGTGCAGCGGACCGCGAAGTTTTCCGGCAGCCTGTTCCGCGGTCAGCGCCTTGGCCTGCACTAGGGCCTGTTCGCGCATTACCGTAATCCATGCATTGATCTTGGGGTTGTAAGTCTTTACGCGCCCTAGACAGGCTTCGGTCAGTTCCAGGGGCGTGAATCTTCTCGAGCGGATTCCTTCCGAAGCCTGCTTCAGGGTAAGCGCGGAAAGATCGTCGCTGCCCGCTGCGAAGGAGCGTGGCGCGGCTACCACCACCCCACAGCTGGCGGCGAGAAAGTGACGGCGGGAAAAGCTTTGCATGATCTCTTCTCCTGGGACCCTGAGCGCCGGCGTGAAGTTCCGACGTGAACCGCATCGCCGGCTAGAAATAGAGCGTCAGCCGAGCCGGATCCGGCAGGTCGGTTTCTAAATGCAGTCCACCTATGGTTCCCTCAAATCGTTTTTCCGTCCACCGAGCTAAAAGTAGAATTTGGCCCCTAGCTGGATCTGACGCGGCGGCCGCCCGCCATAACCATTCGATGAAAGAACCTGTCCCGAAAGTCGCATCGCCCAAAAGGCGGTCGGGAAAGTCGAAGTTCGGGTGATTGAAGATGTTGTAGGCCTCGAAACGCAACTCCATTCTCCGCTTCTCCGACCACGTAACCGTCTTCATCAGGGAAACATCCCAGTTGACGTACCCCGGTCCGATGAGAGCGTTTCGTCCTTCATCGCCGAATTGGCCTTTCACGAAGAGAAATGCGCAAGGGTTAAACCACATGCTGGGAATTCCGACCTGCGTAGGAGCCACACATGTCGGATTGCCCGCGACCGGCCCCGCAACCATGGGATTGCCGACTACGTCCGGCCGGTCGGCGGACCCGCTGGGCAAAGTCCCGCTTTGCGGAGAAGCGTCATTGATTGTAAACGGTTGGCCGGTCTGTGCAGAGAATATTCCGGTGATTTGCCAGTGGCCCAGTATGTGAGAAGGCCAACCTCTCCCCGCAAAGGAATGATCCGGCGCCGATGGGCACTTGTAAAGGTAACTGATAACGATGCGCTGATTAGCATTGAAGCTGCTGGGTCCCTTCTCGGCGGCAAAATTGTACGCATATTGCGGCGTCGAACCGCCGCCGGCCCCGCCGTAATTGGTATCGTCGATGCTGCGAGACCACGTATAGGAAGCCAGCATCGCCCATTCGGTTCCCCGTTTCTCCACCTTGGCCTGCAAAGCGTTATAAATACTCCAGCGGTCAGCGCCTGTTTCGCTGACCGTGAGCCAAAGTAAGGATAGGCCGCTGTCCCGCCGATATTTGGCTGGTTAAGATTTTGGCTCCCGTTTATGTGATCACCCTTCGTTCCGACGTAACCCACATCGAGGAGGTAATTCTTCTTGAACGAATACTCGGCATCCAATTCCACTGAATGTAGTATGGGTCCCGGAACGCCGGATCGATGAATGTCCCAGTCTGAAGAATCGAAGTGGGAGGCTGATCCAGAATATTCTGAATGGTATAAACCCCGGTGGGATTCTGGACGAGGTTGTTGGTCCGGAATGGAGGCTGCAGACCCACGCTCAGACCCCAGAATAGTGACGGTGTCTGTGTAGAGGCCCGCCGCGGAGCGGATCACGAAACCATCGCTCTTGAATGGCCGCCAGGCGAAACCGACCCGCGGCTGGAAGTTCTTGTAATAGGAGTGATAAGTGGACCGTGTCAGCCCGTCCGTCCCGGCGACGATGAACTGACAGTTTGGCTTCGGTGAGCAGGTGGCCGAAGCCGGACTCAGGTTCGGAATGCTCAGCTGATTTAAGGATCGAACTGCGGGCCGTTGTAGTCGTAGCGGAATCCTAAGTTTAGCGTAAGCGACTGCGAGACATGATAATCGTCCTGGATATAGCCCGCGTAGGTGTGCTGGCGAAAATGTTCCAGATTCCCGTTGCTGATGTCCTCCGCGTTGGTGGGTTGTCCGACCAGTAGCTGTTCCAGCGAATTTGTGCCGGTTCCAAGCACCGTCGGAGCGTTTCCGCTGAACGCCCAAAGGCCGCGACAAGCTACTGTGCACCAGAGGATTTGGTACCTGTAGTAACGAGTGTCAAAACCGAATTTGATCTGGTGCCTGCCGCCATCGAAACCCGGAGTCCAGGCGAGACTCTCCGAGAA
Organism: Bryobacterales bacterium; assembly: GCA_963732175.1. GTDB lineage: Bacteria > Acidobacteriota > Terriglobia > Bryobacterales > Bryobacteraceae > Palsa-89. The sequence goes on along the minus strand of CAVSYF010000027.1, from coordinate 443,818 downwards.
ATGCGGGGTGTAGGTCGGATGTATTTCGGGCGCTTGGGTATTGTCGCCGAGACCGGAAAACCCTGACACCGAAATGTTGGGCGCGCCGCTGATAATGGTAGATCCGCAAGCAGTCCGAGGTACACCAGGAACCGAGGCAGCAACATCCGGGTATCCAAGTTGACAAGTTATGTTTGCATTGTTTTCCAGCCGCCATTCGCCGTCCTCACCGTTGTATCCGGCGAGGAACTGGTTCACGAGCCTGGGAGAGAAAATATGGGTCCAGCCGATTCCGACGTTCTGCCCGTGCTGCAGGATTTCCGTGCCATATCCCGGCAGAAAAGTATAAGGCGATATCGGATCGAACGCATTGTGCGTCGTATACCACGACGCAACAAAATGCCCGCTGATGGTGTCTTTGTCCCCCAGTCTCCGGTCTCCCTTTCCTACGTAATACGGCGTAGTCTGAGAGGAAGTTGGCGCCGATACAAAAGTGTTGGATGTCTGCAGGTTCGTACCCACGTTCGCCGCTGGGTAAAGGTTGAGTGTGTTCAAGCCCGCCGGATTGATCAGGGAAGCGGGAACTGCGGCCAATGCGGCCGCGCGCTGCGCCTGCGAGGGAACCGTCGCTTCCTCCGTAACTGCGCTGTTCTGATTCAGATATTCAAATGCGATGAAGAAAAAAGTCTTGTCCTTCTGAACCGGCCCTCCGATCGAGCCTCCAGCCTGACTGCGATCTAATCGTGGGATGGGACCGCAGGTACCGGGAATGGACGTCTCGGTGCAGGATGGCTGGTCGAAGAAGTTTTTCGCATCCATGTGACGGTTGCGCACAAACTCGTACGCAGTGCCGTGATACTCATTCGTGCCGCTCTTGATCAGAACGTTGACCTGACCACCCGCGTTGCGCCCATATTCAGCTGAATAGTTACCGGTTTCCACTTTGAACTCCTCGATAGAATCCAGAGTCGGTATAGCCGCATACTGACCGATAACGGTATCGTTGTCGTCGATCCCATCGATCATGAAATTGTTCATGTTGTCCTTCTTGCCATTCACGCTGATGCTCAGGCCCTGTGTGGACGCAGTGGTGCCTTCGGTAGGCAGAGCGCCTCCAGGCGTCAAATACGCCAGACCGACAAAGTTCCGCTGATTCATCGGGAGTTCGTTGACGCTTTGGTCGCTGATAACCTGCCCGACAGAGGAAGTATCCGTGTTCACGAGCGGGGCGGCCGATTCGACGTTCACTGTCTCGGACTGAGTGCCAACCGCCAGCGTGCCGTCAACGCGGGCTGTCTGATTTACGTCGAGCGTCACGTCCTTGTAGACGGCATCGCGAAAGCCCGGCTTCTGAATCGTGACATCGTAAGTGCCCGGAGGGAGCAGCGGCACGTTAAAATCGCCGTCCGAGGTTGTGGTGGCATTTCGAACAGTGTTTGTCCCCTGATTGCGTACAGTCACAGTGGCCCCAGCGACAATGGCGCCGCTCGAATCCTTGACCGTCCCTACAACCGATCCTGTGGTCCCCTGCCCGTATAGCGCTGGAGCAACAGATGCGATAACCGCCGAGAGTAAGAGTATAAGCCTGCCAAGTTTCATTAGTTGATCCTTCCCCCTGAAAATCGATTCAATACTTAGCCGGCCTTACGTCGCCCGACCCTAATTTGCTCTCTCCGAGGAGCTTATTAAAACCCTGAACTCAGATCTGCCGATAATGCCGCGTCGCACTCTCCGGTGGGCTGACGTTGCCCCCGCCGTAGCCGCTCTGGCGGACACGATCCTTTCACCGGAGCGTCAACAAGCTTTCGTTCGGCCGCGAACGTTGCGTGCGTCAATGCGGTCGATCACTCCAGACCGGGCCGAAGCCTGCCCGCTGATCCAGGCGCACAGCGCGCGACCCGGACCAATGTAATGAACGCTTGAACGTGGCTGTGTGATGAACGCTTGAACGTGGCTGCCGATGCCTGGGCGAAACTCGCAGAGAATCGCATGATCGGCGCGAAACAGGGCGCGATAGACAGCGGGCGCCAAAGAACAAGGTGATCCGCCCCGCCACCGCGGCGTATTTAATATCAATACCACGTGTGATCCAACGGAGTCCGGCACCGGCTTCATTTTCCGGTGCTCGGGACCTCGCATCGAGGATCGTGACGCACCCATGCGGAGTGTGCGCCGCGCCGGCAGTTGTACCGTGATAACAGTAGCGAACATTAGCAAATTTGGTGTGTTCAGGAGCACTTTCAGGCCCACTTGTCTGGAAATGCCCGTCCTCCGCCGGTGGTTCGCAGATCGACCCGATCATGAACGAAAGCGACTTAAGAATGATCGCCAAACCGTTCGTCAGTTTGGAAGCCGGAGTCGTTGCTGATCAGAGCGACTCGCCGCGATCGCGACAAAGGTGTTGGTTAGCGACCACGAGCAGACAAAGTTGTAGGATTCGAATGCACTCTGCGCGCCGGTCAGCGGCGCGTGACGACGATTGGGGTCGTCGTTCCCCAACGATCATGGCAGCCTCATCCGGCGCGGCGCGGCGCGGCGCGGCGCGTCCTCTTCTCCGCGTTGGTCCAGCGAACTATAAAGCAAGGGCCCACTCAACGCCGAGTCCATTGTCGAAGACCAGCGAAACTGCGCCCAGCGCCAGAAAACTATCGCCCATGACCGCAGAGCTGTGCACCGGTGACAGGTTGGCCCAAAGCGCTGGACTATGGAAAAGAATGCCCCATCGTCACAGCGACAATTGCAGCGGTTCGAGGCACAGGACATTATTTTCCGCATAGGCGTAATCGTCTTGCGGCCCTGTCAATTCCGCTTACGCAACGTCTGGACTCGCCTGCGCGGCCCCGGCGCCCTCGCTTCGGCACCGCTTCATTTCGCTTGGGCGGCTCGAATGGCATCGTTTTGCCCAGAGATCGTCCGCTGCAGATCCCGAATCTGTCCTTCGAATGTTACTTGCTGCGACCGTGTCATTTCGAGAGCATACTCGTACGGACCGGGATCGATCTCAAACAGCGATACGACATTCCGCACCAGCTGGTTATCTTTGACATTGATTTTGACGATACGGCCTTCTACCTCCGGCGCAATGCCGATCAGGTTCGCGAACACCTCGGCATCGTCGGTCTGTGGGTGGTATTGACATGCTGCGGGACCATCCACACCGCGGCCACGGCGCCTGCCACGATCAGCGATTCCGAGAAATCCGCACAAGGTTGCGCGTGTCGTAGGCCCTTAGTATCGAAAGCAAATCAGCCAGATCCTGCACGAACAGAGTCACCATACTCGGATCGATGATGATGCTCGGACCTAATTCCCCTCCGGGCCCGCGCGGATCAACAGAAGTCGTCAGGCGACAGTGAAGATCACCGCACCGAGGCAAAGCATCCATACCGGAAAGAACGAACCAGCGATGTGGATGGATGGAGCGCGTTGGAACATAATGGAGCTGCTACTCTTGCCCGCCGCAAGAATTACAAATATGTAAGACACCGATGACGATCCAACAGATTTGCAACCAGTACACGTGGCCCAACAGGCACGCGGTCAGTTACGCGTTAAGGCGACGGCCAGCATGAGGCCGCGCTGTGTCCCGAGCCAGGAATCCTTACTATTGAAGGTTTCACCAAGCGAATGAGCACCCGATCCCATTCCTCCGCCGCCGATTGTGACAGCTGGAATTCCCAAGTTCATGGGGACATTGGAATCGGAAGATCCCTCCCGTAGCTTAGGGTCCACGCCGAAGAGCTTCGTGACCGCGACCGCCGTCAGCACGATAGTAGAATCCGCCGGAGTGCTCCCCGCCGGACGCATTCCAACCAGCTCGTTTGAGACTGTCACCGGTCCGCGGCCATTCCAGCGATGGTTCTCTTCCTCGACGGCCTCCTCGACTGCAGCCTTAAATTTCATGTTCAAGGCCTCCAGCGCGTCTTTGTCGGCCGAGCGCATGTCCACTTCCATCCAACACTCGAACGGGATGGCGTTGACCGAGGTACCTCCGCCAATGCGGCCGACATTGAAAGTTGTTTTAGGATTACTGGGCACCTCGAAATTGTCGATTTTCGCAATCGCTCGCCCCATGGCTTGGATCGGATTGGCCATGCCGAAGGCGCCGTAGCTGTGCCCGCCAGGACCCTTAAAAGTAGCTCGGTAGCGGTAACTGCCGACACCGACATCCTCCACATTGAGACCCGTTCCATCGACGGAGATAAACTCGTCGATTTGTCCTTTCAAACTATCATTGAACAGATTCTTCGTACCACGAAGATCCCCCAGGCCTTCTTCTCCCGTATCGGCGGCAAAAGTGATCGTCCCTCCGGTCTTCGCGTTTCCTTCATCGAGCGCTTTAATCACACCCAACATCATCGCTAGGCCGCGACAATCATCGCCAATTCCTGGACCCTTTAAAATGTCGCCTTCCCGCGTGACCTTTACGTTCGTATTCTCCGGAAATACCGTATCCAGATGGGCTTGGAAAAGCAGATTAGGGTGCGCCGAGGCCCCGCGTCTCACGCCGATCACGTTGCCGGCTTTATCCGTCCTAACGTCCTGCAGGCCCAGTTGCTGAAAGAGCTTTTGCAGTTCTTTTGCCCGCGCATCTTCGTGGAACGGCGGTGCCGGGATTTCGCAGATGCGGATCTGCTCTTCTATGAAATGCGGTTCATTGCGTTTCGCGGCCTCCAGAGCGGCCTGGACGGCCGGATCCTGCATTAGCTTCGCGACGTCCTGCGCTGTACCTGCCGCCAATGAGACCAGACCGAACGCCGCGATCCGGATGGCCGGGGAAACGTGCATATTTTTTCGGGGTGCAATCCATCTGCCATCTTCAGCCGAACCTGAATTCCAAACTTTCGGGTGGATAAAAATAGAGATGGCATGTTTGTTGCTGAGGTTATGAGCCGCCTTCGCATGCCAGCGTCGACGATGACCCAATCGAACCTCAGAGCAGCCAAGGGCTGCTTATTCTGTACGCAGGCGTCAAGATGAAGGGGCTAATTCTTCTCGCGCTATCCGCGGCTGCGCTCATTGCGCAAGAGCGGCCGATCGTGCTCAAGACCTCCACGCTTTATGACGGAAAAGGGAAAACGCTGCACAACGTCCTGGTAGTGGTGGAAGGTTCCAAAATTGCGCGCATCGGTGGTGCGGCGCCTGCGAAAGCCATTACCTACGATCTAAGCGCGCTCGCCGTTACCCCCGGCTGGATCGATACGCATTCCCACATCGCCTTTCATTTCGATAACAACAATCGGTTGTCCGGACGCGATGAGCCGCCCTCCCAGGCGCTTTGGCACATCGCCGATAATGCCGTTGCGACACTCAATGGAGGGTTCACCACCATCCAAAGCCCCGGCTCAATCCAGGACAAAGATCTGCGCGACGCTATCGCGCGCGGCATCATCCCCGGGCCCCGGATTCTTACCTCGCTTCAAGCACTGACGGAAGGCAGCGGAGACGCGGCGCGGATGCGGGAACTGGTGCGCGAACGCAAGCAGCAGGGCGCCGACCTCATCAAGCTATTCGCCTCCAAGAGCATCCGTGAGGGCGGCGCGATCACGTTAACGCAAGCGCAGATTGACGCCACCTGCGGCGAGGCAAAATCGCTTGGGCTGCGCACCATCGTGCACGCCCATTCAGCGGAATCGGCCAGAGCAGTGACGGTTGCCGGATGCACCTCCGTGGAGCACGGCGCCTATGTCACGGACGATGTGTTCGATCTGATGGTCCAGCGTGGGACCTACTACGACCCGAATATCGGCCTGGTGCTTCAAAACTACCTTGAGAACAAACCCAAGTACTTCGGCATCGGAAACTATAACGAAGAAGGCTTCGCATCGATGGGGAAAGGTGTTTCCATTGTGCTCGACACGTTTAAGAAGGCCCTCAAGCACAAGGATCTGAAGATCATCTACGGTACCGATGCTACCGCGGGCGCGCATGGCCAGAATTATCGTGAGTTCATCATCCGTGTAAGGGACGGCGGCCAGGATCCTATGGCGGCGCTCGTCTCCGTGACGTCGCTTTCGGCCGAGTCGCTTAATTTGGGTAACGAAATCGGGTCGATAGCGCCGGGCATGCAGGCCGATATTGTTGGCTTCGACGGGGATCCGCTCAAGGACGTGTACGCTTCGGGGCGCGCCGTATTTGTGATGAAAGGCGGCAAGGTGTACGAGAACCTGATGCGCGGATCGAAGATCGGCTGGCGGCCCTCAGCCTTGGACACGCGCTAGCGACTAAGGGTCGGCGGATTTTATCGCCCTTCACGCAAACTTGGCTTTCAATGTTCCGCTCCGCGAAACCGAGATGTGTAGGCCCACGAGTCTGACAAGTTTGTTTTGATCTAGAACAAATCGCACGGTTTCGTAAGATTCAGCTCCGTGTTTTCTGGCGCTGTCCCTAGAGAAACCCATTTACAAGAACGCCACGAACGGACGCAGGCCATGTTGACCGCCAGCCAGTTCGCAGGACAAACGCGCGATTCGAGTGCTAGATCAAGCTGTCGTTTATTTCATCTACGCTCTGGTGGGCCTGAATTTGCATAGGGAGAAGATTAGCCGAACGCCGCAGAGCGGTCCGTCTCTGGGGCTGAGCACGATGATCTTTGATACGCAATTGCCAATTCCTGAAAAGATCGAGCCGATTACCCGCTTGAGTCAGATCGCCGGAGAGAATTGGCAAGGAGTTTCTCTCGCTTCCGCCTCTAGAATTCCCGAACCATGGAGAGCCCCCGATGCTTCCCAGTGAGCTCAATACAAAACATCCCAAGCGGAAAAGAATCAGACCGCTCGATTCGCTCAGAGCCGGCATAGAGTTACTAGGGGAGGCAGGCAACCGGATACTAAGAACGGCAATCAGGTGCAATCTTGTAACATTTCCGGCCCAAGTGCCGGTGTTCAAAAAGGTGACTAGACCGGACGTTCATGCACGGTTCGCGCTTCTTTATTTTGTGCGGGGATGGTCGATGAGCGACATCGCAGACCGTTACGGGCTCGGGCGGCAGAGGGTTGGCCAAATCATCACGCAATGGAGGATTTGCGCCGTCAACCAGGAATACGTCCAAGTGATCGACGAGGCCACGACGATTTCTCACAGCTATTTTGAAGAGCTGAGTCATTGGTCGGCGAGGTGCGCCGAGAAGCAATGCGACGGGTTCGGCACCTGTGGCAGATCGGAGTCTCGCAGCCCCGTCGGAGCGGGCGCCGTTACTTCACCGGCGCCTCCAGCAGCCACAACGTCGGCAGCGTCTAGCGAGCTACATCTCCTGGAAGAGCTTGAGGCCATCAACGCAGTCTTAGAAAATCAGCTCAGCCTGCGGTTTAAACGAAGAGTTCTTTCCGCAGCGGATTCTTTCGGCCAATTGCTGGACCGCGCAAAGGTGCTCTGCACACTTCTCGCCCCTAGCGACGCGCCTGAATCTTCAAGCGCCGTCAATCCCGAAAACGACCACGCAACACGCCGCTTAAGAAAAGCGCTGAAGGCGGCTAATTTACTGCTACTCACTCTGCAGCGTGCCTCCGCCCCATCGAAAGCGGCACGCAATGGACACAGACCGGTTGCTGTATCTAATTCGACAAGGTGAGACCTTATTTATCCATGACTCGAATCCGCACTGTTCGTTTTTTGGATCTCGCATTTCTACTCCTTCTGGCCTCGCCGGAATTGCACGCGCAAGCTGCGATATCTACCAGTGAATTTCGCACCAGCGCTCAGATGGTGCTGGTTCCGGTTATTGTCATCGATCACAATGGCAAGACAGTGACGGGGCTGCATGCGCAGGATTTCGCTATTTTCGACGATCAGGCGTCGCAGCAAATCGTTTCTCTTACCAGGGAAGACGTTCCTTGTTCTGTCGGTATCGTTCTGGACGTGAGCGGAAGTATGAAATATGCGCTCGCGAGCGCGACGAATATCGTAAAAGCTTTCTTAGGAACGGCGAATTCGGAAGATGAATTTCTATTATTTACCGTCTCGACGCAGCCTGAGGCGATCACGACTTTCACGGCTGATACGGAGGCATTGCAGGAAAGCATGCAATTCGTTAGTCCGGGGGGCATGACCGCACTCATCGACACCGTGTTTCTGGCTTTGAATCGCATGCGGGGAGCGAGGCGGTCGCGACGGGCGCTGTTGATCCTGTCTGACGGAATGGATAATAGCAGCCGGTACACGAAACGCGAACTGATGCGGGCAGCGACGGAGGCTGATGTTCAGATCTACACGATAAATGTGGATGGGATAGCTCCCACCTCAAGCAGTACCATCCCATTTCATCCAGGCTTGGCGGCGAAACCAATCGCTCATGCACAGGAGGGTGAGGGGACCGCCCTGCTCGAGGATCTTTCGGACAAGACTGGCGGCCTGCATTTCCGAGTGCGAGACGGCGCCGAGGCGGAGGAGGCTGTCGTCCAGGCTGGACGAGCGCTTCGCGACCAGTATGTGATCGCTTATCGCCCGCCCGGCTCACTACTGGCAGGCAAATGGCACCGGATTTATGTTCGATCCACAGTACCGAAAGTAAGCGTCTACGCGCGTCCGGGCTACAATGCACGATAGCCGACGTCACGTCTCTTGAATCTTCGCGGTGATTCATCGGAACGTGAGATACGGCGTTTAGATTCGACCCTCCCCTGAAGCCTCTGAGGCAACAATTTTGTCTGCCTTCGAACGACAGTTTCGTCAGTTTGTTTGGTCTAGGCCAATTGCAAGTGTATTGCGCTGGTTCGGCTTGGGCCTGTCGCGCATCTTCAGGCAGTTGACTTTGCTTGATTGTATTCCCCAGGCCCTCTCGCCGCCGGCCATCCAGCGCCCGCGCTGGGCCTTGAATTGCAAACGATACATCCGAAATATGAGGAGCCCAGAGGAACTGCAAGATGGAACCACCTGCTCGTAGCGATCAGCCTGAGGCGATTGGCTCGGCAGAGATCAATCGGCGAGATTTTATGGAAATGGCGGCTGGTGCCGCTCTAGTGGCTGCTTCGGCCGCCGGCCGTCTCGATGCTGCCCCGACGTCGGGTTCCGATGAGCTGGCCAAGCTCACGATCGCAGAAGCCGCGAAGAAAATTCATTCGGGTGAGATCACGTGCTCCGAGCTGACGCGCGCATGCATCGAGAGATCCCGGGTCTATAACGCGAAAGTAAACGCCTACATCACGCTCATGGAAGAGGCGGCTCTCGCTCAGGCGGCGCATCTCGATACGGAAGCTAAAGCGCGCAAGTTTCGCGGGCCTCTGCACGGGATTCCAGTCGCTCTAAAGGACAACATCGACACCGCCGGTACACGTACCACCGGCGGCAGCGCGGTATTTGACGACCGCGTTCCCGACGAAGACGCGGATGTCGTGCGGCGGTTGAAGGAAGCCGGTGCAGTGATCCTTGCCAAAGCAAACCTTCAAGAATTTGCGATGGGTTCCACATCCGTATCGACCTACTTCCGGCCAGTGCGCAATCCCTGGGCTTTAGATCGTATCTCCGCGGGATCGTCAGGTGGTTCGGCGGCCGCAGTGATTGCGGACATGACTATCGGAGCGCTCGGCACCGATACCGGTGGTTCCGTCCGTATGCCGGCGGCGTATTGCGGTATCGTCGGACTCAAACCGACTTACGGGCTGGTTTCAATTCGAGGAATTATCCCCCGCACTTATTCGCTGGACCATTGTGGTCCGATGACCAAAACGGTCGAGGACACCGCCATGCTCCTGAACGGGATGACCGGCTACGACAAATACGACGTCGCCAGCGTCGATCACCCGAAAGAGGATTACGTCGCGGCGATGAAGCAGCCGGTTGGCAGTATGCGGTTGGGAATTGCGCGCGCTCCATTCTTTGATTTTCTCGACGATGAAACTGGAAAGGGCGTAGAGCAGGCCATTACCGTTCTAGCCAAGCTGGCGAAAAGCACTAAAGAGATGCATCTGCCGCCGCCAGGCAAGTACTCGCGCTCTTACTTTGACGGCGAAATTGAAGCCTTTCACTGGGAGTGGTATCAACGCAGAGCGGGGAGCTATTCGCTGAATCAACGGCGGACGATTGAGGCGGCGCATCGGCGGTTGAACGATGTAGCAAGCGAAACCTGTTCGGCGCGGGTCGTGGATTACATCAATGCCCAATGGGAACTTCAGCGTTTGCGGAAGACCATCGACGATTCCTTCGTCGATTTCGATCTGGTGGTGCTCCCGACGATGCGCATTTTGCCAGGTACCATCAATGACGCGCTGGCTCGCGAAGAGAACCCCGGCGGCGGGAACGAGCCTGCCGAGACCTCCAACTGCGTGCCGTTTAACACCTTTGGGATTCCGGCCATATCGATTCCTTGCGGCTTTTCTGCCACCGGTTTGCCGATCGGTTTGATGATCGCGGGTCCACGCTTTTCCGAAGGCCGGGTCTTAGCGCTCGCAAACGCTTACGAAAAGGCAACGGAATGGCATACCCGAAGGCCCAGCTTGAGTCCTGATATGACCGTTCCGCCGATCAAACGAAAGAATGGCGGAGGAATGGGTTGATTCTCCACGCATTCAGAATTAGTTTCCAAGGTCACCGATAAGGCGGACCCGTTGCCGCCAATTTCGGATCGAGAGTTCGAACTGCGCACCGGATGCCACAGCGCCATCGCGGTCGTTCTGCTCGTACTCTGGTCGGCATCTGGGCTGGCCCAAACACCCGATACAGCGACAATCCACGGCCGTATCGTGGATCCAAGCCATGCCTCCGTAGCCGGGGTGGCCGTTACGGTCAGTAGAAGCTTCTCCTCCCTTAACCGCGCGGCGCAAACCGACTCACAGGGCGATTTCACCATCACTGCGCTTCCGGTTGAGTCCAACTACACGATTACCGCAGTCAAAGAAGGATTCGCACCTGCAAAGCTGGCTAACGTATCGCTCCGCGGCGGCACCACGGCAGAGCTAAACCTGCAGCTCGCGATCGAATCAGGCAGTTCGCAAATCACGGTAACGGGTGTGGCCGACGAAATTCGCACCGATGCCCCGCAGTTGGGGGACCGCATCGCGGGCAGGCAGCTTGAGGAGACGCCCCTACTGGACCGCCGTATCACCTATCTGCCGCTTCTCAATTCCGCGAATCGCCCAGCCATCAATCAGGGCGACATCTTCACCAATCAGAATCTGTTCACCACCAATGGCGCGGGACGCCGGCAAACAGGGTTTGAGGTGGATGGCGCCGCCGATACCGATAGTTGGGGACGTCAGACGATATTTACTAGCGTGCCGCTTCCCGCGGTTCAGGAAATGACGGTGCTGGTGAATTCGTTTTCAGCTGAATACGGAGGCAGCACCGGCAGTGCCGTGAACATCGTCACTCGGACCGGCGGTAACGCGCTACGCGGCCAGTTGCTGGAAATCTGGCGTCCGGCGGGCACCGAAGCCGCGCTTTCCGGGTTCAATGCAATCACCGCGGCCAGCGGGAACGATCTGACCAGCAACACTCTCGGACAGACGGATCTATCGCTTGGTGGTCCGCTCGGGACGAACAATCGCACACAATTTTTCACTGCCGGCGAGTTCATCCGCGAAGATCGTGCATCCCCCGTTACTTCCCCCATAGCGCCCGGGAGCTTCGTGGGATTGTATCGCGGTTGGCTGGGTTTCTTGCGGCTGGACCATCAGTTCAGCGAGCGCAACACGGTGTTCTTCCGAAGTGGCATGGATGATTTTCGTGATACCAATCCCAACGGAATTGTAGGAGGCAACAGTCTGCCCTCGGTGGATCGCGTATTTCAGCGGCGAACTTACTCCGAGGAACTCGGCCAGACAGCCTTGCTCGGCCCATCGCTGGTGAACAACGTTCGGCTACAATTCCAACTCGCTTCGCCCATCACTGAGTTCGATCCCGTGATCTACGGTACTCAGTATGAGGTGCCGGTGTCGGCCGGCGGAACCTTCACAACAGGTACGTCACAATCCGCGCTGCTGATGAATCGGCAGTATGAAATCAGCGATACTCTCACAGCGATCCATGGACGCCACACACTGAACTTCGGAACAGATCTTTTAGCCGCGCACACAGGCGGCGACAGCAAGGAATTCGGAGGGCCGATCTACCTTGGACAGTTCGTTTACAACACGTGTACTCTCGCCCTCACCGTTTGTGAGAGCTCGGCTTACCTTGACAACATCGCCAACGTTCGAACCTACACTCAGAGCTTCGGCAATGCGGCGTATACCGTTAACGACGTTCTAGGATCAGGTTTCGTGCAGGATGACTACAGGCCTCGCCCGGACTTGGCAGTGAATCTCGGAGTCCGTTACGAGCGCCAGACCTTCACGGATTTTAAACTCGGTTTTGCTCCGCGGCTCGGTTTCTCCTATAACCCGCGCGGCGATGGCAAGACCGTAATCCGCGGTGGCTTTGGAATCTATTATTCGCAAGTCACCGACAATAGCGAGGCTAACTATGCGTTAACCGGGCCCGCGGGGGTTTTTAACTACTCAGCCGCGCCAGGACAAATTGGTTTTCCGGCCAGCGTAGCGGCAGCCCCTCTGGCTGATTTCCCGGCGGGCGCTCAGGAACCTCTGCGAACCCTTTATATTCGGCCAGGCGATGGCGCCTACCTCAATCAGTTTTTTCCTTTCTCGACGCTGGTCGGCTATCCAGACCGGCTTCTGAATCCGTATTCGCAACAATGGACTTTCGGAGTCGAACGCCGAATCGCTCATGGTTGGGTCGTGCGGGCTGATTACGTCGGTTCCCATACGCTCCGCATCAATCGTCCGCTCGACGTCGACCCTCCCGCCCCCTTCGTCCGGACTGCGTCCAATCAAATGCGGACAGCGCAAGCTGCAAACTGTACCCGTCCTTATTGGATTTGGTGGTACAGCGAAAATGGGATGACCTGCAATCCCGCCGCACCAACGAATCCGCAGCCCCCCTACAGCGTCATTCAGAGTGACGTTAACGATGGCTACTCTTATTACGACGCTCTTCAGGTGAATCTGAATGGACGCGTCGGCTCTCGTTTGGTTGTCATGATCAGCTACACCTGGTCGCATGCCATCGACAATGTCGATCCGGATCTGCCCAGTCAAAATCCGAACGATCCGAATTTCACCGGCAAGGTTGAGAATGCGAACGCAATTTTCGATCAGCGTCACCGTGTCGTCCTCAGCGGAGTCTGGGTCGGCAAGTGGGGTCTGCACATGGGAGGCATCGCGACCATTGCGTCCGGACTGCCCTACAATATTGTGACCGGCACGAATAATAGCGGTGACACTGGCGCGACCACTGACCGGCCCGTAATCGGCGGCGTGGTGGTCGGGCGTAACACGGGCTTGGGTACTCCGACGTACGATATCTCGCCACTTGTGGAAAGACCCTTTCGCGTCAACGAGCATCTGCGCATTGAGCCGAGGATCGAGATTTTCAACCTGTTGAACCACGCCAACTTTGTCGGCTTCAGTGGTACCTATGGCAATGGGACCGCGCCCGGGCCTGGTTTTGGGCAGCCTCTTCCAGGCATCACCAATCAGTTGCCGGCACGTTCCGTGCAGTTCGCTTTAAAAGTCACAATTTGAACGTCTTCGCTCCGCTCAATTTCCACCTGCTTCGAGATCCCGTAGGGTGACAAAGAGGACTGTGTCACGCCCGGTTCGATAACTGCTAGAATTGCCCATGTGCGAGTGCGGGATCGATCCAGCTAAGTGCCGGAACGCTGTTAAAGGCCCATTTTGATGAGTCCGGCTTGGGGCGCTGTCGAAGGAATAGCGGCGCACCGAACGGATTGAAATTTTAGGATATCGCCACTCCTTGTCGAGAAGGTGAAAGATGAACCACGTTTGTTTGTTATTGCCAGCTATGTTGTGCTGCCAGACTTTTCGCCTTGCGGCTATCGACCTGCCGCAGATGTGTATGGATCCGAGTTCCACTACACTCGAAAATCTACGACAAATTGCTCTTAACGCCTGGAGCCAAAAAGAATTCGCCAAGGCCGGTGATTGCTATCGGGAGATCGTAAATGTGACGCGGTCAGGCCAGACGCCGCCCAGCGAGCTTTCGAATGACTTGCACAACCTTGGTTTGATTTCCAGCGAATTAGGTCAATATGCGAACGCTAAAGAATATTACCAACGAGAGTTAAAATTACGCGGTGAGGCGAACGATCTCGTCGGGGCTGGGGTCGCTTATAGTTCCCTTGGAGCGGTATTGCAGATAGAAGGATCCTTCCCGGATGCCGAGACTTGCTTTAAGAAAGCCGTAACTGTCCTGAGCCGCTACGCAGGGCCTAACGATCTCAAAACGGCGATGGCCTTTAACAGGCTGGGTTGGCTTTACACGTTGTGGGGGAGGACCGATGAGGCCAATGAGAGTTTACAGAAGGCCGACGAGGCAGCGGAAAAAGCTTTGCCCGGCGATGACCCTGCCTTAATCAAGTTTTTGGATATCCACGCATCCTTCTTAAGCACGATCGGCCGGTACGCCGAGGCCGAAAAATTGTGGACTCGAGCCTTACAAATTGGCGAAAAAGCCTATCCGAACGACGACGCGAAGTTCGACGAAGTTCTGCTTCATCTCGGGCAGACTTATTCGGCACTCGGCGATTACAAGTCAGCCGAAGAAACTTTTCGGCGCTTCCTGTACATTCGCAAACCATCGGGGCCTGATGGGACGGCGCGAGCCGTAGTCACCGCCGAGATCGCGCGCGTCTATATGCAGCAACGTCGATATAAGGACGCGGAGCAATACCTCAATAGGTCTGTCAACATGATGGAGGCGGCGCGCGATCCCGTACCGCAAGTCTACTCCTTGATTCGCTCCTATTTCGGCGATTATTATATGGCCCGCTCGAAATGGCTAGATGCGGAACTTCAGTATCGAAGCGCTCTCCAGATGAGACAAGCCATGTTGGGTAAGAGCTCGCCGGACGTCGCAGCGACCATGTGCTCCTTAGCCAAGGCGCTGCAAAAGCTCCATCGGAAGCAGGAAGCTGCTCAGTACCTTACGCAAGCCGCCGCGATCATGGAGTCACAAAAAAATCCAGCCTACGCCGGAGCCACCATCGATGTCGGCGCGTTCGGCGGCGGTAAATAGCGCTGGACTGTTTATCTTGATATATCGGGCGCCGGTACCGATGTTTCTTGCCGGATTATGCGCTAATGACATGCCAGTGAGTCTTTCACGTTCTCATACCACTCTCCTTGATCCCGATTGACGAGAAACGTCTGACAAAAGTGTGAGATCCGTTTCACGGTCATACAACCGTGTAGGAGAACGCCAATTTTCTGAAACCGCCATACTGCGTTCTTGCCTGGGTACGATCTCAATCGGCTAAAACTTCGGTGTGCTCAAGATTAATCGAATCCGAGACTTGTTAGAACTGCTCGTGTTCAACGGGGCTTTATGGCCGTCGGTTCGACACTTTGGTGAAGGACTTGCTCAATCCGGAATTCAATATGGTTCCTTTTTTTACTTTCCCGCCAAAGGCCAAAAATTCTGACTTGAAGCCTCGCAAGATCCGAGCTGCAGAGCAGCGGTCGAGGCATAAAGGCCTGCGAAAATGGATACTCTCTGGCTTATCTTCCGCACTTGCGATTTCCGCAATGGCACAGCAGCCCGAGATCGTCATAAAAAACGGAACGATTGTCACGTCCGCAAGCAGCACGCCCGGTGACGTACGCATCCGCAACGGCACGATCGCAGAAATCGGGCAAAACCTGACGCCTGGCCCCGGCGCTCAGGTAATCGAAGCGAAGGGAAAACTAATTCTTCCGGGGGGCATCGACCCGCATGTGCACCTGACGCCCGTGCGGACGCCCAAAACTCCTATGGGAGCGGACGACTATACCTCCGCGGGCCGGGCGGCTCTCGCCGGCGGTACCACCACTATCGGTAATTTCATCAATCAGGACCCCAACGACAGCCCGACGGACACGATGAACGAAGCCGTTGAGATCGTCAAGAAGCAGGCAATCACGGATGTAGTTCTCCATTTCATTGCTAACGATCCGACGAAGTTGACTCCGGCCGATCTTATGATGCTTTACAACCGGGGTTTCACTCTGAAGATCTTTCTCATGCGCCCTCAATTCGACCAGAATGCTGAAAACTTCGTAAAGCTGATCGATCAGGCCGGAAAGGCCGGATTGCTTACCATGTTGCACTGCGAGGACGCCAGCATCCTGAGAACGACGCAGCAGCGGCTGATGGCGGAAGGACGCGGAGCCCTCAAGGGGCAGAATTTTGCGGAGAGTCGCCCTATTTCGGCCGAAGAGGTCGCTACGCAGCGCGCGGTAGGGATCAGCGAAGCAACCGGCGCGCCCATCTATATCGTTCACATGTCGTCGGAGCGTGCTATGCGTATCGCCGAAGCCGCCAAAGCCCGAGGATTGCCGGTTTATACCGAGGTGCGATACATCTACCTGTATCTGACTAAGGATGTCTTTAACCGACCGGAAGGCCCGATCTTCACCGGCGCTCCCGCGCTTCGTGATAAAACCGACGTGAATTATTTGTGGGGTGCGCTCGCTCGAGGGAGCGTCAACGTGGTCGACACCGATCATGTGGGCTTCACCCGCGATGAAAAAATGGATCCGAAGAATACGATTATCAACTCGCGAAACGGGGCGAATTACCTCCAGGAGCAGCTGCCTTTGCTGTATTCCGAGGGAGTGCGTAAGGGGCGGATCACGCTGCAACAGATGGTTTCGGTCACTTCGACAAATCCGGCCAAGCTGTTCGGCCTGTATCCGCACAAAGGCACGATCGCAGTCGGATCGGATGCCGACCTGGCCATCTGGGACCCGAATCTCACAAAGCCGATCCGCGACGAAGACGTTCTGTCTAACGGCAAATTCTCCATCTTCTCAGGCTGGAAAGTGACCGGCTGGCCTGTCATCACCATCCGCCGCGGAGAAGTGGTCTACAAGGACGGGAAAATTCTCGCAGCGGCAGGAAGCGGCCGCTTAGCTCCGCGGCAGCATTGGGAAAAACCTTGAATTGAGGATTGGGAGCTTCCGAGCTTCTGGTGGGTTTCAAAAAGAAGCGGGGGTTCCGGTGTTGCGCGTTCGGTATGTTCGCGCAGCTTTTAACGACTATGAAGAGCACAATTATAATCCTAGGGATCGGGCTGCTAATTCTATTCGGGACGGGCTGCGACAAGCTGAAGTCCCGCGACGCTCTCAATCATGGGGTCCAGGCCTATCGGGGAGCCAAGTACGCCGATGCGGTTGAGTATTTCAAGACTGCCGTCGCTCTCGATCCTACCAACACCAATGGCCGCCTCTACCTGGCGACGGCGTACATGAGCCAATACATTCCGGGCGCTGAGTCACCGGAGAACGTAGAGTTTGCCAAAGAAGCCCAGCAAGAATTCAACAAGGTTCTCGCAAAAGACCCCAGCGATAAGACGGCCTTGGCATCGCTCGCCTCGCTGAACTATCAGCAGGCCCAAGGCATGCCCGACTTGGACGCGAAGCTCAAGAAGCTGGAAGAGTCCAAAGACTGGTACGTGAAGCTGATCGCGGCTGATCCGCAAAACAAGGAAGGCTTCTACAGCTTGGGCGTAATCGATTGGGTGAAGTGGTATGCGCCTTGGATGAAGGCGCGCGCGGAACTAGGGATGAAGCCCGAAGAGCCAGGACCAATTAAGGACAAGAAGATTCAGGCCGACTTGCGGGACAAATATAGCGCCACCATCGAGGACGGCATCAAGAATCTGCAGAAGGCCCTCGACATTGATAAAGACTACGACGATGCGATGGCGTATATGAACCTTTTGATTCGTGAGCGGGCCGATCTGGACGAAAGCGCCGACCAATACCAGAAGGACGTCGCCACTGCCGACAGCTGGGTGCAGAAGGCGCTCGACACCAAGAAGGCCAAAGCCGCCAAAGCTGCTGCCGCCCAGCAGAATCAGGGCATCACGACCGAGTAATCCGGAACTACGATGAGCTCAGCGTGACGCAGCCTGCGTGGCCGGACAAATTTGAGGAGAGCTTATGAATCGTCGGTTTCTTTTTCTTTTGACCACTCTCATAGCTTGGCTGGCAGTGCTTCTGACGCCTCTTGCGAGCTATGCCTGGCAGACTGTCACAAGCTCCACCGTGGACCCTCCATATCTTCAGTTGCTGCATTGGCGCATGGTCGGCCCGTCGCGCGGAGGCCGCGTCACCGCGGTGGCCGGCGATCCGCTCAACAAGCTCGTCTTCTATTTCGGCGCGACCGGCGGGGGAATCTGGAAAACGGAAGATGGCGGAATTGCATGGCGCAACGTGTCCGATGGGTTCGTGAGCACTGGTTCAGTCGGCGCCCTAGCAGTAGCGCCGTCTAATCCGAATATCGTTTACGCCGGGATGGGTGAGGCGTGCGTTCGCGGCGATGCCTCCTACGGCGACGGCGTTTACAAATCCACCGACGCGGGCAAAAGCTGGAGCAACGTCGGTCTCAAAGCAACGCGTACGATCGCGCGCATGAGAATCCATCCCCAAAACCCCGATCTGGTTTACGTCGCGGCCTTAGGAGATCCCTGGGGGCCGAGTCCCGACCGCGGTGTTTATCGCTCCAAAGACGGCGGCCGTAATTGGGAAAAAATTCTTTACCGAAGCGATCAGGCCGGCGCGATCGATCTCATCATGGATCCCAGTAACCCGAATGTTCTGTTCGCCTCTATGCTGGAGGAGCGGCGCTATCCGTGGGGTTTTCGCAGCGCCGGTCCAGGCACCGCGCTTTACAAAACGACGGATGGCGGCGACCACTGGACCGACCTGACCAATCGCCCCGGCCTGCCGACGGGTGACAAAGGCCGGATCGGGATCGCGCTCGCGCCGGCCCGGCCCCATCGTATCTGGGCGATCATTGACGCGGAAACTCGGAAAAAAAGGAGTGTACCGCTCCGACGACGGCGGGCAGAACTGGCGTCATTTGACTGACAACGCTCAGTTAACTATGCGGCCTTGGTATTACCATCATATTTTCGCCGATTCGAAAAATCCGGATGTGGTTTATGTTCTGAATGTCGGCGCGTGGAAATCGACCGACGGAGGCGAAAAGTTCCAGCAGTTTCGCCCGCCTCACGGCGATCACCACGACTTATGGATAGATCCGGAAGATCCGCAGCGCATGATTGAAGGGAACGACGGAGGCGCCACGGTCTCCTACAATGGCGGCGTGTCGTGGTCTTCGATTCTCAATCAACCAACTGCGCAAATTTACCATGTCGCCGCCGATCATCGGTTCCCCTATCATATCTATGGAGCGCAGCAGGACAGCTCCACCATCGGCCTTCCGAGTCGCTCCGATTTCGGACGCATCACGGTTGAGGAGTGGGAGGCTGTAGGCGGAGGAGAAGATGGCTACATCGCCACCAACTCGGCTAATTCGGACATTATCTATGCGGCCAATCACCATTGGCTGACGCGCTACGACCGAAGCACCAAGCAGACCCGCGACATCTCGCCCAATCCCGAAACTCACTACGGTTGGGGCGCGGCCGACATCAATTTCCGATTCTGGTGGACCTATCCGGTGATGACCTCGCCGACCAACCCGAACACTCTCTACGTAACCTCGCAATATGTTCACCGCTCCACCGATGAAGGCCAAAGTTGGCAGGTCATCAGCCCGGACCTGACGCGGCATGATCCGAAAACGCTGGAGCACACGCCTTCCTACGGACACGAGCAAACCGAGGAATATTGGGGTCCCTTCACGCGCGAGGCATATGGGCCGGAGTGGTATGCGACCATCTTCGCGTTCGCGGAATCGCCGAGAGATTCAAAGGTGTTGTGGGCCGGCTCAGACGACGGCTATGTTCAAGTTTCGCGCGACAGCGGGAAAAACTGGACGAAAGTAACGCCGCCGGATCTGCCGGAGTTCGCGCTGATCAGCATTATCGAACCATCGCCTCACGACCCCGCGGAGGCGTACGTTGCTGCGACGCGCTACAAGCTGCAAGACAATCGGCCGTATCTTTACAAAACGATCGACTACGGAAAGACCTGGACGAAAATTGTCGGTGGGATTCCGGATTCCGAGTTCACGCGCGTGATCCGCGAAGATCCGGCGCGACCGGGCCTTCTTTTTGCCGGAACGGAAACCGGAGTCTATGTTTCTTTTGACGACGGAGCGCACTGGCAACCATTTAAGAGCGGCCTTCCGATAGTGCCCGTGCACGACTTGATGATCAAGGAAGGCGATTTGGTCGCAGCCACCCATGGCCGCGGCTTCTGGATTCTCGACAACGAGGAACTGTTGCGTCAGTTCGATGCGAATTCGCTTAAAGATTCGGTTCATCTGTTTGCCCCTCGTACGACAATTCGTTTCCGCCAAAACGCCGGTCTTCCAATGGGCGCCGGAAACGCGCCGTCGGGTACGGGCGAGAATCCCCCCAACGGCGTAAGCATCCTGTTCTACTTTAAAGACGCGCCCTCGGGACCGGTTTCGTTGAAGATTTTGCGCGAGCGCAATGGAGCCACCGAGGAAGTGCGCACCTTCTCGCTGGACACGAGCGGGCGGCCGCCGGCACGCGGGAACGCAGGTCGCGGTAACGGCAATGGCGAAGAAGGGGAAGGCAATGGCCGTGCAGCCGCTTCTGGACCCCTTACGGCCGCCAAAGGGGCCAACACATTTGTCTGGGATCTTCGCTATAGTCCAGCGAATGTTCTTCCGGGCGCGGTTTTCCAAGGCCAGGCGGCTGGACCAATCGCCGCGCCGGGAACTTATCGGATCGAACTGAGCGCCGCGGGAAAGACTTATACGCAATCCTTCAAAGTCGTGAAAGATCCGCGGATCAGCTACTCCGACGCCGACCTGGAAGAGCAATTTCAGTTCATGAAGCGCGTCAGCGATCGCCTGGAACAGACCATGGCAACGGTAAAAAGAATTCGCGACATGCGGAAACGCGCTGAAGACCTCGCCGAACAGGCCAAGAGAGAAGGCAAGAGCACAGCCGATCTCGACACTGCCATCAAGGCGCTAAACGACAAGCTCTATCCTATCGAGGAACGCCTGGTGCAGTTTCGCGCTCGCGCGGGCGAGGACCTGATCAATTACCCGACTGGGATCGACAGCAAGCTTGCGCGTTTACTCGTTTTCGCTTCTATGGCTGACGCTCCTCCGACCGAGGGCGAAAAGGAGCTTTACGGACGTCTGACAGAAGGCGTCACCGATCGAGTCCGGCTGGTCGATCAAGTGGAGAAGGCCGAGTACGCAGCGGTCGTCAAGCTCGCTGGGTCGCATTGACGCCTAACTCTGCGCCAGCTCAACCGTGCGCGGAAAATTACAACCTACACTTTTGTCAGACAATAACGCCCACTTGTTCGAATATCCAAAGGCTCATGCGCCCGAATGGTCCGTAACACAACGCTTCTCTTGATTGACGCTGAAGACGGAAACGCGGAACGTGCAGTCCAATACGTTTGGGCGACACTGTGCTCTAGCGAAGCCAAATGATTCGGTTCGCGTCTCCTACACTTGTATTCGAATAATTGGTCGGTCGCGCACGCCCTCGGTTCGGGTCGCGAACCTGCTGTAGCACGCTAAAGTTCGTGAGGCCGGTCTGACAAAGCTGTGGGATAGGTCTGGCCCGTCATACAAACATGTAGGATTCAGAGTCGAGAGCAATGCTCTGGGAGTCCGTCCGTCTAATTCGAGAGTTTGAATTTGCTAGCACAATTAGGACTTATCGCCAACGCCCGGGCTTTGGCGAAGGGCTTGCTTTACCCGTGATTCAGTAAGTGTAAGAGCTACGTTCGAATCGGTCCGGTTAAATATTTTGTCGGCAGTGGCCCGTGCTCAGGGATCGGTCCTCGATTGATCGCGCCCAGGGAATGCCGTAGGGCGTGGCGTACCGTCAGCGTGAGCCGTTGCCACCTTACTGCTATCAGGGCGTCGTCTGAGTCTTGGGCGAGTGGGATGCCCATCCCGCCGGCTGTTTACTAGCGGGTCAATTTCCTCTGGAATTGTGGATCGGGAGGACCTATGTTTTTGAGTGCAAGATTTTTGCTGGTGTTATCGCTCGCGGCTTGCCTTGACGCCGCTGCGGCGACCAAAGCCATCAAGTTTGGAAAACTTTGGGATGGCCACCAAGTCATCGCGAACGCCGTGGTCATCGTCGACGATGATAAGATTCGGAGCGTCACCGCCAATGGCGCGATTCCAGCAGGTGTACAGTCTATCGACCTGAGCTCGTTTACGGGCATTCCAGGCATGATCGACATGCATACCCACGTCACGTATTACTGGAGCGGCGAACCGGGCACCACGCCGCGGCATCAGAAACGGCAACATGTTGCCGTTACGGTGGTCCTCTCTCAGAGAAACGGAATGAAGGCTTTGGAGGCCGGCGTAACTACACTCCGCGATTTGAATGCTGCAGGGGGCGCCGATATCGACCTGCGCGATCTCATCAACATGGGCGCACTGATCGGCCCGCGTTTGTTCGTAGCCGGCGCGGGCCTGCATGGCTTGCCGAAGATCCCGGACATGAACGACAAAATCGCGGAACAGATCAAGCTGACCAACGCGGTGATCGCCGCGGGCGCCGACTGGGTGAAAGTCTTCGGATCAACAGGAGGCTTCGACAACGTTACAGGCGACGAAACGGTTAGCTATGAGGAGATGAAGGCCATCGTTGACACCGCTCACGCGGAAGGACACAAAGTGGCCATCCACTCTTACGGTCCGGTTGGCGCGCGCGATGCGATTCGAGCCGGTTGCGACACTCTGGAACATGCGACGGATATGGATGATGCCACCATCGCGGAAATGGTCCGCAAGAGAATCTGGTACGTTCCCACGATCGATCATAACCAGTACTATGTCGAGAATGCCGACGACGTTTACAAGTTTCCGCCCGGAGCCAAGGCGAACCTGGAGGATTACATTAGACGGAACTATATTACGGCCCAGAAGGCTTTCAAGGCAGGAGCCCGGATGCTGGTCGGTTCCGATGCGGTCTACAACGGATTCGGCCTGAACATGCGCGAGCTCACCTGGTTCGTCAAGATGGGTATGACAAACGAACAGGCGATGCAAACCGCGACTGTTCTACCGGCCGAAGCGCTCGGGATGGAGAAAAGCCTCGGCTCCGTCGCTCCCGGCTACTTTGCCGATATCGTGGCTGTGCAGGGTGATCCGCTTACCGATATTCAAGTTGCAATCAAGAACGTTCGCTGGGTCATGAAAGGTGGCGCGGTCGTCGTGGACCACACGCAAGATTCTGGCGCTCGGTCCAACTAAAGGAAGCGCTGCCACCGGCATGGGAGTTTTTCGCCGGCTGACTCTGAGGTTCCTCGCCTCGGGCTTCTTCTCGCGGTGACCGCTTCGCGGTTTTTGAAGATATCGCGGCGAGCAGCGGAGTCCGCTTCTCTTGATGTTGGTATTTTGTTGTGAAAGCTTCAGGCTGCGAAGCGCAATTTCTGCGAATCGCTAAGCTTCTGGCCTCGTGCTTATAAAGCACTTGATCAGAAGTTTGGTGATTGCCATAGACTACCGAAAGCCGATAGGCCAAAAATGGAAATCTCGGGATTGGGTGGACATCTCTTAATGCGGACTCTCTTATTCTTCGCGATACTGTTCCCGATTCTTGGCCAACCGGCGCAAGTGGCGCCGGCGCGGGATATTCCTACACAAGGTAATCCGAACGATCAGGTTTTGAAGGCTCTCGACGATCTGGAGTGGAGGCTCAAGCTCGGCGACATCGCCGATCTGGACAAGATCTCCTACACCAGCCTGCCGCCGCATCGCAATCCGAACCCAACTGGGCCGGGCGCGGGCAATCCACTGATCATTCGCGCCTATACTTTTATCCCGAAGAAGCTGGATCGCACGAAGAAACAGCCGCTCCTGGTCCTGGCGCATCAGGGGATTCACGGGAACGTATCTTCGGCCGAACTTGGCCACATCATGCGGGAATTGATGGAGCAGGGCTACACCGTTATCGCGCCAGATTACCGCGGCTCCACCGGCTATGGCCAGGCATTCTATCAGCAAATCGACTATGGCGGCCGAGAGGTGGATGACGTCTTCGAGGCTCGGCAATGGATGCTCGATACCTACAGCTTTCTCGATCCGAAACGGGTCGGCATAATGGGATGGAGCCACGGCGGATTCATCACCTTGATGAATATTTTTCAGCATCCGGACGCCTTCGTGGTAGCCTATGCGGGCGTGCCGGCCACGGACCTGGTGCTGCGGCTTGGCTATCACGACGCGGCGTATCAATCGCTCTATTCCGCGCCTTATCACATCGGTAAGACGGTCCGCGAAGACATCAAGGAATACGAGCGGCGGTCGCCCATCACTTACGTCTCCAAGCTTCAGACGCCGTTATTGATCCATACCAACACCAACGACGAAGATGTCAACGTGCTCGAAGTGGAAGAACTGATCACGGCGCTAAAGGCCGAAGGCAAGAAGTTCGAGTACAAAATCTATCAAAACGCGCCGGGCGGCCACATGTTCAACCGGTTGGACACGGAACTGGCGCGGCAATCGCGGCAGGAGATTTACCAATTTCTGGCGAAGTATCTACTCAAATGACAGCTCGTCGGCCGCTTCACAGCGTCTTCGCAATGTGAGCCGCCGCACGCAAAGTCACCCCTCAAACATGCTCGTCACGTCGCCACGATCAAACGCAAAGCCATCGCGGTTGAGAGCGGAGATAAGATCGAGAACCGTGAGATTGCGAAGTCGATCGTAGTCGATCTCCACGGATCAGACGGTTCGCGACGCGAGGTTCGACGGTGACCTCCACTTGGTCGCTGGTCCCTCTGGGATGTGTTCCCCATGCTCAAGCATGCTCTCTACAACCATGCGGACAGCGTCATGGATCTTTTTGAGGGCTTCCTGTTCCCGGCCTCCCCAGGTTGACGCTACTTGCTGCTCAAGGACAGGACAGTACGCATGCTATCCCGACGGACTCGCGCCGCAATGTCTAAGAGTTCCAAGGTTTCCAAAGCGTTGCCGTTCGGCAACAAGGCGCCCGTCGCCCAATGCGGCGGCTAAAAAACGTGTGTGCCCTAGCGGCCCGGGAAACGTTCCACCGTTAATTGTGTCGCTGTATACGACTTGGTTGTCGCGTTCGCGAGCAATGGCTTCCTCCATCCCAGCAAGTCAGGGAGAACTTCGGGGATATATTTAAGAAGGGCGCTGGCTGCACTGGGCTTGATCCATCATTGGAATCGCCTTCGTGCTGCTCGGGAGTGCCGGAATGGAGCTACCGATGCGGGCGGCAGAAGAAGCCATTGAAGCACGCAATAAAGAAACGATTCAGGCAAGCTTTAAGGCGTGGCGAGATGGCACGGGACGCGTATTTGACCTCCTCGCGCCTGATGCGAAATGGACGATAGTGGGTAACTCTCCAGTATCGAAGACCTACCATAGCCGGCAGGAGTTCCTGGATACGGTAATCAATCCGTTCAACGCTCGTCTTTCGAGCCGGCTGATCCCCACAGTTCGCGGCATTTACGCGGATGGCGACATGGTAATTGCACTGTTCGACGGTGAAGGAACGGCCCGTGACGGGAAGCCTTACCGAAACACGTATTCCTGGTTCATGCGAATGCAGGACGGGCAGATCCACGAGGTGGTCGGGGCCTTCGACACCGTCGAGTATACGGATTTCTGGACTAGGATCACACCCGAATAAACATGTCGGCCTGAGAACGCCGCCCATGGCATGCCGCACCCAGTCCGAGCTATTATTGCTTGACAGGTGGGAAGGTTGAGCAGCCCCCTGAAGCACAGTTGCTGATGCAATTG
Source organism: Bryobacterales bacterium (assembly GCA_963732175.1). Lineage (GTDB taxonomy): Bacteria > Acidobacteriota > Terriglobia > Bryobacterales > Bryobacteraceae > Palsa-89. The sequence goes on along the minus strand of CAVSYF010000027.1, from coordinate 418,144 downwards.
CGCGCGCTGCCGGACATCTTCGACGAAGACCTCCTATCCAAAGCAAATTCGCGTACGAGAGGTCTGAACCCATGTCCCTGTCAACACCCATAACAAAATACGTTAAGGCCGACCCATACGCATGGCCCTACAACGGTGATCTACGGCCTCAGAACACCGTTTTTCTGATCATTGACATGCAGTCCGATTTTTGCGGGCTGGGAGGCTATGTCGACAAGATGGGCTACGATCTTTCGCTGACACGCGCGCCGATCGAGCCCATTCAAAACGTGCTCGCGGCCGCACGGCAGAAAGGTTTTCACATTATGCACACGCGCGAGGGACACCGGCCCGATCTGGCGGATCTGCCGGAGAATAAACGCTGGCGTAGTCAACGCATCGGAGCGGGTATTGGCGACCCAGGGCCTTGCGGGAAGATCCTGGTGCGCGGCGAAGAAGGTTGGAACATCATTCCCGAACTGCAGCCTTTAGCCGGCGAGACGGTGATTGACAAACCTGGCAAGGGCTCGTTTTATGCGACCGATCTCGAGATGGTGCTGCGCAGGAAGGGAGTTCAAAACATCGTGCTGGCCGGCATCACTACCGATGTTTGCGTCCATACAACCATGCGCGAGGCGAACGACCGTGGGTATGAGTGCCTGGTGCTTTCCGATTGCACGGGCGCGACCGATTACGGGAATTATCTTTCCGCCCTGAAAATGATCAAAATGCAGGGCGGCGTCTTCGGCGCAGTGGCGGATTCCCAAGCATTCATCGAGGCCATAGCATGAAGATCACCGACATCATTACTATAGAAGCCGAACCTTATCCGTTTCAGCTCTCACCCGAGACATGCGCGCTGCTCATCATTGATATGCAACGCGATTTTCTGGAGCCGGGCGGCTTCGGCGAAATACTCGGCAACGATGTTTCCCAACTGCGCCGTACCATCGAACCGAATCAAAGATTGCTCTCTTTCTGGCGCGCCAAAGGTTGGCAGGTGATGCATACGCGCGAAGGACATCGGCCGGATCTCGGCTGCCTTCCGCCCGCCAAAAAAGTTCGCGGACGCTCCCCGATGACCATCGGCGACGCAGGCCCTATGGGTCGCATTCTGGTTCGCGGGGAAGCGGGACACGACATCATCCCCGAGCTGTATCCGCAGTCCGGCGAGGCCATAATCGACAAGCCGGGAAAGGGTGCGTTTTACGCGACCGACCTGCACGCCATCTTGCAGAACCGGGGCATCAAGCAATTGATTGTCACCGGCGTCACGACGGAGGTCTGCGTGAACACCACTGTGCGCGAAGCGAACGACCGCGGCTACGACTGTCTAGTACTCGAAGATTGCGTTGGTTCCTATTTCCCCGACATGCACGAAGCGGGGTTGAAAATGATCAAGGAGCAAGGCGGCATTTTCGGCTGGGTGTCGCATTCCGACCGAGTTCTTGCCGCTTTCGCATAGGCCAAACCCTATTTCTAGGCTGCAATACCATTGAGTTCCATCCGTGAACTGCGGTAAACTTACATGCCGAGGCAGGTCCGCGCGGACGTCTCTGCAATTTCCTCGTAGATTTCTTTCGCACCGTCGGCGAGATCGTCGAGCGACGAGTCATCACTTCCAGGGTGGGGCACGTCATCGCTCGCCAGACAATCGAACGAAAGCGAGGAAAAAATGGATACAAAAAACCGACTCTGGGTGCCGGGGGACTGGAACGCCTTCTTCGGCTTTGGCACGAACATTCTCGTCAACCTTCTCACGCTCACGGCGCTGCTGCGTTTTGTTTTGAAAATGCCCGCCACTCTGGTTTTTGGGCGCATCCTCCCGGCCACTGGCCTGATGATGTTCTTGAGCACGTTGTATTACGCCTTCCTGGCCTATCGGCTGGCGAAAAGGACGGGCCGCACCGACGTGTGCGCGCTGCCATCGGGCATCAGCGTACCGCACATGTTCATTGTCACGTTTGTTGTAATGATGCCGATAGCGCTGGCGACCAAGGATCCCATGAAAGGCTGGGAAGCGGGACTGACCTGGGTGTTCGTGCAGAGCTTTGTGCTAATGGCCGGCGGATTCGTCGCGCCGATCATCCGCAAGATCACGCCGCGCGCCGCGCTATTGGGCACGTTGGCAGGCGTCTCCATCACGTTCATTGCCATGGCGCCGGCCTTGCAGATGTTCATGACGCCGGTAATCGGCGTCACTTGTTTCGCCATCATTCTCTTGAATTGGTTCGGTGGCGTGAAATACGGGAGCATCCCGGCCGGCCTGGTGGCGATCGCGGCCGGTTCGCTCATTGCCTGGGGATCCACGGCGGTAGGGCTAAATTTCGGCGGGATGACCGCCGCGGGCTTAGCCGACTCGGTTTCGAACTTCGGTTTTCACGTTCCGATTCCCGCGTTCTCGCACGTCTTTGACGGATTCCAATTTCTGGGAACCGTTTTGGTCACCGCGATTCCTTTCGGCATATACGATCTGGTAGAGGCGATGGACAACGTCGAGAGCGCAGCGGCGGCCGGTGATAGCTATCCCACGACTCGCGTGCTCACCGCCGATGGCGTGGTCAGCCTCATCGGCTGTTTGATGGGCAATCCATTCATCAACGCGGTTTACATCGGGCATCCTGGCTGGAAAGCGATGGGCGGCCGTATCGGCTACTCGGCGGCCACCGGCGGCATGGTGATTCTGCTGTGCTGGTTCGGCACGATCTCGGTGATGTCGGCCATCATTCCGAGCATCGCAATTCTGCCCATTCTGCTTTACATCGGTATGTTGATCGGCTCGCAAGCATTCCAGGAAACGCCGAAACGCCATGCGCCGGCCATCGTTCTGGCAATCATACCTTCGATTGCGAACTGGGGTTTGAACATAATCAACAGTTCGCTCGCTGCGGCGGGTATCTCGACGGTGTCCGACAAACTGGTCGGCAACATGCTGGACCAGGGAATTTTTTATCGTGGCTTGGAAGTACTGGGCGGCGGGTCGACGCTCGGCGGATTGATTCTAGGAGCCACCGCGGTATGCATCATCGACCGCCAGATGATGAAGGCGGCCGGCTTTACGCTGGCCGGCGCCATCCTGACGTTTTTTGGCTTGATGCACGGCTCGCAAGTCGGCATTGCCCAGTCGCCTCTGGTTTCGAGCAGTTATCTGCTCGTCTCGCTGCTGCTGGTGGCGTGCGCGAAATTCGCCGTGCCCGCTCAATCGGACGTCTCCGAACAGGAAGGCGAGATCGCGGAGGCAGCCGCCTCTGCCTGACTTAGCGCTTCAGATAATTTCGCCACCCGCCTAGAGGCGTGATGTCCTGGGCTCCTTCGAGAGCGTAAGGTTCGCAGATAAATCCTTTTACGATGGATCCGTCTGCCAATTCGATATTGCCAATGCCCATGGGCGCCGGGGTTTCGGCGACGAACGAACCGAAGGCTTCCTTGGTGATTTGCCACACTTCCACTTCGATTCCGTTGGGCTGCAGCTCCGCTACCCGGAGCAAGCCCGGTTTTGGCGGCGTAGTGTTTGCCAGCGCGAAAAAGCGGTACTTTGGCGCTGTTGTGGTGGTTCGCAACAGCGATGCGCCGCGACTGCGGAGTTGATAGTTCAGAGGCTGCCCGGCGAGGTGCGCTCCGACCACCGCGAGTTGGATGCAGGTTTCCTGCTGCAAGTAATTGCCGGACTGAGATCCTTCCCACCAATGCGCCAGCCGCAGCAGCCTTGCATCGGAGAAAGCCGGCGCGATGAACGTCACACCAAAAGGAAGACCGTCATCCCGCAGGCCGGCCGGTACTGCGATGGCGCATAGGTCGAGTAAGTTGACAAAGTTCGTATACGTGCCCAGTCTCGAATTGAGCTGAATCGGGCTATTGCGGACTTCCTCAATCCGATAGATGGATGGCGCCGTGGGCAGCAGCAGCGCGTCTATCTTTTCGAAAATCTTGTTCACGGTGCTTCTGAGATCTTGCAATTGGTATTGGGCGTTGAATACATCCACGGCCGAGTATTTCGCAGCGCCGAGGATAATTTCGCGCACGGCAGGATCCAGATCGCTTTCCGGCCTCGAGGCCACAAAAGACCCAACCGCAGCGTAGCGCTCAGCGACGAACGGGCCCGAGTAAAGTACTTCGGCCGCCCTCTGAAAGGGTGTAAAGTCGATTTCCTTCCACTCCGCGCCGCGGGCTTGAAGAACCGCTCGCCGCCAACAATCGGCCGACGCTTCGTCTCCGAAGAACTGCATCTGGTGCTCGCTCGGGACACCGATTTTGGGCAACGTAAAACTATCGCACTGCTGTTGCCCCGATCGCGAGTACGGGTCTCCCTCGTCGACACCAGCGAGGACTTCGAGCACTCGGGCGCCAGTTTCAAGGTCGGGTGAAAAAATGGACACACAATCCAGAGAGCGGCACGCCGGGACAACCCCAGCCGTGCTCACCAGGCCGCGGGTTGGTTTGATGCCTACGATTCCGTTGAAAGCCGCCGGTATGCGGCCCGATCCCGCGGTGTCAGTACCCAGAGCAAAACAAACTTCTCCCTTCGCGACCGCCAGCGCTGAGCCGGAACTGGAACCTCCCGAAATGTAATCGGAATGGTAGATGCTGGAGCAGGCTCCATACGGCGAACGAGTTCCCACGAGGCCGGTAGCAAACTGATCCATGTTGGTCTTGCCAATCAGGATCGCACCGGCATCGATCGCCTTCTGCACGGCGCTCGCAGTTCGCTTAGGCACGTAGGAGAAGGCCGGACATCCGGCGGTAGTGGCAAACCCTTCAACATCGATGTTGTCTTTCACCGCGAATGGAATTCCGAAAAGAGGCCGATCGGGAGACCACGTCCCAAGCTTGCGAGCACACCGCAACGCTTCGTCCTCCGGAACAAGGCAGATCCACACGTGGTCGTCTCCCGCGGCCTTGATCCTTTCATAGATCAGGCGAACGATATCCTCCGGACGAGCGGCTCCTGATTGATACTGCCGAAGAAGATTCTGAAGACTGAAAAGCAAAACCTGAGAACTCATCATATCGGCTTCATCCAGAACATTTCGCTCGCTGGTACAACTGCTGTCGACATAGGCGCGCTGGCGCTGGCCCGCGGCGTGGCAAGCCCGATCGGCGTGGAATGGCTGCCGGTGCACCCGTCAAGATCCGCGCGGCTGCTGGGCATTGTGCTCAGAACCGATGTTCATAGAGTATCTAAATCGGTACGCTTCGGTTCCCGCCACGCTCTGCCTGGCCCCGCTTGTCGTCAAAATCGGCGTCCGGCTCTTTTTCTCCCACACTCGTTCCAGGCGCGTTGTTGTTCGGCGAACCGCTAATTATCACACCTCGTTGGGCTCTGCCGCCCAATCAAATGGACAACCTTGTTTTTCAATCGTCCGCCCATTCGAGTAATTGGTCGGGTGGTGTCACTTGGCATGCGCGGCGGACATCTACGATTCAAAGCCTCTCCGACGGCCACACGCGCAGGGAAACGATTCCGTCCGGAGCGGACAAATCGGCTAATCAAAAGATTTCACGGCAAGACCTTCAATTCGTTTTCCCGAGATGGCTTCGAGGATCGCGAGACGTTTAGGTACCATGGTTGGGAAGTTGGTCGCCGAGATTGCGGGATCATAGTTGTTATAGACGCACTCTTTTCCCGTCTACGCCCGGCGGAGAATGGACTATGGGCAACATCTCCAGACCTCCTTGCGACGAAGCCGCGATTCTAGCCGGCTCGTGCAAGCGCCCGGTTACAACCCACGGCCCTTGGATTCTAGCCACGACCATCCTCGGTTCGAGCATGGTGTTTATTGATGGCACGGTCGTGAACGTCGCACTTCCGGCGCTGCAAGCGGGCCTGCATGCGACCCTGGCGGACGTTCAGTGGGTCGTGGAATCGTACGCTCTGTTCCTGGCTACGCTGCTCCTCATTGGAGGGTCTTTAGGGGATCTGTACGGCCGCCGCAAGATCTTCGCGGCCGGAGTGGTACTCTTCTCCGTGGCCTCGGTTTGGTGCGGACTCGCGCCGAACATACGGCAGCTTATTGTTGCGAGGGGACTCCAGGGCATAGGCGGGGCGCTGCTTGTACCTGGCAGCCTGGCTCTCATCAGCGCTAATTTTCCCGAGAAGGCGCGGGGGCGCGCAATCGGGACGTGGTCAGGCTTCACCGCGATCACCGCTGCGATCGGTCCCGTACTGGGTGGATGGTTCATCGAGCACGGTTCGTGGAGATGGGCCTTTTTCATCAATGTTCCGCTGGGCGTGGCGGTCCTATGGCTCACTCTGTGGAAAGTCCCAGAGAGCCGGGCTGAAAACCGCAGCCAGCGGTTCGACGGGTTGGGCGGCCTGTTGGCGGTCCTCGCCTTCGGCGGAATCGTTCTTGGACTGATCGAATCCATGCGAGCCGCGGGTGCAATAGGGATCGTCGCTCTTATTGCGCTGCTGCTTTGGGAAGCGCGCTCATCGTCGCCGATGGTTCCGCTCGGTTTGTTCCGCTCCCGCAATTTCAGCGGAGCGAACCTGCTCACCCTCTTTCTTTATTCCGCGTTGAGCGGCATGCTTTTCTTTTTTCCTCTCGATTTGATACAGGTGCAAGGTTACTCGCCGACGGAAGCGGGAGCCGCTCTGCTGCCACTCATTCTGTTGATCTTCTTGTTGTCGCGCTGGTCCGGCGGACTTCTCGATCGCTACGGCGCCAAGGCTCCGCTGGTGGGGGGTCCGCTTGTCGCGGCCGTCGGATTCGCGTTGTTTGCGAGACCCGGTATCGGCGGGTCCTACTGGACCACATTCTTCCCCGCGGTCCTAGTGCTGGGCCTCGGCATGGCGATCAGCGTGGCTCCGCTCACCACGACCGTGATGAACGCCGTGGAGCAAAGCTATGCGGGAGCGGCGTCCGGAATTAACAACGCTGTCTCCCGAGTCGCGGGTTTGCTCGCCGTCGCAGTTTTCGGGGCGTTACTCAGTGGAGTTTTCCAGAGCGCCTTGGAACGACGATTGGACCGTCTCGACTTGGCGCCGGCCTTGCGTGCGCAAATCGAAGCCCAACAGTCCAGGCTAGCGGCCGCTGAAACGGGAGACGCTCGCGCGCGGCAGGCTATCGAGGATGCATTCGTCGCGGGCTATCGCACGGTGCTGTGGATAGCGGCGGGGCTGGCGCTCGCCAGTTCCTTGAGCGCGGCAGCGCTGATTAGAACTGAGCACCGACCGGGGTCTTGATGAAGGAGCATCCCCAAAAAGTCCCCACACTGGGACTAATCAGGGAGCTTTTCAGGAAACCTGATGGCTGCAAATGTTTAAAGGTTGTGGCTCGCGACCGGTTGATCCAGATATTCATGCAGCGGCCCGACGTGTTGTCGCGGTGGGCTGCGCGGGGATCGCCGGGACTGCGAGTCTTTGGACATCGGGAGCAAGATGTTTTTTAGACTGCCTCCCGGATCTTATCTTTCATAACCTTGGTGCGAATCCAGCCTCGTGCGCCGCCCGCCCGCCGCTCAAACTCGAAAGTCGGGTCCAAAAATGGACGCTCACGCGTCGTACGTAAGAGGGTCTAAATTCGATGGCAACAAAATCATCTCATTCGCATTCGAGCTCGCGGAACGGCTCCAAGGGCAAACGCAAGGTCCATAAGGTCATGAAGGAACAGAAACAAGGGAAGCTGAAATCCGGCAGCGGCAAGAAGGTCAAGAGCCGCAAGCAGGCGGTCGCCATCGCCTTGAGCGAGGCGCGCCGCTCAGGCGCCAAGATTCCGAAAAAGCAGTCATCATAGTCATGCTTGGATCGCCGCTCGCGCCCATGATGAAATGGCACTCATGGGTGGAGTAGCACGACAAAGTTATATCCGATCTAACCACGCTCCCGCATCAGCTCGATGCCAAGAAAGGCACGTGCCGCGCCATTATTGAAACACCGAAAGGCTGTCGCAACAAGTTCGATTACGATCCCGACTCGAACCTGTTTATGCTGGGCGGCCTTCTGCCGGAAGGCCTGATGTTTCCGTTTGATTTTGGCTTCATCCCGTCGACGCGGGGCGAGGACGTAGATCCGCTCGACATTCTCGTGCTCATGGATGCGCCGGCGCATGTCGGGTGTCTCATCCAGGTCAGGCTCGTCGGCGTCATCTCGGCGGAGCAAATCGAGGACCGGAACAAAGAGACCAATGACCGGTTGCTCGGCGTTGCTATTCATTCCTACGATCACGAGGACATCACAACCATCGATGATGTCAGCAAGACTCTACTTTCACAGCTCGAAGAGTTTTTCGTGTCGTACAACAAACAACGCGGGAAGAAGTTCAGAATCACGGGCACGGGCGGTCCGAAAAAAGCCATCAGGTTTTTGAAGGATGGCATCAAGAAGCAGAAGGACGCGAACAAGAAATAGCGGTCACCGGGCACTCCGCGAGCCGGCGGCCGTTGAACAGCTCGCGCTTGCGGCTGCGCCGGGAGGGTCCATCGGAATTTCGTCGCCGGCATCATCCGCCGTTGCGACCCACGCTGTATCTGCCTCGAACCGTGCAGTGCTCGCAGTTTTCGATGCTGCCGAGTTCGACCAACTGAGGCGGGCTGTACGGCTTCTTAAGCTACCAGCGCTATGCGAGTCAAACGGTGCCCCTGGGTTCGCTAAAGAGCGAGATCGTCTTCGATTGTTCCAAGGCAACGAATTTGGCCTGGTCCGTTCACTTGTTGATCGCGACCGAGCGAGCCGCATCGATGCGGAAAAAGCAGACGTCGATCCGCGCCACCTGCACCCGAACGAACACCCCGGGCTTCAAAGGGAATAAAAGGGGTGCTCCACCTCCGGCATCAGCCCTTGAATACACGCGTCCCCGACGTCGCAGAGAAACAGATTTCCGCGGCCATGCGCGACCGGAAGGAGAGGATCTTCGGCTTCCGTGGCATCACGCCGGTGTCTTTCACAGATTCTGAAGGGAGCGTGCCGTCGGATGATTTATAAAAAAGTTATGAAAATCTGCTAGAGTCTAGGTGACCGATCCGGCGCCGAAGAGGTAATCATGTCTAGGGATCGCGCGAGGATACCGACCGTTCAGACCACCTGCTATTGGTTCGGTCTCGTTCTTTCGCTTATCTGCGGTGCAATCATTTTCTTCGGCCATACAGTGCTGCTCGGGCTCTCTCAAGAGATGTTATCGGCAATAGTCGGTACTTTGGCGGTTTTAACTTTTGCAGTGGGTGAATACTTCGACCCCGGTGAGGCCGAGCCTGCGGAACCGGCCCCTCCTCTGGAACGCGATCGCCAGAGCGAGGTCCAGTCCAGCGGAGCGCATAGCGACGGCGAGAAAGCCGGGTGGGCTGTCGGAGAGCGGGACCCCGAACTTGCGGGAAGCCGTGGTGTCGAGACCGGTAACGGCAAGTTGTCGCCAGAACAAGTCGCTGCTCTATCAAGGGCCACCGATCTGCTGGATGAAGCTCTCAGGTGTATCACGCCCGGTGACGAACGAACTACCGAGTCTCTAATCCGCGACGCCCGCCAGCGAATACGCTCCGTTCAATCTTGAGCGAAAGAAAATGGTGATGGTGACCCAGGACAGACGGGATTTCATCCGGACGAACTCCGGCAGTGCTAGTACAATCCTCTTCAATCTCCGAAAAAAGTAAGCTCAACTACGGACAACCGGTGTATACTTGAGCAACTCAAAGAGCAAAACGGAACTCCTGTTGAAAACCGAGCGGGAGTAACGCGCGTTTGACAGCAAGGAGGCGATCGTTGTGTCCTTACCGGGATTGATCGCGCTTGTGCTCGGCAGTTCGATATGTCTGCTCGCGCAAGAAACAGAGGCCGTTCGGCCGCCACTGGATCAACCCGAGGAATCCGCTATTGGCAGCACCGACGACCTTCTTCCTGCGGCCGTCGTTTCACCCGTCGTTAGTACCACCGAAATTGTGCCTCAAGCCGGCGATGCTGGTAACCAGGCCGTTTATGCTCCGCTCACTTTAACGCAAAAGTGGATATTTTCTGTGCGCGAAATTTTCGGACCTTCGCGGGTCGCGGGCTATACTGCGCATGCGCTCTACGGCAACATACTGGACTTGCCAAAACAGTGGGGCCGTAGTGGAGATTCGTTGGCGGTTCGCGCCGCGGGCAACTTCGGCGACAGCTTGATAAGGCATAATCTCCAATTTGCGATGCAAGCCCTGGACCATGAAGACCCGCGCTATTTCCGATCGGGCCAACACGGTGTTTGGAAGAGAACCGAATATGCGGTGATTCACACCTTCGTCGTTCGGAAAGATGATGGGTCCTGGATGCCGGCGTACAGCCTCTTGGCGACTGACTACGGGATGCCCTACATCGTGCGGCAGTGGCGGCCCGAGCGGTTTTACACCATGGATGGAATCGAAGTTGGGACCCTGCGTCTCGGCGTCTCGATGGGATCCAATATTTTTAGCGAGTTCTGGCCGGATTTGAAGAAAAAGCTTCCCAAGCGTCTTTTCTCCCGCAGTCCTGACCCAATTCACGGCTGGTGGTAAAGGCTCAGGATCGGTGCCGGCTATCGACCGGAGCGGTCGTATTCGGGTCCGCGTCCCGCAAGCTGAAGATTCTGGGCCAAGCATTTCGGCCACGTGCCGACTTCACTTGCCCACCATCAGGATGGTGAAGGAATCCGGCACAATCTGCCCTCTACCAGCACGTCCGCCGGGTTGCGCTGGAGGAGTTGGCGGACCAAACTCAGCGCCAATCAGGACAATATGGCTCGTCTTGCTGTCGAACGTTGAAGTTCTTGCTCCCATCATGGTCCGCACCGTCTGTTCCACCACAAAATTGGTTGGACTGTTTTCCTTTACCACAGTCAGCGTGCCGTCGTTCTGGGAACTGAACGCCTCCATGGTCTTTGGGTTGAATAGCGCGCCATCGCTGAGGTTTCCAATCGGCAAGGTCGTTATAATTTTGCCATCGCGGGCATCCAGTATCACCATATTGGTCGGATTGCGGCAGGTGGCAAAGAGAATATGGTTTTTGACGTCCAAAGCGAGTCCAGCGCACGTGCCGCCTTTCCCGGCGACGTCATAATGCGCGGTTACGGTAAGCGTCTTGGTATCGACCACCGCGATGTTGTCTTTATCTTCGACGTCGATATATAGATGACGTTTGCCGTCGCTAACCGCCTGTTCCGGCATTCCTCCGATGTCCACTGTGCCCACTACTGCGCCGTCCTTGCCGCTGATCACAGTGACATGCGGTGGAGTATGGCTGAGAACGTAGACGCGCTCGTCGGACGGATCGAATAGCATTCCGTCCGGATTGCCCTGCACCTCGATCATCTTCAGAGGCATCTTGCTCTTGGTGTCAAACATCAGGATCGGCTTGCTGCTGGCGAAACCGTGATTTGTTTTGGAATCGACCACCACTCCATGCAAATTTGTAGAGGCGATTTCGCCCTCCGGCGCGAGCGTATCGAGATCAAAAACTGTGATGCGAGACCTGGCCCCGGTACGAGCAATATAGAGACGGCGTCCGTTCGCATCCGCGTAAACGTAGTCATAACCGCCCACACCGCCGACTTTAGCGGTCTTCAGCACCTTGTATGGTCCCGAGTAGTCGGTTGGTTGGGCCGACCCAATGGACGCGAGCATTGCAATCGCTACTGCAAATCCAACGTAAAGTCGCATGCGGAATCTCCTCGATCGAGTATACACAAGGCTCGGCGAAAGCAACCCTCCCGCCGGCTCAATGAATAAATCGTAAATACCAACCGGAATGTCTTTTCATAAAACTTTTACAACTGCTGCATCGAGCTGTAGCCGTTTTTTCAGGTAAATTTCAGACTCGCCTAATATGATCCAATCCCAGTAAGGGCTAGGTCGGAGGTTAGGGACCTTAAAAACGAGCTGTGCATATTACTACCCTAAACAACGCTCGTGCCCTTCGCGCTAAACTCCGCCGGGGCGAAGCAGCGCATCAGCGATCATATTTTGCAACTCTTTTCGGACTTCTACGGCTTAGTCTTTTCGGATAGTTTTTGGGGTGACTACAGATGAAAGACGGTTCCGAGTGAGGCCGGTCCTCAAGCGAAATCATTTCGGCGTAGTGCGCTCTTTCCCCATGGCGTAGCATTCCTTCGCCTGGACAACGAAAGCGATTATTCACTCCGTAGCCTGGAAAAGGGGGGCGATTATGAAGTTTATGATATTCGAAACGTCCGGATTAAGGAAAATAGCGCGTGTACTCGGAATATCACTAGGCATGCTGCTAATATCGTCGCCGGCGCTGTTTGCGCAAGGCAATCTCGGGCGGATTCTCGGAACGATCACCGACCAAAGTGGCGCAGTCATCCCGGGCGCCATGGTAACCGTCGCCGACACCGAGAGAGGCGTCTCGCGAAACTTGACCACGGACCCGGCCGGCGAATATAACGCTCCCACGCTGATTCCAGGCACGTATTTAGTTCGGGGCGAGGCTAAAGGATTCCAGGTCGTGGAACGCCCCAATGTTGTGGTCGCGGTTGGACAGGAAGTTCGAGTGGACTTGACCCTTCGGCCCGGCGAACAAACCCAGACCGTCACCATCACGGAGGCCATCCCGCTGGTGGATACCGCCAGCGCCACGCTGGGCGGCGCGCTCAGCAGTAGCCAGATCAACGATCTGCCCCTGAATGGCCGCAATTACCAGAACCTCCTGGGCCTGCGGCCGGGCGTGATGCTCCAACCGGGCGGCTCGCCCTGGACGCAGAGCACCAATAACGTCCGCCCCGATGAAACCGTGTGGATGGTGGACGGCATCATCAACGTCAACCCTTTTGACAACCGCCCCCTCGCCAATATGCCAAGCCCCTTTACCGATATGGCGACCATCCTGCCCGTTGACGCGATCCAGGATTTCAACCTCGAGGAAAATCCGAAAGCGGAATACGGCTGGAAGCCCGGCGCGGTGGTCAACGTCGGCGTCCGATCCGGAACCAACACTTTTCACGGCTCGGCATACGCTTTTGGCAGAGATGTCAACTGGGACGCCCGCAACTTCTTCAACTCCGCTCCCAACCCGATCCTGCCCACGGCGTTGGAGCAGTTCGGCGCCGTGGTGGGAGGCCCCATCAAAAAAGACAAGCTCTTCTTCTTCGGCGGCTATGAAGGCATCCGTTCCGAAGTCGGCAATGCCTTCTCGGTCAGCCTTCCGGCAACCGCCTCCATTGGCGATCCGTCGCTGAGTATGCCGGATGCCATTCAAGCGCTCGAGGCCAAGGGCATAGCGCTTAGTCCGCTCAGCCTGAAATTATTCGGCTGCACTGCGGCGGGCGCTTGCACCGGCGGCTATCTGCCGAACCTGGGAACCAGCACCAGCTTCGTCAGCAGCTTCCCCAACGTCAATCAGAGCGACAACGGCGTCGGCAAAATGGATTACAACATCAACGACAAGAACCGGGTCAGCGGCATGATAACTAACCGGCCACTACTTCGCTAATGGAGAAGATCACGCCGCCACCAACGCGCTCTTCACCGATGACGTTGTCCAGACCACCTACACCGTGAGCGCCAACTGGATTTATACCGCCACATCCCGCTTAGTGAACGAACTGCGATTCGGCTACGACCGCATGACGTTCTTGTTCGATCCCGCCGACCTGAGCACCAAGGCCAATGGCACAGGCTATCCGATCGACACGGGCTCTTCGCAAGGTGGGTTCCCGTCCATCGCCATCACGGGTTTTGACGGACAGGCGCACCAGTTGCTCGGAAGCCAGCAGGGCCGGCCGCTCGATTCCACGCCCAACCCGTATTGGGATTTGCAGGATGCCGCCTCGTATTTGGTGGGTAAGCACAGCTTGAAGTTTGGCTTCGAGTTCGCCCATATCCAGGGCGACGACTGCTCCTGTGACGCGCGCGGCGTTATCTCTTTCAAGGGCGGAGAGGCTTTCAACGGTTCCACGCCGCTGGAAGATTTCTTCGCCGGACTCCCGACCTTCGCCAATCTGACTACCGGCGAACCGAACGCCCAGCTCACTTGGGAGATGTATGCCCCGTTTGTCCAGGATGACTGGCGCATCACCCCGAGGTTGATGATCAATTTGGGATTGCGCTACGAGTACGTCACACCCATGCACGCTGCCAACAACGCGATCGGTAACTTCGTTCCCGGGATGGGTCTGGTTCAGCAAGGCCAGTCCGGCGTCGGCAGCACACTCTGGAAGGGATCCCCCTATGACTTTTCGCCGCGCCTAGGTTTTGCGTATGATCTCACCGGCAAGGGGACCACGGTCCTGCGGGGCGGGTTCAGCCGCATCTATACCGTCTTCGACGTCGCCGATTTCTTGGGCAACCCAGGGTCGAACAACATACCAGGAGGCGCTAGCCTCGCCACCGACCCGACCGGCGCCTGCGCAGTGGCCGTACCTGTTGGAACCCCTTGTCCTCAGACGTTTGGAGGCACCATCGGGATCGGCAAGGCGACCATCCCAGGAGCCAACCTCAATTGGAATGGTGTGGTCTATCCGCGAGGCGTCAGCTTTTCCTGTACCGCTGCCAACCCGTGCAACGTCGGTGCGATCAGCCCGAATCTCAAAATCCCTCATATCTATAATTGGAATTTCGATGTGCAGCACCAATTCCTGAGCAACTACTCGTTGGACGTTGCCTATGTTGGCAATCACGGGGGCGACTTGATCGGGCTACAGGACCTCAATCAAGTCAATCCCGCGACAGGCATCAAACCCTTCGCCGCGCAATACCCGTACCTGGGATACATCAACGCGGATGTGAATGACGTCCGTTCCAACTACAACAGCCTGCAGACCACCCTAACCAAGCGGTTTTCTCAAGGCTTTAATTTTCGTTGCAGGTTACACCTACGGCCATGGCCTGGACAATGGCTCGCTCAGCCGTTTCGGCGGGCTGCCTCAGAACAGCTACGCTCCCCAGTTGGAGTACGCCAACAGCGACTACGACACCCGGCACCGCTTCACTTTCCAGGGCGGCTATGAACTTCCCGGCAGGAACGGCTTCGGGCAGATGCTGAAAGGCTGGAAGATCAATGGAATCTGGACCTGGGCCACTGGCCAGCCCTGGGGGGCGGTGGACACCGGGAACAATTTCAGCGGGTCCAATGAATACGAAGATCGTTGGGATTTCTTCGGGAACCCCAGCAACTTCACGTCCAGCGCTCAGTCGCTTCCCTTCTGCACCGGTCCTGGCGCGAATGGCTGCAGTGTAACCAGCGGCGTGTCCGGTATCACGAGCTACTTTTCTCCGACCCAGTCCAGCTCGATGTGGGCGCAGTGCATGGCGGTAGCCCCGGATCCCACCACGCTCGCCGCGGGTGGTTGCTACGTGAAGGGCAACTCGGTGATGGTTCCCCCCAAAGCCGGAACCTTTGGCAACATGGGCCGGAACATCTTCCGTGACCCCGGCTTCAAGAACGTGGATTTCTCCATATTCAAGAACTGGACGGTCCATGAACGCTACACCGCTCAATTTCGAATTGAGTTCTTTAACCTGTTCAATCACCCCAATCTCGCCAATCCATACGGCGGTGTGGTGAACTCGGCGATCGGCAACGACCCGTCGGTCACCGGGACGTTCGGCTGCGGGTGCGGCACGCCTGACATCATCAACGGCAATCCGATCCTCGGTTCGGGAGACGCTCGCGAGATGCAGCTCGGGCTCAAGCTCAGCTTCTGATCGTTAGAAAAAGCGGAGCCGACGGCGGCGTGTTCACACAACCTTCAGCTACAGCAGGTAAGTTGGAGAGCGATGAAGCCGCTCTCCCGTCTGCTGGCGTGCTCGTGTCTGGCGGCGACCGCTTTCGACCAGACCGCAACCCTGCGCGGCCTGGTGACGGATGAAAGCGGGGCCTTAGTTCAGAAAGCCTCGGTGACGCTGACCGGTTCGAACGGTCTGGCTTTGGCCGCGATCACGGACGACCGGGGGACGTACGTCTTTCCTCGCCTGGAGCCGGGCGACTATGTCGTGTCGGCATCGGCGCCCGAGCTGGCCACCGCCCAGGCACTCCGGATGTCTTTGACGGCTGGAACCACTACGCTCAATCTTCAACTGAAGTTGATCGCCGCGCCGCAGCATATTACGGTCCAGGAAACCGCCGGGCCGGCGTTGAGTACCGAGGCGTCCAACAATGCCAGCGCCGTCGTGCTGCGAGCAGACGATCTGCAAGCGCTTTCCGACGATCCGGAAGACTTGATGACCGATCTACAGGCCCTGGCAGGCCCCGCGGCTGGTCCCAACGGAGGCGCGATCTTTATTGACGGCTTCAGCGGCGGCGAGCTTCCCTCCAAGGAAGCCATTCGGGAAGTCCGCGTCAATCAGAATCCGTTTTCTCCCGAGTACGACGCTCTCGGATTCGGCCGAGTCGACGTGTTCACCAAGCCGGGAGCGGATCATTTCCGCGGCGCCATCGACTACAATTTTGCCGACGAGGTGTGGAACTCGCGCAATCCCTATTCGGCCGAAAAGGCCCCGCTGGTGCTGAACGAACTGGAAGGTAATATCGGCGGGCCGCTGGGAAAGCGCGCCTCGTTTTTTTTTGATTTCCAGCGGAATACGGTCGACAATGGAGCCATCATCAACGCCGTCACGCTCAATTCCCAGAACGCGATTCAGCCCTTCTTCGGCGTGTACAACGTCCCCCAGAACTTCACGCGCGGCAGCCCGCGAATCGATTATCAGATCAATGACAAGAACACGCTCACGCTCCGTTACTCAATCACCCACTCTGACATCAATGGCACGGGCATTGGCAGCTTCGATCTTGACTCGCGCGGTTATAATTTCAGCTACCTCAACCAAACCGCGCAAATCACCGAAACCGCGGTGCTGGGCAGCACCATCAACGAAACTCGTTTTCAGTATTTCCGCAGCGCAGTCGACCGGCTCCCCTTTAGCGACGCGCCGGCCATAGAAGTCCTGGGATCCTTTAACTCCGGGGGCGCGACGGCTGGGCTATCCCCGGACACGCAGAACAATTTCGAGCTGCAGAATTACACGACCATTTCCAAGGGCGCGCATGTCTGGAAGTTCGGCGCGCGGTTGCGAGAACAGAGCGACGATAACGTCTCGCGGCAGAATTTCAACGGGACATACATTTTCGGGGGCTCCGGAGACATCAGTTCGATCGAGCCTCTATCAGCAGGCGCTCGCGGGACTGCCAGGCGCCTTCCCGACGCAGTACACCATCACCCAGGGGGTTCCCGAGCATTTGGTTCGTCAGTTTGATGCGAGCGCATTCGTGGGGGATGACTGGCGCGTGCGTCCCAACCTCACCTTGAGCTATGGCCTGCGCTATGAGATGCAGACCAATATCCATGACTGGGCTGACTTCGCTCCCCGCCTTGCCGTCGCTTGGGCCCCGGCCGGAAGCGCCAAAAACCCTAATCCGAAAACCGTCCTCCGCGCCGGGTTCGGAATGTTTTATGACCGCTTTCCTCTCGCCGATGTGCTCCTGGCGCGGCGCTATAACGGAACCAACCAGCGCCAATACGTCGTCGATAATCCGAATTTCTTCTCAGGGGCGCCGTTACTGGCCGGAGCCACGTATGTCACCGAGGAGTCAGCTCCAGCCTGCGAGCGCCCTATTATCTGCAAAGCTCCGTAACGGTGGAGCGCCAATTACCAGCGCACACCACGATGGCGCTGACCTATGCCAACACGCATGGCTTGCACGCACTGCGCTCGGACGACATCAACGCCCCGGTTCCGGGGACCTACAACCAAAGCGTTCCCGGCAGCGGTCTCTATCCTAATGGCGAACCTAATCCGGTTTTCCTCATGGAATCCTCCGGGCTGTACAACCAGAACCAATTGATTGCCAATGTCAACGCGAGAGTGAATGGAGGTATTTCGCTGTTCGGTTTTTACGTACTGAGCAAGGCGATGAGTAACACCGACGGGATTGCTACGTTCCCTGCGAAGCCGTACGATTTTGCGGGCGAGTACGGTCCGGCGGCCACCGACATTCGGCATCGCGTGACCTTTGGAGGCTCTATCAATACGCGCTGGAACGTCCGCGTTAGTCCCTACCTGACCATACAATCCGGTGCTCCATTCAACATCACGACCGGAAGCGATTTTTATGGCACGACGTTGTTCAATGCGCGGCCCGGCTTTGCGAATGATCCCACGAAACCGGGGCTGATCCAAACTCCATACGGTCTGCTTGATCCGAACCCCACGCCCGATGAGACGCTGGTGCCGCGCAACTACGGCCGTGGCCCTGGTCTAATGTCGCTCAACCTGCGAGTCGCCAAAACATTCGGCTTCGGCGGGCAGAAGGGCGAGGTGAAGGCGGCCAAAGACTCCGGCGGCGGTAGCCAGAGCGCTGGGGGCGCCAACCCGGCTTTGGCCAGCGGCGGCCTAGCCATACGATCCATCATCGGCGCGCCCACCACCGAGCGGCGATACAACCTGGTGGTCGGCATGGTTGCCCGCAACGTCCTGAATCACACCAATCCCGGACCGATCATCGGCGACATCACCTCACCGTTCTTCGGCCGGGCAAATCAGATGGCCGGCAACGCCAACCCCGAAGGTCTTTCCGAGAATGCCGACAATCGCCGCCTGGAATTGCAAATTCGGTTTCAGTTCTAGCACCGGAGCCCACGCCTGCGATCGTCGGGGTTTGCCCCAACAATCCTGCTGCCCCAGGTCTCGGGAACAGAACAACAGTTTCAGTGCGAACTGGATCTGGCGTGCCGTGCCCACGATGCTCGTAATGGTTCCGGCCGACGAATTGATTCCGTAAGGGATGGTGTTGGGCGCCGAAAGTGCTCTGGATGTCGTGAAGACGGTCGACACCGGAAGCGCCAGGTTCTGGTGATTGGTGATGTTGAAGAACTCGGCGCGAAATTGCGCGCGCACGCTTTCTGTGATCCTCGTATCCTTGAGGACAGCAAAATCGACGGTGTAAAAGCCTGGACCTCTGCCCGTATCGCGGCCGGTGTCGCCGAAGGTTCCGGCCGGCTCCAGGGTGAAACAGCTTGGGTTGAACCACTCGCTCACACGTCCCACCTGCACCTGGCATCCTTGTACCTAGTTAGGACGCGGCGCACCCGAACTGGTATAACCCACGTCGTCTATTCCGTCGCTGATGTTGAAGGGCAGACCCCCGCTGGCGGTGACGATGCTGCTGAGCTGCCAGCCATCCGCCAGGCGATTTCCATGAAACGGCAGCGCCCAGAGCACGTTGGCCCGCAGTGTGTTCGTGATGTCGAAGTTGCACACGCCCTTGTCCAACGCCATGTTGTACGGGTTTTGGACTTCGGCGGAGCTATTGGTGTTGAAGCTGGCCCAGAACGAGCCGTCATCGATGCAGAGCGACCAGGTATAGGCGATCTGCGTCTGCACGTTATGCGCGAACCGTCGATTGAGCGCGGCCTGCAGTGAATTATAGTGCGAGGAAGCGATCGGCGCGAAATCCGTAAATACGCTCAGATTGGGATTGATGCGCGGGTTGCCCACCACTTTGCGGCGGCGTGCATGCGACGCCCACCACTCCCATCAGTCCTGCTACAGATGCCCGCAGCCGGCACAGAGAATGACGATCAAACTCCGCCCCGCATCGCGTGTCAGCGAAACCGCCCCTGCATCTTTCCGCGAGCTGTTCCTTAGCGTGAAGACTTTTGAGTCGACCACGTAACCAGTCGCCGGCGCTTCCATTGCGCTGCCGTGACGAGCCAGGCCGATAACGGGATAAAGCCTGGTCGAAGATGGGTACAATCAGGAGAGTATGGACCAGCAATCAGATGAAGAACGAATTCACAAGACAGTCGCCATCCAGTTCCACGCAATACTTGGTCAGATTTCGGCTTCATCCGTACCACCTCGCCCTGATGTGGAAGAGAAGATTGAATTGGCTTCCCAGGCTTGGCACGCGGGTAACAAAGACCTGGCCGTCTCGCTGTTGCTGGATGTCGTTATTGCTGCTCGAAGACCCGTTGGCGTTTAAACGTCTCCTGCGGAAACGCTCCAAATCCGCCCCCAAAGCGGCATGCTGCGCCAGTGACGATAGTGACTGGTTCTCTCTTATCCCAAGTAGCGAGCTGCCAACACGGTGATGTCGTCGGACTGCGGCGCATCGCCTACATACGCGCGAACGCTCGAGAATAGCGTTTGTACCAAATCCGGCAGAGGCGCTGCAAGGTTCTCTCCCAGGCAGGCTTCGATGCGGTGTTCGGAAAAGAATTCGTAGTTCACCCGATCCGCGAGACTGGCGGCCTCCGGCACGCCATCGGTGTACATCAGGATTCCGTCGCCCTTCTGAAGCTGTATCCGCTGCGTCTGGTATTTAATTCCATCCAGGATTCCTAGGACCGGAGCGCGCGGAAATTCCAGGGTGCGCAGACCTCCCGCGGAGAACAGATAGGGCGGATGGTGCCCGGCGCTGCTGTACTCCAGCTCCCCGGTCTTGGTATTGAGAACGCCGTAGAAGATGGTGACAAACATCTCCGAGTCGCTCTGCCGGGTCATGGCGCGATTGGCGTAAGTAAGACACTCGCCGGCGGGCAGTTCTAGGAGCGACGTCCCGCGCAGGAGCGTCCGGGCCACGGCCATGAAGATGGCTGCGGGAACTCCCTTGCCGGAAACATCCCCGATGATGATTGCCAGGTGGTCCTCATCGATCAGGAAGAAATCGTAAAAATCGCCGCCGACTTCTTTGGCGGGCACCATCGCGGCGAACAGGTCGAAGTCCTGGCGATGCGGAAAAGCGGGAAAGATGTTCGGCATGAGCGAAAGCTGAATCCGAGCGGCCACGCCGAGCTCCTGCTGGATCGAGACGAGCTGCTGCTTTTGGCGCTGTGCCAGCCGAATGTCTTCGATCGCTTGCAGGGTCTTTTCAATGGTAATTTCCAGGTCCGCATAATCCACCGGCTTGGTCACGAAATCGAAGGCCCCTCGATTCATGGCGGTGCGGATGTTCTTCATGTCGCCATAGGCCGATACGATTACGGTTTTCAGCCCGCGGTTCAACTCCTCCAATTTCGAGAGCAGCGTCAGCCCGTCCATCACGGGCATGTTGATGTCGCTCAAAACCATTCCAATGCTCTCGTCTTCGGCGATCTTTTCCAGCGCGAGCTTGCCATTCTGGGCGAACGTCAACTCATAGCGCCCTTCGCGGACCTGACGGCGGAACTTTTGCCGAACCAGCGATTCCAAATCGGGTTCGTCGTCAACAATCAGGATTTTGTGGGTCATTCCGGCGCCTCCTTGCCTGCATCTGTTCTCGGCAGCCGGATGATGAACGCGGCATACTTGCCTTCCTCGGTCTCGATACGAATATCTCCGTGGTGGTCGCGAACCACTGTTTCATAACTCAACGAAAGGCCAAGACCCGTACCTTCGCCCGGCGGCTTGGTCGTAAAAAACGGGTTAAAAATTTTATCGATGACGGCCTGAGGTATACCCATTCCATTATCCTCGATGCGGATTTCGCACCAATCCACAAGGTTGCGGCTGGAGAGCCGGAGCGTTGGAGAAAATGATTCGCCTAGCTGTTGGGCCTTCTGGTGTGTAGAGTAGCACGCATTATTCACAATATTGAGGAACACGCGGCTGATATCCTGCGGCACCACCTCGATCAGTCCAATGGAAGCGTCATAGTCGCGTTCGATGGTGACGTTAAAGGAAGAATCTTTCGCGCGGAGCCCGTGATAGGCGAGGTTGGCCGATTCGTCCAGCATCGCATTGATATCCGTGGGCCGATGTTCGCCGGCGGTGCCCCGGGAATGCAGCAGCATCCCCTGAACGATGCGGTCGGCGCGTTTGCCGTGCTCGGCAATTTTGCGCGCGTTGTCGCCCAGATCCGTGAGAAGCTCTTCCACGATCGGGGATGCGGGGTCCTGCTTTATCTCCTCCCGCAGCTCGCCGACCAGGTCAACGCACAGCAAGGCGAAATTATTTACGAAATTGAGCGGGTTTTTGATTTCGTGCGCGATCCCCGCGGTAAGTCCTCCGAGAGACGCCATTTTTTCCTGCAGCACCAGCTTTTCCTGTGCCTCTTTCAGTTCTATTTGCGCAATGTAGCCGCGCGAATGGTGCCGAATACGCGCCGTGAGTTCAATCGGATCCGGCAGCTTGACGAGATAGTCCGTGGCCCCCAACGTAAACGATTCCGCCTTCACGGCCGCTTCTTCCTTGGTAGAGAGCACGATGACCGGAATGTCCTTGGTCGCCGGGTGAGCCCGGTAGAATCGCAGCATCGTGAGGCCATCTACCTCCGGCAGAACAAGATCCTGCAGGATCACGGTCGGCTTAAATTCCGCCGCCACCTCAATCGCCTTGGTTGGGTCGGCGCAATAACTGAAGTCGATGTCTGTCTCAGACATTAGCATTCGACGAACGGCTTCACCGATGATCGCCTGGTCGTCCACCAGGAGCACGCGGACGCGGTGCCGGGACTCCGCCGATATTGCTTTGACTGCCTCCGCCTGCACCGGGTTGCTCATCGGGCCCTCCTTTTGCGGCTACTCTGGCGAATCACGGGGGCCTCAGCCTCCCGGCTGATCGCTCCGGCGATCTCTTCGAGCGGGAGGATTTCCACGGCGGCGCCGATTTTGGCCGCGGCCTTCGGCATTCCGTATACGATACAAGTAGCTTGGTCCTGCGCGATGGTGTGCCATCCGCAACGCCGCATCTCCAGCAGACCCTCGGCGCCATCGGCACCCATGCCGGTCAGGAGTACGCCGATGGCAGTGACCGGCCAGAAGCGAGCCACGGAATGGAAAAAGACGTTGGCGGAAGGCCGATAATAATAGTCCTCGGGCTGATTCGAGTAGGCGAACGTCAGCTCCGGCGTCAGCAACAGATGGCCGTTGGTGGATGCGATCTGAACCAGTGATGGGTCGGGCCGGTCGCTCGCGCGAATGGTCCGCACGTCACGCCAAGATTGTTTGGCCAGCCAGGAAGCCAGAGCCGGCGCGAAGACTTCATCGACGTGCTGCACAATCGTGATGGCGGCATTGAGCGACGTGGGAAGAGCGGCGAGCAGGCTCGCGAGCGCTGCTGGGCCGCCGGTGGAAGCGCCAATGGCGATCAGCGGAAAATCAGGCTGCGGCCGTCCGTTCTCCGCGGCAGTTATCCACGGGCTCAGCGCTTGAGTTGGCGACTTATCGATCAGCTTGCTCAGCATCGCAATCTTGGTTAAAAGCTCCGACCCGCCGCCAGGCTCTCCCGGCTTCTCCAAGGCCGGGGTGTTGATCGCATCGAGCGCGCCCCATCCCATCGCCTCGAAGACCTTGGAGGAATGTCCTTCCACCGTAGCGGTCACCACGAGAATGGCGCACGGCGAGTCACGCATAATGATACGGGATGCCTCCGCGCCGTCCATGCGCGGCATGATGAGGTCCATCAAGATGAGATCCGGCGTATCCGCTTTACACTGGCGCACGGCCTCCTCACCATCGGCAGCCACCCAGGCGATCTGATGATCCGGCACGCTGAGTAGAACGCGGCGTAAAGCCTCCACCGCCATGGGCACATCATTGACGATGGCGATCCTCATTCGGGCAGACCTATCAGTTCCGCGACGGCCGACAATAAAGTCTCGTCGTGAAAGCTGCTCTTGGTCAGGTAACGATCCGCGCCCGCCTCCAGCCCGCGCATGCGATCTTCCTCGCGGTCCTTGTAAGACACAATGATTACCGGCATCGTGTTGAGCTTCGGGTCGGCCCGAACCTTGGAGACCAGTTCAATGCCGTTCATACGGGGCATGTCTACGTCTGTGATGGTGAGATTGTAAGAGGCGGCGCGCACCGCATTCCAACCGTCCATGCCATCGACGGCAACCTCCACGACGTAGCCGTGATTTTGCAGCAGCGACCGTTGCACTTCGCGCACCGTCACCGAGTCGTCCACCACCAGGATCCGTTTACTGCTGGCCTGCTTCGCATGACGGTCCCCCAGGCCGCGCAGCCGGCCGCCATGCAGCAGCGTCTCCACCGATCGCGTCAAATCTTCGACGTCGACAACCAGCACGGCTGAACCGTCGTCCATGAGCGCAGCCGCGCTGAGCGAGGGGACTTTGCCGAGTCGCGGATCGAGCGGCCGCACCACCATGTCGTATTCGCCGACGAACCGGTCCACTGCCAATCCATAACGAGCAGCGTGATCGCCGAGCAAGACCACCGCGATCTGCTCTTCCCATTTCGGATCGCCCGGAATATCCAGGACCTCCAGCGCGGAAACCACGCCGATCCGCTCGCCATCGAGCGAGAAATACTGCTGGCCCTCCAGTGTGGACAAGTCCGCCTGGTTCACTCGCACGATGTTGGCGATGCGGGTCATGGGAAACGCGAACGGCTCCCCCCCGATCTCGGCTACCAACATGCGTATCACCGACAGCGTCAGCGGCAACTGGATGTGAATCGTAAGTCCCTGGCCGAGGCGGGATGTCAAAGAAACCGAGCCGCCCACCGACTTGGCCATTTCCTGCACGGCGTCGAGCCCTACACCGCGGCCCGAGATGTCGGTGACTTCTTTCGCGGTAGAAAAACCGGGAAGAAATAGAAAGTCCAACAGCTCGGCCTCGGAAAATTTCGCGGCCATCTCGGGTGGCGCCAATCCTTTGGTAATCAGGGCTGCGCGCAATGCTTCGATGTCGACGCCGCGGCCGTCGTCGGACACGGTCAGCACGAAGATTCCTGCACGATGTCGGGCTTCCAGACGGATGGTGCCGGATGGCGCCTTGCCAGCCGCAACGCGTTCGTCGGGAGACTCGATTCCATGATCCAGGCTGTTGCGAATCGCATGGTTGATCGGGGCTTGAAGCCGATCCAGGATCTCCCGGTCCACCTTGGTCTCAGTACCGAGGATCTCCAACTGGGCCTGTTTGCCAAGGCGGCGCGCAACGTCGCGAACCATCCGCGGAAATCCGCCCACACCGTCTCCAAACGGACGCATCCGGCTGGAGACCACCTCACGATAGAGCCGGTCCGAGAGGCTTTCCGCCCGGAGTCCGAACCTATCCAGCTCGGTTTGCCGTTCCGCCGTCCACAGCCGTGTTTCTTGCAGCTTGCGTTGCGCCGTGTCCAGCGTGGCCGCTGCTTCGGCAGAGTTGCCGATCAACGGGTGTAACGATTCCAGCAGAGCATGGATCTCGGTATGCCGGCGTTTCAAATCGAGCATCGATTCCGAGAAAGGCTCTAACCAGCGGCTTTGCACCAGCGACTCGCCGGCGAATCCCATCAGGCGGTTGAGCGTTTCCGCAGACACCGCGATCGAGCGATCACCGGCATTCCCGGAGGATGTCGGGGGCGCAGGACCTTTCGCCGATTGCGTGGCAGCGGTCGAACTGGCCCCGGTTGGTTCGTTCACAGCGGCGGGGAGCGGCTCAGGCGGTGCCGGTACGGCCTGCGGTTCTACAGCCGCGGGCGCAGCAGCTGTGACGGGTTCGGGCGGCGGTGCAGCCGGTAAGGGCTCCGCGGGTGCTTGCTGAGCGACAATTTTGCCGGCGCGCACATGGGCCAACTGCGTTAACAGGCGATCGACTTCAGTCTGATGTTCCTCCAACCACACCGGAACGCTCAGTTCTTCTAATTTCGAGATGCCCGCGAGCAGATCGCCGGCATTCAGCAAAACGTCGATGGCCGCAGGGTTAAGCGCAAGAGCCCCTTCCTGCGCAGCTACCAGACAATCCTCCATTGCATGCGCGAGCGTGACGGCCACGTCCAGACGCACGATCCGCGCCGCTCCTTTTATTGAATGCGCCGCGCGCATGGTCGCCGCCAGCTGCTCCTTGGCTGAGCCGCCGCTCTCTAGAGTGAGGAGTCCCCCGGTGAGTACTCGCATCTGCGATTCCACTTCGCCGCGGAACAAGTCCCACATCGAGAATGCGCTGAGGTTGCTCAGGAGATCCTCCGCAGGAGGGAGCCGAAAAACAGGTCCTCAGCAATAATGGCAACGGTCTTGTCACCGTGATGGAACAGGCCCTGCGTGTAGACCACGGGGAGGTTGGTGATCGTCACGGGCAGCGGTTCGATTTCCTGCTCGCTGAGCTCTTTCACTCCGTCCACCTCGTCGACTGGAAAGACCCAATCCTGGCCCGACCAGCGCGCCACCAGAAAGCGAGCCGTACGCGGGCTAGCGGCGCTGGTTTGTTCGTCAAACAAAGCATGCAGCGACACGCACGGGTGCAGCTCGCCACGCACGTTCACCAGGCCACGAAGAATATCTCGCGCGCGATGCGGGACGCTCCGGACCACACCGGGCTCGGTGATCTCCCGGAGGCTGGTCGCGAGCAGGGCGAACCAAGCCCGGCCGACCCGGAATACCAAATGGGGGACCGTGGAGACGTGACTGGTGACTTTATCGTCCACCAAAAGCTCTGTGCAGGACTCGACGTAGCCGTCGGGAGCGGCTCGATCGAGCAACCGCCTTCCGCCCGCGCCATAGACTTCGCAGTTGCGGCAGTGAAAGACGCGCGTCAGTTCCGGGCACGTTCGGTCGCCCCAGACTCCGATGCGGGTCCAGCAGTTTTCGTTCAATTGCACAAAGGTCGCGGCGTCCGTCATAGTTCACCGGCCGCGTCGGGATCTGGGTGCCGCAGTGCGCGAGCGCGGAGCAAGGCGGCGCCGGGTTTGTCCCCGAGAGCCTCGCGGCTCAGCGCCAGATGCAGCAGCGCCTCCCGATGATTCGGATCAAGATAGAGCGCTTTTCGAAAAAGGCTTACCGCAAGATCAGCGCGCCCCTGGGCGTTGTGCAGCACGCCCGACAGGAAATAGGCGTCCGCATTATCGGGAACAGCCTGAAGGTATTGGCTACAAACTTTTTGCGCGTCATCCAATTGTCCCGCGTCTCCGAGTTGGCGGGCTAGCTCCAACGGTGAGAGTTCGGGATCGGGAGTGGGAGCCGTTCTATCCGGGGCCAGAGCGATTGGAACTATCGGAGCGGAGCGGATGGGCGGCGAGGCCGGAACGAAGCGCGCGAGTTCCTCGCCACGATTCTGCGGCGGCATTAGTTTACGTATGACTCCCGATCGCGGTTTGCGGAACGCAAAGGCCGACGCCGGACCCGCTTGCGTGAATCCGTTTTCCCGCGCGAACGCAGCTTCGGCGTGCCCCAGCACCAGAGTGCCGTCCGGCGCGAGGAGCTTACTCAAAACCGTGATCGCCCGCAATCTTGCCTCCGGATGAAAATAGATCAGCAGATTACGGCAGAATACCAAGTCGTACGGCTCGCGATTTTCGAGGAAATCAGGCTCGATTAGATTCCCCTGCGAGAATTGAACCAGCGCTGCCACGGGATGGCGCAAGAGCCACGAGCCATGCCCTTCGGCGGCATCGAAGTAAGCCGCGCGGTACCAATGGGACTCGTTGCGGAACGACCTGGCGCCATACAGACCAGCGCGCGCCATTTCCAGCAGAGACTGGCTGAGGTCCACCGCATCCACACAGAACGATTCCGCGCGAACACCCGCGTGCAACATCGCGATGACCAACGAATACGGCTCTTCGCCGCTCGAACAAGGACAGCTTAGAATCCGCAGCATTTTCTCGGAAGCGCGGCTCGTATGTCCACGCGCAATATCGGCCACCAGTTCGAAAGGGGCGCCGTCCCTGAAGAACCACGTTTCGGGAATCACGACTCGATCGACCAGGCAATTCCAGGTCATCGAATCGCTCGCGAGCTTGCGTGCATACTCCGTTGGATCGGAATAGCCAGCCTCGTGCATTGAGCGCCGGATCACGCTTCGAACCGCCTGCGTGCCGATGCTTTGTAAGTCAAACCCGATACGGGCGGCGAGGAGCTGCTCGATTTCGGTCAGGTGCAACTTCTATTCCTCCACAAACAACCGTTCTCGCAAGTCCTCGGTAAGCAAGTGCTCCACTTTCACGTATTGAATAATGCCGCCGCTGCTTTCACTCAGGCTCCCCAGGTAAGGCGCCTCCGGCACCGCAACACCCGATGGTTCCAGCTCGGCCGTGTCGTTATCCAGAATGTGGCTCGCTCTCTCGGCGAGCAGACCGAGAAGACGAGGCGTTCCGGAGGGTCCCGGATGCTCGACCAGGATGATGCGCGTGCTCAGATGAGGGGTCGAGGGCTTCCCCGAGATAAGCTGACTCAAGTCAACCACCGGTACCATCTTCTCCCGGTATCGGAAAACACCTACTACATACTCGGGAACCTGAGGCAGCCGCCGCAGGCTGCACATACGGCAATAGCTTCGAGACCTCGGTGACCTCAATGCCATATCGCTGGCCGTCAACCTCGAAAACCAGAGCCGGTACGCGTGCCATTATGATGCAGCAGATAGTTCCTTGAGGTATCTGTCCTCCTGCGAATCCTCGACCGGCGCTGTTGCGGGATTCACATTGAACCGCGAAACTTCGCGGTGCAGCGAGCGCGCGGCCTGATCGAGCAGATCGATCGCGTGCACCGCCTTGCGCTGCGAGTCCTGCGTGTTCCGCGTCGCGTCACTGAGCTGAATCATCGCTTCCGTGATCTGTCGAGCGCCGGCGGACTGCGACTCCATCCCCTCGTTCACCGATTCGAAACGCGGCTGGAGGCTTTGCACCTGCTCGATGATCCGTGCGAGCTGGCTGCTGATCTCGCTGACCTCACGCACCGCGCTCTGCACTTCCTGCGTGAACTTCTCCATGCCCATCACTCCGGACGCGACCGAGGACTGCATCTCCTTGACCATCTGCTCGATGTCCAAAGTCGCGATCGCCGTCTGATCCGCCAGCCGCCGGATTTCCCGCGCCACCACCGCGAAACCTTGGCCAAACTCCCCGGCCTTGGCCGCTTCAATGGCGGCATTGAGCGACAAAAGATTCGTCTGATCGGCCACCTTGTTGATCGTGGTCACAACGCTCGTGATATTGGAGACCTTCGCATTGATGTCGGCCAGCTTGCTGGCGATCGCCGCCGATGCAGCGACCATGGTTTCCATGGTGGCGCTCATCCGGGTCAGTCCCTGTTGGCCGCTTCCGGCCGACGCCGCCGCCTGTTGGGAAAGAACCGCCACGTCAGACATCGTGCCCACCAGCATTTGGGTGGTGGCCGAGATTTCCTTGGTGGAGGAAACAACTTCGTTCGTGGAGGCGACTTGTTGGGTGAGGGTGGCATCCAGTTCCCGGGACGAGGAGGTCAGCTGGGTGGCCGACGCCGTCACTTGGATCCCCGATTCCTGCACGCGTTTGACTAATACCAGCAGCTTCTCCATAAGCCCGTTGACTTCCGCCGCGATGAGACCGACTTCGTCCTTACTTGTATCCAGGCGTTTCGTTAGATCGGCCTCGCCGGCCGCCAGTTCATGGAGTTGATGGCGTACCCTGCCCAGCGAATGCGTCACGGCGCGTGAAACCGTCCTGCCGATGAACAGCGAACCCAAAAGGCCAACCACGATAATCGAGAGCTGGATCGTTCGACCGCGTGTATAATTCGTGTGCAAATCCTGAAAATCGTTTCTCGCTTCGCCCTGCAACGTCAGGTAGAGCTGATTGAGTTGATCGGTCAATGGGTCGGAAACGCTGTACCAGTTGCTCGTAATAAATTTCCGCGTCCCCGCGCGGTCGCCCTTCTGCAGCAGTTGGGTCAAGTTCATGACTTCAGCGTCCGCGCTCTTCATCAGCGCCTCTGCCCCGCTCGCCAGTTGCTTGTCGACGTCCTGCGTCTGCAGCCCCAAAAAACGGGGCCAAGCCGCTTCGATCTGGCTGGTTGCGGTTCCCACCGCGTCCAGCGCCTCTTTGGAACCCAAAACGCCGTCGGCGAACTTGTTCGCGGCGCCAATGATCTGTACCGTGTACGAGACTTCGATATTTTTGAGATAGCCGATCGATACCACTCGATTATTGAAGACCTCCTCGAAGCCCTGCTCGCCTCTGGAGGACTCGATCAGGCCGACTACGCCGACAGCGAGACTCACGATGCTGGTGAGCGCGATCAAAAAAAACAACCGGGAGCGGATGGTAAGTTTATTCACGACTCTTTACTTTCGATCATGGATTATTGGTCTTGATCCACTGAGGGGCGCCTTGGGCAATAGCTATGGCCCAATGTGGCGTCCAGTTCGTTCAATTCTCCAAACTGAAGTTCACGGGAACGGTGAGAATCACCTGGACCGGTTGGCCGTCGATGACGGTCGGTTTGTACTCCCAAGTGCGCACAGCCGCCATGGCCGCATCATCAAACAAAGCAGCGGACCGTGCCACCTTGACCTCCTTTACCTTGCCGTCGGTGCCGATAGTGGCTTCCAAAATCACAACCCCTTGTTTTCGCGCTTGCTTGGCCACGGCAGGGTAGACTGGAGCCGCGCCTCGAATTTTCAGTGGGGGTTTTACATCACCGCCCACGCGAACGGTTTTGGGGGAATCGCCCTTCCCGGCTTGAGGTATTGCAATGGCGGAAAGCGGACCGAATATAACAGCCGCGAACACCAATATAGTTAAAGATCTCAGCTCCATGCATTTACTTCCTTGCACAAAATCTGGAGGACGACGTCTTGGTCGGCTGATTTTCCGTTCCTACCTAGGCTCGGAGTCGCCCTGGGATTGTCCAAAACTAAGCCCGTACAATACTGCAAAGCCGTTGTAATCGCAAGAAGACCGCAACTCGCACTGGCATTGTCTCCTGTTGCTGGTCTGACTTCGATGCCATCTCCGCAATCTCCTTTAAAGACTGAACGATGGGTGATGGTAGCACAGCATCCTGCAGTCGAATGTTAATTTTGGATTACAACCGAGGGTTCGCTAGAAAGATGTTCGAATGCGAAGCCTTCGCGAAAGATCCCGGTCCCGAAATCGAATACATGGACGCGATCCGAGATGTGGTGATGATGTGGCGCTCGCTCAGATGGGTCGACGACGACACGTGGAGTTATCATCCCGGGAGCAGGAAGCCGTAGTTCGCGTGACTTCCGTGCGCTGTTTCCAACACCGTCCCGTCATTCATTCTTAACGAGCATTAAACATTCGGCTGCTACGATCTCGCGAGAGGTTATCGCATGAACAGGTTTTTGCAGCTCGCTCTCTTGTTGTCTCTATTTACGGCCTCCCTGCCGGCGCAGTTCGAGTCAGGTGAAGTGCTCGGCACCGTTCGAGATCCTTCGGGCGCCGGAATCCCCCATGTGAACGTCGCGTTAACCAATCAGGACACCGGGATTGAAGAGAAGACCACTACCCAAGACGACGGCAACTACAACTTCTTCAATGTGAAACTGGGCCGCTACACACTGGACTTCGCGCACGAGGGGTTTTCGAAAATTACAACCAAGGACGTTAGCGTTGACGTGAACGCCCGCCAGCGCGTGGATATCACGATGCAGGTCGGCGTAGTCAGCCAGGCCGTCGAGGTCAGCGGCGTTGCCACCGTTTTAGATACCGACTCCAGCGAGCACAGCCAGGTCATCAACTCCGAGGCCATCACCGAACTGCCGCTCAACGGTCGAGCGTATGCGGATTTAGCGTTGCTGTCAGGAAACGCGATCAAGTCTCCGATGTCGGATTCCTTTGCGCCCGGCGGCACGCCGCGCGAGGGCGCGTTCAACGTTAACGGGATGCGCAGCACTTATAACAATTTCCTTTTGGATGGCGTCGACAACAACGCCTATGGCACCAGCAATCAAGGCTACTCCGCCCAGGCCGTGCAGCCGTCGCCGGATGCGATCGCTGAGTTCAAACTGATCACCAACAACTACAGCGCGGAATATGGACGCGTGGGCGGCGCGGTTGTGAACGCTGTGATGCGATCCGGGACCAACGATTTTCACGGCACCGCGTATGAGTTTCTTCGCAACACCGACTTAAATGCCGGCGGATTTGAATTCGCCCAGCCGTACTTCAAACCACCATTGCAGCGCAATCAGTTCGGCGCCAGCGTCGGCGGCCCCGTCCTCAAGAATCGTCTGTTCTTCTTCGGCGACTATGAAGGTTACCGCCAATTGCAGCATAATCCGAACTTCGACTCCATTCCGACGCTCGCCGAGGACAGCGGAATTTTTCCGGTTACCGTCAGGGACCCGCTCAACGGCGCCACCTATCCGGCCGGCACGCAGATTCCGATAGCCAGCATCAACCCTCTCGCCGCAGCGGTATTAAACGCCCTTCCGGCTCCGAATACTGGTTCGGCAACCTCGATTTCGAACAACTATCAGGCGCTGCTGCTGTATCGGGATTACAGCGATAAGTATGACGCCAGGCTCGACGGCCAGATCAACGACCGCATGAACATGTTCCTGCGCTGGAGCCAACGCAAGGATATCTATTACCAACAGCCCAGCATGCCCGGTTTCGCCGGAGGCGACGGCAACGGGTTTATTCATTCGATACAGCAAAACGCGGCCTGGGGCTACACCTGGACCGTGAATTCCAGTTCCGTTCTGGAAGCGCGTCTCGGATTTACTCACGTTCTGGGCGGAAAAGAGCCGCCTAACCTCGGAGGTCCCAGCCTGGAGAGCCTCTTTGGAATTCAGGGGCTCCCGACCAGTCCCAACATCGCCGGCGGATTGAACAGCCAAACCGTCAACGGCTTCACCACGTTCGGACGCCAGACCAGTAATCCGCAGTTCCAAAACCCGACCTCGTGGGATCCGAAGGTGGATTATTCGAAAGTCATCGGACGCCATTCTTTGAAGGTCGGCTATGAGTACCTGCTGATTCACACCGAAGTTTTGGACACCAATCCCCTATATGGACAAGACACCTATAGCGGCGGATTCAGCAATCCGACCGGCTCAGGCGCGAGCACAGTCTACAATCTGGCAGACTTCATCTTCGGCACTCCCAGCGTCATCGCCCAGGGAAGCTATGCGGTTGTCAATCTCCGCCAGTACGTGCACTCGCTGTATGTCCAGGATGACTGGCGAGTGACGCCCAAGCTCACCTTGAACCTCGGCCTGCGTTGGGATTTCGCGACGCCGCTCTACACGCGCGACAACAATTGGTCCAACTTCAACCCCGCCACCGACACCATGATCCAGGCCACCGGCGGCAGCCTCTATAACCGGAGTTTGGTCCACCCCGACTACAAGGACTTCAGTCCGAGGATCGGGTTGGCCTATAGCGCGGATACCAAGACCGTTGTTCGCAGCGGCTACGGCATCAGCTATTCGTTCTTCAACCGTCCCGGCAGCGCTCTGGAAGGCATCAACGCGCCGAATGCGCTTTTTGGAGTTCTGAGTCAAAGTATTCCCAACGGGGGGCTGGGCGCAGTGCCATCGACCTTCCTCACCACTCAAAACAGCTTCAGCACCGGCATCGCGAATCCTTCCGCGTTCAACCCGCTGAATCAGAATGTCGACTATGTCCCGGCCAATACGCGCTGGCCGTATATTCAGAACTGGTTCCTGTCCATCCAGCGCGAGCTCATGGGCGACACCGTGCTGGAGGTGGCGTACAACGGAAGTCATAGCCTGCGGCTGCCGATTCTCGGCGATTACAACCAGGCCGTCCCAACTCCGAATGGCTTGCAGGTTCCGATTCCCACTTTCGGTCCGATTACCTGGGTGGATCCGGCCGGCGACAACGACTACGAAGGCTTGTCGGTACGCCTGGAGCGGCGCTTCGCGAAAGGATTGTACTTCCTCAACTCGTTCGCGTGGGGCAAGGCGTTAGGAGATTCCGAGCAAGCTCTGGAATATTTTCCCACGCCTGGTTTCGGCGCGAATCCGCAAAATATTTACAACCTGGCGGCGGAACGTGGACCAACCAGCTACGACATCAAGTTGAACAATGTCACCAGCGTTGTGTATCTGCTTCCGTTTGGCAAGGGCCGGTCATTCGGTTCGAACTGGAATCCGGTTTTGGACGCAGTGGCAGGCGGATGGGAGCTCACCGGCATCAACTCAGCTCATACCGGGCAGCCGATCGACCTCGCCTACTACACCGTGCCGTCGGCATTCAATGTTACGCCTGGTTTGTCCAACGATTATCGCGGCCAGGCCGAGGTCCGGCCGAATGTTTCCGGCTCAGCGATCGGCGGCCAGAGCACCGGGCAACTCATCAACAACTATTTCGCCGGCTACACTTTCACCGCCCCGACTACTCAAAATCCGTTCGGCAACCTCGGCCGCGACGCATTCCGCGCTCCTAACTTCGAGCAATTGGACCTGGCCGTGGACAAGAACTTTCATCTGGCCGAGCGCTTCAACCTGCAGTTCCGTTCGGAGTTCTTCAACATCCTGAACAAGACCAATTTCCTGATCCCGGACCCGCGCCTCAACGACGCCGCCTTCGGAACGATTCGCTCGACGTTTCCGCCTCGCCAGATTCAGTTCGGGCTGAAGCTTCTATTTTAGGGAAGTTCCATAACCGGGGGGTTGCGTTAACGTGTTGTCAAAACCACGCTCGGTGGCGGCGTGGCCGCTCAAGTCCAGCCGGCTGGGGAGCGAGCACAACTCGCGATTATAATGAAATCCGGGCTGAAGGGAGAAATGCAATGAAGATTCTGCGAACGCGAACGACATTCTTAACGACAGGAGTTCTGATGATCGCGGCTGCCGTCTCATTCGGCGGCGGTGTCCCGGCGTCGGTTCACTACATCGGCCACGACAAGGTCACGGAAGTGATGTCCAAAGGCGGGCGAATCGTGAACGATCCGGGCCTGATTGTCTTGGCACAGCGCCGCGAAGCTGGACCAGTTGAATACCACGACCATACCAACCACGTGTTCATCATGGTGGAAGGCGAGGCAACACTTGTGGTGGGAGGGACCATGGTTGACCCAAAGCAGACCGCGTCCGATCAAATGCGTGCTCCTTCGCTCGACGGCGGGACCACCTACCACTTGAGCAAAGGCGACGTGATTACGATTCCCGCGAAGACGCCCCACTGGTTCAAGGAAGTCCCCACGAAGACGGTAGCTTACTACGCGGTGAACATCGACAGCGAATAGGGAAGACAGGGCATGCCTGAAAATCGGCGGCATTGGCTCCCTGCGGCCACTATTTCCCGGTGTAGGAAACGCGCCAGATCTTTTTGCCGCCGTCATCGCTGACCAGCAGGCTCCCGTCGGGCATTTCGAGCACGGCCACGGGACGGCCCCAAACCTCGTGAGCCTGCGGCGAGTCCACCCAACCAGTGAGGAAGTGCTGCGGCGGCCCACTCGGTTTCCCCTTCGCGAAAGGCACGAAAGCAACCTCATAGCCGTTGAGATCGGCGCGATTGGTCGACCCATGCCAAGCCAGGAATGCGCCGCCTCGATACTGCGGCGGAAACTGCTTACCCGTATGGAACGCGAAATCGAGCATGCTGACATGCGCCGGCAGGATTACATCCGGAACGATGCTCTTCGCCACCAAGTCCGGACGCATGCCCTTGAAGCGGGGATCTTCGTGCTTGCCAATATATGCGTAAGGCCAGCCGTAGAAGCCGCCGGGCTGAAGATGCGTGAAGAAATCGGGGACCAGGTCGTCGCCGAGCGCATCGCGTTCCTCCACTCCGACCCACAGAGTATCGGTGCCAGGATACAGGTGCACGCCGACCGCGTTGCGGAGGCCCGACGCGAAGATCTCGTGACCGCTGCCGTCGGGATTGTATCGATTGATAGCAGCACGCCTCGAATCCTCACCCGTTTCGGCATCGGCTTCCATGGCGATCGAGATGTACATCTTCGCGCCCTTACGGTCAAAAACTACCGAACGCGTACTCGGGCCCTTGGTGAACTCCTTGAGCGATACGACTTCCTCGCCGGGGCCGGGCGTCATCGTTTTTGCATTGTATTTGTAGCGCTTGATCGAAGTGGCCTCCGCAACGTAAAGATAGTCCTTCCAAAACGCGATGCCATAGGGGCGATCGAGCTTTTCGAGCAGTACCTTCTTGTCCTTGCCTTGCGCCAGCCAGACCGCGCCGTCCGGGCGAGTGTCGGCGATCAACAGTTCTTTGCTTGGCCCGAGGGCCATGTAGCGAGGGCGTTCGATGCCGTCGAGGTACTCCTCCACCTGGAAGCCTTCCGGGAGCTTCAATTGACCGGCGGCAGGGCGCGGGATCACCTTCGGCGCATTCTTCGCGGAGGGAGTCGCAAAAGGCTCGGGAAGCTTCAAATCGTTTTGGGCCGCCATCGGGCCGGCCAAAGCTCCCATCAAAATCCCACAAGACAATAATATGAGTGGACGCATCGCTTCCATCATACATTGCGATTGTTTTAGAGGCGATGGTGGCTCCATCTCACCGATGTGGTGCTTTTCAATATGCGGTCCTGCTCAACGGTTCAACGCTTTCAGGAGCTTGGCACTGGCCATCCGCATGCCTTTTAGGAAGGCGTAAGTTGGAGGTGGTTATGAAAAGCAGATTCCTGAAGCTGGTTAAAACAGTGGTTGCTCCGGTTGCTCTTGCTGTTGCGATCGCAGCCTTCAGTCCGGTGTCAGCGTTCGCGGCTGGTCACGGAGGTGGCCGTGGAGGATTTAGTGGCGGGGGCGGATTCGGCGGAGGTCATGCATTCTCCGCACCGGCGCGCGGGTTCAATGGCGGGGGTGCCTTTAACGGAGGCCGCGCGTCTTACGGCGGTCGCGGATATTACGGCGGCGGCGGATATTATGGCCCCGGTTTCGGATTCGGCGTCGGCATTTACCCGTCTTACGGATATGCCGCTCCGGTCTGCAATCCCGCCGGATTCTACGATGCCAACGGCGTGTGGGAATACTATCCGGGCTGCGCGGTGCCTTACTGAGTTATGCTCTCTATCGAACCGGTACACGAGAAAGCCGCGGCCCACATCCGCAAGTAGTGTGGACCGCGATGCCTCGTGTGCGTTTTTTCGCTCGCGCGACTTACGACCGGCGGCCGCTGGTGAACTCCGTAAACACGCTCCAATCCAGGTCGGCCATGCCTGCCTCGATTGCGGCATTCATCTTGTTGAGAACAACATTCCCAATATCGAGTTCCACGCCGCACTGCTTCGCCGCCTCAAGCATCAGCTTGACATCCTTGCGGCCGCCGGCCAGCGCAAAGCCGCCTTCGGATGGAAACTCCCTGGCGAGAATTTTGTTGCCGTAATTCTTAAGCGCTGGATGCGCGAAGGCGGATTGATAGAACTCGTTGATTACGGCAGGATCGGCTCCACTCTTTTCGGCCAGCGCGTACACCTCACCGATGATTTCAATAACCGAGACGACGGAATAATTTATGCAGAGCTTGATGACATTCGCCGTTCTCGCAGTCTCTCCGACCACGTGGACCGCCTTGCTGTAACATCGGGCGACTTCCTGAGCTGTCTCCATCGCGGCGGGATTGCCCGCGAGATACGATGTGAGCTCTCCAGCGAGAGCCGCGTTCGGCCGTCCGACCACTGGCCCCGATACGTAGCAGGAGCCGTGCTCGGAGTGAATGCGAGCCAGTTCATCGGCGAAATCCGGCGAGATGGTCGCCACGCACAAATGCACGCCTCCGGGCTTGAGGCCCGCAAGAATTCCTTCTTCGCCGTTCAAGGTTTCAAGGATCGACCGATCGTCCATGAGTGCTGTGACGACAATGTCCGCCGCGGCCGCCGCTTCCGCCGCTGATCCTGCCGCCTTCGCGCCCATCGCGCATAAGGGTGCCATTCTGGATGCCGTTCTATTCCATACGACCAGGTCCATTCCGCGCTTCGCAATATTTACGGCAATACCGGATCCCATGCGGCCGAGTCCGATAAATGCGACCTTGCTGCTCATTTTGCTTTGATCCCTTTCGACTGTCCAAGCTCGCGACCGGCTAATCGAAATTGTTCTTCTTGCCCTTACGAACATAGGCGACTTTCGATCCGATGTGGTCCCGGCCGTGCGCCGCTTCCTTTTTAGCGAGATGCGCGAACATCTGAATGCCGAAGCCGCCATCCAGATCGTTGGTGATCCTCTGCCGCCAGGGACGCCGCACGATCTGGGTGGTCAGGCGTCGCGTGGTTCGCGGCTGCGTCATGATGTGATCGGCCAGTTTCCAGGCCCGCTCGATCAGCTTATCCTTAGGCACGACCTCGTTGACCATGCCATATTCCAGCGCCGTCTTGGCGTCGATCGCCTGTCCCGTCAGCAACGCGTAAGCAGCTCGCTTTACCCCCAGCAACTCCTGGAAGCAGCTGTGAATACCGTCGCCAGGCACCGATCCGATGTCGTAGTGAAGGTCGTAGATGATCGCGTCTTCGCTGCAGATCGTGAGGTCGCACATGAGACAAATCTCAGTGTGGAACCCGGGGCCGTTGAGGACGCCAATGGTCGGAATCTCCAGGTCGTTGACCAGCGCACTGACGTTGATCCGCCCATCCTTGTATGCGTATTCGTAGGCCCAGTAGGCCAGATCCTCCTTTTCCAGCTTGAACCCCTCCGGATCGGCGTCCATCATAAAGTCCTCGCCGCTCCCCGTGAAGATCATGATCTCGTTCTCGGGGTCGGCGCCGATAGCCTTAAAGAGCTGCCCGACGGAACGATGATTTTCAACGCTTAACTGGGTCGGCCCGCCCTGGGTGTGCGCTTGGACCAGAATCACGCCATCGGCGCGGCGTTCCAGCTGGTAGTGTTCCTGGAAGCGCTCCTTGTAATCCTCAAACTTCGGCGTGGGGACAAATGACGTCAATGACATGACTGATCTCCTCTGCAGCGATTATGGTCTCACGTTCCATGCCCTCGCTGCTCAGGTCGAGATCCAAACCGTTCAGAGGCAGTTGCAACTCATTTGCTGATTTTATTTGACATCGAAGTGTCGGCTCCGTAATATAGGACCAAAATGATCGTAGATCGTATGTTGGTTTATTATCTTACTTCGCGGCGGCTAGCTGAGGGCATACTCTCTAAGCGTGGTTGCCGCCACGCGCGGACGGAATGCCAATGACTAGCAAGTACCGAAGCGGAATAATCGCTCTGCTTGCCCTGGTTGCGTCGGCTCTCTCGGCCAGCGACGGTGGAAGCTTGTTGGGGACCATAACAGATCCCAACGGAGCGGCGGTTCCTGGGGCGAAAGTTACGGCGACGGAAATCTCCACGAGCGTGAAGCAGACCATCAGCACCGACGGCCTGGGCTTTTATTCATTCCAAAGTCTGCCAGTCGGACGCTACGACCTCGACGTCATCGGCGCCGGGTTCAAGCCTCTCCGGCACACGGATATCGTGATCGATGTCAATAGCAAGGTCGTGGTCGATGCTTCTCTCGCTCTCGGAGAACGAAACGAGTCCGTGACCGTTTCCGAATCGGCCACACATGTTGAAACCGTCGACACTCAGCTGGGTGAGGTGATCACAGGCAAACAAATGACGGCCGTACCGCTCAACGGCCGCAGTTTTACGGACCTGCTGGCTCTGCAATCGGGCGTAGTTCCAGTCACAAGCATCACATCCGACACCACTCAGGACGTGGGGGTCAGCGCATTTTCTCCCTCTGGCGATTTGAATCCCGGGACGATCTCGATCAACGGCCAGCGGGAATTCGCCAACAGCTTCGTCCTGAATGGAAGCGATGTCGAGGAAGACGTCAACATGGGCACGGCGATCGTTCCCAACCTGGATTCGATTGCCGAGTTCCGGATTTTGACCAGTAACTTCGATGCGGAGTACGGCGAGTTCAGCGGCGGCCAGATCAGCGTGGTGACGAAATCTGGGACCAATGCCTTCCACGGCGATGTTTTCGAATTCCTCCGCAACACGGATCTGGACGCGCGCAACTATTTTTCGCCTACGCGCGGAGCGTTCGACCAAAACCAGTTTGGCGGAACCATCGGCGGCCCAATCCGGAAGAACAAGGTTTTCTTCTTCGCCGATTATCAGGGGACGCGATCGACGCAGGGAATCGATACCGGCGAGATCCCGGTTCCTTCCCTACAAGAGCGTGCCGGCAATTTCAGCGACGTGGCGAGTTCTCTAACCGGAACCGTGAGCGGCCCGTATTTGGCCGGCCAGCTTTCACAAAAACTCGGTTACGGTGTGACTGCGAGCGAGCCGTATTATTTTCAGGGATGCACCAGTTCCTCGCAGTGCGTTCTTCCCAACGCTAGCATTCCGCAAAGTGCGTGGTCCGCTCCGGCAACCAACCTGTTGAAATACATCCCTGCTCCGAATAATCCAAACAGCACTTTCTCCACTTCGGCCTATAACCAGACTTTGCACGACGATAAGGGCGCATACCGGCTGGATGGCGCGACCCGCTGGGGAATGTTGTCGGCTTACTATTTTCTGGATGGCTGGTCGCAAAACAACCCGTACCCGGTCGCGCAGGGTGGTGCGAACGTTCCAGGTTTCAACGCTCTGAATTCCGGACACGCCCAACTGCTGGCCCTGGGCGACACCAAGACGCTCAGTTCGACCACCGTCAACGAATTCCACTTCAGCTTCATGCGAGATTTCACCGACCTCGGCCAGCCGATTGGAGGTGTCGGAACGACGCTGGCGTCCCAGGGTTTCGTGGTAGGCCAGAATACGCCTGGGATTGTTGCGTTATCGCCTAAAACCGAAGGCGTGGAAAGCGTCGATTTTAATAATTTCTCGATCGGGACCAATACCAACGAGCTGAAGCAGATCAACAATACTTTTCAATGGCGCGATACCTTGTCGAAGGTTGTGGGAACTCACACGATCACCGTGGGTGCGGAGTTCCACTACGATCAGGTGAACACCAATCCGATTGCGCAGTTGAATGGCAATTTCGTATTCTTCGGCAGCGAAACCGGCGTCGACTTCGCGGACTTTCTGCTGGGCACTCCCAGCCAGTACAACCAAAGCCAACTCCAGGCTTTCTACGGCCGCAATAAGTACGCGGGCATTTACGCGCAGGATAGCTGGCGCCTGAGAAAAAACCTGACGCTAAACTATGGGCTCCGCTGGGACCGCATCGAGCCCTGGTACGAAAAATACAATCAAGTGGCGACGTTCGCGCCAGGTCAGCAGTCCGTCGTGTTTCCGGGCGCGCCTGCCGGTATCTTGTTCCCAACCGACCCGGGCGTGCCGCGCACGCTGGCCCCTGCGGGAAATCTGGATTTTGCGCCGCGTATCGGTTTGGCATACTCGCCCCAGGCCGGCAGGGACAGCTTGCTCGGGAAGATTCTGGGTGGCCCCGGCAAGACCAGCGTGAGGGCCAGCTATGGAATGTTTTACACAGCGATCGAAGCCCTCTCAATTGGAATCAGTAGCGCGAACGCGCCGTATGGAACCACTTATACTAGCCCCGCTCCGCCGCTCTTCGCCACACCTTTTATCACCGCGGCCAACGGTCAAAATGTGGGCCAGTATTTCCCAGTGCAGCTTGCGCCGTTGAACACCACCGCGAGCCATCCAGACCCGAGTCTCGATTGGTCGCAGTTTGAACCCATCAGCGGGATGCCAAACTATGCGACCAACAACAAAGTTCCCTATACGGAGGAATATATGCTCTCGGTCGAGCGCGGGTTTGGAAAGGACACGGTGCTGAGCGTAAGCTACGTGGGCACTCAGTCGCATCACCTGCTGGTGCTGGAGGAAGCCAATCCCGGTAACCCCGCACTCTGTCTTCAACTCAGCAATCCGGCCAATCTGGCGCCGGGTCAAACGCCCTGCGGTCCATTCAACGAGGGTGGCGTCTTCACCACCGCGTCGGGCCAGGTGATCAATGGAACGAGAGGACCTCTGGGGCCGAATTTCGGAAGCGACACCTATGAGACCACCATCGGCAACTCGAACTACAACTCTCTGCAGGTCACCGTGCGCCACACCAGTGGACCGCTGCAGTTGCTGGCGGCGTATACGTTCAGCAAGTCCCTGGATCAATCGTCCAATCTGGGCGAGGAGGTTAACCCGCTCAATCCCTCGCTCAGCAGGGCCTTATCCGCTTTCGACATCACGCACAACTTTGTCGTCAGCTACAACTATCAACTTCCTTTTCCGCACCTGTTCCATGCCGCCAATCGTTTGACCGAGGGATGGGAAGTGTCCGGCATCACGCGCTTCAGCACCGGCCTGCCGGTGACGCTCATCAACTATGGCGACAACTCGCTCCTGGGCGCGGAGCCGAACGGGATCAACAACTATGGCGTCGATGAACCGGACGTCGCACCCGGTTCCCTCGATTTGAATCACAATCCGCGAAACGGGCAACCCTATTTCAACGCCGCCCTTTTCAGCGAGAATGCCCTGGGCACCCCGGGCAACGCTTCGAGGCGTTATTTCCATGGCCCCGGCATGGAAAACTTCGATATGGCGCTTCTCAAAAACCTGCGCCTGAGTGAATCGAAATTCCTTCAATTCCGGTTGGAAAGCTTCAACGTGTTCAACCACGCTCAGTTCTTTGGACCGCAAGCAGTCGACGGCAACATCAGCAGCTCAACTTTCGGCCAAGTCGTTAGCGCGGTAGCTCCCCGGCTGGTTCAGGCGGCCGCCAAGTTCACATTTTAGAAAGCGCTTCGTTTTCAGTCGCTGTTAAGATGTCTCCGTCTGCGCTGGGGCATTCGGAGGGCACTGGAACGGCATGTAGATGTAATCTTGTGTCTCCTTCTTGGTGGGGCGCTCGAACATCACGGAGGTGGTATCGAATTCGATCAACCGTCCGGGTAGGAAGAAACCGGTATAGTCAGCGACGCGCCGGGCCTGCTGCATGTTGTGGGTCACGATAACGACCGTGCAACTGTCTTTCAGGGTTAAAATCAGTTCTTCGATCTTCGCCGTGGCCGTTGGATCGAGGTCTGAACACGGCTCATCGAGTAACAGCACCTCGGGATTTACCGCAAGGCAGCGCGCGATGCACAGGCGCTGCATCTGGCCGCCGGAGAGTTCGTAGGCAGATTGATGCAGCTTGTCTTTTACCTCATCCCAGAGCACGGCTCGTCGCAGGCTCCGTTCCACGGCCTCGTGCAGGGCAGCGCGGTTACGACACCCGCCAATCCGCAGCCCAAACGCGACATTCTCGAAGATCGACTTCTGAAAAGGACTGGACTTCTGAAACACCATGCCCACCCGGCGGCGAACCTTCGATAAATCCATCCGGAAAATGTTTTGCGAATCGATCAGGATCTCGCCTTCTACCCGACTATACGGGACGGTCTCGTTCATACGGTTGAGAGTCCGCAGGAGAGCGGATTTGCCGCAACCGGACGAACCGATGAGCGCGGTCACGCGCTTGTCGCGAACTTGCATCGAGATGCGGTGCAAAGCTTGGAAATTCCCATAATGAAAGTTCAGATTGTTGATGACGAGCTTGGCCGAGGCCGTTCCGGACCGCTCGTCTGGTCCTATTTGTAGCGTCATCGATTCAGAGCGCTGGGGCCTTGCGATATCTTACCGGCCGAAGAATCGGCGGGTGGCGTGTTACTTGGACGCGGGGTTGCTGCTTGGGGTTGGTCAACGGCGTGTCGGGACACTACTGAGATTATGCAATGCTGGAGGACTTTACGTCCCAATGTCCGGAGACTATT
Source organism: Bryobacterales bacterium (assembly GCA_963732175.1). Classification (GTDB taxonomy): domain Bacteria; phylum Acidobacteriota; class Terriglobia; order Bryobacterales; family Bryobacteraceae; genus Palsa-89. The sequence goes on along the minus strand of CAVSYF010000027.1, from coordinate 374,968 downwards.
TCTCTCCGCTGGGCGACTAGCCGCGAGCATCTCGATTCGATTAAGCCGCCGGGATAGCGCCAATCCAGTTCGCAATCTTAAGGGGGCGGCTGGCCAGCCCGGGGGCCTGGCGGTCCGACGTTATAGAATCGGGAGTCGACAAGGATCTTCTATGCAGATTTGGCGGAAGCGATCAAACGTGCGCGGCGCATCACTCAGTATTTGTTTCTTGACTCTGGTTTTCAGCCCTGCGGTTCTGGCACAGGCCCCGCCCGTTTACAAACTGGACGCATCTTGGCCGAAGGTGCCTTTGCCGAACAAATGGATGATGCAAGGCGTCCCGACCATGGTGGTCGACAAGGACGATCACATCTGGGTAATCAGCAGGCCGCGGGACATCACGCCGGCCGAATCGGGCGCAGGCAAAACACCGCCTCGAAATGACTGTTGCGTCGCAGCGCCGGCAATCTTGGAGTTCGATACGCAAGGCAACCTTCTTAAAGGCTGGGGTGGTCCGGAATATGTGCCTGGCTGGCCGGCTCCCGGAGTTAAGCAGCCGGGACCCCAGTCCGAGCACGCCATTGTTGTCGATAGGGCGGGAAACGTCTGGCTGTCGGGCGCCGGTCGAGGCGACAGTATCCAGAAATTTACCAGCGATGGCAAGTTGCTTTGGGACTTTGGCCATCGCGGCACAGCCCTCACCCTGGAGCAGAGGGCAAAGGCGGCCGCGGGAGCCTCCGGCGCGGAACTGCTCGCCATGGCGCCTTTGAAGCAAAACAACCAGCAAACCGACATTCTGCCTACCGGAGTCGAAGGCTTTGACCTGGATGAAGACGCGCATGAGCTGTACGTCGTGGATGGTCTGCTCAACAAACGCGTGCTGGTATACGACATGGACACCGGCGCTTTCAAGCGCGGCTGGGGCGGACACGGTGTTCCTCTCAGCGAAATCAGCAACGACCCGGTGCCCGACTATGACTGGAAATCCGGCGCGCTTCCGGATCAAAAAGATTTCGCACCCGCGCTGCACTGCGTTCACATCTCGGTGGACGGCTTGGTTTATGTGTGTGAACGTGGCAGCAATCGCATTCAGGTATTCACAAAACAAGGCAAGTTCGTGACCAGCTTCTTTGTCTATCCTTCATCGCCTGCCCGCGGGCACGAATGTGGAGGCGCATTCGGCGACTGCGGAAACACTTACAATCTCACCTTCTCGCATGACGCCGGGGAGAAGTACGTTCTGATTGCGGACGGCAACAATAACAAGGTCTGGATTCATGACCGCAAAACCGGAGCCATGGTGGGATCGGTTGGCAGTTACGGCACCATGGCCGGCCAGTTCCATATCATCGATGCGATCGCGATGGACTCTCACGGCAACCTTTATACCGGCGAGGTGGGTTCCGGTAAGCGGGTTCAGAAGTTCACTCTGACCAACCGGGACGGCAAGATTCGGCCCCGTCCCCACGAGTGATTGTGCGTTCGGTTGGTAACGAACTACCGTCTGTGTCAGGAGTTGCTGCGAAGCGCTTCCGCTGCACGGCGCCCGCGCGGTCAGTAGCCGATCCTGTAGTTGCATAGGCCACGGCAGGAGGGTTGGTTTTCACAGCCTGGCCGCGAACTCGCGCCGAGAATCTTTGGATCTCCAAAACATGCGACTTGTATTGCTTCCGCGTTCGCATAAGCATTCCGATGCGGCCACGCAGAGCGGCTACCGTCAGCACGCCTCGATCCCCCTCTTTGGAAAACAAGATGGCCTTAAGTGAAACCAGCGGATGCCGCAACAGTTCTTTGATTGCTGTTAACATGCTCCAAGACCAACTGTACGTGTAGCGCGCCCTTTCCTGGTTATCTATACCATCCAGGCTAAAGTCGTACGGCCGAAGCCGGGCTCCCGCTTGGCCGCTTCCGTAGAACAAGCGCCGAACATATTCCCAACGCAAACGGCCCGCCGGCAAAAAATGCTGGAAATGCAGCCTCGGTTCGTACCACAACTTCCAGCCCGCCAGCCGCATTTGATAGCTAAGTTCAGTATCCTCGCCTCCACTCATCGAATTATTAAGACGCCCCAATAATAGTTGGGGGGAATCGCATTCCCGGACGTGCAGCCAGGCGGATTTTCTCACCACCATGCCGGCACCCCAGATGGTACCAGGCTGATGCGTGAAGTCCCCCGCTTTCCAAGTCCGCGGAGTAATTGCGTACATGAACTCCACCTGGTGGAACCAGGCTGGTGGAGCGATCTCAAAGGAAGGGCTGCTGGAGGCTCCCAGTATGCCAACCTGGGGATGAGCCAGCATCTGCGAGTAAGCGATTTGCACCCAATCCTCGCAAACCCAATTATCATCATCGATGAAGCTGAGGAACTCGTAGCGAGCTTCTGCTAAGCCTCGCAGACGCGCATACGCCAAACCCGGGCGGGCCTCATGGGCGACCCGCAGCGGAGCGGGCGCTTCCTTGGGCCACAGTTCTTCGGCGATTTCACCGGTGGCATCCGTGGAGGCGTTGTCGATGATTAGCACTTCCCATCGTATGTCGTCCCTAACCTTTTGGCGCGCCAGATGAGCGAGCGTCTCGGGCAATCGAGCCGCACTATTATGGCAGCAGATTATGACGCTTACCCCAGGTTCACCCGGGGCCGGACTGCTCGCAGGTAAAGATCGTTTGCTGAGGTCACGGTATGCCATTCTTGAAAGAAAACGCCCTCCCTACGCACTTCGGAGTATGCAGGAGACCCATGACAAGTGTCAATAAACGAGAGATTTAAATAATTTGTGCTGCGTACTAGTACCGTACATTCACATCACCGAACGACGGTCCGGAGTAACGCGCTTAGCCCGTTCCACAAAATCTGGACACCGATACAGACCAGGATGAACGACGACAGGCGGAGTATGACGTTCATCGCTGCGTCGCCCAGCGTGCGAGCGAGCCCTTCGGCGAACCGGTAACTCAAATAGATGCATGCCGAAATCAAAGCCGCGCCCAGCAGCATCCCGCCGATCAGAGGCCACCGCCACTCCGATCCTTCGGGCCGGTCGGCGCCAACCGTAATCGCTACCGAGATCGAGCCTGGTCCCACGGTCAGGGGCAGCGTCAGGGGATAAAACGCCTGGCGAGCGTAGCTGGCCTCGTCGCACTCCCGTCCGGCGGCCTTGGGGTCCGCGTCGCCATCGCTGGTCTGGCGAAGGAGCGCCCAGCCGGTGGAAATCACGACCAGCCCCCCGCCGACCTGCACCACCGGCAGCGAGATGCCAAAGAACGCCAGGATATGGGTGCCAATGAAGATCGAGCCGAGAATGAGAGCCAAGCCGTTCAGGGCGATCATCCGGGCCAGCACCGCTCGTCCCCGGCTGGACAGCCCGCGCGTTAATGAGAGGAAGATCGGCGCATTACCGATTGGGTTAACGATCGGAAACAGCGCCCCTACGACCAGAAGAGTGTTCTTTACGAGATCGCTCAGCGCGCCCGTCATGATCGGTCACTGTACATGGTTTGGTGACGGGACGTGCGCAATCGTCATGAAGGCGGTCGCGCTACTTGGCCTAACGCGTCAACCTTCTTTGAAATAATGCGCGATTTTCTTTCCGGCTGCCTCGGTGTAGTAGACCGTCACTTTGCCGCCCGTTTTCAATCCTTTGCCGGTTTCATGCACGGCTTTATCGGTTAGGTGATAAGTCTTCCTCGCCGCCCTCGGCCGTCTTAACCGTGACGGTTTTCGCACCGTGATCGACGCTCTTCACGGCGACCACACTGACTTTAAGGCCATCCTTGCCGAGGTGATCGACCTCGTCAGCGGTCTTCACAGTGCCCTTCACCGTGTAATGCACGACCACCTCGTCGCCTTCTTTCATGCCTTCAAAGGCGTCCTTGCTTCCCTTTGCAGTGGCTTCCGCGCCATGCGCGACAGTTCGGCCAATGAAGCGAAAGGTGTGCTCGGTTCCATCGGCGGTTTTTACCACCGCGGTCTTTGTGCCCTTGTCGACCGCCTTCACGGTGCCGACCACTGCGCTCGCAACATCGTCGGCGGCGAAAGCGCTGCAAGCAAACAGCGCCAACACCAAGCCACAACTCCAGTATCTAAGCATAAGAATCTCCTTCGGTTCAGTGTAGCGCGGCCCGATTACTATTGCGTTGCTTTGGCGACCGCCCAATAGCCGGCGCGGGAGCGGACGACCAGGTCTTGGCCGACGATCTGCACGTCCAACTTGTGGAATTTGCCGTCGCGCGCGTCGCCGGGAGGAGTGAACCCGAGCACATACATGTTGCGCAGGTCGGATTCGATCTGCGAAAAGACCTCGGACGTTTTGCGGCCCGGATTAGGAAAAACCAGGCCGCCGGTTTCACGAGAGAGGCGCTCCAGGCCATGGCTGACCGCCTGGGCGATGGTCGCGGTGATCGAAATGAAACGCATCGGGTTGGCGTACTTGATCGAATAAACTACCGCCTCGGCCGACTGGGCCATCTCGATAAGATCGGTGAGGCTGATATCGCTGCCGGTGTCCAGGCCATCGGAAAGGACAATGATCGCCTTGCGGCCCGTGATGTGTTTCATCTCTGTGGCCGTATAGTACAGCCCATGCCACAGAGCGGTTCCCCCGCAGCTTCGAGGAAAGCCTCTATTCCGGCAGGGAGGTCCTAGCAGGGGGGCCTGCTTCCCTTCGCGCGCGCCGATTTTCTCCACTCCCGCATTGAGCTCTTCGAGCGATCCGGTCAGACCCGAAATCAGCCGCGCCTGTTGGGACACTTCCACCAGCATGGCGCGGTCGCGCGGGCTAATCACCTGTCGCAGGAATTGGGCGATGGCTTCGCGATGGCTTCTGATGAATCCGGCCTGGCTGCCACTGACGTCGGCGACCAGGGCGACCGTGAGGGGCAGGTCCGATTCCTGCCAGAAATCGCGGATCTCGAGCGGCTGGCCATTGTCGCGCAGATTGAAATCTTCCGCCTTAAGATTCCTCACCGGAGCACCCGTGTGATCGGTGACCGAGCAAGCAACAGTGACTAAATCGACGTCAACGCGGAAATCGGGACTCTGCTGCGCACTCAGTATGGCCGCGACGATGAACGTCAGGAATTTCATCGGCCTATGCGTAGTATCGCACGCTGGTTACGCCGGTTGCTTGGAATCGGCGCGTGTGATCAGCGCGCCATAGGCCGCGGCAGCAATGCCCAGTTATCGCGTATTTGTGATACTGTGCCTCCAAGGAGTGTCAACCATGTTGAAATGGCTGGTTCGTTTTTGGCACCGAATGGATGGCTGGATGCGTCGGCGAACGTCTCCGCCCGTGTATCATCGCGCAAACCTCCATGGCCGGCATCGTTAGACGCCTGGTAGGGAGGTGGCATTCTTCAGGATCGAGTTGGTCTGATCCACCAAGTCCTGGAGCCGCTGCATATAATGCTGCGCTTGCAATTGGCCGGCGGGCAAAGTCATCTCGACGTAGTAAGCGATGGCCGCAATAGAACTCAGCGGCTGGCGCAAATCGTCGGCGAGCTCCCGTACTATCGCGGATGCCGGCGACTCCTCGGCGATCTCCGCAACTGGCTGCGCGCTAAACATTATGCCTGCTTTCTGTCGGAGAAAGAGATCCCAGCAGGGTATCGCTCTTTAGGCGGCTAGGTGGAGTGTAAACCAAACCTGGAAGACTTACCAGGGCTAATTTTCCCTCACGCCTTAAGGTATTCACCGGCAGGATCGCAGCGCAGCAGGAGCGCCACGGAACCCACTAGGACCGAGGACCGTCCTGATCGCCTTCCCTGGAACGCTTCTTCCGATTCCGCTTGCGTGCCAGGGCTTCCTTGGCGCGCTTCTTCTGACCGGGCTTTAAATAGAACGCGTGCCGCTTGATCTCTTTAATGATGTCTTCTTGGAGGACCTTGCGCTTAAAGCGCTTAAGGGCGCTCTCCAGGCTTTCGCCATCGTGAACTTGAACTTCAGCCAACGGAACTCACCTCGATTCCCAATACGGATAAACTTTAAGCGTAGCAGTTTCTCAGCACCGGTTTTTTCAACCCGGTTGATTATGGACGCGCGCGGGCAGGCCGCGGCGTGGTACGGTTGTAAGGATCGTTAGAGGTTAGTGCAAGTCGTTGGAACCAGCCGTGGCTCGCCCTACTAACGGTAGAAATGAGGCAACGATGAAAGAAACAGGTACCGTGAAGTGGTTTAACGCGGCCAAAGGATTTGGATTTATACAGCGCGAGAACGGAGAGGACGTGTTCGTTCACTTTTCCGCTATTCAAGCCGGTGGTTATCGCACGCTTGAAGAGGGCGCGCGCGTGTCGTTCATTGTGAAACGCGGACCAAAGGGCTTGCAGGCGGAGGAAGTGGATCTGGTGGGTTCTTGAACCAGACCGCCGGAACGGTAGCCCCCGGCGGACCCCCAGCTCGGAACTCCAGCTAAGGAGGAGCCTCATATGGGCAGGTTCTCAACCCGGATCGGTCATCACTGGCTGCTCCTCACACATGTCCATGACTCCACCTGGCATCTTCAGGTGCTAGGCGATACACCGCTGGAAGCGGAGGTGACCGCCGTGGACGAAGCAGAAGCCAAGAGCAGCGCGGTCCGGCAACTCTCGAGCGTCTCAGTCTTGCAGCGTTCGAGCCACAGCCGAGCTGGAACGCCGTTATCACCAGTCACTGGGATAGCCGCGAAACAGCTTGAAGATCCCGGACGCGCTCGCCTTTACGCGGGGCGCCTTTTAAGGGATCGCGGGAAAAGCTGAGAGTCGTCTATCTGGCGGCTGAATGAACGGTGTAGTGCTCTGCCAGCCGTCTGCCAGCCTGCGCTAGCTCGGTTTCGGTCCGGGCCAGGGTTTCGGCCAGAGCTCGAGAAGGCATCCGTCCTTCGACTAACGACAGCTTCCGCTGTTGCATTAAGTCGCGGTAGCGCTCCACCCAACCGGAACGAGTCAGCCTCAGCTCCTGGCAGGTTCGACAGTCTTCTGCCTCGACCCGCGTACAGCCAAATTCTCAAACAGCTTTGGAACAGTACCGGTCATAAGCAAGGGGACGCCGTAGGCTCGCGGCTTGTTTCAGGAATCGTGTAACGGGCGGATTAATCTTCGGTATGCCATTGGTCATGCAACATCACTTTCGCTGCAAGCATTACTGGAGGACTGAAGCGGCGCGGTTGGCCGTTTAGAGGGTTGGGTGATTTTGTCCGGTCATCCGCCCCGCTCCAGTTCGTTCCTGCCCAACTTAACGCAGGCCGTAAATCATTCCCATACTCTGTGGCTGGTATATTGGCTTTCTTTAACTTGGTACTTGAGGGTTTATGGCAGGGCGGTTCGACCAGTCCGGGATCTTACTGCTCCCGCAGTGCGTCATCCAGGCTGATCCCGTTGTTTTCGAAAGTGGTCCCCATCGCCTGATCCAGGGCGACGCGAGCTTTGGCGTAAGCGTCACGGGCCTGAACTTCAGCGAACTGAGCCGCGAAAAGGTCCCGCTGTACCAGGATCACGTTATACGAGGTAGAGATTCCGGCTGCCAGCTTTTTTTGCTCCGCATCCACCAGATATTCCTCCAACACCACCGCCTGGTGGGCCGCCGCGATCTGCGCTTTGGTCTGCGTGGTGGCGATGAGCGCGTTCTGAACGTCCACCTCAATCTGGCTCTTGGTCCGCACCAGGATGTCCGTCGCTTGCCGAAGCTCCAGGCGGGAGCGCACCTCATCGGCCTGGGCCTGCCGGTTGCGCAACGGGAACGTAAGGGAGAGGCCAAACGCGTACTGCGGATATTTGAACTGGATCGCCTCGGTAAACGAGCTGCCAAAGACGTTGTACAGTCCCACTGTCGTCATCAGAGCGAATGCGTTGATGTTCGGCAATAGAGCGTTCTTCAGAAACGGTTGGACATCCTGCTCGCTCTTGATGTTGCCTTCGGCCACGGAAACTTCGGGGCGGTTGGAGTTCGCGACGGCGATGGCCTCTTCGAGCGCGGGAAGCTTGGCGTCCTCCGGCCTTGGCAAGGAATCCGTGGGCTCGATGGCGGCGGATGCCAGGGATTCATCCAGATTCTTGCTGAACATATTCTTCAGTTGCAGCTCGGCGTTCTGGACGTTCGTTTGCGCCACAATCAAATCCCGCTGGCTGGCCGCGACCTGGGTTTGAGCGTTCAATACGTCCAAGCGGGCCATCACGCCCAAGTCGAACGCGATCTGATTGTTGTGTTCCAATCGTTGCGACACCGCCAGGGCGTTCTCCGCCACCCGCAGCGCTTCCCGCGCGGCGATCAGGTCCCAGTAGGCGTTCTGCGCGCTCGCCAGCATCGCGATGGTCTGTTGCCGGAAGGATTCGCGCTCGATCTTCAGCTCGTTTTGCGCCACCCGGATCAACGTCCGGTTCACTTTGAAGCCGAATCCATTGAGCACCTGCTGGCTGACCGACGCGGTGAAGCCTGGAGTAAAGGCTGGATCGAACAACAGATGCAGTTGTGTGGAACCCTGCCTTTGATAACCGTAGGAACCTGCGATGCTGGTGCCGGAGGGAAAGGCCTGGACGTAGTTGACTGAGAACGCCCGGGTGCCGGTAGTCACCTCGGGCACTCCGGCGATCACCAGAGTATTGAGCGGACTGGCAGTGTGGTCGACGCTGAAGGCCACCGTCAGCGTGGGATCGAAGACCCCGGAGGGCCGCACGGTCACCTGAGAGGCCGACCCGGTGACGCCGCCCGCGTTGGTACTGCCGCCCCCGCCGCCTCCGGCCGTCCCCAGAATGCTGCCTCCTTCGGCCCCGGCGAAGACCACGCTGGGAATGACGCTGGCATCGACGCCGCGCGGGGAAGCTCCCGATCTGGCTCGCAGCAGATCGGTCTGAGCGATGGACGGGTAATACCGCGCCGCGGCCACCGTTAAATTGTTGGCCACCACCGCGGCGAGAAGCTGGCTCATCGACAATCGCAGCTTCCCGTCCTGGACGGTTAACTTGGCATCGGCCGCATTGGAGAGCTTGGGTGGCGGCACCGAATGGAAGTGGTAGGGTTGGTAAAAATACGGGAATGGTTTGATCGCACGCGTATAATCCGGAAACGCTGCGTTGGTGGTCTGAGCCTGAAGAGGGATCTGCATGCACAGCGACACAAATAGCGCCGTCGTCAGGCCCATTCGCCACAAAGCAGTTTCCGCCGTCACGACCACCCTCATTGCGACAGCTTTTGAAGACTCTGGGCGGGCGGCCCGAAGGGCGGAACGGGTTTTGACGTAACGGCCCCGGTCAACGCCTCGCCCAGTTCGATGCCATTCCGCTCCATGGTCCTGCCGGTGGCTTGGTCCATGGCGACCAGCGCGTTTGCGTAACCGCCCACCGCCTGCACCTCGGCATACTGGGCGTTTACCAAATCGCGCTCCTTGAGCACCACGTTATAAGAAGTCGAAAGCCCATTCCGCAGCTTTATCTGTTCAGCGTCGAGCGAGAGTTGTGCCAGGTGCGCCGCCTGATGCGCCGCCTCCACTTGCGCCTTCCCTTGGATCAGACCGATCCGGGATTGTTCCACCTGCAATTTGACGAGGTTCTGGATGCTTTGCTGGTTGATTTCAATTTGATTCCTCTCCAGCTGAGATCGGATGCTATCGGCCTGCGCCGACCGATTTCGAAGGATGGCGCTAAAACTCACGCCGTAAGCGGTCTCCGGATATGCCGCGGTGAAAGTCTGGGTTAACGAACCTATCGCGCCGCTGGTCTGACCGAGCGTGTTCCCTCGCAACCCGGACGCCGCGTACAAGCCGAAGGGCGAGACGGTCGGCAGCTGATTATTCTGCGCGTATTTGATGGCGACACCTTGATTCAGCAAGTTGTTCTGCGCCTCTTTGAGTTCCGGCCGGTTCGCCAGCGCCGTGGCGAGCGCGGTGGAAAGGTCCGGCAGGTCCACCTCGCGCGGCTCCGGCATAGAGTCGGTCAGCACGATCTTGGCGGAATCCAAGGCAGAATCGTCAACCTTGCTGATGAGCTGCTTCAGATTGGTTTCCTGCTGTTCCAGATTGGTCTGAGCAACGATCAAGTCCCGCTCGCTGGCGGCCACTTGGGATTGCACCGTGACGACATCCAGGTTCGATAGCGTCCCGATCTCCTGCTGCTTGCGAGTTTGATCGTATAGCTCCCGGACAGCCGCCAGCGACTTTTCCGCCACCCGAACGTTTTCCTGGAAGGCTACCAGGCCGAAATAGGCATCTTCCAATTGAGCCACGCTGGCCATCACCTGCTGCCGGAAGACCTCTTGAGCGGTACCCTCATTGGTCCGGGCCACCATAATGAAGCGCTTGTTCGGCAAGAAGCCAAACCCCGCCAGCAACGGCTGATTCACGCCGATCGAAAGGCGCGACGTTACGTCCGGATTAAATATCGTGTTTTGCTGCGTGGTGCTTTGCCGGAGCGTGCTCAGATTAATGGAATAGCTGGTTCCCTCCGTAAATAGCTGCGCATAACTCACGGAGTTCGCGGTGGCATAGCTGGTGGTGGTGGGAATCCCCGAAACCACCACGGAATTCAGGGGACTGGTCACGCGATCCCAACTGAAGCTATAGTTCACGGTCGGATCGAACGCACCCGACGGCCCGATGGTAACCGCGCCGCCCCCTCCCGTGATACCGCCCGCGTTGCCCGTGCCGCCGGTGCTGTTGGTGCTGGTGACGCCCGCGCCGATTGCGCCCGCGTTCAGCTCGCTGGGATAGAGCGCGCCGGTAAAGCTCCGCACCGCCTGCCCCGACTTGCTCCGCAAAATATCGGTCTCGGCAAACGGAACGATATAGCGCTGGACGATGATGTCCAGGTTGTTTTCCAAGGTCAAAGCCAAGGCATCCGCCAAAGACAGTTCCATCTTCCCGTCCTGTATCAGGCTGCGCAGATTGGGAGAGTTTTCCAGTACGGGCTGCGGAAGCGATTGCTGGAGGTAGGGGCGCCAGATCCTAGGCAATGGGTTGGCTCCCCGCCCGATCCCCTGCAGGGTCTGCGGCTGAAACCCGTAGGAGCCTTCCGCGGCGGGTGACTCATCGCCTCCTGCCGGGGCCGCCGTAGCGACGCCTATCTGTAGCAGTACTAAACTCGCGGAAACGCACACCAACCGGAAACCAGCCAGACTGGGAATATACGATTTCATAGAGACCTCTAGCGCGACAGATCCTCAGCTCACAAGATGAACCAAATTCTTATCGTCTCTGATGGACGCCGGTGGACGCAAGTTGAGGTGCGCGCTGCATTCGCGGTTCGCGCGCGGGAGGGGGCGGGTGCTCAGGCGGCCGACGACGGCGCTTCATCCAGCCGGACGTACTCCATCACCATTTGGGAGTTTTCCAGCGCCGCGATAAAATCGTCCCCGCGGTCGTCGGCCACTTCGTAATCCCAAGTTTCGGACCCGACGCTCAGGAAACTATCGTCTTCTTCCAACGACTCCTCGGAATGCAGGGCGCTCGGCTCGGTGCGCTCCACGAAGGTTTGATCGAGGACGACTCCGTCCGCGAGATCGATGACGACGTAATCGGGCGGGAACTCCGAGGGCTGGCCGGAGCCGTTGGTGCGTTCCATGAACGTAACTCGATAGGTCATTTCGGGTGTCTCCATCGGAAAAGCCGCAAACGGCGGGCCATCATCGCCGGAGCACGCTAGGACCCTGAACATTGGCTTGCCGGCCCGCACCGCGCTGTATTTTTTGCCGGAACGCGCAATACTTCCTTCCAGTAAATTCAGGGCAGCGGCGCATCTAACCAATGTGCATGCGTTCGTTCGTCATGTAGCCCTATGGCTGATCCATCTCGGCGCACTGGGCCCGCTGTTTCTGGGCGTCCTGGATTCTTCCTTCTTGGTTTTTCCATTCGGGAACGACATATTGGTCGTCATCCTCACCGCCCGCGACCACGGTCACCTGCTGCTGTATGTCGTAACTGCATCGCTCGGATCGGCCGGCGGCGTCTTTTTGCTGGACCTGGTCAGCCGCAAGGGCGGGGAAGAGGGTCTCGGCAGACTGATGACCCGCTCTCGCCTGGAATACCTTAAGAAAAAGATCGGAAAACGTGCGGCGCTTTCTCTTGCCATAGCTTCCATTGCTCCGCCGCCCTTTCCATTTACTCTTGTAGTGGCCACCGTCAGCGCGTTCCAGTATCCGCGCAAGAAGCTTTTGCCCGTGATCTTAAGCGCCCGCGCAGTTCGTTTCACGATAGTGAGCCTGCTGGCATTGTGGTTCGGCCGCAGAATACTCCGGATCGCACAATCCCCGGAATTTGAGTGGTCCATGATCGTATTCATCGGCATTTGCTTGATTGCAAGCACGGTGCAAATCGTCCGCTGGAGCCGGCGAAGTCCGGTGCAGGACGCTCAGGCCGATGAAGTCAAGGCATAAATGGTCCGCCCCTCTGCTGGTACGATGGCTAGTTCATGCTTGTCGCTCCCACTGCGGCCCAAGAACTCGCGGAGCATTTAGCGGATGCGAATGGCAAGCGACAGTCCATCACGCTCTGCGGCCATTCCACGAAGAACAGGATGGCCGGTCCACTCCGCGACGCCGACGTCACGATCACCACGCGTTGCTTGAATCGCGTGCTGAAATACGATCCGCGCGACCTGACCATTAGCGTGGAGGCCGGGACTCCTTTGCCGAAGTGACTCGCATGCTCGCCGAGCACCGCCAGATGATCCCGCTCGATCCGCCGTTTGCCGATCACGCGACCATGGGAGGGATCGTCGCCGGCAATGTTAGCGGCCCAAGAAGGCGTCTGTATGGGACGGCGCGGGACCTGGTGATCGGGATGACTTTCGCAACGCTCGAAGGCAAGCTGGTTCCGACCGGAGGTTTAGTAGTGAAAAATGTCGCGGGCCTGGACATGGCCAAGCTCATGATCGGTTCCTTCGGAACTCTGGCGGCCATTGCGGTGGTCAACTTCCGGCTCCATCCCATGCCCCCCGCAACCCGAACCTTTGTATGGCGATTCGATGGCATCGAACGCACCATGGCCGCGAGAAACCAGGTACTGCAAAGCCGGCTACAGCCGGTGGCGATCGACATTTTGAAATCCCGCGATGGCTATCAGCTTTTCATCCAAGCCGCGGGCAGTTCGGGCGTGCTGGCGCGTTATTCGCGCGAGCTCGACGGCGCGCAGATATTGGAAGGCGCGGAAGAGGACGCCTTGTGGCAGAGCATTCGGGAGTACACGCCGCGATTTTTGGCCGAGCATGAAAATGGAGTCGTCTTGCGCGTTTCCTGCACGCTTGCTGAAGTCGGTCCTGTGCTGGAATCCTTGCCCGCGCCCGCTTTAGCTCGCGCCGGCTCCGGCGTTTGCTACGGTTATTTTGCTGATGCGGGCGACCTGCGGCATCCTTCGATAGGCCAGAGCGTGATTGAATTCGCCCCCCAGCGAATCCGCGAGAGCCAGGAGCTGTGGCCGCAGCCGGGTAACGATTTTGCGATGATGAAAATGATCAAGGAAATGTTCGACCCCCACGCCCTGCTGAACCGCGGCAGGCTTTATGGCCGTATCTGAAGTCAAGGTTCCAGACAAACCGCAATGGGTAGATCTCGACCGCTGCGTCCACTGCGGCCTGTGTCTCAACGCCTGCCCGACTTATCGCGAACTGCGCGTCGAGATGGATTCGCCTCGCGGCCGGATCTATCAAATGGCGCAGGTCGCCAACGGTGCCGCCATAACTCCGTCCTATATCGAGCACATCGAGCTTTGCCTGGCATGCCGCGGATGCGAGACCGCGTGCCCGTCGGGCGTAAAGTACGGCCGCCTGGTGGAAGCCGCGCGCGCTGAGATCGAAACCCAAACTCGCCGGCCTTGGCGGATTCGTTGGCTGCGATCGCTGGTCTTCGGAAAAATCCTGCCTTCCCGGCTCAACTTGGGAATCCTTGGTGCGCTGGTTTATCTCTATCAGGCCAGCGGACTCCAGCGGCTGGTTCGGATGTTCGGCTTCCTGCCTCACCGGATGCGCGAGATCGAGAGTCTCGCGCCGGAGGTCGAAACGCCGTTTTTCTTTTCGTATTACGGCAAGGTCCTGCCGCCGGAAGGCGAGCGCCGTTATCGCGTCGCGTTTCTGGGCGGCTGTATCGCCAACCTGAGCTTCGCGCGTCTCAACGAGGCGACCGTTCGGGTGCTGCAGAAAAACGGCTGCGAGGTTTCGATTCCCGAATCGCAAACCTGCTGTGGCGCATTGCACGTGCATGCAGGAATGGCCGATGAAGCGCGCAAGCTGGCGCGCCGCAACATCGATGCATTGCTCGAGGGCGGCTACGACGCCATCATCACTAACGCCGCCGGCTGTGGATCAGTCTTGAAAGAGTACGGCGAGCTGTTGGAGCACGATGCGGCGTACGCCGATAAAGCCCGACGCTTCTCAGTGCTGCTGAAAGATGTGAATGAGTTCCTGGCGTCGATCGGCCTCAATCTCAATTTGCGGGCCTTGCCGATTACAGTGACTTATCAGGATTCCTGCCATCTGGCCCATGGGCAGCGGGTGCGCTCCGCTCCACGCAAGCTGCTTCAATCCGTTCCCAACCTGCAGTTCAAGGAAATGGCGCTTCCCGATCTGTGCTGCGGCAGCGCGGGAATTTATAACATCATCCACACTAATATGGCTATGGCGCTGCTCAAGAAAAAGATGGATTCCATCAACGCGACCGGCGCTCAAGTGATCGCCACCGCGAATCCTGGTTGCATGCTGCAGCTGCGAGCCGGCGTCCGCAAATTTGGACGCGGGCAGCGCGTCGCGCACGTGGTGGAGATTTTAGACGAAGCTTACCGACCGCGCTAAATCACACCTGCATCGTGAATACCGCGCCGCCGCCGCTTCCGTTCGCCGCCGTCACTTTCCCGCCGTTCTGCTCCACGATGGATCGCACCACGGTGAGTCCGAGCCCCGACAGGATGGACTTGGTGGACACGCGCGGCTGAAAAATACGCGGCAGCAGGTCCGGCGAAATTCCCGGCCCGTCATCGCTCACTATGATTTCGTTCTCGTGCGCCTGGATGTGAATGTTCTTGGCGCCCGCCTGAGCGGAGTTCAGAAACAGATTCACCAGCACGCGTTCCCAACCCGCGGCATTGCCCTGGAGACTAAACTCGTGATCGATCTCATGCGTGAACTCGATCTTCGGCCGGTTGGCGTACTCCAGGTAGTTGCGGCAAAACTGAGCGGCGTTCTCGATGACCGGCGCCAGGTGCGCCGGGGACCGGCTGTTTTCAACAACGCTGCTCACGATGCGGTGCCCGCAGTTAGCGCTGTGCCGGAGCGTCTGCGCCAGCCGCGCCCATTTCGGATCGTCCGCCAGCAGCTCGGCGCTTTCCGCGATGGTCTGAAAAACGTTATTCAGATCGTGAGCCAGACCTTCTAATCTCAAATCGGCAACAGCCATATGAAATTTACTCGATGATGCGGTGTAGTGTATCGAAGAATTCGGGAAAAGACACGGAAGCCGACTCGGCGCCTTCGATGGTCGAAGGTCCATCCGCCGCCAGAGCAGCTACCGAAAAAGCCATGGCGATGCGGTGATCGCCGAAAGAATCCAGTTCCGCGGCATGAAAACTTTGCCGTCCAGGCACGTGAAATCCATCCTCGCGGACTTCCATCGCGAGGCCCATGCGGCGAAAATTCTCGGCGATCGTCGCGATGCGATCGGTCTCCTTCACCCGCAATTCCCCCGCGTCGCGCACCTCCAGGCCTTCGTCGCTAGCCGCTCCCAACACTGCCAGCACCGGGATCTCATCGATGAGCGCCGCGGTTTGACCCTTTTCAAGAACGCCGCCGCGAACCCGAGCGCCGCGGATCAGGACGTCTCCAATCAACTCGCCGCCCGCTTGTTTGACATCCAGCACTTTGATGGGCGCTCCCATGCCGGATAGGAAATCCAGGATGGCGGCGCGCGTCGGATTCAGACCGACGCCATGAATCGTAAGCGCCGATTGCGGAACCAGCAAAGCAGCTACCAGAAAAAAAGCTGCCGAAGACAGGTCGCCCGGCACGTGCAGTTCTCGGGCATGCAGGGGCGGCCGTCCGATAACAGTAATAGACCGCTTCTGGACATCCACCTCTGCGCCGAACTCGCGCAGTGCGAGCTCGGTATGATCGCGCGTCCGCAGTGGCTCGTGAACAGTGGTACGGCCGTCGGCATAGAGCCCGGCCAGCAGAACGCAGCTCTTCACCTGCGCGCTGGCCACCGGCAGCGTATATTCGACGGAATGGAGCTTGGTCCCATGGATGGTCAACGGCGGAAACCGGTTTTCGCGGGCCTCGATCTTCGCGCCCATCTCCGTCAGGGGCTGAATGATGCGCTGCATCGGCCGCCGCGAGAGCGATTCGTCCCCGCCGATCCGGCTTGTGAAGTTCTGCGCGGCGAGAATACCGGACAGCATCCGAATGGTCGATCCCGAGTTGCCCGCGTCGAGCATGCCCGGCGGCTTCCGCAACCCATCCAGTCCGCAGCCGTGAATGCACCAGGTCCCGTCGTGTTTCTCGACTTCAATCCCGAGCGTCCGCAGGCACG
The DNA here is from genome assembly GCA_963732175.1 of Bryobacterales bacterium. Classification (GTDB taxonomy): domain Bacteria; phylum Acidobacteriota; class Terriglobia; order Bryobacterales; family Bryobacteraceae; genus Palsa-89. The sequence goes on along the minus strand of CAVSYF010000027.1, from coordinate 358,521 downwards.
CCAAAGTGGATTGACAGTCCGCCCCGGTCGAGTAATTCGCAATCTTGCTGGCTCCCTCCGCAATCGCCGCCAGCATCGCATAGCGATGTGAGATGGACTTGTCGCCGGGAAGTTGGATCGCGCCGCTAATGGTTCGCGCCGGAAAGATCTGCTTGCGCATGGACAGAGCTAGTGTAACCGAATTATTGATTTGAGCGAGGCGGTCCATCCGGAGACGGTGCGGGCGTTGGGCTGGCGGTGTGCACCGCGTCCAACCGCGCGATGCATCTCAGCCTCTCAGCTTATTCAGACCGTTGAATGCCGCGGCTTTGTAGCATTCCGCGAGCGTGGGGTAATTGAACACGGTATCGATGAAGTATTCCACTGTTCCGCCCAGCACCATCACGGCCTGCCCGATGTGGAGCAACTCCGCGGCCCCCTCCCCGATGATGTGAACGCCCAGCAGTAGTTTGGTCTCGCGATGAAAGATGAGCTTCAGCCGGCCCGTAGTATCGCCGCGGATCTGGCCGCGGGCAATCTCGCGATAATACGCCAAGCCGACCTCGTACGGAACATCATCATCGGTGAGCTGCTCTTCGGTCTTCCCGATGAAAGAAATTTCCGGAATCGTATAAATGCCGTAAGGATAATTCGCCGGGTTGGACTGCGCCTCTTTACCGAAAGCATGCGCGGCGGCGATGCGGCCCTGCTCCATGGAAACCGATGCCAAACTTGGAAATCCGATCACATCGCCCACGGCGAAGATGTGGGGTTGCGCGGTGCGATAGTCGCCATCTACCCGAATGCGGCCGCGAGCGTCCGACTCAATGCCGGCCGCCGCAAGATTCAACTCGTCCACATTGCCATGCCGGCCGACCGCGTAGAGCAGGGCATCGCCCGAAAGTTTCTTCTTGCTTTCCAGGTTCGCGACCACCGTGCCTTCCGCCGTCTCCTCAACGCTCTCCACCTCTTCGTTCAACCGCAGCGTGACGCGGCGGTCGCGCAGGTGATAGGACAGCGCCTCCACCATTTCCGAATCGGCGAATTCGAGCAGGCGCGGACGCTTCTCCACCAGAATCACGCGCACGCCCAGGGTCGCGAACATGCACGTATATTCCACGCCGATCACGCCGCCGCCTACCACGATCAGCGTCTTGGGCATTTCCGGCATGGTCAGGACTTGATCGCTGTCGATGATGGTGCGCCCGTTGAATTGCACCTTGGAAGATTGCGCGGGTTTGGTGCCGGTGGCGATTACGAACGCCTCCGCTCCACAACTCTGCTCGCCGTGGCCATTCTGCACGCGAATTGTCCGTGGGTCGAGAAACTGCGCAATCCCGGTTATCAGATCAATGTTATTGCGCGCCAGCTGGGACTGGATGACGTCCACCTCGGTCTTAATCACATGCTGGACGCGAAATGCCAGGTCCGCCATGGTGATCTTGTCCTTGACGCGGTAGTTGACCCCGTAGATGCTCTGGTACTGATAGCCCGAAAGGTGCAGCACGGCTTCCCGGAAGGTCTTGCTGGGGATGGTTCCAGTGTTGGTGCAAACGCCGCCCACCACGTCGCGCCGCTCGATCACGGCCACGCGCTTTCCCATCTTCGATCCTTGAATCGCGGAGCGCTGCCCGGCCGGACCCGATCCGATCACGATCAAATCATAATTCTGCACTGCGACCAATCTAACGCAAGTGGCGACTCGGATGTTTTACAGTTTGAAAACGGCGGCCTCGCCCATGCCGAGTTCAATTCTTCGCGTGGTGTGTACAAATAGCCCCATCGGAGTTCTAGTACTACACAGGTGGGTTATGACTTTTCGTGTCGAAACGTAGTACTGCAGGCAAGTTTTACCCATGCGGAAAAATCGGCCAAAGCACTAAGTTACCTGTTCTCAATACGGTTACATTTTTGGTTTGGGACATGCTATTCTGACCCCAGAGGAGATCGTCGTATGATACTTCGCAATACAGCTGTGTTTGTCGGTGCGGTGACTGTGCTGTCCCTCGGAACTGTCGGGTGTGCGACAAAGAAGCACGTCCGCGAAGCCATCGCGCCAGTACAGAACCAAGTCAACCAAACTCAGGGTCAGGTCACAACGCTGCAAGGGACCGTTCAAAAGCAGTATGACGAGACCAAGCAGTCCATCGGTGATCTGGACAGGCAAGTAGCAACCGCGGATGAGAAGGCAACCGATGCCGGACGAAAGGCCGCTGAAGCTGCCGATGCCGCTGCCAGGGCCAATACGGCCGCGACGGAAGCCGGCCAGCGCGCGGACTCAGCCAACACTCTCGCCCAACAGGCGCAGCAGGGTGTAGCGCGATTAGACACTTCCCTTTCCAACCTCGACAACTACAAGCTAGCATCCACGGAACAGGTCTATTTCGGTCTTAACCGAAGCGTGCTGACCAAAGATGAGCAGGCCAAGCTGGATGACGCAATTCAAAAGGTCAACGGCATGAAGAACTACATCATCGAAGTGGAGGGCTTCGCGGATCGCACTGGCGACCAGGCCTACAATCGCGACTTGAGCCGCAAGCGGGCCGATGCCGTGGTGCACTATCTCGCGGTGGAACATAGTATTCCGCTGCGAGCCATTCGGATGCTCGGTGTGGGCGCCGATTTTCCGGAAGCTGACAACAAAACTCGGGCGGCCCGCAAGGAAAACCGCCGGGTGGACGTAAAAATCTATACTCTAGATCTGACCGGTCAGGCGACTGCTCAGAACACCCAGCCTTCGCTGCAGCCGTAAGATCCTCCTTCAGTGGAATAGCAACGCGCGGCGGACTGGTCCGACTCTGGACTGGGACGCCGCGTTTTTTCTTAGCCCGCTACCGCAGACCTGCCACTAAGTCCCTGGCCAAAATTTCCGCCCGCTGCGCCAAGCTTTTCGCCGCCGTCAGATCCGACTTGCGCAATTCCTGAGCCTGTTGGAGGAAGTTTCGGGCCTGATCCCGTACCGACTGCTGGTCGGTCGAAAGGCGCCGCGCGCCAATCGAATTCAGGCTCGCCTGCGCACGGGACAGACTTTGGTCGATAGCGGCATTCAGTTGGCGCTGTTGTTCCGGAGGCAGCACATCGGCGAGCTTGGGCTGAGGCGCCGGCTCCTGAGAGACTGATGCGGGCTTGGCCGGACGCCGGGCAGGCGCCGTATCAGGCGCTGGCGCTGGTGCAGCTTGTGGAGCGGCAGCCTGGGAGGGCGTCGATGGTGCCGGAGCGGGCGGGGCCGGGACCGCCACCGGGCGTTTTTGGCAGGACGACTCCAGGGCCGCCAATCCGCCCACCATCAGTAGCACCCGAACTGACGCAATGAAACAAGCGCTTGCAAGGAAATCACGAACTGGTCGTCGCCGACGTGAGTATCTCACCCTGATGCTCCGCCATTCTCGGAAACCGCAGCCGAAAGGTGGTCCCTTTCCCCAGCTCGCTGACGAAGTCGATTGTACCACCGTGCAGCTGAACCACCCGAAAGGTCGTCGCTAATCCGATTCCGGTGCCCTGTTCCTTGGTGGTGAAGTACAGATTGAAGATTCTGTCCTGAATCCCCGCCGGAATGCCTTGGCCGGCATCGGTGACGCTGAGCTGGCACTCACCGCCGTCGGAATCCGTGGAGGCCCGCAAAACTCCGCGCATCCTGCATCGCTTCCAATCCGTTATTGACAACATTCAAAATCGCCTGTTTCAGCAGATCCGGATCTCCGTTGATGAATAGGCCGCGCCGCAGGGCGGTTTCCAGCCGGACGTTCCTGGCTTCCGCCTGGTGCGATATCAAAGCGAACACCTGCTCCACCAGTTGGCTCAGATCGATGGGCCGGTTTTCGAGTTGGACCGGCTTGTTGAAGTTGAGAAACGTCTTAACGACGGTATCCAGACGTTTGATCTCCCGCGCGATGACGTCGATTTCCGGCTGCTGTTCCCCCAGCTTGCTCCTGAGCACCTCCAGGTGCAGCGCCATGGCGTTGAGCGGGTTTTTGATTTCATGAGCAACGCCGCTGGTGAGACGGCTGATGGCGGCGAGCCTGGACGACAAATCCAGCTGGCGCTCCAGTTGCCGGCGGCTCTCGGTGTCGCGGACCGTAATGAGCGTTCCGATGTCTTCGCCAACCGGGCTCTTTTGCAGCGATTGCATGCTCACCAGCAAGCGGCTGGGGGCCGCGCCATCGCGCACGATTGTGACGGGCTTATCCTGAACGGATTGCTTGAGCTGAATTCCTTCTTGAATCGCCTCGCCCAGCACGGTATGGGGCGGGAACAGTTCCGCCAACCCATGTCCCAGCATTTCATCGTGCGATTTGCCCAGGATGCGTTCGGCGCTCTCGCTGGCCACGATCAGGCGGCCGGTGTTGTCGAACAGCAACACGCCCTCTTCCAGGCGCTGGAGCAGCCGCTCGATGTTACTGCGCAAATCGACGCTGTCTTGCCGCGCTCCGCGGTACTGCTCGCTTAACAGGCTTAATTTCGAGTGAACGTCGGCGAACTCGCGGGACTCGCGGTGCTTGGCCGAGGTGGCGGGGTCGAACTGGCCGGTGCGGATCAGATCGATTCTGCGGCTCACTCGCTCCAGAGGATCGAGGACCACGGTAGGCAATACCGAGCCAAGGAAAATGGCGATGAACAAAGAAGCCGCGAACGCCAACGCCAAGTTCCGGAGCGCGGGCTCGACCGCGTGCTTCAACAAGACCGAGCGCACGATGACGGTGACTTTGAACAGCACTGGCTGGCCTTCTACTCCCAGTGGCCGTGTCGTGATGTAGTCCTCGCGGCGCGTCATGAGGTCCCACAGATTACTCAGCCAGAAGCCGCGCTGGATGTCCTCGAAATCGTCGGCGTGGGGGGCCGGCTTATTCACCATTCCGGGGGTCGAGGCGGCCAGCACCGTGCCGTGATTGTCGGTCACCACGATGGCCAGCACCAATTCGGTATTGGCCAAAGCCCGGTTGAGCATGGTCGTAACGGTTGGATCGGTGCGGACGATTTGAATCCAGGCTTGCTGGTAACCGCTCACCGACGACGGGCGCAGGCCCCGCGCCGCGGTTTCGACATTCAGATGATCCACCAGCGAGCTTTTCACCTGGTCCGCAATCAGGGCCGCGCGGCCCCAGGCGTCGGCGAAAGCGCCTTGCGTAAAGTCGTACAGGTAAAGTAGGGACATCGCGACAACCACGAACGTGACCAGCGCCACGATCGCGATTCGGAGCCGAACTTTCAGAGACATTTACGCGCCCGTGCCAACCTCTGCTTCCGCGGAGCCATACTCTTTGAGCTTATTGAAAAGCGTCTTTAGACTGATTCCCAGTATTTCCGCGGCGCGCGTCTTATTGTTGCGCGTGTGCTGCAGCGTAAGCTGGATAAGCGCCTTCTCGGCCTCCCCGACGGTGGTTCCGACGGGCAGGCGCACGGCGTCCGGTTCCACCACTTGCTGGGCGGGCCGCGAGCCGGCCGGCACGCCAAAATCGCGCGGAAGATGATGCAGGGTGATCGTTCCCTCGCCCGACAGGATGACCGCGCGCTCCAGAACGTTCCTCAATTCCCGCACATTTCCCGGCCAGGAATAGCGTTTGAATTGATCGAGCACATCCGGATGTACGTCCACGATGCGAGTCTCGTGCTTGCGGTTCAGCATCTCAATGAGAGCGCTGGTGAGCAGCGGAAGATCTCCTTCGCGCTGGCGCAGCGGAGGGAGCATGATTTGAAAAACGTTCAGCCGGTAATACAAATCCTCGCGCAGCTCGCCTTTTCGGAGCGCCTCTTCCGGAACCTTGTTAGTGGATGCGATCACGCGCACGTCCACGGCGATTTCGGCCTTTCCGCCCAGCCGCCGGACACAGGAATCCTCCAGCACCCGTAACAGCTTGGCCTGCGTTCCCACCGGCATTTCCGCCAGTTCATCCAACAGCAAAGTGCCGTGCTGAGCCAACTCGAAGCAGCCGGCTCTACGCTCCACCGCACCCGTGAAAGCGCCCTTCTCGTGCCCGAACAGCTCGCTCTCCATCAGAGTCTCGGGGAGCGCCGCGCAATTGATGGCGACGAACGGTCCGTCGCGCCGCGGGCTGAGGTGATGGACCGCGCGGGCCACCAGCTCCTTGCCGGTCCCGCTCTCCCCTGTAACCAAAACGGCCGCCTTCGAAGGCGCCACTTGCCGGATGAGCGAAAATACCTGCTGCATGGACGGGCAGGAGCCGACCAGGTCCACGAGCACGCCCTGGTACAGGAGCTGGCGCTGCAAGCGTTCGGCTTCCTCCGCCAAACGGCTCTGCGTCGCGGCGCGCTCCAGCAGCACCTTAAGCGCGCTCGGCTGAATCGGTTTTTCTAAAAACCAAAACGCGCCCAGATCGTGCATGGTTTGAACCGCCGTCTCGATATTTCCGAAGGCCGTCAAAACGATGGTGGGCGGAAGAGTCCCCGAGCTTCCCAGCCGCTTCAGAAGCTCGAATCCATCCATCCGCGGCATCATGAGATCCGTCACGAGCACGTGAACCGGACGTCTGACTCAGTTTTTCCAATGCGTCCTGTCCGTCGGCGGCCGTTTCGACCGTGAACCCCCAGGACTGGATCATCTTCGCTAAACCAGCCCGCTGATTCTCTTCATCATCCGCGACCAGAACGCGGATCTGGGGCAACGCCGCAAAATTTTTTTCCATTTTCCTCCAGTGTATCCAGCTTGTACAGTCCGGTATACCGTAATCGTGAAGCTATGTACTACTGCCCAGATCCCTAGCTGGCGAAAGCAGGGCTGGCATGGAATCTTTCTTTCGATCCAGGAGCGGCGCCCGGCGCAGCTAGCCATTGCCTGATTGCGGGCATGGCCGCCATCGCCGCCTCCTCTCCGCATTGGATCAGTTTCTTCGCGCTTGCAAAGGAATCCCACGACATGTCCTCGACTGGCGGGGTGATAACAACCCTTGAATACCGCCTCCAGTTATGTTCACAGTGTCTGCTCATGACTTGAAAACATCGGTTCACGACCGAAAACATGTTGCCGTAGTCCTGCAGGCAGTCGTGACAAGGGATGTTCACGGATATGACGCGCTCAGCGCCCAACTGTAGCAGCGGTTCGGCCGGCACCTCCATCGCGACGAAACCATCTACCAGCAGACGGCCCTGATAGCGAATGGGCGAAAAAAGACCCGGATACGCGCAGCTGGCGCGGATGGGAAGCACCACATCGCCGCTTCCATGGAAAGTTACGGGTTTGCCGGTAACAAGATCCGCAGCGACGATCGCCAGGGGAATTCGCATCTCTTCGAAGCGCTCGGTTTTCAGCAGACGGGCCAAAAAAGGGATCATTCGATCGTTCCCGGCCAGCCCCATGATGTTCAGGGTCCAGCGTGCGACGTCGCGAAATTTCATGGAGAGCGCGACCTTTTCGATGTCGTCGGAAGTGGCGCCGGAAGCGATGGCCGCCGCCACGATCGCGCCGGAACTTACCCCGCTGACCGCGCAGATCGGGATCTTGTTCTTCTCGAGAGCGCGTAACACGCCCACGTGCGCAATGCCGCGCGCGAACCCTCCCCCCAGCGCCAGTCCGATTCCTCGCGGCTTTTGACTTGTTCCATTTCCTATCCAGCTCCGGGCGGCCTGCCACCAGCTCTGCCTCGCCGCCATGTCCCTCGGGCCCATCGCATTGCCCCCCGCGTCACGTATTATGCTTAATGTACGTGGCGCTCACATTTATTCGACGCATGTTCGGCGACGAAAATGAGCATTCTTGTTGCACCGCTACTTACTGTAATATATATTACCAATGCGGCGGCGCAACGGGAGATTTCCGGGGCCAACGAAGTGCAACTCGACCTCGACCGGCTGAATGTGACGGGCAGCGTTCTGATGATCGCCGCGCATCCGGATGACGAAAATACGGCGCTTTTGGCCTATTTGGCGCGCGGCCGGAAGGTCCGCACCGGTTATCTTTCCTTGACCCGAGGGGAAGGCGGTCAGAATCTGATCGGGCCGGAGCAGGGCGACGCCTTAGGAATAATTCGAACCCAAGAACTGCTGGCGGCCCGGCGCATCGATGGAGCTGAGCAATTTTTTACGCGGGCCATCGATTTCGGGTTTTCGAAGACGGCCAAGGAAGCCTTTGACGACTGGGGCCACGACAAGATTCTGAGCGACGTGGTGTGGGTGATCCGCCGCTTTCAGCCGGACGTGATGATTCTGCGCTTCTCGGGGACGCCGCGCGACGGGCATGGGCATCATCAGGCATCCGCGATCCTGGGCAAGGAAGCGTTCACGGCCGCCGCCGATCCCGCTCGTTTTCCCGAGCAATTGCGATGGGTCGCAACCTTGGCAGGCCAAGCGGCTGATGTGGAACATGGCCACGTTCAACCGCGAGCAGCAGCAGGAAGCCGAGAAACGAGCGGACAAGATTGTTCTCGATCTGGGCGAATATGATAGGCTTGCTGGGCCACTCCTATACGGAAATCGCGGGGATGTCCCGCAGCATGCACCGCAGCCAGGGGATGGGCACGGCTGAGCGCCGCGGCCCGGATAAGAACTACATCGTCACGGTTGCGGGCGAACCCGCCAAGCACGACATTTTCGACGGAATCGACATCAGCTGGAACCGGATCACAGGCGGATCCGGGATTGGTCAGGTTCTGGCGGAAGCGGCGCGCACTTTTCGCCCGGAGCAGCCGGAGGCGACCGTTCCGCTGCTGGTCAAAGCGAGAAAGCTGATGGCGGGAATGGAACAGCCGATCGTGGATCGCAAACGGCGCGAGCTGGATGAAACAATCGCGTTGTGCTCGGGTGTGTGGCTGGACGCGACCGCCGACAAATTCGCGGTGGTGCCGGGAGGATCGCTCAAAGTGAAGGCGACCGCCCTTGAGCCGCGAGCACGTTCCCGTTCAGGTGGAGTCGGTCCGGATCGTGGGCATCGCATCCGCGCGAGGCCAAGGACTCCAACAAACAAGACGCCGAACAGTCGGCGCTCTGCCTTACAATGAGCTGCGCAACTTCACGGCCGAAATCACGATCCCGCCGCATCAGCCGTTGTCGCAGCCATATTGGCTGCGCGAGCCGAGGCAAGGCGACGACTACACGGTGCCGGATCAACTGGAGATCGGGCTGGCCGAAAATCCGCCGCTGCTTGAACGCAAAATTTCAGGTGGGCGTGGATTCCGAAGAGTTCGAGATCACGCGGCCGGTGGTGTATCGCTATGTGGAGCGCGCGCAAGGCGAACTGACCCGGCCGGTGATCGTGGAGCCTCCGGTGGCGCTGGAGTGGTCCGAGGCCGCGCTTCTTTTTCCCAACGCAGCGGCGAAAAAAGTGGAGCTCCAGTTGAAGACCAATATTCCAGGCGCGGCGGGAACAGTGCACGTTGCAGGCGCCGGCGGGATGGCAGATTGCGCCGGCGTCCGAGGAATTCCGGCTGGGCATGCAGGACGATGAGTCCGTCTTGCCCCTGCGGCTCACTCCACCGCGCCAGGATTCGCAAGAGTTTCTCGAAGCGCAGCGCGAAGGTCGGCGATCAGGACGTCTCGGTGGGGATGCAGACTATCAACTATCCGCATATTCCAACACAGGTTCTTTTTCCCCCCGCCAAGACGAAAGTGGTGAGGGCGGACGTCCGGCTGCTCGCCAAGACCATTGGATACGTGATGGGCGCGGGCGACGAGGTTCCCGATGCCCTGCGGCAGCTAGGCGCGGAAGTCACGCTGCTTTCTTCGGAGGATCTAGCGCGCGGTAACCTGGCGCGGTTTGACGCGATCGTCACCGGCGTGCGTGCCTACAATACGCGTCCGGATCTGCGCGCCAATGAGGAGCGCCTGCTGGATTATGTGAAGAACGGGGGAACGGTGGTGGTGCAGTACAACGTGCCGGATGGCCCAAATCCTCCCCCAACTCCGGCTCCAGCCAGGGTGCAGGTGCGATGGCGAGCCGCGACAATACCGCGCCTTCCGCCGAAGCCGCCAAGCCTGTAACTTCAGCGGGGGCCGCTGTGGAAGCAACGCCGCGCCCGCGAATCCGCCTCCACGGCAATGCAGCCGCGAATGAATCGCCCACGCTCGCGCACATTGGCCCGTATCTGCTGACCACCGGCCGCGAGCGTGTGACCTTCGAAGACGCTCCCGTTCAGCTTCCCAATCCGATGAGCCCGCTGCTGCACAAGCCCAACCAGATCACGGCGAAAGATTTTGAGGGCTGGGTGCAGGAGCGTGGCCTCTATTTCGCCTCGAAGTGGGACTCGCATTACCAGCCGCTCTTTGAAACTCACGACCCCGGCGAGAAGCCGCTACTGGGCGGAACGCTTGTACGCCCGCTACGGAAAAGGCGCCTACGTGTTCACCGCGTTTTCCTGGTTTCGCGAATTGCCGGCCGGTGTTCCAGGAGCTTTTCGAATCTTCGCGAATTTGCTGAGCGCCGGAAAGACGTTGTAATGGACAGCCGGGAAAAGGCCCCGCACCCATCCTCGCACTTGGCCGACGATGAACCGCCGCCTTTTCTCCACACTTGGGGCCGCGTCTACACGCTGGTGGTCTGCTATCTGGCGTGCCTCATCGTGCTGTTCTACTTTTTCTCCCGCTTTTTTAACTCATGAAGCCACTCGACTGGGTGGTGATGTTTGGATGGCTGACGTTTATCGTCAGCTATGGCCTCTATCGCGGCCGCGGCAGCACCACCGTGAGCAAGTATTTCCTGGCCAGCAAATCCATGCCGTGGTACGCCATGGGCCTTTCCATCATGGCCACGCAGGCCAGCGCGATCACGTTCATCTCCACCACCGGCCAGAGCTACACCGACGGAATGCGCTTCGTCCAGTTCTACTTCGGACTTCCGCTGGCCATGGTAATTCTGTGCGCGACGGCCGTTCCGATCTTTCACCGGGCCAACGTCTACACGGCCTATGAATATCTGGAGCAGCGCTTTGACGCCAAAACGCGCGCCATCGTCAGCGTGATTTTTCTCATCCAGCGCGGTTTATCGGCAGGGCTTTCCATCTACGCGCCGGCCGTGGTTCTTTCGATTGTCCTGGGATGGTCGGACCGATTCACCAGCATTCTGATGGGCATTCTGGTGGTTACTTACATTTCGATCGGCGGCATCAAGGCAGTTACCTGGGCGGATGTGCAGCAGATGACGCTGATCATGTTCGGACTGGTTCTGGCGCTGCTTTTGGCTCGTCCACCTTATGCCGGCGAACATCAGTTTCCGGGATGCCGTCTCGCTGGCCGGAGCCGCCGGAAAGCTGAACGCCGTAACTTTTCATTTCGAGTGGGACGACCGCTACAACGTATGGAGCGGTCTGATCGGCGGGATGTTTCTGTCGCTGGCCTACTTCGGCTGCGATCAGTCGCAGGTGCAGCGCTATCTCACCGGGAAATCCATCGCGCAGAGCAAACTCAGCCTGATCCTGAATGCGATGGCCAAGATCCCGATGCAGTTTTTCATCCTGTTCATCGGGGCGATGGTTTTCGTCTTTTTTATTTTCCAGGCCCCGCCGGTCCTGTTCCATCCCGTGGAACTGCAGCACGTGCAAAACGATCCCCGGTTTCCCGCGGTGGAACAACGTTATGAAGCGGCGTTCAACGATCGGCGCAGCGCAGCCGAGCAATATCTAAGCGCGCGCCATGCGGGCGACCAGGCGGGTCAACAGTCCAGTCTGATCCGATACCGGAATGCCGAAGTCGACTTGAATCGAGCGCATGCGGCCGGAGAGCAACTGGTCGGAAAAGGCTTCGACGATACCAACTATATTTTTCTTTCCTTCGTCACGCATTACCTGCCGGTGGGAGTGGTGGGCTTGATTGTCGCGGTGATTTTCTCGGCGGCGATGTCGTCCACGTCGGGCGAAATCAACTCGCTTGCCACGGTCACGATCATTGATATTTACCGGCGCCACATCAACCGCACCGCCTCGGATCGTCACTACCTCACGGCCTCCCGCATCGCTACTGTCTTTTGGGGAGTCTACGCGGTGAGCTTCGCGCAGTATGGACGGAATTTCGGCGCGCTGATCCAGGCGGTGAACGTCGTGGGATCGCTGTTCTACGGCAGCCTGCTGGGCGTCTTCGTGCTGGCATTTTTCTTCAAGTCGGTGAGCGGCACGGGCGCGTTTGCCGGCGTGATTGCGGGCGAAGTTGCCGTCTTCGCAGCGAGTCTCTTCACGAATATTTCCTTCCTCTGGTACAACGTGATCGGCTGCCTGGTGGTAATCGCCGTAGGCGTTTTGGTGTCGCGAATGTTCGACCCCGAGGGCAGCGCGCTAGCCACTAAAAACGCGGTTGGTAGGCAAGCTTAGCCGACAGCTTGCCGCCGATAAGCGGCCGGCGAGATTCCGACTTCCCGCAGAAACCAATTCGAAAGATGGCTCTGCGATGAGAATCCGGAAGCCAGGGCAACATCCACGATCGGCATATCGGTGCTGTGCAGCAACTGCTTGGCGCGTTCGATGCGCCGGGCCAGCACGTAACGGTGCGGGGATTGGCCGATCGCCGTCTTGAAGGCTCGCGGCAGGTAGCGCGGACTCACGATGACTTCCGCCGCCATCGTTTCCAGGCTCAGGTTGCTGTCCAGGTGCTCTTCGATGAACTCGATCAGACGGCGTATTTTGGGGCCAGGGATGGTATCTAAGCGGGGCGTCCGCACCGGCCGGGACCGCGAAGAGTGCATGCGCGCCAGGTGAACCGCGAGGGTTTGCGCCAGCGTTTCGATGTAAAGCCCATCTTCCGCCGTCCCGTCGCGCAGCGCCGATGTAATCGCAATCGCTAATTGCTCGAGCAACGGATCGGCCACCGCGAAGCGCGGAACGATCTCGGCCGAGGATGCGGCACACCCATACATCTCGCTGACGGCGTTCTCGTACAACGATTGGCGCAGGTAAACCTGAAGAATTTCGGGGTGCCCGTGATGCTGCCAGTGCGTGACCGTTTCGCCGGGCGTCAGACAAATGCGGCGAGGTCCGATGAGCGATCGTTCGCGGGCGGCGCCTTCGATTTTGCGCGTCACCTCGGTGGGACGAGTCAGGTGATAAATCAGAAAAGGATGGCCGATGGCCGGCTCGGTGGCTTCGAAAGGCCCCTCTTCGATGATGGCTGCGTAGAGCGAGCGCCAGCCCACGTCCTGGCTGTGGGCGATCACGCGGTTACCCGCTCTCAGCGCACGGCCGTGCGTTTCGCGCGCTGTGAAGACCCGATTCGTACAAGGAATCATAAAACCACTTACCCGTGACCACCCACGATTACGTCATTGGAATTCTATACGACTGCATTGGCGTCGTCAATCCCGGCCCTGCGGCGTGCCCGGCTCATCCTCAGCCAGGATTCCCGACGTCATGTAATGATTCTGTTCAATAAAGTGGGATTCCTGCAAGCCACGAAACCAATTATCGACTAACTTGGCTGGAAGTAACCGCAGGGAGAATGGTTTCCACCATCTCATTATTGTTCGCTTGCCGAAGAACCACGGGTTTCTGTTATCCCATCTAAGGGGGTTGGTCGATGACTTTGAGGAAATTAGCACATTTTGGCGCATTTTGCGCCTGCATCTTGTGGTCTGTAGCCGGCGTCGCTCGCCTCAACGCGCAAGCCACCGCGACTATTGTCGGCACCGTGACCGATTCTTCGGGCGCGGCCATCGCCAATGCAACGGTGCAGGTGAAGAACTCGGGAACCGGCGTCACGCAGAACGCGACCACGGATGCGCAAGGGCGCTTCCGCGCGCCGGACCTGGCGATCGGTACCTACGAACTCCAAGCCTCCAACCCCGGATTCCAGACAGTGGTCCATCGAGGGATTACGCTCACGGTCGGCAGCGAGCCGGTGGTCGACTTCTCGCTTCCGGTTGGCCAAGCCCAGCAAACCGTGACCGTCGAGGGCGAGGTGTCGCAGGTGGAGACGCAGTCGACGGCGGTCGGCTCGGTTGTGGAAACCAAGCAGATTGTCGACCTGCCCTTGAATGGCCGAAACTTCACGCAACTACTGGCGCTCAATCCGGGGGTAACGCAAGTTCTTCCGGGCGCTCCGGGCGCAGGTAGCACGTTCTACGGAAATGGAACGAAATATTCGATTGCCGGCTCCCGTCCGTCGGGGCAGGCGTATCTGCTCGACGATCAGGACATGACTAATTTTTGGAACAACGGGCCGGGTGCGGGCGGCTTGGGCACGGCCTTAGGAGTCGAAGCCATCGCCGAGTTTCAAACATTGACCAACACGTATAGCGCCCAATACGGAGGGAACGGCGCAGTCATAAACGCAAGCAGCCGGCCGGGCACGAATGCCTTCCATGGGACCGGTTTCGACTTTCTGCGCAACAACGATCTCGAGTCGCGCAACTTCTTCGATGGCGCGTCGCCTCCCACGTTCCGCCGCAATCAGTTTGGCGGCAGCCTGGGCGGCCCCATCAAGAAAGACAAAATCTTCTTCTTTACGAATTATGAGGGATGGCGGTCGACGCAAGTCTTCAATAATCTCATTACGGTTCCGGACGAATGCGCGCATCAGTTTCTGACCTCGACTACCACTCCAGGCGTCTGCGGCGCGCCGGTCGCGCAGAACGGGACGCCTTTCGCCACCAACCCGGCGGTCCAGCAAGCGATCCGGAACACCATGGCGCTGTGGCCCGACAACGCATTCAACGAATTGGCCCCGGGCGGCGTGCCCAGTGGTACCGGCAATGCCTACGCGCTAGATCCCACCATCGGCAATGAAGATTATGGGCTGGCGCGCATCGATTACAACATCAGCTCCAAAGACTCCGTGTTCGTGCGGTATATCATCGATCACGCAGACCGCCAGTTCACAGGGGCCGCGGGCATCGCCGCTCCCGGAGCCGTGCCCTACTGGCCCGAGCTGGACCTGACCCGAGACCACTTTGTCACGACCGAGTGGCGCCGAATTATTTCTCCGACCATCGTAAATTCCGCGCACGCCGGATTCACACGAACCTGGGAGTCGGCCAGCGTTTCCGGGTCCCCGACAGTCAGCAGCGGAGTGGCTTCCCCGGGCACCCTAGCCAGCGCCGGAGTCCATCCGCTGCAGTTTTTCGGCACCTCGGCTGGCCGTGAAGATGGCAATATCGCCACTTTTTCTGGAATCAGCCCGCTGGGCGCCAGCACCACGCTGCCCTTTTACCTGGTGCCCAACAAGTTCCAATTCGGCGATGATGTCATTTGGACCCATGGCGCTCACAACATCACATTCGGCGCCAGCGCCACCCGCCTTCGCGAAAATACCTGGGCGCCTTTCGAAGTCGGCGGCGTCTGGTCGTTCAGCTCGCTGACTGCTTTCGAGCAGGGCAGTCCCGCCAGTGTGACGAGCCAGCTCTCCGATCAGCAATATCCGCAGGCCGACGCGACCAAAGATTATCGTTATTGGATCATCACACCCTATATCGAGGATCAGTGGAAAATCAACCCCAAATTGACGATGAACATTGGGGTAAGGTACGAGCCCGAGACCATGATTACGAACGTGCGCCACGTCGAGCTGCAGTTGCTGAACCCGCCCTACGGCCAAACCTGGACGCCCGAGAACACCAGCACGGCCACCAATCCATCGCTGAAGAACTGGGATCCGCGCATTGGATTAGCTTACGATCCGTTTAGCGATCACAAGACATCCATCCGAGCCGGATTCGGCATTTTCCACAATGTCATCTATTCGCGCGACTTAAATATGTGGCTGCAGCCGCCGTTCCTGATTGCCACCCAAGCCGGCGCTCCGTACCTCGGAACCTGCGCGACCAGTTGTTCTCCCATTACGACTCCCGTCACGCCGGGAGTCATACCGACCAACGGCCTGATCAGTCCGCCGAACTCCAACGACTGGTACGTGAGCAATACGCCGTATCAGCTGCAATGGAATTTCAATATTCAACGCGAGGTTGCGGCCAATACCGTAGTTTCGGCCGCTTACGTCGGCTCGCACAACGTGCACATGTTCGACCAGCTGGATTTCAACTACCCCACGCCGTGCACGGGCCCGAACCTAGGCTGCGTCTACAACGGCGCACCGACGTTCAGCAACAACGGCGTCGCCAACCCGCGGCTGAATCCCGAATGGGGCGCGCTCATTTTCGCGAATACGATTGCGACCTCGCATTACGACGGCTTGCTGCTGAGCCTCAATCGTCGGTTCGCCAATCACTTTCAAACGCAGGTTTCCTACACGTTCTCCAAGTCCATCGATGATAGCTCGGGCACCTACGGCCTGGATGGCGCCGGACTGGCCAACGCCGGAACAAATCCTACCTGTCTGTACTGCGACGTTGGGCTTTCGAATTTCAATCACACCAACAACCTTCGCATCAGTGGGATTTACACCGTGCCATTCAACTATCAAGGATTCACCGGACAGGTCATCAACGGTTGGCAGCTTACCGGCATTTACACCTATCTCTCAGGCCCCCCGTTTAGCGCCTTATCGGCCGCTAACCGCGTGTTCGCCGGAGCTGGTGCAACGACGGGACGTCCCAATGCGGTCGAGGGCTGCGACCTGTATGCCAATCAAACCATCAATCAGTGGTTTAATCCCGCTTGTTTCACGCTCCAGCCGGTTGGCACCTATGGCGACGCCGGACGGGATACGATTACCGCTCCGGGCCTATGGCAGCTGGATGATTCTCTGCTAAAAGACTGGCGCGTGGAAAAGGTCTCGGAGAATTTCCTGGTTGAGTTCCGTGCCGAAGCCTTCAATATTTTGAACCATCCGTCGTTCGGCCAGCCTGCCAACAACGTATTCGCGGGTACCGGCCTGAATGCGAGCGCCGGCAAGATCACTTACACCACCAGCCAGCCGCGGCAAATTCAGTTGGCTTTGAAGATCGTGTTTTAGCTTCGCGCGGCTGTCGAGTGTGTGAGCATATTCGGCAGCCGCTTCTTTTTTCGGCTACGACGCCGCTTGCGCGCTATACCGCCGCACCCGCAGATCCGCCTGCTCCTTATGCGCGGCGAAGTTTTCGATTTCGCACAGCCGCGAGCAATAGGACCCGATCAACACCGATGCTGTATTGCTGAGAACCCGCTGATAGGTGCAAGTCTTCAGGAACTTGCCGACCCACAATCCGCCGGTGTAGCGCGCCGCTTTCTTGGTGGGCAGCGTGTGATTGGTGCCGATCACTTTGTCGCCATAGGCGACGTTGGTTCTAGGCCCGAGAAATAGAGCGCCGTAGTTGGTCATGCGGTCCAGGAAATAATCCGGATCGCGCGTGAGGACCTGCACATGTTCGGAGGCGATGCGATCCGCCTCGGCCACCATTTCGCCCAGCGTGTCGCACAGGATAATTTCGCCGTTATTGCGCCAGGCTTCGCGCGCGACCGCGGCCGTGGGCAGCCAGGATAGCAGCTTTTCAACGGCGGCCGGTGTGCTTTCAGCGAGCGCCGCCGAGTTCGTCAGCAGCACGGCTGGACTGCTGGGGCCATGCTCAGCCTGCCCGATCAGATCCACCGCGGCCATCTCCGCGTCGCAGGAGTCGTCGGCGATGATCAGCGTCTCGGTGGGGCCAGCCAGAAGATCGATGCCGACTCGCCCGAACAACTGGCGTTTCGCTTCGGCCACGTAAGCATTGCCCGGGCCCACCAGCATGTCGACCGGCGCGATGCTCTCGATTCCCAGCGCCATGGCGGCTACCGCCTGCACGCCTCCGATCGCGTAGATCTCGTCGGCCCCGCCCAGGTGCATGGCGGCGACGATGGCCGGATGCGGTCGGCCTTCAAACGGCGGCGCGGCGGCGATGATGCGCTTCACTCCGGCCGCCTTCGCCGTCACCACGCTCATGTGCGCCGAGGCGACCATCGGATAACGCCCGCCCGGGACGTAACAGCCGACGCTGTTCACCGGAATGTTCTTGTGGCCGAGCACCACGCCGGGCAGCGTTTCGACCTCCACGTCCCGAAGCGCGGCGCGCTGCACCAAAGCGAAATTGCGAATCTGGGTCTGGGCGAACTGGATGTCTTCGATCACTTGCGGCGCGAGGGCGCGCACGCAATCCTCGATTTCCGGCTCTGAAAGCCGGAACGACGCCGGCGACCAGTGGTCGAATTTCTCCGAATACTCGCGCAGGGCCTGCTCGCCGCCGAGCGCGATGTCATTCAGGATATTCTCGACCGTTTGGCGGACTTCGAAATCGCTCTCAGCTTTTACCGCGGCGGATTGGCCGCTCTTCAGATGCCGAATCATGGGAAGCGCTCCTACATACCTGCCGGAATGATACCTGCCGGACTGATCCTTCGCACATAATAGGCTAGCAGGCTGACGAAAAGGGGGGGCCCGTGAGCGCTTATTTGTTGGTGAGCCTGCGGACTTCCGCCAGGATCTCGTCCGGCTGGAAGGGTTTTCGAAAAACAGAATCGGCGCCGAGTTTCTTGGCCAGCGCCAGATAGGTTCCGCCGAAAGCGCCCGAGATCGCGATGACGGGCACCTGCGGCCAATGCCGGCGGATGCTATGAATGGTCTCCAGGCCTTCCTGCTCCGGCATGACCAGATCGGTGATCAGCAGGTCGATCGTATTCTCGCGGCAGCGCTCCTGGGCTTCTTTGCCGTTGGATGCCTGTAGCACCTGGTAGCCTTCAATCTCCAGCAGTTTTGCGAGAAAGCAGCGCACTTGGGCGTCGTCATCGACAATCAGCACGGTAGCGGCTTTTTCCCGCTGGACCAGAACCGCGCCGACTTTGGAGAGCAGCTCATCGGGCGAAAAAGGTTTTGGCAGAAAGCTCCGGCCGGGATCGAGCAGCCCCTGCTGCACCACTCCGCGTTCGCTATATCCGGACATGTAGAGGACCTTCAGACCGGGACGAGTTTCCAGCAGCAGGTTCGCTAATTGGTGGCCGTCCATGCCGTTCATCACCACGTCGGTCAGCAAGAGGTCGACTTTGCCCGAAGATGGGGATGCCTGAACAGCCTGTTCGGCGCTGCCCGCTTCGATCACCTGGTATCCATGCTCGCGCAGCACGCCCGCGGCTAAATTGCGGATGCTGTCGTCGTCCTCCACTAAAAGGATGCTTCGCCCGTCCGGTTGCGCAAGGCATATTTCCACGGGTTCCGGCTTGGTTTCGGCCTCCGCGGCGAGCGGCACGTAGATCTTGAATGTAGTTCCAATTCCGGTCTCGCTATAAACGGAGATCGAGCCGCCGCTCTGATTCACGATGCCGAGCACCGTAGCGAGTCCCAGGCCGGTCCCGATGCCGGGCTCCTTGGTGGTGAAAAAAGGTTCGAAGATGCGCGCTTTGGTTTGCTCGTCCATGCCGCAGCCGGTATCGGTGACCGTAAGGGCGACGTACGTGCCCGGACGCAAGCTTCGTAGCTCGGCGGTGCCCTCCTCGAACTCCTGCCGCTTGGTTTCGATCAGAAGCCGGCCGCCCTTCTGCATGGCGTCCCGGGCGTTGATCACCAGATTCATGAGGACCTGTTCGATCTGTCCCGGATCGGCCTTCACATTGCACAGGCTGGGATCGAGGCTCGGCCGACAGTTGGATATCCTCTCCGATGAGGCGGCGCAGCATGCCTTCGGTATCGCGAATCAAGTTGTTCAAAGAAAGCACCTGAGGGCGTAGCACCTGCTTTCTGCTGAACGCGAGCAGCTTCTGAGTCAAGGCGGCGGCCCGCTCGCCGGCTTTGCGAATCTCGATCACGTTCTTGACCAGCGGATCATGCGAGGACAGTTTGCGCTCCAACACGCCTCCGTACCCCAGGATCACCGTGAGCAGATTGTTGAAGTCGTGTGCGATGCCTCCCGCCAGCCGTCCCACCGCTTCCATCTTCTGGGACTGCCGCAGCTGATCCTCCAGCTTTTTTCGTTCCTCAATATCGGTGAACATGCAAATGGCGCCGGCAAAATTGCCATGCTCATCCGATACGGGGCTGGCGGAGCTGCTCACCCGGAGGGCCGATCCGTCCTCGCGCCGCAGACGCGTCTCATAAGAGTCGCTGATGCCCAGCTTCCTGCGCTCAAAGCGGCGCCGCGCGTCTTCGGCATCCTCGTCGAAATGGAGTTTGGAGCACTGCAGTTCGCCGTCGCAGCCTGCGTATCCCAGCATTGTGACCAGCCGCTGGTTGCAATAGGTAACGTTGCACTCCGCATCGCACATGCAGATCCCCTCATGGGTGTTTTCCACGATGCTGCGATAACGCTCTTCGCTACGCCGCAGTTCGGTCTCCGCTCGCAAGCGTTCGGTGATGTCCTCGGCGATGCAAACCACCTCGCAGAAGTCACCGGCCGTATTGCGAGCCATCGAGATGCTCAATCGCGTCCACACCGCGCTGCCGTCTTTTCGAATGAACCGCTCCAATCCGACAAAGCCCGGGATTTCCTGGCTCAGCAATTGCCCCAACACCCGCTGATCGCGCTCCAGATCGCTGGGGTGCGCGATGTGCTGGTAGAGAACGCCCACCAGCTCGGATTCCTCGAAGCCGGTCATCTCTGCGAAGGCCCGGTTCACTTCCAAGATTTGGCCGTCCAGATTGGTGATGAAGATGCCGGCGGCCGCGTTCGCAAAAGCGCCGCGAAAACGTTCTTCGCTGGCGCGTAAAGCCGCATCGGCGTGCTTGCGATCGCTGATGTCTTTGAATGACACCACGATCCCTTCCGTGCTGCCGTTCACGACGATGGGGTAAGCCGAGCCTTCGATCGGGAAGGATGTGCCATCGCGCCGGAACAGCGTCTCTCGATCGGAGCGTTGTCCGTGTCCGGTCTGGAAGACGCGATAGACCGGACAGCTTTCTTTGGGGTAGGGCGAACCGTCCGGCCGCTTGGCGTGGACCAGGTCGTGCATGGACTTGCCGCGACACTCCTTCGGTTCGTAACCCAGCATCTCGGCGGCGGCGTGATTTATGAACGTACAGCGCCCGTCTTTATCCAGGCCATAAATGCCGTCCCCGGTCGATTCCAGCATCGCCACGCGCTCCACCATCAAGCGGTCCCGCTGCGCCTCGGCGCGCTTGCGCTCGCTCATATCCACTACGAAAGCCACACAGTGAATCTTGGACGTCTCGGAGGTCGACAGGTGCGTTACGCCCACCAGCACCGGAACGCGGGTGCCATCCTTCCGCAGATGCTCCTTCTCGAAGGCCGGTGCGCTGCCCGAGGACCGGGCCTGCGCCCCCGCTTGACGGCTGACTTCCATCCACTCCGGAGGAGTTAAATCGCTCCACCGCAGGCCGCGTTCAAGATCGGCCCGCGAATAGCCGACCATGCGAAGATAAGCATCGTTGGCCTCAACAATGGTCCCATCCAGGCGCGAAAATACGATGCCCACCACATTCGAATCCGCCAAATGCTCCAGCGGCGAGCGTACTTGAGGAACCAGATTCGCCGGCAGCGCCTCGCGTTTCACATGCCATCTGGCCCGGTTCAATGCACGCATGAATCCCACTGGATTTCGTACTCGTAAGGCTTATCGCCCGGACTGGGATTTCTTTTAGATGTCAGAACCTGGCGCTTCCGGTTGGCCTTGTTGTAGCCTGAAAAAGAGTTGTAGCCTGGAAAAGACGCTATAACACTGCGCAGCGCAATCCTCACCGATGCGGAACGTCACGCTGGTCAGGGGAGCCAGGCAACTGCTGACGTTGCACGGATCCTGCGGTCCCCGGCGTGGGGCTGAGCTCTCGAACCTGGGGCTGATTCAAGATGGCGCGATTTTGATTGTCGACGGGCTGATCTGTCAAGTCGGCCCCACCCGGCGGATCGAAAACCTCGCACTCGCTCGCCAAGCCCGCGAGATCGATGCCAGCGGCTGCGTGGTAATGCCGGGATTCGTGGATAGCAACACGCAGTTGGTGGGTGGACCGGCTCGCATGTTGGATTACGAATTGCGAATGGCGGGCGGCAGCGCCGAACAGATCGCCGAAGCCGGCGGAGGGGCCTGGGCGCAGGCCCGCGCCATCGAAGACCTCTCGCCGCGCACCCTGGAGACGCTGGCCGTGAAGGCTTTGGAAGAGGCGGTGCGGCATGGCACCACCAGCATCGAAACCAGGTCCGGGCTGGGACTCACCGAGGCCGGCGAGATGAAGATTCTGCGTGTCCAGTCCGCCCTCAAGGAACAGCCCATCGCGCCGGTTTCGACCATCTTCAGCGCGCGCGTCTCCCCGGAATTCCAAGATCCCGATTCCTATTTGGACTGGGTTTGCTCGGAGTGGTTACCGTTCGTGAGCCGCCGCAAATTGGCCGAGTTTGCCGACATTCGCTGCGATGCAGGCGGTTTCACCCTAGAGCAGGCCCGCCGCTATTTATACTGTGCGCGCCAACTCGGTTTCACTCTGAAGATCGACGCCGGACTCCATCCCCACCCCGGCGCCATTCCGCTGGCAGTAGACCTGGGAGCGGCCAGCGTGGCCCAGGCCATCGGCGCCAGCGAGCAGGATATTCGTTTACTTGCCGAATCCCCAACCATCGCGACGTTGCTGCCTGGCGTGGTGTATTTTGCCGGGACCGAGCGATATGCTCCGGCTCGCATGTTGATCGATCAGGGCGCGGCGGTCGCCCTCGGCACCAGCTATACTCCGGAAACCAGTTCATCTCAGAACATGCAGATGATGCTGGCGTTCGCTTGCCGGTGGATGAACATGACCGCGGCCGAAGCCGTTACCGCCGCCACTCTGAATGCCGCGCATGCGTTGGGGCAGGCATCGCGGGTCGGGTCGCTCGAGGCGGGCAAAAGCGCGGATCTGCTTATTCTGGGCGTTTCCGACTATCGGGAGATATCCTATCACTTGGGAATCAATGTAATGCACCAGGTGATCAAGAGCGGCGTGCTGCTCGCCGAACGCTCCGAGGTGAAGTGGCCGGTTCATTGATCGAGTGCGTCCCCAATTTTTCCGAAGGGCGCGACCCGGCCATCGTGCAAGCCATCGAGCAAGCGATCACGTCGGTTCCAGGCGTGCTGCTGCTGCGCGCCGAAATGGACTCCGATCATAATCGCTCGGTGATCACGTTTGCGGGTTCGCCGGAAGCGGTGGCCGAAGGCGCGCTACGGGGTGTCGCGGCAGCGGTCGAGCGAATCGATTTGCGCGGGCACTCTGGTGTTCATCCGCGAATGGGAGCGGTGGATGTAGTGCCCTTCGTCCCCCTCGAAGGCGCGACGCTCGACCAATGTGCGGCGATCGCACATCGCGTCGGCGAGGCAGTTTGGAACCGTCTGAAAGTGCCGGTCTACTTTTACGAAGCTGCGGCTCGGAGTCCCGAACGCGCGCCGCTCGAGCATGTTCGCCGGGGCGGGTTCCATCGTCCAGCGCTCGCGCCCGACTTAGGCGGTCCTGCACTTCATCCCAGCGCTGGGGCGTGCATCATCGGCGCGCGCCGGCTTCTCATTGCCTTCAATGTCAACCTCGACACCAGCGATGTTCGGATTGCGGTTGCGATCGCGCGTAAAATCCGCGGCTCCTCCGGAGGATTGCCATTCTTGAAAGCGATCGGCGTGCCGCTCGCCAGCCGGAATCTGGTGCAGGTGTCGATGAATCTGACCGATTTCGAGCGGACCGGTTTACAGGACGCGCTCCAGGCCGTGGAAGCGGAAGCTGCGCGTCACGGCGTCACGGTCGCGGGGTACCAGATCGTGGGCTTGGTTCCTCGAATGGCCGTCGAAGCCGCGGCGGCCGCCGACGCCCGCTGGAAGAGCTTTGATCGCAATCTAATCCTGGAAAATCGGCTGGCGGAAGTACAGGCGCTAAAATAGATCCAGTGTTGGTTTCGATCACTCCCCCTCTGGAACGGCCTGTCTGGTTGCGTGCGCCTGCGCCCACCGGGGAGAACTATCAAGAGCTGAAAAGGCTGGTGCGCGATCTCGATCTGCACACGGTTTGCGAGAGCGCCGGCTGTCCGAATGTGGGCGAGTGCTGGAACCGCCGCACCGCGACGTTCATGATCCTGGGGAATGTGTGCACCCGCCGCTGCGGTTTTTGCGCGGTCTCGAAGGGCGCGCCCCTGCCGGTGGATCACGACGAGCCACGGCGAGTAGCCGAAGCTTGTGCCGCGCTCGGCCTGAAGTACGCCGTGGTGACCAGCGTGAATCGCGACGACCGCTCGGACGGCGGCGCGGAATTGTTCGCGCTTACGATCGAAGCCATCCGTGCGCGCATTCCGGGCTGCAAGGTGGAAGTTCTCGTGCCGGATTTTCAAGGTTCGCACGCGGCCATGGACATCGTGATGCACGCGCACCCGGATGTGCTGAATCACAATATTGAGACGGTTCCGCGGCTGTATCGTCAGGTTCGATTAGGCGCGCGTTACGAGCGCTCGCTCGACATGCTGGCCTATGCCAAACGGGTGCGGCCGTTCGTCCCCACCAAGTCTGGCTTGATGTTGGGCCTGGGCGAAAATCTCGACGAAGCGATTCAGGTCATGCGCGATCTGCGTGCGCACCAAGTCGACATCCTGACCGTGGGCCAGTACTTGCGCCCGTCGGCGAAACACTTGCCGATCATCCGCTACGTTCCACAAGACGAATTCGACGATCTCAAACGGCTCGGCTACGAAATGGGCTTCGCGCATGTGGAAGCCGGACCGCTGGTGCGAAGCTCCTATCATGCGAGCGATGCGCTGTAGATTGCTGCCATTGCTGGCGGGCTTCGGGGCGTTATCGTTCTTCTCCGCGGCAATAGCGCAGCCTTCTTCCTCGATCCGTTACGCAACGCTATCTGAAACTCAGATCGCGAGCCGCCTGCGCGAGTTTAACGGTAGTAATCATTTCACCGGCCGCGCGACGGGTACTTTCTGCGCGCCGAGAGCTTCTTCAACGTCGCAACGAATATTGATCAGTTGGGAGTCAGCGGCTATGGAAAGCGTTCTTTGCATGAACAGTCTCATGGAGAATCGTTCTGGACTTTGGTGATGGAGTGCTTTCGTGGCGATGGGTTCTATATACTGGACGAACCGGAAGCCGCGTTATCACCGATGCGGCAGATGGCGTTGCTCCGCCGCGTTCACCAACTAGTGGACCAGAAATCGCAATTCATAATTGCGACTCATTCGCCGATTCTCCTTGCATATCCGGATGCCAAGATCCTGTTACTGGATGAAAATGGTTTCGCGGAAACGAGCTTTCGTCAAACGGACCATTATCGGGTGACGCGAGAATTTCTGAACAACACAGACGACCTGCTCAAAACTTTGCTCGCCGAGGAAAGTGAGGAAGACTGATTCTCGTCAAGTATATTTCGCCAACACTTCGCCGGAGGTGGTCAACACTCCGCCCGCCGCGGTGAATTCGCGAAACATCTTATCGGCGGCAACTTCATTCAGCGACTTCACGGCGTCCGTCACCAACTCCACGCGTGCCCCGGTTTCGAGCAACCCGAACGCCGCCAAACGCACACAAATCTCAGTCACGACGCCGTACACCACGTAGCGCTCGGCGCCCAGTTTCGCGAGCAACGGCCGAAGTTGAGGATTCGAGAAACAATCGAGTTTCTGCTTTTCGAGAATCAATTGCCGTACGCCTTCCGGCGCGGCGGGGAGGGTCGCCCGCGGCGCAACCAAAGTGCTTGCCGGCTTTTGCTGGCTCGCTGTCCCTGCCACGCAATGGTGCGGATAGATTCTGAACTCGGGGTCGTCTTCGGAATGCGCATCCATCGTGGAGATGACCAGCGGCGCGCGCTGGTTCAGTTCGGCAACGGCCGGAACGATCTGCTCGGCGCCAGGCACATATAGCGCACCTGCCGGATAAACAAAATCAATTTGCGTGTCGATGTCGAAGAAGACTGTTTTCATCCCGCACTTTTTCGTAAAGCTTCATCAGCTCCTGGCTGTGTTCCACGCGGTACTGCTGATCCGTGTCAAACAGGCTGCGGATGGAAGTGGGCAGCCGCTTGATGGACTCCGAGGCGCACTGGCGAATCTCGTGGACGCTGGGCAGGGGCTCCACCAGCTTCCCGCCGATCAAAACCGGATGGAGCAAGGCGCGTGCTATTGGTTCCTCGGCGCCGCAGCCGATGCATTCCCAGGAACAGGCGATCACGTCGTGGTTCGCGAATCGAAATACCTGCTTGGCGCCCGGCAGCGTGTGCTTATCCTCGCTGAACTTGGCGGTGTAGCGCCCCTCCAGCTCGACCAGTTTGTACACGACGCCGAGATTGGGCGAATCCGTCGACGTGGCCAGATCGGTGCCCACGCCAAAAGCGTCGATGGGCGCGCCGGCGGCGGCGAACTCAAGAATCTTGTACTCGTTCAGATCGCTGGTGGCCATGATCTTGACATCCTGGAGACCCGTTTCATCGAGGATCTTGCGTACCGCACGCGAAAGCTCCACCAGATTGCCGCTGTCCAGGCGCACGCCCCACAGAGGACGGCCGAGAGTAGCGGCCAGCCGCGCGCCCTCCACGGTGTCGTAGGTATCGATCAGGTAAACGGTGGCTTCTCCGAGCAGGGTCTGCAAGCGTTCGAACGCTTCGCGCTCGGTCGGGAAGGCCTGCACCCAGGAGTGTGCCGCGGTTCCAAAAACCGGAACACCGTAGCGGAAGCCGGTCTCGGTGTCGCTGGTACCGATGCAGCCGCCGAGATACGCTGCGCGACCCACCAAGACACCGGCGGCCGGCGAGTGAGCCCGCCGCGCGCCAAAATCCACCACCGCGCGTCCGCCGGCGACCTCCGTGATTCGCGCGGCCTTGGTGGCAATCAAGGATTGAAAACCAATCATGCCGAGCAGGTAGGTCTCGACGATTTGCGCCTCTATCAGTGTAGCGCGAATGGTAAGGAACGGCTCGCCCGCAAAGATCGGCGTGCCTTCCGGCATGGCGAAAAGATCGCCCGTGAAACGCAGCCGGCGCAGAGCATCAAAGAAGTCCGGCGACACGCGCTGGAATTGCGGCAGCGATTGAAGGTAGCGAATCTCCTCTTCGGCGAAGCTGAGATTCTGAAGATAATCGACCACCTGCTCCAAGCCGGCCGCGAGCACATAATTGCGGTACCGGGGCAGGTGGCGGAAGAACAGCTCGAAGGATGCGATCTCACGGCTCTTCCCGGCCTCAAAGTAACCAGCCGCCATGGTGAGCTGGTAAAGATCGGTGAGGAGTCCGTTCATTCCATGCGGGCCGAAGCCCGCGTTATTTCTTCTTCGCCGGTGGCGCTTGCGCTTCTTTCACGTCTGAAGCCGCCTTGGAAAGATCGTCCACGGTCTTGCCATCCAGGCCATACAGCGCGGGTTCATTCTCTCGCTTGGCGATATAATCGTTGCCCTCTTTTGAGATTAGTACCTTTTCAACTCGCTTGCCGTCGTTGGACGTTACCGCCAGGTCGGCAACCGGCGCGCCGAATGTGCCGGAGTCGACAAATTTGCTGGCCGAAAGATCGCGCAGCTTATCGAGCAGGGATTGGACGCTGATGTTATCCATCTTCTTGCCATTCGAAAACCAATCCTCGCCGCCCTTTTGTAAGTCGTACGCTTTGCTGTTGATGTGCAGGTCGATCTTACTCGGCTCGTTGAACGCGAAATCGAAGAGCTTCTTGTTGCGGAAATCGTCCAAGCTCTTGTCCACGCCGGTTCCGACATCGTTCGAAATCTTGTACACGCCTTCCACGGTGCTGGATTTGGCGTAGTAATCGTCCTTATTCTTGCGAATATCGAGGCTTTGGGTTCCCGAGGGATCGGTCACCTTTACGGTCGCAACCGGCGTGCCAGCGGAGAATGCAGAGGCAGCCTTCTTAGCGTCGTCGGCGGAAACGGAGAGATCCATCTTCGCATCTTTGCTCTTGCGGAGCAGATCGTCCACCTGCGCGCCATCGGCGCGGAGCGGCTTCGGCTTCAGGATCTGCCATTGGCCTTTGTCGCGCCCGAATTCGATGTCTTGCTTCTTGGCATTCAGCTCGAGCCGGCTAACTCTGTCTTCCTCAAAATTCAGCAGGCGTTTATCGCGCAGATCATTGATGTTCTTATCCAGGCCCGACTTCACATAGCTGGCCACCGTAAAGACGCGCGGATCGCCCTGCAGCATGGCGTAACTGCCATTGTTAGTGGGCGTATCGTCGCCCAGAAGCAACTTACTGGTCTTGCCCTTATTGCTGGTTACATCGGCTTCTAAGACGGGCGATTGAAGTCCGTAGTTCGCCAGGTTGGACGCTTTATCCTCTACGACTCGATCCGAGATCACCGCGCCCGCTGACGTGGCCAGCGCGTTGGCGGAATCCTGATCCGCTGGGTAAGCCTTGGGAGCAGTGATCTGCCAATCGCCGCCCGCATTGCGTGCCAGCGCGATTTCCGAACCGTCCTTCTTCTTGAGATCGATCTTGTTGATGTCGGTCGAATTGATGGAAATGATCTTCGGCGGCTCGTCGGATTTCGGCTTGGCCGCTTTCGCCGCTTCCTGCTTATTCGAATAATACAGACCTACGACCAACGCTACCAGAACCACTAAGCCAACCAGCAAACCACGAAACCGCATACTCCTTGTCTCCTGAAACGAACTAACGTCTGCGCGCCCAAACCATCACGCCGCCTAATACCACTATCAGCGGCAGAAAGAACTGGCTAACGCTGCGCAGCATGAGAAATTGAGCGCGGGTCAAAAGAATGCGGCGATCTTCAGGCTCTTTGGGACGGATGGAAATCAGATCCTCGTCGGAAGAGAGCCAGTTCATCGTGTTCAGCATCAGGTTCCGGTTTCCATTGAACCGAAGGAACGAATTGTCGGCCCAGGTGGAATTTCCGACCACAACGAAGCGGCCCTGACTCCCCTGTTTACCGGTGTTGTAGGTTACCGCGGCTGCCAGCGTGAACGGACCGTGCTTGTCCTTATTGGGATCGATCCGGATCTCCGCCGAACTGAGGTTGTTGGTCGCAAAGCTGTCGTTGGAAGTCGAGAACAGCCTGGACACCGTGGTCTTATCGCCATTCTTGATTTGGAGCGAGCGCGCCAACGGGAATCCGGTGGCCTTCCCCTGCAAGTCACTTACAATCGGTTGCGATTCGTAGTTAGTCACCAGCGGCACGGTCGCATCTAATCCCACCAGTTGCGAAAGCGGATTGGCGTCCAGCAGCAGGTCCTTATCGACAGTGATGCCCCAACCGGCTAGTAAGTCATCGAGCGAAGTATTGTCGGCGATTTCCTTTCTTCCGAGCTTCAACGGAGGATCCAGCATGAACAGGGCGCGTCCGCCGGCTTCGACATACTTCTTGATGGCATCCACTTCGGGTTGAACATAATCGCCTGTAGGCCCGGCAACCACTAAGACAGTGCAGTCGGAGGGGACCTCCGCCTTCTCCAGCAAGCTAATGCTTTTGACCTTGTAGTTATCCTTCTGGACGGAATTCTGAAAGTCCGAGAGTCCTTCCGGGGTCGAATCATCTACGCGATGTTCGCCGCTGCCTTGGATTACGCATACCGTGCGTTCGCCGCCTTTCAGCGCGCGAACCAGCGCTCCAGTAATGCCGGTTTCATCGAAGCTGCGGGCCTCCTCTTGCTTGTTGCCCAACTCCACGATGGCCGTACCGGTGTGAGTTACGTTGGCGGCTTTCACCAGTCCGGGATTCTTATAGGCATCAATATACTGCACGTGGACTTTCGGGGAGAGGTTGGCGTACCGATCGAGCAGATCCTTGCCCGCTTGCATGTGGCTCGGTTCATCGAAATACTGAATCGTTACGTCCTGCTTCAAATCGCGAACGGCCTTGGCAGTCTGATCGGAAAGCGTGAACTGCTTGTTCGCCGTCAAATCGATCGACTTGTTATAACGGTTCGCCAGGTAATTGGCGAACACCAACACCGCGAGAATAATCAGGATATACGTGGTCGCGTAGGCGGCGTACTTAGTTTGTCTTGCTTTTAACCACTCTCGGCTCACTTATGACCTCCATCGCAGGGATTCCATGGCGCGCTGGGTGAGAAACAGGCCCAGGAAAATCAACGACAAATAATAAATGGCGTCCTTTGAGTCCAGCACGCCCTTTGAAAACGATTCAAAATGCGTGATTACTGAAAAATAGGCGAGGACTTTCGCCCAGGTCGCGGTCTCGTATCCGGAGACCCATTCCAGCACCCACAACAGCAGGCACACGCCGAACGTCGCAGCGCCCGCGATGATCTGGTTCTTGGTGAGCGTGGAAATAAAGGTGCCCACGGCGAGCAGGCCGCCGGCCTGCAGCAGCAAGCCCAAATAACCGATCGCCAGCGGCTTCCAATCCGGATTGCCATAGCGGAACAGGAAAGCGAAGTTGATGGCGCTGAACAGCAGCAGGACCGCGTAGAGGATCAGAGCCGCCAGCCATTTCCCGATGATGATTTCGCCGTCGCGAATCGGAGAGGTGGCCAGTAACTCGATGGTCCCGGTGCGCTTTTCTTCCGCGAACAGTCGCATCGTAATCATGGGAATAAAGAACAACCCCACTACGCTAATGTTCGACAGCAGCGGCCGGATGACATAGTCGTTCACACTCATGGGCGCCGACTGGCCCTGTAACTGCGACTGTAACCCGGCGGCATTGAAGTAACCCACCGAGTTCCAGAAGAAGAACCCGAAAATGAGCGCGAACATCGTCAGCAGTAAGTAAGCCACCGGCGACACGAAGTAACTGCCCAGCTCTTTTCGGCAGATGACCCAAATATTTCTCATTGATGCACTCCTTGGACGGCCAGTTCTTCCTGTTGTGGTTCGGCCTGTTCGGCGCCCGTCAACTGCAGGAAGATTTCTTCCAGGCTCATGGCCGCCGACCGCAGCTCATTCAGATTCCAGCCGGACTCAACCACTGCGCGCGCCAGATCGCCGCGAATCGACCGATCCTTCAAGCTCTCCACTTCGAAGATCGAGCGGTTGTTGCGCGTTTCCTTGAAAAGTACGCGGCTCACGCCCGAGACTGTTTCCAGCCGATGCCGAATGGTTTCGGAATCGAGCGGGCTGTTGCGACCCTCAATTTCCAGCAGCACGGACTCGGCTCCGCGCGCGCGATTCTGCAGGTTTTCCACCGAATCGGTCGCCACCAGCTTGCCTTTGTTGATGATGATCACCTGCTGGCAGGTCTGTTCCACTTCCGGCAAGATGTGCGTGCTCAAGATAATGGTGTGGTCACCCGCCAGGCCCCGAATCAGCTCGCGAGTGTCGTTGATCTGCCTTGGATCTAAACCGGACGTCGGTTCGTCCAGAATCAGGACAGGCGGGTTGTGAATGATGGCTTGCGCCAACCCGACGCGCTGCCGGTACCCTTTCGATAGCTTGCCGAGCAACTTGGCTCGCACATCCGCCACCGCGCAGCGCTCACAAACCTCGCTGACGCGATGGGCGAGCGTAGGCCCCGACATGCCTTTCAGCTTGCCGACGAAGGTGAGATATTCCTGCACCTCCATCTCCGGATAAAGCGGCGGCGTCTCCGGCAAATAGCCGATTCGCTTTTTCACCTCGATGGGTTGCTCGAGGACATCGAAGCCCGCAACGTTGGCGCTGCCATCCGTCGGCGGAAGGAAGCACGTCAGAATGCGCATCGTGGTGGTTTTGCCGGCGCCGTTCGGGCCCAGAAAACCCACGATCTGGCCCTTCTGTACTTCGAACGAAATGTGATCCACCGCAACAGTGCGGGCGTATCGTTTCGTGAGGCCTTTGACAGTAATCATAGATAAACTCGGAGGTTGCTAACCGACTCTCTCGGATCGCCTCAGCAGAGACCTGGTCCGAGGAGTCTTATGCAATCAAATGATAATAAGTGCCTTACTGATTGTCAATCCCATCGGACATTGATTCGACGCGCGTCATTCGGGGCGCGCGAAGCCCATGATCTGCATTCCTGCGTCAACGTACAAAATGTTACCGGTCACGCCGCGGCCCAGTTCACTGGCCAAAAAAACCGCAGCATCAGCTACTTCCGCCGGATCGGTATTGCGGCGCAGCGGCGCTATATGAGCCGAACTATCCAACATTTTTGAGAAATCGCGGATTCCGCGAGCCGACGCGGTCTTCACCGGGCCAGCCGAAATCGCGTTCACCCGTATGTTAGACGGCCCCAGGTCGTTTGCCAGGTACCGCACAGTTGCTTCCAGCGCCGCTTTAGCGATTCCCATCACGTTATAGTTTTGGACGACGCGAATCGAACCTAGATAGGTTAGCGTGAGGATAGAACCGCCGCCCTCCTCGGCCTTGGCCATGAGCGGCGCCGTAGCCCGGGCCACCGCCACCAGCGAGTAGGCGCTGACGTCCTGAGCCAGCGCGAAACCGGCACGTGAGGTCTCAACAAAAGGCCGGCTCAGATCCTCCTTATTGGCGAAGGCGATAGCGTGAACCACGGCGTTTAGCTTGACGCCCTGGCTCTTCAATTTTTCTGTCAAGGCGGCCAGCTGGTCATCTTGGGTAACGTCGCAAGTCAGCGTCTGATCCGCTTTTATCTCGGCCGCCAGCTCTTCCACCGTCTGCCTCAGCCGCTCGCCCTGATAGGTCAGAATCACCTTCGCGCCCTCGCGAACATAGGCCTGCGCGATGGCATACGCCAGACTCCACCTGTTCGCCACACCGAGGATGAGGGCAGTCTTGCCCTGAAGCAGTTGGGACATCGGCCGGTTACTCTTTCGAAAACTTTATTTTGAGGATTTGGAACAGATTGCTGTAGTCGTCGGTCCAGGGGCGCAGGCCGGGGCGCGCCTTGGCCGGTTTGATGCTGGACGAGTTGAAAAGCGGGTCCTTGAACACCGCCGGATCGCCCGAGACCAGCACCCAATCGTTAGTCGCCATGTAATCTTCTTCCTCCTCGTCCCAGTCCACATCCACGGCGATCTTGCCCAGGTCGCTCGCGTTTCGCGCCACTACCGGCTCCAGATCCAGATAGCGGTTGGAAATGTGAACCGCCAGAATTCCGCTGGGCTTCAGATGGCGAAAATATACAACGAAGGCTTCGCGCGTGAGCAGGTGGACGGGGATGGAGTCGCTCGTGAACGCGTCCACCGTGATCACGTCGTACTGCTGGCTGGGCTGGCTTTCCAGCGTGAGGCGCGCGTCGCCGAGCAACACCTTGTGATCGCCCGCGCAGTCCTTCAGGAACGTGAACCAGGTGCTGGCGATCCCGAGCGCCAGCGGGTTGATCTCATAGACGCGGAAGAAATCTCCGGGACGGCAATAACTGACGGTTACGCCCGCTCCCAGCCCGATCACGCCCACCCGCTTGGGCCCCTTGTTCGAGAAATAATTCAGCGCGCGGCCGGCGCCGGAATTCTCGCCGTAGTAGCTGGTGTGCGTGTCGCGCAGCCTCGCATCTAACAGCTGGACGCCATGCAAAATGGTGCCGTGAACTAATTTACGGCTGTAGGTATCGTCCGGCGGACCGACGTCCTCCACGCGCAACACTCCGTAGAAGTTCCGAACCGAAAGCCGATAAGAGGCATCATCAATGCGCTTTTGATAGCCCAAATAGGCCGCGAGCGCGATGGCGAACGCGATCGCCGCGCTACGAACGACGAGCAGGCTGAGCCAGCTGTGCCATTTTCCCGGCGATACCCAGAGGACCACGGCCACCAGAGCCGGACAAGCGATCATCGACAACGGAAGCTCGGCGTAGGTGTGAAAGACATTCGGAGCGACGATTGCCACGAACAGTCCGCCGAGCGCCCCGCCCACGGAAATCATCAAATAGAAACTGGTCAGATGCCGGGGATCGGGCTTCAGACGAACCAGTTCGCCGTGGCACACCATGCAGCAGATGAACAATGTCGCGACGTAGGTCGGGATGGCCCAGCTGATGTTGGGATTGCTTCCATTCGAATAAATCGTGTACGCGGAGCCGCCAAGAGAGACCGCCAGCAGCGGGAGAAAAACGGCGCGGTGATAGATGCGCTCCCGGTCGAAGCACAAGATGAAGCTGAGCAGGTACATGCCGAGCGGCAGCACCCAAAGGAACGGAATCGGAGCGACGTTCTGGCTCAGATGGTTGGTGAAGGACAGCAGCAGCGAGGAGGCGCAGCCGGCCAGCGCCACCCATAAAATCCGGGTCGTCCACGAGGGGGCAAGACTGACGATCTCTGGCTGCTCAGGCCCGGTCGTAGGACTGGCCTGCACCTGCTTCGTCAGCCGGAAGGCGCCCCAGGCAACACCTGCGCATAACAATACGAAAAGGATGTACGTGATCGACCAGCTGTAAGCCTGCGCCCGCGTGGTGAGTTTCGGTTCCCACAGCGCCGGATAACTGATCAACGCCAGCAGCGATCCGAAATTCGAGAGCGCAAACAGCCGGTAAGGAATCGCGCCCGGCTTTCCGGCGACGAACCAGGCTTGCAGCAGCGGGCTGGTGGTGGAAAGCAGAATGTAGGGCAATCCGATGGTGACGGTCAGCAGCAGCAGGATGCGGGCCGATGGATCTCCGGCGTGCGTCGGACGCCAGCTTGGCGAGGGAAGAATGGGAAGCAGCGCCAGGCTCGCCCCCATCAGGACGATGTGCAGGATCGCTTGACGCCGCGGGTTAAGATGCCGGGTGGACCAGTGCGCGTACAAATAGCCGCCCAGCAGCGCGGCTTGGAAAAATAGCAGGCAGGTGCTCCACACCGCGGCCGACCCGCCGAACCACGGCAGGATTATCTTGCCGATCATGGGCTGAACCGCGAACAACAGGAACGCGCTGAGGAAAATCGTACAGGCGTAAGCGAGCATGTTACAGGGTTAAGGAGTCATCATCGCACAAGAACGGCGAGTCTGCTAGAACGGCTCGGCTCCCACCCCCTATGCTAGACTGCGGGTGGATTGACGCTCGCCCCGGTCGATTACCTGCTTCTCTCCCTCTATTTCGCCTACGTGCTGGGCATCGGATTCCTGGTGAAGCGCAAGGTCACAACCAGCGCGGATTTCCTGACCTCCGGCCGTTCGGTGCCGGTCTGGATCACCAGCCTGGCCTTCATCGCGGCCAATCTGGGCGCTCAGGAAGTGATCGGCATGTGTGCGTCCGGCGCGAAATACGGCATCATGACCGCGCACTTCTACTGGATCGGCGCAGTTCCGGCCATGCTGTTCGTGGGCGTCTTTATGATGCCGTTCTATTACGGCAGCCGCGCCCGCAGCGTGCCCGAGTACCTCAAATTGCGCTTCGACGAAAAAACGCGAACGCTGAATGCAGTCACGTTCGCCGTCATGACCATCTTCTCGTCCGGCATTTCGATGTACGCCCTGGGACTGCTCTTCGAACTCGTCCTGCACTGGAGTTTCACCGCCTCGGTGCTGCTCTCGGCCGTCATCGTCTTGGCTTATACGTTCCTGGGCGGCCTGACCAGCGCGATCTACAACGAAGTTTTGCAATTTTTCCTGATCGTGCTCGGCTTCGCGCCGCTAGCCATTCTGGCAGTGCTCAAGGCCGGCGGATGGCAGGGGATGGCCGCACGCATTCCGCCGGTGATGACGCACACCTGGTCGAACGTTCACAGCGCAACTGAAAATCCCATGGGCGTCGAAGTCTTTGGTTTAATTGCCGGACTTGGCTTCGTTTTGTCGTTTGGTTATTGGTGTACCGACTTCCTGGTGGTACAACGGGCCATGGCCGCCGAATCCATGTCCGCCGCGCGCCGCACGCCCCTCATCGCCGCATTTCCGAAAATGTTCATGCCGTTCATCGTCATCGTTCCCGGAATCGCCGCCGTAGCGCTCTCGCGAATGTCGCTCGGTTATTCGATCCCATTGAAGGCGGGCGGCGGCCTGGACTACGACCAAACCCTGACCACGCTCATGGCGCAGTTCTACCCCTCAGGCATGCTGGGTCTCGGCCTCACGGCGCTGATGGCTTCGTTTATGTCCGGCATGGCCGGAAACGTCACAGCGTTCAATACCGTCTGGACTTACGACCTCTATCAAGGGCACATTCGCAAAAACGCACCCGACTCGCATTATTTGTGGGTGGGACGCATGACCACGGTAGCTGGCGTCGCGCTCTCGGTGGGCACGGCGTACCTGGCGACGCATTTCAACAACATCATGGACTTTCTCCAGCTGGTGTTTGGGTTCGTCAACGCGCCGTTATTCGCAACATTTTTGCTTGGAATGTTCTGGAAACGGACCACCGGACACGGCGCCTTTACCGGATTGCTCGCCGGAACGGCGGCCGCCGCAGCGACGCATGGCTTGACCTTGGCTGAGGGCAAGGGCGGATGGCTCGGGACCGTCGTGCATCAGTTTCCATCCACGATGGCGCAGAACTTCTGGATCGCAATTCTCGCGTGGGCAACTTGTTTTTTGGTGACGATCCTGGTGAGCTTGGCCTCGCGGCCCAAGCCGCAATCGGAGCTGCACAATCTGGTTTATGGACTCACCGACATCCCGCATGAGCGCGGCCTGCCCTGGCACCATCGACCTGTGGTGCTGGCTTTGGTCGTGATTGCGGCGGTGGTCGTCCTCAACGTTCTCTTCAGGTGATATGCGGGATCTTCGCACACCGATCGGCAGTTTTTTCTCGCTGGCAGGCGTGATTCTGGCGATCACGGGCGCCTCAGCCAGTCAGCGGGCTCCGCTCGAACCGGCCAAC
The DNA here is from genome assembly GCA_963732175.1 of Bryobacterales bacterium. Classification (GTDB taxonomy): domain Bacteria; phylum Acidobacteriota; class Terriglobia; order Bryobacterales; family Bryobacteraceae; genus Palsa-89. Next base: position 322,207 of record CAVSYF010000027.1, on the reverse strand, counting down.
GTGAATCTCTATTGCGGCGGGTTGATCCTGCTATTCGGTGTCGTCATGCTGTGGCTCGGCCGGCGCACACAGTAAGCGCGCGGATTAGCGCCCGCGATACGCCAAGGCGAAGTTCAATTGCCGGATGGCTTCATCGGTGGCGCGGATCGCATCCGCCTTGTGGCCGCCGAAATCGTGCGGAGCGTGTTCCATGTAGGCTCGCGCATCCTTGAGCGCCTCAATCGCCCGGGCGATTCGCGGATGCATGGCCCGTTCATTCTGCGCGGAAAGCGTCCAGATGCCCGCGCTCAAAAATAGTCCAAGTACAATTCCTGACAAGAATCTCATTGGTAATCCCCTCCTGCGGCAAATTGTATCAACCCAAGCCGCCGGAATTTGTAGCGGTTTCGAAATGTTCTAATGGGAAAGTCCTATGCCGGATTGGAAAGAGCACGGTATTCGCGTGGTTCGCGCCGGGGAGCTGGACGGCAACACCCCGCAAACCCCTGGGATGACCCGCGCCGCCGCAATCACGCATGCCCGCACGGGTGCGAGCAAGCTCTGGGCAGGTACGGTCAGCGTTCAACCCGCGGCTCGTACGGGCGCGCATCATCATGGCGAGCTGGAAACGGTTCTGTACATCCTCCGTGGACGTGCCCGATTCCGCTGGGGCGAACACCTGGAGTACGTCGTCGAAGCGGGCCCGGGCGATTTCATCTATGTTCCGCCGTTCGTGCCCCATCAGGAAATGAACGCCCGATCGGACGTGCCGGTGGAGGCCGTGGTGGTTCGCAGCGGACAGGAACCGATTGTCGTCAACCTGGATATAGAGAGTCCGGAGCCGGCCAGCGCGGGCATCGCGCCCGACCCCTTCCACTCGAACTAGATCTCGACCCGTTCTCCCAGTTCTTTCAGACGCCGGTAGACCAGCGCGACCGGCAATCCCACCACGTTGAAGTAACAGCCCTCGATGCGGTCAATAAACTTGGACGCCAGCCCTTGGATGGCGTACCCGCCGGCTTTGTCCATGGGCTCGCCGCTCTGCGCATATTCGTCGATCTCCGCCTCGCTCAGCGGCACGAAGCGTACCCGCGTGCTGGCCGCATCCACGATTTTTTTCGAATCGAACCGCAGACAGATTCCGGTCAGGACTTCGTGTTCGCGGCCGGCCAAAAGCCGAAGCATGCGAATCGCGTCGGCTGGATCGCGCGGCTTTTCGAGCAGGTGATCATCCACCACCACTACCGTGTCGGCCGCCAGCACGACTTCGCCGGCGTGCAACTCGACCGCGAAGGCTTTCTCTTCCGCCAGGCGCCGCACATAATCCACCGGCGATTCTCCGGGCCGCCGCTGCTCCGATACACTGCCGGCGCGCACGATGTAAGGGATGCCCGCGTCCTTCAGGATCTGCTGGCGGCGCGGCGAGTTGGACGCAAGAACCAGCACGCGTCTTCGTTACTACCGGCGCGCGAGCACAGGCGCGGATGGAGCGGGAGCCTCCACCGGCGGAGGCACTTTCTTAGGCCGCGAATCCAGCTTGGTGATGATCATCTGTTCGCGCAGCTTTTGGAATTTGGGTGTGCCGGGCGTGGCGCCGCCGGCTGCGACGTCTTTTTCAGTCACTTCTTGAGCGCTGGGCAAATATTTTTGCAGATAGTTCTTGATACGGTCCTGCACCAGCCGCTCGGAAGAGTGCGCCAGTAAGTATAGAATCAGATCGCCGGGAGATTTGACCAGCACGTGGTAAACGTGGGAGGGCTTCTGTAGCTTGGGCGATTTCAATTCTTTTTCAAACTTCTTCGCTCGCTCGTCCAGCTTCTGCCATTGATCGGTTTCTTTCCGCGTCAAACCGATCCCCTTGGCGAACGCGGTCCGCTCTTTGGGGGAGAGCTTATCCGCCAGGAAATATAGGAACAGGCCCATGGCCTCAACCCGGAGGTCCACGCCGAAGGGAACCGCCTGCCGGGCCTTTTGGAGTTTCTGAAGGCCGGCGTGATTCACTTTGGCGCCCACCAGGACCGGCGAAAACAGCTGTAAAAGTTTTTCCTCTTCGAGTGTGCGAACGATGTCGGCACAATTCGCTTCGCCGGCGATATGCCGCAGCTCTTCGAGCAACTCCTCGGAACCGATGCGCGTCTCCAACTGCGCCTCCCGCGCATTGTCGTATTGCATCTTGGTCCGTTCCTCGATGTTGAATCCGAGCTTCACCTTGTAGCGCAGCAAGCGCAGCAGGCGGATGGGGTCGTCGTAGAGCGTGTAATTGCTGACCGCGCGCAGTTCCTTCCGCTCCAGATCGCCGACGCCGTTATTGGGATCCAGCAACAGGCCGCGCGACGCCGGATTGAGCGACAGCGCGATGGAGTTGATAGTGAAATCGCGCCCCCGCAGGTCCTCGTGAATGGTGGCGGGCCGCACTACCGGCTTCGCGCCGGGTTTGGGGAACCTCTCTTGCCGCGCCATCGAGAGCGTGGCTCGGACGCCGCTCGGGAAAGCCATGTGCACGGTTTTGCGGTTGTCGTCGGTCCATAAGAGCTGGCCGCCGGTCTTTTTGGCGATGGTCTGCGCCAGCTTCACGGTGTTGCCTTCCACGGTGAAATCGATCTCGCCGATCGGAAAGCCGCCCAGCATGTCGCGCATGGCTCCGCCGGTAAGAAAGATGTTCATGTTGGCGTGTGTAGCGGCGGCTTGAACATCGGAAACCACCCGGCTCTGGTCCGAGCTCAGGTGGCTGTCGAGCATAAACATGTAGTCGCTCATCTATTTGCTCTCATCGCGCACAACGGACACGAGCAGCCGGTGCGCTCCTAAACCTAATCGCGCACAACCGACACGATAGGCCGGTGCGCTCCTTGCTCTGCCGGGAGCGCAGGCAATCGCCGCTCCCTCACCACCACTCTGGTTTTTCAAGTAAGTTCAGGCCCTCGGATGATGTTCATCCACAGTTTTTCGCAGCCGGGATCGCATGACGTGTGTATAAATTTGGGTTGTAGAAATATCGGCGTGTCCCAGCATGGTTTGCACGCTGCGCAGGTCCGCCCCGCCTTCTAACAGGTGTGTCGCGAAGGTATGTCGGAGGACGTGCGGCGTGAGATCGTGAAAGATTCCGGCCTTTTTCCCGTGGCCGGCCAATAATTTCCAAAAAGCCTGGCGCGTCATAGCGCCGCCGCGATTGGTAACAAACAGAAAAGGGCTGGGCCGTCCGCGCAAGAGGCTGCTTCGGCCTCCAGCCAGATACTGCTCCACGGCCTGAAGGGCGGCCTTGCCTACAGGAACGATCCGGTGCTTGTTGCCCTTGCCTAGCACGCGAACCACCCCCATGCTCCGCTCCAGGTCCGATACGCGCACACGGCACAGTTCCGAAGCTCTAAGCCCGGTGGCGTACAGAAATTCCAGCATGGCCCGATCCCGGAGCCCCTGCGGTTTGGACGGTTCGCAGGTCTGGAGCAGCGCGCTCACCTGCTTCTGATTTAAGTATTTAGGAAGACTGGCGCCTTGCCGCGGCGCGGCCAGATTAACGGTCGGGTCGGAGCTGGCGAGCCCGTTTTCAACCAGGAACTGATAAAAGTTGCGCAGCGTGGTCAGATGCCGGGCGATCGAGCGGCTGGCCATCCGGGCTTTATATAAGGAATCCAGATAACCGCGCACGCACTCGGGATCCTCCAGCTGGGCGGCGGTTCGCAAGGAGCCGGTAAACCGTTTTAAATCAAAATGATAGGATGCGACGGTGGCTGCGGATAGACCCTTCTCGACCCGGCAAAAATCCAAGAAACTGGCGATACGCGAGCAGATCGCGCCAACGGGCGGCATCCTGCCAATGATACAATATTCGCGAATTTGTTTGGAAGAGATTCCGCTTCTTTTCATCGGCAGGGGTAAGGTCTAAGGAGGGTTTTGGCGGGTTCCACCCACAAGAAGGTGCTGGTTTCGCGCTTTGACCGCGAAATGCTTACAGGCTTCGTCAATCCTCAGGGCTATCTGCTGGCCGAGGGTTTGGAGCTGCTTACCCTGAATGGGGCGGTCAGCCTGATCCCTTACGGGGACATCAAGCTGGTCTGCTTCGTGCGGGATTTCGAGCAGGGCGAGCCGCGTAAGGAGCTGCGCCTGTTCACCACCCGGCCCAAGATGGAGGGACTGTGGCTGCGCATGCGTTTCCGCGATGGCGATTCGATGGACGGGCTGCTGGCCAATAATTTGCTGCAACTCGATCCCCACGGCTTTTCGGTGGTGCCCCCCGATCCGGGGTTCCAGAATCAGCGCATCTTCGTGCCCAAGGCGGCGCTCTCCGAGGTTCAGGTGTTAGGCGTGGTGGGAAGCGCGTTGCGAGCGGGGCGCAAACCGAAGGCTGTGCCGAAGGAGCAGATCGAGCTGTTCGAAAAGGCAGAGAAGGCGGACTAATCCGTTACCGGAAGCTGCAGCGTGATCCGGTCCTCATTGCCGATCACTCTGGTGATGTGGCCTTTTCCCGTCAGGTCCTCGGCTAGCTCAATGTGGCCGGGTCCGACCGCGATCTTTTTGCCTCCCGCCAATTCGATCTCTCCGTGGCCGCTCAGAGTAATCACGTATTGTCGGCGCGGGGCCGTGTGCCAATCGATAACGCTGCCGGGCGCGGCGCGATGCAGTTCCGCTCCGCGGGTCGAAAGCAGTTTGAAAACTTCGTTGCGGCCGCCGGCGGTGAATTTGGCCTCCATCTCTTCGGCGTGCGTCTGTCCGTCGGGCCCCGTAAAGAGCCGCGTCATCATGACGGGCTTGTGCTTTTCGGTCTGGGCGCGCGATACGAAAACAAAGATCGCCAGCAAGGCAGCGGCAGTGATCCACATGGTCGTCTTCACGGATGAACTCCTCCTTCGCAGTGCTCTTATCCCATGAAATATCGGCAGTGTCAAGGTATACTCTTCTGACAGGTATACTTTTCTGACGGGGGTCTGAAATGAAACTTTTCTTCGGCGTGGCCGGCGCACTGGCGCTGTTGATCCCGCTCGCATTTGCCGCGGTGGAAACCGTGGACGATCAGATCGCTGAGGCAGTGTTGCCGCTTCCCAAGGAATTGCGCGCCGGCGCTACGGTGGTCACCTTCGATCCAGCCACCGGCGCTCGCAAGGTGCTGCGCGAGGGAACCAACGCCTTGGTGTGTCAACCGAAGGGCGCCACCGACGATTTCATCCGCTGCTATCACAAGTCGATCGCGCCGCGTCATGAGATGGAAGCCAAGCTGCGCGCGGAGAAAAAATCGGCCAAGGAAATCCAGGTGGCTATGGACGCCGCGATCAAAGACGGCACGCTCAAACCTCCTGTGCCCGGTTCCATGTCGTACCGGCTCTCGAACAAGGATGGCGTGATCAAGCGGCTGTGGATGGTTTCGGTGCCGTATGCGACGCCGGAAACCATCGGCGTTTCGACCGCCAGCCAGCGCGATGCCGCGCTCAAAGGCCATGGATTGCCCTGGATGATGCTGCCCGGCACGGCCGGTGCGCACATCATGATTCCGCTCAGCGACGAGGAATACTAGCGGTCTCGATCGGGAGCGCATGCTCCTCTGCCCGGTCCGCGATTGCCACTTGACGCTGGTGCGCGAAGAGCGCCGGCTGTTCTGCCCGCGCGGCCATTCGTTCGACATCGCACGCAGCGGCTACATCAATCTGCTCCAGCCGCAGGATCGGCGATCCAAGCTGCCGGGTGACACCGCGGCTGCCGTCCGGGCGCGCGGGAGATTGCACGATCGGGGCGTGACCGCGCCGCTATTGCACGGGATCGCGGAGATTATTTCAGCATCGCCCGACGACGTTGTTCTGGATGCCGGCTGCGGCGACGGTTTTTATCTCGGCTCGCTCGCCCGCCAAATTGGCTTCGATGCGCACGGCGTGGACATCTCGCTGGCGGCGATTACTTCGGCGGCCCGGCGCTTTCCCGAATGCGAGTGGATCGTGGCGAATGCCGATCGCTTCGTGCCGTACGCGGATGGCTCGTTCTCGATTGTGCTGTCGATCACCGCGCGAATGAACGCAGGCGAATTCCGGCGCGTGTTGCGCAATGATGGAGGTCTGCTCGTAGCGATTCCCGCGCCCGACGATCTCATCGAACTCCGCGGGCGAGGTCGCGATCGCGCTGCGCGAACCATCGCCATGTTCGCGGACGAATTCACGCTCCTGGATCAGCGCCGCGTCTCAACCAGCGCCGATCTGGACGCAGCCGCCGTCGAGGATCTGCTGCTGTCGATTTACCGGCCGATGCGATCTCAGCCGGTCAAAGCGATGCGAGTGACATTCAGTCTCGATCTGCTGCTGTTCCGGCCGAAATAATCACAGCGCCCGAACGGCTTCCTCGACGCGCTTTGCCGACGCGAGGTAGTCGTCGCCTTTCAGCTCGAGCGGTCGGCCGAAAGCGATCCGCACGCGGCCCATGCGCGCCATCTTCCAGCTCTCATGCAGCACCCGATCCATCCCATCAATCCGGATGGGCACGACGGGGATTCCGAGCTTCGCCGCAATCATGCCAACGCCGGGTTGGAAGGGCGCGATTTCGCCCTGCCTGGTCATCCTGCCTTCCGGAAAAATCAGCACGCACCAGTGGTCGTTGGCGAGCTCGCCCATGTAACGCAGGGTTGCGAGCGCGCCCGGTTCGCGCTGCGGGATGGGAAAGGCGCTGAAAAACAGCGCGGCCAGATAGTAATTGAGGCTGTTGGTGAAGCTGTGGCCGTGAAAATGTTCGGTGAAGAATTCCTTACGCATCGCGGATGCAGTGCGATAACGCCAGCGGGCCGGCATGGCGCTGAGAATGGTCGGCACGTCCATGTAGCTTTGGTGATTTGCGGCGAAGATCACCGGCGGCCGAAGGTTCTGCAAGTTTTCAAGTCCCTCGCGCCGCACGTGCGCGAACACGCGATCGAGAGGCAGCAGGAAACCCGGAAGGAAGATACGCCGGGCCAGCCGGGCGTACCAGCTTCGATTCCACGTGGGAAAATCGGCGGCAGAGGCGGGTTCGGCGCCGGGCAGCGGCTCGCCGCTTATTTCCGACTCATCCTGGCCGAGCGCCACCATCCGCTCCACCCGTTCGAGCGATGTCAGAGATTCCAGGGGAACGCTCAGGTCGATCTTGGGCTGTTTGGCCGGAGGGGGCGTCCCTTTGGCGATTTCGTGCCGCTTGAGCTTGCCCGTCCCCTCGGTCCTCGGAAATTCGGCATACGGCCAAAGCGAGACGCTGCGGATGCGCTGATAATCGGCCAGTTCGGCATTGGCGCGCCGCACGATTTCGTCCGCGTTCGCGCCTGGATCGAGAAGGAGCACGGCATGCACGCGGTCGGCTCCGATGACGGCGGAATCGCGCACGCCGGCCTCGCGGTTCAACACGCGCTCGACGTCGTCGGGGAAAACGTTGAGTCCCTCGGGCGTAACGATCATTTCTTTCTTGCGCCCTAGAATGACCAGCTCGCCGTTCTCTTTCAGCTGGCCGATGTCGCCGGTGTGGAACCAGCCGTCTTCAAACGCCCGCGCGGTCTGGTCGGGATGCTGGTAGTATCCGGTGGTGACGTTTTCGCCGCGCACCAGGATCTCGCCGTCCTCGGCGATCTTCACCTCCACGCCGCCGATCGGCTTGCCCACCGTTCCTTTGCGCGCATGGAAGGGATGATTCAGCGTCACGATCGGGGCGGTCTCGGTTAATCCGTAGCCTTGAATTACCAGGAACCCGAGCTCCGAGAAGAACGATTCGAGATCCGCGGACAAGGGCGCGGCTCCGACGATGAAGCTCCAAAATTTCCAGCCAAAAAGCCGGTGCACTTTCCGGTAGCGCCACCAATGCCGAAGCCAATGCCCGCCCGAAGGCTTCAGTTCCTTCAATTCTGGAAATTTCTGCTGGAGATGCTCCCGCAGGATTTCGAGAATCTGAGGCACCGAAACCAACAGCGAAATGCGCCGAGTCCGAATCTGCCGCAGGATTTCGCGCGGGTCGTATCCGCGCATGAACACCACTACACCGGGAAGCATCGGCGGAATGAAGGTCGCCATGGCTTGCCCGAACATATGGCTCAAGGGCAGCAGGTTTAGGAAACGGATGGGAAAAAACGGCCGCCCGTACTGGCGGTATTTTCGGACTTCGTTTTCGACCGGAACAATGTTGGCGAGGATGTTCCGATGCGTGATAACGACGCCCTTGGGTTCGGCCGTGGCGCCGGAGGTGAAAATGATCTCGGCAACTTGATCGGAGTTGGTCACCAGCGCGGGCAACGTCTGGACCGGCTGGGCGTCGCCCAGGATTGCGAGCTTCCAGACCTTCGCGGACTCCGGCAGGGAAACTCCGTCGCCGGCCAGAATCGCGCGCGCCTCGACGATGCCGTCGATGCGGTGGACGAACTCGGGCGAAGAGCGGTAGTCGATGGGGACGGCGATCACGCCCGCAAGCAGGCAGCCCCACAGCGCGATGATCCATTCGGCTCGGTTCTCGCCGTAGAGGATGACTTTCTCATCTTTAACGATGCCCGCGTCAGCCAGCCGAGCGGCGAACGCACGCGCTTTCGCGGCTATTTCGTCGTAGCGATAGTGGTAACTGCGGAAGCCGTCGTCATAGATGATGAACTCGTCGGCATGCCGCTCGAAGTCATGAAAGAAATCGAGCAGGGTGTCGCGGGGCATCCACTCTCATTATGATTTGCCTTAGTCTCGGGCCGAGCTGAAGTTATACTCCTCTAAAGTTTTGCGGGCAGACCGCCGATCCAAAGTCGTGCGTGAACCCGACCCGCGCGATACGTTCTGCCTCTATCTCTGGCGAACGCCCGGAGCGCCCGGCACTGTTTATTTAGCCGCGGACATTGCGGAAGCTACGGCCGTCTACAGCGAATTGATGAAAGACGGCTACATCGTGAAGGTGGTTCACATGGGCACGGACCTGGAGTACGAAATGCGCGATGGAACGCTAATCCCCGCATCTCAAATGGCTATCCTGCACCTTATCGATCAGCAGAACAACCCCCCGCGGCCATCCCAATCGTAGGACGCGCAGTTTCAGGCCGGTGTTTTCGCAATGAGAGGAACGGCCTCGAAAGATGCTCCTCGGAGCGGCGGTTTGGTTGGGCGGCGTTGAGAGATCTCCATGGACTCCATCACGCTGCTCGCGGCCGCGGCCACGCTCAAGCTGGCGGTGGTGAGAGCCTGCGGTTTCCGTTTCATGGTCCGGAACTGATAATGCTCCAGCGCGACCGCGAAGGCGTTCGCCTCCGACCGCACCACTTTCCCAAAGGTGACTAACTGCAGCGGCGTGGTGCCGTTCAACAGCGTCGGCCATTCGATGGTGAGTCTTAGCCGCATCCCATCGGTTAATTTGTCCTCGGAAGCCACCAGCACTCCGGTGCTGCTCAGATTCACGGTTCGTCCGACTCCGGCCTTGATTTCCTCCTGACCGAATGTTTGATAGCGAACGTTAAGTTCGAGCGGATATCTTACTTTGAAGCGTCGTTCAATGTTCATGGCTTGACCTGAAGCTTCCCCCAAGCGTCAGTGGATTTGAAACATCAAGTCAGAGCGATATGCAAACCACAGGCCGTTGGTCCTACCAGGCGAACAAGTTATTGATTCTAAGGCTGCCGAGGTCGATCACACTAGGGCAGATTCGGTAAGAATTATCGAGAAACTAAGAACCATTTGCTTAGTGCCAATAGCTTTTTGGTTAGTACTTCTAGACCGAACCGTCCATCATCTTGCTATCACCGGGTACCTTACCAGGAGACCAAATACGTACAAGAGTCGCCTTGCCTGGCGCGGCAGGGTTTGGAAGGATCGTGAGTTACTTTCGGCATTGAGCCGGACGGCGCGAACCGCCGGACTACGGCCTGGATCAGTCCGGAATCGAAGTCGCAGGGGTAAGGATTATGGCAGTCCATCACGCCGGTGCGCTCGCCAGTCTTGGTGAACTTCAAGTGGCCGATCTCTCCGCCGCGGTGATTCATGTGATAGGCGACATCGAGCGATGCTAAAGCCTTCTCGACGCTATCGATGCCCGGAGGGAATTTGGCGTTGCTGGGAATGCTCATCCCGATCTGGTTCAAGGTGCTGCGGCCGATTGATTTCGCAATCTCCTGAAATGCGTCCAGCCAGGCCTGCTGTGGGTACCATCCCATGGGATCGGGCGATGGGATGCCGTGACGAGCCAGAATCTCCGATCCGGTGCGAGCGAATGCGCCCATCCCCTTTACCACCGCTAAAACGGTCTGGCCGTTCACCATCACGTTCCCTGAAAAAGCGCGGAATTGTGCCATGTAGTGTCAAGATCCTTTCGAGCGCGACCTTACTCGGCCGCTGAGGATCATATCGGACACGACGGTTCGTTTTTGACCGGCGCTCGGACGCCGCTCGGGACATCAAATTGAAATGCCGGCGCGCCACAACATGTAACCGACGGCCTGGCGCAGGTATTGCCATCGCTCGCGCCAGCCGCCTGGCGACACCGAAGGCCGGGGCGAACCGTAGACCTGGAGTCCGCTCGACTCCAGCATCTTTTTTACGCGGAAGATATGGTAGCCGTCGCTGACTACGATGGCGCTCTTCAGATTCATACGCCGCATAATCTCGACCACGGCAGCGACGCTCTGGGCGGTGCTCTCGCCTTCCCGCTCCACGACCACGGCCTCGGGTGGAACACCATGTTTGGCGAGATAGGATCGGCCCACCGACCCTTCGGTGAAGACCGGATCGCCGCCCGCGCCGCCAGTCGTGATGATGCGCGGAGCCATGCCCTTCAAATAGAGGAACAGCGCATGATTCAGCCGGGCTTCTAGGACCGGCGAGGGCTTGCCCCGGTATTCAGCCGCGCCGAGCACGATGATGGCGTCGGCGGGCCGGGCTTCGTCGACCAGCGATTGCTGCTGAATCTCGGTGGCGACGCCCATCACCTGCACCACCAGCCCCGACAGTCCCAGCAGTAGCGCGGCCGCAACAATCCATTTCATGATAGATTTGGCGGGCGAAACATCGTCCTTAAACATCTACTCTATGCCAACGCTCACAAGTCCACGAAATCCGCTGCTCAAGGAAGTCCGCAAAGCGATCCTCGGCGGGACCACCACCGAGCGAGGATTCGCGGTGGCCGAGAGCTTCCATCTGCTTGAAGAAGCGCTGCGTAGCGACTGCGAGATTGGTGCGGTATTCGCAGCCGAGTCGGTACGGTCGGCGGTGGAAGGGCATGTTCGCGGGCTGAAGAGAATACAGGTGACCGTTCTTCCGGATGAGTTGTTTCGTAGCATTTCTTCTACCGAAGCCAGCCAGGGTGTGATCGCCTTGGTTCGTCCGCCGGCCTGGTCCTTGGATCAGTTATTTCGCGGACAGGCGCTGACGGTGATTCTGGATGGACTGCAGGATCCCGGCAACGCTGGAGCGATCCTGCGAGCGGCAGAGGCATTTGGGGCGACGGGCGTGGTCTTCCTGAAAGGTACGGTGGACCCGTACAATCCGAAATGTCTCAGAGCCTCGGCGGGCTCAGTTTTTCGCGTGCCGCTGGTGGCCGCGCTCGATCCGCCGCTGGTGCTCGCGGCCATCGAGCAGCGCAAGCTGGATCTATTCGCCCTGACGACCAAAGCGCCGCGAACGCTCGGTGAGTCCAACTTCAGCAGAAGGTGCGCCATTATCGTGGGCAGTGAAGGCCGGGGTGTCAGCGAACGGCTGCGGGCGAAAGCGGCCGAAGTGCGGATTCCGACGGTGGGAGTGGAGTCGTTGAATGCCGCGCTGGCCGCGGGGATCGCGCTTTATGCCGCGCGAACACAGAGGATGGTGACGTCGTGAGCCTGTTCGACGCGGCTCCACTAGCGAGCTTAAAGGATGACGAACGCCGGCCGCTGGCAGAGCGCATGCGTCCCGCCACGCTCGAGGAGTTCGTCGGGCAGCAGCACATCATCGCGACGGGCAAGCCGCTGCGGTTGCAGATTGAGCGGGATCAGCTCAGTTCCATCATTTTGTGGGGACCGCCGGGCGTAGGCAAGACGACGCTGGCCCGGATCATCGCACACGTCAGCCATTGCGACTTCATTCCGTTCAGCGCGGTGATGAGCGGGATCAAGGAGATCAAGGCGGTGATGGCGGACGCGGAGCGCAACCGGCGGCTGGGGCGGCGCACGGTGATCTTCGTCGACGAGATTCATCGCTTCAATAAGGCGCAGCAGGATGCTTTTTTGCCGTACGTGGAACGGGGCGACGTCATTCTGATTGGGGCCACGACGGAAAACCCGTCCTTCGAAGTAATCTCGGCGCTGCTTTCGCGCACCAAGGTCTACATGCTGAAGCCGCTGGCGGAGGAGGAGATTTTTGGCCTGCTGGAACGCGCGCTGCCGGTGCTGAAGGCGACCGCGAGCGAGGATCTGCTGCGGCAGATTGCGGTTTACTCGAATGGCGACGCTCGCATGGCGTACAACATTCTGGAGCTGGCCGCGGGCGCGTCGGAGAAGGGCGAGCTAACTGCGCAGGCGGTGGAGGATTCGCTCCAGCGCAAAATGCTGCTCTACGACAAAGCCGGAGAGGAGCACTACAACATCATTTCGGCGCTGCATAAATCGGTGCGGTCGAGCGACGTGGATGCGGCTTTGTATTGGCTGGGGCGCATGCTGGAGGCCGGTGAGGATCGGATGTACATCGCGCGGCGGCTGGTGCGGATGGCGATCGAGGATATTGGTTTGGCGGATCCGCGCGCGCTGGAGCAATCCATCGCGGCCATGCAGGCCGTACATTTCCTGGGAATCCCGGAAGGCGATCTGGCGCTAGCGCAGGCTGCTATTTATCTTTCAGTCGCGCCGAAATCGGACGCGTCTTACCAGGCTCTCAACCGAGTGATGGAGGCGCTGGAGAACCGGCGCGCGGAGCCGGTGCCGTTCCAACTGCGCAATGCTCCGACGGGCGCGATGAAAGAGTGGGGCTACGGTGCCGGATACCAGCACGCGCATAAGTTCGAGGATGCGCTGCCGGAAATGGACTGCCTGCCGGAGTCGTTAGCGGGGACAAGATTTTACGAGCCGACCCGCCGGGGTGTTGAAGAAAGGATCGCCCAGCGGCTGGAGGAGATCCGGGCGCGGCGGAAGGCGGCGCGGGAAGCGTCGGAGAAATAGGGTTGTCGGGGGTCGATCTATCGGACCTCAGGATTGTTCCGGCTGAACCATGGACCAGAACTCAGCCGAGGTCAGCACGGGGACGATTTCAAAGTCGATCAGGTCATCCCAGTGGCTGGCCCAGATTTTCAGCAATTCCAGATCTGGTGCTTCCATGACCTGGAAACAGCGAGTGCCTGCCGAATCTACCCAGCTCGTCTGGTAGGCGACGCCCTCCGGGAGCATTCGGCCAGACTTTGTAAATCGTTCCCCAACCGGTCCGGCATTGCCACCTTTGAAGCGCTCGATCACCATGAACAGCATGGAGTGAGTGTACACTCCCGGTTCTCTGGAATTTTTCGCACCTAAGGCGAAAACCTGGGCTGACGGTGGCCTGACCCTAAGATTTTTCTGGCTCAAGGCGGCCCGATCACGAGCCGCGCGGCGATCCTGGCGGCTGCTTCTCCCTCGGCGTAACCGATTGCATCGGCAGGGGATATTGGCTGCGTTTCACAGGTAACCCCGTACACTGACGAGAAAGTACCCCACCAAGCGAGGCCACGTACCCCCTTAAATTGGACCGACCTAACTATTGGCGGCTCTCGCCCTGTATTGCAATCTGAACATGCACTGAGATGAGATCAAGCCGCCACAGTATCAGGCAGGGGACGGATATGACGGATCAAGAAAGAACCGACCGCAGAGGCGCGGACCGCTTTCCGATCGAACGGGAAGTCCGCTACAAGATTCTCAGCCGGAAAAGCATGGATGAAACCGGCATTGGCAAGACTATCAACATGAGCAGCAACGGGGTTCTATTCACGACAGACCGTCATCTGCTACCCGGCAAGCGACTGGAAGTGTCGATCAGTTGGCCGGCCCAACTAAACAGCAGGATTGCTTTAAAACTGGTGGCCCGCGGCCGCGTGGTCCGTTCCGAAGAAGACCGGGCCGCGATCGAGATCCACCAGTACGAGTTCCGGACCCAAGCCAGTCAAGGCACCGCGGTGGCCCCTTAATACATTTTTTATAACCACCACCGATGCACGGGCATCCTGAGGGTAAAATGGAACAGCAGGCGTTGCCTGCAATTACCTGGGATGCGTCGCCTTGTAGTTATTCTTTGTCTTGGGTCCGGTTGTTCCTTTTCCGCGGACGTTCGCAAGCCGCCCACCATCGCCGAAGCCAGAGCCTTCATTGACAGCGCGCAGGCCAAGCTGCTGGATCTGGCGGTGCGCGACGCCCAGGCCGACTGGATTAAGTCGACCTACATCACCTACGATTCCGAGCTGCTCGCGGCCGAAGCCGACGAGCAGCAGATCACGGCCACCATGGAACTGGCCAAGGAGTCCACGCGATTCAATGGGCTCAAGATGCCCGACGATCTGGCGCGCCAGTTCAAGCTGCTGCGGCTTTCGTTGACCCTGGCAGCCCCTTCCAATCCCCAGGAATCCAAGGAGCTGACTGAGATCGCTTCCAAGATGGAGGGCATCTACGGCAGCGGCAAATATTGCCCGCAGCCGGGCAAGTGCCAGGATCTGGAGCAGCTCAGCGATACCCTGCGGACCAGCACCGATCCGAAACAAATGCTGGAGGCCTGGCGCGGCTGGCATACGATTTCAGTGCCGATGCGTCCGATGTTTGCCAAGTACGTTCAACTCGGCAATAAGGGCGCCCGCGAGCTGGGATTCGCGGATACGGGCGCGATGTGGCGCTCTAAATACGACATGCCGCCGGACGCGTTTCCAGCCGAGATGGACCGGTTGTGGGATCAGGTTCGGCCGCTGTACCTGAGCTTGCATGCTTACGTGCGCGCGAAGCTGCGCGAGAAATACGGCAACATCGTACCGGCCAACGGACCCATCCCGGCGCACCTGCTGGGCAACATGTGGGCGCAGGAATGGGAGAACATCTATCCGCTGGTTGCCCCGAAGGGCGCCGATCCCGGCTACGACCTGACCGCGATTCTCAAGTCCAAGAACACGCAGCCGCTCGATATGGTGCGGTATGGCGAGCGCTTCTTCACTTCGCTGGGATTTGCGCCGCTGCCCAAGACGTTCTGGGAACGGTCCATGTTCGTGAAGCCGCGGGATCGCGATGTGGTCTGTCACGCCAGCGCTTGGGATGTCGATCAGGTGGAGGATCTGCGGATCAAGGCGTGCATCGAGATCAACGCCGACGATTTCTCCACGGTCCATCACGAGCTCGGCCACAATTTTTACCAGCGCGCCTATGACAAGCTGCCGTTTCTGTTCCGCGATAGCGCTAACGACGGATTTCACGAGGCCATCGGCGACACCATCGCGCTGTCGGTCACGCCCGAGTACTTGAAGAAGATCGGGCTGCTGCAAAATGTGCCAGACAGTTCGAAAGACCTCGGGCTCCTGCTGTACAAGGCGCTGGAGAAGATCGCGTTCCTGCCATTCGGCTTGATGATCGACAAATGGCGCTGGGAGGTGTTCTCGGGCCAGGTCCCGCCTGAGAAATACAACGAGGCGTGGTGGAAGCTGCGGCTCGAGTATCAGGGGGTCGCGCCGCCGGTGGGACGCAGCGAAATGGATTTCGATCCAGGCGCGAAATATCACGTTGCGGCGAATTATCCTTATGCGCGCTATTTTCTGGCGGACATCTTGCAGTTCCAGTTTCATCGCGCGCTCTCGAAAGTTGCGGGCTGCACGGGGCCTCTGAACCGCTGCTCGATCTATGGCAATAAGGCAGCGGGCGACCGGCTGAACGCGATGCTCCAGATGGGCGAGAGCAAGCCCTGGCCGGATGCTCTGGCCGTCATCACGGGCGGTGAAAGGCAGATGGACGCCACCGCGATCTTGGATTACTTCGCGCCGCTGAAGAAGTGGCTGGATGAGCAGAACAAGGGGAAGCCGGTCGGCTGGTAGAGGCTCACGATGAATGCAGTGCAAGTTTGCGCCATCTGCGGCGGATCGGGCTGGAAGATCGTCGAGCGCGACGGCATTTCCGGGGCGGAGAAGTGCGAGTGCGCCAATCTGGGCCGCGAGCAGCGCAACGAAGAGCGGGCTAACATTCCGCTCCAATATCAGGCGGCGTCTCTCGACAAGTTTGAGGCATCCGGTGCGCGCGAGTCTCTCAAACAGGCGCTCAATGACGTCCGAACCTATGTGAGAAAGTATCCTCTCGATCTGGACAAGCCGGGCCTGTTGTTCATCGGCCAACCGGGCACCGGCAAAACTCACCTCGCGGTGGCCGCTTTGCGGGGTTTGATCCGGGCGGGGCACGAAGGCGTGTTTTTTGATTACCAGACGCTGCTGAATCGCATCCGCAGCGGCTATGATCAGACCTCCGGCACAATGGATCGCGAAGCCTACCGGACCGCTCTGGATGCGGAGATCCTGGTGCTCGACGATCTGGGCGCCCACCGCGTCACGGATTGGGTGGAGGACACGGTGACGTCCATCATTACCCATCGCTGCAATAACCGGAAAGCCACGATTGTAACCACCAACCTGGAGAAGGAACGGACTTACAGAAGCCCGACCGATCAGAATCTGTACAGCAAGTACTCCTTGTCGGAGCGGATCGGCACGCGCGCTTATTCGCGGCTGTTCGAGATGTGCAAGGTGATCGAAATGCCGGCCGTCGAGGATTACCGGCAGAGGAAGCGATGACCGCCACCAAGCCGCTCAGCTATTTGAGCGAACAGCTCGCGGAGTGGCGCAAAGCGGGAACGTATCAGCATCTGCGGGTGCTGCAGTCGGCCTGCGAACCCGTGGCGCGCTTCGACGGCCGGGAGGTCATCAATCTGGCCAGCAATAATTATCTCGGCCTCGCGGATCATCCCAAGCTCATCGAGGCGCAGGTCGAGGCGGCGAAGAAGTATCGGCGCGGGATCGGGGGCTGTGCGCACCATCTCCGGAACCATGAGCCTGCATCTGGAGCTGGAGCGCCGCATCGCCGAGTTTAAGCAGACCGAGGCTTGCGTGGTGTTTCAATCCGGGTTCGTGGCGAACTCCGGAACCGTTTCGGCTATTCTGGGGCCGGAAGATCACATTATTTCCGACGCGCTGAATCACGCCAGCATCATCGATGGCTGCCGGCTGTCGAAGGCCAAGATCCACGTCTTTCCGCATAAGGACACCGCCAAGGCAGACGAGATTCTGCGCGGTCTCGCGGGCGCGCCTGGCCACAAGCTGCTCATCACCGATGGCGTCTTTTCGATGGACGGCGACATCGGCCCGCTGCCGGCGCTGGTCGAAATCGCCGAGCGCCACGGCGCGATCATGATGATCGACGATGCGCATTCCTCCGGCGTGCTGGGCCGCAATGGCCGAGGCACGGTAGATCATTTCGGTTTGCACGGGCGCGTCGACATCCAGGTGGGCACGCTTTCGAAAGCGATCGGCGTGCTGGGCGGCTTTGTTTGCGGCAGCCGCGACTTGATCGAGTTTCTGTATCATCGGGGACGGCCGTTTCTGTTTTCTACTTCGCATCCACCCGCCGTAGCCGCAGCCTGCCTGGCCGCGTTCGACATTTTGCAAAACGAACCCGAGCGTATCGAAACGCTATGGGCCAACACGCGCTACTTCAAGAGCGCTCTGAAGGCGGCCGGTTTCGACACTGGTGAAAGCGAGACGCCCATCACGCCCATCCTGATCGGGGAAGCGAAGAAAGCGCACGCGTATTCGGCGGCGCTATTCGAAAACGGGCTGCTCGCGACCGGCATCGGTTATCCTACTGTTCCCGAGGGCAAGGCGCGCGTCCGAACCATTGTGACGGCAACGCACACGCGCGAACTGCTGGACCGCGCAGTCGAGATTTTGATCCGTGTTGCGAAGAGCATGGGAATCCTGCCAGGTTAGATATTTGTTTTACACAAAGTACGAAAATTACGGTCCCAGTAAAATCTTTCGCCCTTCCGCGAACTTTAAGGTCTCGCCCCAATGCAATTTCTTCGTTACATTCTTGCCTGATAGCGCATCTCATAATTTCACGGCGATGCAACATTAATTCGCTTTTATTTTTTTGAGAAGTGTGCGAAAGTTGAACGAGACGGGCATCCGTCTCCGACAGTTCTGAGTTTACCTGTCCAGGTAAACCCGCTACGTTTGCGGCTGTTCCAGTATTTCCCCCGGCTGGAGGATTGTTGTATGCTCCGAGACTTTGTGTTGCCTGAGAGCATTGCTCGCGCGGATGGTGTTGGACCAGAGGTGGATCTCGGTCGGATGCGAGGCCGATTACTCGTGCTCACCTTAGGGATCACCCGCATTCTTGAGCAAGAAAGCCTGGAAGTCTCCATTTGGGGATCTTCTGACGGAGAGAACTGGGGACCGAAGCCGATTGCGAAGTTCCCGCCCAAGTTCTACTGCGGCATGTATTCCACTCTCCTCAATATGGCGTCTTGTCTGGACGTACGGTACGTTCGAGCGCAATGGAAGATGAGCCGCTGGAGTAAACGCGAAACGACGCCCATGTTCGGCTTCTATATCTACGCCGAGGAATCCGGCGCGCGCGTCAGTGCGGCGGTCGCGTAGTTAAAAGCAATAGAAGCGTTACAGGCGATTGATCAGGCTGGCGACGTAGCCGGCGCCGAACCCATTATCGATATTGACCACCGTCACGTTGCTGGCACAACTGTTCAGCATTCCAAGCAGCGCGGCCAATCCATGGAAGCTCGCGCCATAGCCGACGCTGGTTGGCACGGCGATCACCGGAACCGACACCATCCCGCCGACGGCGCTGGGCAGCGCTCCCTCCATGCCTGCGGCTACCACGACCACGCGCGCTTGCAGCAGTCGCTCACTCTGCGCGATGAGGCGGTGAATGCCGGCCACCCCGACATCGTAAATCACTTCCACCTCGTTGCCCATGGCTTCGGCGGTAACCTGGGCTTCCTCGGCCACCGGGATGTCGCTGGTTCCGGCGCAAACCACGGCCAGCTTCCCTTTGCCGTGAATGGTGCGATCGCGCCACACTCGCACGGCGCCGGATAGCGGGAAATATTCGGCCTCGGGAAACTCTTGCTTCAATTTATACGCGATCGATTCATCGGCGCGCGTGATCAGCAGGTTCTGCGATTTGTCGAGCAGCCGTTCGGCGATCGCCGCCACCTGTTCGGGCGTCTTCCCCTTGCCAAAGATCACTTCCGTCAACCCGTGCCGAAGGCTGCGATGATGATCCAGCTTGGCGTAACCGAGGTCCTCAAACGGCAGATGCCGCATGCGACTCGAGCGCGGATTCGACGTCCACTGCGCCTGCTTGCACCTGTTCCAGCAGACCGCGCAGTTGATCTTGATCCATGTCAACTTGAGCGTAGCAGGGAGGTCGCGCGTACCGCTTGATTTAGAATAGTAGCGAACCAGGGGACCGGGAATGGCATTTTGGAGACGACTGCGCCTGACGCTTGAGATGATCAAGTTCGAGCACTCGGTATTTGCCCTGCCCTTCGCGCTGACCGGCGCTTTGCTCGCCTTTCGAGCCAGCCATTTGAGTTGGGCCGCGTTCGGCTATAAGCTGCTGTGGATCGTCATGGCGATGGTGGGGGCGCGATCGGCCGCCATGACGTTCAATCGCATTCTCGATGCCGACATCGACTCCAGAAATCCTCGGACGCGGATGCGCCACCTGCCCGCCGGAATCCTCAGCGCGCGTTTCGCCTGGGGCTTCCTGATCGTCGCGATCTTGGTGCTGCTGTTCGCGGCACGCGCCTTGAATCCGCTGTGTTTGAAACTCGCGCCGGTCGCCTTGGCCGTGGTCTTCTTTTATTCCTACACCAAGCGCTTTACCGTCTTTTCGCACCTGGTGCTGGGATTCTCGCTTGGCATCGCGCCCGCGGCGGCCTGGATCGCGGTCACGGGTTCGCTGGATCCCAGGATTCTCTGGCTCACCGCGGCGGTCACATTCTGGACGGCCGGATTCGACATCATTTATTCGTGCCAGGATTACGAGTTCGACGGCCGGGAAGGTTTGTTCAGCTTGCCTCGGCGCTTCGGCATGCCGGCCGCGTTGTGGATCGCACGGGCGTTTCACATCGCGATGGTTGGTTGTCTGGTTGCCCTAGCTGTCGGTTTCGGCCTGGGCTGGCTGAGTTGGCTCGGCATCGGCGCGATCCTGGCGATGCTGATCTATGAGCACAGCCTGGTGAGAGCCGACGATCTGTCGCGCGTGAATGCGGCCTTCTTCACCGTGAACGGCTACGTGAGCGTGTTATTCTTTCTGTTTTGGGCGGCGGACATTTACTTTCTCAGCCGCGGAAGCTTGCTCTAATGTCGATAGCGATTGAAGACCGGCGCTTGCAGCCGATACTCGAAAAAGTGGAAGCGGGCGCACGCCTGGATTATCGAGGATGGCGTCGCGCTGTTTCGTTCCTCCGACATTTTGGCGCTCGGCTACATGGCCAACCTGGTGCGTGAACGCAAGCACGGCAATGTCACTTGGTTCAACGTGAACCGGCACATCAATCCGACCGACGTCTGCGTGGCCAGCTGCAAGCTCTGCGCGTTCGGAAAGAAGGCGCAAGGATCCCAAGGCTTATACCTGGTCGCTCGAGGAAGTCTGGCACCGCGCGGGCGAGGGCTGGTCGGAAGCGGTCACGGAGTTTCACATCGTCGGCGGGTTGCATCCCGAGCTGACGCTCGACTGGTACTGCGAAATGCTGCGCGGCCTCAAGCAGCGTTTCCCCGAGGTGCATCTCAAGGCGTTCACCATGGTGGAGATCGCTTATCTGGCGCAGCGCAGCAAGCTTTCCTATCGCGAGACGCTGGAGCGGTTGATGGCGGCCGGCGTCGATTCGCTTCCCGGCGGCGGCGCGGAAATTTTTCACGATCGCGTTCGCCGCATCATCTGCGATCACAAGATCGATGGCCAGCAATGGCTGGACGTTGCGCGCACGGCGCATCAGCTCGGCTTGAAGTCGAATTGCACCATGCTGTACGGCCACATCGAGACCGAAGAAGATCGCGTGGATCATCTGGTCAAGCTGCGCGCGCTGCAAGACGATACCGGCGGCTTCCAGACCTTCATTCCACTAGCGTTTCATCCGGCCAACACGGCGCTCGATCACATCGCGAGCACCACCGGCTTCCAGGATCTGAAGATGATCGCGGTCTCGCGTCTGATGCTCGATAATATCGACCACATCAAGGCCTACTGGATCATGATGACGCCCAGAATCGCGCAGATCGCGCAGCGTTTCGGGTCCGATGATCTAGACGGCACGGTGGTGGAAGAGAAGATCTACCACGACGCCGGCGCGACCACCAGCCAGGGCTTACGCCGAGGCGAGCTGCTGCGGCTGATTCGCGAAGCGGGCCGCGAGCCGATGGAGCGCGATACGCTGTACCGTCCAGTCACGCGCACCGAAACCGCCTTTACTGTGTTGGTCTAGAAGTTTCGCCGAGCGCTTCGGCGCGAAGCTCGCGGCGGGCTGCGTCCGGCTCGATGCGCCAGTTGTTATCGGGCTGAGATGGCAATGGCCGGTGGTCGCTGTAATAATCGATGACCAGATCACGAATCTCTTCGGGCGAACGCCACACTATGGGCGCGCCGCGAAACATGGAATACCCGGCGCCTCCGCCCGCGCGATAGTTGTTCACCGCGATGCGCAGCGGCTGGTCGTCAGCCAACGGTTTACCGTGCCAGCGGAGATTGCGGATGCGATGGCCGATGGGTTGCGTCAGGTCGATCTCATAATCCACGCCTTGCGCCATGTCGTAGTTATATCCGATGACCTGGGGGTTGATCAGCGGCCCTTGCGAAGCACTCGCCCGAGCAGGACTTGTAATAGCGCGCCGCGTTCTCCAGCGCCTCGCGCACCAGCTTCCCGCTTCCCTTGATTGCGTATAGCTGGTTCTCGTAAATGTACAGAGCCGCGATCTGGCGGACGGTAACCTGTCCTTTTGGAATCGCCGCGCGCGCGTTGAATGACGACGCAAACGAGACATCCGCCTTCGTATAGAAAAGCTGCACCTGTTGCACGGCGTCAATGATGGCCGTATCTTCGACGCGAGCCAGCCGCGCATCCAGCGCAACCGGCGCTTCGGCAACGGGATGGTCGAGGAAAGCTTCGGCGCGCTCGTGGTACGGTTGCGCGATTTTGGCTATTTCGGGATCGAGGGCGGTGTTGGCCGTGACCGGAATCAGGCGGCTTGACTTAGAAACAATCTTCCACGCCCCTGTTTGATCTTTTTCCAGCACGAAATCCATGCGCCCGAGCGAGATTCCCCAGTTTTTCGGCTGCATCAGGAGCACGTCGCCCAAATGGAGACTGGCGAGCTGCGAGTGTGTGTGGCCGAAGACGATGGCATCGATGCCCTGCACTTCGGTGGCGATCTGATACACCATGTTCTCACGCGAATCGCCCGAGGCAGTCGATTCTTTGTCAAGATTGCGATCGAGCCCAGCGTGCGCGGCGACGATCACCAGGTCGGGGTGCTCGCGCTCGCGAACTTCAGCAACAGCCCGTCGCACTGCCTGGACGCCATCCTCGAATTCGTAGCCTCGGTAGTGCTCCTCCGCCTCCCAGCTCGGGATCAACGGTGTGGTGACGCCTACGACGGCGATTTTCACGCCGCTGATGGTTTTAACGAAGTAGGGCGCGAACGCTTGGAGGGAAGATCCCGGCGCTACGCGGATACCGGCCGAGATCCAGGGAAAGCGCGCCTCGGAACGCGCCTTCGCCAGGTTTTTCAAGCCAAAGTTGAACTCGTGATTGCCGACCACCATCAGGTCGTATCCGAGGGCGTTCATCGCCAGCATCATCGGGTCACGGTTTGCGGGATCGCGACTCTGAGGCAACAATGCGATCCCATGCTGATAAACCGCTTCGAGCGGCGTGCCTTGAATCGTGTCGCCGCAATCGATCAGCAGCGAGTTCGGGTTATCCGCGCGGGCAGCACGAATGAGTGTCGCGATTTTGGCGAGGCCGCGCTCGGCCGGCTGCGCGGTGAAGTAGTCATAGGGAAGCATGTTGCCGTGCAGGTCGGTGGTGGCCAGCAGCGTGATTTTGACTTCGTCGCCGCGAGCCGCAAAAACTAGAACAACAAGCGCGAAAAGTAGCCGGAACCTCGGCATAAGGCGGGAACTTTCAGTATAATCGACATACATGAAGGCACTTCTTGCGAGCATCGCGTTGAGTTCCGCTCTATTCGCCCAGGCGCCGTCGTTAATGAATCCGGCGTCGCTAAAAGCGAAAGCTCCAGATAACTACAAAGTTCTTTTCACAACCACCAAGGGCGAGTTCACCGTCGAGGTCCATCGCGACTGGGCGCCGCTGGGCGCCGATCGCTTCTATAACCTGGTCAAGAACGGCTACTATACCGACGCGAGTTTCTTCCGCGTAATCCCGAATTTCATGGTGCAGTTTGGAATGAGCGCCAAGCCGGCCATCGGGCAAGTCTGGGAGAAGGCCAATATAAAGGACGATCCGGTGAAGGAAATGAACAAGCGCGGATATTTGACTTTCGCGACTGCCGGGCCGAATACGCGAACGACGCAGATTTTCATCAACCTCAAAGACAATGCCTTCCTGGACACGATGGGCTTTGCGGCGTTCGGCGAGGTGACCCAGGGCATGGATGTCGTGGACAAGCTTTACAGCGGATATGGCGATCCTCCGCGGGGACCGGATCAGGGCCGGATCGCGACCGAAGGCAAAGCGTATTTGGACAAGAATTTTCCGATGCTGGACAGTATCAAGACCGCCAAGATCGCGCCGTAATTTTACTGCTACTTTTTGTCTAGCGGAATCTCGAAATAAAAAACGTCTTTGCCCGTGGACGCGACCGTGATTCCCGTCAAATAAAACTTGTATCCCGGCCGGTAATTGGCCTGAAAATAAAAGAACCCGTTGGCCGATTCGTGCGCCGGCAAAAGCTTCGCCGCGAAACTGCGGCCCTCGATTTCCCAGACATTCAGCGGATTCTTGTGCTTTTTGAGTGGCGGCAAAGGAGGGATACGGCCGCCTCCGCCTGCCACGTTGGGCCGGTCCGGACCGCCCAAAACCTGGACGTCGGAAGCTGGAGTCGCCTCCATGTGGCGGCCATCCGCGCCCGTCAATTCCACCTCCATGTGGTCTAATTTGAGCGCCTGGTCCGTGTCATTCTGAATAATGACGAGCACGGGAAGGACACCGTACTGGTTTGGATCCAATTTCCCAAATGCCGAATGAGCCAATTGTTCGGTGTCGTAGGCAGCCACGGCCAGGGTCACGTTGTCATTGGTCTGCCGCGCGGGATAGGACGAAACCGGTCCAGGCGAAAACTTCGTGTCTTTTTTGTTGTCCGCTAAGCTCACGGCCGCTGCCATGAACACCATCCAGCAAATTGAAAGTGTTCTCATCCGGCTCCTTTACTGGGTGTGCCGCGTGGTGGCATCCCCGCTGCTTGTATTCTATTTCGTTTACCGCTGCGCTCGGGACCGGCGTTATCTCGGCAGCTTCCGGGAACGGCTGGGCGGGCTCCCGGCCTCGCTACCAGCGACGGCGCCAGGCGCGATTTGGTTGCACGCGGTCTCGGTGGGGGAAGTCATCTCGGCGGCGGGTTTGCTCCAGGAATTGCGGACTCGCAGTGCCGGCATTCCTCTCTACGTTTCGCTCACGACCGTGGCCGGGCGTGAAGTCGCAGAAGAGAGACTTTCCGGCGTGGCCGACGGAATCTTCTACGCGCCCATCGACTATGCTTTTGCTGTCCGGCGCGTGCTACGGCGTCTGCGGCCATCCGCGGTGGTCATTCTCGAGACCGAAATTTGGCCGATGCTGTATCGCGAGGTGAAGCGTGCCGGTTGCAGCCTTCTGATCCTGAACGGCCGAATCTCCGATCGCGCGCTGCCGCGCTACACGCGCTGGCGTTTCTTATTTCGCCACATCCTGTCGCTGCCCGATACGATTTTTACGCAGACCGAGCAGGATCGGACGCGATACATCGCGATTGGCGCGCCTGAAAACATTGTTCAGACGCTCGGAAATTTGAAGTACGACGCTGCTCCGGTGCGCGGCGAGGCACCCGCGGTGATTCGGGAATTGCTCGACAAACTTCGCCCGGCGACGGTTTGGATCGCGGCCAGCACGATGCCCGGCGTCGACAGCAGCGATATAGATGAAGACGATGCCGTGATTGGCGCGTTCCAAGATCTCGCGGTCTCAAATCCCGGAATGCTGCTGATCCTGGTTCCGCGAAAACCGGAACGCTTCGATTCGGCGGAAGGGCGGCTGCGCGCCGCTGGTGTCCACTACATGCGGCGGTCCGAAAACAAAATCGATGCAGCCTTGACGCTTCCCTGCGTCCTGCTGCTCGACTCCATGGGCGAGCTCGCCAGCCTGTTTCCGCTTGCGGACGTGGTTTTCATGGGTGGTTCCCTGGCTCGCCGCGGAGGGCACAATCTGCTGGAACCGGCCGCATCGGCGCGCGCCATCATTACCGGCCCGCACCTGGAGAATTTTGCGGCCATCGCCGCGGAGTTTCGGGCCGAACAGGCTGTCCTTGCGATCGAGAACGCCGCAGAGTTAGCCCCGGCAGTTGGGAGATTGATCGAAGACCCGGGGCTGCGCCATGAGACTCGGCGCACGAGCGGCGGATCTGGCGGCCAGACGGCGCGGCGTGACGCGAAAAGCCGCCGATGAGATTTTGAAATGTCACGATCTGGCGGTACCCTGCTTCCGCAACGCCGGTCCCGCTGGGCCGCTGCTCTGGCTGCTTTCGAAAATCTGGACCGCGGCGGCCGAACGCAAAATTCGCCGCGATCAAGCGCGCGCTCGACGCCTGGACGCTCCAGTGGTAAGCATTGGCGGCATTGCGATGGGCGGAACCGGCAAGACCCCGGTGGTCGATCACCTGGCTGGGCGCCTGCTAGAACTCGGCCATCAACCGGCCATTTTGACTCGCGGATATCGTCGGCGGTCCCTTGCCAGCAGCATCGTGCTGAAAGCCGGCGAACAGGTGCCCATGAATCTGACTGGCGACGAAGCGCAGATCTTCCTCCAGTCCGGCTATGCGCATCTCGGAATTGGCGCGGATCGCTGGGCGACCGGACGGCTGCTCGAGCAGAAACTTCATCCCGGCATTTTTCTCCTGGACGACGGATTTCAGCACCGGCGGCTGGCACGCGATCTGGATATTGTCCTGATCGACGCTTTGAATCCGTTCGCTGGCGGAGCCGTGTTCCCGCTCGGATACCTGCGCGAGCCGTGGACGTCCCTCAGCCGGGCCGACGCTTTCCTGATCATGCGCGCCAGCCCGGAGCGGGAATATCGTGGCCTGCAAAACCGTTTACGCGCCGTGAACCCTCGTGCTCCGATCTTTCGCGCCGCCGTCGAGCCGCGCTATTGGGTGAATTACCGCACCAAGGAACGCGTGGACTGTCCGGAAGGTCCGGTGGCGGCGTTCTGCGGCCTAGCGAATCCTGCCACGTTTTGGGCAACGCTGAAAACTCTCGGGATCGAGCCGGCGTTCCGATGGACGTTCGGCGACCATCACCGCTATCGGTACCAGCAGTTCCAGCGCCTGGTGGAACAGGCTCGCATCCATGGCGCGGCGGCGCTTCTAACTACCGAGAAAGATGTTATGAACCTGCCGGAGCAAGTTACGGATCTGTTAACAAACGCCTCCGTGGATCTCTACTGGCTGAAGATTGGCGTCCGCATTGGCAACGAGCCAGAGCTGTTGAGCCTGATCGAATCAAAATCGCACGCGCCGGTGACTAACTCGTAACCCTCCCTTTAACATTAAGATGGCTGCTATAATATGGCGAATGGGCGAGTCTTACAAAGGGAGTTCCGTGAAAAAGATCATCTTGTTACGGCCGCGCGGCTTTTGCGCCGGCGTGGTACGAGCAATCGACGTAGTCAAGATTGTCCTGAATCTCTATGGCGCTCCGGTTTATGTGCGCAAGGAGATCGTGCATAACCGCCACGTGGTGGATGAGTTGCGCCGCGCGGGCGCTATTTTCGTGGAAGAACTGAGCGAAGTGCCCGAAGGCGCACGAGTTATTTTTAGCGCCCACGGCGTTTCTCCAGCCATTCGCGAGGAGGCGAAACAGCGAAAGTTACAGGTGATTGACGCCACCTGCCCGCTGGTGACCAAGGTGCACCTGGAAGCGGTGCGATTCGCGCGCCAGGGCTACACCATCATCCTGATTGGCCACTCGGGCCACGACGAGGTGATCGGGACGCTCGGCGAGGCGCCGGAATCCACCGTTCTCGTTTCCTCCGTTGAGGATGTCGACAAGCTGCAGGTGAAAGATCCCGCCAAGATGGCTTATCTTACTCAAACCACGCTCAGCTTGGATGAAACGCGGGACATCGTGGAGCGCCTGAAGGAGCGCTTCCCCGCGATCAAAGGGCCGAAGACCCAGGACATTTGCTATGCAACGGAGAATCGGCAGCTGGGCGTCAAAGCAGTGGTACCGCTGACGGATGTCTTACTTGTGGTCGGATCGCAGAATAGTTCGAACTCCCGCCGCTTGGTGGAGGTCTGCCAGAACGAGGGGGTCCCGGCTTACCTGGTGGATGACAACCGGGAAGTGGATCCGGCGTGGCTGGAGAACATTCAAACCGTGGCGGTCACGGCCGGGGCATCGGCGCCGGAGAATCTGGTACAGGAACTGATCCAATCGCTCGAGACGCAGTTCGGCTTCGACTATACCGAAGAGATGGAACTCAAAGAAGAGGACGTGCGGTTCCATCTGCCGGCCGACCTGGAGCGATCGGCCCTGAAGTTGACCACTGTCGCGCGAGTATGACGCCCCAATTGCAAGTCGCCGATCCGGTGCTGGCTGGGGTGTTGCAGACGGTCGGCCGGGCGACCAATTATTTGCTCGGCACTCAGTATGAGCCAGGCTATTGGTGGGCCGAACTTACCGCCGACAGCACGCTCGAATCCGACTATGTTCTGTTACAGCTGTGGCTGCATCCCCCGGTAAACGGCTTCTGGAATCCGCCCACGCGTCCTCTGATCGACAAAGCCGTGCAATCCATCCTGGCGCGCCAGTTGCGCGATGGCGGCTTCAACATTTATCCGCAAGGGCCGTCCGAAATCAATGCGACCGTGAAGGCGTACTTCGCGCTGAAACTGGCCGGCCTCGCCTACGACGATCCCCGTCTGGCGCAGGCTCGGGAAAGGATCCTGGCGCTGGGCGGCATTCAGGCGGCCAACAGCTACGTCAAGATCAACCTCAGCCTCTTCGATCTTTATCCGCGCGAGCATGCGCCCGCCATTCCTCCTGAAATCGTGCTGCTCGGGAACTTCATCTACCAGATGTCGTCCTGGACGCGCGCCATCGTCATTCCGCTCTCGATCATTCATGCCTCCAACCCGCGCCGTCCAGTGCCCAGCGGATTTAACCTGGAAGAACTGTTTGCGCCGGGCGTCGGCCTGGAGTTTCCGGGCGATTCCGGAAAGTTCACCTGGAACAATCTCTTCTTCCGGCTGGACCAAGCGCTCAAGCTGTGGGAAAAATATGGCTCGAAGGCGATCCGCCGCAAGGCCATTCGCTCCGCCGAGAAGTGGATCCTGGAACGTACCCGTTATACCGACGGCGTAGCGGCCATCTATCCGCCCATGATGTATGTCATCATGGCGCTGGATTTACTCGGTTACCCGCCCGATCATCCTGATCGAATAGAAGCCGAAAAGCAGTTCGACGCGCTGCTGGTGAACGACGGGGAGCGCTTCTTCTTCCAGCCCTGCTATTCCGTGGTTTGGGACGCCGCTATCGCTGCCTTTGCGCTCGGAGAGGCGAGCCAGCCGCCGGCCGATGCCTTGCGTCGCTGCGCGGACTGGCTGCTCACCAAAGAAGTGCGGCGCAAGGGCGATTGGTCGGTGAAGCGTCCCAAGACGCAGCCTTCCGGCTGGTATTTTGAATTCGCCAACGAATTTTATCCGGATATCGACGACACGGCCATGGTCTTGCTCGCTTTGAGCCGCTCCCAGGCTTCCCGCCCGGCGGAACAGGCGGCCGTATCCGAGCGGGCCATTCAATGGCTGCTCGATATGCAGTCCAAAGATGGCGGCTGGGCCGCGTTTGATGTCGACAACACTTGGCGTTTTCTCAGTTACGTGCCTTTCGCCGACCATAACGCCATGCTCGATCCCACCTGCCCCGATATTACCGGCCGCGTCCTGGACGCCTTGTGCGCGTTCGGTTACAACCAGTCGCATCCGGCGGTTCAAAAGGGCATCGAATACCTGGTGGAGTCGCAGGAGCAGGACGGCAGCTGGTACGGGCGCTGGGGCGTCAATTACATCTACGGCACGTGTTTCGCGCTGCGCGGCCTGGCGGCTGCCGGTGTGAGCGATCGCGAACCTTATATCCAGCGCGCGCTCGAATGGGTGCGCTCCATTCAGAACTTCGACGGCGGCTGGGGCGAAAGCTGCGACAGTTACAAGCAAGGCTGCTATGTGCCTGCGACCAGCACTCCGTCGCAGACCGCCTGGGCGATTCTGGCGCTTTTGGCGGGTGGAGACACAACCAGCAGCAGCCTGCAGGACGGCATCGATTACCTGGTCCGGACGCAGAACAGCGACGGAACCTGGGACGAGGCGCTGGCCACCGGAACCGGATTTCCTCAGGTCTTCTACCTGTGCTACCACCTTTATCGGAATTCATTCCCATTGCTGGCTTTGAACACGTACGTGAAAATTAAAGCCGGCTCCACAGGACAAAATCAATGAGATTCCCCCTATCGATGACCGCGGGCATGGCTGGCTATATTGCCCGTAATAAGTTCCGCCCGAAGCCGGAATGGCAGAAGACGGCGCTCATCGGAGCCCGACGCAGCCAATCCTTTCCACATCGTCTACACGCACACCGACGCTCCGCGGAAGCCGCATCCCATGATCAACAAGCGCTTCCCGCTGGTCCTGATGCTGGAGCCGCTGCATACCTGTAATCTCACCTGCACCGGCTGCGGGCGAATCCGCGAATACGAATCGACCATCACCCAGAAGCTTTCGCTCGAACAGTGCCTGCATGCCGCCGATGAGTGCGGCGCGCCGATCGTCTCCATCTGTGGCGGCGAGCCGACGCTTTATCCCGAGATCGGCCAGCTGGCCGCGAAGCTGATCGAGCGCAATAAAACCATTTACCTGTGCACCAACGGGATGTTCATTCGCAAGCGCCTCAAGGAGTTTCAACCGGCCGAAAAGTTCTTCTTCAACGTCCACCTGGACGGCATGGAGAAGAACCACGACCTCGCGGTGGAGCGCCAGGGCGTGTTCCGCGAGGCCATCGAAGGCGTTCGGGTGGCCAAGCAGGCGGGCTTCAAGGTTTGCACCAACACCACCGTCTACAAAGAGACGGACATGCGCGAGATTGAGGAGCTGTTCGAGTATCTGGCTGAGTTCAACGTGGACGGCCACACCATCTCGCCGGCCTACGGATATTCGTCCGTGAACGATCGCGAGATCTTCATGACCCGCGACGACATCCACGAGAAGTTCAAGGACATCGAACGGCTGGCCGAGCGTTTTCCGTTGTTCAGTACGCCGACCTATCTCGAGTTCCTGCAGGGCAAACGCGACTATCCGTGCACCGCCTGGGGGAATCCGACCTACAACGTGAAGGGCTGGAAAGGCCCGTGCTATCTGATTACCGACGCGCACTATCAGACCTTCGAAGAGCTCATGACGAAAACGCCGTGGGAAAGTTATGGGGCCGGCAATGATCCGCGTTGCGACCACTGCATGGTGCATTGCGGGTTCGAGCCATCGGCCGCGCTGGGGATTAATTCCAGACTGGGCGATACGTTCAAGCTGATGACTTGGGCGTTTCGATAAGAAGTAATTCGTGAATCCGACGCTCGTGACGGGAGCGAGCGGTTTCATCGGCTGGCATGTCGCGAAAAAGCTGCTGGCGCGCGGAGTAAACGTGCGGGCGCTAGTGAGGCCGGGCAGCCAGGTACGGGAACTGGATCTTGAGATTGTCAATGGGGACTTGCGCGATCCTGGATCGCTAGAACGCGCTGTAGCCGGCTGTGGCGTTGTTTATCATGTCGCCGCCGACTACCGGCTCTGGGCGAAGGATGAGAACGAGCTTTACGCTTCGAACGTCGAAGGCACGCGCAACCTTCTCAATGCGGCGCGCGAAATGCCGGAGTAGAGCGCGTCGTCTACACCAGCACAGTCGGCTGTATCGGAATTCCGGAAGATGGGCTGGGGACCGAAACTACCGCGATCGGAATCGAGGAAATGACCGGGGCATACAAACGCTCGAAATTCCAGGCCGAACAGGTGGCGCTCGAATTCGCCCGCGCCGGGCTCCCGGTGGTGATCGTGAATCCCACCGCGCCCATCGGCGATCACGATTTTAAGCCCACGCCCACCGGCAAGATCGTCCTCGATTTTTTGAAAGGAGACATGCCGGCCTTTGTGGATACCGGTCTGAATCTCGTGGACGTTGAGGATACTGCCGAAGGCCATATCCTGGCCTGCGAGCGAGGCCGCGCGGGTGAGCGCTACATCCTGGGATGTGAGAATTTAACGCTCCAGCAGATTCTGGAGCGCCTTGCCATGCGTGTGCGGCCGGAAAGCCCCGCGCTGGCGGATCCCTTACGCCGTGGCCTACGCGGCAGGTCTTGCGAGCACCGGTTGGGCGAACATGACCGGTCACGAACCGCGTGTGCCGCTGGACGCGGTCAAAATGGCTCGTAAGAAGGTGTTCGTTTCGTCCGACAAGGCGAAACGGGAACTGGGTTTTAATCCCGGCCCGATCGATGCCGCGCTCCAACGCGCGGTCGAATGGTTTCGGGCCAATGGTTACGTCTGATTGCTGGCCTTCATTGCCGCCGAGCCCCGCGAATTTGACGGGCTGCTTCGCCACGCGGAGCTGGCCAGCAAACCGGATTGGCCTGTGAGTTTTGCGCGCATGATGGTGCTGCGTGGGAATACGATCGTGCTGGCTGCCAACGGTCCCGGCCCCAAGCTGGCTGCGCGGGCCGTGGATATCGCGCGAGAGTACGCCCAGATCGATGGGCTGGTGAGCATGGGGTTTTGCGGAGCATTAGATCCGGCGCTGGTCCCGTGCGATATCTTTATCGCCACCGAAGTGCTGGGCGCTGGTGAAACCGCGCGACCCGCCGGTTGTGGCCGGCCCTACAAGATCGGGAAGTTGCTGTCCATGGATCGCGTGGCGTCCACGGCCGCCGAGAAGGCCGAGCTTCGCAAATGCGGAGCCGACGCTGTCGAGATGGAAGCCGCGGCGGTTGCCGAGCGAGCCGAGCATTGGAACATTCCGTTTTATGCCATCCGCGTAGTCACCGACGCCGCCGATGAGAGCTTTCCGCTCGATTTCAACCGCATGCGCGACGCCGCCGGACGCTTCAACCGCGCTAAAATTATCGCGGCGGCCTTGCGCCGCCCGAGAGTTTTCCCCGCGCTCATCCAGCTGAATCGCCGATGCAGCGCGGCCGCTCAAGTCCTGGGGGATTTTATTGCCGATACTCGATTCTGAATTGCTAACCGCTCCGGCGACCATGCGCGCTGCCGTCTACACTGGCCAGGGCGCCATCTCGGTGGAGCAAATCCCGACGCCGGAGATCGGCGCGGGCGAGCTCCTGGTCCGCGTCGAAAGCTGCGGGATCTGTCACACCGATCTCAAAAAAATCGAATATAATCTGCTTGCGCCGCCCCGTATCTACGGCCACGAAACCGCCGGCGTGGTGGTCGCCGCCGGGACGGGTGTTCGCAATTTCTTCCCCGGCGACCGCGTCATCGCCTTTCACCACATCCCTTGCCTCGAATGCTTCTATTGCCGCCACAAGCTCTACGCTCAGTGCCCCGTGTACAAAAAGGTCGGCGTAACGGCGGGCTACGAACCGGCCGGCGGCGGATTTTCGCAATATGTCCGCGTGATGGACTGGATCGTCCGTCGCGGCGTGGAAAAAATCCCCGACGGCGTCTCCTTCGATCGCGCCTGCTTCGTCGAACCTGTGAATACCTGCCTGAAAGGCGTGGTGCAGCTCGAACCCGCAAGCTCGAGATGTCGTCGTAATCCTCGGCCAGGGTCCCATCGGCTTGCTGTTTACGATGCTGGTGAAGCGTTCGGGCGCTACCATGATCGCGACCGACGCCATGCCCTATCGCCGCGAATTGGCCCAGCGGTTTGGCGCGATGGCGGCTTTCGATCCCGCCGACCCCGGACTGCTGGATCGCATCCTGGAATTGACCGACGGCCGCGGCGCCGACTCGGTGATCGTGGCGGCATCGGCTCGCGGCATCGTCGAACAGGCGGTGCGCTACTCGCGTCCCGGCAGCCGAATCCTGCTGTTCGCCCAAACTTCCCAGCAGGAGCGGATCGAGCTTTCCGGCGCCGACGTGTGCGTGGGAGAGCGGACGATTTTCGGGTCCTACAGCGCTTCGGTCGACCTGCAAAAGGAATCGGCGGACCTGGTTTTCAGCGGCGCAACTGCCGGTAGAAGACCTCATCTCGCATCGATTTCCCTCTGAGCGACATTCGCTCTGGAATCGACCTGGCATTGCATCCCGAGCCTAAATCCTTGAAAATTATAGTTCACCCCCAAGAGGTGGTCTGAGTGAACACGCAAATGATGGCCGCCGTCCTCTATGGCAAAGAGAATCTCAAGATAGAGGCGGTGGAAGTACCCAAGATCGAAGCGGGAGACGTACTGGTACGCGTCCAGGCCGCGCTCACCTGCGGCACCGACGTCAAAGTGTTTCGGCGCGGTTACCACGCCCGCATGATCGTGCCGCCCGCCCTGTTCGGCCATGAATTGGCCGGGGATATCGTTGCCGTCGGCAAACGCGTACGGGACTTTCGCGTGGGCCAGAGAGTGGTGGCGGCGAATTCGGCGCCCTGTCAGGAGTGCTTCTTTTGCCGGCGCGGCAGTGAGAACCTCTGCGAGGATCTGCTATTCAACAACGGCGCGTATGCCGAGTACATCCGCATTCCGGCGCGCATCGTCGAGCGCAATCTGTACGAGATTCCCGAGCACGTCAGCTATCAGGATGCGGCCTTGGTTGAGCCTCTGGCCTGCGTTTTGCGCGGGCTGGATGAGACCTCCGTGAATCCGGGCGACAACGTCGCAGTGATCGGGCTCGGTCCCATCGGCTTGATGTTTGTCCGCTTGGCCAAGGCGTACGGGGCGCGCGTGATCGCTATCGGCCGCCGCCAGGCGCAGTTGGACCACGCGGCCGCCATGGGCGCCGATGAACTGGTCATTTCCGACGGCGTCGAAGAAACCGCGCAAAAGGTTCGCGACCTGACGAACGGCCGTGGCGCCGATGCCGCCATCGAGGCCGTCGGCAATCCGGAAACCTGGGAAATGGCCGCTCGGTTACTCCGGCGCGGCGGCATCGTGAACTTCTTCGGCGGTTGTCCCAACGACAGCCGGATCAGCCTGGACACCTCCTTGCTCCATTACTCCGAGATCACCTGCAAGGCCAGCTTCCATCACACGCCCGCGCACATCTGGAAGGCGCTCGATTTCGTCAGCCGCGGCGAAGTCCGATCGCGCGACTTCGTCAACCGCGTTGAGCCGCTCGCCAACTTGCTCGAAGTCATGCAGCATCTGATGAGCCACAACGGTCACATGAAGACCGCTATCATACCTTAGTGCCCTTGCTCGCCCCGAAAGAGTATGTTCACTCGGCGGAGGCGCTCACCGAGAAATACACGAAAGCCGAAGCCGAGCAATACACGCGCTGGCTGGCCACGCATCACTACGAGAATTTTCACGTAGTTACTTTCTTGCTGCCGAAGAATCTGCATCAGGATTTCTACAACGTGTATTCGTTCTGCCGCTGGGCCGACGATCTGGGCGACGAGATCGGCGATCGCGCCGAGAGCCTGCGGCTGCTCGCCTGGTGGCGGCACGAACTCGAAGCCATGTACGAGGGCCAAGTCCAGCATCCGGTATTCGTAGCGCTCCAAGGCACCGTTCAAAAATACGATTTGCCGCTCCAGCTTTTTTCCGACCTGATTACCGCCTTCGAGCAGGATCAGATCGTGACGCGCTACCAGAATTGGAGCGACCTGTTCGGCTACTGCCGTTATTCCGCGAATCCGGTCGGACGGCTGGTTTTGCGGCTGTGCGGCTACGCCGATGAGGAACGCGACCGCCTGTCCGACGCCACTTGCACCGCTCTTCAACTCGCCAATTTCTGGCAGGACGTCACGGTCGATTTCGAAAAGGATCGCGTATATCTGCCGCTGGATCTGTTGTCGAAGCACGGGTATTCCGTGGCCGAACTCGGCGCGCGCCAGTTCAACTCCGCATTCCAGGCCGTCGATGCGTGAAGCGGTCGGCGTAGCGCGCAAGCTGTTCCTCGACGGGCTGGCCGCTCTCCAAGACGCTCGACAACCGGCTGGCCTTCGATATCGACTTGTTCAGCCGCGGCGGCCTGCGCGTATTGGATAAAATCGAGCAACAGGATTACAACGTGCTCGCCCGGCGCCCTGCCATCACTAAATTCGAACGGCTGCAGTTACTATTCACGAGTTTGTGGAACGCTCTGTGAATCTGGAGGCGTCCTACGCGTTCTGCCGCCGCATCGCGCGAGCGCGCGCTCGCAATTTCTATTATTCCTTTTTGCTGCTTCCCCGAGAACAGAGAAACGCCATGTGCGCGATCTATGCGTTCATGCGCTACTGCGACGACATCAGCGAGTGCGTGGGGGCGTCGCGCGAGGGCATCGAAAAATGGCGCCGCGATCTGGATCTCGCGTTAGCCGGCCAATACGCTGATAACCCGCTGTGGCCCGCCTTTCACGATACTGTGAAGCGCTACCAGATCCCGCACCAATACTTCTACGAGATGATCGAGGGCGTAAGCTCCGATCTCGAGCAGCGCCGAGATCCAAACTTTCGACGAACTGTATCGCTACTGCTATCAGGTCGCCAGCGTCGTTGGTCTCACCATCCTTCACATCTTCGGCTTTGAATCTCCGGATGCGCCGAAACTGGCGGAGAAGTGCGGGATCGCATTTCAGTTGACCAACATTTTGCGCGACGTCCGCGAAGACCTCGACAACGGCCGCGTGTATATTCCCGCCGAAGACATTCTTCGCTTCGGCGCCGATTTGAAAAAACGCGACGACAATTTCGTGGGCCTGATGCGCTTCGAAGCGGAACGCGCGCGCCAATACTACCGCGAGTCGCGGCCACTGATCGAGCTGGTGCATGCTCGCAGCCGCCCGTCGCTGTGGGCGATTATTGAAATTTACCGGCGCTTGCTCGAGCGCATCGAACGCTCGAATTTCGACGTGCTGGAACAGCGCATTCGCGTTCCTACTTGGGAAAAGCTAGGGATTTTGGCGAGCGCCCGTTTGCGCGACTGACCGGGCTCAGCGGCGCGCCCCGCCATTCGATCGCTGCGGTTCTAGCAGCACATCGAACAATCGTTCCAGCAGCGCAATCGACCTGTCTTTCCGAAATTCTGCGAGGGTCATAGGCGTGCTCCAGCACCAGGCCGTCCAGAATCGCACCCAGCGCTGCCCTGCGCAGTTCCTCGGATTGCTTGCCGCCCCGCAGCCGTTCCGGAAGTAGCTGATCGATGATTTCCAGTTTCAGAGAAGATCGAATACGGCGATGCGTCCTGGCCAGTTGCGCCCTCAGCTTCGGGTGCCGCAGCGCGAACAGCTTGAACTCCAGCAGCAGCATTACCCACTGCGGGTCTGAAATCAAATTGACATAAAAATGGCGCAACGCCTCGCGCCGCTGTTCGGGATCTTGCTGGCACTCCATCGCAGCACGGATCTGTTGCATGCGGCGATGGGATTCCTGCTCGAGCAGGGCGAAGAACAGGTCTTGCTTGGTCGAGAAGTGAGCGTAGAACGCCCCGCGCGTATGCCCGGTAGCGGCGGCAATGTCCTCGATCCGCGAGGCCTCAAAGCCATCGCGCGCGAAGATGCGCCGCGCCGATTTGAGCAGAGCCAGGCGCGTTGCTTCGGTGCGCTGCTGATGCTTGTTCGGACGCGCGGCATTTTTCGGCGAATGGGAAACTACGCGGGCCATCGCGCTGCCGTTCATCTTGTTATCCACCATTATATACATTCATGTATGTATCTGGTACAGTGTGAAGAGGGGTTCCGGAATGGATCGGCGAATCGATCGACGCCCGCGCCGTTTGAGAGCCGGGCAGCTTGTCGTTCTGACATGCTTCACAATGCTGGCTGGCCGCGCACCGGCGCAATTGCCCACTGCGGGAGCGCCCGCCAACGGACCATCCCGCGCCACGCCGCTGCCTCTTTCCGGCCGCGGAACCGAACCGGGATCGGTCTCCACCGTCGAGACCACTGGCAGCAGCGGCATCGAAACCCTCAATAGTTCGGTTCAAGTGGACGGCAATTTCCAGGGCAGCGTTCCCTCTTCCAATGTGCCGGCCGGCGCGATCACGCTGACTTTGGCCGAGGCGGTTCGCCGGGGCCTGGATACCAATCTGGGAACGCTCACGGCCGATAATTCGGTTCGCGCCTCGCGCGCCGTGCGCCTGCAGGCCCTCAGCAATCTTTTGCCGAGCATCGCCGCCAACGCCAGCGATACGGTAGAGCAGATCAACCTGGCCGCTTTCGGTTTCAAATTCAAGGTGCCCCCCGGATCCGGTTTTTCGATCCCCACGGTAGTCGGTCCGTTCAACTATTCGCAAGTTCAGGCCACCTTCAATCAATCCCTCTACGATCCAGTTCAACGCCGCAACTGGCAAGCCACGAAAGAGTCGGAACGCGCTACCGTGCTGAGCGCCCGCGACACTCGGGAGTTGGTCGTGCTGGCGGTCGCTGGAAGTTATCTGCAGACCGTCGCGACGGCTGCCCGCGTCGAATCGCAGAAAGCGCAAGTCGAAAACGCCCAGGCCGTCAATCACCAAGCGGAAGTTCGCAGAGCGGCGGGCACCAACGCGCGCATCGATGTAATGCGAACGCTGGTGGAGTTGCAAACCGAGCAGCAGAGGCTGAATTCGCTGCAGTCCGATTTGCGGAAGCAGAGGATCGTGCTGGCGCGTCTGGTCGGCCTTCCGCTGGATCGCGACCTGATACTAAGCGAGCCGCTGGCCTTCCATCCCGAGACGCTGCCCGACGCGGCTTCCGCCATTCAGCGCGCGTATCAAAGCCGTTCGGACTTGCAGGCCGCTGAAGCGCAAGTGCGCGCCGCGCAAATCGTATTGTCCGCCGCCCACGCCGAGCGTCTTCCTTCTGTGAGTCTGAATGGGGATTACGGCCTAACGGGCACCAATCCCACCACGGGGCATGGCGTTTTTGCGGTGACGGGTTCGGTGAATGTGCCGATCTGGCAAGGCGGCCGCATTCGTGGCGACATCGACGAAGCCGAGGCAACTCTGCGCCAGCGCCAGGCCGAATACGCCGATCAGCGCGCTCGCGTCGATGAGGACGTTCGCACCGCTCTCATTGATCTCGAAACCGCGACCGGTCAAGTTCGCCTGGCCGAAACCAATCGCGGCTATGCGGCCGAAACTTTGCGCGAGTCGCGCGACCGGTTTAATCTCGGCGTCGCCAACACGGTGGAAGTCGTGCAAGCGCAGGAACAGGTCGCAGGCGCCGAGAGCGATTATATTTCCAGCCTGTTCGCGTTCGATCTGGCTCGCCTGGCTCTGTCCCGGGCCATGGGAGAAGCCGAAACGGATCTGCCGAATCTGCTCACGGGAAATCGTCCATGAAAGCCCAAGAGGAAAAACTCGTCTCGCAACCGGCCGCGCCGCCGTCCGGCCGAGCTCAGGATGGCCACACGACGCTGCTTACCGGCGATCCGGCTGCCGCGCCGCCTTCCACCGCAACCGCGCCTCCCAACGAGAGGGCGCGCACTCGAGGCCGCCGCCGCGCATTCCTGATTTTCTTTGTGGTGCTGCTCATCATCGGCGCGGGCGCGTTGCTCTATTGGCTGCACGAGCGCCAGTTTGAGGACACCGACGACGCCCAGGTGGAGATGCATCTGAATCCCATCAGCGCCCGCATCGACGGCACCATCACCAAGGTCTACGTCGAAGAAAACCAGACTGGTCAAGGCCGGCGATCCGCTGGTGGATCTGGATCCGCGCGATCTGCAAGTGTCGTTCGATCAAGTCGAAGCGCAACTCGCGCAAGCCCGCAATATGGTGACGGCGCAGCAGCCCAACGTGCCGATAACCCAAGTCGAGAATGCGACCAATGTTTCCACCGGCGAGGCGGGCGTCGCCAACGCGGAGGCCGCTCTCGGCGCTGCGGAGCACGATCGCGACTCGGCTGCGGCGAAATTAGCGGAAGCGGAAGCCAACAATGCGCGCGCCCAGGCCGACCTCGCACGCTATAAAATTCTGATCGAAAACGAAGAAGTTTCGCGGCAGGAATACGATCAGATCGCCGCCACCGCGAAAGCTCAGGCCGCCACCGTGGACGCAAACCAAGCCGTCTGTCGCATCGGCCGCCCGCATAGTGGATCAAAAACGCGCGCAGCTCGACGACGCGCAGAGCCGGCTGTCGCAAGTGCGCCGGAACGCGCCCCAACAGGTGGCCATCCGGCAAGCCAATGTGCGGTCCGAACAGGCCAACGAGAAGAACGCGCGCGCGCAGGTCGAGCAGGCGCAACTGAAGCTGTCCTACACCAAGATCGTTGCGCCGGTCGCGGGAATCATCCTCAAGCGTTCGGCCGAGGTCGGCGACCATATCGCCGCCGGGCAGCAGTTGGTGGTCATCGCGCAAACCGGCGATCTCTGGGTAACCGCGAACTTCAAAGAGACGCAGCTGCGAAGGATCCAGCCGGGCCAACCTGCGCGAATCCACGTGGACGCGCTCGATCTGGATTTCGACGGCTACGTGGAGAACGTCGGCGGTGGCACGGGCGCCATTTCGAGCGTCTTGCCGCCGGAGAACGCGACCGGAAATTACATCAAGGTCGTGCAGCGCATCCCGGTGCGCCTGCGCTTCAAACCCAACCAGCGCGGTCTGGACCGCTTGCGCGCGGGCATGTCGGTCGAGCCGCAAGTGCGCGTCGGAGGCTAGCCGCGCGTGGCGGAGCAACAGGCCCTCACCCATCACGATTGGAAGCCGTCGCACAATCCGTACGCGGTTGCGCTGACGGTGACGCTCGCGACTTTCATGGAGGTGCTGGACACTTCCATCGCCAACGTCTCGCTGCCCCACATCGCCGGCTCGCTCGGCGCGACCTATGACGAAGCCACCTGGATCCTAACCAGCTATCTGGTCTCGGCCGCCATCGTGTTGCCGGTTTCCGGATGGCTCTCCATCCATGATGGGGCGCAAGCGTTTCTATATGACCTGCGTCGCGCTGTTTACGGTCTGCTCGTTTTTTTGCGGGATCGCCACCAGCCTGCCGATGCTGATCATCGCGCGCATGCTGCAAGGCGCGGGCGGCGGCGGCTTGCAGCCCTCCGAGCAGGCCATCCTGGCCGACTCGTTCTCCGTCGAAAAGCGCGGCATGGCGTTTTCGCTCTACGGCATGGCCGTCGTGGTGGCGCCCGCCATCGGACCCACGCTGGGCGGATGGATCACCGACAATTTCAACTGGCACTGGATCTTCTTCATCAATCTGCCGGTCGGCATCCTCTCGCTGTTCCTCACGCATCGCCTGGTCGAAGATCCGCCCTGGATGAAGGAGGAGAAGCAGGCGGGAATTAAGATCGATTACATCGGCCTGTCCCTGATCGTCATCGGCGTCGCCGCCTTTCAGATGGTGCTCGACAAGGGGCAGGAAGACGATTGGTTCTCATCGCCCGTCATCCGCACCATGTTCTCCATCGGGATTCCGACGCTATTTGCGTTTTTCCTATGGGAGTGGTTCCATCCGAATCCCATCGTCGACGTGCGTCTTCTCAAGAACCGCAACTTCGGCACGGCCGTGTTCTTCTCCTTCGCGCTGGGCATTGTTCTGTTCGGTTCCACGGTATTGATTCCGGAATTTCTGCAGAGCAGCCTGGGCTACACCGCCGAGCGCGCCGGAGAAGCGTTATCGCCCGCGGGCTTGGTGATGATGGCCATGATGCCGATCGCCGGCCGCCTCACGGGAACCAGAATCGATCCGCGCCTCCTGGTATCGCATCGGATTTCTCGGCACCGCGTATTCGCCTGCATCGTTTCACCAATATTAATCTGCAAATGGATTTCTTCAGCATCATGTCTCTGCGCATGGTGCAGGTGCTCTTCATGCCGCTGATCTTCGTCCCCATCAGCACGCTGAACTATATCGGAGTGCCGCGCGAGAAAAACAATCAGGTCTCAGGCATGTCGAGCTTCGCGCGGAACCTGGGCGGAAGCATCGGAACGTCGCTGCTCGCAACGTTCCTGACGCGGCAGAATCAGATGCATCAGGTGGCCCTGGTCGCGCACGCCACGCACAGCAACATGAATTTCGAGCATTTCCTGAGCGGCCTGAAAGCCATGTTCATTTCGCAGGGCTACGACGCCGCTACCGCGACCACCAAGGCTATGGCCATGGCCTACCAGACCGTCCAGCTGCAAGCCAACACGCTCAGCTTCGTAAACAGCTTCTACGTGATGTCGATTATTGTGGTTTGCCTCGCGCCGCTGCCGTTCGTCATGCGCCGGCCCCAGGTCCGTGGCGGACGGCCGAGGGAGTGAACGCGCGAACCAAGCGTGATCCCTCACCCGCCTTGGGGGTTATCATAGTTGAATGAATCCAAGAGATATTCGCACATTTAGAAGGGGAGACGGTAATGCTGTCGTACTGGCAACTGGACTGTGGGCCGAGCGTCAAGGCACATCTCGGTGCGCATGGCTCACACACGACCGTTACGAATGACCAAAAACGTAACGTTACCACCGCACTCTCTTTCGGGACCTACGGCGAGTACTCATAGCGAACGAGTGCTGGCCATTTGGAGAAGAGGGGGCAGAGACAGAAACCGCAGCGGCCACACACAATTAGCGCACTACCATCTCACCGCCCCCCTTTTGCTAACATACCTATGGCGTCAAATCCATCTCTAGGAGGATGATGAGTAAAGAGGACAGCATTGAAGTTACCGGAACTGTAGTTGAAAAATTCCCCAGCGGCCTGTTCAGCGTTCAACTGGACCAGGAACGCACGGTGCTTGCCCACCTGGCCGGCAAACTGCGCCGCAACCGTATTCGTGTGCTGGCAGGAGATCGCGTCACCCTGGAACTTTCTCCGTACGACCTCACCAAGGGTCGAATTACCTACCGCCACAAATAATAAATTTCCTCTGCAATCTCCCGTGCGGCCGGGGCACTAATCACTAAGATGCGCAAGATCCTATTGATCTTCGGTACCCGGCCGGAGGCGATCAAGCTCTGCCCGGTGGTTCGCAGTCTGCGCGAACATCCTAGTGGCTTCGATGTAAAGGTGTGCGTCACCGCCCAGCACCGCGAGATGCTGGATCAGGTGCTGGAGGCGTTCCACGTCCAGCCCGACCACGATCTGGACCTCATGTTGCCCGGCCAGACGCTGTTTCAATCTACCTCCAGAATTCTCGGCGCGCTCGAAAACGTGCTCGCCGCCGAGCGTCCTTCGCTGGTCATCGTTCAAGGCGACACCACCACCACGCTATGCGGCGCGCTCGCCGCCTTCTATCTGCGCATTCCCGTCGCTCACGTCGAGGCTGGCCTCCGCACCGGCGATATGCATCAGCCCTTTCCCGAAGAGATGAATCGCGTCCTCACCTCGCACCTGACGGACCTGCACTTCGCCGCCACCGAACAAGCGGCCGAGAACCTGCGTCGCGAGGGTGTCGATCCTTCCAAGATCAGCATCACCGGCCAAACCGGAATCGATGCCGTGCTCTATGTGCGCGACGGTCTCGAGCAACACAAACTGCAAGGGCAACCTTGGCCCCAGCTCGATCCGTTCAAGAAGTTGATCGTCGTCACCGCGCACCGGCGCGAAAGTTTTGGCGACGGATTCGAACGCATCTGCCGCGCCCTGGCCACCATCGCGAACCGCGACGATGTGCAAGTGGTCTACCCGGTTCACCCCAATCCCAACGTTCAGGATCCTGTGCAGCGCTATCTCGCCGGCCATCCCAACATCCGTTTGATCGAGCCGCTCAGCTACGTCCCCTTCGTCGACCTGATGCGCCGCGCCTACCTGTTGATCACCGATTCCGGCGGCATTCAGGAAGAAGGGCCGTCCCTCGGCAAACCCATTCTGGTCTTGCGCGAAAAGACCGAGCGGCCCGAAGCCGTCACCGCCGGAACCGTAAAATTGGTCGGGACCGACGAGACCCGGATCGTGCAATCGGCCGAGTTTCTCCTGGAAAATCGCCAGGCCTACGACCAAATGGCCCGCATTCACAATCCGTACGGTGATGGCCTCGCCAGCGGCAGGATTGCCGTGGTGATCGATTCGTTCCTTAAGGAAAACTCACACAGCGAGTACGTTGCGTCGTCGGGATTGCGCTGAGCGCGGCCTGATAGTTCTGACGTCATACTGGTATCAAACCGGAAATTTTACTAGGTTGGCAGATCGCGCCTCCTGTAGTATGCTTCTTGACGAGCCGGGACATTCTGAGAGTCATGTGAGTCCGCCGCAAAGCGATCTCGGTCTCGGTCCTCGTTCCGGCTTTTACCCCATGGAATCTTGGGACGCCCAGGCTTTCGTGAACCAACTGACCGCCGGCGAGCTAAACGGAAATCTCGCCGAAGCCCTCGGAGTACTGTCAGAAGAACAGTTGCGCGAGGTGCTTCGCCTGCTCGCAGCCCAAGGGCCCGGAGATACCGCGCCGCCGCGAGACTAAACCGGTCCGCTGGTCTGCATTCACAAGCCTTCCGGCGATGCTCTGCGCGGCAGCCCGATCGCTTACATAATCGGTTCATTCTTAAGGCAA
Organism: Bryobacterales bacterium; assembly: GCA_963732175.1. Lineage (GTDB taxonomy): Bacteria > Acidobacteriota > Terriglobia > Bryobacterales > Bryobacteraceae > Palsa-89. The sequence continues at coordinate 278,447 of CAVSYF010000027.1, read as the reverse complement.
AATTCCCGAGCTTTCGGAGCTGAAAAGCTGCCCTTTCCAGCCGCCCGCGGGCCATCACCGCCACCCTCGGCCCCATAATCGTCTTGTGAGTGAAATGAAGTTTCCCCGGGCCTCTGACTCACGACGTTCCGGAGCGAGGTCTTTCGATTACGTCGACGACATCGCGAGCTGCCTGTCTCGCAAGCTCATCGGTCAGCCGGCTGCGATTGAAGCCATCGTCCCTTTCGTGCAGATGTACCGCGCGATGCTCGCCCCCGAAGGCCGGCCGGCGGGCGTGTTTCTGCTGCTCGGACCCACGGGCACCGGAAAAACCAAGACCGTCGAGGCGCTGGCCGAACTGCTGCACGGCAGCTCAAAGAAAATCTTAAAGGTCGATTGCGGCGAATTTCAAATGGAGCACGAGGTCGCCAAGTTGATGGGCGCGCCTCCCGGATATCTGGGACATCGCGAGACCCAGCCCCTGCTCACCCAGCAGAAACTCAACGCGGCTGCCAGCGAATCCTGCGACCTTTCCATTGTCCTGTTCGACGAGATCGAAAAGGCGGCTCCCACCATGCAGCGGCTCCTGCTGGGCGTGCTCGACAAGGCCATGCTGCGCCTGGGCGACAACACCCTGGTCAACTTTGAAAAGACCATGATCTTTCTCACCAGCAATCTGGGCGCCCGCGAAATGCGGCGCGAGTTGCGTCCCGACTTCGGATTCGACTCGCTCGTGCCTCGCCGGAATTCAGGCGGGAAGCTGGAGAAGATCGCTATGGCCGCCCTGCAAAAATCGTTCGCTCCGGAATTCATCAATCGAATTGATTCCGTCGTTACTTACCAGCCACTTGGCGCGGCCGCCATCTCCGCCATTCTGGATCAGCAGTTGGACGATCTTCGCGAGCACATCGGCCGACGTATGGGCCAGCGTGCTTTCCAACTCGAAGTCGCTCCCCAGGCTCGCCGCTTTCTGATCCGAAAGGGCGCCAGCGATGAATATGGCGCGCGCGAACTCAAGCGCACCTTGCAGCGCCTTCTCATCCAGCCGCTGGCGTCGCTGGTGGCCGCCGGCGAGATCAGCCCCGGCTCGCGTGTTCGCGCCGAATTGAACTCGCGCAAGGACAAGCTCACTCTTCGCGCCCTGGATGAAGACGTGCTCGAACCCGCCTGCTAACCTCTGAAACTCGCCGTTTAGCCTCTCAAACAATGCTTTCGCGGTCTGTTCTGATACTCTGGTTGCAATGGCCGCAGGCCGTGCTCCTTCTCCTATCTACTCGCGCTCCGCGGCGGCCCCGCGAAAACTTATCGCGTTCGGATGGTATGGCGGGAAGTTCAGCCATCTGAAGTGGCTCCTGCCGCTGCTGCCCGAGTGTCACCACTACTGCGAGCCTTTTGCCGGATCGGCCGCCGTCTTATTGAATCGCCACTCCATCCCCCGTCGAAACCTACAACGATATCGATGGCGAAGTCGCAAACTTTTTTCGCGTCCTGCGCGATCAGAAGAACGAACTGCTCGAAGCCATCGGCCTCACTCCGTTCTCCCGCGAAGAATTTTTCGTGGCGGTTTCCAAAGACCCTCGCCCCGTTTCCGCCCTCGAGCGAGCCCGCCGTTTTTTCATCCGTGCGCGTCAGGCCCGCACCGGTTTGGCCCAGACCGCGTCGCTCGGCCGTTGGGCCAACTGCAAAAATACCAGCCGTGCCGGGATGTCAGGCGTCGTGTCGCGTTGGCTCGGCAGCGTCGAGGATCTTCCCGCCATCGCCCTCCGCCTGCTCCGCGTCCAAATCGAGAACCGCCCCGCCATCGAGGTTATCCAGCTTTACGACGATCCCAAGACCCTGTTCTACTGCGATCCTCCCTACGTTCATGCCGCGCGCGGCGACTGCAAAGCCTACCGCTTCGAGATGCGCGACCAGGAACACCGCGATCTCGCCATGGCGCTTCAAAAGGTGAAGGGCAAGGTCGCGCTCTCGGGCTATCGTTGCGATTTGATGGATACGATATATAAGGACTGGCGCTGCACCCAGGCTCCTCCCAAGCACTGCCACTCCGTCAAGAAGATGCGACAGGAAGCCGTCTGGACGAATTACTGACGCCCCGGAACACGAGCGCTCCAGCGGCCCGATTGAGGCCTCTCCCCCCTGATATTCTGCATCCTCGCTCTTCTGGTGCTGCTGGCCTACCTGCCCACGCTCACGCAACCACTGCTCGAAGACGACTACCCCAACATCGTGCAAGCCCGCGTTTGGGGCCCGTCTCAGGATGGCCGGAAATGTTCCGAACCCCCGTCTTCCGCTTGCGCGCCACCCAGTATGTATTCATCAACGGCGTGTATCAAATATCCGGAATGCATGCTCCCGCGTATTACGCCGTCGTGATTCTGCTGCACACGCTCAACGTGTGGCTCATCTACGCGCTGGGAATCTGGCCACTCTTGGGATATGACCTGTCAGCGTTCGCGGCCGCCTTCTTTGCCGTCTACGAAGGCCACCAGGAGGCGATCATGTGGTTCTCAGGATCTGCCGAGCTGCTCCTGCTGCTTTTCGGCTTGCTCTCGTTCCTTTCGTGGATCGCCTACCTCCAGCGCCGCGGCTGGCTGTGGTATGTCGCTTCGTTGATCTTTTTCTGTTTCGCCTTGCTCTCTAAGGAATCGGCTGTTATCCTGGTCCCGCTGCTCGCCTTGCCGCTCGCGTTCGATCGCACGCAATGGCACCGCGCCGCCTACCTCTTGCCCTTTGCCGCCCTGGCTTCCCTCGCCGCTTTATCGATTCTTCAAACCCGCTTCTATTCCTTCCGCTTTCAAGACGGGAGTTTCTCCTTCCACGCGCCCTTCTGGCTGATTTGGCCCGACAACGTCGCCAGGATGTTTTGGTTTTGGGGCCTCCTCGCCCTGATCGCGATTTTCATCTGGAAGCCGCGCGGCTATTGGCGAATCCTTACTTTCGGATTTCTCTGGATGGGCCTCGGCCTCATCCCTTATAGCTTTCTCACCTACTCGATTCACATCCCCAGCCGCCAACTTTATCTGCCCAGCGTCGGCCTGGCCTTCATCGTCGGATTCGCCGCGCTCACTCTGTATCGGCGCTACTGGTCCGCTCGCCGCGCCGTAGTGATCGCCATCTGCGCGCTGATCATCGGACAAAACGCGATCTATCTCTGGACCAAAAAGCGAACGCAATTTCTCCAGCGTGCCGCGCCAACCGAACAGCTCATTGCCTTGGCTCGTACGACGCCGGGTCCCATCTACATCCAATGTTTTCCGCGTCCGCCGCTGCTTGCGGAATCGGCGCTCCAACTCATGACCGGGCGCCCCGCCACCGATCTGGTCTGGACTGCCAAGGAAGCGGCCAGCCGCCATGCCACCGCAACGTTCTGCTACAAGGATCGCTAAACTGAATCTGCATGCCTTCCATTCAGCACATCCTGTTCCCCTTTGACTTCTCCGCCGCCGGATACCGAACAGCGCAGTACGTCGGCGCTCTGGCCAATCATCTACACGCCAAAGTGACGGTGCTCAGCGTCGTCCCTCCCATCTGGAACGAGCCTCTGGCAGGCATGGGGCCCGTCATGGTGCAGGACCCCGAGGAACTGAACCGGCAATTGGAGACGCGCCTCGGTGAGACTTTGGTCCAGGAGCTCGCCGGCGTCCAGGTGGACCGCATCGCCGTTACCGGCGATCCCGCTATCGCGATCACCGACTTCGCGCACGACAAAAAAGTCGATCTCATCATGATGCCGACTCAGGGATGCGGCCTTTTCCGACGCCTGTTGCTCGGCTCGGTGACCGCCAAGGTGCTGCATGACTCGATGTGCCCGGTCTGGACTTCGGCGCATGCCGAAAAGCAGGATGCGCCGCATCTCCCCAGCAAAATCCTGTGCGCCATCGATGGAAGTTCAGAGAGCACTATGGTGCTGCATTGGGCCGCGCAGTTCTGCCGCGACGTTGGAGCTTCCCTCAATGTGTTGCACGTCGTTGGTCCCGCGAGCGACATGCTCTCGATCCCGTCGGAAAGAGAGCTTCAGGAAAACCTCCGGCAAGCGGCTAAGAAACACATCGAGGAGATTCTGAAATCCTCTGGAGTGGACGCCCCGCTTCGCGTCGCCGTGGGCGTGGTCGCCGCAACCATCGCCGAAGAAGCCCGCCAGGAAGGCGCCCATCTGCTGCTGCTGGGCCGTGGATCATTGCAATCGACTATGGGCCGTCTTCGCTCGCATGAGTACGGAATCATTCAAGGCTCGCCTTGCCCGGTGGTGAGCGTCTAGTGTTCGGGGAAACGTGACCCGAACGAGCACCCAAGTCGGCATCGTTGGAGCCGGGCCCGCTGGCCTCTTGCTCTCGCACCTGCTGCACCTTCAGGGCATCGAATCGATCGTCCTCGAGTCGCAAAGCCAGTCTTATTGCGAACAGCGTCTTCGAGCGGGGCTGCTCGAACAATCGAGCGTGGATCTGCTGGTCGCTTCCGGCGTCGGCGAGCGCTTGCGCCGCGAAGCGCTCGTGCATCAAGGCATCGAATTGTGCTTCAACAGACGCCGCCACCGTATCGATCTGTTCGATCTCTGCGGCCGAACGGTCGCCATCTACGGCCAGCAGGAAGTTGTTAAGGATTTGATCCAAGCTCGAACGAAAGCGCAAGGGCAACTGCTCTTCGAAGCCGAAGCGACCGCTCTCGACGAGTTGCAAGGGCCGAGGCCGGTGATCCGTTTTCTCAAGGATGGCGAATCGCACGAGATCGCCTGCGACTTCATCGCCGGCTGCGATGGCTTCCACGGTATTTGCCGCGCGTCGGCGCCTGCGGGCGTATTTACGGCGTTCGATCGCATCTACCCTTTTGGCTGGCTGGGAATTCTGGCCGAAGTTCCGCCTGCATCCAAGGAATTGGTCTATACCAATCACGAGCGAGGCTTCGCGCTTTTGACCATGCGTTCGCTCTCGCTCAGCCGCCTCTATTTGCAATGCGCCCCGGATGAACATTTAGCGGAATGGCCGGACGCACGAATTTGGGACGAGCTGAATACGCGCTGCGCCAACGATTCCGGCATGGTGGTGCGCGACGGCCCGATCGTCCACAAGAGCGTTACCGCGCTGCGCAGCTTCGTCACCGAACCGATGCAGTTCGGCAAGCTGTTCCTGGCCGGGGACGCGGCTCACATCGTTCCGCCGACCGGCGCCAAAGGAATGAACCTGGCCATCGCCGATGTGTATGTGCTGGCCCGCGCGCTCGCCGACTACTATCGAAACGGCCGCGACGAACAGCTGTGCCGCTATTCGGAAATTTGCCTACGCCGCGTTTGGCGAGTGCAGCAGTTCTCCTGGTGGATGACTTACATGCTGCACCGCTTCGCTGAGGACACCGCCTTCGAGCATCGGCGGCAGCTCTCGGAACTCGAATATGTAACCGGTTCGCGCGCGGCGTCGCAAACGCTAGCTGAAAATTATGCTGGTCTGCCGCTCCCCTATTTCGCGCCCTGAGCCTAGCGGGATCCGCCCACTACGCCCGCCAGCGGACTGCTCGCGCTGGCATACAACTTCTTCGGCATCCGCCCGGCGAGATGCGCCAACCGGCCGGCTTCGACCGCAAGTTTCATGGCTTCCGCCATTTTCTCCGAATCTGCCGCTTCGGCGATGGCGGTGTTCATCAGCACGCCTTCGAATCCGAGCTCCATGGCCAACGCGGCATCCGATGCGGTGCCGACGCCGGCATCCACGATCAGCGGCACTTCCGTGATCAGCTCACGCATAATCCGCAGATTGGTGGTGTTCTGGATTCCCAAGCCGGACCCGATCGGCGCAGCCAGCGGCATCACGGCCGCCGCTCCGGCGTCGATGAGCTTGCGCGCGTTTACCAGATCGTCGTTAGTATAAGGAAGAACGACGAAACCTTCCTTGGCGAGGATGCGCGTAGCTTCGAGCAAGCCTGCATTGTCGGGAAAGAGCGTTTGCTGATCGCCGATCACCTCTAGCTTCACCCAGTTCGACAGTCCCACTTCGCGTGCCAGCCGCGCGGTGCGGACCGCTTCATCGGCGTTGTAGCAGCCAGCCGTGTTGGGGAGGATGAAAAGCTTGGAGCGATCGATATAATCCACCAGCGATTCTTTGGATTTATCGGTCAAGTTGACTCGCCGGACCGCGACGGTAACAACCTCGGCGCCGGAAGCCGCGTGGCAGCGCGCCATCTCGTGAAAACTTCGGTATTTGCCGGTTCCAACAAATAATCGGGACCGGAATTCACGATCAGCGATGCGAAGAACGTCAGACATGCCCTCATTCTACCTCACGTTTCTAGCCGTGGAATTTGCGGAATTAGGGTACTTCCCGTAGAAAAGCTAAGCAGAGTACCAACGCTAAGTAAGCTGTTCGGAACTAATCACCGGATTGCGGAGGACCGATTCACCAAGTGCGGTATCAGCACCGAGGAGCCATCACCTTGTACGTAGGCAAAATCATGTCCGCCAGCCCGCTGCTGGCCATAGCCTTGTGCGTCTCGCTGGCGACCATCCTGTGGTGCATCCTGCTCGCACGGAGGCAGCGCAACGGTTTGGACAAGATCCTGACCGGTCTGCTGGGCCTGATAGCCATCTACGAGGCGCTTCGAATCCTGAAGGATTCCGGAACGCTCATGTTTCCCGTGCTTCGGAAGTTGGACGGCTTCGCTGATCTGATTATCGCTTCCCTGTCGTTGATCGCCGCTTTGGTTTTGCGAATTTCAAGCATAGACCGCGCCGCCACGAAAGCCCAACTTCGCTTAGTGGAAGCGAACGAGAAGCCGGTTGAGCTGGGGAAAGGCGCCACTGCAGCGGTGCCGGAGCTGAAGCACATGCTGTTTGATGCATGCCCGCTAGCCACATTTGCCGTGGACCTGCACGGAGCAGTCACCTACTGGAACGCCGCCGCCGAGGCCTTAACCGGACGGACCCGGGATGAGGTGTTAGGCCACCCGCTCCCCTTTGCCGCGAATGGCCCCCTCCTGCATAAGTCCGGCGACGAAATCGAATCCGCGATTTGGACTTCGCCGATTCATTGCGCTAATGGGATAGCACGCGGCTTCCTGACTATCGCCGCGGGCAGCGCGGACCTGGCGAAGGCTGGAGTGGGCGAAGGCCGGGATTCGCAGCCCGAGGTTCGAGAACATTCGTCTCTTACCGAGCGGGCGTTAGAGTACGCCGGCCCTCGCCGCCGTTCAGACTCTTCTCGCCAGTCCACCGATCAACGAGACTACGAACAACACCAGGAATACCAGGAATAAAATCTTGGCAATGCCCGCTGCGGCGATCTCGACCCCGGTGAACCCGAAGATCGCGGCTACCAAAGCGACCACCAGAAAAACAACGGCCCAATAAAGCATAGAAACCCCCTTTTTTTAATCCAGCTATATGCGGGTTGCCGGACGATCGCTCATCGCGTAGTCCGCTTTCGCCTCGCCGGAGGACGAAATGTCTTCCGCGCCGGTTTGCTCCAGAATCGTTTTGGCGCGCTTCACCCAATCCGGGCTGTCGCAATGTACGGACAGGAGAATCCCGCCCGACTTGACGCGGCCTTCGTAGCGCTTGGCTTCGTATTCGGGCATTCCTAATCCGATGAGCGAGCCGACTAGTCCGCCGAAGGTGCCGACCGCGCCTGCGCCGGCCAGCATCGCTACGATGGGTCCGGCGGCGAGAAAAGGCCCGAGACCGGGGATCGCCAGAGCTCCCATTCCAACCAGCCAACCCAACGCACCGCCGATCACCACGCCCGAGGCCGCGCCCGTGGTTGCGCCTTCCGGAGCCTTGGTGTCTTTCTCATGCACAAAATCTTTCGTCCCGGCGTTCTCGGGCATCAGAACCGAAACATCCGTGCTTCGGAAACCCGCGTTTCGAAGGGATTGCAGTCCTCCACCGAGCGAGACCGTATCCCGAAAAATTCCGAAAACTGCTGTATTCTTTCCGGCCATGAATCCTCCTCACTATCGATCCAACACACCGGGCCTGTTGCAAGGGTTTTGCCAGAATGTAACTCAGCGACAAATAAGGGACAGAATGTCTCCGCGCCGTTCGGCGAGACGCCGATGGCAGGAATTCTTACCTGGTTAGCGGTGTTTTTGTTAGGCCGATGTGACGGTGAAACAGGTCAGCGGCTACCAGACGCGGCAGGCCGGCGCCGCCACCATGGGCTGGCCTATTCTGCACGCGAACGCTTTTTGAAACTCGGGCATATTCTTGACGACGCCATTCACGCGGTCGTTGCCGGGCGAGTGCGTATCCACTTGGGCGCGCAGCCGGGCGGTCTCAGGGCGGACGTTCTGGCACCAGATCTGCCCCCAATTCAGGAAGAAGCGCTGCTGCGGCGTAAAGCCGTCGATCTTCGTCTGCGGCTTGCCTTTGAGGGAATCCATGAGCGCCATGAAAGCCAGGCGCACGCCCCCATTATCGGCGGTGTTCTCGCCCAGAGTGAGCTTGCCGTTGATGTGAACGTCGTCGACGGCGGTGAACTTGGAATATTCATTGATGAAACATTCGGCGCGCTTTTCGAACTCCTTGGCGTCTTGCGCGGTCCACCAGTCGCGCAGATTGCCCTGCGGATCGAATTGGCGGCCCTCATCATCGAAGCCATGCGTGAGTTCGTGACCTATCACCGAGCCGATGCCGCCGTAGTTGACCGGCGCGTCCATGCGGTTGTCGTAGAACGGGGGCTGCAGGATCCCGGCGGGGAAGTTGATGTTGTTTTCCTGGGGATTGTAATAGGCGTTCACGGTGGGCGGCGTCATGAGCCACTCCGAGCGGTCCACCTGCATGCCGATTTTGTTGATCTGGCGGTGCACCTCAAACTCGGTGGCGCGCTCATCATTGCCGAGGGCGTCGCCGCGCGCGATTCGCACGGTGGAATAATCGCGCCAGTGATCGGGATAGCCGATCTTATTCTCCACGGCGTGCAATTTCAGGAGCGCCTGCTGCTTGGTGGCCGGGGTCATCCAGCCGAGCCCGCCGATATCGGTTCCCAAGGCTTTTTCGATCTCCTGCACCATTTTTAGCGTCCGGGCCTTGCCTTCGGCGCCGAAGGTTTCCTCCACATATTTCTGGCCGAGCGCGAAGCCCAAGTCGCCGTCGGTAGCGGCCACGCAGCGTTTCCAACGCGGCTGGATTTCCTTGACGCCGGCCAGGATCTGGCGGAAAAAGTGGAAATTCTCGTTGACGAAGGGCGTGGACAGGAAGGCTGCGTCGGAATGGACGAGGTGCCAGCGCAGGTACGTTTTGATGTCATCGAGGTTGGTTGCGGCGAGCAGCATGGAGAGGTCGCGAAAGAAATCGGGGACGTCGACATTCAGGCTGGCGATAGCGGGCGTGGAGAGGCCCTGGAAATACTTGGTCCAATCGATTTCGGGGGACAAGGCGGCCAGTTCCTGGACGGTGAGTTTGTGATAAACCTTTTGCGGATCGCGGCGCGAGACGCGGTCGAGCGATGCCTTGGCCAGGGCGGTTTCAATGCGCATGACGGCCTGTGCGTCGGCAGCGGCCTTAGCGGCAGGTTCGCCGGCGAGTTCCAACATTTTTTGAACGTGGGCCAGATATTGCTCGCGCAGTTGGACCGATTTGGCGTCGGTTTTCAGGTAATAGTCGCGATCGGGAAGGCCCAGGCCGCCCTGGTCGAGGTCGCCGATCATGTGCATGGAATCCTTCATGTCGGGCGAGGAGGAAAAGTTGAAAAACGCGTCCACGCCGGTGAGATGCAGGCGCACGAGCTCGGGCAAAATGGCGGATTTGGCGGTGATGGCGGCGATGCGATCGAGTTCGCTTTGAAGCGGCTGGATGCCTTGCTGGTCGATAGTCTGCTCATCCATGCAGGACTCGTAGAAGTCGCCGATTTTTTGTTCGATGGCGCTGCGGCTGGGATCGTTGGCCGAGTACTTCTCGAGGATATTGCGGAGGATCATGCGGTTCCGCTCCGCCAGCTCGTTGAACTGGCCCCACACGGACTCGTCGGCGGGGATGGGATTTTTGGCCATCCAGCCGCCGCAGGCGTACTGGTAAAAGTCGACGCACGGGTTGGCGGTAGGATCCATGTTGCCCATGCTAAAGCTGGGACCGGTTTGGGCGGCGGCGGGGAAGACCAGAAGCGAGAGAAGGATTGTGAGTCGCACGCCTTGATTTTACTTGAGTCGGCGGGTGGATTCGATGACACTAGAAGTAATGACGGGCTTGCGATTTGAGTGCCAGCGCGGCTGCACCAATTGCTGCCAGCAGCAAGGCTTTGTGTATTTGACCGAATCGGACCTGATTCGGATCGCGAAATTTGTCGGGATGACGGCGGCCGAGTTCGAGCGCGCGCATGTCTATCGGACCAAGCATCTGCTGCGATTGCGGGTGCCGCGCCATTCGCAATGCCATTTTCTGCGCGAGGACGGCTGTTCGATTCATGCAGTGAAACCGGTGCAGTGCCGCATCTTCCCGTTTTGGCCGGAGCTGGTGGACGATAAGCGGGAGTGGCGCAAGACGGCGGCGTACTGTCCCGGCATCGGCAAGGGGGAACTGGTGCAGATCGAGACGGCGCAAGCGGCGGCCGGGGAGATGCGGTCGGCGTATCCAGTGATGTATTAGCTGCTGGCCGCTTATTTTATGACGACTTTTTCGACGGCCTGATTATCGAATTCGTCGGTGACGCGCACGGCGACACTTGCTCGCCGGGCGAAGGGCGCGGGATCGCCAGATGATATTCTTCCTCGGGCGAATCCGATAATTTGCTAACCGGTTCGACCACCATCCAATCGCCGCCATTGACCGAATACTCGGCCTTGGTGATATCGCTGCGGGCATCGCGCGCGGTCCAGCGGACATCCAGTCGTTGTTGCCGGAGGCGGTCGCCGGCGAGATTCGAAATCTGCGGAGGCGTGTTATCGATGAGGAAGGGATCGCTGACCAGCGAATCCTCGAGCGCCTGATCGCTTGCGGATTGACGGGCGAATCCGACGCGGTGACGCGGATCACGTACTCGCCGTCGGGAAACGCGGCGGTGTCCCAACTGAAGTACTTTTCCTTGACGTCGTCCTTGAGCAGCTGCCAGGAAGACTCCTTGACGCCCCGGATTTCAACCTTGAAAACCAGCCTGTCGCCGTTCTCGTCCGACGCCGACCAACGCACGCCGTTAATAGCCTTTGGCGTAATTCAGAGTTTGCGAAGTATCGCTCTCCAAGCTGAGCGAATTTCTGCGCTGCTGGCCGATGGGCGGGAGCGTGATGGTAGTTGGACGGAGTCGATGAGGCGGTGGGGCGCGGGAAGCGGTAATTGGGAGAAGCGACTTCGACCGCGTCGACCACGGGACGCCACGTTTTTCGGCAGGTAGGCGGTTTCGATGTAGAAAACATCTGGCGCCGGCGTGGCCGAGGATGCGGTGAGCTCGAGTTTGTACTGCAGGAATCGAGCGGAGGGAGATGCGGAGCGCCCTCCACCGCAGGAATCGCACAGCGCCGCAGTGGCATCGGAGCGAAGCGGGGTCCAGGGACTCCAGTTGCTCTCCGGATGATTCAAGTTTCCGCTGCGGGTGAACACGGAAATGTTGCCCGAGCCGCGGTAGCTGATGCGGCCCCAGTAAGCGAAGGAGCCGGCGTCGAGAACCTCGCTCTCAAATTGGCCGCTCTTCTCGAGGCCGGGCCCGATGCGATATACCTTGCCGATGTTTCCGGTAACGACGAACAAATCGCCGCGCGCGTTGGTTCCGAAGCCGGTGACCTGGGTGGGCGTGGCGTCGAGTAGTTCGGTGCTCATGGCGTCGGAATCGAGGCGGTAGATTTTGCCGCGATTGCCGGTTCCCAATAGGGTACGGTCGGAAGAATCGAAACCGACTGCGTAGACGATGTCCTGGCTGTTGGACCAGACTTTTCGCGGCGATCCGTCGGGATTGATCCGGTACACGTCCGAGCCGCCGACCACGGAGGTAGCGGGGGTCAGACTGCGGTTCGGCGCATTTCCAAGCGTCACGCCGGGCGCCGAGACTGCGGTGATGGTAAGAACGCCGCCTCCCGGAGTCGAGATGCCCGTGGGCTGTGGCTGAGCGGCCTTGTTGCCCACTCCAGCCGCGTAGATGGCTCCGTTTTTGGCCACGGCCACCGCGGTGATCTCGCGCTTGGGAGCCTGATACAGGACAAAGCCTTCGCCCGCGGGCGAAACGCGGATGACCAGGCCGCTCGGCTCGGTGCCGACGATCAGGTTATCGTGCGCGTCGATGGCGAGCGAACGCGCGTGGGTCTCTTCCGTCTTGAAAAATACCGAGCCGGTGCCGTTTGCGGTGACGCGATGAATCTCGCCCTGGTCGCCGGTGGCGACGAACAGGTCGCCTTTGCTGTTGAAGGCCATGGCCCAGATGTATTTCTGGTGGGGATCGTAGAAGATGCGCGCCTTGCCGTCGGAGGCGATCTTATAAACTTTGCCGTCGGGATCGGTGGCGGCGTAAAGCTGATCCTTGGAATCGACCGCGAGCGCGTGGATCTCCAGGCCATCGAGCTCGGAAAAAGTGCGGCTCTTGCCGTTGCGATCGATTTCGAACAGCTTGGTGGAATCCGCTGCCGGAGCCTCCGCCGGCGGTATAGAGATTGCCCTTGGAGTCGGCCGCGATGGCCCAGAGGTAAGGGGTCGACGAATCGAACACCTCGGAAAACTCAGGCGCGAGAAAGATGCGGCCGTCGCTGCGCAGCGACAGGTGATTCAAGCTTCCCTTCTCGAAATCCGTGCGGTCGCCCTGTTGCCAGAAATGCGTTTCGACGGCGAAGCAAGCGGCCAGAGGGAGAATGGCCGCTGCCAGAAATTTTAGGTACTTCATTCAGATTTATTCTATCGGTTTACTTGACCGTGACGCGCAGCGAGTAGCTGCCATCGATCAAAAGGTCGAACGGAATGCTGCCCTGCTCGACGGCGGTTTCGGCGGAAGCCATCAGATAGCGGTTGGCCGTGCGGCCGGTCTGCATGACGTTGGCGATGGACGCCGGGAGGCTGGGGAGCGTCTTGTCCTCGTAGAATACAGTCGGCCGCGGCTCCACGAAAGAGACGTACAGCTTATTGTTGCTGCGCTCCTGATTGATTAGGGAGATGGTTTGCGGGATATCCAGAAACCGGTCCGACATGGTCGCGCCGCTCTGCATCCGGTTCAGGGTGGAAGCGTCGCTCAGCAGAATGCGGTGCTCGCCTTTGGCCAGACTGGCGGGAATCTTGAGCAGAAACTCACGCTCGATGCGCTCGCCACGGTACGGGCGCAGGAAAACTTTCAAGGGGACTTGCGAACCGGCATCCACTTCGCTCATGGGAATCCAGGCATTCTCGATGGTGGCGACGCGGCGTTCGGGAAGAATGTCGATAGTGGCGTCGACGGCCTTGAGTTTAGGCGTGTGCACGGGATTCAGGAACAGGCGATTGAATTTGTCGGCCCACCAGCCAGCCAATTGCATGGGCGGCGGAGCGGGATTTTCGTTGGAGGTCAGCATGGTGGATACGGAAATGCCGGGCTGCCCGTCGAACTCCACCTTGCCGCTGAACCGGTACGTGGTCTCGTCGGCGAACTCGTTCAGACTCGAAATGGAGTTGAACATGGTCAGCATCATTAGATAAGGCGTCCATTTTTGCTGGACGAAGACGCTGAAGTGCAGGTCGCGTTCCTTGCGCACGTCGTTGTTGTCGCCGTAGGAGCGCACTTTGAGGCTGACGGGAACCATTTCCGCCGTGGACCCAAGTTCGCCCATGATGGCGCTGTGACGGTCCTGCTTCAGGGCGCCTACGATTTCGGTGGCATTGCCGAATTTATTGGGCTGGTACTGGGAGGCCAGCGTGGTAATGACCTCGGCCTTGGCCATCGGCATGTCGAGCGGGCCCAGGTTGAAGAACGCGTGGCCGCAAGCCAGGACGTGCTTGCCATCGTTGTAGGTGACGGTGCACATTCCACTGACGCTCATGTCGCCGGTGACCATGACGCCTGTGACGGCGTCGCCCGGTTGAAGAGCATTCTCCCATCCAGCGGCCGGTTTGGAGCTGGTCAGAGTGCTGGCAGCGCCGCCGGCGGCGACCGTCATGCCCATCTGCTCAAAGAACGGACCAAACTCGCGCAGGGTGTTTTGGTTGAAGCCCGCGAAGCTTAAGGGGGTGTCGATGGGAACCATCGTCAAGTTGGAACCGGGGCTGCCGATCGTGCCCGCCGCCATAACCTGAGAAACCAGATCGTTGGGTGCACCGGTAGAGGCCTGCGCCGAAGTCTTGGCGGGCGAACGTGCGTCAATGGGACGGGAGTCGTCGAAACTGTTGACTTCGAGCATCAGCTCGATGGGAGTGATTCCGCAAATCGCATCGGGGGAGAAAACGCTAAAACGCAGCGCGACCGCGCCTACCAGTTTTCCGTCAATGTAAACCGGGCTGCCGCTCATGCCTCCGGCTACGTTGGTGCGTGCCGCCTTGCCGCCCATCTTGCCGAGAATGACGTCCTGCTTGGGTCCCCATTGATTCTTGTAAATTCCTAAAATCTCGATCGGAATCGCTTCCGGCTCCTTGCCGGCGAGTACCGTCCAGGCATAACCTTTCATACCGGGCCGGATGTCGGCCTCTTTGAAAATCTGGACTTTTCCGGCCTTGGGACGAACCGGCGCGGGCGTTTGGCCGAAACTTAGGGACGAACAGACAATAGCCACAGCAAGGGCGGCAAACTTCATAGAGCCTTCTTCCTTAATACTTCGTTGCGGAGCACTTTTGGTGCTGTTTCTATTATCGTCCAGATTTTCAAAGAGTGGGAATCGCGTGCGGACGCGAGTGACAAAGGCGTGGGGCTATGTTTCCGGGCAATCCGGACCGGGGTCTTCTTGGGCGTCGCGGTCCATTTCGGCTTCCGACGGGGCGGGCTTAGGCGCTCCCAGATCTTCGGGCGGCTTGGGCTTGCCTTTTAATTCGTCAATCATTGGCTGGACGATCGGGGGTTGAATGATTGGGGGGTGCTCGTCGCGATGTTTGCTCATGAGTACATCTCCTTCAGTGCGATTTTAGGGGCGAGCGTCGGCGGCTCAGCCAAGACGGGTTTTCAAACCTCTGAAAACAGGCTGTCTAAAGGGCGGCAAGTGCGGTCATAGGGGGTGCTATACAATGTGACCCATGAGAGCCAAGACATGGTTGGGTTCGTTTTGCATTCTTTGGGCGGCAGCCTGCGGCCTGTTGCTTTTAAAAACCGCGACGGCGGCGAGCGGCGGGGTGCCGCGGTTCGAAGCCGATCCCTACTGGCCCAAGCCGCTGCCGAACAACTGGATGCTCGGGCAGGTGTCGGGCATCTACGTGGATTCGCACGATCACATCTGGGTGACGAATCGGCCGCGAACGCTGCAGGAGCACGATCAGTACGCGGCGCTCCATGAGGCCGACTGCTGCATCCCCGCGCCGCCGATCCTGGAGTTCGATCAGGCGGGGAATGTGGTGCAGGGTTGGGGCGGACCGGGCGCCGGATACGAATGGCCGGACAACGAGCACGGGATTTTCGTCGACTACAAGGAAAACGTCTGGGTGGGAGGCAACGCCGATAAGAAGGACACCAACATCCTGAAGTTCACGAAAGACGGAAAATTCCTGCTGCAGATCGGGCATCACGGGAAGACCGGCGGCAGCAACGATACTGAGAATTTGAACCGCCCGGCCGGCATTTTCGTGTATCCGAAGACCAATGAAGTTTTCATCGCGGATGGCTATGGCAATCGGCGCGTGATCGTGTTCGACGCGGATACCGGCGCGTACAAACGGCATTGGGGCGCGTATGGAAATAAGCCTGACGATAGCGCTCCGCGCACGCGAGTGTATGAGGGGCCGGGATCGCCGCAGTTCAACCTGGTGCATGGCGTGCGGATATCCAACGACGGGTTGGTGTACGTCGGCGACCGGGTGAACGATCGCATTCAGGTGTTCCGGATCGACGGCACATTCGTCAAGGAAGGATATATCGAGCGGAAGACGTCGTCGGCGGAAGGCACGGCGTTCGATATTGCGTTCTCGCCGGACAAGCAGCAGAAGTTTTTCTACGTGCCGGACGGCAGCAATAAGAAGGTCCAGATTTTGAATCGCGACACGCTGGAGGTGGTCGGGTTCTTCGGCGGGCACGGTGGGCATGGCACGGGCGAGTTTTATCACATCCACAGCATTGCGACGGATTCGAAGGGCAACGTGTACTTAGGCGAGTCGTTCGGGCAGCGGGTGCTGCGGTGGAATTATAAAGGGATGTGATCGGGCGGTTGCGCGATTTAAAACGAGACGCCGGCACGCCGGTGACCGTTTCGCGGCACAATGAAGTTGATGGCGCAGCATAAGGGTCCCGCGACGGTACCGGCCCGTAAAACATTAAGCGGCATTCCTGTTGAGCCGTTCTACGGTCCCCAGCAGGTGCGCGGTCTGGAGATTCCGCCGCCGGGCCAGTTTCCCTACACGCGCGGCATCCACGCCGACATGTATCGCGGCAGGCTCTGGACCATGCGGCAATTTTCCGGCTTCGCCACGCCGGAAGAAACCAATCGGCGCTACCTCTATTTACTGAGCCAGGGCCAGACCGGACTTTCGGTGGCTTTCGATCTGCCGACGCTGATGGGCTACGACGCCGATCATCCAACGTCTGAAGGCGAAGTGGGCAAGTGCGGCGTTTCGATCTGCTCGCTCGAGGATATGGAGATTCTGTTCCGGGGCATTCCGCTCGGCTGACGTTACCGTTTCGATGACCATCAACTCGCCCGCGCCGGTGATTTGGGCCATGTACCTGGCCGTCGCGGAGCAGCAAGGGGCCGATTGGAGCAAGCTCTCGGGTACGCTGCAGAACGACATCTTGAAGGAATACATCGCGCAGAAGGAGTACATTTTTCCGCCGCGTCCTTCCATGCGCCTGGTCACCGATGTGATCGAGTATGCGACGCGCCAGGTTCCGCGCTTCAACCCGATTTCCATCAGCGGCTATCATATTCGCGAAGCCGGATCGACCGCCGTGCAGGAACTTGCGTTCACGCTTCGGGATGGCATGGAGTACGTGGAATGGGCTATCGCGCGCGGGCTGCCGGTGGACGACTTCGCGCCGCGGCTGAGCTTCTTTTTCAATTCGCACAACGACTTCTTCGAGGAGATCGCGAAATTTCGGGCCGCTCGAAAGATCTGGGCCGAGACGATGCGGGACCGTTACGGCGCCACCGACGAGCGGAGCTGGAAGCTGCGTACGCACGCGCAGACGGCCGGTTGTTCGCTCACCTGGCAGCAGCCTTATAACAACATCGTACGGACCGCGCTGCAGGCGCTGGCCGCGGTGCTGGGCGGGACGCAATCGCTGCACACCAATTCGCTGGATGAAGCCTACGCGCTGCCGAGCGAGCACGCCGTCACTATCGCGCTCCGCACCCAGCAGGTCATCGCTTATGAGAGCGGTATCCCGGCCGTTCCCGATCCGCTGGGCGGCAGCTATTTCATTGAGAATCTCACGGCGGAGATGGAAAAACGGGCGCGCGATTACATCCGGCGCATCGATGAAATGGGCGGCATGATTCCCGCCATCGAGCGCGGCTTCCCGCAGACTGAAATCGCCAACGCCAGCTTCGAATACCAGCACGCCATCGAGACGGGCGAGCAAAAGATCGTCGGGGTGAACGCGTTTGTCGAGCAGAACGAGCAGCCCATCGAGCTGCTGCAGATCGACGAGTCGGCGCAGGGGCATCAGCTCGAGAAACTGGCCCAGCTCAAGCGGCAGCGTGACGGCCGGCAAGTGCGAAAAACGCTGGACGCTCTCACGCCGCGCCGCCGAAGGCAGCGAGAACACCATGCCGTTTATCCTGGACGCGGTGCGCGCCTATGCGACCGTGGGCGAAATCTGCGATGCGCTGCGCGGCGTGTTCGGCAGCTACACCGAAATCAGCGTGGTCTGAACGCTAGCCCTCCAGGGGGCCAAGCCGTAGGATGCTACCATCGAACTATATGGATCGTCCCATCCGCGTATTGGTCGCCAAACCAGGTTTGGACGGCCATGACCGGGGGGCCAAGGTAATCGCGCGTGCGCTGCGCGACGCCGGGATGGAAGTGGTTTACACCGGCCTGCGTCAGACTCCGGAGATGATCGTAAACGCGGCGCTGGAAGAAGACGTCCAGGTAATCGGATTGTCGATTCTTTCCGGCGCGCACAATGCGATTGTTCCGCGTGTCATGGAGTTGTTACACGAGAAGGGGATGGACGACGTTCTGGTCGTGGTAGGCGGTATAATTCCAAGCGAGGACGCCGCCGAATTAAAACGGCTGGGCGTCGCGGCTGTGTTCCAGCCGGGAGCCTCGCTCGAAGAGATAATAGACTTCATCCGGTCTTCTGTAAAGCAGACTGTCTGAAGCCGAACAGGCATCCAGCCTGGGATGTTGCGCGGGCTTAGGCCCGACCTATTTGAATTGTTAAAAACGAAAGAACCAATGCAAGAAAAATTGAATATCGCCGTATTCGTCGATTACGACAATATCGAGATCGGCTTGAAATCCACGCTTCGGCGGGAGTTCGACGTGTCGATTCCGCTGGATGCGCTCAAGGAGCGGGGCGACATTGTCGCGAAGTTCGCTTATGCCAACTGGGGACGCCAGGAGGGCGCGGCGCGCTTGATGGCCGAGAACGCCGTCCAGATGGTGCAGCGCCTGCCGTCGCCGCGCGGCGACAAGAATGGGGGAGACATCAACCTCGCCCTGGACGCGCTCGAGATGGCCTTCACGCACCCGCACGTGAACGCTTTTGCGATCATCAGCGGAGATAGCGACTTCATCCCGCTGGTCAACAAGCTGAAGGAATATGGCAAGACCGTGTTTGTGGTCGGCGGCAAGGCCTTCACCAGCACGATTCTGCAGCAGAACTGCCACGAGTTTGTGAGCTACGAATCGCTGCTCTCGGATGCCGACCGGTCCGAGACGCGCGAACGTGCGCCTCGCCCGCAAGGAGCACAGGGAACGCAGCCGGGCAGGGAGCAGCGCCCGCAAGGCCCCAACCGCGGCCGTCCCGCCCCGCTCGATCTCGCGCAAGCCATGCCGCTGGTGGAACGCGCGCTCCAGGTGCTGGAACGGCGCGCTGTCCAGCCGCAGCTCGGGCTGCTGAAGTCCACCATGCTGCAGCTCGACTCGGCCTTCACCGAGAAAGCCTACGGCGCGGGCAGCTTCTCCGACTTCGTCGAAAAGCTGAAGAAGGCCGACTTCGTGAATGTGAGCGGTCAAGGCGGCCGCTACATCATCGAACGCAAGACGTCGACGCAGCCCGAGCGTCCTACGCCGAAGCCCGAGGAGATGTTGCCGGCGCTGCGGGACGTTTTGGAAACGCATCGGCTGGAAATGGAGAATGGCGCCCCGGCGGACGAGTTGGCGGGCTGGGTGCAAGCCGAAGTGCCCAACTTCGACGTCGCCGCGTATGGCTTCCAGCAGTTTTCTGAGTTCCTCAATTACGCGCAGGACAAGCTGGTGGTTCGCGTCGAGCCGGACGAGGAAAAAGGCCTCATGGTCTACCTGGGCGCGGAATTTTATCCGCCCGCGGTGCCTGAGCAGCCGGTCGAGCAGGCTAGAGCGGAAGAAGAGGAGGAGGAGAAGCAGCCCATCGTCGAGGGGCAGCCCTCCTTGATCGAACCCAACCCGCCGCCGCCCAAGCCGAAACCGGTTCGGCGAGCGCGCAAGGGCCCGGCATCCACGCATGGATCGGACCGCACCCGGCGTCCGCGCAAAAGAAAGACCGAGATCCAGGGGCCGATGCAGTAGCAGGCGCTCGGCGCGAACCGGAGCCCGGCGCGAGCGGAGCCCGGCGCGAGCGGAGCCCGGGAACGCTAGCCGGGGTGCAGCAGAGCCGTTATTGGCTGGCCGACGCTCCCAGGCCTCCCGCCTGGCACGATTTGCAGAGTCCGAAGCCGCTGCCCGTGGTCTGGATGAACAGGCAAGTTTGGGTCAGATGGTTCAGTTCCGCCTGGCTCAACGTGGACGTTTGGAAGCGTGTCTCGGTAGCCGTATACGAAGCCGACGAAGAAGGCCCGGCATGCAAGGTCGTATTCCAGGCCAGTACGCCGCTGGTCAAGTTCGTAGAGTTCGGCAAGGCTGCATTGCAAACCGACCCGGAGCCGACCGTGCTCGAAAGCAGTTTGACGATAATGGACGGGGGCGAGGAGTTCACCAAGGTGTTGGCGGTCAAATCGTTTCGGGCCGAAAGAGAAACCAGCGCGCTCGGCGTCACCAGGCAGGAGCAGCAGGAAATCATCTCTTCGAACGGATCGAATGCATAGACGTTAGCGCACAGATTCCCCCCGGTTTCGTTGGTGTTGGTGATATCGATAAAGGAATCCCCGGCGGCCAGATTCGCGATATAGCTCATATGCATCACGTCGCCGACCGTAACGCTGGCCGTAGCGCTATTCCCTGCTTGTGCGGAAATCACAGGTCCGGCTGTGGCGGTTTGCAGTCCCAGCGCAATGGTCGTGACGTTGACGCTGATCGTGCACGGCGTGGTAGTGAGGACGCTTCCTCCGGCAACGCTGATCGCCTGGCTGCCCGGAACCGCGGTGATCGTCACGCCACAGTTGCTGGCGGCTCCATTCGGCGTTGCCACCACCAATCCGGCCGGCAGGGTTGCTGGTAAGGAGGAGATCGCGATCCCGGGTGCTCCCGAATTCGGATTCGTGACAGTGAAGGTCAGCGGTGTAGTTGCGCCGAACGGGATCGAGGCGCTGCTGAAGGACGCCGTCAGCGAGAGCGGCGGATCGGCTACGGTGATGGTCGCCGAGGCGGTGGAGCTCGGAGCAGATTGGGTGGTGGTCACCGTACTGGTGGTATTGACGAGAATGCCCGCGCCCGTCGCGGTAACGTTTACGATGATCGAGCAGGCTGCGTTGGCCGCTAGTTGGCCGCCTGACAGGGCCACGCTGGTTGAACCGGCGGTGGCCATGATCGAGCCATTGCAAGTGCTGGTGAGCCCGTTGGGCGTGGATACCACCAGGCCGGACGGCAGCGAATCGGTGAAGGCGACGCTGGTCAGTATGCCGTTGGAATTCTGACTGCTTGAATTCGGATTGCTGAGCGCCAGCGTCAGCGTGGTGGTGCCGCCCAGCGGCAACACCGATACTCCAAAATTCGTAGTAATCGCGGGCGCGGACAGCAAAGGCGGATCGATGTTCAACGGAGCGGACGCAGTGTTGCCCGTACCGCCATTCGCGGATGTCACGGCGCTGGTCACATTGACGATGTTACCCACGCCCGCCGCGCCCAGCACGGTCACCGCGAAGCTGCAGGAAACGCCGGATGCCAGCGATGCGCCGGAGAGTGCCACGCTGCTGGATCCCGCCACGGCCGTGATCGTGCCGCCGCCGCAAGAACCCGTCAATCCATTGGGCGTAGCGACAACCAGACCGGAGGGGAACGTATCCGTGAAGCCGATTCCGGTGAGCGGACCGGTGTTTAACGCCGAGTTGCTGATGATAAACGTCAGGCTGGTGGTCCCGTTCAGGGCGATCTGCGATGCTCCGAACGTTTTCGTAATGGAGGGCGGTACTCCAACAATCACGCTGGCCGAGGCGGTTCCGCCGGTGCCGCCCTCGTTGGACGTGACCGCGCCGGTGGTGTTGTTCTGCACGCCGCTGGATATTCCGGTAACGTTGACGCTGAAGGTGCACTGCGAGCTGGCGCTCAAAATCGCCCCCGCCAGGCTTACGCTGCCGGCTCCAGCCGTCGCCGTTATAGTCCCGCCGCCGCACCCGCCCGTCTGACCGTTGGGTGACGTGACGATCAACCCCGCCGGAAGCGTGTCCGTAAACCCGATGCCGGTCAGCAGCGTGGACGGGTTGGGATTCGTGACGGTGAAGCTCAGCGTGGTCGATCCCAGCAGCGTCACCGAAGAAGCTCCGAAGGATTTCGTAATGCCGGGCGGCGCCGCCACCGTCAGCGTCGCGGTGTTGCTGGTGGTACCGGCGCCCGTCTCGTTGGAGGAAATCGCTCCGGTCGTGTTCGACAGAAGTCCCGCGGTGGTTCCCGTGACGTTGACCGACATCGCGCAGGACCCGCTGGCAGCCAGCGTCGCGCCCGACAGACTTAAACTACTCGCCCCCGGCGTGGCAGTAATGGTTCCGCCGCAGGTACTTGCTGCACCGTTTGGCGTCGCGACCACTAAGCCGGATGGCAGCGCATCGCTGAAGCCGACGCCGGTCAGACCCTGGCCCGCGTTCGGATTGGTGAGCGTGAAGCCCAGCGTTGTGGTGCCGTTCAAGGGAATCGTGGTAGCCCCGAAAGTCAGCGTGATGCTCGGCGGAGACATGACGCTTAGGTTGGCCGAGGCGGTAGCGCCATTGCCGCCATTGACCGACGTCACCGCGCTGGTGGTGTTCGTGAAATTGCCCACCAGGCTCGCCTTTACGTTCAAGCTGAACGTGCACGATGCGTTGGCGGCCAGGCTTGCGCCCGTGAGGCTGATGCTGTTGGTTCCGCTGATCGCCGTAATGGTTCCCGCGATGCACGATCCAGTGAGACCCGAGGGGCTGGCTATCACCATCCCAGGCGGGAAGCTGTCGGAGAATCCGACTCCGGTGAGCGTCAGCGTATTCGAGGCCGGATTGGCGAGCGTGAAGGTCAGGCTGGTGGTCCCGTTCATCGCAATCTTGGATGACCCGAACGACTTGGTGATGGTGGGCGGCGCCAGTACGCTGATGCCGGCCGATGCCGTCCCGCCGGTGCCGCCTTCGTTCGATGTCACGGCGCCGGTGGTGTTGTTTTGCGCCCCGGCCGCGGTGCCGGTGACGCTCACGCTGAAGGTGCACGAGGAATTAGCGGCTAGCGTTCCGCCCGCGAGAGCGATGCTGGCGCCGCTGGCGTTGGCCGTGATCGTTCCGGAGCCGCAGGTCCCGGTCACTCCCGGTGTCGCCGATACCGTCAGCCCCGCCGGTAACGTGTCGCTGACCGCGACGCCGCTCAAGGCCACCGTGGCATTCGGATTGGTAATGGTGAAGCTCAGCGTCGTGCTTCCGTTCAGCGGGATGGAAACGCCACCAAACGTGATCGTGATGGTCGGAGGGCTGCCCACCGTGATGCTGGCCGATGCCGTCGTACCTGTGCCGCCCTCGTTAGACATGATCGCGCCGGTGACATTGTTCTGCACGCCCGCCACTGTGCCGGTAACGTTCACGACGAACGAACAAGCTGTGCCGGATGCCAGGCCAGCGCCCGACAGGCTGATGCTACTGCCGCCCGCCGCGGCGGTGATGGTTCCAGCGCCGCACGAACCAGTCAGCCCACTGGGCGATGCGACTCGGAGCCCCGAAGGCAACGTATCGGTGAAGCCGACGCCGCTGATCGCGCCGGTATTCGGGTTGTTGATCGTGAAGCTCAAGGTGGTACTGCCGTTGAGCGGGATCGTAGGCGCCCCGAAAGTCTCGGTGATCGTAGGCGCGGACACGACGCTCAAATTCATGCTGACGGCATTTCCAATTCCGGCCTCGTTGGAGGACACCGGCCCAGCGACGTTGGTGAAGTTACCAGCCGCCGTTCCCGTCACATTGACGCTGAACGTGCAGGCGCTGTTGGCCGCAAGCACTACCCCCGACAGGCTCGCGCCATTCGCCCCCGCGCCCGCCAGGATGATCCCGCTTCCGCAGTTCCCCGTCAAGCCATTGTTGGGAGCTGATATCAGCAGACCCGCCGGCAGCACATCGGCGAACGTTACTCCAGTCAGCGGCACCGGGTTTGGGTTGCTGACGACGAAGCTCAGCGTGGTGCTCCCGTTCAACGGTATGCTCGAAGCTCCGAAGGCCGCGTTCATAGTCTGAAGCTGCACAACCGAGACGCTCGCGGTCGCCGTTCCGCCGCTTCCGCCTTCGTTCGAAGTCACGTTGTTGGTGGTGTTGTTCTGCACGCCGATGACGTTGCCGACCACGTTCACAGTGAACGTGCAGGACGTGTTGACAGCCAGAGTCGCGCCCGTCAGCGACACCTGGACATCGCCGTCGTTGGCGGTGATCGTGCCTCCCCCGCAGGTTCCCGTCAGGCCCGCAGGAACCGCCAAGGTTATCCCCGAGGGCAGCATGTCGGTGAAGCCGATCCCGGTCAAGCTGATGGTGTTGACCGTGGGATTGGTAATTGTAAAGCTTAGCGTGGTGGTCGCATTCAACAGCAGGTCGGGAACGCCAAACGCCTTGGTAATCGTCGGCGGCGCGATCACGTTCAGGGACCCGGCGTTCGTAACGCCCGCGCCGGTTTCGTTGGCCGAGATGGCTCCGGTAGTGTTGGTCTGCACCCCGGCCGTGATCCCCGTGACGTTCACCGAGAACGTGCAGGAAGTTCCGGGCGTGAGGGTTGCGCCGCTCAAGCTGATATTCGCGCCCCCAGCGACGGCGGTAATGGTTCCGCACGTCCCCGTCAAACCATTGTTGGGCGTCGCTACTTGAAGCCCGGCCGGCAGCGTGTCAGTAAATGCGATGCCCGTCAGGGTGCTCGAATTGTTGTTCTTGATGGTGAAGCTCAGCGTCGTGTTGGTGTTCAGCGGAATGGTCGGCGAACCGAACGTCTGGGTAACGGTGGGCGGCACAGTGACGCTCAAATTCGCCGAGGCCGTGCTCCCAGTCCCGCCATTGGTGGAGGTCACGGCGCCGGTGGTATTGGTCCAATCGCCTCCCGAAGCTCCAGTGACATTCACGCTCACTGTGCAGGAAGCGCCGGTCGTGATAGTAGCTCCCGACAGGCTCACGCTGCCCGATCCGGCGGCCGCGACCACGGCTCCTCCGGTGCACGAATTGGTGAGCGCGTTCGGAGTGGCCACCACGATTCCGCCCGGGAAACTATCCGTGAAGGCAACGCCGGTGAGGCCCAGCACGTTCGCGCCCGGATTCGTGACGGTGAAGGTTAGCGTCGTGCTTCCGTTGAGCGGAATTCGCGCCGCGCCGAACGATTTGCTAATGGCAGGAGGCAGCAGAACCGCTACGCTGGCCTGTGCCGTACCGCCCGTTCCGCCTTCGAGCGAGCTTACATTTCCGGTGATATTGTTCTGAGCGCCCGCGGCCGTACCGGTGACATTCACGCTGACCGTGCACGATCCATTCGCCGGGATTGTGGCGCCCGACAAGCTCACGCTGCCCGATGCAGCCACTGCCGTTACGGTTCCCCCCGCGCACGAAGTCGCAGCGGCATTCGGAGTCGCCACCACGATTCCGGCCGGCAAAGCGTCGGTGAACGCGACCGTGGTGAGCGGGATGGTGTTGATGGCCGGGTTCGCGAGCGTAAAGGTCAGGCTGGTGTTTCCATTCAGTGGAACGGAGGGCGCTCCGAAAGCTTTGGTGATGGTGGGAGGAGCGATCACCGTCACGTTCGACGACGCTGTTCCGCCCGTGCCGCCTTCGGTCGAGGTGATGGGTCCAGCGGTGTTGCTTTGCGGGCCAGGCACCGCGCCAGTGACGCTCACGCTGAAGGTACAGGATGCGCCACCGTTCAGAGTGCCGTTGGCCAGGCTGATGGTGCTGCCGCCCGAAGCGGCCGTGATGGTTCCACCGCCGCAAGTGCCGCTGATTGCGCTGGGCGAGACCATCAGTCCCGCGGGCAGCGTATCGCTCAACGCGACGTTGCTGAGCGATTGAGTCGCATTCGGATTCGTGATCGTGAAGGTCAGCGGCGTGGTCCCGTTCAGAGGGATGGTCGGCGCCCCGAACGCGGTGGTCAGTGACGCCGGCAGCGTCACGCTCAGGCTGGCCGATGCTGTGCCTCCGGTGCCGCCGTTGGTGGATGTCACCGCGCCGGTGGTGTTGGTGAGGGTTCCGCCGGCGGTTCCGGACACGTTGACCGTCAATGTGCAGGAGCCGTTGGCCGCAAGGTTTGCGCCCGACAAGCTGACGCTGTTCGCTCCCGCATTCGCCGTAATCGCGCTTCCTGTGCACGTGTTGATCACACCGGGCGTATTGGCCACCACCAGGCCGGCCGGGAAGGTATCGGTGAACCCGACTCCGGCGAGTGCCAACGGGTTCGCCGCCTGGATTCGTCAGGGTGATGCTGAGCGTGGTGCTGGTGTTCAACGGTATTTTTACCGCGCCAAACGATTTGCTGATGGAGGGCGGTGCGAGCGCGGTGATGCTGGCCGATGCCGTTCCGCCCGTGCCGCCTTCCACCGACACAACTGCGCCGGTCGTGTTAGTGAGTGTTCCGGTGGTTGAGCCGGTGATGTTCACGGCGAACGTGCACCCGCCGCCGACGGCGAGGCTTGCTCCCGACAGGCTGATCGTGTTCGACCCCGGCGTCGCCGTAATGGTTCCCGGCGTGCAACTGCCTGTCAAACCGTTTGAGGTAGCCACCAGCATTCCTGGCGGCAGAGTGTCGGTGAATCCAACTCCGGTGAGCGGCACGGTGTTCGCTGCCGGATTGGCGAGGCTGAACGTCAGGGTGGTGCTTCCGTTCTGAGGAATGGTCGGAGCGCCAAACGCCTTCGCGATGGACGGCGGCATGGCGACCGCGATCGAGGCGATGTTGCTTCCCGCTCCGGCGCCGGTTTCATTGGCCGAGATCAGCCCGGTATTGGTGGACTGAGTGCCGGCGGCCAGGCCAGTCACGTTGATGGAGAAAGTACAAAATCCGTTGCCCGCTAGCGTCGCGCCCGAGAGGCTGATCACGCTCGACCCGCCCGTGGCCGTGATGGTTCCCGCGCCGCAACCGCCGCTCAGTCCGTTGGATGCCGCTATCGCCAGTCCCGCGGGGAGCGTGTCACTGAATGCGATCCCGGTCAGCGTCGCATTGACGTTCGGGTTATTGACTGTGAAATAAAGCTGAGTGATTCCGTTGAGCGGCACGGTCGTTGCGCCGAATCCGATGCTGACGGTCGGCGGCGACGTCACGACCAGAGTAGCGGACGCCGTGTTGCCGATACCGCCGTTCGTGGATGTTACCGCGGCGGTGGTGTTGGTGAGGCTGATCGGCAGCGTGCCTCGAACATTCACGCTGAACGTACAGGAGCCATTGATGGGGAGTGCGGCCCCCGACAAGCTCACCGAGTTCGAGCCTGAAATGGCAGCGATCGCCCCGCCGCCGCACGATCCCGTCTGGTTGGCCGGAGTCCCCACTACCAACCCGGACGGAAAAATGTCGGTGAACCCGACTCCCGCAAGAGCCAGCAGATTGGCGGCGGGATTCGTGATCGTGAACGTCAGGGTGGTGGTCCCGTTCAGAGGGATCGGACTGGTCCCAAACGCCATCGTAATCAAGGGCGGAAACAAAACCGTTACGCTGGCCGATGCCGTCGCGCCGGTGCCGCCTTCCGTGGATGTGACTGCCGTGGTGGTGGTGTTTTGCAGTCCCGTCGCCAGGCCGGTGACGTTCACGCTGAATGAGCAGGAGCTATTGGCGGGGATGGTGCCGCCGGAAAGGCTCACAATGCTCGAACCGGCCACGGCGCTAATGGTCCCTGCGCCGCAGAATCCGGTGAGGCCGTTGCTCGGCGTCGCGACCATCAAAGCCGGCGGCAGATTATCCGTCACGGCGATGCCGCTCATCGATACCGCGTTCGGATTCGTGATGGTGAAGGTCAGGCTGGTGGATCCGTTCAGCGGGACGGAGAGCGTTCCGAACGTCGCGGTGATGGTCGGCGGAACCGCGAAATACACCACTGCCGCGTTGCTGGTCGCGCCCGGACCGCTTTCGTTCGAAAAGACCGCGCTGGTAGTATTCGACACGCTTCCGGTCTGACTGCCGGTGACATTCACGGCAAAGCGTGCAGGTTACTCCTGCCGCCAGAGTTGCGCCCGAAAGGCTGATGTTGTTTGCGCCCGGGTTGGCCGTGATGGTTCCGCCGCCGCACGCGCCGGTCAAGCCATTGCCTGCGATCGGTATCAGCAGGCCCGTTGGAAGCGTGTCCGTGAACCCGATCCCGGTCTCAGTCTGGCTCGGGTTCGGGTTGCTGAGCGTGAAGGTCAACGTGGTCGTCCCGTTTACTGGTACGGCCGGCGCGCCAAACGCATTGGTGATGGTGGGCGGAGCCATCACGCTCAGAGCGGCCGAAGCAGCGTTGCCGATGCCGCCATTACTGGACACAATCGCGCTGGTGGTGTTGGTGAAGTCTCCCGCTACGATCCCGGTTACGTTGACGCTTACCGTGCAGGAAGCAGCGGCGCCCAGCGTCATTCCCGAGACGCTGATGCTGGTCGCGCCCGCCGTCGCCGTAATTGTCCCGGTGGTGCAGGTGCCGGTCAGGCCGGGCGAATTCGCCACCACCATTCCAGCCGGCAGATTATCAGTGAACCCGATTCCGACCAGCGGCAGCGGATTCACGGCCGGATTCGTAATCGTGAAAGTCACCGTGGTGCTGCCATTCAGTGCGATCTTGGACGCGCCGAAAGCCTTGCCGATGGTAGGCGGAGCCAGAACGACGACGAACACGGTCGCCGCCGCAGTGTTCCCGGAGCCGCCTTCGTTGGATGTGACAGCGGTGGTGGCATTGTCCTGCTCACCCGCAGCTATGCCCGCGACATTCACGCTGAAGGTGCAGGATGCGTTGGCGGCCAGGGTCGCGCCGGACAGGGACACGCTGGTCGCGCCGTCAGCCACCGTGATGGTTCCGCCACCGCACGATCCCGTCAGATTGTTGGGGGTCCCCAAAACTAGTCCAGCCGGCAGGTTGTCCGTAAAGCCGATCCCCGTCAGCGGTATGGTGTTCGCCGCCGGATTGGTGATCGTAAAGCTCAGGCTGGTGATGCCGTTCAGAGGAATGTAGCCGGCTCCAAAAGCTTTGGCGATCAGCTGGCGGAGCGGCAACGGTCAAGACCGCCGTGTTGCTGGTGGATGCCCGTGCCGCCTTCGTTCGAGGAGATCGTCCCGGTGGTGCTTGGATTGATTCCCGGCAGTGATGCCCGTCACATTCACCGAGAAGCTGCAGGATGCGCCGGCGGCCAGACTCTCGCCCATCATGCTGACGTTGACGTCGCCCGGGTTGGCGGTGACGGTGCTGGCATCGCACGTGCCGGTTAACCCGTTAGGTGTGGATAGTTGCAACCCCGATGGCAGCGCATCGGTGAATGCAATGCCGCTGATTGGCTGGGTCGGGTTCGGGTTGCCGATGGTGAACGTCAGCGTGGTAGAGCCGTTCAGCGGGATGATGCTCATCGGCGCGCCGAACGCGTTGGTGATGGTAGGAGGAGCGATTACGCTGATGAGTCGCGGATGCGGTTGCGCCATCGCCGCTTTCATTCGCGGTGACCACGCCGGTGGTGTTGGTTTGATCGCCTCCGGAGACGCCGGTAACGCTTACGCTGAAGCTGCACGTTTCTCCGCCCGCAAGTCCGGCGCCCGAGAGACTGACGCTGACGTCGCCCGGATTAGCGGTGATGGTGCCTTGTTCGCATGCCCCGGTGAGTTGATTGGGCATCGAGACCTGGAGACCTGGCGGGAGCGGGTCGCTAAAGCTGACGCCGGTGAGCGGCGTCGCGTTCGGATTCGTGATGGCGAAGGTCAGCGTGGTGGCGGTGTTTAGCGGGATGGTGGCCGATCCAAAGGTTTTCTGGATGGTGGGAGGCGCGGGCGGCTGTGCGGATAGGGCTACCGCGAACGGAAGTGTAGCAAGCAGCAATGGCCAAGCACGCTGAGTCATTTTGCCGGAACTGAGGCAACGATACTATGAGCCGCGCGATGCAACAATGCTCGATTCGACTAGTCAAAATGATTACTCCGCGCCTTGCGGGCGAGCGTAGTACCTCGACACCTAAGCTCAAGCGAAACGTATGCTTGCTGTTAGATTCGCTACCCCAGTACTTTGGTTTTGACTGCGCAAAATCGCGTACTAGCCTAGAAGCGCCAGCGGGTGGGACCGAAAGCTACGCGCCCGGCTGCTCTTTGGGAGCGATCCCGAGGGCCTTCATTTTTCGGTAGAGATTGCTGCGCTCGAGTCCCAGCAGTTCGGCGGTGCGGGTGACGTTGCCCTTGGTTTCATCGAGCGTCTTCAAAATGTACTCGCGCTCCACCGCGGCCCTTACTTCGTGCAGGCTGCCAAAGCGTTCCATGGGGCGCTCGAACACCGCGCGCTTGCCGGAAATCAGCGGAATGTGACGCGCGTCGATGCGCACCTGCGGGTTCATGATCACGATGCGTTCCATCAAATTCCGCAACTCGCGCACGTTGCCGGGCCAGCGATGCTGCGCCAGGACTTCGTAAGCCTCCGGTGTGAGCTCCTTGGGCCGGCGTCCGTAAGCCATCGTGAATTCTTTGAGGAAATGATCGGCGAGCAGCGGAATATCCTCCATGCGATCGCGCAGCGGAGGAACGTAGAACGGAATCACGTTGAGGCGATAGAACAAGTCCTCGCGGAAATTGCCGCGCTCGATTTCCTCTTCCAGATTCTTGTTGGTCGCGGCCACCACGCGCACGTCTACCTGGATGGACGTCTCGGCGCCCACCGGCTCGAAGCGCTGTTCATCCAGCGAACGCAGAACCTTGGCCTGGGTCTTCAGGCTCATGTCGCCCACTTCGTCCAGGAACAGCGTCCCTCCATCGGCCTTCTGCAACTTTCCAATCTTCTCTTCCAAAGCGCCGGGAAAGCTGCCCTTGCGGTGACCGAACAGCTCGCTTTCGATCAGATCCTCGGGGATGGCTGCGCAATTCACTTCGACAAACGCTTCCGAAGCGCGCTGGCTGCTGCTGTGGATGGCATGGGCCACCAGTTCTTTGCCGGTGCCGCTTTCGCCATAGATCAGAACACGGCCGTTGGTGGCGGCCATCAGGGCCAGCTGCTGCCGCAGCGCTTTCATCGGAACGCTGTCGCCGATAATTTGCAAGCGCTCGCGCCCATCCTCTTTTAAGCGCTCCAGCTCCAGCTCCAGCTTGTGGTGTTGCAGCGCGTTCTTCACCACCACCGTGACTTTTTCGATGGTCAGCGGCTTCTCGATGAAATCGAAAGCCCCCAGCTTGGTCGCCTTAACCGCCGTTTCGATGGTTCCATGCCCGGAAATGATCACCGCCACGGGACGGCTGGCGAACGGGATCTCCTGCAGCCGCGCCAACGTCTCCAGACCGTCCATGCCGGGCAACCAGACGTCCAGCAGCACCAGGTCGTAGGCCGAGCGGGCGATCTCTTCGCAGCATTCTTCTCCGCTCGCCACCGCATTGGTCTGATAGCCCTCATCGGTCAACACGCCCGCCAGCGACTCGCGGATGAGGGGTTCGTCGTCCACGATCAGGATACGCGCCGGTTTCACGAACGGACCTCACCGGCCACGGCCTCAGCCGCTTTGGTTTCCAGTTCGGCCGGCGTGAGCGTCGGGAGATCGACGATAAACCGGGCGCCGACAGGCAGGTTGTCTTCCACGCGAATGGTCGCGTCATGATCGGCCAGGATGCGATTCACAATCGCCAGGCCCAAGCCGGTGCCGCGCCCTTTGGTCGAAAAATACGGCAAAAAGAGCTTTTCCTTGTCTTCGCGGGAGACGCCGCAGCCGGTGTCGGCCACGATCAGCTCCACCGAATCGGCCTCGGTCGGCCGAGTCGTGATATAGAGGCGCTTGAACAGAGCGTCCTGCATCGCTTCGGCGGCGTTGTCCACCAGATTCACCACCACACGCTTGAACTGCTCGCGGTCGATCTTTACGGACGGAAGGCCGGGGGCCAGTTCGATCTCCACATTGAATCCCATCCAGCCGCCCGTTAAATACCCCCAGCGCATTCTCCACCACTTCGTTGAGATCGGACGGAATCGGGTGTGCGGCGGGGAAGCGGCTGAACTGCGAAAATTCGTCCACCAAGGCCCTGACCGTTTCCACTTCCCGCGGCGATGATGACCGAGCATTCCCTGCAGGATGCGTGCCGTCTCGGGCGTCTGCTCGGGCCTTTGCAACTGGCGGGCGATCCGATCGGCACTCAACGCGATCGGCGTCAGCGGATTCTTGATTTCATGCGCCACCCGCCGCGCCACTTCATGCCACGCGGCCGACTTTTGCGCGCGTAGCAGTTCGCTGGTGTCTTCCACCACCAGCACAAAACCGGAGCGGCGTTGCTCGTCCAGCGCAGCGACCGTCAGCGCCAGATGCAGAACGCGGCGCTCAGCCTTATACTCGATCTGGGTGCTGGCCACCGCGGTGCGCCGGGCGCGATTCATCAGGTAGCGAATTTCGGCGGTGTCTTCGCGGGAAAACAGGTCGCTCAGACGGGATGCCCGCGCCACCTGTTCTTCGGGGAAGATGCCCAATAACGCGCGGTTCACGCGCTGGATGCGGCCATCGGAGGTGAGCGAGATGACGCCGGTCGGGATGCTCTCCAGAATCGCTTCGGTGAACCGGCGGCGCGCTTCGAGCTCCTGGCTGTTAGTCTCCAGCGCCTCCGTCATTTCGTTAAAAGCCTTGACCAGCGTAGCCATCTCATCGATCGCGCGGACGTGCACGCGATAACCCAGGTTGCCCTTTCGAATCTGCTCGGCCGCTTTGAGCAGCGCAGTGATCGGGGTGCTGATCTGGCCCGCCATGTACCGCGCGATCCAGGCGGCGAAGAACAGAATGAAGAGCGTAATCAGCATTAAAAGCTGCAGATAAAGATTGCGAAACGCCTTGCGGTCCGCGGCCAGCCGGTTGTACTCCGAAATATAGCCGTTGACCTCCTGCTGTTTCGCCGCCAGGGCCAGAGGCATGCGCGCCGAAAGTACCACCAGACCCGCGGCGGTCTTCACCTGCGCCTGATAGAGCGAACCTTCGTGGGATGGCGACAGCGAGCAGAGCACGCGGCTCATGCCCTCGCGGTTCACGATCTCGGCATGCTCGATCCGGTTGGCGGCGCAGAATCGCTCGTAGAAATCCGCATTCTCGCCCACCGCGAGCGATGCCAGCCAGTGCGCCTGCGCCGTTAGCTTGTCCTGGACTTCCTGATTGAGCGCGTTGGCGACCTGAATTACGTCGGTATTGATTTTCTGGGCCGGACGGCTGAACCACTTGTCCAGATTCAGATTGAGAACCGACACGCTCCACAGCACCAGGAAAAAGACCGGCAGCACGGTAAGCGCCAGCGCTCCCGCGATCAGTTTGGACTTGATGTGCGAGCCGGGCCGGTTCGCCTGCCGCTCGATGTACAGCTTCACGCCGGTACGGAAAAGGATAAAGCCCAACGTGACGGTGAGAATGAAAATCAGCGTCGAGACGGCCCAGAACAGGTAGGTCTGTTGGATATTGGTGGGCGCGAAGGGGCCGAAGTTGAACGATCCTTGCCACACTACCAGCGATACCAGCACGGCCAGAAGCAGGACGCCGGAACCCAGCACGAGACGCTTTCGCATGACCCTCTTAGAATTATAGGGCGCAGAAGGGGTGTCCGGCGGCATTCGGCCGCAAGCGATGCGCAAAAGACCGACGTTGCAATTTTTGACGCGGGCAAGACCATCCTTCGACACGGGTAATCTTCTGATTATGGAAGCAATACGGGGGGATCCCTATTGGAAATCGTAGGCTTGCAAGATTTTAGGCCTTGTAATCAGATTTTTACCTTGATTGTGCTGAACATTCACGTGATTGTCCCCGGCTAGGACCTTTGGTACCACAGATGCTCACGACCTCGAAGCCGCGACCGCCTGTGGGATGGGGGATCGACTAAGTGGCCCGGCCCATGGTCACGTTTGGACCGCGAAAGTCCGATACAACGTAAAAAGGAAAAAGTAAGGCCTACGGAGGACGTAATGATTTCCAAAACCAGCATTAGAGTACGAGCTTTGGCGGCAGTTATGTTTTTGATGGCTGCGGCTGTTCCCGCTCAGCTTTTCGGACAGGCCATCAGTGGCGACTTGGTCGGCGGTGTGACCGATCCTACGGGGGCCATGATTCCCAAGGCCGCGGTGACAGCGCAAAACGACGCGACCGGAGTAAAATATACCGCAGTTACCGGCCCCGACGGCGCCTATCGATTCTCCAACCTTCCGGGGGGCGCTTATACCGTGACGGCCACCGCGACGGGCTTCGCAACCGCCACTGTGAAGAACGTTCAGGTGCAGCTGAACAATACCGTCACGCAAAACATGACGCTGACCGTCGGAACTACAGCGACCACGGTGGAAGTCACCGAATCTGCGCCACCCATCGACACCACCACTTATCAAATACAGAATACGTTTGAGTCCCGCGAGATCCTGGATCTACCCCAGGCCGCCTTTTTCGGGGGAGCGACCGCCCCAACTCTGGCCAATGCCGGCATCGCCGACCTCAGTCTTTTGAACGCAGGCGTCACGAACCCGACCGGTAGCGGCTACGGGACTGGTCCTTCGATCGGGGGCCAGCGCCCAACCAATAACAGCTTCAACGTGGAAGGGATCGACAACAACGACAAGGGCGTCACGGGTCCCGTGGTCTACACGCCCATCGACGCCATCGGCGAGTTCACGGTCCTTCAAAACCAATTCAGCCCCGAATTCGGTTTCACCTCCGGGGGAGTTTTCAATGTAGGCCTGAAGAGCGGGACCAACCAGATTCACGGTTCCATTTACGAATACCTGCAGAATCGCGATTTCAACGCGATCGACCAGCAGAACGGGCGTCAGGGGTTCACTACCAGCAATCCGCGTTACGACAATAACCGGATTGGGGCAACCATCGGTGGGCCCATCAAGAAGAATAAGCTATTCTATTTCGCCGATTTTGAATACAATCCGATCGGTCAGGCGCCTACGCCCCCGAATCAGATCTTTGCTCCTACGGCCGCCGGATACTCTACGCTTGCGGGCATCCCGGGAGTCAGCGCCACCAATCTGAAGGTCCTAGAACAATTCCTTTCCCCGGCGCCGGCAGCGAACGGCACCACACAAGTCGGAAACTTTAACATACCGATTGGGCCGGTCAACGTTGTGGGTCCTTCCTATTCCAACGAGTACAATCTGGCTACGGCCGGCGACTGGGATATTTCGGACAAAGACCAGCTCCGGCTGCGATACATCTACAACAAGTTCGACACCATCGACACAACCGCGAATTTGCCGGCCTTCTGGGCTCCCCAGCAAAACTATGTTCACCTGGCCACGCTGGCCGAATATCATAACTTTGGCCCCACTGCGATCAACGAATTTCGGCTTTCGTTCAGCCGTAGATTCAGCAACTATGCCATTCCCAACTATTCGTTCCCGGGCCTCGACCAGTTTCCGAACATCATGATTGAAAATGACCTGAATCTGCAGCTCGGCCCGGATCCGAATACTCCGCAAGGCTACATTCAGGATATTTATCAGTTAACCGATAACTACACGAAAACATTTGGCCGCCACACGGTCAAAATCGGCTACGACGTCCACGACATCATCGCGACCAATACCTTCGTTCAGCGCGCGCGTGGGGACTACGATTACTCCGACCTGAACCAGTATCTTATGGATCTGGCTCCGGACGTGGGAAATGAGCGCAGCGTAGGCGCCGCGGCGGGCGGATATCCGGTCGGTTTCGTACAACAGGGCGCTTACATCAACGACGATTTTCGTTTCAGGTCGAATGTCACCCTGAACCTGGGAATAAGATACGAATACGTGACGGTTCCGGTTGCTTCTCGCGCGCAGGCTCTGAATGCCATTGCCGATGTTCCGGGAGTGATCACTTTCAACGATCCGAAATCTCAAACTAATAATTGGGCGCCGCGGGTCGGATTCGCCTATTCACCCGGCAGCAGCGGAAAAACATCGATTCGAGCGGGATTCGGATATCTCTTACGACCAGTTCTATAACAACTTGGCCGTAAATGAAGTGCCGCCTTACTACCAGACCACTGTTACACCCAGTCTTACCAGCAATGCCCCGGGCTTCCTCGCAGGCGGCGGCATTCTCCCCATTCCCCCGGCGCCGACCACCAATCCCGCAGTCGCCAGGGCGCAAACCGCCTCTTACACCACCAATCAGACTCTCCCGTATTCGGAGAATTGGAACATCGGCGTCGAACACGTCTTCCATCAGGATTATACGTTGGAAGTCCGCTACATCGGCACGCGAGGCGTCCACCTTTGGGTCCAACAGCAGCTCAACCGCACCAGCGATGTTACTCCCACCAACAGCTTGCCCACTTTCTTCAGCATGCCGTCGGTCGCGCAGCTCTCCGCCTTACCTCTGACACTCGGGGCGCTGGAAGCGGTACCGAGCAATTCCTGGGCCCAATACGGCTTTACAAACACGATTACCTCGTATCAGCCCATCGGGGAGTCCATGTACAACGGCCTGGATGTCCAATTGACGCGCCGGTTCACGCGTGGTCTCTCCATGATCGCCGCATACACTTGGAGCCATGCGCTCGATGACGCTACCGACACTGTGAACGCCACCGCCATCACGCCTCGCCGCGCTGAGAATTTCCAAAACTTGATGGCGGATTGGGGTAATTCTCTGTTGGACCATCGGCACCGTTTCACGCTCACGGCCGACTACGACACACCGTGGTTCAAATCCAGCGGGAATTGGTTCATGAAAAACTTGGTCGGAAACTGGGTCGTTGCGGGAACCTACACCTATCAGTCGCCGGAATGGGCCACCGTTCAAAGCAATGTCGATTCGAATCTGAATAACGATTCCGCGGCCGATCGCGCCGTGGTTAATCCTGCCGGACAGGCAAACATCGGCAGCGGAGTGATTGCACTGACCAGCACTGGCAGCGTAGTTTCTGCGGGTTCTCCAAACATCGTGGCCTATGTTGCCCAGAATCCCAACGCCCGCTACGTACAAGCCGGTCTCGGCGCCTATGCCAACGGTGGGCGCGACACTTTCCCCATGCTCCCCATCGATAACATCGATGCCGCCTTGATCAAGCGTTTCAACGTCACCGAGCGCGTCCGGCTTCAATTCAGCGGACAGTTCTACAATCTCCTGAATCACCCGCAATACATTCCGGGTCTTCTGAGCGACGTGAGCGCGGAGAGCTACACCGCGAGAAGGCCGAAACTTCCTGCTTCCTGAAAATTCCGCTTTCGGCAACTTCAGCGAATTCTTCCCGAGCAACTCACGCACGATTCAGGTGGTCGGAAAAATAATTTTCTAAGATCGAGTGGAGGCTTCGCCGCCCTCACTCGGTCGCATCAATCCAGGGCCGCTCCCGCGCGAGCGGCCTTCTTCATTTTGCGCTTGCAAAAAAAACTTGAGGTCCATATCATGGACCCAAGCCACTAATCTTAGGTAGTGACAGAAGGACCACAGGGGCACAATGCAAAAGGTTACCCTCGTCTTGTGGGGAATTGCTGTATTCTTCACGGCCTCGCCTTGGCGCCTCCAAGCCGACGAACTTATCGCACGAATCCACGGAACTGTTACCGATCCCTCGGGAGCCGCCGTTCCCGGCGCCCAGGTCAAAGCCACCAATACACAGACGCACGTCTCCACAACCATTCCCTCCGCCTCATGACGGAAGCTTTGAGTTCCTCAGCCTGCCGATCGGCACCTACGACGTCACCGTCACCAAACCCGGCTTTCGCATCTTCACCGCCGTACAGATTTCCTTGCTGTTAAACCAGGTTTACGAACTCCCGGTCCCCCTCGAGATCGGTCCGCTCAGCGAATCCGTTCAGGTGAAGGGAAACTTGGCGCAGGTAGAGACCGAGGTAACCCAACTCGGGACCGTCATCGAACGGCAGCAGATCCTCGATTTGCCGTTGCTCAATCGCAACTGGGTGACGCTCGAAGAGCTCGCGCCCGGAGTCATGTCGCAAAGCGACCGCTTCTCATCGTCGTTCGCCACCAACGGCAGCCAAAGCCAGCAGAACTCCTTCCTGCTGAATGGCATCGACGCCATGGACCTGCGCATTAACGCGCCCCAGGTTTTGCCCAGCCCGGACGCGCTCGCCGAATTCAACCTGATCACCAGCACCATCAACCCCGAGTACGGCCGCAACTCCGGCGCCATCATCAACGCGATCATCCAGAGCGGGACCAACCAGTTTCACGGCGACGCCTTCGAGTTCTACCGCGACACCTTCCTGAACGCTCGCGACTTTTTCCAGGCCACCGCGCCCATCTTCCATCAAAACCAGTACGGCGGAACTTTGGGCGGACCGGTGT
The DNA here is from genome assembly GCA_963732175.1 of Bryobacterales bacterium. Taxonomy (GTDB): domain Bacteria; phylum Acidobacteriota; class Terriglobia; order Bryobacterales; family Bryobacteraceae; genus Palsa-89. Next base: position 240,539 of record CAVSYF010000027.1, on the reverse strand, counting down.
GGAAGGATCACACCTTCTTCTTTATCTCCTATCAGGGAACCAGAAATCGAAAACCCGACTCGAACGCGCTCTCCAACACCACCACGGTCTTCACCGCGCAGCAGCGGGACGGCTATTTTCCCGATATTGCGACTTCGACAACGCCTTCGCCCATTGCCTTGATGGGCGAGAACGGAGCCACCTACGCCGGCCGGCACGCCCTACAACGTGCTCTTCCCTACCGGACACATCCCCACCGCGGATTTTAATTCCATCTCGCAGAACTCCTGAACGCCTATGTGCCCCTTGCCAACCTGGGAAGCAATCTCTATTCGTTCAATCCGACCGAGATCCAGGATCAGGAGCAGGGCATCGCGCGCATGGATCATACCTTCGGCGATAAAGACGCGCTCTGGGGCACGCTGCTTTTCGACCATGAGCCGACCACTCACACGCTGTCGTTCTACGGCGCGAATGTGCCCGGTTTCGGCGAAATCGACAACTCCGCTACCAAGATGTTCATGGCCGCCTGGAACCACACCTTCAGCCCGACGGCTTTGAACGAGCTGCGCCTGTCCTACGTGCGGTTCAACTCGGATGAGGTCGCTCCCACAAATCCGGCATTGCCTTCCTCGTTTGGATTCACTGGCATCAACCCGCAATTTCCCTCCAGCGCCGGCGCTCCCGCCATCTACGTGAACGGTCTGTTTAACTTGGGCTTCAGTCCCTACGGCCCGCAGCCCGATATCAACAACACCTATCAGATCAACGACAATTTTTCGAAGGTCGCCGGGACCCACACTCTCAAGTTCGGCTTCGCTGGCCAGCGTTACCAAGTGACCAATCCCTACGAAGCGTTCAACAGCGGCATGTTTGACTTTGGCGGCACGGGACATATAGCACCGGCGATCCCGGCGCGGATTTCCTGCTGGGCATTCCGGATTATTACGTGCAGGACAGCGGCGGTTTTCAGGATTTTCGCACCTACGAATACTATCTGTACGCGCAAGACAGTTGGAAGGTGCGGCCGAATCTGACGCTGAATTACGGCACCGGTTATCAGATCGACACGCCGCTGGTGAACCAGCACTTCGACGAGCTCGATAATAACTGCTTCCGCCCCGGCCAGCAATCCACCGTCTATCCCACCGCGCCTGTCGGCCTGCTTTTCCCAGGCGACAAAGGTTGTTCGCCGTCCGGTTACTACAACCATTACGATCATTTCGCTCCGCGCTTTGGCTTCGCCTATGCGCCGGATTGGGGCGCGCTCACTGGCGGCAGCAGCAAGAACTTCGTGATCCGCGGCGGCTTCGGCATCTACTACAACCGCACCGAAGAAGAGTTGGGCACTGCAGGATTTGCTCGCCGCTCCGTTTTCGTTGGAGTCGTTCGGAGCCGGCGGCCTGCCCGGCAGGCAGCCCCAGTTTCGCGAATCCGTTACGGGATATCGCCACCGGCCAGACGCGTCGCCAATCCATTTCCCGTTCACTCCGCCCGGCGCCGGGACAACCGGTCGACTTCTCGCAGTTCTATCCGCTCGAGATCAACGTCATCGACCCCAACTTCACCGATCCCTACTCGATGAATTTCAATTTCAATGTGCAGCGCGAGCTGCCCGGCGCGATGATTCTCCAGCTCGGCTACGTCGGCGCTCAGGGCCGCCATCTGGAATTGGTATACGAGGGCAATCCCATTTCGCCCGCCGGCCAGGCGGCTTGCGCAGCCGATCCGCAATGTATCGCCGACCGCGCCAACCAGCACGTCGATTATCCGAGCCACGCGCTCTATGAGCCGGGCAATATCTTTGCTTCGGTGGGCACGCAGGGTACCCGCGGCGTCTCCAGCTACAACTCATTTCAAGCCAGCCTCAACAAACGCTTCAGCCACGGCCTGATGTTCCTGGCCGCCTACACCTGGAGCCATTCCATCGACCTCGGTTCCAGCTACGAAGACAGCGGCACGTCGCTTCCGGCATTTCGCGCTCCGTCGACCCATACGATTTCGCGCTCAGCCGTGGCGACTCCTCCTACGACGCCCGCCAACGCTTCGTCATCAACTACAACTACGAACTTCCGCACGTCAGTCCGCATTGGAACAATGAATTTTCACGCTACGTTCTGGACGGATGGCGCATCTCCGGCATCACCACGCTCCAGACCGGCTTCCCCGTCACCATCGGCGACACCGGCTACCGTTCGCTCACCTGCGACAGCGAGGTCTTCTATAAATGCTGGGATGCACCCAATGTCAACGGCCCGGTTACTACCTACAATCCGGAGAATTCGGTGCTGGTGAATACGGCCAAGAACCCTGGCAACACCGCCGCGCTTCCCTATTACTACTTCAACCCGAACAGTTTCAGCCTGGAGCCCTACGGCACGCTGGGGAATGAGGGAAGAAATAACTTCCATGGTCCCGGCATCAACAACACCGACCTGGCTATCATGAAGGAAATCCGATCCGGGGAAAACCGCCGCATCGAATTGCGCTTGGAATCGTTCAATGCGTTCAACCACACCCAGTTCCGCTTCAACAGCAACATTATTTCATTCCAGGACATCAACTCCGGCAACTTCGGACAGGTGCTCACCGCCGCGCCTGGACGCATCATTCAGTTGGGCGCCAAGCTTTATTTCTGAGCGGGTTCGGCAGCCAGCGCATAATAGCCGTGGCGGGATCGCACCTTCAAGCCAGGTTTATCCACCCTGATTCGCAGCCGCCGAAACGCGCCGTCGCGCGTCCGATTGCCCGGCACGAACCCGATCGCATACTGGCTGCGCATCTCCTCTTCGATGATTTGAAAGATTCGCGACAGCGGGATTTTCTTGCCGGCCTCGAACATCCGGCCGCCGGTTGGATCGCCGAGTTCCTTCAAAAACGAACAGCCGTTGAACTTGCCCTCGTAGCAGATGCCGTAGACGATCGTGTTGGTCGCCTCCAGCGCCTCAATCGCCTCGATCGGAATGCTTGCGGCTGCCATTGTCCAGGCCATCGGAGACCACCACCATCACCTTGCGCCCCGGTATTTTCTTGAGCTTCTCCTGGGCCGTTTGATACACCGCGTCGTAGAGCAGCGTGGAGGGCATTGGACCTTCCTGCGGCAATCCACGGAAGGGAACCGCTCGCAGCCGGGCCAGCGCCATGCGCAGATACTCCGGCGACGACGTGAAGCCCTGCCACTGAACAATGGTGCTGGAGAAGCCCAGCAGCACCGCCTGATCCGTCGGCCTCAGAACCGCTTCCAGAAACTGCAGGGCCGCGCCTTTTTCCTGATCGATGAACTCCTTCACGCTGCCGCTCACGTCCACCAGCAGAGCCACCGTCAAAGGCAGATCCGAGTCGCGCGCGAAGTAGCGGATCGGCTGGGGGCGTCCGTTCTCGAGTACCTCGAAGTCCTCTTTGCCGAGATCCGTTACCAGCGCTCCACGCTTGTCGTAAACGGTGCACAGGACGTTGACCACATTTACGTCCACCTGGATCGGCTTCTCCGAATCCTGAGCTTGCGCAAAGCTTGCGGCGATCGCGAGCAACGCGAGTAGGAGCGAGGAGGGGCCGGGTATGAACGTAACTACCGCTGCAGGTGATGATCCTGGTTCAACAACCGATTCCCGTCGTCATCCTTGCACGCGGGCGATTCTTCCAAAGGCTCGGTGGAAGGCTTCACCACGTGCGGCGCTTCGGTCCAGGGTTGCGCAAGCACGTTCGGATCATCCACGGTCACTTGATAAATCAGGTTCGCGCCAACCTTCCAGAACCGCTCCACCACGTGCATCGCGGCCGTGTGGAAGTAGCCGTCCTCGCCGAACCAGGAATCGTCGACGAAGCCTGTCGAGTCCACGACCAGCGTGTCGCCTTCCCAGTGCCCCACCGAATCTCCGTAATAGGATGGATTCGGATCCTTTTGATGCGGGCGGCCATCAGTGGGAACGATGCGGTAGGGGTCGCCCGAAATGTCTTCGTAAAGGAACAGCATCTCGCCGGGCAATTGAACGATGCGCCGCGGAGGACCGATGCGCGGCGTCCCCGGCCGGCCGCAATAAAACACTCCGTCCAGCTTGCTCTCGTTCTCGCTCAAATACTGCACCTTGGCTTGAAGCTCGGGTTTGTAGGACGGCGTGGGAGTCCAAGGCAGCGCGCCTTTCGCCTCATTCGGATTGCTGTAACGCGCGCTCTGATCGGCCTTCTCGATGGTGACTTTCCCATCGACGACCTTCTTCACCGGCCCGGGAGGCAGACTGATCGCGAAGCTCCAAATGCCGCTCAGGTCGGGATGGCCGTCCGCCGTACGATGAACGGTCGCCGTCGCCGAGCCGCCGCTATTCTCCGCAGCCGAAGCGCCCGCGGCAATCATGAACGCCCCCGCAAGCACGCATAAACCGATGTTTTTCATGGCCTGATCGCATCCTTTCCGAAGGTCAGGTGCTCCCCTCGAACTGCCCGGAATCTTACCACAGGGGACGGTCAAAAACAATGGTTCGGTTGACCAGTTAGGCGCCGGAAGCCAGCCTCACCTGCTCTTACTAAAGACCGCGCGAAACGTCAGAGTCAGCAAACCGCCGATCTCAGCGACGGTCGCCGCTCCGATGAATTTCAGATCAGTTTCGCTGAGGCGAAATCCCCACAGGTTGAAGCCTTGAAAAATGAAGATCAGGATCGAGGCCGCAAGCAAAAAGCCGTACGCTCGCAGCAAAAATACGATGATTCGTTTTTGGAGATCTATTTTATGCTCGGTTGTGACCCTCGTTACCCAGTCCTTGACTGGACTCTGGGACGAGGGCTGCGACGAACCAGCAGCCGAGCCTTGAGGCGACGCCATGGAGTAGGTGCGACTCGAACCTCACCGGCTCGCACCATTATAGGCCGGCTGTTCGGCTTTTCGCGCGGCGTTCGCGATGCGCTCCAGGAACGGCATCACGAGCACTCGATACTTCTCATTCTGTTCATCCATGGATGCGAGAACTTTCCCGTTCTTCACTTCATTGACGGCCCATTCGAAGAGCGTCAGGGTGTTGTTGAACAGGTCTTTGTAAGTTTCAAAGCCCGCTTCTTCCATCAGCTTCTTCAGCTCCTGAACGCGGGCTTCCGGCAGCTCGAGTTGAATTCTCATATTTTCCTTCCGATGAATGCCCTTCGCAGGGTGCCTTCACGATTGTGATCGAGGCAGTCCTCTGGCGCATATCGATCAGCAGGACTTCCTCGGTCTCAAAAAAAGCTTCGGTTCTACGGATTCAACCTCGCGAGCCCCGCGTATTGGAAATGTTCGAGTTTGGACCGTGCGTATTTGCAAATATTTCTCCTTCGCCAGAGTTTTTTACGGCGATCCTTCGTCGCAGTCCATTCCATGTGGGTCGTCCTCTAGCTCAAATTTACCTCATTTAATGAGTAAGTCAAGAGGTTTCTATGATTGGCAGGAGTTAGGCTGAGATTTCGAACGTAGCCGATTTCAATAGTGCCCGAAACTGCCACTGGCGCGTTAATTATTCTGCTGCCGCCGGGCCCTCCGACTCCAGCCCCTCCAGCGACTCGCCCGCCTTTGCATAGCGCTTCAGAACCGTGATCGACGCCCCGGCCGAAAAACCCGCATAGCGCAGCCGCCGAAACGCCCCCGCCAGGTTCTTCTCATCCGCCAGAAACTCGCCCAACCGCTTGCCGCGATATTTGCGCTCCAGAAACTGCTCGATGAGCTGAGCTTCGTTGGTGTCGCGATACGCCGCCTCGGTGACCTTCGCCGCCAACTCGCCCGCCACCCGGCGCTGCCTGAGATCGCGAACCACCCGCATCTTTCCCAGGTTGTTCTCCAACCTCCCGGCGGCATAGTGCTCGGCAAACCGCCGATCGTCCAGGTAACCGGCCTCCTTCAGGCTCTGAATCACCGCGTCCACGTCCTCCGGCTGCCCACGCCGACGCAGTTTCTCCCGCAGTTCGCCGATCGAATGGCCGCGCACCCCCAGCGCCCGCAGAGCGGCGTTCATGAGCTTCTCTTTATCGAACACTTTTGGCTTATGGTGCGTCATTATTGAGGACACTATCAGATCGTGGACTGCTATTGTAAAAGTAGCAGCACCGCATCAAGAAAGGACTGGAACCATGGAGGAAGACAACAAATTTTCATATTTTTTCCTGGGCCTCGGATTGGGAGTGGCGGCCGGGCTGCTTTTCGCTCCAAAAACCGGCGAAGAGACGCGTAACTTGATCCGCTCCAAAGCCGACGAGGGCCGCGAGTATCTGAAACAGCGCGGCATGGAACTGAAAGATACGGCCAACGACGCCGTGGAGCGCAGCCGCAGCACCGTGACACGCCAGCGCGACAACCTGACGGCCGCGGTCGAAGCCGGCAAACAGGCCTATCGCGACGCGGTCACCGGCAGCGCCGGCAACGCCACCGACGGCCTCTAGTCCGAAACCGAGGCTTCCCCATGGACCAGACCATCTTGCTCTATGTGATGACCGCGTTCGTGATTATCGCCGCCATCGCGCTCTGCATCCAGGCCGGCATGCTGGCCGGAATGTACAAGGCCACTCGATCGATGCAGCAGTCCATCCAGCCACTCCTGCCCAAGGTGGAGTCCCTGATCGACACCACGAAAACCACCGTGGAACAAAGCCGCGTGCAAATTGCCGAGATCACCACCCGCACCAACGAGATCCTGGACTCCACCAAGCGCCAGCTCGCCATGGTCGAAGAGGTTGTCTCCGACGCCAGCGCCCGCGCCAAGGTGCAGCTGGAGCGCGTGGAGATGGTTCTGGATGACACCGTCAACCGGGTTCACGAGACCGTGGCCGTCTTCCACAGCGGCATCATGCGGCCGCTCCGGGAAGTCAACGGGATCGCCATCGGCCTCCGCGCGGCTTTGGCATTCCTGGCCCGCGGCAATCGCCCCAGCGTCGACCGGGTGACCACAGACGAAGAGATGTTCATCTAAGCGGTTGTAGCTCCATCTATAACTCGCTCCGCTCAGGTCCTACGATCTTTTCTCTACCAATCTCCGCTCACACCTACTTGACAAGATCTCGCTAAGGTTTGATAATAAGAGGTAGCTAAATACAACCCGGATTCCACATCCGGAGGAGCGAGGTAAGATGAGCAAGATCATAGGGATAGACCTGGGGACGACCAACTCCGTGGTGTCCGTCATGGAAGCCGGCCAGGCGGTCGTGATTCCCAACCAGGAGGGCGGCCGAACCACCCCGTCTGTCGTCGGATTTACCAAGACCGGCGAGCGGCTGGTCGGCACGGTGGCCAAGCGGCAGTCGGTCACCAATCCGGAAAATACCATTTATTCGATTAAGCGCTTCATGGGCCGCCGCTTCGATGAAGTCAGCCAGGAAATGAAGCTGGTGCCATATAAAGTGGTCCGCGGCGACAACGGCGACGCGCGCGTGGAGATCAACGGGAAGCAATATTCGCCGCCCGAAATCTCCGCCATGATCCTCAACAAGCTGAAGGAAGCGGCCGAAGCCTACCTGGGCGAAAAGGTGACCAAAGCCGTCATCACCGTCCCCGCCTATTTCAACGATTCGCAGCGCCAGGCCACCAAGGACGCGGGCCAGATCGCCGGCCTGGAAGTAATGCGTATCATTAATGAGCCCACCGCCGCGGCGCTGGCCTACGGGCTCGACAAGAAGAAGAACGAAACCATCGCGGTCTACGACTTCGGCGGCGGCACGTTCGACATCTCGATTCTCGAAGTCGGCGACGGCGTGGTGGAGGTCAAGTCCACCAACGGCGACACCCACCTCGGCGGCGACAACATCGACCAGCGCATCATCGACTGGCTGGTGCAGGAATTCAAGAACGAGACCGGCGTCGACGTATCCAAGGACCAGATGGCGCTGCAGCGGTTGAAGGAAGGCGCCGAGAAGGCCAAGATCGAGCTTTCGACAGTGCTCGAAACCGAAATCAATCTGCCGTTTTTGACCGCCGACGCCTCGGGTCCCAAGCACATGAACGTCAAGCTGACCCGCGCGCGCCTGGAGCAGATGGTCGCCGATATCTTAGAGCGGGCCATCGGTCCCTGCAAGCAGGCCATCTCCGATGCGAGCGTGACCCCGGCTCAGATCGACGAAGTGGTTCTGGTGGGCGGCTCCACGCGTATGCCCAAGGTCCAGCAGCAGGTGCGTGACCTGTTCGGCAAGGAGCCCAACAAGAGCGTGAACCCGGACGAAGTGGTCGCCGTGGGCGCGGCGGTTCAGGGCGGCGTGCTGGGCGGCGAAGTGAAAGACGTTCTGCTGTTGGACGTCACTCCGCTGTCGCTTGGCATCGAGACTCTGGGCGGCGTGTTCACGCGCCTCATTGAACGGAATACGACCATACCTACTCGCAAGAGCGAGATCTTCTCCACTGCGTCCGACAGCCAGACCTCGGTCGAGATCAAGGTCTACCAGGGCGAGCGCTCCATGGCGCTCGACAACAAGCTGCTGGGCGTTTTCCAGTTGGTTGGCATTCCTCCGGCCCCGCGCGGGATTCCGCAAGTCGAAGTCACTTTCGACATCGACGCCAACGGAATCCTGAACGTCACCGCCAAGGACAAGGCCACCAACAACGAGCAGAAGATCACCATCACCTCCTCTTCGGGCTTAAGCAAGGACGAAGTCGAGAAGATGGCGCGGGATGCCGAATCGCATTCCTCCGAAGACCGCAAGAAGAAGGAGGAGATCGAGGCTCGCAACCGGGCCGACGCGATGGTCTACAACATCGACAAGATGCTGAAGGAGCATCGCGATAAAGTCAGTGCTTCGGACGCCGAAGCGGTCGAGCGCGCCCTCGACGAAACCAAGAAGGCCATGCAGGAAGGCGGCATCGACAAGATTAACCAGGCCACTTCCAAGCTCGAAACCGCCAGCCACAAGCTGGCCGAAGCGATGTACAAGGCATCCTCGGGTCAGCCGGGCTCGGCACGGGACCGCAACCCGGGCCGGTGCGGGCGCCGACGGAGCGTCCGCGGGCGAAGCCAAGCCCAAGGATGATGTCGTTGACGCGGAGTTTGTAGACGTAGAAGACAAGAAGTAACTGTCAAAGAGCGCGCAGTTCCGGGCCACCCCCGGAACTGCGACTGGATTTTTTATGCCGGCTGCATCGAAACAGGATTATTACGAAACCCTCGGCGTCGCGCGCGATGCCAAGGATGACGAGATCCGCAAATCCTACCGCAAGCTGGCTCGCAAGTATCATCCCGATCTCAACCCGGGCGACAAATCCTCGGAGGAGCGTTTCAAGAAGGTTCAGGAAGCCTACGACATCCTGAGCGACTCGAAGAAGCGCCAGGTTTACGATCAGTACGGCTTCTATTCGGACAACATCCCGCCGGGCGGACCGGGCGGAGGGCCAGGCGCGGGCGCAGGGCAGTACGGCGCTGGCCCGGGCTTCGGTGGCTTCGATTTTTCAGATTTCGTGCATCAGCAGGGCGGGGGCGCCGACCACCCCGAGGGCGCCGGAAACTTCCGCGATATCTTCAGCCAGTTCTTCGGAGGCCAGCGCGGCGCGCAGGGCCGCCACCGGTCCCGAAAAAGGCTCCGACCTGGAATACGGGATGAACATCGATTTCTGGGAGTCCATCCGCGGAACCCAGGTCAAGCTCAACGTGGTCCGCCAGGAAACCTGCCCTACCTGCAATGGAACCGGTTCGGTGGGCGGCTCCTCCACGGTCTGCCCGGAATGCGATGGAACCGGCAATGTGACGCAGATGGCCGGCGCGATGAAATTCAGCCTCACCTGTCCGCGCTGCGATGGCAAGGGCCGGCTGCGCAATACCTGTCCCACCTGCCATGGCGACGGGCGGCTTTCCAAATCGGAAACCGTGGAAGTGCGAATCCCTCCCGGCGCCCAAGCCGGCTCCCGGTTGCGTGTTCCCGGAAAAGGCAATGCCGGAAAAATGGGCGGCCCGGCGGGCGACCTTTATATAACGATCCGGGTCGAGCCGCATCCTTTTTTCCGCCGCGAGGGCGACGACATCCATATTCAAGTGCCGGTCACGGTGTCCGAAGCCGGCCTGGGAGCCAAGATCGAAGTCCCTACCATCGATGGCCGGGCGCTGCTCAAGGTCCCGCAAGGCACTCAGAACCTGCAGAAGTTCCGCCTGCGCGAAAAGGGCGTGCAGAACACCCGTAAGAATACCCGCGGCGACGAAATCGTGGAGGTGGTCATCCAGGCTCCCCAGGTTCACGATGAACGCACCCGGGAACTGCTGCGCGAGCTGTCGCAGGTCAATACCGAAGATCCGCGCAAGGAAATCTGGAGCAAGGTGTAGGCTATGGGTAAAACTCGAACCAAGGCTGCGTATATGATCTCGGCCGTGGCCGAGCAATACCAGATCCATCCCCAAACTCTGCGCCTCTACGAGCGTGAGGGCCTGCTCGCGCCTTCCCGCAGCGAAGGCAATACCCGCCTTTACACCGACGAAGACCTCGAACGCCTGGAAGTAATTCTGAAGCTGACGCGGGATCTGGGCGTCAATCTCGCCGGCGTGGAAATCATCTTGAACATGCGCGAGAAGATGGGGGCCATGCAGCGCCAGATCGAAACCTTCGTGGCGACGCTCAACCAGGAACTCGCCCAGCGGGCCTCCCGGCCGTCGGAAGAAACCCAGCATTCGCTCATCCCGGTAATCCAGATGGCTCCGGCGTCCAGTCGGCAAGTCGAGATAGCCTCCCGCGCTCGCGAACCCAAGACCTCCCGGGTCAAAGATCGCAAATAGAATAACCGTCGCCTCCCGATCCAGACGTTATTCTTGGATTGGATGGCCAAACGAATCTGCGTATTTTGCGGCTCCAGTTCTGGCGCTCGCTCCGGTTACGCCGAGGCGGCCAAATCCCTGGCCAGATACCTCGCCGCCAACCGCATTCCCATTGTTTATGGCGGAGGCAATGCCGGTCTTATGGGGACGCTCGCCGACGCGGCCTTGGAGGCGGGCGGTGAAGTGATTGGCGTTATCCCCCGCGCGCTGGTCGAAAAGGAACGCGGCTCATCCGCGCCTATCCGATCTGCGAATCGTCGGCTCCATGCACGAGCGCAAGGCTCTCATGGCGGAGCTCGCCGACGCCTTTATCGCGCTGCCGGGCGGCTTCGGCACGCTCGAAGAGTTTTGCGAGGTTCTGACCTGGACCCAGCTCGGCTTGCATCGCAAGCCCTGCGGGATTCTAAACGTCGGAAGGCTACTTCGACGCTCTGCTCGCCCTCTTTGATCACGCCGTTCGCGAGCAGTTTCTAAAGGCCGAACATCGCCAGATGGTGCTCTCCGACACGTGTCCGGAAGCGCTGGTCACCCGGCTGCTCCATTACCAGGCGCCCTTGGTCGACAAATGGATCGATCGAGAACAAACCTGATGTTTGGCCCTCCGGGTTGAGAGGATATATCCCGCAGCGTTTCTCGCCTTATTCCCTGACCCCCGGCTGTCGCCCCGTCGATAGGAACAGTAGAGCGCCACGGAGCGCCGCCGCGTGCTCGCGATGGAAGCCAACGCTACCCGGCGTTCGGTTTCGCGCGGTGAATGAAGGGAGGCGATGAGCAGCAAGCCGTCGATATTCCATGGAAATTAGTGATCCGGGCAAGACCCCGCTTTCTCAATTCAGGGCCGCGCAGGGAGCGACGCCGGCCGCAGGCGGCCAACCGCGGGATGGCGCGCGGCAACCCGCGGCAGCCGATCATATCCAGTTGTCCAATTTGAGCGCCTACCTGGCTGCGGCCCAAAGCGACTCGACGGCGCACCTGGCCAAGCTGTCATCGCTGGCCGGTGCGGTGTCTAGTGGTGGTTATCAGGTAGAGCCGGGCCTGGTCAGCGCCAGCCTGATCCAGCACAGCCTGGGGTTGGGCGGCGCGGGTTACGCTCCATGACGACGGCTCAGATCCTGGGATTTCGCCGCAAGGAAGGGGAGGAGTTCGAGCACGCTCGCAAGGCTCGGCGGATCTTGGAGAGCGTTCGCAAGAGGTTGTTGCAGCCCACCGTGGAGGCTTTAGATGCGGGCGCGGCGGACTTGAGCGACGCCGTCCAATGTCTGGAGGCTCTGGAAGCGCGTTTGCGACTTCCGCTACCGAACGCGCTGGCGCGGCGGGCATTGGCGGCGGAAATCGCAAGTCTCGGCCGGGAACTGCGCGGGGTCCAGGCGCTCGCCGCATCGGCCGGAAAGTTCTACCAAGGTTGGGCGCGTTTGCTGAGCGCCTCCGATCAAAGCGGACCCAATTACAACTCCGGCGCCCAGGCTGCGGCGGCCGCTCCGGGCGCGGGAAAGGTGATGCTGCATGGGTAACTTGATGGCCTCGCTGCTCGACACAGCCAATGCCCTGCAGGCCTACGAGGGCGCTCTCAGCGTCACCGCCAACAACGTCGCCAATGCCAACACGCCGGGATACGCTAAGCAAATCGCAACCTTCGAAGCCCAGCCGTTTGATATCTCGGTGGGGCTGCCGGGAGGGGTCCAGTTGGGTCCGACTCAAAACTCACGCAGCGCGTTTGCGGAACAATCGGTGCGCACCCAGCAGACCGCGCTGGGGGCCGATCAACAAAAGGTCGCCGATCTGAGTTCCGTGCAAAACTATTTTCCCCTGTCCAGTACCTCAGGACTCGCGCCGGCCATCAGCACTCTTTTCTCAGACTTCTCACAACTGAGCGTGAACCCCAACGATACTGTCGACCGGCAAACCGTGCTCAACGACGCCGCCACGGTCGCGCAGAACTTCAACGACACCGCCAACGGCCTGCTCACTCAGCAAACCAACATCAATACGCAAACCAGCAGTACCGTCGATAGCATCAATCAGCTGGCCAGCCAGATCGCCACCATTAACGGGGACAATCGGGTGGACCCCTCGGGAACTATCGACGCCGGCGTGGACGCGCAACTGACCTCCGCGCTCCAGCAACTTTCGCAGTACGTTAACTTCACGACGCTGCAGCAGCCCGATGGCACGGTGACCGTCTACATCGGCGGCCAGACGCCGCTGGTCGTAGGCACTCAAACTTTTGACATCCAAGCGAATTTCTCCAGTGCGCAAACCGCCGTGCTCAGCAGCACCGGCTCCGACATTACCGGCCAGATCACCGGCGGGCAATTGAGTGCGCTGATTGATGACAATAATAACGTCCTGCCGTCCTACCTCAGCAGTCTCAATACCCTGGCTCAAACCTTGGCCGATCAGGTAAACAGCACGCTCGATAACGGCGTGGATGAGAGCGGTGCGGCTCCCGCCACTGATCTATTCACCTATAACGCAACCACGGGCGCGGCCCTGACGCTGGCGGTGAATCCATTGACGCCAGACCAGATTGCCGCTGCGCTGCCAGGCGCTCCGGGTGGAAATGGAAACGCATTGAACCTAGCGGCGCTTCAAAACGCTCCCGTCGTGAACGGTTTCACCTTCGCCCAGGCATATGGCAACCTGGGCGGCCAAGTAGGCAGCGACCTCTCCACCGCGCAGAACGACCAGACCACCGATCAGAGCTTGCTCAACCAGGCAGAGTCCTTGCGCCAGCAGATTTCGGGAGTAAATCTCGACGAGGAGGCGGAGAACTTGATGGAATACCAACGCTCCTATCAGGCGATCTCCAAGATGCTCGGCACTCTCAACAGCGTGACCGACACGTTGATGAACATGGTGGGGGTGGTAACTACCTAATGATCAGCTCGCTGAACGCCCAGGCCCAAAGCTTCCTGACCAGCGTGGACCAGATCCAGCAAAGCATGGACGAGGCCGAAACGGAACTGAGTTCCGGTTATAAAATCAACACCGTCTCCGATGCACCGAACGAGATCGCCGATGTCTGGCAAACGCAATCCGATTTGGACCAGGTGGAACAGGTGAGTTCTAATCTCAATAACGTCCAAACGGAAGTGAACACGGCGGAGAGTGTTCTTGAAAACGCCGTCACGCTGGTCGAGAACGCCGAGACGATCGGCGCCGAGGGAGCCAGTGATACCTCGACGGCCGATACCCGCCAGACTCTGGCCGACCAGCTTGGCTCCACGCTTCAGGAGCTGGTGTCCGCCGCCAATACCCAAGTGGAGGGGCGCTACATCTTCTCCGGCGACGACGACCAGCAAGCCGCCTACAGCATGGATTTGACGCAAAGCGATCCGATCAGCGATTACCAAGGCACGGCCTCCACCCGCCAAATCCAAGCGGCCGACGGTTCCCAATTCTCCATCGCTCTGACGGCGCAGCAGATCTTCGATAGTTCCGACGCGCAGCAAAACGTCTTCCAGTCCATCAATAACCTGCGCGAAGCGCTCCTAAGCAACGACGACACCAGCATCAACGCCGCCGTAGGCGATGTTCAAACCGCCGATACCTACCTGAACCAACAACTGGCGTTCTATGGGTCGGTACAGGACCAGGTAACCAACGCCACCAACTACTCCGCGAATTATCAAACCCAACTGCAGACGCAGTTGAGCGGAATTGAAGACGCCGATGAAACCCAAGCGATCACCCAGTTGACGCAGTCGCAAACCGACCTGCAGGCCGCGCTCCAGTCCGAAGCGAAACTGCCTCAGACCAGCCTGTTCGATTTTCTGGCGTAGCGACCGCGGAGCTATGAATGAACTCCGGCGCGCTATGGCACCACCACCACCTTGCCGAACTGCTCCTTGTTCTCCAGACGGCGGTGCGCCGCGGCGATTTCCGACATCGGATAGACGCGATCGATCACCGGCTTCAATTTGCCCTGGAAAACAAATTTCAGAACGCGGTACAGTTCGCCCAAGGTCCCCATGAAGGATCCGAGCACCGACTGCTCGCGGCTAAATAGAAATCGCAGATCGAGTTTGACATCGAATCCGGTAGTGGCGCCGCAGGTGACCAGGCGGCCGTGGCGCGGCGAGGCTCTCCATGCTCTTGGGCCAAGTGGCCGCGCCCACATGCTCGAAGACCACATCAACGCCGCGTTTGCCGGTGATCTTTTTCACCTCAGCCGAAATGTCCTGGGTATAGTGATCGATCACGTGGTCAGCGCCGAGCGCTCGCGCCTTTTCGAGTTTCGCTTCGCCGCCGGCGGTCGCGATGACGCGGCAGTGGAACAGCTTCGCGATCTGGACGGCGGCCATGCCGACGCCGCTCGAGGCGGCCAGCACCAGCACGTCCTCGCCGGCTTGCAGATTGGCGCGCGCAAACAGCATGTGCCAAGCGGTCAAGAAAACCAGCGGAGTGGCGGCGGCTTCTTCGAAACTCATGCTGTCGGGGATGGGAATCGCCGCATATTCGGGAACGGGCATGAGCTCGCGATTGCCGCCTTCGTAGGTGTTGCCGAACAGGCCGTAGCGCCGGCAGCGATTATCTTCGCCCGAAACGCAGTACTCGCATTGGCGGCAACTCAAGCCGGGCGAAAGCAGCACGCGCTGGCCGGGTTTGATGCGCTCGCACAGTTCGCCGACGCGCGACCACTTCGCCCGCGATGTCGCTTCCTAAGATGTGCGGCATCGTGTACTTGATGCCGGGAATGCCGCTGCGCACGAACAGATCGAGATGATTGAGAGCGCAGGCGCGGACGCGCAACAGGATTTCATTGGCTTTGATGGATGGCTCCGGGATGTCCTCGTATTGAAGAACCTCGGGGCCGCCGTGTTGATGGATGCGGACGGCTTTCATAGGTGGCGTTTCGTATGATAACGCGGCGACTAACGATAGCCCGCGGCTTGCAGTTCGAACAGCTCGGCATAGCGGCCGCCTAAGGCGACCAGTTGCTGATGGGAGCCTTGCTCGACGATTTCGCCGTCGGCGAGAACCAGGATGCGGTCGGCCATGCGAACGGTGGAGAAGCGATGCGAGATGAGCACGGCCATGCGGTCGCGGGTGAGGTCGGCGAAGCGCTGGAACACTTCGTACTCGGCGCGGGCGTCCAGGCTGGCGGTGGGCTCGTCCAGAATCAGCACCTGGGCGTCGCGCATGTAGGCGCGCGCCAGCGCGATCTTCTGCCATTGGCCGGCGGAGAGGTCGACGCCATTATCGAAGCGGCGGCCGAGCATCTGCTGATAGCCTTGCGACAACTGCGCGATCAGAGGCTCGGCCAGACTCTTCTGCGCGGCCGATTCGACGCGCGGCTGGTTCTGCAATTCGTCGATTCTGCCGAAGCCGATGTTCTCGCGCACCAGCATGTCGTAGCGCATGTAGTCCTGAAAAATGACGCCGATTTCAGCGCGCAGGCTGTCGACGTCATACTCGCGCAGATCGACGCCGTCGAGCAGGATGGAGCCTTCGGTCGGGTCGTAGAGGCGCGCGAGCAGCTTGACGAGAGTGGTCTTGCCCGCGCCGTTTTCGCCGATCAACGCGATGCGCTCGCCGGCATCGAATCGAAAGTTCACGCGATGGAGCACGTCCCGATCCGAGCCGGGATAGGCGAATGAGACATCGCGAAACTCGAAGCCGGATTGGATGGGACGGGGCGCGGGAAGAGCATTGGGCACCGAAACGATGGTGGGCCGGGTTTCAAAAAAGTCGAACAAATCCTTGATGTAGAGCGCCTGCTCGCCGATGTTGTTCAGGCTGGAGAAGAGGTTCTCGATCAATGCGCGAGCGCGCGCGAACGAAGCTGCGAGCATGGTCAGAGACGCCGATGGTCAGAGACCCGGCGACGGTGCGGGCCAGCATCAGAACGTAGGCGGCATAATAAGCCGCTGTGGGAAGCAGATTCAGCAGGGAACCGGTGATGGCGCGCTTGATGGCGAGCGCTTTGTTCTCGAGGTAGAAGCGATCGAAGAGGACGCGCGAACGGTCCGCCAGATATTGGCCGAGGCCGAAAATTTTTACTTCCTTGGCGCTCTGGCTGCTGGCGCCGAGCATTCGAAGATAATCGAGCTCGCGGCGCTCGGGAGTGTAGCGGTAGAGCATGGAGTAAGACAGCATCGCGAAGCGGGTTTCGCCCAGAAACGCGGGAACGACGGCGACAATCATGAGCACCAGGAACAAGGGCGAGAAGGCGAAGACGATGGCCCCGAGCGAGAACAGGGTGACCAGTTGCTGGCCCATGCCGGCCAGCATCGCGAGCATGCCGAGGCGGGCGGTGGTCTGACGGCGGGCGCGCTCCAGCTTGTCGTAGAAGACCGGGTCTTCGAAGGAGACCAGGTCGAGCTGGGAGGCGTGCTCCATGAGGCGAATGGTGATGTGATTGGTGAACTTGTCGCCCAGCAGGCTGTCGCAGAGATTCACGGCGCGCGAGAGCAGGTCGTTTAAGAGGACCAGGGCGACTTCATAGGCGAGTAAGACCCAAATCCGATGGAGATTGGCGGGAACGTGGCCGATTAAACGGACGACCTGATCGAGGATCAGTTTTCCGATGAAGAGCTGGCCGGCGGGGATAAGGGCGGAGATGAGGCGTAGTACGACGGTCGCGGTAGTTATAAGGCGGCCGGTCTCCCAGACCATCGCCAGAAGGGGAGGGACGTTGCGCAGGGCGCTCAGCCGCTCGCGCCAGGTGGCGGGCGTATCGGAGGAGCGTTTGCGGCGGCGAGGATGGTCGGGGTCCAAGTTTTAGTGTAACGCCGGAGGGAATTACTGGGGCCTCGCGGGACCTTTTTGATTTCACTGGGGCCTCGCGGCCCCAGCTATGTGACACCATATGCCTGATTTTGCAGGCCCCTTGCGCTAACAAGGGTGATGTACGGGAGAATCAGATTCGACGGAAACGCATCCGTCAAAACCTGTTTGTGATTCAGATGATAGGGCTTGGGAGGTTGCGAGTCAAGTGAAAATCTGGCGGACGTTGGTAGGGCCGCAATCCGTTGCTGCAGAATGGCTTAGAGGCCGCCGTGCTTTTGGTGGCTGAGACGGCGCGGGGCGGGTGATCCGGTCCGGAACAGGGTGTTTTGGTTTCTAACATGGAGAAATGGGACAAGTTATTTGCGGCTCAGATGAAGACTGATTAAGCTTCCATCAGCACCCGAATAGCCAAATCTCCTCCGGGCAAGATATAGGATGCCGCCCACCACCAGTCCGGAAACTGCGCAAAACACTAAAACGAAGCCAGCTAAGTTGATGATAGCGACCAGCATTTGGCCGGCGGTCTCGGGCCGGAGCACCAAAGGAGGCGTCTCGTTGATCTGGACCTGGCCGTTGTAATTGACTTGCGAGAGCAGCTTCTGGGCGATGGCTGTAGGAGCGAGGGCAACTACGACAAACGAACCCGTCCGCTTGACGTCCGCGCCGTTAATTGATTGAAATTTAGGGGCTTGTTGGCGCGCGATCTGGGGGCTGGGGTAGGAGAAGACGGCCAGGGTCGGCGGTACTCTGTCCGAAGCGGTACTGGGCGACCTCGGCTTCGGTCCCGTATTGAAACGCTGCTGCCGACGGGGGGATCTCCGGGAGCATTGGCTTCGAGGCCGACCGGGCCGAGGATGTAGCGCTCGGATCGGGGGATGCGGTTTCGCGTGGGCAGATAGTCGCCCAGGATCGGCGTGGAGGCGTGGGAGACGTGCGGGAGGGCGGTCTTCGGCCAGGCTGGCAAGGTCGAGCGGGCATTTCCCATCGCAGGACAGCAGATAGTTCGCCGATCTCGATTTCAGCCGGTTGGATGGTTCGAGGGAGGCTGCGTAAGCGCCGGTGGGGTCCTTAAAGCGCTCGGCTTTGACCTGGAAGGCGCCGTAGTCAGCGAGTTCGGTTTCCTGGAGGCCATACTCGTCGGCCTGCAAGCGGAGTGTCGGCGCTAGGCGCGACCGATTCGGCGGATTTGCGCTGATACGTGCCCAGTTGGGGCGGCCAGATGGCCGCGCGAGGCGCATGAGGCGAAAACGAGGGCGGCTAGGACGCTCCGTGACATTTTTTGTATTTTTTGCCGCTGCCGCAGGGGCAGGGATCGTTGCGGCCGGCTTTCTTGGCTGAGATGGCCTGCTTCTGCTCGGTGGCCGTGCCGCCGCCGCCGACGAATTGCAGCTCCGCCATTTCCTTTTCCTTCTTGCGCTGGATATTGCGGGTGAAGTCTTCGACGGTGGATTGCGCGGCGCGGCGCTGCTCGGCGTTGGCGGCAACCAGGGCCTCTTCGTCCTCCTCTTCCTCGGTCTTCTTCCTCGCCATCGGGGGAGAACGGCAGCACCGGCGGGGCCGCACGGGTCGCAGTGAATCGCCGTCGGGACCGCCGTCGCCGCTGGTCCCCGCGAGTCCCGGTTCGCCGCTGGTCACCTGCAGGAAGAACAGGTAGCGGACCGTCTCGTCTTCGATGCGGTCCATCATGTCCTGGAACAGCTCGTAGGATTCCTTCTTGTACTCGACCAGCGGATCCTTCTGGCCGTAGCCGCGCAGGCCGATGCCCTCCTTCAGGTGGTCCATCGACAGCAGGTGGTCTTTCCACTGGTCGTCGATGACGTGCAGCATGATGATGCGCTCGGTCTTCGCGCATCACGTCGGGGCCGACCAGGTCTTCCTTCTCCTGGTACGTGTCTGCTGCAGCGCGCTCGAAGATAGCGTCTTCGATCTCGACGCGCGTCAGGCCGGCCGAGCTCGTCCGGATCGATGCTTGACGCCGAACTGGCGTCAGCATGTCGGTCTGCGAGCGCCGGCCAGATCCCAGGTGTCGGGATGCGTGTCCTCGGGGCAGCGCATGTCGATGAAGCTGCTCGACGATGCCCTCGCACCATCTCCATGACGCGCTCTTTCTGGTCCACGCCTTCGAGCAACTGCGCGGCGCATGCCGTAGACGGCCTGGCGCTGCTTGTTCATGACGTCGTCGTATTCGAGCAGGTGTTTGCGGGCTTCGAAGTTCTGCGCTTCGACGGCCTTCTGCGCCGTGGCGATGCGCTTGGTGATCAGCTTGGACTCGATCGGCACATCCTCTTCCATGCCGAGCCGCAGCATGAGGTTCTGCATGCGCTCGCCGCCGAAGATGCGCAGCAGATCGTCCTGCAGCGAGAGGAAGAAGCGCGAACTGCCGGGATCGCCCTGGCGGCCGGCGCGTCCGCGCAGCTGGTTGTCGATGCGCCGCGATTCGTGCCGCTCGGTGCCGACGATGTGCAGCCCGCCGAGCGCCGACCACTTCGTCGTGCTCGACCGTCGGTCTCGGCCTTGAAGCTCGGAAGAGCTGCGTCCCACTCGGCGCGCTCGGGCGATCCGACGGCGGCTGATCTGCAGCACGATCGGGATCCTTGCCCTGCTTGCTGCAAGATGCTCCTTGGTCATGAACTCGGGATTGCCGCCCAGCAGAATGTCGGTGCCGCGGCCGGCCATGTTGGTGGAAACGGTGACCGCGCCCTTGCGGCCCGCCTGCGCCACGATGTGACGCTTCGCGCTCGTGATTCTTGGCGTTCAGGACCTCGTGCTTGCACGCCCATCTTCTTCAGCAGGCCGGAGAGCCGCTCGGATTTCTCCACCGAAATGGTGCCCACCAGCACCGGCTGGCCGCGTCTCGTGGAACTCCTTGATCTCCTTGGCGGCGTTGCGGAATTTCTCTTCTTCGGTGCGGTAGACGACGTCCTGATTTTCCTTGCGGATCATCGGCCGGTTGGTGGGGATCACGGTGACGTCGAGGTTGTAGATCTTCTGGAATTCGGCCGCTTCGGTTTCCGCCGTACCGGTCATGCCGGCCAGCTTCTTGTACATGCGGAAGTAGTTCTGGAAGGTGATGGTGGCGAGCGTCTGGTTTTCGCGCTCGATCTTGACGCCTTCCTTGGCTTCCACCGCCTGGTGCAGGCCATCGCTACCAGCGGCGGCCGGGCATCAGGCGGCCGGTGAATTCGTCGACGATGATGACCTCGCCGTCCTTGCACCACGTAATCCTTGTCGCGCTGGAAGAGCACGTGCGCCTTGCAGCGCCTGCTGCACGTGGTGGTTCCACTCGACGTTCTGCGGCTCGTACATATTGCCGATGCCGAGCAGCTTTTCGACCTTGCAGAACGCCTTCTTCGGTGAGCGCCGCGCTGCGATGTTTCTCGTCGACCGTGTAATCGCCGGTGGTGTATTTCTCGCCCGGTTCCTTGCCTTCGATCACCTCGCCGCGCACCAGCTGGGGGATGATGCGGTTGACCTTGTAATACTTGTCGGTGGATTCCTCGCTGGGGCCGGAAATGATCAGCGGCGTGCGGGCTTCGTCGATCAGGATGGAATCCACTTCGTCGACGATGGCGAAGTTGTGCGCCGCGCTGCACGCAATCCTGCAGATCGGAACTTCATGTTGTCGCGCAGGTAATCGAAGCCGAATTCGTTGTTGGTGCCGTAGGTGATGTCGGCAGCCGTAGGCTCTCCTGGCGCTCGTCGTCGTCGAGATCGTGCACGATCATGCCGACGCGTCAGGCCGAGGAACGTTGTAGATCCGGCCCATCCACTCGGAGTCGCGCTTGGCCAGGTAATCGTTGACCGTGACGACGTGGACGCCCTTGCCTTCGAGCGCGTTCAGATAGCACGGGCAGGGTGGCGACCAGCGTTTTTCCTTCGCCGGTTTTCATTTCGGCGATCCTGCCCTTGTGCAGCACCATGCCGCCGATCAACTGGACGTCGAAATGGCGCATGTTGAGGACGCGCCGGCCGGCCTCGCGGACCACGGCGAAGGCTTCGATCAGCAGGTCGTCGAGCGATGCGCCCTTGGCGATTCGCTCCTTGAATTCGATGGTTTTGGCGGCGAGGTCGATGTCGGAGAGCTGCTGGATGGCGGGCTCGAGATCGTTGATGGCGGCGACGACCGGACGCATCGCCTTGATTTCGCGCTCGTTTCTGGTGCCGAAAATTTTCGCAAGGGTCTGATCGAGCATGTAGGCGTCTACTCTTATTTTAGCGGATCAGGCAAGCCTTAACGTTGGCTAACTTCGCCGGCTTTGACGCGTCGGTTGAATTGCGCCGATTGCGCGCGGGGGATGGTCAAGGACTGCCAGCCGCTCTGCTGGAAATGCTTGGCGAGAAATACGATTTGTCCGCAGTGATAGGAGTAATGGGCCACCTGGCGATTGATGGCCTGCATCACGGAATGGGCTTCGCCGCGAATGGTCACGGTACGCCCGAGATCGTCCTCCGAGAGGGGCTCGAGCGCGCGGAAAAGGCACTGCCAACCTTCTTCCCAGAGAGCGAGCAAGGCTTGGCGCGTCGCGGGAGGATCCGTAAACTCAGCGTCCCGGTCCCGATCCGGCTTCTCGCCGTCGCTCGCGAGAAAGTCGGTCCATCGCGACCGCATGTTCCCGGCCATGTGCTTGACGATCACCGCGATCGAGTTCATCTCGCCGTCCAGCACGGCGACGAGTTGCTGGTCGGCGACTTGCGCCATGGCTCGGTCCGCCAGGTTCTTGTAGTACCGGAACAGAGTGAGGGAATCTTCCAGATATGAAGTGGTTAATCGTAAGGCCATGCGTTCTCATCTTTTTGCAACCTCCCGGTAACATGGGGCGCTCAGTCTGCGCCTATACATCTTTACAGATCTTTACAGAGTTGTGCGTTTCAATCGAATGGAGGGTGATCGAAGAGTTTTTCGATGTTGTATCCTGAGTAAGTTAGCCCGGTTGTTCGGGTACGCTGACGAACCCCTCACTACGGGAAACGTTCCGGATTAAAGGTCATGAATCTTACCGCACTATTCATTCGCCGGCCCGTCATGACCGCGTTGCTCATGATGGGGATTCTGTTGTTCGGAATCCAAGGTTACCGGACGCTACCGGTTAGCGATCTCCCCAATATCGACTTTCCCACTCTGCAAGTGCAGTGCAACCTGCCGGGCGCGAGTCCGGAAACCATGGCGTCCTCGGTAGCGGCGCCGCTGGAACGGCAATTCTCGACCATTGCCGGTCTGGATAATATGACCTCGGCCAGCACCCGAGGTGCGATGACGATCACGCTGCAATTCACGCTGGACCGCAGCATCGATGGCGCGGCGCAAGATACGCAGAACGCCATATCGGCAGTCACCCGCAAACTGCCGCCGAACCTGCCCGCGCCGCCATCCATCCAGAAAGTGAACCCGACCGATCAGCCCATCCTCCAGCTGTCGATGAACTCCGCTACTTTTCCAGCGCCGACGGTGGACGATTATGCCGAAACGCTGATCGCGCCGGCGATTTCCACGCTGGACGGAGTGGCTCAGGTGCTGGTGCAGGGCCAGGCCAAATACGCGGTGCGCGTTCAGCTTGACCCTAAATTGCTCAACAACCGCGGTATCGGTCTGGATGAAGTTCTGAATTCGGTGACGCTCCACAACGCCAATCTGCCGACCGGCACGCTGTGGGGACCGCGGCAAGCTTACACCGTGCAAGCCGACGGACAACTGAACACGGCCGACGCTTACCAGCCGCTCATTGTGGCTTATCGCAACGGCTCGCCGGTGCGGCTTACCGACGTCGGACGCGTGATCGACAGCATCGACAACGACAAGAACATCGGCTGGTTCGACGCTCGGCGTTCGATCACGCTGCAGGTGATGAGACAGCCGGGCACGAATACGGTGCAGATCGTGGACCGGATCCGGGACTTGCTCCCGCAGTTGCGCTCGCAGCTTCCTCCGGCGGTGAATCTGGAGGTTTTCTACGACCGGTCGGAATCGATTCGCGAGTCGGTGAACGACGTAAAATTCACGCTGCTGCTGGCGATTGTCCTGGTCATTCTGGTCATATTCGTCTTCCTGCGGAATGTGTCGGCGACCATTATCCCGAGCCTGGCTCTGCCGCTCTCGGTGGTGGGAACGTTCGCGCTCATGTCGTTGCTCGGCTATACGATGGATAACCTGTCGCTCATGGCGTTGACGCTAGCGGTCGGTTTCGTGGTGGATGACGCCATCGTGGTGCTGGAAAACATCGTGCGGCACATGGAAATGGGCAAATCGCGATTTGAGGCGGCCATCGAGGGCGGCAAGGAGATCGCTTTCACGGTCCTCTCGATGACGCTTTCGCTCGCCGCGGTGTTCATCCCGGTTTTATTCATGAACGGCATCATCGGGCGGCTGTTCCATGAGTTTTCGGTAGTGATCATGGTGGCCATCCTGATTTCCGGATTCGTGTCGCTCAGCCTGACGCCCATGCTGTGCAGCCGTTTTCTGAAGCCGCCCAGCGAGGACCATAATGCGCTGTTTCGCGCCTCCGAGCGGGTATTTGATGGCATGCGCGACCTATATGCCTGGACTTTGCGCGTGGTGGTCCGGCATCGATTTATTTCGCTGATGGGAGCGGCCGGGACGCTGGTTCTGACGGTTTATCTCTACGGTCTGGTTCCGAAGGGCTTCATCCCGTCGCAAGACACCGGGTTCATCATGGGCGCGACCGAGTTTCCGCAAGATGCGTCCTTCGACTCCATGGCTAAGACGGAGCAGGCGGCGGACGCCGTTCTAGCAACGGATCCCAATGTGGAGCACTACACGGCGTTTGCGAACGCGATGAATAATTTCGGCCGCCTGGGTGTGCGTTTGAAGCCGCGTGCCGAACGGAAGCTGACGCCCGAGCAAGTGATCGCCGAGCTGCGGCCGAAGATGAACGCGATTCCCGGAGCGCGTCAATTCCTGACGAATCCGCCGTTGGTACGCATCGGCGGGCAGTTTACGCGCAGCCAGTATCAATTTACTTTGCAGGACCAGGATCTGCCGACCTTGTATCAATCGGCCATCGCTTTCGAAAAGCGGATGCGGGAGATTCCCGGACTGACGGACGTCACCAGCGATCTCCAGGTCGCCAGCCCGACCTTGACGCTGGACATCGACCGGGATCGCGCCTCCGCTCTCGGGGTTACTGCCGGGCAGGTGGAAGACGCGCTGTATAGCGCTTTCGGCAACCGCCAAGTTTCGACCATCTACTCGCCTAAAAACGATTACCAGGTCATCATGGAGCTGCTGCCGGAATACCAGCGCGATCCGAACGCCATCCACCTGGTGGCAGTCCGCTCGTCCAACGGCAGGCTGGTTCGGCTGGATGCGGTCACCAGGCCCAAGGATACGGTGGGCGCGCTCCAGGTGACGCATTATGGGCAGCTGCCCTCGGTCACGATCTCGTTCGACACAGCGCCGGGCGTTTCACTGGGCGACGCGGTCACGCGAATTGATGACGCAGCGCGCGAAACGCTTCCCGCTACGGTTCGGACGCTTTTCCAGGGCACGGCCGCGGCGTTCCAGTCTTCCTTGACCGGCATGGGCGTGCTGCTCACCATGGCGATTCTGGTCATCTACATGGTGCTGGGCATTCTGTATGAAAGCTTCATTCACCCGATCACGATCTTGTCCGGTCTGCCGTCGGCGGGCGTGGGGGCTCTCGCGACGCTGCTGATCTTCCACGATGAATTGAATATCTACTCGTTCGTAGGCGTGATCATGCTCATCGGGATCGTCAAGAAGAATGCGATCATGATGATCGATTTCGCGCTCGAAGCCCAGCGCACGCAAAACATGCTGCCGGCGGACGCAATTTACGAAGCCTGCCTGGTTCGTTTCCGGCCGATCATGATGACGACCATGTGCGCTCTGGTGGGCACGCTGCCCATCGCGCTGGGGCTGGGCGCGGGCGGAGAAGCGCGGCGTCCTCTGGGGTTAGCCGTGGTGGGCGGCCTGGTGGTTTCGCAAATGCTGACGCTGTACATCACGCCGGTGTTCTATGTTTACATGGAGCGCTTCCGCGGGCTGTTCGAAAGACGTAAGCCGCGCCGCAGGAGAGCGGCCGAACTGGCGGTCGAGACCGGGGCTCCGGTGGGCGACTAGCCGGCTGCTGTCAGTGCGTCATGGAATAGATCACGTAATTGATTCCGTAGCGATAGGCGAGCGCGGTCATCTGCTCGGGGTAGAGCGGCGAATCGGCGTACTCCCAGGCGTCGCCGACATCGGTGTTGTAGTTCACCGCCACCACCATGTGGCCCTTATCGTCGTACATGGCGCGCCAGGCCGGGCTGGTGCCCTCGGGCTGATGAACCGTGACGGTTCCGCCCGGGCCCATCCAAAGATGGCGCGTGCCCGGGATGAAGGTGCGATCCTTCTCTCCGATGTCGTAGAGAACGTGCATGACCGAATCCGATTCGGCGATATCGGTGATCGGTTTATTCGGCAGCACGCGCTGCATGGTCTCGCGGAACGTTTCCCAGTCGGCGCCCCAAAAATCGTCGGTGACCAAGAATCCGCCGCGCAGCAGATATTCGCGCAGGCGGGCGATTTCGGCGTCGGATAAGCCCCCACCAGCCGGTCTGCGTTGCGTAGATCCAGGGATAGTCGAACAGGTGCTCGTCGGTGAGGCGCAGGTGCCGCGGATCGCCGGTTGCGACCCGGGTCAGCCGCTGGATGCCGAGCGAGAAATGGTCGTCGGCGTCGGGCCAATCGACGATCCACCAGCCGTCGCCCTGCCCATTGCGCGAGGCGAATCCAAAGAAGCGGTGGTATTGCGGCAGGTCGGTATACTCGACGCGAATGAAATGGAACTCGGCGCCGGTGGGAAAGCTGGGCCGCGGACCTTCTTCTTCGTGCTCAGGAAAGCGCTCGCCGCGAAAACGGCGCTGGGCGAGGCCGGAGATTGCCAGCACCAGCAGACCCGCCAGAATGAGGGCATAGCGGGATCGGGTGGGCGGCAGCGCCATTCGTGTTCCTCATTGTAGCGCCGCCGCTTGAAACGTTACCTGCCCGCGTGAGTTCCTTCCAGGCCTAGTGGTGGCTCGACGAAGTTCCGGATTCGGTCAACTGAATGGCGTATCCGGCCACCGTGAGCGTTCCCACGCGCGAAGACGTGCTGGTATCGGGCGCGGCGAGGAACTTCACCGTTCCGTTTCCGGAGCCAGTCGCTCCTGAGGTGACGGAGAGCCAACTGGCGTTGCTTGAGGCGGTCCAGGAACAGCCGGCGGCGGTAGAGACCGACACGGAGCCGGTGTAGCCCTGCGCAGTGGTTGTGATCGCGCCGACCGCGACTTCGTACGTGCACGTTGCCGGTGCGGACTGATTCACGGTGAATGTGATTCCGGCGATGGTCAGGGTGCCGGAGCGAGAAGACGTGGTCGTATTCGAAGCGACCGAGTAGCTCACGGTCTGGGAGCCGGTGCCCGACGCGCCTTTGGTGATGGTGATCCAGCTGGCATTGCTCGCGGCTGTCCAAGTCGCGGTAGCGGGCGTAGCCGTCACATTGACGCTGCCCGTTCCACCCGAGGCGGAGAAGCTAGCCGAGGTCGCGCTGAGCGAGAACATGGGTTGTCCGGCAGGCGGCGTGATGGTCACGGCAGCGGCGCGTTTTCCGACAGGCCGTTTCCGGAGGCGGTGATCGTGACATTGTACGTGCCCGCCGCAAGAGTGGATGCGGCTTTCAGCGTCAGCATGACGGAGCCTGAACCCGGGGCTGATATCGTGCTCGAAGGCGAACTGGTGTAGGTGAGACCGCTCGGCAGACCGGTGATCGAGACCGTCACGGACGAGTTAAAGCCGCCGCTGATGGTGACGGTCGCGGTGACGTTGGCGCTTCCGCCGGGCGCAAGGGAAGCTGTCGAGGGCGCGCTCAATTGGAAGGCGGGAGTGGGAGCCGAACTTCCTCCACCCCAGTTGTTCACCAGCAGACTGGCATCCACCGAGCCGAGGCCGGTTGCCAGATCGTAACCCGGGCCGGCATTGAAGCCGGTGACCCCGGGGACGGTGTTGTTGCCGGTCGTAATATCGTGAAACACGCTCGCTCCGCCGCTGGATTGCTTGGTAGCCAGCGAGTACAAAACCGGATTCGCGAGTCCCAGCGGCGCGCCGGTTTTTTGAACGGCGATCGCCAGCAGGCCCCCAAGGTCGGAGCGGCGATGGAGGTTCCCGAGACAACATAATATTGGCCGTCGAAAACCAGCAGATATCCATCGTGGCCGGCGCTATTGAGCGAAACATCCGGAGTGTCCCGGAACCCGTCGGCCGGCACGCCCGGTCCGGACTGCCAGGAAGGCTTGGGGTAAATCTGGCTGGGACCGCCTCCGCCCGCCCACAATCCGGAGCCGCCCGATACCGTTCCGCTGGCGTTCCAGGCCGCTTCCGGGATGTAGCTCAGCGCCGACCCATAGGTGCTGGAATTGTTCGCGGACCAGTACGCGGTAGGGTTGGAGGTGTCGGAGAACTGCGTTCCACCCACGCAAGTGCTGTATGGCGTGGAGCACATTCCGTTCACGCCCGCCACCGTTCCGGTAGAGCTCGATGGACTATCGCAGCCCGCCGCGCCGCTGTCGCCCGCCGACACCAGGATGGTCATGCCTTGCGCGGCCGCCTGCTGCCACAGGCTGTTCCAAAATTGATTCCCGGCCGTGCCAATGGCCGCCTCGCAATTGCCGAAGCTGAGACTTACCACCGGCGCGACATTATGGTTCACGATGTATTGGGCTGAGAGCGTGACGCCGTCGCTCGAATTGGTGGACGCCGACACGACAAAATTGATGGTCGCGTTCTTGGCCACCGCACCCGACCAGCTGCACGTCCAGCGTAGCTTCCATCTGGTCGCCCTGATCTGTGAGGCCGGGGTCGGTTCCGTTCACGATCACGGTGGGCGCCTTGGCCGGAAGCCCGAACATGCTCCGGAACGTTTGCACGTCCGATTGATTAAAGTCGCTGCGGCCGGCGATGGCGATGGATTGCCCGGTGCCATCGAGCGACTGCGAGTACAAAGCCGCGACGTCATAGATGGTGGCGAAATCGGCGGGCGCCAGGTAGTGCGTTCCGCCCGAAGTATATTCGGGAGCAGCTGCAGCGGCGGCCTGCGAGACGCCGTGCATGGGCTGCGCGAGGAAGTTATGCAGCGAGACCACTCCGCCGACCACGTCCGCCATGGCGCGCGGAATCGCCGGATCGCTCGCATTGGCGTAATGAGTTTCGCCCGCGACGTTATAAAGATGGATTTCGGTGTGGAACGCGGATTGAACCTGGCCGGCCGTGCCGCTGAAAACGATCTGCCGCCGCGAGGAGTCCACCGGTTCCACATCGAATCCGTGGCCTTGGAGCCAGGCCGTCACTTGAGCGAGGTCGCGCGTCGAAACTCCGAAGCGTTCGCCAAAAGCTTCCGGAGTGAGCCAATGATGATATTCCGGCGATGCAGGATCCTGCTGCGCCGCTAGTAATGCTTGCAACGCCTGCTGCTGACTTGGATCGGGCTCGAGCAAAAGCAGCATGCGGTCCATGCGCGTGGAGGCCGGCGCGAGGCCGCGATCGAACTCGGGACGCGCCATCGGATGCCGGTTGCCCGCGCGCACCACCGTGACGCGATCATCGATGACTCCGGTAATGCGGTCCATGGGCCGGACGGCTGTTGGTACCTGCGCGGCTAATGGGAGTGTAAGCGCAAAAGATAATGACGATAAGAATGCTACGTGGCGGCGGGTCATTGATACGCATATCGGCGTCCCGCGGCCGGGCCATCAAGCGATCTTTACTTACTTAAGTGCTATACGACCTCTAGAATTAGGCACTTTAGGTACATGGTCTCTGGTACCGTCAGGAGTATCGGGTGGTCTTGGGCTTGGGTGCGGCGTTCTAAGATGCGCAGCTTGCGGCCGGCGTCGAGCGAAGCGGCGGCGACGATTTCGAGCAGCGTGGCCTCGCTCAGGTGATGCGAGCAGGAGCAAGTGACCAGAACGCCGCCCGTTGAAAGCAGCTCCAGTGCGCGGCGGTTGATCTCTTTATAGCCCCGGACGGCGCCCTCCAGGCTGCGGCGCGATTTGGCGAAGGCCGGCGGATCTAGCACCACGGTGTCGAACTCGCGTCGTGCGGCGGAGTAACCGGCCAGCAGATCGAAAACGTCCGCTTCACGAAACTCGACGTTCGCGATCGCGTTGGCGGAGCGGTTGAGTTCGGCCGTCTTGAGACTGGCTGCGGAACTGTCGACCGCTTCCACCGATTCGCAACGCGCGGCCAGATGCAGGGCGAAGCCGCCGGTGGACGTGAAGCAGTCGAGCG
Organism: Bryobacterales bacterium; assembly: GCA_963732175.1. Taxonomy (GTDB): domain Bacteria; phylum Acidobacteriota; class Terriglobia; order Bryobacterales; family Bryobacteraceae; genus Palsa-89. The sequence goes on along the minus strand of CAVSYF010000027.1, from coordinate 210,815 downwards.
CGCGGCCATGCGCATAACGCGCGGCGGCGACGTAATTCTCGCGCTGGTCGAGAAAAATGCCGGTCTTTTGGCCGTGCATCAGATCGGCATGGAACGCCAGACCATTCATGTGAATTGTTACGGTGTCGGGGACAGCGCCCGAGACCACGCCGGATTGAAGCGGCAGCCCTTCGAGCTTACGGACGCTCGCGTCGTTGCGTTCGACGATGCCCTCGGGCGCGAACAGTTCCTCCAGGCAGTGAATGATGTCGGGCTTGGCGCGGTCCATGCCTTGATCGAGCGTTTGGATGGTGAAGTATCGGCCGTAGCGGTCAATCACCAGGCCGGGCAACTGGTCGCCTTCGCCGTGGACCAGACGATAGGCATCGGAACCCGACACGACGCGCTGGCGGTGCTCCTCGGCGCGTGAGATCCGCCGCCGGAAAAAATCGCAGTCGATTTTCTCGACGCGGTCCGATAAAAGCCGCAGATGAAATTTGCGAGGAGTCGCTGAAGTGCGCGGTCCCCAACGTTTCGCCGCGAGGACCGGTGACCAGGACGGCCTCGCCGCGCGGCGGCTTCGCCCCGATCCAAAACATCGCTCGCGAAAATCCACGGATGGCCGGAAGCGATGCGGCCAGCCGCTTTACGGTTCACCCGAACGTTGTGCAAGATTCCAGTCTAGCGGCTCGACGGCCGGGCACGAACCAATTCCGTTTGCGCGGTGATAAACTCGCTGCTATGACGCTTCGAATTTTTGCCGCCGCTACGGTTTTCACCCTCGCGCTCCTTTCTTTACCCGTGTGCGCACAGCTTGCCACTCCCGCCGGAAACCGGGGCGTGGTCATGGGTCATCTGCATCTGGTGGTGCATGATGTCGACGCGCAGCGCAAGTTCTGGGTGGCTTTCGGCGGCACGCCGTTGAAGAACGGCTCGCTGGATTTGATCGAGTTTCCCGGCGTGTTTATCATGCTGCGCCAGGGAGAGCCGACTGCCGGTACAGTCGGGTCGGTGGTGAATCATATCGGCTTCAACGCGCGGAACTCAGCCGAATCGGCGGCGAAATGGGAGGCGGCGGGGCTGAAACCGGAGAAGGGAAATCAACCGGGGCAGTTTTACCTCACCACGTCGGATGGCGTGCGGATCGAGGTGCTGGAGGACAAGAGCATCGCGACGCCGCTCAAGTTCCATCACGTGCACTTCAATTTCACGCCTGACCAGACGGCCGAGGTGCAGGCTTGGTACGCGCGGATATTCGACGCTCGGCCGGGCACGCGCGGGCGGTACAAATCCGGCGAAATCCCCGGCGCGAATCTGACGTATGGCGAATCGAAGGAGAAGGCTGCGCCGACCAAAGGGCGCGCTCTCGATCACATCGGGTTCGAAGTGGCGGACCTGGATTCCTTCGCGCAGAAACTGGAAGCCCAGGGCATGGTGTTCGATATGCCTCCGCATTCGGCGCCGAACGGGACGACGAAGATTGCGTTCCTGACCGATCCGTGGGGCACGTACATCGAGCTGACGCAGGGGTTGGCGCCGGCGAAGTAGACGGTGAGTCCTCCCCTGGAAGACCTTGTCTTACCCATGATAAGATATTTGTATGGAGAAGATTACGGTTTCCTCCAAAGGGCAGATCGCGATTCCTAAGCAGGTCCGCGATGCGCTGAATCTGTCCGAGGGCACTAAGCTTACGCTTGAAGTCCGGGGACAGGAGATCGTGCTTTCCAAGGAACCTGCCTGGAAGAAACTGGAAGGGGCAGCGGCTGGGCGCGACCTGATGAAGTGGTTTGCCGCTTTCAAGAAACGCGAGCGTGAGCATGAAAACTCGCGTCATTGACTCCTGGGCAATTCTGGAATGGATGGCTGGGAGGGACCCGGCGCGCGGAGTCGTTCGCGAGCTGTTTTCGGAAGCTGACAGAGGCGCCGTAACACTTCTGATGAGCGCCATCAACGCCGGCGAAGTGTATTACTCGCTGCAAAAGAGCCGGAATCCGGCGCTGGCCGAGTCCTGGCGTGAATCGTCGCGCACGCTTCCGGCGACGATTGAAGTTCCGACTGCCGAAGATATTTGGAATGCGGCTGCGCTGAAAGGGCGGTTTCCAATCGCATACGCCGATGCCTTTGCCGGAGCTCTCGCCCAGAAATATAAGTGCCCGCTGGTTACCGGCGATCCGGAACTACGCTCGGTTGATCAATTGGAAATCGATTGGATTGGCCGCGGCGCTAAGCGATGACGGGGTCCATTCTCCAGATCAACATCTCGCCGGGTGGCATTCCGAAGCGTCCCATTCCGGAAGCGGTCGTCACCGCCGAGGGGATTCGCGGCGACTCCTGGGCGCATTCCAACATCCACGGCGGACCGGACAAAGCACTGCTGCTGATCACATCCGAAGGCATTGAAGAGCTGATCGCACAAGGGTACGCGCTCTATCCCGGCGCGCTGGGCGAGAACCTCACGACGCAAGGGCTCGACCGCCGGCAGATGCGCCCCGGCCAACGCTACCGCGCCGGCGAAGTGGTACTAGAACTCACAAAACTTCGCACGCCTTGTACGGCGCTCGACATCTACGGTCCCAGCATCAATCAGTCGATCTATGATGCGGAGGTCAATGTGGGCGACGCTTCTTCGCCGCGTTGGGGACTGAGCGGCTTCTATGCTCGCGTTATTCGAGCGGGGATCCTTCGATCTCGGGATATAATTGGACTAGTGGACCAAGTTGTCTAACTACGAATGTCCGTTTTAGCTGAAACTGCGTCGTTTCGCCAGCCTGGGCGAGCTCGTGGCAAAGTAGCCGCGATCATTGAGGGGTTGCCTGCCGCCGTTCAGGAACAGCTCGAGATGCTGCTGGTGTCGGCCGCCGACCCGGACGCCACGCTTCACTGCCTCGCCACCTTAAAACAGAAAAGGCCCGATGCGTTTCAAACTTTAGCAAGCTCGCATTCGAGCCTGAAGTACCTGATCGCGGTCACCTCGCATAGCCGCTTTCTTTCCGACGAGATTCTTCAAAATCCGGAATGGATCGAACAAGTCGCGGACCTGAATCGCGTGCTCACTGCGGCAGAGTATAAAAAACGGCTCGGCAAGTTTCTCAAGCTCCGTCCCGCGGAGACGCCCAATGCTCTTTCGTTGGCGCTGTTCCGCCGGCAGCAAATCCTGCGGATCTTGCTGCGCGACGTTCTGGGCCTGGGCGCGCTGTCGGAGACCACCGAGGAGCTTTCCAATCTCGCCGATGCCATCCTGGACGTCAGCTATAAACGCATTCGCGCCGGTCTGAGGGCAGTACATGGCGTGCCGCGGTACGTCGGCGAAGACGGCGAACTGCATGAATGCGGCATGTCGGTCATCGCGCTCGGAAAGCTGGGCGGGCGCGAGCTGAACTACAGCTCGGATATCGACCTGATGTTCGTCTACAAGGCCAACGGCGAGACCGACGGCGCGCATCCGATCTCGAACAAGGAATTTTACAAGAAGGTCGCCAACCAATACACCGAGCTGCTGTCCACCTACACCGCCGAAGGCCTGTGCTACCGCGTGGATCTGCGGCTGCGTCCGGACGGCCGCCTGGGCGAGGTCTGCATTTCGCTGGAGGGCGCCAAAAGCTACTATCAGACGCGCGCGCGCGACTGGGAATTGCAGATGCTGATCAAGGGGCGCGTGGCGGCGGGGGATCCGGAGGCCGGCCGCGAGCTGCTGGAGTTCGTCGAGCCGCTGATTTACTCCACTACGCTCGATTTCTCGGCCGTCGAAGCGGTTTCGGAGACGCGCGAGCGCATCAGCGAAAAGCTCAACCGGCGGAAGCTGGCCAAAGTCGGCGTTCGACGTCAAGCTGGCGCCCGGCGGCATCCGCGATATCGAATTCCTGGTGCAGTGCCTGCAGCGCCTGCACGGCGGGCGGGTGCCGTGGGTTCGGCACGGCGGCACCATGCTGGCGCTGTCGCGCTTGAGCGACAAGGATCTGCTGTCGGCTGCCGAATTTGGCCGTCTCATGTCGGCGTACCGGTTCCTGCGCAACCTGGAACACCGGCTGCAATTTGCCGAGGACCGCCAGACCCACACGCTGCCCACCTCGCCGCGCGATCTGGATCTGCTGGCGCGCAAAATGCCGATCGATCAGCTCGGCAGCGCCCCGTCGGGCGAGAAGCTGCTGCACGAATTGAACGCGCATCTGGAAGCGGTGCAGGAAATTTACGAGCGCGTGATTCACGCCCAGCGCCCCAGCTATTACAGTCTGCCGCCGGCCGCTCCCGCCGACGTGGACACGCCGGAGACGCTCGAACCGGTCTCGAGTAATGTGGTCCGGTTCCTCGATCAATGCGCTCCACAACTGGCGGGCGCGGTTTCGCAGAGCCAGCTGCGGCGCGGCGGCGGCGCTTTCGAGCATTTTCTCGAAAGGCTGATGCCGGAATCCAAGTGGCTCTGGCTGCTCAATTCCGATCCGACCATCGCGCGCTACACCCTCGATATTTTCGAGCACAGCCCGTATTTCGCCGAAGAGCTCGATTCGCACGCCGGAGCTGATGGAAGAGTTGAGCCGGCTGCCCATCGGCAAGGAAAATCCTTATGCCGAAGCGGTTCAGCAAGTGGAAGATGTCACCGGGCTGCGGCGCTTCTTCCGCCGCGAGATGTTCCGGATTCAGGCCGCCAGCATGTGCCTGCGCGTGCCGGTTTTTGAGACGCTGGAGATGACCTCCGACCTGGCCGATGCCGCGATCGCGGCCAGCTACCGGATGGCGGTGGAGCAGGTGGTTTCGGCTCAGCCCCCGGCGCGTTCCTATCAACCGCGCCAGCAGCTCATGGTGGTGGCGCTGGGGCGGCTGGGAATGCGCGAGTTCGATCTAGCCTCCGACGCCGACCTGTTATTCATCCTTCCCGATGAGGATCACGACGAACTGCTGTTCTGGACGCGCGTCGCCGAGCGCATCATCGATCTGATCACCGCGTACACCGGCGCCGGCTTGATGTTCGCCGTCGACACGCGGCTGCGGCCCAACGGAAGCGCGGGTGCGCTGCTGCAGTCCGAGCAGTCCTACAAGGAATATTTCGCCAAACACGCCGAGGCGTGGGAAGGCATCGCCTACATGAAATCGCGCGCCGTGGCAGGCGATACGGAACGCGCGACCAAGTTCCTGACAGCGCTGCAGCAAGTGGATTGGCGCCGGTACGGGCAAAGCGGGCGTTCGAAAAAGGACCTGCGGCAGATGCGCGTGCGCCTGGAGAAAGAGCAGGGCATTGGCCATCCGCTCAAGGCCGGGCCAGGCGGTTTCTACGATATCGATTTCTCGCTGCTGTATCTGAGGCTCAAGGCCGCCGGCATTTTCTACAAAGTTCTGAACACGCCGGAGCGCGATCGACATCATCGAAGCGATGGGGCACCTGGAGCGCGCCGATGCCGAGTTTCTGCGCGATGCGGCGACGTTTTATCGCGCGCTGGATCACGCCTTGCGCGTGTACTCCGGTCACGCGGGAGCGAGCCTGCCGAATTCGGAAACGCAACTCGAAGCCCTCACCGAACTGGTGCGCCGCTGGACGCCCGAGCACTTGAGCCAGCAGCCGCTCAAAGCTGAACTGTCGAAGATCCAGAATCGCACTCGCGAAATCTTCGACCGCTTGTTCTCATAGATTTGCCCGGAGGTCCGCTCACTTCGGCCGCTGCATATCGAAACGATCCAGGGTGCGGGTGTAGCTGGCGCCGCCCATGCGCCCGATGGCGGCGAGTTTATCGGGATCGATCCTGAAGTTGTCGACCTACTGGTCGTCGACATGAAAGCGCAGAACCTCGCCGAGCACGAGATTGCCCGCTGAGCGGCAGCGCGCCGATTTCCATCCATAGATACAGACGGCATTCCATATGGACATGCGCCTCGGCCACGCGCGGCGGCTTTACCAGATCGCTCGGGATCGGCGTGAGACCCGCCAGTTCGAATTCGTCGACCTCGGGCGGATACTCGCCTGAGGTGATGTTCATCTGCTGGGCGATTTCTTCCGACACGACATTCACTACAAACTCGCGCGTGTCGGAGATGTTGCGCAGCGTGTCTTTGCGAGGGTGCGCGCCTTCGCGCCGCATCGGGCAGAAACAAATGATGGGCGGATTGGCGCTCACCCCCGTGAAGAAACTGAAAGGCGCAAGATTGCGAATGCCGTCCTGGCTCACCGTGGAAACGAAAGCGATGGGGCGGGGAACGATGGAGCCAATCATCAGCTTGTAAACATTCAGGGTCTCGGTCGTGCTCGGATCGATGGTCAACGCTTCTTACTTTACTACGGAGCGTTGGCCCTATTTTAAGCACCACAGCGATGTGGTGTATACTGAAAGCAGGGAGGTATCTATGGACTCCCAAACCGAGACCGGTTCGGGCTTGACGACCAACGCGGCTCCTTTCATCGAGCAGGCCAAACGCGACGGTCAACTGTACATCTCGCAGCCCTACGAACTTTATTCCGAAGAAAATCAGGAGGCCTGGCGCAAGCTGTACGCGCGCATGCTGCCGCGCTGGGAGCGCTACGCCAACGAACATTACCTGAAAGGCATTCGTTCGTTGTGCCTGGATCCGGATCACATTCCGCGGCTGGAAGACGTAAACGGTTTCCTGCGTCCGCTCACGGGTTTTCAAGCCAAAGCGGTCAGCGGGTATATTCCGTCGTTTCTGTTTTTCGATTGCCTGCGCAACCGCGAATTCCCCACCACCATCACGATTCGCCGCTCCGACCGCCTGGATTATCTGCCGGAGCCGGACATCTTCCACGACATCGCCGGCCACGTGCCCATGCACACCGACAAGCATTTCGCCGAGACGCTGGTTCGATTCGGAGAATGCGCGCGCACGGCCGTGGATCTGGTTTCCGGAATCCGGGACCAGGAGACGCGCGTGCATTGCCTCACCAGCATCATCAAGGCGATGGCGCGATTTTTCTGGTTCACCATCGAATTTGGACTCATGCACGCCCGCAACGGCGTGAAAGTCTATGGCAGCGGGCTGCTGAGTTCTTATGGCGAGATTTCGCACGCTGTCGAAGCGGCCGAAGTGCAGCGCTACCCGATTCGGCTGGAATGGGCCATTAATCAGGCTTTCGAGATCGACCATTACCAGCCGCTGCTATTTATCGTCGACTCCTTCGATCACCTTTTCACGCTGGTGGACCTGCTGGAGAAGTGGATGCGGGCCGGGAAGCTGAACAATGTCGCTCCGGGCGAGCCGAGCGTGAATGAGCAAGATCTGAAGAGCTTCCTGGAAGCTGGCAGTTCCGGTACGCCCAGGCAGTAGCGCTACAAGGCATAATAAAGGCATGCCACTACGGACTGCAGCACTTTGCTTGATGGCCGCTGCCGCTCTTGCTGCCCAAACGTCCCAGCCCGCAAAAGCTGCTGGGAAAGCCCAGGCAGGCAAAGCGCAGCCGGCAAAAGCGCAGAATCCGGCCGACGCCTGGAAGACCGCCGAAACGCTGCCCGACGTCGATCTTTCGGATTTAACCGCCGTTCAGAAACGCGCTGTGTTGAAGCTGCTGCGCGAAGAGGACTGCTCCTGTCAGTGCGGCATGAAGACGGCCGAATGCATCATGAAGGACTCCAACTGCTCCTATAGCAGAGCGCTCGCGAAGATCGCGATCCAAGGGGTTAAGGACGGCAAGACGCTAGCGGAAATCAGCAAGCTGATGGACGCTTCGCCCAAAGCGCATCGCCCCAAGACACTCGAGGATCCGGTGACGCATCGATGTCGCGGGCGCGCCGGTGAAGGGTCCGCAGGACGCGCGCATCACGCTGGTGGAGTTTTCCGATTTCGAATGCCCGTTCTGCTCGGCGGCGGTGGTGCAAGTGGACCGGATCATGGCCGCTTATCCCAAGGACATCAAGCTCATCTACAAGCAATTTCCGCTTTCGACGCATCCGCACGCGCAGATGGCGGCCGAAGCATCCCTGGCGGCGAAGGAGCAAGGAAAATTCTGGGAGATGTACGACATCCTGTTTAAGAATTTTCGCAGGCTTTCGGCCGAGAATATTCTCATGTTCGCCAAAGAAGTCGGGCTGGACATGGACAAATTCAAGGCCGATATGGTTTCCAGCAAATACCGCGCCGTCATTGACAAAGACCTGAAGGATGGCGACGCGGCCGGCGTTTACGGGACGCCGTCGTTCTACATCAACGGGAAGCAGTACAACGGGGAAGTGACGCTGGCTTCACTCAAGCCCATCCTGGAGGCGGAATTGAAGCACCCCGCCAAAACCCAAACGCTTGCAAAACAGTAACTTGACTGGCTTCGTTTTTAGAGATTTCCGCGCAGCGCCTGCTCGCGTTCGATGGCCTCGAACAACGCTTTGAAATTTCCTTTGCCGAAACTGCGGCTGCCTTTGCGCTGAATTACTTCGAAGAACAAAGTCGGGCGATCCTGGACAGGCTTGGTGAAGATCTGCAGCATGTACCCTTCGTCGTCGCGATCCACTAAGATGCCTAACTCGGCGAGCTCACTAACTGGCTCGTCGATCTTGCCGCAGCGCTTTTCGAGATCCGCATAGTAAGTGGATGGTACGCGCAGAAACTCGACGCCCTGATCGCGCATCTTGGATACGGTTTCGATAATGTTGCCGGTTGCCAGCGCGATGTGCTGGACGCCGGGGCCGTGATAATACTCCAGGTACTCTTCGATCTGGGATTTTTTCTTGCCGGCTGCGGGCTCATTGATGGGAAACTTCACGCGGCCATTGCCGTTCGACATCACTTTCGACATCAAGGCCGAATACTCGGTGCTGATATCCTTGTCGTCGAAGTGCTGGTATAACTGAAATCCCATGATGTCGCGATAAAAGCCGACCCAGGAATTCATCTGTCCCCAACCGACATTGCCGACCATGTGATCGATGTACTTCAGGCCAACCGGGCGCACCACCCGGTCTCCGCCCTCCACTGCGCGGAAGCCTGGTAAAAAGGCGCCGTGATAGTTCTTCCGCTCCACGAACGTGTGGATGGTATCTCCGTAGGCGGCAATCGCGGAAATCCGAACCTGGCCGAATTCGTCTTCGAGCGTGGCGGGCTCTTGCACGCTTCGCGCGCCGCGCCGAGTAGTCTCAAAATAAGCCGACGCCGCGTCATCCACCCAAAGCGCGATCTCTCGAACGCCATCGCCGTGCAGCTTGATGTGCTCCGCGATCAGGCCTTCCGGCTGAAGCGGCGACGTGAAAACGAAGCGGATCTTGTCCTGCTGGACGACGTACGAGGCGCGATCACGCGTGCCGGTCTCAGGACCGCGATAAGCGACCCAGGTCATCCCGAACGCCGCGCGATAATAATAAGCCGCCTGCTTGGCATTGCCGACATAAAACTCGACATAGTCGGTGCCATTCAACGGTAAGAAGTCTGCTCGATCCGATGGCTGTGCTGGTTTCTCAGCTAACTCTTGCATGATGACGTAACCTCCAATTTAGCGATCGCCTCGACACAGCGCTGGTTATCTTCATCCGTTCCGGTAGAAATCCGGACGCAGTTCGGCAAGCCAAAACTCTTGAGCGGCCGAACGATGATCCCTTGAACGAGTAACTCATGAGTAAGTCGATCAGCCTGGTCCGCGCTCGGCAACACAAGCATTACGAAGTTGGCTTCCGACGGCACAACGTTCAGCCCCGTTTCGCGGAACGATGAGGTAAGGAGCCGTAATCCACGCGCATTCAGCTCCAAAGAACGATGCAGAAACTCTTTGTCAGCCAAAGCGCCGATGCCGGCCGCCTGCGCTAACGTGCTTGGCTCAAAGGGCAGCTTCACCTTGAGTAAGTTCGAAATCAGACTCTCATGCGCGAATCCATATCCGATGCGGACGCCGGCGAGCCCGTAAATCTTCGAAAAGGTCCGCAACGTAATCACGTTGTCGTAACGATAGTGCATCGAATCGGGATAGCGCGGATTATCCTTGGCATATTCGAAGTAAGCTTCATCCAGAATAATCAGCACGCGCTCGGGAACATGCCGGTAAAACTCATCGAACTCGTGTTTCGAAAAGATGGTGCCGGTCGGATTATTCGGATTCGCCAGATAAATGATCTTGGTGCGCTCGTTGATGGCGCGCGCGAGCGCTGGTAAGTCGTAATGCCAGTCGCGATAAGGCACGGTCCGGTAGGCGACGCCGCGAGACTTTGCCAGTACCTGGAATCCGATGAACGCAGCTTCGGTGGTGAGCACCTCGTCCTCATCGCACAGGAACGTGCGGATGATGTTCGACATGATGCCCTCCGAGCCGCTGCCCGCGATTACGTTTTCGATCTTCAGCTCGAATTTGTCCGCGAGAACGCGCCGCAGATCTAAGCCGCCGTTCGGATAACGGTGCAATTGATCCATCGAGCGAGCCATCGCTTCGATAGCGAAGGCGGACGGCCCAAGGGGATTTTCGTTAGAAGCCAGCTTGCTGATTTGGGCCAGCCCGTACTGGCGCTGCACCTCTTCGATGCTTCGGCCAGCTTCATAAGGCCGCAATGATTCGATGTACGGCGGAACCAGCGGCATTCCACTTTCAGTGTGCCACACGCTGGCGGCCCGTTGTTCTTGCGCATTCTGAAGGGGCCGTTACAATGGTGCTTGCGATCCGCACCGCGCATGGCAAGTCCCCGCGAAGCTCAAGTCTCCACGTCCACTCGGAACTCCCGGCTGGTGGCGCTGCTAGTCGCCGGCGCGTTCTTCATGGAAAACCTGGACGGCACGGTGATCGCGACCGCGCTGCCGCAAATGGCTCAGTCGTTCCACATGAGCCCGGTGGACCTCAACATGGGCATGACCGCGTATTTGCTTACGCTGGCGGTCTTCATCCCGGTAAGCGGATGGGTGGCCGATCGTCTGGGGCCGCGAACAGTTTTTTCATCTGCCATCGCGGTGTTCACGTTTGCCTCCGTTCTGTGCGGCTTCAGCAATACCCTGTGGCAATTCACGGCGGCGAGAATCCTGCAAGGCCTGGGTGGGGCCATGATGGTGCCCGTAGGGCGCCTGGTGGTTTTGCGCGTCACTGAGAAAAAGGACCTGATGGTCGCGATGGCGTACATCATATGGCCGGGACTGGTAGCGCCGATCATCGGCCCGCCCGCCGGCGGCTTCATCACAACTTATTCGTCCTGGCGCTGGATCTTCTTTTTGAACGTGCCGCTGGGTCTGATCGGAATTATTCTGGCGATGCTGTGGATCAAGAACGAGCGAGACAGCGAAGTACGGCCTTTCGATTGGCTCGGCTTCACGCTCGCGGGAACGGCCTGTACGTCGTTCATGTATAGCCTGGAACTTCTGGGACGCCAGAAGGAGCAATGGTCGGAGGTATCGCTGTTCCTCGGATACAGCGTGGTGGCGGGATGGCTGGCGGTTCGGCACATGGCCCGCAGTCCTCACCCGCTCATCGATTTCGCCTGCCTGCGCGAGAAAACGTTTGCGATTTCGATCTGGGGCGGCTCGCTATTCCGAATCGCGATCAACGCATCGCCGTTTTTGCTTCCGTTGATGTTTCAGGTTCCGTTTGGAATGACCGCGTTTCAATCCGGTCTATTGATTCTGGCGATGTTCGCCGGCAATCTCACCATGAAGTCGGTGACCACACCGGTTTTGCGGAACTTCGGTTTTCGGAAAGTGCTGCTGGGGAATGGCGTAGTCACCGCGCTCTTGCTGCTCGCCTGTGGATTGCTTGCGCCTCAAACACCAAAGATCGTGATCATCGCGGTGCTGTTCTTGCACGGCCTGTCCCGGTCGATGCAGTTCACCAGCATTAGCACGCTGGCGTTCGCGGATGTCCCCAAGGCGCTCATCAGTTCGGCGACGAGTTTTTCGGCAGTGACGCAGCAGATGGCGATGGGCATGGGAGTAGCGGTGGGCGCCGTTGCGCTGCGAGCCGCAGCATGGATGCGCGGACAATCGGGCGGGCTGCCGACTCTGATGGATTTTCACATCGCATTCGGTTTGGTTGCGGTGCTGGCCCTGGTCGCCATTCTCGATTGTGTAACGCTGGACCCGCATGCGGGCGCCGAAGTAAGTGGGCACCGGACTGCGTAATTGAACGCGTTTAGAATAGAGGCAGAATGAGGCTGCTTATTTTCTTGCCGCTATTCCTGGCTGCCGCGCCGGTATCCTCCGATATCGCAGCACGACTGGCGCGATGGAAAGCGGTCGAGATGCCTTACGATGCTAGGGGCCTCGATCAACGTCAGCGCGAGGTAATCCAGAAATTAGTGGATGCTTCCCGTTTGATGGAGTCGATTTACTGGCAACAGAGCGATCCGGAAGGATTAGCGCTGTATCGCTCGACCAAGGATCCCAATTTGCGCCGGCTGCTCGCGATCAATGGCTGCCGCTGGGATTTGATCGACGATAACAAACCGTTCGCTGCCTCGAAGCCGATCCCGCCGGGACGCAACTTGTATCCGGAGGGCCTCACTCGCGCACAGATCGAAGCGTATGCGAAGGCGCATCCCGCCGAAAAAGAGGCCATTTACAGCCCCTATACCGTGTTGCGATGGAACGGGAACAAGCTGGATGCGATTCCTTATCGCGTGGAATATAAGCAATGGCTGGAGCCGGCGGCGAAGTTACTGCACGAAGCATCCGGCCTGAGCGACGACAAGGATTTCGCGCGGTTCCTCGGAATGCGCGCCGATGCGTTGCTCAGCGACGATTATTATCCGAGCGACCTGGCATGGCTCGATCTGAAGAATCCCAAGATTGACGTCATCTTCGGGCCGTACGAGACTTATCTCGACGACGTGCTGGGCGTGAAGACTTCGTACGAATCGGCGATTCTGATTCGCAATGAACCGGAAAGCGCGAAGCTGGCGCTTTATCAGAAATACATTCCGGACATTCAGGATGCTTTGCCGCTGGCACCACAGGATCGGCCGTCGAAGCGTGGGCAGCCGACTCCCATGGAAGTAATGGATTCGCCGTTCCGCACCGGCGACTTACTGCACGGCTATCAGGCGGTGGCAGATAATTTGCCGAACGATCCGCGCATCCACGAGGCCAAGGGCACGAAAAAAATCTTCTTCAAGAATTTCATGGATGCGCGCGTGAACTACGTCGTGCTGCCGTTGGCGAAATACTTGATGCCGGCTTCCGAAGCAGCGCGGGCGTCGGGCGAAGGGTATCTCGCGGCGGTGGTACTGCATGAGATATCGCATGGGTTAGGTCCGGCGTTTGCCCGAGTGAATGGGAGGCAGGTGGCCATCACGGAAGCGCTCGGTCCGATTTATTCTGCGCTGGAAGAAGCCAAAGCGGATGTGGTGGGAATGTTTGGATTGCAGTGGCTGATGGATCACGGCGCGTTGCCGAAGAATCGCGCGCAAGAATACTATGCATCGTACGTCGCGGGAATTTTCCGAACCGTGCGCTATGGGATCGCGGAAGCGCACGGGCGCGCGGAGATGATGGAGTTCAATTTTCTGCGGGAGCAAAGGGCCATTGTCGCGTCCGGCGGAAAATATTCGGTGGATTATGCGCGCATGCCCGCGGCGATTGCGCAAGTGTCCAAGGAGTTGCTGGAAATCGAAGCCACGGGCAATCGCGCACGCGCCGAGGCCTGGTTCAACCGCTACGATAAGATGCCGCCGGCTCTGGCCGGGACGCTCCAGGCGGCCAAGGACGTCCCGGTTGATATCGAGCCGAAGTTCGCGTTTCCCGTGATGCAGTAGCCGCTACTGGAACGTCACGCTTTGGCTGGTCTCGGCCGCGAAGCTGAAATAAGCGAGGCTGATGTTCGGGATCGTCATCGGAACCTCGATCTGATTCGATACGACCAGAGACCCGAGCGGGATCGGAATAAGCGCGTTGGCCACCGACGCGGGCAAACTCAATAAGACCACGGCAGGGACCGTGAATTGCCCTGCCGATTGCGGCGCCACACAGTAGAAAAACCCTCCGACGCTGTCGCTTCCATCCGGGTTCGTGCCCAATACTAACGAAAATCCATCGATTACGACCTCGCTACTCGGATCGCCACCTGTCCAGGTGATGACTTGGCCGGCGGAACGGTTGACCGTCGTGATGGAGCTGTTGGTCCAAGTGAGCGGCGTCGCGATATTGACTGTTTGTGAGAATGCGCCCACGTCGGCGCCTCCGGGGCCGGAGACCATATAAGATCCTGGGCTCAGATAGAGAGACTGGCCGGAAGCGTTGCCTCCCAAGGATGCGTAATACGAGATGGTGGTCTGGCCGTTGACGGTGGTGGTCGTTTTCGGAAGCTGTTTCACGCCATTTGGCCCTGTTACGGTGATCTGCGATCCGGCATCCAGGTAGGTCGGTGTAACGCCGCCGGTAGTGACATTCCCCGCCGACGATCCTGTAAACGTGTACACGGTGCATGCTCCCAAGGTGAAGGTCTGGAACGGATTGGCAGAGAGCACTTGTTGGTAGGTGTACTTGTCGAAGGCTGCGGATCCCCCGTCGCTAATCGACGTCTGCGTGCCGCCTAAGGACCCAAGGTTGACTGTCGAAGTGGTTCGAGTGAGGCCGACTCCGCCAGTACTTACCGTGCCGCTGGAAGCGATGCCGGTCAACTGCGTGGTGGTGGGACCAGTTGGATCGGAGCAGGTATTCGTGCCGGCGGGGGCGATCGGCATGGTTACAAAATTACTGACGACGTTTCCAATCAGGACTGCGATGGGAACATGGCAGCCTAAAACGCCGGACGGAATTTGGAAATTGATCTGGTCCTCTCCAGTGAAGAAGCTGCGGCCTTGATACAGAACGGTCGCCTGGGTGGTGCCAACATAGACGGACAAGTTGAGGCCACTCAGATTGGTTTGCGGAGGCGGCGCCGAGCCAGTGTCTCCGGGCGAAGCGCCCAAGCCGGTACCCCAGATAATTCCCACGTCGTTGGGATGGAGCGCGGAAGTCAGGGTCAGCACTTGATAGCCGGCGTTGGTGATGATTCCGGGTCCGGAGCCGGCCTGATTGGCGGCAAAAATTCCGAAGCTGCTGGCTACTACCTGAAAAGGAGCTGCTGCGCTGGTCTGCCCGTTGTAGGAGACGGTGAGAGTCGCGCTTCCGGTGGGGGTGTTGTCAGGCAGCACGGCGCTGATCTGGGTGGCCGACACGTACATCGGAATCGCGTTAACCGTTGTGCTGCCCGAGGTGACCGCGATCGTGACGCCGCCGAGAGTGGTCTGCAGGGGGAAACCGAGCGCGGGGCTCGAGGAAGGACCGAGGTTCGTTCCGAAAATCGTGAAGAGCGAACCCTGCGCGATGGACGAGTTCGGCAAACCGACATATGCGTAGCTGGCGACGTTGAGGATTGCGTTCTTGCCGATGGAAGGCGCGGTGCTGCTGGTGGTGCCGCCGGTGGAGCTGGCTTTGGTGGTGATGGAACCGGAGCCGATGACCACAAATGTACCGCTCGTCGTAGTTGTCGCCGTTATCGCGTTTGAAAACGAGTATGAGCCAGAAGCCCCCGCGAAGGCACCTGTTCCTCCCGTAATGGTCGCGTTGCCGGAGATAATCTCGCTGGTCGAGGAGACTGGCGTCGTCGTGTCACTCGATGTGGAAGCCGTAAGAGTATCGCCGTCGGAGAACGTGACAGTAAAATTCGTCGTGGTTCCGCTGGCGGATCCGCCGGTAACGGTTATTTTCGAACTGGAAGTGCCAAACAGCGATGAGGGACTGATCGTACCCGTCGCACTCGTGCACGTGAAATTGCTCAAGCTTCCAGTACAGGTCCCGCTAAACGAATACGAGATTGGCGTGGTGGTTTGTGCGCCGGCGGTAGCAGCCAGAGCGATAAGTGCAGCAAAACATATTATCCCCTTCATGTTTTTTCTCCTTTGGAAGAGTATACGCTAATGATACGTTACATTCTGGCTGATGGAAACCGTCGAATTGATGGTTCCGGAACTGATGCTGGAGGCGGTGAATGCAGTCGCTGAAGTCGTCAGCAGCGTGAGGCTGTCGGGGGATGTTCCGGATGAGGCAGGCAGGCTCAGCAAGACAAAAGCTGGGATGGTGAAGTGCTGATCGCTGGTCTTAGCTTGGCAGATAAAAGCCGCGCCCGAGGAGACGCCCGTGATTTGGACGGTGCTGGTGGGATCGCCGCCGGTCCAGGTCAATGCGAGATTCGAAGAGCGATCGATAGTAGCGACGGCGGCTTGATTGGTCCAGGCGAGCGGCGTCGGAACGGTGAAGTCTCGTGAGAAAGGTCCAACGTCGGCGCCGCCGGGAGCGGAGATGGTGTAAGCGCCGGCGTCCAGGTATCCTGCGCTGAACTGCGCGGAGTAGTCGTACGCCAGGTTCGGGAGCTGCTCGGAGCCGTTTGGACCATGGACGGTGATCGCAGGGCCGGCATCAAGGGTTATCGGGATTAGCGCAAGCTCATTCACGAGCGCACTTGCGGTGCAAGTACCTGTTGGCATCGGAAACGGGTTGCCGGGCAAGAACGGAACCCCGAAGAATGCCGAGCCTGAGTCGGTTGTAGTGGTGGTGCTGGTTCTCGTCAGCGTGATGCTGCCAGTGGGGGGAGGCGGATGATTGGAAATGGTCTGTATCACTGCGTCGGGGCAAGGCTGACCGGCTGGAGCGATCGGCATCGTTACAAAATTGCTCACGACGTTTCCAAGCTGAACCGCGACCGGAACATAACAGCCGGTGATTCCAGACGGCACGACAAAGTTGATCTGATCCTCGCCAGTGAATACGCTGCGGCCTCGGTAAGTCACGGTCACCTGCTGCGTACCGACATAAACGGACAAGGGAAGATTGGGCATGTCGATTTGCGGCGGCGCGGTAGAGCCGTCGTCTCCGGGCGATGCGCCTAGGCCGGTGCCCCAGATGGTCGCGAGGTTGCCGGGATTCGCGGGTGAATTGACGGTGTAAAGCTGGTTGCTGGCATTGGTGATGATGCCCGCGCCAGCGCCGGTCGAGCCGAAGGTAAAGATCCCGAAGCTGTTCCCGATCACTTGAAACGAAGCCGCATTGCTGGTTTGCCCGTTGTAGGTGACCGTGACAGTTGCGGCTCCGGGGGGCGTGGAATCGGGCAGAACGGCATTCACTTGCTTGGGGTCACGAAGATCGGAATCGCGTTCTGGGTTGTGCTTTCCGACGTCACTTGAACCGAGACGCCGCCGAGAGTGCTCTGAAGCGGATACGCCAGGGCCGGACTGGACGCCGGTCCGAGGTTCGCTCCGTAAATGCTGAAGATGGAGCCTTGTGCGATGGACGAATTGGGCAGGGAAACGTAGGCGTTGCTGGCGGCGTTCAGCACGCCGTTGGCGGCGATTTGCGGCTGGGCAACGGCCATGGCTCGAAACACGATTAGGACAAGGTGAATCCAGCGCGTCGGCTTCATTCGACCTAATCGCCAGTGGGCAGCAGCCGTCCCGCTTCCTGATCCTTGTATTGGAGTTGGTACAGCTTCCAATAGATGCCACGCAGCGCGAGCAGTTCCTGATGGGAGCCGCTCTCGCGCAAGCGGCCCTTGTGCATGACGAGAATGCGGTCGGCGCGCTGGATGGTGGAGAGGCGATGCGCGATGACGATGGAGGTGCGGCCCTCCACCAGGCGTGTGAGAGCGTCGCGAATGCGGAACTCGGTCTCGGTGTCCACGCTGGAGGTGGCTTCGTCCAGAATCAGGTAGCGGGGATTGTGCGCCAGAGCGCGGGCAAAACTGATGAGCTGCTTCTGGCCAGTCGATAGGCCTTCGCCGCGTTCGCGCACAGGCTGGGCGAACCCTTCGGGCAAGGTTTGGATGAAATCGAGCAGGTTGACTCGCTCGGCGGCCTCGGTTAACTGGTCGTCTGAAATGTTTGGTGTCCCGAGCCGGATATTGTCGCTGATGGCGCCGGTGAACAGATGCGGGTCCTGAAGGACGACACTGAAGTTACGGCGCAGGTCTTCGAGATTGAACTCGCGAATGTCGGTGCCGCCGATACGGATACTGCCGCGCTGAATCTCATAAAAGCGCAGCAGCAGGCTGGCAAGGGTGGTCTTGCCTGCGCCGGTGTGTCCCACCACTGCGATGGTTTCGCCGGGTTCGATTCGAAAGCTCACATCGTTCAGAACCCAGTCCTCGTCCTTGTAGGCGAACCAGACCTGGTCGAATTCGATGGCGGCGGGCGTCTGCGGAAAAGCCGTTGGCTTAGCGGGCGACGCGATGCGGACGGGCGTGTCCAACAGCTTGAAGACGCGTTCCGAGGCGGCCATGGCGGATTGGAGGATGTTATATTTCTCGCTCAGGTCCTGGATGGGCCGGAAGAAGCGCAGCCCGTACTGGAAGAATGCCACCAGCACGCCCAGGCTGAGCGCGCCGCCGCGGATCCGGAAGCCACCATAGGCGAGCAACAGCGCCAGCGCGAGCATCCCCAGAAATTCCACGATCGGATAAAACCAGCCATAGGCGGTGATGGCGTCCTTGTAAGCTTCCATGTGATCGCGATTGATGCGATCAAACTCGGCGCGGCTTTTGGCTTCGCGGTTGAAAAGCTGCAGTACAGTGATGCCGTTGATGTGCTCTTGAAGATAAGCATTGATTCGGGCGATGGCGACTCGAATGCGGCGATAGCTTTGCTGGACCGAGCGGCGGAAACGCATCGTGACCAGCACCACCAGCGGCATCACGGCCAGCATGAACGCCGTCATGCCGGGACTCAGGTCCAGCATGGCTAGGACGACGAAGCTCAGCATGAGCACGTCGCCGATGATCATGAGAAGCCCAGAGGAAAACAGCTCATTCAGGGCGTCCACGTCGGTGGTGATGCGCGTGACTAGGCGGCCGACGGGGTTGTGGTCATAGAAGGCCAGATCCAGTTGCTGGAGGTGGCCCATCAACTGACGCCGCAGGTCGAACATGGCCTTCTGGCCGACCCACTGCATGAGGTACTGCTCGCCGAAGTCGCAGAGCAGCGCGCCCGCCAGGGCGATCAGATAGAGGACCGAGATCTGGACGAGGCCGGTCCAGGGGTCGCGGGCCAGGAAGCGGTTCAGGAAGCCGGCCGTAGGCTGGCCGGAGGGCACCAGGTAGCGATCGACCGCGATTTTGGTCAGCAGGGGTCCGACCACCTGAAGCGCGGCATTCAGAATCAGGAACAGGAGCGAGATGAAGACTGGAACTTTGTACGGGCGTACGTAACCGAGCAGGCGCCGCATCAGGCGGCCGTCGTAGGCTTTGCCTAAAACCTCTTCTTCCACGTATCTTCAGTTTACCTTTCCCCTCCGTGTTGACCGCGCCCGGGGATGGATTCATCGGGCGCCCGAAGCGAGCCTACCGAGTAATTTGGCTCCGAATACCAGATGGTTGGTATTCTGCTGGCGGCGATCGAGGCGTATTCTCAAGTCAAGTGACAGACCATCCCCGCTGTCACGGCTGCCGAGAACCGTCCCGAATCGACATGTGGCCCGCCATCCAGTCGCTGCTCGCGCGTGTTTCCTGGTTCACCCGGAAAAGAAATTCCGTTTCTTTTCGCCCGGTGATTCGTTCCAAGAAGCGCGCGTCTGCCGGTCCCCCTGCGATCGTCGGTCTCGTGTTTGATGAACAGGACCGCCGGCTTTTAACCGGCCTCGGCAGCCGAAATCAATGGAACATGAGCTTCGCGGAGACGATCGAAGGAGTGCAGGCGCTCTCGGAAGGACTGACGGCTTCGGTCATCTTGTGCGATCGCGACGTGGCGGGGCGGGAATGGTGGGAAGCGGTCCAGACCTTGTCGTCCAGCCCGCATGATCCCTGCGTTCTGTTGATATCGCGAGTAGTGGACGACTATTTGTTGAATGAAGTGGTTCGGCGGGGCGGCTACGACGTATTGACGAAACCGTTGCGCGAGGAAGATGTCGGACGGGCAATAAAACTGGCGGACATCTATTGGAAGTGCCTCGGGACGAAACGGCTCAGTGCACTCGTATTCAGCCGGCAGGCGGCCGCTGCTAAGAAATGACGCCTTTGCGGACCGCATAGAGGACCAGTTCGGGGAAGCTGTGGAGATTGAGCTTGTCCTGAAGATTGCGGCGGTGGGTCTCTACCGTATAGAGACTGAGGTTCAACATGATTCGCAATGTCCTTGTTCGACTTGCCCTCCGCCAACAACTGCAGAATTTCGCGCTCGCGGGCGGTCAGCAATTCGTAGCTGTCCTCCACGCGGCGGGTGCGGATCTCCCGCATGTAATCTTCGACCAGCATCCGGCTGATCTCGGGGCTGAAGAAGGCCTTGCCTTCATGGACCGCTTTGATGGCGTCGATCAAGTCGGATTCGGCCGAATCCTTCAGTAAATATCCCTTCACGCCGGCTTTGAGAGCACGGAGCACATATCCCTCGTCGGAATGCATGCTGAGCACGATCATGGCGGCGTGAGGCAGGAGAGCGCTAATTCGCTGCGCGGCCTCGATGCCGCTCAAGTTCGGCATGGCTACGTCGAGGACTGCGACGTCCGGATTGGTGGCCTCGGCCTGCTCGACCGCCTGCCGGCCATCGGAGGCTTCCGCGACCACGGTGAAGCCGGGCTGGCTTTCGAGCAATAAGCGCAGGCCTCTCCGCATCACGTTGTGATCATCGGCTAAGAGAATGCGGATCTGCTTCACTCGGTTCCCCACTTGGACGAGACGGCGCTTCGCTGAGCAGCGGGAGTTCGATGGCTATGATAGTCCCCGTTCCGGGCGAGGAATGAACGTCGCACTTGCCTCCTAGCCGCGCCACTCGCTCCTCGATGCCAAGCAATCCCAGGCCTTTCGAGAGCTTAACATCGAAGCCCCGTCCATCGTCTTGAATCGAAAGAGACAGGCGATCGAGCTCCTGCTGCACGCGAATCCGGACGGTAGTCGCATGGGAATGACGCGAGCAGTTGTGCAAGGCTTCCTGGACGATGCGGTAGACGCAGGTTTTATATTCGTCCGGTAAATCGTCGGAGGTAATATCGGCCGCGACGCTGACGTCCATGGAGGTACGTTTGGTGACTTCGCGAGCCTGCCATTTGAGGGCGGGGACGAGACCGAGATCGTCCAGCATGGAAGGACGAAGGAGCAGCGCCATGTTCCGAACGACGCGGATCGAGCTTTCCACGAGACCCCGGATCAGGTCCACCTGGCTGCGCGCCTGTTCTTCCGATCGCGCCTCCAAGCCCGCGGACAGATTCCTCAACTCGACCAATACAGCGGACAGGGATTGACCCACTTCGTCGTGCAGTTCGCGAGAGAGCGCCCGGCGCTCGGATTCCTGCGCCTGAACCAGACGCGCCGAAAGATCCTTCAATTGTTCGCGTGCTTCGGCCACCGCCCGATACTGCGCGTTGGCGCTGTCCTCTAGCTTGAGAATCTTGCGGGTGCTGAAGGCAGCCATCCCGACCCCCAAGGCCAGGGTTGCAAGCAACGTGAGCGCAAGACGAGCCTGAAACGTGCCGAGCAGGCTGACCACCAGGTCATTGCCGGCATTCAACTGCTGCTCATTGAGGCTGGCGATCCGGCCGGCGATCTCGAGCATGGCCTGCCGGCGGGGAAACACCTGATCGCGAAGAAAGGCGTAGCCTTCGGCCCGCCGCTCGGCGCCGCTCCAGGCCAAAGGCGGCCCGAGAATCCCCCAATAATTGGAAAGTTCGCTGGCAAGGGCGGCGTAATGTTCGTGTTCGTCCGGGCGCAGCTGGCCGCGGTAGGCCTCCAGCGCCGACTCCATTTCCTTGTGCACTTGATCCAGGCTGGCGCGAAAAGTCTCGGCCCGGGCCGGCTCTGGCTCGAGCAGGTAGTCGCGAACGTAGGTGCCCGAGAGATACAGTTCCGAGCGGATGTCATTGAGGAGGTGGTTGCGGAATAAGAATTGCCGCCGAATGCGGTCGTCATTCCGGCGTATTTCGTGCAGTACGCGCAAGCCGTCGGCTCCGGCCAGGGCCATCAGCGCCAACAGGCCGCCGAAGCCGATTGCCAAAGCAAAACGCGTACTCATCAGCAGCCGGTCCGGGCCGCGCGGGTTGATGTTGCGCACAGGGAGCTCTACTCCCAGCCTAACGCCAACCCAGCGACTGAGAAAGTCCCGGCCGCATCCTGATCCCTGGGTACCTTATAAATACCAGTGAAATACCGACTACTTGGTATGCGTCCAGGATGGGGGTTATCGTACATTCGAATTTGGATAATGTGCGTGCTGACGGGATGACCGCAGCGGTCCTCTCGACCGCGGTCTTTGAGCAGATTCGGCAGTTAGATACATGCCGGGTCTCGAATGCCATCGAACGGCTCAAGGTCAGGCTGCGCAACGAGGGTTTTGCGTCGGCTGGGCCGCACTGCCAGTTTCCGGATTTTGCTCCGATGCTGGGCTATGCCGCGACGGCGCGCATTCGGACGGCTGCATCGCCCGTGAGCGCGCACTGGTATCATGATCGGATCGATTTCTTGAATTATGTAGCGTCAATGCCGGAGCCGCGCATCATCGTGCTTCAGGACATGGATCGCCCGCCGGGTTTCGGAGCGCTAATGGGCGAGATCCATGCTACGGTTGCTCAAGCGCTCCATTGCGTTGGTTGCGTGACCAACGGCGCAGTGCGAGATTTACCGGCGGTAGAACGGATGGGCTTCCATCTGTTTGCCGGAAGCGTCGCGGTTTCGCATGCCTATGCCCACATCGCGGATTTTGGGGAGGCGGTCGAGATTTCCGGTTTGAAGATCTGTCCCGGTGATTTGATTCATGGCGACCGGCACGGCATTCAGACTATTCCGTTGTCGATTGCGCCCGAGATCCCGCGGGTGGCTGAGATTCTGGCCGAGGAAGAGCGTGAACTGATCGCTTTTTGCCGCTCGCCACAGTTTTCACTAGCGGGGTTGGTGGAAAGACTTCCGCACGGCTTTCCATTTCCCGACCGGTCCGACAAAATATAGTCAATGAAACGCCCAAAAATAGTTGCTCGATATTGGCGGTCGGCGTGGCTGGCTTGGATTGTTGTGCTGCTGCTGGGCGCCGCCGCTCTGACGTCTTGCGGTAACCGGAACGCTCAGGCGAAGAGTACGGTGGAACCTGCCGCGCAGGCGGTCTCGGTAGGCGTGACGAAAGTTGGGCTGAAGCCGCTGGGGCAGCAGCTTACTGTGTCCTCCGAACTGGTTCCTTTCCAGGAAATCGATGTGTACGCAAAGGAATCAGGCTTTGTGAAGACCTTGAGCGTCGACTATGGATCGCGCGTAAAAGCCGGCGACGTGATGGCGGTGCTCGAAATTCCAGAGCTCGAAGCGCAACTCCAACAGGATGACGCGGCTATCAAGAACGCGAGCAATCAGGTGACGTACGCCGAGCACGAAGTGACCCGGTCGCAAGCGCAACATAAGGTGTTGCAACTGCAGTTCGACCGATTGGATGGAGTGGCCAAGTCCAAGCCGGGTTTGGTGGCGCAGCAGGAAGTGGATGACGCGCAGGGCAAGGACCTGGCTTCGGAATCCCAGGTTGAGGCCGCACAGTCCAGCCTCGATGCAGCCCAAAGCCAACTGGAATTATCCCGCGCAAAGCGGATGCACGACCAGGTGCTGTTCGACTATGCCAAGATCACGGCTCCATTCGCCGGCGTCGTGACGCAGCGCTACGCGAATCTGGGCACGCTCATGCAGGCCGGCACGAGCTCCAGCACGCAGGCGATGCCTCTGGTACGGCTCTCCGAGGATGAGCTGTTTCGTCTGGTGATTCCGGTTCCCGAATCGTATGTTCCTTACGTTCGGATCGGCGATCCGGTGAGCGTGCGAGTGGCAGCACTCAACCGGACTTTTCCGGGCAAGGTGGCGCGGTTCTCCGTGGATGTCAAAGAAGAGACGCGCACGATGCACACCGAAGTAGATGTGCCGAATCCGACCCGGCAACTCATACCCGGGATGTATGCGGACGCGACGCTGTCCCTCCAACAAGTGCCTCATGCCATCGCCGTCCCGCTCCAAGCGGTGACTTACCAGGGAGATGAGACCAGCGTCCTCGCCGTGGCTCCGGACAATAAGATCGAGAATCGTCCGGTAAGGTTGGGCATTCAGACGGATACCGATGCAGAGGTTCTGTCCGGTTTGCGGGAAGGCGACCTCGTGGTAGTAAGCGATCGCGCGGGTCTTCGACCCGGCCAGGTCGTGCGCCCCAAGATGGTTGATTTAATCCAGTACAAGGGATCGGATCAGCAGTAGCACACCCGTGAGGAGATAACCCGAATGCCTCGCTTCTCGATTCGCAATCCTTACTTCATTGTTGTGGTTTGCCTGGCTCTGGCCGTGATCGGGATCAATGCGCTGAGCCGCATGCCGGTGGATTTGTTCCCTCCGATCAATCTGCCGGTGGTGGTCGTGGCGACGTTCTACAGTGGCATGCCGCCGCAGGATATCGAAGTCGATATCACGAATCCGCTGGAGCGTTTCTTCACGCAGGCGAGCGGGATCGATCACATGGAATCGCGCTCGCTGTTGGGCGTCAGCATCATCAAAGTGTTTTTTCAGCCGGGAACAAATGCCGACTCGGATGTGACGCAATTGTCGAACCTGGCGTTGGCGGATCTGAAACGTCTCCCGCCCGGAACGCTTCCACCGCTGGTGCTCAAGTTCGACGCTTCCAGTCTGCCGGTGTGCCTGGTGACGGTGAAGGGCGAAGGGCTGAGCGAAATTCAGCTCCACGATCTCGCTCAATTTCAGATTCGCAACCAGATTGCAATCGTGAAAGGCGCCGAGATTCCGGCCGTATTTGGCGGTAAGTACCGCCAGGCGATGGTCTACGTTGATCCCTTCAAGCTGCTGTCCCGGCAGTTGAGCGTCATGGACGTCGTCAATGCAGTGAACGACAGCAATCTGATTCTGCCTGCCGGCGACGTCAAGATTGGGTCCAGCGACTACTACGTCTATTCCAACAGCTTGGTGAAAAATATCACGGACCTGGACAGCGTGCCGGTAAAGACCGTTGGGCAGAGTTGGGTCTCGGTGGGCGACATCGGCCAAGCCAAGGACGCCAGCCAGTTGCAGTACAACATCGTGCGTATCGACGGCCAAAAGTCGGCTTACATCCCGATTATGAAATCGGGCGGCGACAGCAACACCATCCAGGTGGTGGACGATATCCGCGAGCTGACCGCACATTTGTTCGACCTACCGAAGCAGTTGGTGACCAATATCGTCTTCGATCAATCAGTCTTCGTCAGGCAGGCGCTAAACACGGTGCTGCACGAAGGCTTGATTGGTTTGGCTCTTACCAGCCTGATGATTCTGATTTTTCTCGGCAGCATGCGGGCGACGGGCGCCGTGTTGCTCTCCATTCCGATTTCCGCCCTGGCCACGTTCGTGATTCTTTACTTGATGGACAGCACGGTCAACACCATGATCCTGGGCGGTCTGGCGCTGGCCTTTTCGCGCGTAATCGATAACTCCGTGATCTCGCTCGAAAATATTTACCGGCATTTGGAGATGGGTTCATCGCCGGAGGTTGCGGCGCAGGAGGGCGGGGCCGAGGTGAACCTGGCCGTGCTGGCTGCCACTCTGGTGGACGTGGTGGACTTTTTCCCCGTCACATTTCTGTTCGGCGTAAGTAAATTTCTCTTTTCAGCGCTGGCGCTTGCATTTTGCCTGGCGCTGCTGGCGTCGTTCGTGGTCGCGATGACCGTGATTCCCCTGTTCTGTTCGAAATTCCTGAAGGCCGTGCCCGGCGGACACGGACACGACGCTGTTGAGAATCACTCCTGGGGAGGCCGTTTCAATGCCTGGTTCAACCGCAATTTCAATCGCCTGCTGGATTTTTATGAACGCTCGGTCCGGCTAGCGCTCAGGCGCCCCGCATTGACTCTGATAGCCCTGGTTGGAGTTTTCGTCGCCAGCCTGGCGATCTATCCTCTGCTCGGCCGCTCGTTTTTTCCTCTGACGGACGCGGGACAATTTACGGTCAACGTAAAAGTTCCTACTGGCACGCGCATCGAAGTGACCAATGATTACGTTGCAAAAATGGAGGGTTTGATCCGCCGTATCATCGAGCCGCACGACCTGAAGATGGTGCTTTCGAATATCGGCGTGGTGAACGACATCTCCTCGCTCTACACATCCAACGCAGGAATGTATACGGCCACCATCCAAGTGGCTCTGAATGAGGATCACAAAGTCAGCAGTTTTGATTACATGGATCAGGTGCGGCGCGAGGTCGCCGCTAATTTTCCGGACGTCCGAACATTTTTCCAAACCGGGGCGCTGCAGGACGCCATTCTCAACCAGGGCCAACCCGCGCCCATCGACGTGCAAGTGAATACGCGGGATTTGGGGCTCACCTACAACACCGCGCAGGATCTGGCTCGCCGTATTCGGCAGCTTCCTGGAGTAAACGAGATTTACATCCCGCAGGATATGAACTATCCGTCGATTCGCATGGACGTCGATCGCGTACACGCCGGGGAGTTGGGGCTTACGCAAAAGGACATCGTGGATAACGTCATCACGGCGCTGAACTCGAACATCATGATCGCCCCCAATTACTGGGTGGATTATCAGACCGGCAACGACTATTTCCTCAGCGTGCAGTATCCCGAACACAGCAAGTCGACGATCCACAATTTAATCGACCTGAAAGAGATCCCTCTGCGCGCGCCCAATCTGAAGCAGCCGACCACGCTCGACACCGTCGTGAAGCTGGTGAATCTGCAATCGCCCACCGAAATAGACCATTATCAAATCCAGCGCGTCGTGGATATCTACGTCACGCCGGCCGGCGAGGATCTGGCCAGGCTTCGTACCGCCATCGTTCAAACTATCGCGGATGCGAAATTGCCTCCCAACATTCGTGTCACGCTCCGCGGCATGGTGAATAGCATGGACCAGTCCTTCAAGAGCTTCGCGTTCGGCTTCGGCATCTCGTTCATCCTGCTGTTTCTGATTCTGGTGGCGCAGTTCCGCTCGTTTGTCGATCCGTTCCTGATCATGCTCGCGATCCCGATGGGCTTCATCGGCGTGTTGATCATCTTGCCGCTCACGCACACGACGCTGAACGTCATGTCGCTGATGGGCGTGCTGATGCTGATCGGCATTGCCGACTCCAATAGCATCCTGATCGTGGATTTTGCTCATAAGCTGGAAGAGCAGGGCCTTTCGGTGACCGACGCTGTGATCACCGCCTGCCGCGTTCGGCTGCGCCCGATTCTGATGACCTCGCTCGCGACCATCATCGGCATGATCCCGATGGCCATGAAGCTGGGCGAGGGAGGCGAGCAATACACGCCCATGGCGCGCGCCATCATCGGGGGCCTTACTTCTTCGGTGCTATTCACTATATTTATCGTTCCCGCGGCTTATCTGCTCGTCTACGGGCGAAAGCAACGGAATCAACCTGCTAACGTCAGCGTCTAGCTCTTGAGGTCTGGTGACAATGAAAAAAGCTCCTGTATTTCTTGCATTATTCGTTCTGGGTCTCGGCTGCGCGCAGCCTCCGCCCACCCCGCTTCCTCGCCTCACGCTGCAGGATGCCGTCGCGATGGCGCTGCAAAATCACCCGCAAGTCCTGGTTGCGCAGAACGAAGTTAGCGTGTCGAATCAGCAGGTAGTGGAGGCTCGCGCGCCATATTATCCGACCGTGAGCCTGGATCTTACCGGCTCGGGCGCCAATGACAATGCGCGTATCGGCGCGGGATTCCTGGCCGATTCACGACTATTCGACCGTTTCGGTCAAGGCATTACCTTCGACCAGCTGATCACTGATCTGGGCCGGACGCGTAATCTGGTGGCCAGTTCGCGTCTGCAGTCTCAGGCGACCACGCAGACTTACCAGGCTACCCGTTACGATGTCACTCTGCAGGTGAACCGCGCCTATTTTGACGTGCTGCACTCTCAGGCGCTAGTCAAAGTAGCCCAAGAGACGGTTTCTGCCCGGCAGTTGTTGGAGGATCAGGTCAATGCGTTAGCGACGAATAATTTGAGATCGCAGTTGGATGTCACTTTCGCCGATGTGAACGTCTCGGAAGCGAAACTACTGCTGCTGCGCGCCCAGGACAGCGTGCAGGAGGCTTTCGCCGAACTGGCGCGCTCGATGGGTTCCGAACTGCCGGCAAACTTTCAACTGGTGGATGAGGCGCTGCCGTCCGGCCCTCCCGCCACTGCTAACGATTTGCTCGCGCAGGCCATCAACAACCGCCCCGAACTGGCCAGTCTGCGCTACTCGCGAGACTCGGCCTACAAGTTCTATGAAGCCGAAAAGGATCTGTCGCGTCCCACCATCAGCTTCACGGGAGTCGCGGGATTCCTGCCATTGATCGTGCAAGAGGGCAGCACACCGATTCCCAATGAATATGAGGGCGCAGCGGTCAACTTTTCGTACCCGATCATGAATGGGCATCTGTTCACGGCTCGCCGCGAAGCCGCACGCTATCGTGCGCAGGAAGCCGATCAGAAAGTGCGTGATGAGCAGGAACGCGTAGTTCGCGACGTCAAAGTCGCATGGTCCGCCGCGGTCAACGCTTTTCAGCGCATCGATGTCACCGCTCAGTTTTTGCGTCAGGCGGCCCTCTCTCTCGATTTAGCGCAAGGCCGCTACAATCTCGGCTTGGCGTCGATTGTCGAGCTCACCCAGGCGCAGTTGAACCAGACCCAAGCCGAAATTGAAAACTTGAGCGCCAAGTACGACTACCAAACTCAATACTCAGTGCTGCAATACACGGTCGGCAATCTACGATAGCGGTATGAGCCAAGAGCCGCCGGCGCGGTTCCATGAAGAGCAACCCTTGCGCCAGCACCGCACGCTGATCCTGGTTGCGATTCCGCCCGTGATCCTACTGCTCTTGCTGGTCTGGCAGGTGGTCCTCGGCCATAGCGTTGGGAAGCGGCCCATGTCCAACGCGAGCGTCATCGGGTGGACGATCTTTCTCTGGCTGGTTTATCTGCGGCTCATCCTAGTCCGTATGGTGACCGAAGTGCGGCCGGGCGAATTGCGCGTAGCGATACGCGGCCTCGGACAGAAGCGGCGCGTTGCTTTGAAGGGCATTAAATCGGTTGAAGTGGTTACGGTCAATCCGTCCGACTACGGCGGCTACGGCTTTCGGGCCACGCGCCTTGGAATCGCCTACCTTGCGCACGGTAATTCAGCCGTACGCATGGAAATGACCATGGGAGCGCCTATCATCATCGGTTCTCAGAAAGCGCCGGAATTGGCAGCGACAATCGAGCAATCCATGGCGCCGGCTTAGTCCGGGCTAACACCCTCCCGCGCGTTTTTGCCAGAATCAGGGTAACGCCTCCGTCTTTTTCGTCCCGGGGCGCGTCTTCGAGAATGGAGCCGAAATTTGATATTTCGGGAGGTTGAGGACCGCGACCTGATCGCTCAGGCTCGACGGGGCCACGTGGACGCCTACAACGTTCTCGTGTCCCGATGGGAGAAGCGTGTCTTTAATTATCTGCTGCGGTTGGTGGGACATCGCGAGGATGCGCTGGACCTTAGCCAGGACGTGTTCTTGAAGGCGTATCAGAACCTGAGAAAGCTTGACGACCCGGCCAAGTTCACCGGATGGCTGTTTCGCATCGCGCACAATGAGGCGTATTCGCTGCTGCGAAAGAGCCGGCCGGAAGGCGAACTGGGCGCCGAGCCGAAGACCGCTGAATCGAGCGCGCGCATGTTCCCCATGGAGCTTAGCTTGGCGGTTCAGGGCGCCTTGGGAAAGCTTTCCGGAGACCAGCGCGAGGCGGTCCTGCTGAAGGTTTACCAGGGGTTCAAGTTTGAAGAAATCGCCGAGATCCTGGATTGCCCGGTATCGACCGTGAAATCCCGCGTGTACACCGCGTTCGACCTCCTGAAAGAAGCGTTGGCTCCTGTGAATATGGGAGGGGCACAATGAGTTGCTCGTCTGTTGATTTGAAGTCCTACCTGCTCGGCGAGGCCATCGCCGCGGGAAAAAGCCGCGTTAGAGTCGCACGTGCGAGCGTGTGGGAGCTGCCAGGAAGAATTGGAGCGGCTGCGGCTCACTCACAGCGGCGCTTCTGACGCTGCCAGAGGAAGAGATCCCGCAACGGATCGCCTTTGTTTCCGATAAAGTCTTTGAGCCGCGCTGGTGGCAAAGGATCTGGCGCTCGGGCCCGGCCATGGGTTTTGCGTCCGCATCGGTACTGGCTGTGGCGATTTTGGTGCATGCGTTTGCCAAGCCGATTGGCATGCCGCCCGCGCCGGCCGAAAGCGCCCAAGTCAGCACCGCCAAGATCGACGCGTCTGCGATCGACCAGCGCATCGACCAAGAAGTGAACGCGCGTGTCGCGTCGGCGGTTGCGAAAGCGGTCGCCGATACGGAGGCTCGCCAGGATCAGAAACTGACAAAAATGCTGGCGGCCGTCGAGGTTCAACGCCGCGCGGATCTGGCCGCCGCTCAACAGACCGTTCGCTATTACGATCAGCAGATGAGCCGTTTAATGGTGGCCAGCAATGACGTCGTCGAGGAAAGGGTCCGCCAATGAAAAACATTTGGATCCTGGGCCTGCTCGCCTGCGCGCTCCCCGCCGGATCGATGGCGAACAAGCCCCAAGTGAGCCACGCCATCGTCAAGTCGGTAGAAGCAAGCATGGATCAGAAGCTGCAAGCGCTGTTTTCGGATAATCCTGTGCAGGTACAGGTGTTGGGCTTGACGCAAGGCGCGTATATCGATGGATACGGCGCGGTCTTCATGAGTGAACTGAATCTGGCCGCCGGAACTCCGATTTCCCCGTTCCATCCCAACGTTACTGCGGACGAGGTAAAGCGCATCCATGACCGGAAGATGGAGCGGCTCAGCAAGTTGAAAGAGGCGATGCAGCAGATGCTGATGGATTCGGCGAAATCGATGGATCCAGTTCCCGCTGACGATCAGATCGCGCTCGCCATCTCATTCTTCTATTGGAATTGGGAGAACAAGGATGGCCTGCCGGCCCAGATCGTGATGCACGCTCCTAAGAAGCTGCTGCTCGATGCCAGGACCAGCGCGGCCGCGAAATCCTCCATCCTGTCCGACGAGTTCTGAGCGATGCGCCTCGGGGAAATCCTGATCGAGCGCAAGCTCATTAGCGCCGAAGATCTGGAGCGCGCGCTTGAGCTGCAAAAGGAGCGCGGCGACAAGATCGGCAAAACCCTGGTGGATCTCGGCTTTGTTGCGATGCGCGACGTTCTGGCGGCGCTCTCGGATCAATTAGGCGTTCCGTTGGTTTCCATCGAGGGTCCCCCCGTTGTTTCCACCGAGACTGAAACTCTCTCGCCGCGATTCCTGCGGCAGTTTCGCTGTCTTCCGTTCAGCCGCGAAGATCACACCGTGACGCTCGCCATGGCCGACCCTTTGGATGTGGAAACCATCGCAGTGGTGCGGAATCTCACTGGTCTAAAGGTAAGCACAGCGCTCGCCGCCGAGCAGGAGATCCTGGACGCGATTGACAAGTACTACGGGCAAACGGCTCGCACGGAGCCGGACGTTGGCCTGGAAGGCGCCGATGCAACCGAGGATCTCGAGCATCTGCGCGACATGGCGAGCGAAGCGCCTGTCATCCGGTTGGTGAACGCGATCATCGCGCAAGCGGTGGAAAAGCGCGCCAGTGACATTCACCTGGAGCCGTTCGAGAAAGAGTTTCGCATCCGCTACCGCATCGACGGCGTGCTCTACAACCAGGAGCCGCCGGCCCGCGAAATGAAGGCTGCCATGATCTCGCGCGTCAAGCTGATGGCCAAGCTGAACATCGCCGAGCGCCGGCTGCCTCAGGACGGCCGCATCAAGATCAAGACGCTCGGCCGCGAGGTGGATCTGCGCGTTTCCACTCTGCCGACTTTGTACGGCGAAAGCGTGGTGATGCGCCTGCTGGACCGATCCGCCGGCGATTTCTATGACCTCGGCCGCTTAGGCTTCGACGATCACATGCTTTCGCGCATGGAGCACTACACGTCCTTGCCGCATGGAATCTTCCTGGTCACCGGTCCCACCGGCAGCGGAAAATCCACGACGCTTTATTCCGCGCTGAAGCGCATCAACCAAAGCGACAAGAAAATCATCACCATCGAAGATCCGGTGGAGTATCAGATGGACGGCATTAATCAGATCCATGTGAATTCCCAGATCGGACTTACTTTCGCGTCCGGTTTGCGCCACATCGTTCGCCAGGACCCGGACGTCATCATGGTGGGTGAGATTCGCGATCGCGAAACAGCCGATGTCGCCATTCGCTCGTCCCTCACCGGCCACTTCGTTTTTTCGACGCTGCACACCAACGACGCGCCCAGCGCCATCACGCGGCTCACCGATATGGGCGTCGAGAATTATCTGATTACTTCCTCCTTGGTTTCCGTATTGGCGCAGCGTTTGGTTCGCGTGATTTGCAAGCACTGTAAAGTGGAGGATAGCACGCGCATCGCCCCCGACGGAGAGGCGGTGAAATGCTACCGCGGCGCTGGATGCGAAGAATGCCTGGGCTCTGGATTTAAGGGCCGGGTTGGGATCTTCGAGTTGATGGAGCTGAACGACGAAATCCGCAAGCTGATCATGCATAACGAAGACGCCGTCGCGATTACCAACGCGGCACACCGGAACGGGATGCGCAGCTTGCGCGAGGACGGGTGGCTGAAGGTCGCGCAGGGCGTAAGCACCGCGCACGAGGTCATGCGTGTTACCCAAGAGTTCTAGTCCACAATGAACTTCCATTTCAAAGCGGTCGCTTCCGATGGCCAGCTCCGGGTCGGCACCATCAACGCCGAAACCGATCGTTGGGTGGCGCAGGAACTGCGGCGGCAAGGTCTGACTCCGGTCTACGTCGGCACCGAACCCAAAAAATCGCTGGAACTGAAACTGCCGTCATTTTCCGGCGGCAAACGGCGCGACGTTCTCTTCTTGACGCAAGAGCTGTCAACCCTGCTCAGTGCCGGCATACCGCTCGATCGAGCCATTTCGATTACGGCTGAGCTCACCGAGCGTCCCTCCTTCCGCTTGCTGATCCAAGACATCCTGCGGCTCGTCAAGGGAGGCAAGTCGCTGGCTGATAGCTTGGTGACCCATCCCGAATACTTTTCGGACTTGTATGTGAACATGGTGCGCGCCGGAGAAGCTAGCGGATCGCTCGCGCCCGTATTTGAACGCCTTTCAGAGTTCGAGCGGACGCGCGACGATCTACGCAGTTACATTGTGTCCTCGATGGCGTATCCGGCTCTGCTCTCGCTGGTGGGCGCGGCGTCGATCTTAGTGCTGATGAATTTCGTCGTGCCGCGATTTGCCTCGGTATTCGAGGAGTCCCGGATCGAAATGCCGCTTCCCACTAAAATGCTGCTGGAAGGGAGCAAGTTCCTCCAGGCTTACGGCTGGATCGGCATGACCGCGTTTGTCGCAACGGCCGTGGGTATGTACAGTTATGTACGCACCGTGGCCGGCCGGCTCTGGTGGGACACGCTCCGCCTGAAAATTCCCGTGCTGGGCGACGCGCTCCGAAAGGCCGAAACCGCCCGTTTTGCGCGAGCCATGGGAACACTGGTGTCCAACAGCGTTCCGCTGGTGCAGTCGCTCGGAATCGCAAGAGCCACGCTGAACAACCGGCGGATCTCGGGTTCCCTCGAAATCGTGGCGACCGGCGTGAAACGCGGCGAGGGCATTGCAGCACCGCTACGGCGCGCCGGCGAATTTCCCCCGCTGGCCGCGCATCTGTTGAGTGTCGGCGAGGAAACCGGCCACTTGGACCAGATGTTCGTCCGCATGGCCGACATCTATGACCGCGACACCCGCGCTGCCATCCGGCGCTTTACTTCCTTATTCGAGCCGCTGGTAATTTTAGTGATGGGATTGGTGGTCGGAATCCTGATCTTGAGTATGTTGCTCGCGATCGTGAGCATGAATGACGTGGCAGTCTAGAAGCTGTAGGAGAGGTGATGCGATGAAGAGGAGAAGACGTCAGGCCGGCGTCACGCTGATTGAAATGATGGTGGTGGTAACCATCATCGCCCTATTTGCGGCGTTGGTGTTGCCCCGCATGATGGGCCAGGCCGACAAGGCTCGCAAGACCGCCGCGCGAGCGCAGATCAATGCCTACAGCACGGCCTTGGGCGCCTACAAACTCGACACCGGCGTCTATCCTACTACCGAACAAGGGCTGCAGGCGCTCCGCACCAAGCCCGACGGCGTGGAAAATTGGCAAGGGCCTTACCTTCAGAAGGACATTGAAAATGATCCGTGGGGCACTCCTTATGTGTACCGCTATCCCGGCGAGCACGGTGATGAGCCGGACCTGGTCAGCTATGGCGCTGACAAACAGCCGGGCGGAGACGGCATCAATGCCGACATCCTCAGCTGGAAAAACTAATTCCGGCGTCACGCTGATTGAGTTGATGGTAGTGGTGTCTCTGATCTCGCTCATGGTCGGAATCAGTTTCCCCGCGATCACTTCGGGTATCGACTCGCTCCGTTTGAACGCTGCCGCCAACAGCATCGTGGCTTTCTTCAACACCGGACTCAGCCGCTCCGAGCGTCGTCAGCAGGTAGTCGAGATCACCATCCTCAAGGCCCGCAACGCGCTCGAGATGCATTCCAGCGAACCAGGATTCGCGCGCACGCTCGAATTGCCCGAGGGCGTATCGATTACCGGCGTGCTCCCTCAACTGCCCGAGCCCTCCGACGCGCCCCGTACTTTTCTGCTTTACCCCGGCGGCACGGTCCCGCCATTCGGCGTTCAACTCCTGAACCGCAGGAACGCGCAGCGCATTGTGCGGATGGATCCGATCACGGGTGTTCCTCGCACGGAGACGCCGAAAACGTGAAAAGCGCAAAGGGCGCGGCCCGCACCGCCGCAATTGTCAGGAATCGTTTCGAGCCGCGCTCCGTTTTGCGCGCAATAGCGATACAACGTGGTTTCACTCTGCTCGAAGTCATGGTGGCCACGCTCATCATGGCCATTGCCGTCACCGGCCTGCTCTCGGCGCTCTCGACCTCCTTGCGCACCGCCGCGCGGCTGACCGATTACGATCGCGCCACACTGCTCGCCCGGCAAAAAATGGACGAGCTTATGATCGCCAATGGTCTGCCCAAGCTGATTCCGTTTCAAGGCACTTGGGATCGTGACGTCACCGGAGGCGTAGACATGGGCTGGCGCGCGCGGCTCACGCCCTTTGAACGGCCGACTGGCGCGGGCCCCGGCGCGGCATTCCTGGAACGCATCGAACTCGAGATCTGGTGGATGAATGGCACTCAACGGCGCTCATTGTCGCTCGACGGCTTCCGGCGTGCCATACTCACGCGCGACGACCTGCCTGGAACATGAGGGCCATGATCACACATCGGCGACGGCATCGTTCACGCGGTGTGACGCTCATGGAATTGCTCATCGCCGTCACTCTGGTCAGCTTGCTGTCGGCTGGCATCGTCATCTCGCTGCGCGTCGGCCTGAGCGCTATGAATAAGGCGGATGCGAAACTCATGGCGAACCGCCGCGTCTCGAGCATCGAGCGAATCATCGAGGAGGAGATTGCCGGGATCATTCCCGTGTCGGCGGATTGCCACCCCGGCCAGGACGCGCCGCCGGTCAAGATCGCATTCTTTCAAGGCGAGGCCGCATCCATGCGCCTGGCTTCCACCTACTCGCTGCAGCAAGGCGCGCGCGGCGTGCCAATGATCCTAGAATTGCAGGTGATTCCCGGTGAGGACAACCAGGGCGTCCGCTTGATCGTAAACGAGCATTGGTACACCGGACCGCAGGGGGCTGGCTTAACCTGTCTCGGCGTGGCGCCGGATCCGCTGACGGGCGTGTCCGCGGCGCGCTTCGTGCCCATTGCGATAGGCGCGAATTCTTTCGTCTTGGCCGACAAACTTTCGTATTGCCGTTTTACTTATCGTGAACTGGTGCCGCCCATGCCTGCCAAATGGCTGGCCCACTGGACCCACACGGATTTTTTCCCGAATGCTATCCGCGTGGAAATGGCGCCCCTGGCTCCCGATGCGGGCCGGCTTCAACCGGTCACTCTGACTATTCCCGTCCATGTGACGCGGCAACCGCTGGTGCCCTATGCGAACAATTAGCCGCCGCGGCATCGCGCTGTTATCCGTGCTCTGGCTTGCGGCCGCCCTGTCAGCCATTGCGCTCACGGTCGCCAATATGGTTCGAGCGGAGACGGATCGCACCATGACCGCCAAGGATGCACTGCGGGCATATTATCTCGCCTCGGGCGCAATCGATCGTGCGCTGCTCTACATGCAATGGGGGCCGCAATACCGCAATCCCGACGGTTCGCCAAAATATTATCAACCACCCGCGCCGGTGATCCCGTTCGACTTCCCGAGCGGAGTCGCCTCGGTGGAAATCATTCCGGAAAACTCGAAGCTGAATCTGAACCTGGCCACCGTGCCGGAACTGACGAATCTGCTCTTGGCGCTCGGCGTGGATACCGCTCATGCCGACGGCATTGTAGCCGGAATTCTCGATTGGAGATCCCCAGCCCGGGCGGGGCCTTTACCGAATTCGATCAGTATTATTTGTCCCAAACGCCGTCTTTTCGGTCGCGCCATGCGTCTTTTGAGGAGGTAGAGGAATTACTGCTGGTGCGAGGCGTAACGCCGGATCTGTTTTACGGAAGCTACACCCGGAATGCCGATGGGCACCTGGTCCCGCATGCCGGCCTTCGAGACTGCCTGTCGGCCTATGGCGGTCCCGGCCCGATGGACGTCAATACCATCCAGCCGGCTGTGATGCTCGCGATCGGTATACCGCCGGATATCGTAGCGTCCATCATGGCTTTACGGAAGACTGCGCCGATTCACGGCATGGATCAACTCGCTGCTCTCCAAAGCAGCTCGCCCGCTATGGGCCGGCTCGGGCTTGTCACCAATTCGATTCTTACGCTGCGCGCTACGGCTCGGTTGAAGCTTCCCGGCGGCAAGCTGTCCGATGTTCGGCGCTCCGTCTCGGCGCTGGTGAAATTTCAACCGGACGGCGCAGATCCGCCCTACTTCGTCTTGCGCTGGTACGACAACACTGTTTCCCTGCAATGAACGCTACTAATTTCAGGAGATGGCTGGCGATCGGAAGCGGAGTCGGCATTGAGATCGGCCGTACGGGATCTAACCGTTTGCGTCGTCCGT
Organism: Bryobacterales bacterium; assembly: GCA_963732175.1. GTDB lineage: Bacteria > Acidobacteriota > Terriglobia > Bryobacterales > Bryobacteraceae > Palsa-89. The sequence continues at coordinate 173,909 of CAVSYF010000027.1, read as the reverse complement.
GCGCGTCCCTCGGGAGTGCGAGTCCTGGGCGAACTGATCATTCAGAATTTTCGCGAGCAGGCCGCGGGCGATTGGGGCGCCGCTTATACTCGTTTCCTCAAAAAGCTCGGGTCGAGTCATCTCGCCGCTACCGTGCTGTTGCCTCGCGAGGAGCTGACCGTGCGCCAGGTCGCTCTACCGGGAGTGTCCGATAAAGATCTGGACGCCGCCATCCGCTTCGAAATCGACTCGCTCAATCCGTATGCGGAAGAAGACGTGGCCTCCGATTTCTCGCGCATTGGGCCGACCGCTTCTGTGCTGATCGGCTTAACACGGCTGGCGACGCTCGAACGCTACACCGCCTTATTCTCGCAGGCAGGCATTAAGGTTGCCTCATTCACCTTCTCCGCCGCGGCAGTCTATGCGGCCTTGCGCCTCAACTCCACTCCTGCGGGCGACGGTTTCGTTGCGATGGAAGCAGCGGATGGCGAGGTGGAGCTGTACGGCGAAAGCCCTACCAAACCACTTTTGTCCGCCCGTGTGGATCAGCCTGCCGAACAAGCCCGCGCGTTCGCGATCGCCGAATTGAGAATGCCTCCCGAGACAGAGCCTGCCGCGCTGCACGATGTCCTCGCCCGGCCGTTGACAGCTCCTGCGGATTACGACCCGGCGCGCTCCTGCCTCGCGTATGCCACCGCTCTTTCCACGGCGTGCCTGCGGCCTGCTCTGAAGGTGAATCTGTTGCCGGCTGACCAGCGGCGTCAAACTTCCCGGTTGCGCTACGTGCCTACCGCAGTTCTCGCAACCCTGGTTTTATTGGTATTCGGAGCGGTAATCGCCTATCCAAGATACGCCGACCGCCAATATATCGATCAGCTGCACGCGAAGATTCAAGAGTTGGAACCGCTGGCGCGGAAAGCGGCGGCCTTAAACCAGCAGATAAATATTACGCGCAATCGCGCCCAGACGCTCGACAATTTCCGGCTCCATACCAAGGATGACCTCGACGCGCTCGCGGAACTGACCCGGCTCCTGCCGGCGCCCGCCTGGGTCAATTCGTTTCAACTCACCCGTTCCTCGCTCGCGATCTCCGGTGAAGCCGAACAGGCCGCGCCGCTTATTAAGCTGATGGACGGTTCGCGGCAGTTTCGCAGGCTCGTCCTTCGCCATTCCAATCGGAAAGAGCCCTGGAGGAGCAGAGGTATTCAGCCTGCGCGCTGCACGCCAGGGGATTGCGCCATGACGCTGCAGTCGCGGGATAAACGCGCATTGGTGCTGTTGGGAGCAGCATCCGTACTGATGCTGCTGTATTGGATTTCCGGTTCAACCCCGGTGGTCAATAGTCCAAAAGCGATCGCCTCCACCGACACTGTGGATCACGCCGAGCGGCGTTTGGATTTTCTTCGGAGGCAGGTTTCTACGTTAAATGGCAAGCAGAGGTTGCTGAAACAAGCGTCCACAGAGCTGGCGGACCGCGAGCAAGGCTTGATTGCAGGCGATACCGCCGAACAGGCGCAAGCGCAACTATTGGAAATCCTGAAACGCATCGCCAACGACCAGACCCCGCCGCTCGAGCTCCGCCAGGTGGAACTCGCGCAGCCACAGCCTTACGGCGACGCCTATGGAATGGTGAGCGTTGCGGTCAACATGGATTGCCACATTGAAGAGCTGGTCAATTTCCTCGCCTCGATTGCGTCGCAGCGTGAAATTATGAGTACCGACGATGTTCGCTTCGGCCTTTCCCGCCCCAAGGAAAAGACCATGCCGGTACGCATCACGGTCACCGGACTGGTGGCCCGCCGTCTCATTCCCGTAAAGAAAGGTCTCCCCCAACTGTGACGCGGACCTTGCGGCTGCTGGACGTGTGTTTCGCTGTCTTGCTGGCGCTGCTGATTTGGCAACTGCGGCGCGAATGGATTTCGGCGCATTCCCGCCAATTGGCCTTGTCGGCTCTGAAGACTCCAGTGGCAGCCGTGCCGAGCATGCCGCCTCTACCTGCCGTGACGCCGCCCGCGGCCGCCTCTTACGCCGACGTCGCAGCGAACAATCTGTTCTCGAGAGATCGCAATCCCAACGTGATCATCGATCCTCCCGCCCCCGCGCCGGAAAAACCGCCGCCGCCGTTTCCGGTTGCTCACGGCGTCATGCTCTGGCCGGGCGTGCCTCCCACCGTGGTCTTCAGCGAGAAGCCCGGAGCGCCGCAGAAGAGCTATCATCCCGAAGAAAAAATTGGCGACTGGAAGATCGACTTTATTGACCGCAGTTACGTCGTTCTGGAGTGGAATGGTAAGCAGTTCAAAAAAGCGATTGACGAGCTGGTGGAGAAGACTCCCGTGGTAGCCGCTGCTCAGCCGGCTGCTGCCGCCGCGCGCCCCGGTCAGGGCCCGCCCGCGTCGTTGAGCGTCATCATGGCGCCTCCTGCCGCTCCGCCAGCGCCTCCGGTGTCCCCGTCCGATCAGCAGGCCGGCCCTGGAATGGACGTTGGCGGGGGTAATCGAGCGTGCGTGGCGGGCGACTCCTCTCCGGCGGGAGCGGTCGTTGGCGGAATGAAGAAGGTAGTTATTCCCACGCCATTTGGATCAGCCTGCCATTGGGAACCGGCCAGATAGAACAGAAGGGGAGACAAATGATAAAAACAGCAGCACTCTTTTTTGTTGCCGCAACATTCGCGCTCGCGCAGAATCCGCGCACCGGCACGACGCCGCTGCCGCGAGCAAACTCGGACCTCCAATCCATCCCCGCGGCCGCGGTCGAGATTGGGCCGAATCTTTATCGCTATACCGACACCAGCGGGAAGGCCTGGCTATACAGCCGCACTCCTTTCGGACTTTCACGGCACGAAGACAAACTGGCTCCGCAGACGATGATTTCCAGCGCTCCCGCCGTTGCTGTCGCCGACCTCGGCGAGAGCGTGAGTTTCCAGGTGCAGACGCCCTTCGGCGTGTCGCGTTGGGTAACCAGGAAAGCGGACCTTACCGATGGCGAACAACTCCTGCTTCTGCGGCAACAATTAAATCAGCAGCAATCGAAAAATCAATGTTCGGCGGACCAGCCCGCCCCAGGCTCCCTTCAGGAGACCAAGTAGGTGATCTTCCACCGCAAAGTTTGCGGCTGGTTCATCCTTCTTCTTGCAACGCCGCTGATCGCGCAGCAACCGCCCGCTCCCGTAGCTCCTGCCGCGGCGCAGGCGCCCAATGCCACGGCGCAGGCGCCCAATCCCGCGCCTCAGCCTCCGGCAGCGCCGGCCACCACCGCCGCCCAACAACCTCCTCCCGTGGTCTATGGCGGATTGTCACTCAATAACGCTTCCCTTACCGAGGTCATCGATCTGCTGGCGCGCCAGCTCAAGATCAATTACATCCTCGACCCTAGCGTAAAAGGCGGCGTGATCCTCAACACCTACGGCGAGACCAAGGACATCGACACCCGCTCTCTGCTCGAAACCATTCTGCGGATCAATGGTTACGGCATGGTCAAGCAGGGTGAGCTTTATCGCATCGTTCCCTTGGCTCAGATTTCCCATCTGCCCTTGGCGATAGAGACCAAGACCGACGGCACCACCATTCCGGAAGATGACCAGACCATGCTCAATCTGGTGTTCCTGAAATATGTAACCGCCGATGAGTTGACGAACGTTCTCAAGCCTTTCATCGGCGAAAATGCGTCCATTTACACTTACGCACCCGCCAATTTGCTGCTAATTCTGGACAGCCGGCGAAATATGCGCCGCGTTATGGATCTGGTCGCCATGTTCGACAGCGATCAGCTCGCTAATCAGCGAGTGCGTGTGTTTGAAGTCAAGAACGGACGCCCCACCGATCTCGCCAAAGAGCTCGACACCATCGTCAAATCCATCTCTCTCTCCGAGAAGAGCGCCCCGATCCGATTCCTGCCCATCGATCGCATTAACACGATTATCGCCGTGGCGCCCAATCCCGGCGCATTCGCGGAAGTCGAAACCTGGCTGGCTAAGTTGGACACTCCTGTCCGAGCTTCGGTGGGTGGCGTAAACAATTACGTCTACCGGGTTCGTTACGGCGATGCGAACTCCATCGCTTGCTCCATCCAGGCTCTCTACGGACAGCTTTATTCTCCGGGCAACAACAACCCCGGCAGTGTGATGGCGTGCATGGCCATGAACCAGCCCCTTTCCAATGGACCGAACAATATCGCCGCCGGCGGGATACCGAACGGCTTCGGCGCCTTGGGTGGCGGAATGGGGTACGGCGGCGGAGCCTATGGCGGCGGGGCCTATGGAGGCGGGGCCTATGGCGCGAACCCGTACGCTTATGGCGCCAACCCATATGCCGCCGGTTATGGAGCGGGTGCTTACAACCCTGCCGCGTACAACCAGGCGCCCTACCTCTCCCCAACCTCTGCGCCGATTGCGCCCGGAGCTGCACCGGCAACTCCCACTACCCCCGCAGGCGCTACCTCGGCGGGAACCGATCTCACCGGCACTTATCTGGGAGCTGCGCCCGTGGGTGTGCCCTTTCGTGTCCCGCGAGTGGTCGCCAATCCCATGAACAATACCTTATTGATTCAAGCCACCCCGCAAGAATACGACAACATCGAACGACTGCTGAGGGATCTGGATGTTCCGCCCAGACAGGTTCTGATCGAAGCCAAGATCTATTCGATCGACTTAACACACCAATTCGGCGCAGGCGTTCAAAGCGCCCAGTTGCAGGCCTTGAGTGGAACCACCTCCCGTTCGCTGCTGGGCAGCTTGATCGGCGACACCACCACCTTGACCGGGTCCGTGTTAGTGGGAAAAAGCCGCGAACTACTGGCGACCGTGCAACTGGAAGAGCAGGAGCAGCTCGCCAAGGTGCTTTCCACTCCCGCCGTTATTGCAACCGATAGCATCCCGGCCAGCATCAGCGTCGGAGCTACCGTCCCCACTCTCGCGGGCTCGGTTGCCAGCTCCCTCGGCGGCGGCGTCACGAACGCAGTCGCGAGCGCCAGCACCGGAATTGGTTTAAACATCGTGGCGCGTGTTACGCCCACCGGGATCGTCACCATGGTCATCAACCAAAACGTCAGCGATCCCGAGCAAACCACTACCAGCAGCATCCAATCTCCTTCCTTCTCCACCCAGTCCATCGCTACGCAAGTCACGGTTCAGGACGGCGACACCATCGCCATCGGAGGCATGATCGCCGAAACCACCAACGTAACCAACGAAGGCATTCCGCTCCTGCATCGAATCCCATATATCGGCGCACTTTTTGGTAACCGCTCTTACACTAAGGAGCGCACCGAATTGATCATTTTCCTTACTCCCCACGTCATCTACGACAACAACCAACTCCTGGATGCCACCGACGAATTGAGGGGACGCATTAAGTTATTGCGCAAAGACATTAAGGACTAACGTTCATCCGGCTTGCTCTCCACCCCAGTTAAGCCCTTCCAAATCGCCATTCAATGCGAAATGGCGCCGTTGGCTGTAAATTATTGACTTAGCAGGTTCGGCCATGTTCTAATCGGAAGCTGGTCCGCCGTCTTCGTTCTGGTTAGTTACTAGAAACACTAGTACTTTATCCTTGACTTGGATTCGGTACAGTGTTATGAATGATTTGATTGCAACTGGAACGGGCGGCATTCATTACTGAGCGCATGAATCCCGCGAGCACAGATACTACAGAAGAATCACAAGAGAAGTCTAAGACAAGTTGAGCTTAATGGAGACGATGAGGCGAATTCGAGCGGCTAGGCCAAGCTGGATCACAAAATTCCACCTTGCGCCGGGTCTGACCGGTAAGCTTCCGAAATCTTCATGACGAGCGTTTACTCGAGGCTCAGGTTGAAAAAGAGAACTTCCATCAATTCAATTTCAAATTGCACAAGGAGAAGGAAATGGCAGATTTTAGGAAAGGTCTTATAGCGTTTGCTGTAGTTACCCTTTTGCTCGTTTTTGGGAACTCGGCTTTCGCTCAAGTTAACTGCGTTGCCAACGCCGCCAACGTGCCCGATGTGCGTGCTGAGGGCGTCACGGAAGTGGTCGGCGATGCGTATATCGCCTGCACCGGCGGTACTCCCGCTGGAGCTAGTGTGCAGATCCCCCAGTACAACATCACCATTCTGTTGAACACCAACGTGACCAGCAGATTGCTGAGTGGCACCTCGGCGACTGGCGGACTCTCGGAAGCGGTCATCACCATAGATGAGCCGTTCCCGGCTGGAATCCAGATTCCTGCAACCGCAACCTCGTATACCAGCACCACTGGTGTCGTTGGCACTGCGGCTGGACAGACTCAATTGGGCTGTATCGCAAACAGCCTGACTAGCTGCGCGATTGCAGGCACTGGCGGCGGCTTCGGCGCCAACGGTCCTTACAGTGGCGTTGCTGGCCATTACAATATTTTCCAGGGTTCTTGGAATCCGGCCCTGCCGCAGGCAATTACCTGGACCGGCGTTCCCATCGACGCCCCGGGTAGCGCGACACGCATCATCCGCATCACCAACGTGCGTGCCAACGCCAGCCAACTCGGCGCCGCGTCCAACTTTGGACTCCCCACCCAGATCTTCATGCTGATCACGATCGGCGGCAACATTACCCTCGCCAGCCCCCAACCGTCGGTCGCCGCCATCCTGCCCGGCCTGGTCACCGGAACAGTCAAGTCAGGCACATTCCAACAGTGCGTGACCCTGAACAATTTCGTGATCAATCCATCGCCCACAACGCAGATCGGATCGAACGCCGCTCCAATTTTGGTCGCGGCGCAGGAGGGCTTCTCCTACGCATTTAAGGCCAGGAATTTCAGTCAGTACTCGAATCCGCCGAATCCAGCCGGCGCTGCAAATACACCGACTACTCCGGCTTCCGATACATCAGCCTCCGGAACGGCTTTGCAAAACGTCCTGGGCTTCCCCTATCTCTCTGAGTCCGGCTTCGTAACCAGCGCCACCGGCTTAACAGGCGATGGTGTGGGATTTGGCGCTATGGGTCTGGCTGACTCCGGTACGGAAATCTCATTCGTGTTCGCGGGCGTATCCAACGGCGTGAGTCTCCAGGCACCGAACTCCATCTTCCTCTACCCTGTAGGCACAACGATAACCTACACCGCGACGACCGTGGGTTCCACCGTAACCGGCTACACGGCGACCCCCTCCGCGGCTGCGACCGGCGTTGCCACGCTGCTCGGCGTTGCCGGTGGCGGCGCACCCACGACGACCACCAACCTGACCATCTCCGGAGGCGCGGCCACGGCCACTTACGAAGTGTTGCTCTCCAACACCAGCGTCACGGAAATCGCGTATCTGCCAGTGTTGGCGGCCTACACGTCCAACACCGCTTCGAACTTGCCGGGTGTAACCACCAGTCCGGCGACGGTAGCGGTCAACTTCGCGCCTCTCGCGACGATATTGACAGCCGCCAGCTCATCCCAGGCTGCGGTTCCGCGCTTCGTCCAGACCCACACGCCGGTTAGCATCTTCTCGATCAATGCTTGCACTTGCGACCTGCTCTTCCCGTTCGTGACCAACCAGGTCGGGTATGACACAGGTGTAGCCATTGCGAATACATCGATGGATCCGTTCAAGACCGCTGTACAGTCCGGTAACATCACTCTGAACTACTACGGGAGCACCACCGGCGGCGGCGCGGCTCCTGCGGCACAAACTACGACCTCGGCGATCGCCGGTGGCTCCGAGCTGGTCTTCACTCTCAGCAGTGGCGGCAGCAACGGAATCGCGGCAACTCCTGGCTTCCAGGGTTATATCATCGCCACGGCCCAATTCCAGTTCTGCCACGGCTTTGCGTTCATCAGCTACGACCTGACGCAGACCAACGGTGTGGCGGAAGGCTACCTGGCGATCCAACTCGACGAACCGAGTTGGGCAGCTGGGATCGCCGGAACCTCGGGCACCAGAACCGGTCAAACCGGCGAGGCCGACGGCCACTAACGCTTGACCTAAGCTAGTAAGAAAAGGGGAGCTTCGGCTCCCCTTTTTTGTTGCCTAATGGATTTGGTTGTTTGTGAGTACCGTGCCTTATGGTACTCTGTTCCTTAAGTCTCCCCCGCGTCTCGAAATCATAAGGAACGCACCGGACGCCGCAGCGCCCGCACAGTAGGATCAAAGCGCGACTGCGACGTGGCGCGTGCGTTTACTGAGGAGGTTCCTTATCATGCTGAGGAAAGTTGTAGCTGCCTGCCTGCTATTTTTCGCGACTTCGGTCTTGGTTCTCCGAGCCCAGGATGTATTCGTGATGCCGGGGGCGGCGTCCAGCGGACAATCGGTCGCCGCATTTGCCGCTAGCCCTCTTTCTGAGATTACTTCGGTTTCTACCGTTGCCGGCCCATTCTTGACGCTCACGGCGAACGGGAATTATTACATCGTCGGCAGTTCCACCTCCGTCACGGTCACCAGCAGTGGTTTCGGTACGCCCACCTCCATCGGCAGCTTCTCGCAAGGCGCCACTGGCGCCGCCGTGAGCCCGAATGGCGGCCTGCTTGCCGTTGCTGCCGGAACTCTGCATGTCTTCAATACCAGCGGCAATGCGGAAGTCGCTTCCTCGCCGGTGGCGATTAGCGGAGTGAACGTGCTGTACGTGGCGGCGGGTCTGGATGGAAAGTCTTTTTACACCGTCGGCACCACCTCCAGCGGCAGTCAGCTGAATGCCATCAGCACCTCGAACCTCGCCAGCACGGGATCGTTGACGATCTCGGGTACGCCCACTAGCATTACGGTTGGCCCCAACGGCTTGCTCTACGTGGCCACGCAAGGCCCGAATCAACTGATCGAGATTAACCCCGGTACGCTATCGGTCACCAGCGGCGGGCTCATCTCGCTCGGTGGCCCCCCGGCGCCCCCCGCGTTTACCACGGACGGTCAGTACCTGCTCCTGATCGCCAAGAATGCGTCCCTTTCCTCCATTGTTCTCTCCACTCACGCGCTGGCAAGTTCCCTGTCGCTTTCAAGCGTCGGAATCCCTCTCGACTCGATTCGAATCACGGGTAAAACTAACGCCGCGGCATTTGCAAGTCAAACTGGAAATCTCTACCAAGTCACCATCGGTCTCAATGGCATTTTGAGTGTCGCGGCGTTTCCCGGGGTGTCGAATGGCCTCTCGGCCTTTACGGTTTCGAGCGAGGTTCCCGCCGGAAATGTAGCTACCAAGGCCGCCTTGTACGCTTCGGCCAGCGGTAGCGCAACGCTCTACCGGGTGGATCTGCCGACCAGCACGGTTACCCAAGCCGCCTTCCCCAGCGCCATCACCGCCACCGCGCTCTCGTACGCTACGGCTCTGACGACCGGGTCCCCGAGCCAACTCCTGGTATTCGGGAATAATCAGACCATCGGTCCGAGCGGTACTACTTTGCCTCTGGTGGTCCAGGCGCTGGACGGCAACGGGCATCCCCTGAGCGGCGTCTCGGTGACCTTCTCGGCCAACAACAGCTCGGCCGTAGTGTCGCCCACTGCCGCAACCACTGGAGCGGATGGCTTCGCTCTGACCTATCTCACGGCTTCCAGCACTGCGGGGACAGTACAAGTAACCGCCACCGCCGGAACGCAAACCGCTCAATTTACTGTCACCGTCGGCTCTTCCAGCACCGGAGCTGCTGCGGGAATCGCGATCGTCGCCGGCCAGGGACAGCTGCTGCAGGAACAGGCCAACACCGCCAATGCCGCGTCTAATCCCAGCATCTTCCCGGGATCTTCGCTCGTGGTGGTCGTGACGGACAGCAACGGCAATCCGGTCAGCGGCGCTACGGTTACCTTTGCGATCACAGCTGGTGGGGTAGGGACCCTAATCACCTCAAGCGGCGCCACCACTTCAGCCACCCTGACCACTGGTTCTAATGGGCAAGCCTCCGTGGATTACCAGGCTCCCTACCTTGGAGCGGAGCTTGCCGTCGCCGGCGGGTTTGTCCAGACCACCATCCAAGCCACCAACGGATCCAATAGTGTCAACTTCTACGTAACCACCATTCCCGGACCGGGAACCGTTCTGACCGTCGCTGACCCCTCAGCCAACATCATTGCACCGACGCCGGGGACCACCATTTCGGCCCAGTCTGGCCAGCCGGTGCCACTGCCGGCCGGAGCGGTTCAGGCTTACGTCGTCTCCGGTTTAGGAATCCCGATTCCCAACGTGGGCATCACCCTCAACAACGGCGGACTGGGTTCAACGTATCCCAGCGCAACCTGCGTCAGTCCAGGCGGAGTGTTGACCAGTTCCAACGGTCAGGTCACCTGCGATCTTCAAGCCGGTCCGGTAATCGGAACTGCGTCTATCAACGTCGTGGTCGGTTATAACACGACTTTTACCAACGAGTTCATGCTCTCCGTGACCGCGGGACCGCCCGGCAAAATCAACATTGTTCAAGGCAATAACCAATCCGGGGCGCCCGGTCAGACGCTTCCCATAGCGCTAAAGGTCCAGGTCACCGACGCCTCCGGCAACGTCCTTCCGGGCGCATCGGTCACCTTCACGCCGAGTAGCGGCGTCACCTTGAGCTCCGTCAGCGCCGCGACCGATTCCAATGGCTATGCGTCCGCGCTCGCGACTCTCGGCAACGTGGCCGGTCCAGCTACCGTCACCGTCACCGCCGGCAGTGTTTCGGCAACATTCACCGTCACGGTCAATATCGCGGCCGCTGGACTTCAAAAGGTGTCGGGCGACGCGCAAACCGCGCTTATCTCCACTGCGTTCGCCTCTCCGCTGGTCGTAGAGGTGGTCGACTCGAAAGGGAATCCTGTTCAAGGTGCGATCGTGACCTTTGCTGTGGCTTCCGGTAGCGCGACGCTCGGCTCAGCCAGCGCCACTACCGGCTCGAACGGCCAAGCTTCCACGACCGTGACCGCCGGGACCAGCGCCGGCGCAATCTCGGTCACCGCGAGTGCGGCCGGCGGCTTCAGCGTCAGCTTCAGCTTGACGTCGCACCTTCCCGGCCCGTCCAGCGTTACCATCGTGAACGGCGCGAGCTTCCTGCCCGGTTCGGTCATCTCTCCCGGAGGCATCGCGACCATCATAGGAACCGGGATCGCCCCCAGCCTGCAAGGCATGCTAACCGCCGACAACATCGTCGGCCCGCTCCCGACCACGCTCGGCGGCGTGAGCATCACTTTCAACGGTACGGCCGCGCCCATCTACTATGTGTTGAACGCGAATGGCCAACAGCAGGTCACCGTGCAGGTGCCGTTTGAGGTGACGCCCGGTTCGGCCGTCAGCGTTGTGATCAACTCGGCCGGAGGCGGAACGGCGACGGTAAGTACGCCGGTTTCGGCCTATGCTCCCGGCGCATTCACCACTACCATCGGCGGCCAGACCATCGCGGTCGCCACGCGCCCGGATGGAAGCTACGTCAGCCCAACCAATACGGCCCTCCAAGGCGAGAACATCACGTTTTACGTTACTGGTCTGGGGCAAACCAGTCCTGCTACCGGTGACGGCGACAGCGGGATTGCGGGCCAGCAAGTCACCGCGCCGCTGATCGTGGGCATCAATAACGGCGGTGTACCGTTGATTTCTGCGATCTACGCTCCCGGTCTCGTGGGTGTTTACGCAGTCACGCTTCAAATACCGGTTGGCACGACCGGCAACAACGTGCCATTCGGCCTGATTGCGACCGACGCGCAGGGCAACCAATACTGGATGCAAGCGGTCTCCATTCCGGTTCGGTAGCTTTTGGCGGGGCAGCACCATCCTGTCCCGCCAAAATTTACACCAGAATCGACCCGGCCGGAGGATCATTCGGATTGTACGGCGTTATACCTGGAACCGTGATCCCGGGCGCGGACTCGATCGGCGGCTGAAGCCCGGAAGGAACCCAAGTGTATCCGTACGATTGCCGCAGTTGGGTGGTCGTGGCGGGATCCCATCCCCAGACCATAATCGGAACGTCGATCGAGTATCCCTCCGACGCTAGTTGTTCTGCGAGTTGGGTTCTTTGGCCTTGGTCCTCCATGTTTTGCAGCTGCTGAACAGCAGGCGGCTGCTCGGACCAGTATTGATTGTCAAAGGACGCGTCAGAGGTAGCCGTGCTCGAAGCGGTTGGCGTGGAGACCGGGGTTGGCGTAGTCGCCGCTGCTGCGGCAGCAGATGCGGTGCTTGCGACAGCCGTACTAACAACGGGCGTATTGGCAGCAGCCGTCGCCGACGTTGGTGTTGCGGCCGCCGCCGAGGACGCGTTCGCCGCACTGGAACTAGAGTCAGAATTTTGGCTCGCGCCAAGATTATCGCCCGACGAATCCTCAACCGTGAGATCAACCGAACCAGGATCGATTCCCAATTGAGTAAGCGCATTGGAGATCGCTTCCGACAGCTCACTCTCAAACGATTGAGAAGAAAGTACTGAAGATGGGGTGTTGGACGAAGTAGACGCAGAACCCGAAACCTGGTTCGCGAACCCCAATACTACGTTGATCATTCCTTACCGAGCCTCCGCGATTGGAGGAGCACGGCGTCGGCCACTCTCACACTGCGGAGCTTTGCTCGGCGGATCTCTCTTATTTGGCGGGCTGGTCCGCGGGCGTGTCGGCAAACACGATTTGGATCGGGAACGATTGTCCCGTCGGCTGGACCTTCAAAACAGTACTCACGGTAGACGGGATCTTTCTGGCGCAATCCACGCACGCTGTCGATTTATCGTCGAGCCGATATTCAAACCAGATGGTGGTCTCTTCATGCGCCTGGAGGGTGGTCTTGGCCGGAGTGATTTTCAATCCGGGAACCGCAATCTGGCCCAGCGCGAATGAAATTTCGCCCGGCATATCGTTCCGCACATGCAACTCGTCTTTCGAGGATTGATCGCTGCGCAGCTTGATCCCGGTTTTATCAAGCTTGACGCCTTGAAGAATGCCCGCGGCGATGGATGAAACGTCCACCTGGGATGGCAGTTTCGCCGCGTTCGCAGGATTCGACGCGCCGGTGATGCCTGCGTCCTTTTGCGGGATGGGCACGAATCCAGACGGAGAGAACGGCGACGCCATCACCTCCGGTTTCACGTAGTACCAATACCACTCGCCATCTACCAGCTTCCAATCGCTGGTCGTAGGCCGCTTGACTGGCACGGTTTGACCATGAAACGTGAAATCGCCCAGGCAGCTTTCCACCACCCGCGCCTTGGTAAACTCCTCCGACCAGTTAATCCGCACCGTCTCGCAACTCTTGTAGCGCGGTTTCGCCGCGGCTATATAGGCATCTTGAGAATCTTCCGTAATCAGTGCGAAGGCTTCCCTATACTTGCCGGTCACATTAGCCTGATAGAATTTTTCAACGCGCGCGCGCAACGCCTCATCGATGGGCGGCGGCGCCTTATCGAAAACATCCGAAGGCTCTTGGGCGAAACTCAAAGAAGCGGTGGCCAGAAACAGGAGCGCAGGTAGTGTTTTCATGCGATCTTGTACCTATCTTACTTGACCGCGATTCCGGATGCTCGCAGCAATGCCGCCCGGCTCGATATGCAGCCGCGACCTCGGCGGTCGAATTCAGGCAGACTTGTGTTATGTTTAGGTGCAGGCCAAGCCGTCTCAATCGAAGGCGGGAGTAACTCAATGGTAGAGTCACAGCCTTCCAAGCTGTTGGTTGCGGGTTCGATTCCCGTCTCCCGCTCCATGTCTCCTTGGACTTACCCAACGCTGAGTTTTCCACCATTACGCATGCTCGTTGTTGACCTGCGCTTTTACGTCAAAAAGGAAACGAATCGACGCTGCGGATCGTATTTTGCGCGCATCGCTTCCAGGCGAGCGGACGCTTCTTTCGACATATACGGACCTTTGTTAAACGGCATATTCTCGTCGTTCATCTGACCGCCATTGCTGATTGGCTTGAATTTGGTGATAATCTCAGCCGACCACGCGGCGCAGCGTTCGTCATCGGCAGCGTCGTAGTAGATAGCGTTGGGCGAAAGATAAAAGTCGCCCTGGATCGAATAGGCCATGTCCTTAAGCTTCTGCACCGGCCCCCAATGCATCCAAAACATGAAGGATTCCGGCGTTGGGAACTTCACGAATGCGTCGCGTCCCGCGGCCAGAACTTGCTCGGGTGGCGCGCTGGTCCAAACGCCATCCAGGATCTGGCGCGAACCGGACTTGATGGCGCCGCCGGTGTGAAACGGAAACTTCACATTCCTTGAGATGGCCTTCTTCACGACGGGAGCATTTTCCAGGATATCCAGCGCGGCGTCCACTTCCTTTTCGGAGTAGCCCTGAGAGTTGCCTATCAGCCGGAGCACCGGTTTACCATCGGCCGTCCCGCCGATCAGGAGGCCTTCCAAAAATCTCGGGAAGGAATTTTGCGTGTGTCCCATCCAAATGACCAGCTCATCGAGCACCTCGGGCGAGAAGGTGTAGACGCTCGATTTTCTGGATGTCGGCAAGGGGTAGAGGTTCAGATAATAGCGCACCGCGACACCGAAAAACCCGGGGCCGGAGCCGCGCGCCGCCCACAGATAATCGCTGTTCTGTTTTTCATCGGCGTGAATCAATTCCCCGTCCGCGGTGACCACGTCCAACGCCTGCAGATTCGCGCAAGCCGGCCCCCAGAGGCGGGAATTTAAACCGTGGCCGCCGCACATGACGAAGCCTCCCAGGCCGACTCCGGGGTCGTGCGCGGTGGGGAACATCAGTTGGTATTGCTCTGCCAAAACTTTATTGAATTGATCCCCGTACCAGGCCGGGCTCACGGTCGCGCTGCGGGCTTTCGGATCCACCGAAAGCTCTTTCATCCTCGAAACGTTGATCAGGACGGCGTTGTCGCGCGTATGCGAGCCGGTGAAACTGTGGCCTCCGGAACGGGCGCTCACCTGCCACCCGCGCTGCTTGGCCAGCTGGACGGCGGCGATCACGTCGTTGACATCCTCGGCAAGCACGATTGCATTCGGGAATCGGTTGGGTTTGCGCGCGTTCCAGGTCGCATTCAAGCGATAGATCTCATAGCGGGAGTCGCCCTTATAGTAGACTTTGCCTTTCGGTATGTCGGTAGGCTTGACGGCTTGAGCTGCGAACCCTAAGCCGGAGAGGCGCAGAGCGAATGCCTTGGTCGCGCCGGCAGCAGCACTGACGGCGGTACCCCATCCGAGTAGGCGGCGACGTGTAATCATGTTGTTCCTCGCTGATGAAGTTTGGGTCCGTTCAAGATCTTGCGACCGGCGCAGCACGTTAATCTACATGAATTTTAGGCCGCAGCAATCTGCCGATAATTTTAGCTCAGCCGCGTGAGGTCGGCAGGAGCGAGGCTATGATTGCGGTCCGGCCATGACTCCGTTACCCTAATAAGCGGAACGGCTCGAAGCAAGGTTGAAAACTCAGTGGTTCGGATGGCCGGGATTCGGCGCCTCGGGCGCAACCGCCTCCGGAGGAACTCGCAAAGCGTCTTTGCGAGCCGGGCAATGCTGGCGTAGCTCAGTTGGTAGAGCATCTGATTTGTAATCAGAGGGTCGGGGGTTCAAATCCCTCCGCCAGCTCCATTTACTTCAATACGCTCATTAGTTTGCGGAGGTTCCAGCGCTCGGACCTGACTCGGGATTTTGGCCGGTATGCCTAGAAGTATGCCCTGTTCTTTCCTCGTGCTCCTTAGCCATCGCTGCTCGAGGGGAACCTGGTTACCACTCCAGTCAGCGACTGGTCGTTCGTTGATAAATATCCCGAGATCAAGATTCAGACCCGGACCAGGTATCTGCTGCCTCTCTCCGTGACAACTTATTGCATGACCTATAACGGCCAACTCTATTTAGAATCCACCTACTCCAAACAGGGGAATGAGTATCCCACGTATCCGCACGGCCGAGTCTGGAATGAGAATGTGGCCCGCGACCCCCACGTGCGGCTGAAAATAGGGGATCAGTTGTATGATCGCAGTTTGGTGCTGGTGACCGACCCCGCCGAGCAAGAATCCGCCATCAAGGCCAAGGCGGCAAAATACACCCCTGGTGCTAAAAAGAATTGGGGGGATTGGAAAGTTCCGTCGCCGGAGGCCCCCGCTATCGTCTATCGGGTGGTTCCTAGTGGAGTGTCGTAGAGGAAGTGTAAGCATGGCGGATTCGATGGCGCGGATTGGAATATTTCCATTGGATGGGTTGTGCGTTTTTCGAATGGGCCGTTGCTGTAATGGCGCAGCTTGCGGGGCAGGTCTGGAACTGACGTAAAGATGCCGCCGGCAGTGACATCACGTTGTAATTTCGAGAACAACAGCTCGACCTGATTCAGCCAAGAGGAATAGGTTGGCGTGAAGTGCAACCGCACGTTGGGATGCGCGGCGAGAAACGTATCAACCTGCTGGGTCTTGTGGGCTGAGAGGTTGTCACAGATCAGGTGAATTTCTTGATCGGGAGCGCAACCCTCCACGACGTCTTCCAGAAATTCAACTCTTGACTGGTGTGGCGTGCCGCCGTCCGGCCTTGCACTTTGCTGGTCTTCATGTTCAGCGCGGCATATAGCGACAGGGTGCCATTGCGCTTGTATTCAATCCGTGACGCTCGGCGCGGCCTGGAGACCGCGGCAGCACGCGATCGCCATTGGTCCTGCCGCAAACTGGCCAGCGAACTCGGAATCAGCAAGGACCTGATGCATCGGGTTTGGCGTGAAGCGGGGCTGAAGCCGCATCGCTTGGAGCGCTACATGGCTTCGGACGATCCTGATTTTGAAAGCAAGGCCGGCGAAATTATCGGCCTATATCTGAATCCGCCACAACATGCCGCGGCGTTTTGCGTGGATGAGAAGACCACTATTCAGGCGCTGTATCGCCGCGTGGCGTGGCCGGGCGGCTTGCAAGTTCGCTCAGACGCTATCGCATATCCGTCTCCCGACAGCTACCGGCTGGTCCGAACGGCGACGCAGTCGATCTCGATGTCAAACGGGCCAGGCCATACCGGAACACACGTGAACATTCGAGCAGGAGGGTCTTTCGGGAAGAAGCGAATATACACTGCGTTTACGGTGTCGAACTTGTCTGCCGAAGTGCAATAAACGTTACATTTCAAAACGCCCTCAAGAGATGATCCGGCAGCTTCGAGGCAGAGCTTCATCTGTTCCAAAACAAGTTCTGTTTGGGCGTTCTATCGTCGCCTTGGCAATCTGCCCGGTGGCGGGATCAGACGGTGGACAACCCGAAACATAAATCATGTCCCCGTAACGGGTAACGGCCGACACAGGGGCTTTATATTTCGCCAAATAGTCGGAAACCGGGTGAACGTGGATTATTTCTCTCTTCATCGTTTTACTCCTGTCCTTAGGCTTGCGAAATTGTGAAAACAAGAGAGGCGATACAGCTTCTCGACGCGTCATGTCGCTGATTCTTCAACCCTCTCGAAGTCTTGGCCGCGTACAGCAGCGCATCTCTAATTCCTCACTCGTAAAATCCCGTCGAGATCGGTTCGAGCCCGGAGCGCTCCGCAGCGCCATAAGGATTTCCGTAGTAAGGAAACTCGTCGCCGATCCCATCACGGCCGTTGCAATTCCGCTGCCGATGCCCTTGCAGGCCCTGTCACGATCGCTACTTTGTCAGACACCCCGCTCATGTCCACCATTCTCCGTCATCGAAACGAAAGGTGTCGTGCCGCATCGTACAACGAGTAGAGGCCAGTGCAGATCCGTTCCCCCGTACCGTCGTTGTCGAGATCCAGCACTGGCGCTTGAGGCCGCCACGCGCCAAATGGGGCCAATGTGGAGCAGCTATAGAGGAGAACATGAACATGCAAACGCTTCGAGCTAACTACTTCAACGCTACCGTGTCGGGATATTCGTCCCGGTACAACGGGCGACTACTCAGCGAATGCGAAGCCGATTGTCCGGCGTCAACTATTTCTTTGGGTTGACGACAACTATTTCTCCCGATCAACGACAACTACTCTGGACCGGCTGGGGGCGAAGCCCCGCGGCCGCCTGGGTTTTGCTGCATAAGATAAAAGGACTCGTTGTCGGAGCTGTGGGACTGTGGGAATCGCGGAGCGATTTCCAAGGGGCGGTGGGAAGAGTGGAAAACCTGGTTTTGGTTTTCCAGGCTTTCCACGGCACCGTCATTTCCACAGCTCTTTGTTTTTCGTGGCTCATCCGCTTTCGCCCTGGCTTTCCGCTTGCTGGTTCTTCTTGGCGTGTTCGACGCGGTAACTGGGAATGTTCAGTTCGATGATCACGCTATGGTGCACCAAGCGGTCGATCGCAGCAGCCGTCATCATGGCGTCTTTGAAGATCGCTTCCCATTTGGAAAACGGCAGATTGCTGGTCATCAGGACGCTGCCGCGTTCGTAACGCTCGGCCAGCAAAGTGAACACCACTTCCATATCGTCCCGGCTTT
The DNA here is from genome assembly GCA_963732175.1 of Bryobacterales bacterium. Lineage (GTDB taxonomy): Bacteria > Acidobacteriota > Terriglobia > Bryobacterales > Bryobacteraceae > Palsa-89. The sequence continues at coordinate 155,686 of CAVSYF010000027.1, read as the reverse complement.
GCTGCAGGTAGCCCAGATCGTCGATGATCAATCCGTCGTAGCGGCTCAGGCGTTTGATCTCCCGGCTCAGCCGCAGATCCCTCTTGGCCGCCAGTAAATCCTGCATCAGGAGCGCGCATTTGGTGAAGTGCATTTTGCACTCTTTCACCACCACCAGCTCCTGGGCCAGGGCGGTTAGAAGATGGCTCTTCCCCGATCCAGGATTCCCGAATACCAGAACGTTCTCTTTCCGGTCCAGGAAACTGCCGTCCAACAGCGTTCGCAACTGCCGTGCCGCTTTCGCCGGCAAGCGCTTCAGATCAAAATTCGGCAGCGACTTCTCCAGGGGGAGCGCCGAATCCTTTAGCAAGCGCTGCACCTTGCTCTTGCGCCGTTGCTCGCATTCCCGCGTGATCACTTCCAGCAGATACTGCTCGTAGCTCAGCGTTTCCCGCTCTGCCTGCCGGGCCGTGTCTTCGTAGCATTCCCGCACCGTTGGCAGGTGGAGATCCTTGAGATGCTCCAGCAAAGCCGGACGCACATCGGCGACCGCGCTCATTGCCACATCTCCGTGCACAACTGGTCAAAGCCGGCCAGGTCCACCAACGCCACTTCCACCATCGTCACCGGCGCGATGGTATCGAGTTGGAACAGCATTGCGCCGATCACTTCCACCGTAATCCCCACTTCCTCTTCTCCCGCCAGCAGTTCGCGCAAAGCCTGATCGACCTGGACCTCGCCGGTCTCCGCCGCCAGTTTCAGAATCTTCAAGTACTCCTTGCCCGCTCTCAGCGGCGTGCTTTCCCGCAGCGCATCGTATGCCATGCGAAACCGGCTGGTCGGAAACAGATCCTCTTGATACCGGTAGTTTTCAAAGGCTCCGGGCTTGCGCACCAACCATTCGATGATGTGCCGATAGTCGATGCGATGCTTGCCCCGGCCGCGCAGCCGCGGCAGGTCTTCCACCTTTCTCTGTCCGTACCAAACCTCGACGTGATCCAGGTACAACCGCGCTTCCACCTGCGCCCCAATCAAGCGGCTGTTCACCGAATACGAGTTCCGCTCGACGTGGATCAGACTTCCTGAGTCCACTTTCACCCGCTCGCGTTTGGCCGATTCCATCCGCCGCGCCGGCAACTCTCGCATCACCGCAAGCTCCTCGGCCAAACGCGCCCGCCGCCCGGCATTGCGCTGCGCGAACAGATCTTTCAGAAACTGCGCGTACTCGACCATGCTTTGAAAATCCCGGCTCCCGCGCAGCAGCAGCGCCTGATCCACTGCTCGCTTAAACCGGTGATGGCTCTGCTCGCAATCCCCGTTCTCGTTCGGGCTCGCCGGATTGGTGTGTTGCGGCTTCACCCCGTAATACCGCATCACCCCTTCATAGCGCCGGTTGAATTCCTCCAGATTGCTCATGTTGTTCACCGCGCTCGACAGGCTGTCGGTGCGGTGCTCCGCCGCCACGGCGCCCAACTCCCAGACCGCGTTCTGCCATCCTTCGCTGAGGCTCTCCAAGCTCTCGGAATAGCAGATCGTGCCTGTTTCCCAGTTCGAATACGTCAGCACGAAGTGGTACACCAGGTGTTCGAACGTACGCCCGGCCAAGGTGATCCCCAGCTCGCTCATGTGCGTGAAGTCCGACGCGCACAGCCGACCCGGCACGTGCACCTGGCCGAAATACACCTCCCGCGCCGGCCCTTCCGTCGCCCGCCAGAGTTTGATTCGCCGCTGCAGCGTCCGGATCTGCCCGTCGCTAAACCGCCCTGGGTGCTCCCGCTGCAGCCACTCAAATAGCGTCTTGGCCTCCAGACTTGGGCTCTCTTCCATTTGCTTTTGGACCGCGCCCCACACCTCGCTGAAGGGATCCCCGCGGGTCCGCCATGGGCGCTCTTTCTTCAGTTCGCTGGGCAACCGTTCCAGCCGCAGATACCGCCGCGCCGTCGTCGGGTCCATCCCCGCCTTCGCCGCCGCAATCTCTTGATTCTTTTCAGTGTTCGACAACTTTCTCAGCCTCCTCACCTGCTCGTCTGTGACCATTGCCTCGGCGCCAGAACAGCGCGATTCTTGATGGTCACATTAGTTGTCGCCGAGCGGGAGTTTTAATTGTCGTCAGCCGGGTGATCTAATTGTCGCCGAACAGCCGATTCAATGGAAATACTCTGAGCCCACGCGCCGAGTCCGCACTAACGTGTCTTTGCGACAGGCCACTAGTTAGCCGAAAATCGGCGTCCGGGAAGTCACTTGGACGTGTCGCCAAACCGTCGAAGCGGAATTGACGGCAAACGGCTGCCGCAGGGGATCAGATCGCCTTCCGCTAGAGTGTGGGCTTCCATTCCATTTACTCGGGTCCACTCGTTCACCTTTTTGAGCGCGACCATACGCGCACGACCAAGTACCAGACAATCAGTGCGTTGATCGCTGTTACAGTGACCTTCGCGATGGTAAAGTGCCGCGCCAGTTCGTAGATCTCGATCGGGAGGAATGCGCCGGTGGTAATGATGGTGAAATATTCCGCCCAATGTTTCCGCAGGAGCAGGCCAGTCCCTTCCGTGGCGAACAGCGCGGCGTAAATGAACGTTCCTGCGCTGAGCTCCTTCAATTGCTTCGGTGTGACCCGAAAGATCCTTGCGAGAAATCCATGAATGTAACGGTTGTCGGAATCCACCCGCAGCACTTGTACCCAGTGCAAGACGACGTTGGCGAGGTCCTTGTGCAATAGCTTGATGGCTCCAATGCCGACAGCAATCAGCAGCAGGGCCTTGAACAGCTTGAGCAGCCCAATGAGAAACAAAACGAGTGAGAAAGGTTCTTTCGAGGAGTGCTTCTTGGATTCTTTATGAACTACTTTCGCGCGCGCCACGATCCCATGGTAGCCGCGTACTCAAACTTGCGCGCTTCGGCCGGCGGAAAGGTGGTCAGGCCGATTCAGGCCTATACCCCTTCCCCGAATTTGAAATTCAGCGCTTGGCCTTCTTAGCCTGCCTGACCAATCGTTGTGCGGTGCGTTTCTTTGCAGCTGCCAAGGATGCCTTCTTAGCGCGTGCTGAGCGTTCTTCAGGCGTCATCGTCTCAAAGCTACGCTTGCCGCCGAGCTTGCCGCCCTTACGGCCAAGCTCACTCATGATCTCGGCAAGCAGTGCTTTCTTCTCCCTGTTCATTTTACGCGCAGTGGAGGTGCGGGTGATGATGCAGGTTTTGCCCCCAAGTGTGGAGCACCGCCAGAAAGCCGATCCTGGCCCCGAGATGTTTTTCGGGCAGCGACAGGTGAACTTTAAGGGACTTCACCAAAACGAACTGCATCGTCAGCCAAAGGATCCGGTACCGCGCAGTGTGCGGCTGCCCGAAACAGCTATCCTTTGGCCGCCAGGTCCGGCGCACGAACGCTTGGGCGAGGGAGCACCGGCGCGGGCCTCCGGCGTTTTGACAGCGAGCGATTCCAGTACATCAGCGCACCGGTAACGAACAGCGCCGCGGGAGCACAACCCACGATCGTATAGAGAATCATTACCGCGTAGAAGCCGAAGTCGCCCAATCGGCCCCCAAACCTCCCAAAATGGAACGGCGACATGAGCAGCGCGAACTTCGTCGCGAGCGGCTGATCTTCAAAGCGGTCGCTGCGAATGACGCGCGCCTCGGAGGGTTCGAGATATACAAAATCCAGACCAATGCGGTGCCAGTCGCGGTTCTCTTTGAGGCGCACCGTCACCGGTTCGCCGGTCTTCTGCGGAAAAGAGAAAGAGATGGCGTGCGCGCCGGGCTGGCTGGTTTCGGCGGCGCTGAGAAACTCCTCCAGCGGAACCTGGCGGTTGCTCCATCTGGTTTTCGCATGCGGCGGGTCGAGGGAAACGGTCGTGCCTGTGACCGCCGTCAGCGCTCGTTTGTAAAGATCCGGAAACGAAAAATAAGCCGCCGTGAAGGCTATGAAGAGCAGAGCCACACTGGAGTAGAAACCGGTGATCTTGTGCAGGTCGTAGTTCTGCCTCTGCCAGCGCGCGCCGCGCAGATAACGAAAACCAAAGCGCCAGTTGCCGCGTCCCGGCCACCAGAGCACGAGCCCCGCAACAGCCATAATCGCTGTTACGAGGGCGACGAAACCATTTATCGTTCGCCCGGTATTGCCGGAAAGAAGGGTTGCGTGCAAGTCGTAGAACCACTGCAGCAGTTTGTGCTGGTAATCCTCCTGGCCCGTAATTCGTCCCGTGTACTGGTCGATAAAGGTATGGATGCGATGGCCTTCGGGGGATTGGGTGCGGAAGTTCCACGCCGAGCCGGGACCGGCTTCCCATGCGGCCTGAACGAACTTGTCGCGCGGCCGGTTAGCGCGCACGATGCCGGTAAGCTCGTCGAGAGACAATCGCTCGGCCTGCGGGGTGACGTAGGCGGTCCCAGGCACGGTGAGCCGGTTGATCTCGTAGCGGAACATGATGATCGAGCCGGTGAGGGCGACCATCGCCATGGCCGCGCCCAGCGTTAGGCCCAGCCATAGATGGATGCGGAATACCCATGCGCGCCAGCGAAGGCGGCGCGGGGAATCGAGGAAGGACATAGCAGGCCTATCGCGACAGGACTGGTCTCAGCCGGCTGGGCGGGGGCGGGAATAGGTTTGGGATGCGAACGGCGCCACTTCTTCAACAGCGTCCGATTCCACCACATCAGCAAGGCGGTTACGAAGAAAACGCCGGGCATTAGTCCGGTCACCAGCCAAAGGATGCGTGTCGCGTAACCGCCGATGGTCCCGTAGTGCAGTGGGTTCAGCAGCTTGATGATTTTGACTCCCAGCGGTTGCTGATCGAAGCGATCGACGCGCAGCACCTGCGCGGTCGAGGGATCGACGTACACCCAGTTCATGCCGATGCGATGCGGATCGGAGGGAAGGCGCAGGCGCAAGGTGAAAAGATCGTTCTTCTTCGCGGGGAATGTGATCATGCTGGGAGCCGAGCCGGGCAGCACACGAAGAGCGGCATTCTGAATCTCGTCCAGAGAGCGGCGCGGCGCCCCCGGATGAAGCGCTTTCGGCGGAGCAATCTCGGCCGGTCCACCGGTAAGCATCGCAGCGAATCTTGTGAACGCCGGCTCATACGCGTAGTACGCGCCGGTCAGCGACAGCAGAAGCAGCGGGAGATAGAACAGGAATCCGCCCAGGTTGTGCATGTCCCAGACCTGACGCTTCCAACTGGCTTTGGTGCGGTATTCAAGGCCCAGCTTCCAGTACCTGCGCCCGCGCCACCAGAGCAGAAGCCCGCTCGTCGACGCCAGCATCAGCGCAATGGCAAACCACGCGTTCGTCGTCAGGCCGGTAGTCTTAGCCTGCAGGTCGGAATGAAGATCGTAAATCCACTGCAGCGCACTGTGATTATAATCGACACTGCCCAGCAAGGTGCCGCGATACTGGTCGATGAACGTCTGAATGCGGTCGCCATTAGGCGGCACAGTCCAGAAGTTCCAGCCCCAGTCCGGCTTGAAATCGAAATAGATGTTGTGAATATGGTCCGCCGGGCGTGCTGCCAGAATGCGCTGGGCCAGCGTCTCGATTGGCATCGCCTGTGCTGCGGGCTCGACCCGCGTCCAGCCCGGCACTTCCAGCCGCCGCAGTTCCGGCACAAAGACAATGGCCGATCCCGTGAGTCCCACCACCGTCCACAGTAGCCCTGCAATCAGACCCGCATAGAAGTGAATTTCGAACATCAGCTTTCGAAATGCTGTCTTGCGCGGGGTCTGCCAGAAGCTGCTCATATCCTTATTCCATTAAAACTCAATCCGAAGGCTGAGCTGGATGGCGCGCGGAGTCCCGAACTGAGTCGTTGAGCATACCGAAGTTCATAGACCTTAAAATGAAACTCTGGCCCCCAACTGGAGAAATCGCGGGTAGTTTGCCTGGCTTTGGATCTGGCCGAACGTGGTATTGCCAAACTTCGTGACCGGCGCGGAAAATTCCGGTGTGTTAAAGGCGTTCAGCGCCTGGGCCTGGAAACTTACTTTCAACTTTTCAAATTGGAAATCCTTGTACAGCGAAAGATCCCAGTTCGCAAGACCGGGTCCCTCGCAGGCTATGGTGCGAGGCGTGTCGCCGTAGGTGAACTCCGGCGCGATGGAAAAAGCGGCAGGATTCAGATACTCGTTGATGCGGCTTTCCGGACTACCGCTATAGCAAGCGATTTCCGATCAGATTCGGACGTTGCACGCCGGCTCCTAATGCCGAATTGTTGTTCGTATTCTGATATACGGAAAGCGGAGAACCGCTTTGTATCAGGCCGACCGCGGCAACGGACCAGCCGCCGATCGCGTAGTCGACTATGCGGTTGCCGGTTCGCAGCCGTTGACCACGGCCGAAGGGCAGATTTACCGTCGTGCCCACGGAGAAGCGCTGCGGAATGTCGCTCAGCGAACGAGCGTACTCGCCGTTCAGGTTGTTGGCATCCTGTGGAACGCTGGGACCTGGATTGGTACCGTTCGTGGTGCCCCAGGTGGAGTCCCAGGCGCTGGACCAAGTGTAGGTGGCGAGCAGGGATACGCCGTTGGAGAAATTCTTCTGAAGTCGAACATCCAGAGCGTTGTACCTCGACTGCGCCGGGCTGCCCAGGACAGTCACGCTCGAAAATTCGGGGAATGGACGCAGTAGCTGATTGTAGGCGACCGTGGAGCTTCCCAGGATTCCGGGTCCGCCCGGTTGGTAGTAGGGATTGGCCACTTTGGTCAGAAGCTGCGAACCGAGAGACAAGTATTGATCCGGCAACTGGTCGATATTGAACGCCCCGGGAGTCGAGCCTCCGGCGACATTCGTAGCAGTGCCGGTTCCTGTACTGGAGCTGAGCAGGTGAATGCCCCTGGCGCCGACGTAGCCGACCTTAAGCACCATCTTCCAGGGCAACGTCCGCTGAATATCCGCTGAATATTGCTGCACATAGGGCGACTTTACGGACTGATCGTACAAAGTGATTTGATTGCCAACGCCAGTTAGGTAGCCCAACGTATTCCCGGTAGGCTGCTGAATGCCGTTGGGAAAAGGATTACTCAACGAATGGGCCGGTGTGACGTTGCCGTCGTTTGAGGCGACATAGACGTTGGTCTGAGTGTACCCGGGAACGATGCTGGAATTGGCTGTGTAGTAGATGGGCGCGAAGAAGATGCCGTAGCCTGCACGCAGAACTGTATTCGAAGTGATAGCGTAAGCGACCCCGACTCTCGGCGACCACATCGGGTGGTCCTTATCGCAGCAGTTAGTGGGGTAGCCATTCACTCCCGCGAACTCAACGCCTCCCAATGTGGTCAGGTCGCCGTGTGCTCGCGATCGGATTGACCGCGGTTGGATTGAAGCCAACGGCAAAGTGGTTGTCGCGCTCGTCGATACCGAGCTCACGTTCATATCGAAGGCCAAAGTTCAACGTGATTTTGGAGGTAACGCGGTAATCGTCCTGGGCATACAAACCATAATAATGAGCGTTCAGCCGGAGCAGAGTCGTGGTGCTCACGGTTCCGCTGTCCGGAACCCCGAGCAGCAGGTCCGCGACATCAGCGCCACTCGCAGCCGTGCCGGCGTTCGGCAATTCTTCTGTGAACAGGTTCGAAAATGAATAGCTTCCGTTGCCGTAGGTTGTGTCGGTGAAATCCGTGCTCAGTGTGCGAAAATCAAACCCAAATTTCAAGCTGTGCCGGCTAATATTTTTTGCCAGATTCGCGACAAAACTCCGCGAATAAAACACAGCGTAGCCTGGATCGCTGGCGCCAAGAGCAGCGGCCGTCTGCATGGTGATCGCCGGGAAAGAAGCTTTTTGCAGAGAATTCACGTACGAAGCAGGGAACCCAAGCTGCTCCTGATTGAAGCCGTTGCTTACATCCAGAGTATTGTTGGGGAAACGATTGAACCCATAACCGATCGTGAGGACGGTGCTGGGACTAATTGTGAAAGTATTGTTCAGGTTGATGCCGTCGACCCTGCGGAACAAAACGTGCGTGCCGGAGCCGCCCGCAAGAACATCAAGGGGATTCGCGCTGGGATTGTGACTGGCAAAATGCATGTAGGAGAAGTTCGCATACCACCAGGGGAAAAACGTGTGGTCGGCTTTTCCAAACCACTCATCCACGTGATCCTCCGGGTACACCGACCCGATGAAATCCGTCTTCCCGTAAGTCGTGATCGGCTGATTGGGCAACGGAAACGAGTTGGCGATGGCCAGGCCGACCGGATTGAGCAAGCTAGGAGGGATCATATTACCGGGAAAGGGCTGGCGGCACTGCTGAGACGCGGTATACGGCGCGGGGCAGGAGACCAGAGACGAAAACGGATCGTAAATCTTTACGCTGGAGGCTGAGAAGTCTCCGCTCCGCTCCGCCGCAGTGGGCACATAATATTGCGAGGTGGTGGCATTCCGCTGACGGTAACCTTCCTGCGCCAAAAAAAAGAAGGTTTTGTTCTTGCCGTTGTAAATTTTCGGAACGATGACGGGACCGCCGATCGAGCCTGCATAGTTGTAGTAAGTCACGTTATATGCGGAGCCCGGCTGCAGGAAAAATGACTTTGCCGCCCAATCGGTCTGCCGCGTTTCGCCGAAAAGCGAGGCATGGAGAACGTTCGTTCCGGACTTGAGCACGGTGTTAAATGTGCCACCGCCCGTGCGGCCGATCTCCGCATCGTAGGTGTTGGCCTGAATATAGATTTCCTGCACCGCTTCCAGCGAGGGAATGATCACGGAGCGGTTATTCAGGTCCGTGATCGGCACGCCGTCCACCAGGTAATTATTCGACGCAATCGGGCCTCCCGCGATGGAAACCTGGGAAATGCCACTTTGGTCGTCGAATTTGGAGTTCCCGTTGAGGGCGCTGGTGACGACGACATTGTTGTCCAGTTTTTCAAACAGGTAGGGATCACGGGCCGCTGGGGGCAGGGCTTGCAACTCGTGCGAGTCGAGCATTTGGCCATTCGACGCATCCGACATGTCAACCAGCGGAGCCTCGGCGGTAACGGGCACCGATTGGCTGACGGTGCCAACACTCATCTGGAAATCCAGGGTAAGTACCTGCTCCGTACCGACCACAATCGATGTGCGTGTTAAAGTCGAGAAACCCGCAGCGGATATGGAAATCGTGTAGGTACCTGGTTCAACAGCGGTGAATAAGTACTGCCCGGCAGAATTCGTCGCCGATACGCGCTCAACCTTTGTCGCTTCATTAACGAGGCTGGCCCGTGCATTTGGTATAACCGCCCCTTGTGGATCGGTGACTAAACCCCGTATACCTCCCTGGTAAGTTTGGCCGAAGGATATCGTTGCAGCGAGGTTAGCAAAAAAGCAGACCAGGACCCCTACGCTCAATTTGGTGTTCAAGGTGGCTATCTCCAGAATAGAAACTCCAGCTTTCTTTAATCCAGAATCACATATTGTGGCTCTGCGGCGGTTCAGGCTATACACCCCTTTGCCCAGTGGGAGATCCGAGCACGACTTCTCTGAGGCGGTCCCAGCGGCGGGGCCGGGATCGTCGCTCGGGTGTTCGAAGAGCTTCTTCGTACAATCTAATACCTTCTGGCGGCGCGAATCAAGCTATCCTTCAGCCCTGACTGCGCCTCACCACCCATTCGTCGGCGCTGCTTTAGCCAAAGGCGATTCGTTGGTACGCGTCCAGTACGGGAGCGGTTCGGAAGAACAAGGGCTGCGATCAGGCCCTTCTCACAGGGCTGAGACACCGAGCGGATCGTCCGCCACTCGGAGAAAGGTCCATCCGGTTTAACTCCTGTACGTCGCCGTCACGTCAGCTTACCGAGTCGCCCTTTAGCCACATGTGTGACGAAACGGTCCGAGGCGCTCCTTCACGATCTGAATGCAGCCGCGGCATTGAGAATGCGATCACCTGGTAACTCACCGTATCGGCGAACATTCTTCGCTATTCACGGCCGGATTCGTGAAACCGGCGGAGGTTCCGCACGCCTCCGCAATCTATGACATGTATCAAGCCGAAGCTCCAGAAATCGAGGCCAAGGGCGGTAAAATCCGGCGCGTTGTTTTGGATTATGAACTGAAGAAAGAGGTCTACTCGAAGCTCGCCAAGGAACGGGATTCGGGCGCGCTCGAATACACGCAGCGACAACAGGAAATCGCCGCCGAGCAGGACTTACCGATCGTCGACGGCAGGATCGCTTTGCCGGACCTGCGGATTGAGTACGAAACGCCGGGAGGCGACCTCGACCACGTCGACTTGGAGCTCGCCACCGAGCACTACCATCGCGGCCACATGGAAGTAAAGGCCCGGGCCGGCTTCAAGATGTACGGTTTCGTTTCCACTTCGCGGGGCCGCCGCGCTCAGTGGGAAGGGCGGGAACTGACCGCCAACGTGCTTTCACTCTAGCCCTTGACAGGAGACGATAACATGACCATCGAGAGCCAGATTCGGGCTATCCAGGCGCTTGGTTATAGCCAACCGGAAGCGCAGTTCCTCCGTCTGGTCGCGCTGCACGGCGGATATTTTCTACGGCGCCAGTTCCTCCGGTGCATAGACGCCCAACGTGGAAAACGCGCCCAGGATTTCATCGACGAGCTAATCGGGCGTGGCCATGTCCGCCGCGAAGTCTTCCGGGAGGACCGGCACCTTTTCCGGCTTCAGTCCAAGGCAATCTACGGGGCCTTGGGCGAGGAAGATAACCGCAATCGCCGTGAGCATCAGCCGTCCACGGTGCGGCTTCGGCTGATGGGATTGGACTTCATTCTGGAGCATCCCGAGCATCGTTATCTGGGAACACAGCCGGAAAAGCTTGCCTACTTTTTCGAGCAGCGAGGGATCGATGCCCAGGCGCTCCCCGCAAGATTCTTTCGATCCAACGGGACGGTCACGACACGCTACTTCCCGGATGGTTTCCCGCAGTTCGTCGCGAGCACGAACCCGCCCTCGGTTTCCTTTGTGTACGTCGATGACGCTCAGCTTACCACCGATGCGTTCCGCTCTTACCTGCGGAATTACCAGAAACTCTTGGAAGCGCTGGGGACGGTGGACGTCGTCTTCCTCACCACGTCGGCGAATCGTTTCCTAATCGGGCAAAAAGCCCTCGCCCGCTTCTGGGCCGAGCCAGGGAGAACGCCATGCCAAGCGTTGACCTAAATCGATTGTTGGCTCACTTTCCGCACCGCCTTCTGTTTGAAAACCGCGAAACGAGAGTTCTGAACACGGAACAAATGCGCGCCTTAGCGGAGGACATCCACACGCTTTGCGGTCCGCACATGGACCATCTTTTCGATATCTGGAAAGAGTCCGGAGACGAGGGACTTCGGGCGGAACACGCGGCCCAGCAGGAGGCTTCGAATCCTCCCCGGATCAACTTCACATCCTGCGTTTTGGAGTACGACTATGACCTTTTCGGAACCCTTCATGCCTCATCCTAAAAGTCCATCTCCGTGCGAAATTTGGCCCAAGAATCGTTCGCTGAACGCGGTGACCCCGGTGACCACGAACCTAAAGGATAAGGTCACTACCGCGGTCTACGACCGAGGTCACCCGCGGTCTTCGAGCAACTACGAAGCATGTCAATACTTTCCAGCGGTGGCTCCGGCCGCAAATGCCGGCCGTCGCATCGGGGCAGGTGCGGGAGCGACCCCGGTATCCGTGGCGTTGGTCCGCCACGATCCCTTCCTCCCTCGCCCTGGCTCACTCGTGGGTCGCTCCCGCACTTGCCCCCTTTCCTCTGATTGCGAATCCCAACCAGATTCGCATTGAAACCAATTCATCTCCAAGGAGTAACTCTCATGCCAACTGTCATTCCCAAACAGCCCAAAAAAGAGCGCGAACAGATCACGATCCGGCTCGAACGCGAGGTAGTGCAGAACTTAGAACAGTATTGCCGGTATCTCGAATCGAGCCGCGATTACGTCATCAACCAGTGCTTGGTCTTCATCTTCCGCAAAGACCGTGCATTCGCCGAGTGGCTGGCCGGACAAGGACTCGCGATCTGCGCGGCTCCGAATGGAACCGCGGCGGAACAGCCTGTTATGAAGCCTGCGGAACGGAAGACAAAAACATCGGCAGCTCAGAGCCGGTTACCGATCGGAGAGGGAACAATATGATGCGCACGATTGTAGACAGCCGCCTGTATCTCAGCTTGATTCTCACCCTCGGTATCGGCATCACGCTCAACCGGAGCATTCCGTTCCCAGATGACAATGCCGTCCTCGAGTTGATCCTGGCCGAGAAACCGGTTGTATTTTTCGCGATCCAGTACGCCTACCAGATCATGCTTTTCTCCACCCCGTTTATCGCCTGCTCGATGCTGTTCTCCATCCTTTATATATTCTTCGTGCGGCCCCGCGAAGTCGCTGCGCTCGCGCCATTGCCGCCCTACCCACGAGTGAGCGCGCGAGACCGGCTCTTTCTCGTCGTCGGAGAGCTTCACCATCCCAAGCGCCCCGAGCCTTCTGAACAACCGCAATGGCTGACGATTCCAGACCGCGGACTGTATACCGGCATCGCCATCTTCGGAGCCATCGGGTCCGGCAAGACCAGTTGCTGCATGCATCCCTTCGCCAAGCAGATCCTCGGCTATCGCGCTGCCGATGCCAGTCGGCGCGCCGCCGGCCTGGTCCTCGAAGTCAAAGGTGACTTCTGCCACAAGGTGCGGAAGATCCTCCAAAAGCACGCCAGAGAAGCCGACTACCTCGAAATCAGCCTCGATTGTCCCTACCGCTACAATCCCCTGCACAATGACATGGAGGCCTATGCGCTCGCCTACGGCATCGCCAGCCTGCTCAACAATCTGTTCGGTCGCGGCAAGGAGCCATTCTGGCAACAGGCCTACACCAACCTGGTGAAGTTCATCATCTTGTTGCACAAGATCAACTACGATTACGTGACGCTTTTCGATGTGTGAACCAGGACGCATTCCTGAGTTTCGAAACAGCCGCTCGCCTCCCTTGATCTTCCCTCCCGGTTGTCGGGCGCTCGTGACCGAGACCGGCGTCAAGGGCTCGGCTGCCACGCCGGAGCTAGCGCGCAAACGCGAACAGTTGAAAGCAGTGAAACGATGGTTTCATCACGACTGGTGGCGCATCGAGCCGAAGCTGCGCACGTCCATTGTCGAGGGTATTTCGGTCTTCATTGTCCCTGTTCGATAAATCCATCGGTAAAGCCCTTCTGCCCGCCCAAAGAGTGCTACGACCCATTTTTGAATCGCGACGGCCGCTACGGCGTTCCGCCGTTCAGCCATCTTCTCCAGCAGGGCAAAGTGTGCGCTCTGAACTTCCCGGTTGCGATCAACCCCGGACTCGCCCGCACCATCGGAACTTTGATAAAGCAGGACTTCCAGCGCGCGGTGCTAAAACGCATTCCGGCAAACCGGCCGCCACCGGCAGAAAATCCTCTTTCTTGTGATGAGTATCAAAGCTTCGCCACAGTGGGGGAGAGCGATCCAACCGGAGACGAGAAGTTCTTCGCGCTATCGCGGCAAGCCAAATGCATTCCGATCGTTGCCACCCAATCGATCAGCTCGTTGCGCTCGACTTTGCCCGGTGAGTCCTGGCGCACACTGATGCAGACATTCCGCACCAAGATCTTCCTGGCTTTGAGCGATGACTTCAGTGCCCGTACCGCATGCGAGCTTTGCGGCAAAGAGGAGACGCTGAAACTCAGTTACAGCCTGTCGGAAAACGATCAGGACGCCCGCGTGAGTGTGCTGACGGGGAGAGCTACGGCACATAAGGCAACGATCAGTACGTCGAAATCCTACAACCTGCAGCGGGACTGGGTATTCGAGGCCAAGGTGTTTACAGAGTTGAAGAACGCGCAATCGATCGTGCTCGCCTACGACGGGGTCAACCCGCTCGCGGCATCGTATTGCTACCTGAAACCGTATTACCTCGACCCCGACAAATCCTATTTCCGGCAGCTTGCCGATGGCCAGATTTAAATAGTTTCGGAGATGCCATGAGTTTTGACGTGATTCTTCCATTCCTCCGTCCGATTGAAGGCCTGATCAAGGACCCGTCAATTTCGGAAATCATGGTCAACGGCCCGGCCAGCGTTTTCATTGAACGGGACGGCCGGATCGAGTTAGTGCCCGGCGTTTCGATCCCCGAGAAGTCGCTCCAGGTCGCCGTGAGGAACATCGCGCGTGCTTTGGGCGATGAGATCAGCGAGGAAAAACCTCTGCTCGATTCCCGGCTGCCGGATGGATCGCGCGTGGCCGCTGTAATTCCGCCCTGTTCGGTCGGCGGCACCACTCTGACCATCCGCAAATTCCACGCCAGATTCTTCACCGCACAAGAACTGGTCCGTGCCGGCAGCATTTCCTCTGGACTTCTGAAGTGTTTTCGCACTGCTGTCGAACAGCGCCGGAATCTGCTGATTAGCGGTGGCACTGGCAGTGGGAAGACAACTATGCTGACTGCATTGTCTGCTTTCATTTCCGACCAAGATCGCGTGGTGCTGATCGAGGACACCTCCGAAGTCCAATTGACGCTGCCCAATCTTGTTCGGTTTGAGGCACGGCGTCAGCAGGCTGGCGTGCCCGCCGTGACGATCCGGGATCTCTTAGAGGCGACGCTGCGTCATCGCCCTGACGGCATCATTTTGGGCGAGGTTCGCGGCGGCGAGGCCTTCGACTTATTACAGGCACTGAACACGGGGCACTCAGGCACACTTTCGACCATACACGCCAACTCCTCCGCGCAGGCGCTCTCGCGATTCACCAGCTGTGTCCTGCAATCCGGCGTCGAACTGCCCTACCACGCCATTCGTGCAAATATTGGCGACGCACTTCATGTGTTGGTTCACTTAGAGCGGCGGAACGGTGCGTGTCAATAAAAATGAGACACACGGCGTAAAAGTTTAAGGAGTTTTCTCCTGGTCGGGAGGCTTGTTGATCCAGACGGCAGTAGGGAGAGAAGGTGGTTTGGGAGGCTGGCGGACGAAGCGCTCCGGGTGGATCTGAAAAGCGGTGTCCAGGACGGCCTGGCGTTGGACCAGGAGCTCAGCGGCCTTTCCCAGATGAACCACGGCGGGGGTCATCAAGCCCAGACCAGAGTGGTGGTGTTGGTAGTTGTACCAGCGGAAGAAGGACTGGCAAAATCCCCGGGCGTCTTCGATGGATCCGAAGCGGTCCGGGAAACCAGGGCGGTATTTCAAGGTGCGGAACTGGCTTTCCGAATAGGGATTGTCGTCTGAAACATGGGGCCGGGAATGTGTTTTGGTGACGCCCAGGTCGGCCATCAGCAAAGCCACTGGTTTGGATTTCATCGATGAGCCGCGATCGGCGTGGATGGTCAACTGACCGGGCGCGATGAGTTGCTTGCGGCAGGAGTGATCGATCAAACGCTTTGCCAGTTCGGCGCTCTCTCGATAGGCGATCATCCAGCCCACGACGAAACGGCTGAAGACATCCAAGATGACGTACAGGTGATAGCAGGTCCACTTCGCCGGGCCACGCAGTTTGGTGATGTCCCAACTCCACAACTGGTTGGCTTGCGTGGCCAGCAGTTCCGGCTTCTGATACGGCGGATGCGTGAGCTGATCGCGGCGCTCGCGGCTTTCGCTGCGCGCTTCCAGCAGGCGGTACATGGTGCGGATTGAGCAATGAAACTGGCCCTCATCGAGCAGCGCAGCGTAGACCTGCGCGGGCGAAGAGTCCTGGAAACGTTCCTCATGAAGGCTGGTTAGCACGGCTTGCTGTTCAGCTTCGGAAAGTGCACGGGGAGAATGCCGCTTCGCGGCCACAGCGGGAACAGACACACGGCGGCTGCGCCGCCGGTACCAACTGGCTCGCGGCACCGCCAACGCTCGGCAGGCTCGTTTCACACCCACCAGCGGGCTGAGTTGATCGACCGCAGCCATCACGATTTCTCCGTTTCCGTCGTTGGGTGACCCAACAGCTTCGCGACTTTTTTTTGAACGTCAATGATGATGTGGGCTTTCTCTAACTCTTCCTGGAGGCGTTGATTATGCCGGCGCAACTTCTCATTCTCGGCAGCCAACGGATTCCGCTGCGGCTGCGGGCCCCTTTTCTGAGAAAAGGCTTTGTGCACCGCGCGATCGCGCTCTTTACGCCAGCCATGCAGAGTCGAGGAGTAAATTCCTTCCCGCCTCAGAATGGCGCCGACACCACCGCCATCGGCCAGGGCACGATCGGTCTCTTCTAAAATCCGCTTCTTCTCTTCAGCGGTAAAGATGCGCCGCTGCGCCTTGGCGGGCACTTCTACGTCCGCCGAACTGGCCGCAAAAGAAACTGCATTCTTGGATTCGCTCACGATGGTTCTCCTTGCCGCCCTGCTCTGTAATTATCGCCGCGGTAAGTGTCTCATCGATATTGGCACGGAGGGGAATGGCCGGCGAGTCGTTGCGGAGGCGCTCCAACTCGAAGGGTTCGATCCACAATCGGATCGCTACTTGACCCGGCCTGCAACCTTGGAATGAGAACAGCTATGGCGAAAAACACAGCCTCGGAATTCATTCTCGACAACTTCGAACTCGAGGATCGCCTCGCAGTTGTACTCGATCGATCGTCGGTCAGGGATTGTTATGCAGCGGATCGCATCTGCCAATCACATTGCATCGCAGGAATTTCAGGTGTGGCTCAGGAGCCAAAATCGTTCGGGGCGAGACGTGTTTGTCTCCATGAACGCCCTCGCTGACGATGCCCGAGGTAGGACGCGCGCGATGTGGCCACTATCCGTCATCTCTACCTGGACTTCGACGAGAATGGGACGCAAGCCGTCGAGCACCTTCAAAGTCGCGTCCGCGCTAGCGAATAGATAGAGCTTTTGAGAGGCCTGTTTTTGTGCACGTGGCGATAGGCGAGCCGCCACAACTGTTGACGCAGAAACTGTTGACACTAGGACTTCCTGCTCGATCCAGGATACCTTTCCACTCAACTCTATACTCGGCCGCATTGCCCGCGCTCACGACCAATGCGGCGTCCCGGACTATGGCAGCGGAGGCTGTGGTATTTTACCTGGTCACGTACCTCCAGCCGTACCAGCTCGGCAACGCAGTGGATTTCCAAAATCAAACTGGGAGCATGCAAGAATGGAAGATGGTTTAGCGGCTGGTAATTCAAGGACCAACACAGGCGCAGTAGTTTTCGTAGAGTTGTTGCCGGCAATTGGTGGAAGCTCGTGGAATTCCTCTCGGCGGATCCGTGTACACTCTATGTACACTTCTGCCCCGTTTTGGCTGGTTTTGGATGAATCATGGCAGATCAGGTTGGTATTGTTTCCCGTAACTTAAGGGGAATCAGGGACTTGTGGGCGTTCGACTCCCGCTAGCTTCCGCCAGGCTTACGTGATGGGCGGATCAATGCTGCCGATCGAGAATAACGAGAACTCGTCTTCGCGGCCAGACGCCGACTGCCTTTCGCGGCCGCAACTGCTGATATCTTCCGGCGTAGAACAGCAGCGGCTTGTCGTCGCGCGATTCAAAATGCTCCACGCGGCCGATGTACAGCGTGTGGTCGCCGGCCGGATGGACGTCGGTCACCTCCACGACGAAGTACGCCACCGCGCCTTCCAGCAGCGGAATGCTCGCAGCATGTGAGAAACGAATGTGCAGTCCCTCCACTGTCCGTCCCGGCGAAATGGTTGCTCAGACGTCTGCTGATCCTCGGCCAGCACGCTGACGCCGTAGCGGCCGACCGCCGGCAGGATCCGGTGCATGTACGAGCGGTTGTCCAGGGAGACCAGCACCAGCGGGGGATCGAGCGAGACCGATACAAAGGCGTTTGCCGTCATGCCATGCGTCTGATCCTCATGATGCGCCGTGACCACGGTGACGCCGCTGGCGAATCGTCCCAGGCGTTGCGGAACTGCACGCGGATCGAAAGGGCTAGCGCTGTCGATCAGAGTCTCCTCATTCGCCGGCCGTCTGTTTGCGGACCGTTCTTCATCACCACACTGATGTCATCCGGATTGATCAGATCCGGCACGGTCCAGCCATCCAGATCGTATTCGGCCATGCACTGCTCGGCAAAGCCCTTGTATTTGGCGGACTGGCCCAGCATGATCCGCCACCATCAACACCTCAAAGCGGATGCTCTCGTGATTGCCGAAATAATTGCGCTCGTACAGCTCGTGCCGGCCGCCGAATTCGGTGCCCATCGCGTCCCACATCAGCTTCATCAGCTTGACGCGATCGACGCCGAATAGCCGTTCGAGCCGCGCACGAATTGGTCCAGATACTTGCGGATCTCCGGCACCTTGAAATCGTTGGCATGCGACGGCAGGTAGATCAGCGCGCTGGCCAGTACGTTCTCGATGATCTCCTTGAGCCGCGGATAGATCTGCTTGGCCGCGACGCGATACGCCAGGCCGTAATCGAGATTCGGCAGCACGTATCCCGGCGTCCAGGGCGTGGTGGTGCGCGCCATCGCGTCGGTCAGGCCCCAGAACAAGTTGCGCCACGCCAGCACTTCGCCCACCTGCGCCTGCACGCCGCGAAAATCCTTGGCGCCCGTGGCGTCCACTGCCTTGAGCAACAGGCCCGCGATGAAATCGAGCTTCACCGCCAGCCGCATGCAGCCGTGAAACATGAAGCGCGGCAGAAAACCGGAGCGCGGGAAGAAGTTGTTGACTTTGTCGATGTCGCCGTAGGCGAACACGTTCTCCCAGGGCACGAACACCTTATCGAAAACGATGATCGAATCGTTCTCGTCCAGCCGGCTGGAAAGCGGGTAATCGAACGGGCTGCCCATCGCCGCCGCGGTCATTTCGTAGGACGGACGGCAGAACAGCTTGACTCCCGGCGCGTCGGTAGGCACGATGCAGACGAACGCGAAATCCTTGGTCTTGATGGGCAGCGCGCCGTTGTTGGCGATGAAGTTGTAATGCGTCAGCGTGGAAGTGGTGGCCACCACCTTCGCGCCGCTCACGATCAGGCCGCCGTCGGTCTCCTTCTCGACGTGCATGTAGACGTCGCGCACCTCGGACAGCTCCTTGTTGCGATCGACCGGCGGATTGACGATGGCGTGATTGACGAAGGTGACCTCCTCCTGCACCTTCTTGTACCAGCGCCGGGCGTTCTCCTCGAACGGCGTGTAAAACTCGGAGTTCGCGCCCAGCGTGGCCAGAAACGCCGCCTTGTAATCCGGGCTGCGGCCCATCCAGCCGTAGGTCACGCGCGCCCATTCGGCGATCGCATCGCGCGCGCCCACCATTTCCTCCGACGTTGCGCGGAGCCTTGAAAAATTTGTGGGTGTAGCCGCCGCTGCCGGTGTCCGTCTCGGTGCAAAGGATGCCCTTGCGCTGGTCGTGCAAAGCGTCGTAGAGCCGCGCCAGCATGCGCACCGTGTTGCGGAACGCCGGATGCGTCGTCACATCCTTGACCCGCTCGCCGTAGATCCAGATCTCGCGCCCGTCGCGCAGGCTCTCGATATATTCCTGCGCGGTGAACGGCCGCGTGCGCGCCGCGCTGACGGCTCAGCAGTCTGCAGTGCTTCTCATTGGTCAACATCGATCTTCTCCTCAATATTTCAGCGAGTTGCTGCAGTGCGCCCAGTCGCGCTCGAATCGGAACACTTCTTTGGCCGGCGGCAGCGGCGCTTGCGTCTCGATCCAGCGCACCGGCTCCGTGCCCAGGTTGTCGCAAAGCTGTGAATGCAGCCCACGCTGGTCCAGATCACGTCGCCCGGGCCCAGATCGTAGGTCTTGCCGTCCGCCATCGCGCGTACGCGGCCGCTCACGATGAAATAGGATTCCTCGAAAGTATGATCGTGCGGATCGATTTTCGCGCCGGGCATGATATTGAATCAGGAACAGCGATTGATGGATCGCGCCGAAGACCGGTCGACGAACATCTTGATGGCGACGCCTGTGGTGGGATTGAAGCCTTCCATCTGCGATGGCCCGCCGGGCCGCGGCAGTTGCGATTCATCGAAATGGCCGATCGGTTGACTTGCGCTCCTCCGTCCGCGGCTCCGATGTTTGGGGACCTCGCCGCCCACGAAGAACGTATCGTGGCCGTACTCGGAGGGACGCGGCTGCGGAGCCTGCATCTCCAGCCAGCGCGCGGTCCGCTGACCCGCGTTGCGCCACGCGTGCGATGCGCCCGGTAGGGATCAAGCCGAAATGGCCGGGACCAAGCTCTTAATTCCTCCCCCCGATCTGCGCCATGACCTGCCCTCCAGAATGTAGAAGCTCTCTTCGAAGGAATGCACGTGCGGCTCGATGACGCCCTTGGGCATCGAGGTAGCAGATGCCCACGCCCATATGCACCGAACCCATTCCCCGATCCACGTAAGTGGCGCGGCGAAACCCGCTGCTGTGTCCAACATAGGGCCGCGGCGTCTCGGCGGCGGATGGGTCGACCTTGGAAACATGATGCATAGGGGTTCTGGATCTCCGCGCTTCGTGCTCTATCTTACGCTAAAAGATCCAAACACCGCGCGGCTTTCAGGAAGTGCACACTGGTTAGCAGAATTGTGACTTCGGTCGATCCGGCGCGCCCAGGAAAGCCGCTTAAAATCCAGGGCGGATGGCCGGCCCATCGCCTTTACCGGTTGTATCCCCGCGAGTACGCGAACCGTTGGGCTTGGCGCGCTCAAGAGCCGCCCGTAACATGAGCTAGGGTCCAATGCAACTTGGCCCGTTTTATAGCGAAATTCTGGAGGTGTGAGTGACTCATACTTTTAAGATCTTTATTTTGGCGGCCTGCTGCATCGTGATCTCGATGGTTCCGGCAGCCGCCGATTCCCTTAGCGATTATTTCAACACCCAACCGCGTCCGGTCTGATGACCAGACTCTCACCTATACGGGTGACGGTCAGAGTTTTACGGATGGCAATCTGCAATTTACATTCACCGGTCTGACGATCACGCCTGTCTGTATGCTAGGCACGACGCAGGTAAGCTGCGAGGCTGGGTCTTACAATCCTGTTAGCGCCAGCTCGTTAACTGTGGCCGGTACATCGACCCTGAATGGTTACGACGGATTCGACCTCCAAGGCCAGGTAAGCGTCAGCAGCTACAGCATAGATGGCCAGCAGGTCGATGTAACCGAAGACATCAACCTGAACTACACTGTCAGCACGGTCGGGGGCGCAGCCAGTATCTCGGATGCGCACTTGGACGTGGCCGGCTGCGCTCTGGATACGGGTATACAGAGCACATGTTTGAGCTCCGGAACTGGGCTTCCCCCAGACATGAGCGTGAACGAGAACTTTGCCGGGACCAATCAAACCATCTCGGCCAGCGCACCCCCGAACATTCTCAATGCGATGGCTGATTTTTCCAGCCCGATGAGCAGCATAGAAGTCAGCAAGGATATATTCCTCGAGAGCGGCGCCTGTGCAGGCTGTTCCGTGTCTTTCTCCGATCTCAAGCAATACTATTCGCAGGTTCCCGAACCCCGCACGTACGCATGGATGCTGGGTCTGGGCCTGTTCGGCCTAGTTCAACTTCGCCGTCGCTTCGCCACCAACCAGTAACTCTCCTTAGGCTGTATACTTGTACCCTACGACGCGCTCGTCAAGTGGCGAGCGCGTCTTTTTTTTTGAAGACCCAGCCGCCGCCGAGTATTTATTGCTGTTCCTGCGTAAGATGGGCGCGGCGATTTTTCTGCCAGCAAGCTTCGTCGTGTTCGGTGCAGACCGGCTTGTCCTTGCCGAAACTCACCTCTTGAAGCTGATTGGCGGGCAGTCCGAGCGTGGCCAGGTACTCTTTGGCCTGCTTGGAGCGGGCATCGCCCAAAGCCATGTTGTACTCTTCGGACCCGCGTTCGTCGCAGTGACCTTCAATGGTCAGCTTAAAGTCGGGATACTGCTTAATGATCTCAGCCAACGTCTGCGCGTCGGTCTCAAACGCCGTCTCGGCATCGGAGCGCAACGTGTGCTTGTCGTAATCGAAGTAGGCATCCTGAATGCGGTTCAACAGTTCCTGAATTCGCGCGCGCGTGGCCGCATCTGGCGTTCGCGGCGTTGTGTTGCGAGCCGATTCGTAAGACCTTGAGGGCGTTTGCGTCTGCCGAGGCGTAGTATTCGCCGCACGTGTCGAAGAAGTTTGAGCGGCGGGCGTTGGAGGAGGCGGCGCCGAAGCCACCTTCTTCATGCAACCTACCAGGGCCACGCTACCTATAGCGACAGTCGCGCAAACTAATATTCTCGATTTCATCCAAATCCTCCAATGGAAATGCAGTTACAGGATACTAGTCCCTCCTGACCAGGAGAATCCCGTTGGTACTGTATTTCACAGGTCGGGAAATACACTTATCCCGGATGCACGTGATTCCCAGGCCAGCCGGTTAGGTCTATCTTAGGGAGGTGTGGCTTGGGGTACCAGACAAGTCGATCCGTGGCTCAGAAGAGCGCATCGGGCGATGGGCCGTAACCGATAACGGGGACGGCCGCCACCACAGCACTGCTCCGCACGCTTACACTGAAAGAGGAATGCGGCAGCGCCCCGGTCTGGTCCTTATCCTCGGTTTCGGCGGTTTGCTTCTGCTCATGGCCGCCGCTGAAGTGGCATCGTTCCTGCTGCTGAACAACGTCCGCCAGGACAATACGCAACTCCAGGAAGTCTTCCTGGCGCGCAATCGTATTCTGGAGCAGATCCGCTCGCATATCTATTTATCCGGCACGCTGGTTCGCGATTCTCTTTTAGCGCCGGAAGCGTCCGGGGCCCAAGCCCAATTGGCGGCGCTCGAGGCATTGCGCCGCGATACCAGAGCCGAGCTCAAGAGCTACGCCAGCGGCCTGGAGATGCCCGAAAGGCAGCCGTTCGAAGCCCTGCAAAAAGAAATTGAAGATTACTGGAAAGTGCTGGACAGCACCTTTGCCTGGTCGGAAGCGGAGCGGAAGCAAGTATCGCTATGCCTTCTTCTATGAGCAGCTGGTTCCACGACGGACATCCATGCTGCAAATCGCAGATCAGATCGAGGCTTTGAATGAAGCAGCCTTCCGGCGCGGAAACGGCCGTGTCGAAGCGCTGTTTGGGCGGCTGCAGATCGGTTTGCTCTTAATGATCGCCATTACGCTGGCCGGCGGAGCCACCCTGGCGGGACTGACGATTTTCCACATTCTGCGGCTGGAAGGCGAGGTGCAGCGGCGGCTGGAAGAAAGCATGCGGGCGCAGAGCAGCTTGCAGGAGCTCTCGGCCAAATTGGTGCGCGCGCAAGAAGACGAACGCCGTTCCCTGTCGCGGGAATTGCATGACGAAGTGGGGCAGTCGTTCTCAGCCGTTTTGATGGAGGCTGAGAATCTCCTCGACTTGGCCCCGGGGACGGAGGCGAGGTCGCGTCTGGAATCCATCCGTACTTTGGCCGAAAAAGGGATTAACGAGATTCGGAATATGGCCCTGCTGCTGCGGCCGTCCATGCTGGACGATTTCGGGCTGGCCCCAGCATTGGACTGGCAGGCGCGCGAGACGGCCAGGCGCACCGGCATGCGCGTCCAAGTGGCCGCCGAACTGGCCGATAGTCTGCCGGAAGAACACAAGACCTGCATCTACCGCGTGGTCCAGGAAGCTTTAAACAACTGCGCGCGCCATGCGCAGGCCAGCTCCGTGCAAGTCTCCGTGGTCGGCGAAAATGGCAAGATTCTGGTGAGCGTGCAGGACGACGGCGGCGGGTTCGATCCGCAGCGCGTCCGCGGCCTGGGGCTGCTGGGTATGGAAGAGCGCATCCGCCATTTGGGCGGGTCCTTCGTGATTGATTCGAGTCCCGGACGCGGGACGCTGCTCCGGGTGTCCTTGCCGGTCGTGACCATGCCCGAGATGTTCGCTGGAGAGACCCTCTATTCCGCGATCGCCGAGGAGAACTCGAGCGAAGCCATGTGGGCTGGAAATGGAGGCCCGGTGAATGCCGCCGATTCGCATTCTGCTGGCTGACGACCACAACGTTCTCCGCGAGGGCATGCGCTTGCTCCTGGAACGCCAGCCGGGATTCGAAGTGGTGGGCGAGGCCTCCGACGGCCGTGAAACCATCAGCCTGGTGGAGGATCAACATCCCGACGTGGTGATCATGGACATCGCCATGCCGAATCTGAACGGCATCGAGGCCACGCGCCGCATTACCGAACGATCTCCTCGCATCGGGGTCGTGATCCTCAGCATGCATCATGACGAGAGCTACGTGATCCGCTCGCTGAAGGCCGGAGCGCGGGCGTATCTGCTGAAGGACGCCCTCAAGACGGAGCTGGTCGCCGCCATTCAGGCGGTGGCGCAGGGACGATCTTTTTTCAGCCCCAAGGTCAGCCAGATTCTGCAGGAAGATTATATCCAGGCCCTGGGACGCAAGGGCGGCGAAGACAGCTACGATCTGCTCACCGGCCGCGAGCACGAGATCCTGCAGCTGATCGCCGAAGGCAAGACCAATAAGGAAGTCGCGAACCTATTGCACCTGAGCCTTCACACCGTGGACACGCATCGCACCCACATTCTGCAAAAGCTCAATCTGCACAGTGTGCCGGAGTTGATTCTGTACGCAGTCCGCAAAGGCATCATCTCGTAGAAACTACTGCCGAATCAATCACTTGCGCTTGCCAGACCCCTTCACGGGAATAAACTTCTGGATGCGCTTGCCGTCTTCCACCTCGCCGGTATAAACGTTCCCCTTGGAGTCCACCGCGATCGCGTCGATCCAATGCAGTTGCCCGGCGTAGCGGCCGTTGCCGCCGAACGAACCCGCCAGCGTGCCGTCCTTGCGGTTCCAAATCCAAACCATGTTGTTGGTGCCATCGGCGGAGAACACGTACTTCTGCTGCGGATCGGTGGAAAGGGCAAGATTGTAAACCGTTCCGCACGGCGGATTCTTCAGATCCCAAATTCCGCCGCAGTTCGGACCGCGCGATTGCGTCGAGGGATGCACGAACCAGCTGGTCACGAATTTTCCCTGTTTGGTGAAAACTTGAATTCTGTCGCTGCCGCGTTCGCACACGTAAACCAAACCGTCTTTGGAGATGTGCGCGCAATGCAGCGCCGGGGCGAACTGCTTCTGATCCGGCGGCGGTCCTGAAGTGTCGTAATCGGGCGTGGGATCGTTATCGATCTCGCTCAACGGGATGCCGTGGCCTCCCCAGCCCCGCTTGAACGCGCCCGTGTCCATGTCGTACACCAGGATGCGCTTGTTGAGAAAACCGTCCGAGATGTAGATCTCGTGCGCGTCCTCGTCGAAATCAAAGGCGCCGATTCCGGGCGGGAAAATGTCGGTCTGCTGATTGTTCTGCTTCACTTGCTTTCGCCGGAACTTTGGGCCCGCGATGCCCGAAGTCCCCGAGAAACTTGCCGTCGCTATTAAACTTGACGATGCTGTCGCCCGGCATCGTGCCTGAGATCCAGACGTTTCCCTCGCGATCGACGCCCAGCGTCTGCAAACGGCCCGGCCACCCCGGCACATAGTTCGGACCGCCCCACGCTTTCAAAACGTTGCCATCGGTATCGAACTCCAGCACCTCGGGCCCGATCACGCAGCATTCCGTGCGCGGCGGATTGGTGGCCGCGCCCGTCTCGTCCGGGCGCGCATCCGAAGAACGATTCAACACCCAGATGTGATCGTTCTTGTCGACGTAAATGTCGACGATCTGCTGCATGCTCCATTTATTGGGCAACGGCTTGGGCCAAAACGGATCCACCTTATAGACCGGCGCGTCCGCGGCGCGCGCGAAATTCGCTGACAGCGCCAAGAATGCGCAGAGACCGATTATCCGCGACATGCTCATCATCTTCGAAACCTGCATTGAATCCTCCATTGGGGCCTGAGCCGTATCTCCTAAAATACCTCGACCATGACCGGACCGCACATGCGCACGCCCCAGAACCTGCTTTCGCTATACTTAGAATTGATGCTGCGACGAACTACGTTAGCTCTAGGTCTTATCGCACTCGCCGCCGGCTCTGCCTGGGCGGCCGACATTTCGCGGCCTTCGCCCGATTTTGTCATTCCGCTCACGAATGGCAAGCAGGTGAAAGTGAGCGACTACCGCGGAAAAGTATTGTGTCTGGTCTTTATCCTTACCACTTGACCACACTGTCAAAAAACCACTCAGGTCCTGAGTGGCATTGAAACAGAGCTAAGACCGAAGGGTTTCGAAGTAGTGGAAGCCGCCATCAACCAGGATCCCGATGTGCCCGGTTTCATTGCGCAGTACAAGCCACCCTTCCCAGTGGGAACCGCGGGCGCGGCGGCTGCGCTGCAATATCTGGCGTGGCCTGCCGACAAGCGTCCACTGGTTCCGCTCATGGTTTTCATCGACCGCAAGGGTATTATCCGGGCTTAATACAGCGGCTTGGATGCGGACTTCTTCAACGAGCAAGGCCAAAACGAGGACAAGAACATTCGCGCCGAGGCCGAGAAGCTCCTCAACGAGAAGGCCGCTCTTACGAAAACGAAAAAGGGCGGCAAGTAGAGCTGAAAATCCGCGCTGGCTGCTGCCGGTGAGCGCGCAACCGGTCTGCTATCCTCCGAGTAAGTGAGCGCAAAGATTCTGGATGGGAAGTGGGTGCGCGACCAGATTCTGGCGGAGCTGCGGCCGCGCATCGAAAAATTGAAAGCTGCTCACCGGCCTCCCGGCCTGGCTGTGATCCTGGTGGGAAATGATCCGGCCTCCGAAATTTACGTCCGCAACAAAATCAAGACTTGCGGCGAGCTTGGGATCTATAGCGAGAAGATTACTCCGCCGGATACGATCTCGACCGATGAACTGCTCGGCATCATCGAAGGACTAAACCAGCGGAATGAAATTGACGGCATCCTGGTGCAAACGCCGCTGCCGAAGCAAGTCGACAAGCACCGGGTTCTTCGTCAGCCTCTTGCCGGACAAAGACGTCGACGGCTTTCATCCCGTCAATGTAGGCAACCTGGTGGCCAATATTCCCGGCCCACGGGCGTGCACTCCCGCAGGCATCATGGAGATGCTGCGGCGCTATGACATCTCCGTGGCGGGGAAAAACGCCGTGGTAGTAGGCCGCAGCGATATCGTCGGCAAACCGATGGCGCTGCTGCTGCTCCATCAGAATGCCACCGTGACGATCTGCCATTCCAAGACCGCCGATCTGGCCGGTGAATGCCGCCGCGCCGAGATTCTGGTCGCAGCCATCGGCAGCGCCGCGCTAATCACCAAGGATTTCATTCGTCCCGGCGCCACCGTCATTGATGTCGGCATGAATCGCAAACCGGACGGCAAGCTGATCGGCGACGTCGAACCTGAGGCCGTCAAGGAGCAGGCCGGAGCCTACACGCCCGTGCCCGGCGGAGTTGGTCCGCTGACCATCGCCATGCTGATGGCCAACACGGTGCGCGCCGCTGAGCGGCACTTATGCTCACAGTAGGGCTGACAGGTGGCCTGGCGAGCGGGAAAACTTTTGTCGGCCACGCACTGGAAGAGCTCGGCTGCCACTTGATTGAAGCCGACGAACTGGGCCATGAGGTATTGCTGCCGGGCGCGGAAGCCTATGACGCCGTAGTCAAGGAGTTCGGGAATCAGATTCTCGATCAGGACGGCCAGATCGATCGCAGCAAGCTAGGCGCACTGGTCTGGGACGCATCCCGAGCGCCTTGAAAAGCTCAATAGTCTCGTTCATCCGCCGGTCGGCGCGCGAGAAGAACGGATGCTCGCCGAGATCGCCCAGAGCGACCCTGAGGCCATCCTAGTTGTGGCGGCGGCGATTCTGGTCGAAACTGGTAGTTATAAGCGGTTTGACCGGCTGATCGTGGCGTTCTGTAATCGAGAGCAACAGATCGAGCGCGCGGTGAACGCGGGCTCTATACCCGGGAACAAGTGCTGGCCCGTCTGAGCCGCCAATTGCCTCTGGAAGAAAAGTTGCGCGTGGCCGATTATGTAATTGATACGTCCGGCACGAAGGAAAATACGCTGGAGCAGGTGCGGGCCGTCTACGGCTCGCTACGGAGTTTGTCAGTATGAAATTTCGAATATTTGTTCATCACCGCTTTGTTGGTGGGCGGATTTTTTTTCGTCACCTACCAAAACCGACTGGGGCCAGCGCCGCATCTTCCGCCCGGCGGCCAGCGCCTCGCATTTTGGTCCGGGCCGACGGTCGCGCACGGCGCCGGCCTGAGCTCCGATGAGAATAACAACATCGAGATCTACAAGGGCGCGCACCTCGCCACGGTAAACATCACCAGCACCGTCTACCGGCGCACCATTTTTTTCGAGGTTTATCCTTCCAAGGACCAAGGTTCGGGATTCCTGATCAGTCAGGACGGCAAGATCCTGACGAACAGCCACGTGGTTGCCAATGAGCGGCAGCTCGAAGTCACGCTGCCCGATCAATCGCACTACAAGGCGCGCTTGCTGAGCCGCGATGAAGCCAACGACGTCGCGCTGCTGCAGATCCAGCCGCGCAAGCAAGCTGCCCATGCTGCATCTGGGCGATTCCGACGCCTTGCAGGTGGGCCAGAAGGTGCTCGCTATCGGAAATCCGTTCGGCCTGGAAGGCACGCTGACCACCGGCATCGTCAGCTCGCTCGGCCGCAGCATTCGCGGCGAGAATGACCAGACGCTCGAAGGCCTGATCCAGACCGACGCCGCCATCAACCCCGGCAATAGCGGCGGACCGCTGCTCGATTCGGCCGGGCAACGTGGTGGGCATCAACACCGCGATTCTGGGGCCCAACGGCAACATCGGCATCGGATTCGCGATGCCGATCAATCGCGCCAAGCTGATGCTGGACGATTTCCAGGCCGGCCGGAAGCGCCCAAGCTTGGGCGTGTCCGTGGTGCCGATCGCGGGCGATTACGCCGATGCCCTGATCTGCCCACGCAAGGCGGATTGCTGATCCAGGAAGTGGATGCGGGTTCGGCGGCGGCGCGCGCGGGTCTCAGCGGCGGGCAAGGAAGTGCAGATCGGCAACGCGCGAGCTGCTGGTGGGCGGCGATCTGATCATGCCATCGACGGCCAGCCGTCGAGCGCGACGACGCTATCAGCCGCGCCCTGGCGAGCAAACGCGCGGGCGACATCGCTGGAGCTGACCATTTTCCGCAACGGCCGCACCATCAACGTGCGGGTCAAGCTCGGGGATACCGGGAAGCTGTAGACTTCAACGGTCCGCCGCGAACGCATAGCGGAAAGTATTGGCCGCCATTTCTTCGATCGGCAGTCCGAACTTGTCTCGGCCAGCTCGTATTCCCGCGCGAGGGTCGTCTGAAAGAACGCCGGATCGTCGGTGTGGATCGTGATCGGAACGCCCGCATGATACAGCTGCCGCACCGGGTGCGCGTCCAGCGATGGCACCGCGCCCGTGCACACGTTGCTCGAGATGCAGACTTCGAGCGGCACGTTCGCCTCGCGCAGCCGCGCCAGCAGCGCCGGGATCCCGAACCGCCGCGATGCCATGCCCGATTCGTTCCGCCCCGATCGCCAGCGCGGCCCAAATCGATTCCGGCCCAGCCGTCTCGCCGGCATGACACACCAGTGCAGCCCGCCGTCGCGCGCGTAAGCGAACACGTCGCGAAACCATTGCGCCGGCCCGCGCACTTCGTCGCCGCCGATGCCGTATGCGATCACGCCTTCGTTCGCGGCGCTGACCGCAAACTCCGCCACCTCCATGCCTTTCTCCGGCCCCGAATTGCCGGATCGCGTCCAAAATCCAGAAGCTCTTCACGCGCGAGCGCTGCGATTCCCTCCATACCGCGTCATAAACCGCCGCCAGATCCTGCTGCTTCCACAGCACCACGCCCGCCGACAAAGTAATTTCGGCGTAAGTCACGTTCTGCGCAGCCAGTGATCGAGCAAATGGCGCGTCGCCAGCGCATAATGCTCGGGCTTCTGCCAGTTTCGTGCCTGACCCAAATGTAGCCGCGGATAAATTCAGCGAACGTACCGCACATCAAATTGGCTTCGATCTCCTCGCGCGAGAGCGATGGATCGATCGCCAGTCAGCGTCTCCGGCCCAATCGATCCTTCCAGATGCACGTGCAGCTCCGCCTTTCTTCGTTGAGGATTCGGATCTGAGCTCCTCTGCCATAATAACTGTGCATGACTCCGCAAGAAATCGAAGCCATCCTCAGCGGCAATCACGGCGACCCTTTTAGCGTGCTCGGACCCCATCAGACCGACGATGGCTGGGAGATTCGCGCCTTTCTTCCACAAGCCATGGACGCTGGCTGTTCGCGCTTCCGGCCGCTTCGCATCCCATGGGGAAGGCTCGTTCCGAAGGCTTTTTCGTGGCCAGCTCGAACGAGCATCCCGGCCATTACAAGCTCGACTCACGCTATGGAACGGCGCGCAGATGGAAATCGAGGACCCCTACCGGTTCCCGCCGCTGATCTCCGATTTCGATCTCCACATTCACGGCGAAGGCACGCAGTACGAAAGCTATCGCACCATGGGCGCGCACCTGATCGAGTGCGAAGGCGTGCATGGCGCGCGCTTCGCGGTTTGGGCGCCCAACGCCGAAGTGGTCAGCGTGGTGGGCGACTTCAACGATTGGGACGAGCGCCGCCATCCCATGCGCAATCGCTCCGGCGTGTGGGAGATCTTCCTTCCGGGCGTCGGCACCGGGCACCAATTACAAGTATTCCGTGCGCGCGCCGGCGCGCGGATTTCGGCAGCAGAAGGCCGATCCGTACGGATTCGCCACGGAAGTTCCGCCCAAGTCGGCGTCCATCGTTTGCGATTTGGCGACTTACCAATGGGGCGACCAGCCTTGGATGGAAGCCCGCGCGCACAAGGATCTTTTGAAGGAGCCGGTCTCGATCTACGAAGTGCATCTGGGTTCCTGGCTGCGCGGCCCGCACAACTCCTACCTGAGCTATCGCGAGCTGCCGACAAGCTGGTCGAATACGCTGCAGCGGCTGGGCTACACGCACATCGAACTGCTGCCGGTCATGGAGCATCCGCTACTCCGGTTCCTGGGGCTATCAGGTGATCGGCTACTATGCGCCCACGTCGCGCTTCGGCACGCCGCGACGACTTCATGTACTTCGTCGATCGCTGCCACCAGGCCGGCATCGGCGTGATCGTCGATTGGGTGCCCGGCGCATTTCCCCAAAGACGCGCACGGCCTGGCCTACTTCGACGGAACCGCGCTCTACGAACACGCCGACCCGCGCAAAGGCGAGCACCGCGAATGGGGCACGCTGATCTTCAACTACGGCCGCAACGAAGTGCGCACCTTCCTGATTTCGAACGCGCTGTTCTGGCTGAAGGTGTATCACATCGATGGGCTGCGAGTGGACGCCGTGGCCTCCATGCTGTATCTCGACTATTCGCGCAAAGCCGGCGAATGGATCCCCAACATGTACGGCGGCAACGAAAATCTGGAGGCCATCGATTTTCTGCGGCGCTTCAACGAACTGGCGCACCAGGTGCCCGGCGCCATCACCGTGGCCGAGGAATCCACCGCCTTCCCGGGCGTCTCGCGGCCCACTTATCTTGAACGGCCTCGGCTTCACCATGAAGTGGAACATGGGCTGGATGCACGACATGCTGGACTACTTCGCCAAAGACCCGGTGCATCGCAAGTATCATCACAACAACATCACCTTCAGCATGCTGTACGCGTTCACGGAGAATTTCGTGCTGCCCATTTCGCACGACGAGGTGGTGCACGGCAAGCGCGCGCTGCTCGACAAGATGCCGGGCGACGTCTGGCAGAAGTTCGCCAACGTGCGCGCGTTTCTCGCCTATATGTACGCGCATCCCGGCAAGAAGCTGCTCTTCATGGGCTCGGAGATCGGAGTCTGGGACGAATGGAACCACGAGCGCGGCTTGCCCTGGGAACTGCTGCATTTCGATTTCCATCGCAAGCTGCAGACTTTCGTCGGCGAGTTGAATCGCCTGTACCGCACGCATCCGGCTTACTACGAAGTCGATTTCCATTGGGAGGGTTTTGAGTGGGTGGATTTCCGGCGATGTGGACGGCTCCACCATCTCGTTCATCCGCCGGCCGCAAAATGGCAGGCCGTTTCTGCTGTTCGTCTGCAACTTCACGCCCGTGCCGCGCCTCAACTACCGCGTCGGCGTGCCCGATCCGGGCGTCTATCGCGAAATCCTGAACACCGATGCGGAAATGTTCGGCGGCAGCAACCTGGGCAACGGCGGCCGTATCAGCTCCGAACCGATCTCCTACAACAACCACTACCACAGCCTTTCGATTACGCTTCCGCCGCTCGCGGTGGTGGTGTTCGAATCGCCCGGCTAACTTATCAAGCTTGACAAGCTTCTTCCGCCTTCGTCATAATGCCCGTCCAGGATCTTGTTCGACGGAAGTCTCACGGAGTCCATATGAATAATGCGAATCGATTGAGAACCGTGCGGGGTTTACTTGTGCTCTCGGCGTTAGTATTGCGACCCGCCGTCGCGCAGGAGCACATGCCCGTCGACCTGACCGGCACCTGGCGCTGGGTCCATCACGAGGACGAGTACGAGCACGAGCCGGGCGCCGATCCCGGCGAATACTGGGGACTCCCTCTCAACGACGCCGCTCGCATGCGGGCCGACACTTACCGGGAAACGTGGGTGACCACCGATCCGCTTTTGCAGTGCCGCCCGCGCGCGGTCGACTATCAGCCGCTGGGCCTCGATCCCATGCAGATCGACAAAATGGTGGATCCCATCAATAAGCAGCTGATCGCCTACCGCATCTCCTACGAAAAGACCCCTGGCGAGCGCATAGTTTGGCTGGATGGCCGCCACGCCCCTTCCCAATACGCGCAACATACCTGGGAGGGTTTCTCCAGCGGCAAGTTTAAAGGCGACACACTAGAGATCACCACCACCCACATCAAGGAAGGATACGTTCGCCGCAACGGCGTGGCCACGAGTTTCCGCGCCACCGTCATCGAACAGATCGCGCTCGATGAACCGTTCATGACCTGGGTTGTTACCGTTATCGATCCCGACTACTTGACCGAACCTCTGGTGAAGAGCGTCGTCTATGTCCGCGCGCCGACCCTGCAGCTACCCGGCTATCCCTGTCAGCCCGAAGACGAGCAACTGGACGGCAAATATCGCGTACCGAGTTACCTGCCCGGCCAGAATCCGTATCTCACCGAGGACGCTTTCAAATACAAGGTTCCCATCGAAGGCGAGCGCGGTGGCGCCGAAACCACTTATCCCGAGTGGCGCGAAATCGGCGCGAAGCTCTCGCCGCCGGCCGCGCAATATCAGCTCAAGCCCGTCTACAACGATGCCTCCACGCACATCGCGGAAATGGCCGACAAGCAGCCCACGCGCCCGCCGAATTACGAAAAAGTAGAAGGCCTGCAGGTGGAAGGAGATGTTTATCTCCTGGCCGGCGGCGGCGGCAATATCGTCGCCTCCGTGGGCGGAGACGGCATCATTATGGTCGATTCCGGTGCCGCCGAAGCGAGCGACAAAGTGCTGGCTGCGATCCGCCAGGTTGCTCAGACCACCAAGCCGCCAGACCGGTCCGACTCCGCCTCGCCCTTTTCAGGCACCTGGCTGGCCACCCACGTGTTCCCCGAACCGGTGATCCGCATGATCATCAACACCAGTGCCGCGCCCGATCATGTAGGCGGCAATGCGAACATCCGGATGTCGCCGCTGTTCCAGCCCATCTCCGGCAATACGGCAATCATAGCCCGCGAGGAAGTCCAGGGCCGCATGAACGACGACAAGGCTCCCGATGCGGCCATTCCCATGACTACCTACGCCGCCGAAAAGTACACCCTGTTCCGCTACCTCAATAATCAGGCGGTCGAGCTCTTTCACATGCCGAATGCAATCAGCGATGGCGACAGCGCGGTCTGGTTCCGGCGTGCCGACGTGATCGCCACCGGCGACATCTATAACAGTGAGATCTACCCGCCCATCGACATCGAGAAAGGCGGCAGCATCCAGGGGAAATCGACGCGCTGAACAAGCTCGTGGACATGTGCGCGGCCGAATTCATGGCCCAGGGCGGAACCATGGTCATCCCCGGTCACGGATGGATTAGCGACGTGGGCGACCTCGGGTATTATCGCGACATGATCATCATCATCCGCGATCGTATCCAGGACATGATCAGCAAGGGCATGACGCTGGAGCAGGTGAAGGCCGCCAAGCCCACGCTTGACTACGACCCCGAATATGGCCGCCAGCCGGGCGTGACCTCCCATTTTGTGGACGCTGTGTACCGCAGCCTCACAGAGAAGAAGGCAAAATGATTCGCCGCGTTGCTCCGCTCCTCATCGTGACGCCGCCCTAGCTTTGGGTGTCGACGTCAGCAGTTGTTCTGGCGCAAGCAAGGCCGCGGTGGCAGAGGCGGCCGCGGCGGCGCCTCCTCCTACCGCCAAGGCGATGGCCCCGATCGATCTGACCGGCTACTGGACCGCCGTCGTCACCGAGGATTGGCACCTGCGCATGCTCACCGCCCCGAAAGGCGACTTCGGCATCGGCGCGCCCGGAGCCGTTGTGATTCCGGGCCGCGGAGGCGCGGTCGGCCTCGGCGTCAATCCCGCCGAAGACGGAAACATCCCCTACAAGGCCAAGGGCGGACAGGCTGCCCTGAAATGGGATCCCGCCAAAGATGAAGCCGAAGGCAATCAATGCAAGGCTTATGGCGCGCCCGGCGTCATGCGACAGCCGACCCACCTGCATATCACCTGGCAGGACGATAACACGCTCAAGCTCGAAGCCGATTTCGGCACGCAAACGCGTCTGTTCCATTTCGCGCCTCCAACGCCGGAAGGCCAGATCAATTTTCAGTCCGGCGTTTACATTCCAGGCGAGGCGCCGAAATTCGAGCCGCCTCCGGATTGCAGCCCAGCTGGCAGGGCTATTCCATCGCATCCTGGACTATCATGGGCGGGCGTGGCTACCAGCGCTCCGGCAGCCTGAAGGCGGTCACCACTCATTTGAAGTCCGGATATTACTGGAAAAACGGCATGCCTTATACCAGCGACGCCGTTCTTACCGAGCATTTCCGCATCCTGGAACTGCCCGATCGCAGCACCTGGATCATCCTGGTCCAGGTCGTCGAAGACCCCGAGTACCTCACTCAGCCCTTCATTGTGAATTACCACTTCAAAAAACTTCCCGATGCATCCAAGTGGAATCCCACGCCCTGCTCGGTAAAATAGTGGTAACTATTCGATAAAACATTTGCTATTATTAATGTTGTACATGGTCGACAGGCCGTTCTAACGGTTAGAACGTATAGGCATTCGGCGATTGCGTGGTACCCTGATCTCGACCTGTGGGGCAAACCAAACGAAGGGCAAACAACTCCAAACATGGCAAATCAAAATAATTCAACGTCGGGCAACGGGTCGATTGTGGCGCCGCAATATGGCTCCTCCTCCACTGTCTTTGGCCAGACCATGAAGATCATCGGCGAAGTCTCCAGCGACGAAGAATTGCGGTTGGACGGAGAACTGGAGGGCAAGCTCACCTCGAAAAAGCTGACCATCGGGCCCGACCAGCAAGGTGAACGCCAATATAAAGGCCCAAGAAGTGGTCGATTTTCGGTACCGTGCACGGAAATGTCGAAGCCGAAAACCGCATCTCGCTTCGAGCCGGCGCGATTCTGGTCGGCGATATCAAGACCGCCGGAATCATCATCGAAGATGGCGCCTACTTCAAGGGCGGGATCGATATCTCCCGAGCCGGACGCCGTCAAAACCCGTCGCGCAAGCGACTGCCGCCGGCGTCGGACGAGAAGCGCTAAAGCATTTAAATCCCCTATTTATGGTAGTAACTTTCTCGCGAAAGTGATCTAACAAAGTGAGGCCGCACCCTCAGCAAGGAGGAACTGTGGCCGTGGAGAAGAACGCCCGTCAGAAATGGCGGGTGTTCCCGTTTTATGGCAGGGCTTTCAGCTTCCTGCCAATCCGTTTGCGGATCCGCGCCCGCAGGCTTGAGAGCCAGCGCGGATTGATAAGCGGCCCGGGCTTCGGCTGCGTTACTGGCGCGCGGCTTCCAGATCGCCGATCTGCTCGAAAACCTCCGCGATTCTGCGAGTCCTGCTTGGACACCTGGCGCAATCTGCTCCAGCGCTTGATCGCTCCGCGCCCCGGTCTTCACCAGCAGACCAGCCAGCGCCATCGCGCGCCGCAAGTAATCCGGCTTCGCCGCCAGCACCTTTTGATATTCATCGATCGCACGCGGCATTGTCGCCCCGGTCAGCCAACGTTTCGGCCAGGCTCAACCGCGACGGCATATAATCCGGCGATTGACCGCAAGATTCTCGCGCCAAAGATCGATCGCCTCCTGTTCGCGGTCCTTTTCGCTCGCCAGCAACAGCGCCAGATTGTGCCGCGCCGGCAAGCAGTTTCGCGTTTTTCTGCAAGGAGCTCCCGATAGAGCTGCTCCGCTTCGCTGCGCTTGCCCTCGGAGGCTTTTAGTGTCCCCAACGCGTTGTATGGCTCGGCCGAATTCGGCGCGAGCGAGAGCGCCTTTCGATAAGCCGCCTCCGCATCGTTGCGCCGGTTCAAGCGCTGATAGACCAGGCCCAGGTTGTACGGCAAGTAGCTGTACTGCGGCGTGAGCCGGATGGCGTCCTGATAGGCGCGGATCGCGGATCGGTAATCGCCCATTTCGACGTAGGCCAAAGCCTCGTTGTGCAGCGGATAAGACCAATGCTGCGCGCGCCGGACACGCGTCGCGGAAAGCAGGAATCGCCTTGTCGTATTGCGCCTGCTCCAGATAAGCGATGCCGAGCGCGTTGAAACCATAAGCGCCACCAGGGTCGATGCGCACGGATTGTTCCAGCAGCTGCGCCGCTTCCGGAAATTTCTTGTCGAACAACAAGGCGCGGCCTTGAAAGAAATCCTGACGGCCCTCTAGAAATAGAGACTCCTGCGTGAGCGTTCGCGCGGCATCCATGTAACGCGCGCCTTGTTCGAAATCCTGCGCGCGTTTGCGGCGCCTCATCGCCTTCCAGATACCGCAACAGCACTTGCTGCGCTTTATTTTCGAGCGCCACCTGAAGCTGATTCCTGCGTTCCTGGTATTGTCCGGGCCAGCTGCGCTTTGAGGTCCTGCAGCGCGTCGAAAGCATTGTCGGGATCGGCCGGCAGAATGCGGCCCGGCGTCGATGGCCGCAGTGAAACGATCCAGCGCATCGGAACCCTGATCGTCCGAAGGCACCGCTCGGCGACGCCGGACGCCAAGCAAGGTAGCGCGGCTCGCCGCTG
Organism: Bryobacterales bacterium; assembly: GCA_963732175.1. Taxonomy (GTDB): domain Bacteria; phylum Acidobacteriota; class Terriglobia; order Bryobacterales; family Bryobacteraceae; genus Palsa-89. The sequence goes on along the minus strand of CAVSYF010000027.1, from coordinate 118,722 downwards.
CGCGAGTCCAAAATCATGCGCCAACGCGCCAGAGTGATGCCCGGCTTGCGCAGGTCCGACAGCTGCATGAGAGTTGTCGTAGGTGCCGAACTCGCGCGGATGCTGTTTGTTGCTGGTCGCCGTGCGGCACCTGGTCGGTGACGTATTGAATCAACTCATTCGCATCCACGTTGCCGTCCTGATTCTCGTCCGCCGCGCCTTCCAGGCCTTTGATCACGTAATAGCTGAACACGCCGTGCCCGCCGCCGAACTGCGGACCTTCCAGCGAAACTTCCTTGGGACGGCTCGCGAGCAGACCGAACAGGTCGCCTTCCACATCGCCAGCTGCTGGACGTCGGCGCTGACGGTGGTGTTGTGGATGGTGCCGATCGTTCCGGCTTTGCAGACGTCCACGAACAACAGCACTCGGCCCACTTTGCTGAGCTGATCTTCGAACAGCGACTGCAGCTCGGCCATCGGCAAGCGCCGTGCTGTTCAGATCCTGCGGATCGGAATCGTAGGTGAGGATGTACGCGTTCTTGCTGCCCGGCACTTCCACCGTGCCGTGGCCGGCGATCAGGATCACCACCGTGTCGTTCTTGCCTGCGCGGCGCTTCAGAAAATCCTGGAATCCGTTGCGAACCGCGGCGGTGGTGGCCTTTTCGTCGGTCAGGAGCAGAACGTTGCCGGGCGGCAGCCGCCTCCGCGCGGGCTTTCCAGCAGTTGGCCGAAAACGTCCGCGTCCTGCGTCGGCGAATTGCAGCGAAAGTTCCGGCTTGGCGTATTTCGAGATGCCCACCAGCAGCGCGTAGGTTTGGCCGCCAGCCGCTGCCGCCGCCGTGCCGACGGCCTGATCGGCCAGCGCCTGCTCCAGATCGAAGATCTTGCTCTTGATCCACACCGCATCGGGCCACTCCGCGCGCAGCTTGTAATACGCTTCGAGCGCGTTGGCGATCAGCTTATGATTCTCGAACACCGCCGCCTCGCCGACCAGCGCGGCCTGATCTTTTGGATTCGCGGCCAGCGCCGCGTCGTAGGGCGCGATCTCGGCTTGCACATCGGCCGGCAGTTTGTCGTGCGGCGTCGGCGGCACTTCGGGTTTGTTGATGCCGCGCGTCATGCTCACGCCGTAGTGCTGCTGGCTCGCCACCGCCACCCGCAACGTCTGCGGCAACGTGCAGGCGCGCGCCGGCTGTTCGGAAATTTTGCCCGGCCTTCACCTTGGGCGCCTTGGCATCGAACCGCACCTCGCCCGATGGCCCGAGCGTGTCGATCGCCTTGGCGGGGCAGAACAGGAAAGACGCGGATCCGGTCTCCGTCTTGATCCCGTCGCCCGGCAAACAACAGGTCTCCCGGACGTGCGGCCAGCGGTGTTTCCGTATCGGCGCGCAGTAGTTTGGTTCCGGCCACCGCGAGTACCAGCCCGACCGGCTCCTCTTTTGTATCGCCCATCAGCAGGACCAGCGGCAAAATAAACAGAAGCGCGCGCGCGAATTAAACGACTACGCATTCACCGCAGCCTTCGCCACCAGCGACGCAACCGTGTACAACGATCGATGGGCAGCGCTTTACCGCGAACCGGCACCTCGCCCAGATGCACCGTTTCAACGCGCGTTTCCTAAGCGGCTTTCCGTCATGCCAGTCATCAGCAACTTCGTATGGTGCTCCTTGTTCAGGCTCTCCAGCCGCGACGCAAGATTCACCGTGTCTCCTAAAACCGTATACTCCATTTTATCGGCTGATCCGACGTTTCCCACAACCGCTGTACCGGTATGGATGCCAGCACCGGTCTGAAACCGGCTGGGCGCCGTGACCATTCGCGTGGCGCAGCGAACCGCCCGCAGCGCGTGATCGCCCGGCTGGCGCCTTCGTCCTCATCGGAAAAAACCGCCAGGATTCCATCGCCGATGAACTTGTTCACATGGCCGTGGAACGCCACGATGATGCCGCACATCATCGCCATGTATTCATTTAGCAGCTGAACCACCACCTCCGGTCCCTGTTCATCGCAGACCTCTTCGGTGAATGCTGTGAATCCGCGAATGTCCGTGAATAGGATCGTCACGTCCAGCCGTTTCCCGGATAAGGCGATCGCCTCCGTCTCATCCAGCGACGAGGCCAGCTGCTTGCCGACGAACAACGCCACCGCGCGATGGAACAAGCTTGCCGCGTTTCTCGGCGGTGGAGAAGCGGTACACCACCGAGGCGACCAGGCAGATCGAAGTGGCCAGCAGCATTTCGGAAGTCGACAGAATCAGGCCGTATTCGAACAAAATGTGAGTGACGATCAGAATCGCGGCGATTTCGATCAGAACCAGTGTCATCGCGCGCCCGGTCGCGAGCAGACGTGGTGATCAGCACCGTGAGCGGCGGCGGCAAGTAATACAGGCGACTGCGAGCAACCACCTCGGCGCCCGGTAAAGATAGCGGCGCTCCAGCAGCGTGCGAATCGTGTTGGCGTGAATCTCCACTCCCGGCGTTAGCCAATTCGGGCCGCTGAAGGAGCTGAAGAACGGCGTGGCATAGCGGTCTTCGAGCGAACTGGTCCCTACCAGCACGATCTTGCCTTGACCCACTTGCGCAACTGGTCGGCATTTCCCGCCTGCGCGGCGCTTTCAAAATCGGCCATCGAAACGCTGGAAAAAGTGGCGGGAGGGCCGGCGTAATTGATCGCAATCGACCTTTTCGAATCAATCGGGATGGGCTGGCCCTGAAAAATCAGTCTGCCCTGCGCGAATTCGGCATCCGCGCCGGCGTACTTCTCGGCTACCCGCAACGCCAAAGAACGCGCGGGCGGCGGGTCGCTCGCATTTGCCGGCGGGGCTTCGATCAGCTCCTGCCTGCGGACGAAATCGTCGGGATCGGCGGTCAGATTCGCGAATCCAGCCAGACCCAGGGCCGCGGAGATCATGTTGATGGGAATCCGCTGCGCTTGCGGATTGCTGTTGATCTCGGTCGCATAGCCGCACACCACCGGCACCGGCGACGTGCTGACGGCCTCGGCCAGCAGCCGGTCGTAATCGGGCTCCCACTTATCGACCGGAACCCCGAACGCTAAATCCAGGCCAATCACCTTGGCTCCCGCCGCACCGGCCGCCCGGATCACGTTGGCGTAATGCTTGTGCCAAAAGAGCCGAAGTTCAGGAAAGGTGTCCATGGCCTTCTGGTCTGCCAGCAAGAGGACGATATTGGGAATTGCCGGGCGGCCACGCAAGAAGTCCCGCACGACAAAATGGGCGTCGTACGTTTTGAGGTTTAGCGTTTGAAAATTATTCCCGAGAAACCAAGCGGCCAGCGCGCTGCCGGCTGCGACGATCGCGCAGAGAGCCCAGTGCCGCCATTTCCGCTTCATGTTAACCTGCATCTTACTACGGCTTTGCGGCAAGTGCGCTTTAGAGGTGTCTTCGCGATCGGGTTACTACAAACGATCCTTCTTTTGTTTTTTACGGCTCTGGCGGGCGCTCGGGCAAACCACCCAGGGCCTCATTTCGGGAAGGCTGCTTAACTCGGTAACCGGCCGGCCGATCAGCGGCGCGACCATCTCTATACTCCAGTTCGGTCAGCAATCTGGCCGGCGCCTCGATGAGCGACCCATCCGGCTACTACTACCTGCCGCTGCTCTCCCCGGGCTTCTATCAGATTCAAGTGAACGCGCCGCAGTACCAATCGCAAGAACTCCAAAATATCGAGCTGACCGTGGCCGCGCGCTTGGAACTGGATTTTCGCCTGCGCCCGCTGAGCGACGTCTGGGAGTCGGGCGAGTATAAAAGCGTTTTTCTGCCAGGATCGAAGACCATCGTGACGTTCTACGGGCCGGATGTCGACCCGAGCAAATCCGGATCGTTCGAGGCGCAGAAGGGCCGCAGCGAACCGCTGGAGTCCACCGTGTCGGAAGTGATCGACTCAGGCGAGATCAATAATCTTCCGCTGCAAGGGCGCGATGTTTACGCGATGCTCGTGACGCAGCCCGGCGTCACTTCCGACTCCGCGACGGGCCGCGGCCTGGGACTGGCGGTCAATGGCCAGCGGCCCTCGGCTTCGAATTTTCTGCTGGACGGCGTGGAGAACAACAACTATCTGGTAACCGGACCGCTGACCACTGTCGCGCCGGAGGCTATCCAGGAATATCGCGTCTCGACCAACAATTTCTCGGCGGAGTACGGCAGAACCTCGGGTTTCGTGGCGAATGCCATTACGCGATCCGGCAGGAATCAATTTCACGGCGTCGTCTATTTTTACCTGATGAACGATGTGCTGAATGCGAATGCGTTTCAGGCGAACCTCATAGGCTTTCCCCGCACTCCGGACAAGCAGGACCAGCCGGGATTCTTCGTGGGCGGGCCGATTCTGAAGAACCGCCTGTTTTTCGGAAGCGCTTATGAATATTTTCGCAGCCGCAGTGAAGGTGATCCGTACACGTTCTTGCTGCCCTCGCCCAGCTTCGTGACTAACTTTACCGCCCCCGGATCCTTGGCAAGGCAGTTACTCACCGAGTTTCCTACGCCCGCAATCAGTAACGGAAATGGGCTAACTACGCAGCAGACCATGGCGCCGCCCGTGTCGCTGAATCGCACGCTGGCGATTGAGCGGCTGGATTACAACACTCCCGACGGTAAAGATCGTGTCATGGGACGCCTGTTGATGAACCTTCTCGGGCGGCCTGATTTCATCTGGACTCCTTACCCAGACTTTGATTCCGCCCTACATGAGAATACCTGGGCGCTGGGCGGCAGCTACACGCGAGTCGTTCGAACGAATCTGACCAACGAGGCACGGCTGAGCGTCAGCAATGATGATCTGGGCTGGAATCGGCCTCATCCTCGAAATTCCAACGCTCAGCACCAGTGATGTTTATCTTGTGAACGGTACGCCGCAGACGGGCCTGACGCTTCCCGGAAGTCCGGCTTTCTATGCATACCAAAACACCAACAAGACGGGAGAGCTTTTGGATAACGTCACTTGGTCGCACGATCGCCATCTAATCACGGTCGGAGCGGGGCTGTTGCTGCGGTGGTCCAATGGCTATATGACCACAGGCCAGGACGGCCAGTATTTATTCAACAACATTGTCACTTTCGCGCTGGATCAGCCGAGTTATGTTGAGGCCGCAATCGATAGAACATCTCCAATCATTCAGGAACCGGATTTTAATCGCAGTTACCGCTATACCCAGTACTATTTATTCGCCCAGGATACTTATAAACTTACTTCGCGACTTACAGTGAATTACGGCTTGCGCTACGAATTTTATGGCGGTCCGCTGAACATTGGATCCGCCAAGGATACATTGGTACAGCTCGGCAACGGTGCCGTCTCCGCAGCCGGCATCGCCGAATCGCTTGCCGCGGTCCAGCTTGCCAGGAGAATTGGCCAGCGCGACGTTGGCGACACCGTCGGGATCGAGCGATCAGAAGCTTTTTAACTCATCCGGAGATATCGCCGTCCGCGTGGGGGCTGCCTACGATCTTTTCGGATCCGGCAGGACGCTGCTCCGGGGCGCATTCGGGACCTTCTACGATCGGCCCTTCGATAATTTATGGGAGAACGTTCGGAATAACGATCTCATTCTGCCATTGCTACCACTGCCCGCCGGGCAAACGAACTATCTCGCTCCCATTTCCAGCGTGCTCGCCTCCTTTCAGGGCCAAGCCTTAAACAGCGACTTTCCCGACCTCACCCTGATCGATCCAAATCTGAAAAACGGATATGTGAAGAGTTACTTCGCCGGTATTCAACAGCGGGTCATGGATAACTTAATTGTGGAAGTGGATGGGCTGGGGAGTTATGGCCAAATCTGATTACGACCGATATTATCAATCGCGATTTCTCGACACCTTCCGGCCGTTACAATCCGGAACTTACCGGACATTGCGTACCGAGCCAACCAAGGCTTCTCGAATTACAACGCGCTGGCCACCGTGGTGCGTTACCGCCTGAGCCGCGGCATGGTCCAAGCATCCTACACCTGGAGCCATAGCATCGATAATCAAAGCGATCCGCTGCTCGGCGATTTCTTCAACTTGGACTTTACGAGCATTGAGAACACCGCCGGATCGAGTGGCCGCGCGGCGTTTTCCGAGCAGTTCAATCCGCAAGCGGATCGCGGCAACTCGGATTTCGATCAGCGGCACAATTTCGTTATATTTTCCTACTGGAATCTTCCGGCGCCGTTCGCCGGATCGAGGTGGGGGCTTCTTATTCCGTGATTGGACCGTGGGCGAGATGGCCGCGTTCCGGTCGGGATTTCCGTACACAGTGCTCGGCACCTCAACCGTGGTTCCAGGCGGCGGGTTGATCCTCAACAATCGTCCGAACATCATCGATCCACAAGCGGCGGTCCTCGCGAATCCTATTCCAGTCGCCGGCGGCGAGCAACTGCTCAACCCAGCCGCATTTGCCGAGGCCGCGCCGAGCACGCTCGGCAACGAGGGCCGCAATGCATTTATCGGCCCCGGTTTTTACAGCATCGATCTGTCGCATCGCCAGGACGTTCCCATTGCCCTGGCTGGGGGAAGCCGGCCGGATTGGCTTCCGAGCGGATGCGTTCAATGTTCTTAATCATGCCAATCTGGGCAACCCGGATACGTCGTTCACCAACCCCATCTCGTCGACATTCGGCATCGCGACGTTCGGACGCGAAGGTGTCCAGTCCGGATTTCCCGCTCAGATTCCCTTGAATGAGACGCCTCGGCAGATTCAGCTCAGCGTCAGAGTAATATTTTAAGGAAAATGCTCACGCCGAGTGGAGCTGCTTGCCGGCGAGGGCGAGAGCGGCGACACGTCCAGCGCCGAACAGCGCAGTCTTGTCATTGATAATGACGCGCACCGGAACGTCTTTCAGCCACGTACTGACCCGGCCCTTGGCGCTGAAAGCCTTCATGAAGGTTGTGCTGCTCAGCTTGCGAAGAATCTTGGGAGCGATGCCGCCGCCGACATACATTCCTCCGACGGCGACTACTTGAAGGGCCAGATTACCGGCTTCAGCCCCATACACCGACACAAACACATCCAGGGCCTGGACACAAATCGCCGACGTACCTTCGAGCGCGGATTTGGCAATAACTGCCGACGGGTCGCCATGGGCGATCTGTTCGGTAAGCCAATCGGGCTCTTCGCCGCGTCCGGTGTCGCGAAGAAACTGATAAATGTTGTAAAGTCCTGGCCCGGAGAGTACACGCTCATAGCTGACGTGCTCGAAGTGTCCCATCAGATAGCGGAGGAGGTCGAGTTCCAGATCGCTGCGCGGAGCAAAATCGACGTGGCCGCCTTCGGAAGGAACCGGCCGGTAGCCTCCGCCGGATTCGGCCACAAGCCCAGCCTGTCCAAGTCCGGTACCAGCGGAAATCAAAGCGCGATTCCCTCGTGGTTTTGGCACGCCGGGATTGAGCACCACCAGATCGGAGTCCTCGAGCAATGCGATCCCATGGGCGTTCGCCTCGAGATCGTTAATGAGGTGGACTTCATCCAAACCAATTTGCCTGGCCAGTTGCCGCGCGTCCACGATCCAGGGCAGGTTGGAAGTCTGGACCTGGCCGTCAATCACCGCCCCCGGAAGCCCGAAACAGGCGGTGTCTACAGTCTGGTTGTGTTTGGCCAGAAACTTCTGCGCTATTTGTTCCAGACCTTTAAATTCGGCGCTGGGAAAGACCTCCAGAGCGAAAGACTGCAATCGATCCGGCGTACCTTCAAAGAGCGCGAGCCGGGCGTTGGTACCGCCAATATCACCGGCCAGGATCATTCGGGTTGCTCCAGTGGCGGTGATCTTTGGCCAGCAATTCATCGGATTCCGCCGGACCCCAGGTGCCGGCCGCATAATTGGGGAAGCGCCGGGGCGGCAGCGCCTCCCAGACATCCAGGATGGGCGCAACTACGTGCCAGGCGGTTTCCACCATGTCCGATCGCTGGAACAGCGTCGCGTCGCCGAGCATGCAGTCGTACAGCAAGCGCTCGTAGCCGGTCTGAGGCGTGGCGTTGAAGTAATCGGTGTAGTTGAAACTCATGTCCACGCCGCCGATTTGAACGGTCGGGCCGGGAATCTTGGCGCCGAAGCGGAGCGAGATGCCTTCGTCCGGCTGGAGGTGCAGCACCAGGCGGTTCGCCTCCAGCGCCTCCACCGACGTCTTGCGAAACAGCACAAATGGCGCCCGCTTGAACTGAATCAAGATTTGGGTAGCGCGTTTTGGCAAGCGCTTGCCAGTGCGCAGATAGAAAGGAACGTCAGCCCAGCGCCAGTTGTCGATAAACAGCTTCATCGCCACAAACGTCTCGGTTCGGGAATCCGGCGCGACCAGCGGTTCATTCCGGTAACCAGGCACGTGATTGTTGTCGACGATACCTTCCCCGTACTGCCCGCGCACGGTGCGTATGAGCACCTCTTCATCGCTCATGGGGGACAGGGCCTTGAGGATTTTCGCCTGCTCGTCGCGCACCACATCGGCGTCGAAAGAAATAGGAGGCTCCATGGCAGTCAACGAAATCAGCTGGAAGATGTGGTTCGGCACCATGTCGCGCAGCGTGCCGGCCTTTTCGTAGTAACCGCCGCGCTGCTCCACGCCCACCGTTTCCGAGACCGTGATCTGGACGTGGTCGATATAGCGGCGGTTCCAAATCGGCTCGAAGATGCCGTTGGAAAAGCGGAACACCAATATATTTTGGACGGTCTCCTTGCCCAGGTAATGATCGATGCGGTAGATCTGCTTCTCGTCGAGTACTTGCCGGATCTCTTTGTTGAGACTGCGCGCTGAATCATAATCGCGCCCAAACGGTTTTTCGATAATCACACGGCGCCAGCCCTGGTCTTCCTTGACCAGGTCCGCTTCGCCCAACCGCTTGATGATAGTGGCGAAGAAGGTCGGCGACGTCGCCAGATAATAGAAGTAATTGCCGCGCGTGCCGTGTTCCTTATCGATTTTCCCGAGCTAGATCGCTCAGCGCCTGGTAAGCCTGCGGATCATCGAACTCGCCGGAGAGATAGTAAATGCGGCGGGAGAACCAATGCCACAGATCGGGATCGATCTTGGTGGTGGCGAACTCGCTGATCTCCTTGCTGATCAAGTCGCGGAACTGTTCGCTCGAAAGTTCGTTGCGCGCGATTCCCACCAGAGCGAACTCCTTGGAGAGCAGGTTATCTTTGGCGAGATTATAAAGCGCCGGGATCAGTTTGCGTTTCGTCAAATCGCCCGATGCGCCAAAGATCACCATGACGCAGGGATCGCCGGGGCGGCCGGCGCCGGTTCCGTTTCCGGTAGCAGCGGTCTCTTCTGCGATCTGCATTTTTTACCTTTCTAACACGCTGGGAGAATTTTCATAGGCGCGGGAAATGTCTGCGGCACGGGATCATCAGCCGCCGGCGGCTCGCTCCACATGTCCGCCGAATTTATTGCGCATGCCCGAGAGCATCTTTTCGGCGAAGGTGTGATCGCTGGCGCGAACGGAAGCGCGTGAAGAGCGAGGCCGATAATACGTCGCAAGGCACGGCCTCCTCGATCGCGGCCATGATGGTCCAGCGGCCCTCGCCTGAATCCTGCGACATTTCCAGTGAAACGAGTCAACTCGGGATCTTCGGCGAGAGCCATGGCGGTAAGGTCGAGCAGCCAGGAGCCCACCACGCTGCCGCGACGCCACAGCTTCGGCGATATCGGTAAGATCGAACTGGTAACGGTGATCCTCCGGCGAGATCCTTCGAGTTGGCGTTGCGCATGATGTCGAAGCCTTCGGCATAAGCCTGCATCAAGCCGTATTCGATGCCGTTGTGCACCATCTTCACGAAGTGTCCGGCGCCGGACGGGCCGCAATACAAGTAGCCTTGCTCGGCCGTGCGTTTCTTCCCTCGCCGTCCCGGCGTGCGGGGCATGTCGCCCACGCCCGGGGCGAGCGTCTTGAAAATCGGATCGAGCCGTTCGACCGATTCCTTGGGCCGCCGATCATCATGCAGTAACCGCGCTCGATGCCCCAGATGCCGCCGCTGGTGCCGACGTCCACATAGTGAATGCCGCTTGATCCTTAAGGATCTTGCGAGCGGCGGATATCGTCCTTGTAATACGAGTTGCCGCCGTCGATGATGGTGTCGCCGGGCTCCATAGGCTGGCCAGCTTCAAGACGGTGCCTTCAGTAGCGTCGCCCGCGGGAACCATCACCCACGCGGCGCGCGGCTTGGTCAGCTTCTTGACGAAGTCCTCCATGGAACTCGCGCCCGTGGCGCCTTCGCCCGCCAGCTGCTTGACATTGTCCGGGTTCAGGTCGAAAACCACGCATTGGTGGCCACCTTTCATGAGACGGCGCACCATGTTCGCGCCCATTCGTCCCAATCCGATCATGCCGAGTTGCATTGTCGAGTCTCCTTGAGTTTGGAAACGGCGTCAGCGTGGTCCGCCAAGTCGGGGTTCACGTTCTACGATTGCGCTTTTGCAAGAGCGGATTCGAAGCGCTGGCAGCCCGCGCTCCTAGTCGCGAAGTGAACGCGCAAGGCGCGCCGCTTGCGTTCCGCCAGCACCTGGAAATCGCCGCGAGCCTGCGCCGCCTTCACGACGCCGAATGTGTACTTCTGGCCGGGCACGGGAAGGTCCGCCGCATCGTCGCAGGTGATTTGCAGGAACACGCCGAGTTCGGGCCGCCCTTGTAAGCCTGGCCGGTGGAGTGCAGGAAGCGCGGCCCGAAACCGAGGCAGGTGGCCACTTGCTTGTTGTCGCGGACGGCCGTGCGAATGCACTGAAACATCGCTTTCGTGCGGCTCGTTCATTTCGATATAAGCGAGCAAAGCGAAATAATCGCCCGCCTTGAGGCGATTCAAATGCGCGCGAAGATAACCCGCCAGCGATTTGTCGCTCCTGCAGCCGTGAGCCGAGGGCCGCGGCATTCTTCTCGTCAGTGTAAAGCTCGACGCCGCCCTCCGAGTAAAATCGGCGTTTCGGCCGGAAGCGAGCCATTCTTCTCGTATTCGGCGGTGAGCTTGCGCGTGGCGATTTTGCTGGCCTCGACGTCCGGCTGGTTGAAAGCATTGATGCCGATGACGGAGCCCGCCACGGCTGTAGCGATCTCCCAGCGAAACATTTCCTGGCCGAGATTGTAGATGTCGCGAGAGAGCGATCCGAATCACCGGCTGCCCGGCTTGGGCGAGCGCGTCCATGGCTTGATCCTGCGCGGGATCGGCGCCGTCGTCCAGGCGGATATAGGCGAACACGCGATCGTTGCCGTACACTCCGGCGGCCCAAGCGGCTCGCGATCCACCGGGATGATCCCCTTGCCCTCCTTGCCGGTCGATTCCGCCATCAGTTGTTCCAGCCACGCGCCGAAATCCGCGATGCCAGGCGAAGTGACCAGCGTGACTTTGTCGCGGCCATTCCGCGCGGCCACGCCGAGAATCAGGCCGAGCAGCACGCCGGGGTTTTTCTCCGACGGGCAGGCAGGAGGAGCACGCGATGGCCATCACGTCGGCGCGGTCGAGGAATCGCGGCGCATCGATACCCATAACCGCCGCCGGAACCATGCCGAAATCCGAGAGCGCCGAATAACGCCCGCCGATGCTGGGCACGCCGTGAAAGATATGGCGGAAATGGTCGGCCTCGGCCACCTGCTCCAACTTCGAGCCGGATCGGTGATCGGCGATGAACCGTCTCCGGCTTCCTCGGCGCCGACACCTGCTTCACGCGCTCGAAGAAATATTGCTTGAAAATTTCGGCTCGAGCGTCGAACCGGATTTGCTGGAGACGATGAAAATCGTTTTGGCAATATCGATCTTATTCTCGAACGCCTTGACCTGCGCGGGATCGGTGGAATCGAGCACGAACAGCTCCGGGAATCCGTCGACCTTGCCGAAAGTCATCTTGAGCACTTCCGGGCAGAGGCTGGATCCGCCCATGCCGAGCAGCAAGGCGTGCTTGAAACCAGCCGCCTTGATATCGGCGGCGAGATCTTCGAGACGCTCGCTTGTGTGCGAGCTGGTCCTCGGTGATGCCGAGCCAGCCCAGCCAACTGCCTTCATCCGTCCCGGTCCACAGCGACGCGTCGCGAGCCCACAGGCGCCGCACCTTGCCCGCCATCTTCCAATCTTCCACAGCGGCATGCACCTGCGCTTCAGATTCCGCGGGCAGGCTGTAGGTATGCGGATCCACTTCGGTCGCGACCAGCTTGCACTTCGCGTCCACTGAGTTGAGCAGCTTGTCGAATGGCTCGGCGAACAACTTCACGGCCTGCGTCACCAGATCGTCCGTGACTTTCTTCATCGATATGCCGACCTTTTCGAGCGTGTCCATGGTGTCCTGCGCGGCGTCCAGATCGGATTCCAGACTGGCCTCGGGCTTTCCATGATCGCGGAAAGCGTCGAAGGTCGCCGGAGGAATGGTGTTCACGGTGTCCGGCCCGATCAATTCCTCGATGTACAGAACGTCGGAGTAGCTGGGATCCTTGGTGCTGGTGCTGGCCCAGAGCACGCGCTGCGTCTGCGCTCCCTTCTCGGCCAACTGCGGCCCATACGGGACCGGAGAAGATCTCCTTGTAACGTTGATAGGTGAGCTTCCCGTTGGCGATCGCGACTTTGCCCAACAGGCTGCGCAACAGCGCCTGCTCCTTCGGATCGGAGGTAGCCTTGTCAGGCGCGCCTTCACAATTCCGTCGACCATGCTGTCGATGCGGCTGATGAAGAAACTGGCCACGCTCGCGACATGGCTGGATCGTCTCCGCCCGACGCAGACGTATTTCTTAACACCGGCGATGTACGCCTCGCGCCACTCTTTCATACACGTCCTGCGCGAACAGCAACGTGACGTTGATGTTGATGCCTTCGCTGATCAGCTGCTGAATTGCCGGAATTCCTTCCAGCTGTCGCCGGCACCTTGACCATCAGGTTCGGTCGATTCACCGCTTTCCACAGACGGCGGGCATCCTGGATTGTGCCCTCCGTGTCCTTGCGCCAGGAAGGCGAGACCTCCAGGCTGACGTAGCCATCGCGCTTCTTGGTGCGGTCATACACGGGCCGCAGCATATCGGCGGCGTCCTGAATGTCCTTGATCGCCAGGCGCTCGTAGATGCGCCATCGGCATCCAGGTCCTTCCGCCTTTGCAGCTCCAGCAAGGCTCGGCGTAATCGGTGCTGCCGGTGATGGCCTTCTCGAAAATCGCGGGATTGGAGGTGACGCCGCCCAACCCGTCTTGTTCGATCAAGCGCTTGCAGCTCGCCGCTGGTGATGCAGATTGCGGCGAATGTAATCCAGCCAGACGGACTGCCCGTACTTGTGAAGCTCCTGTAGGGGATTCGTGGTTGAGATGGCGGTGGGGGTGGTCATGTCTCTATTTTCCTCTGGCGAGCTCTGCTTTGGCAGCGGCCACGACGGCGCCGGGGGTGAAGCCGAACTTCTTCTGCAATTCCTTGAGCGGCGCGGAAGCGCCGAAAGTTTGCATCCCGATCTTGCGACGCGCATAACGATCCCAGCCGACCGTGGACGCCTGTTCCACCGAGACCCGCGCCGAGACGCCCGGCGGCAGCACGCTGTCTCGATACTCGTCGGGCTGGTGCTCGAACAACTCCCAGGACGGCATGCTCACCACACGAGCCTTGATTCCTTCGCGCCCCAACTCCTCATACGCATCGACGCACAGCGACACCTCGCTGCCGGTGCCAATCAGGATCACTTCGGGTTTGCCGCCAGGCGCGTCGGCCAGCACGTAGGCGCCTTTGGCCAAGCCGGCGGCGGCGCGTACTTCGAGCGGTCCAAGGTCGGCATATTTTGGCGCGACAAAATCAGGCAGACCGGCTCGTGTCGAAATCGCATAATCACGCGCCACGCCTCGGCGACCTCATTGGCGTCGCCGGGGCGCAGAATGATCAGGCCGGGGATGGCGCGCAGCGAGATCAATTGCTCCACCGGCTGATGCGTCGGGCCATCTTCGCCGACGCCGATGGAATCGTGCGTGAAGATGTAAATCACGGGCATCTCCATCAACGCGCTGAGGCGGATGGGCGCGCGCATGTAGTCGCTGAAAATCAGGAAGCCCGAGCCGTAGGGCCGCAGCTTAGAGAGCGAGAGGCCGTTGACGATGGATCCCATGGCGTGCTCGCGAATGCCGAAGTGAAGATTGCGGCCGCTGTAGCTGGACGCTTCGAAGTCGCCCGCGCCCTCGAAAGTAAGGCGTGTCTTGGTGGAAGGGCGCGAGATCCGCCGCGCCGCCCGATCAGCCAGGGAACTTTTTGGCGCGATCGCGTTCAGCACCTTGGCCGAAGAATCGCGGCCGGCCAGGCCTTTGGGATCCGCCGGAAAGCTTGGAATCACGGAATCCCAGCCATCCGGGAGTTGGCGCTTCTGCATCTGTTCCAGATGGTCGGCAAGCTCGGGGTACTTGCTTTCGGTACTCGTCGAACTTCGCCATCCAGGCTTCGCGAGCCGCATGACCGCGCTGCCCAACCACCTCCTGAAACCGCGCGTACACGCCATCCGGGATCAGGAATTGTGCGTCTTCGGGCCAGCCATAGTTGCGCTTCGCCAGCCGGATCTCTTCCTCACCCAGCGGCTCGCCGTGGGCGGCGCTGGTGTCCTGCTTGTGCGGAGCGCCGTAGGCGATGTGGCTATCGACGATGATCAGCGTCGGGCCGGTCCGAGGTTGCCTGAAAGGTATGAAAGGCGCGCGCGAGCATCTCCAGATCGTTGGCGTCTCCCACGCGCGTAACGTTCCAGCCATATCCCATGAATCGCGTGGCGACGTCCTCGCTGAAGGCCAGCGCCGTGTTGCCTTCGATGGTGATGTGATTGTTGTCGTAGATCCAGCACAGCTTCGAGAGCCTCAGGTGCCCGGCAATGGAGGCAGCTTCGCCGCTGACGCCCTCCATCATGCAGCCGTCGCCGGACAGCGCATAGGTATTGAAGTCCACCATGTCGAAGCCCGGCCGGTTGAAATACTGCGCCATCCAGCGAGCCGCGAGCGCCATACCGACGCTGGTCGCCACGCCCTGACCAAGCGGACCGGTGGTGGTCTCGATGCCGGAGGTCCAGTGATACTCCGGATGGCCGGGGCATCTGCTGCCGAGCTGCCGGAAATTCTTGATGTCGTCCAGCGTGACGCTTAACTTGCCCAGCGTTTCGTAATCCGGATCCACCGCCTTCACCTGGCACAAGTGCAGCATCGAGTAGAGCAGCATCGAGGCGTGACCAACCGACAGCACGAAGCGGTCGCGGTTGGGCCAGATGGGATCATCGGGGTCGAAGCGGAGGAACTGCTGCCACAGGCAATAAACCACGGGCGCCATGCGCCATCGGCGTGCCGGGATGGCCGGAGTTGGCCTTCTGCACCGCATCCATCGCGAGAGTGCGAATCGTGTTGATGCAAAGCTGGTCTATGCCGCTAACGGCAGTTTCATTGGGCTGGGGCTGGACGGAGGAAGACACGCGAACCCTTTCCGGAGCACCGGAGATCGTGGCGGGTGCTGCCTAGCGAGGAGCTTGGTCCAGAGGCATTGTAGCTGATTGGAGCGAAGGGGCGCCAATGAATTTCAGGCTACGGTCGCGGGCAGCGGAATCGCGGATGGTAAACTCAGCGGACGGGTCAACCGGCAGGTGGCGAAGCCGGGCCTCACCGGAAGCCCGGGCAGAACATTAGTTGTTATCTATTTCTTTAAGGTATGAACGTACGCAACCACGTTGTCCACGTCGGCGGCGCTCAATCCCCCGACGGGCTTCATCTTACCTTGCCCATCCATGACGACCTTCTTCACATCGGCCGTGCTCTCGCCCAGGGGCTTCATCTCCACTTTCATCATCTTTGCGATGGCTGGATTGCCCTGTCCTTCAGCGCCGTGGCAGGCTCTACACTTGGCGGCAAACACCGCTTTTCCTGCCGCGGCATCCGCTGCCCAAGCGCTGGTCGAGCAAAGCGCCAAAAACATGCATGTAATGGTCAGTCCTAATGCGAGTTTCAATTCCGTTCTCCTTCGTGTTGGATTGTGGGTGGTTTAACCCAATCGCGATCTCCGAAGGCACCTCGGAGCATTTCCAAGGCCATTATAGCTTTCACCGTGCCCTTCAGCGGCAAGGTTTTACTAAACGAACCCAACCTATGAACTATCACGCGCAATCGTTTGCGTCCCGCCGGAGGAATGCTGCACACTGAACGCAAGTGCATGGCTAAGAAACAGATCGTAATCCTGGGCGGAGGGTTCGGCGGGGTTTATACGGCGCGATGCCTGGAGAAGCTGCTCCGGCCTGAGGAGGCCGACATTAGTTTGGTGAACCGCGAGAATTACTGGGTCTACCAGCCGATGTTACCCGAGGTGATTTCGGGGTCGATCGCCCTCACCGACGTCGTCGCCCCCATCCGGCGCCTATGCCCTCGAACCAATCTGATCATGCGTGATGCCGATGACATTGACCTTAAGAATCGCGTCGTGACGGTAAGCCCCGGCTTTCGTCCGCGCCAAAAAAAGATTCCCTACGATTACCTCGTGATCGCTCTGGGCGAGCTGACGAATTTCTACGGGATGCCGGGGATGCTCGAAAACGCGATGCCCTTCCGGACTTTGGCGGATGCGATCGCGCTTCGGAATCACGTCATCCACGTGCTCGAAGAGGCGGATGTGGAAGAGGACACCGATTTCCGGCGGCGATTGCTCACCTTCGTGGTGGGCGGCGGCGGGTTCTCGGGCGTCGAGGTGGTCGCCGAGCTGAACGACTTCGTCCAGAGCGTGAAAAAGAATTATATGCGGCTGCGCGGCGAACAGATCCGTTGCGTGCTGGTGCATTCGCGCGATCGCATTCTGCCCGAGATGGCCGACCCGCTGGCGCTGTTCGCTCAAAAAATCCTGCGCAAGCGCGGCGTCGAAATCATATTGAACGACCGGCTCGTGGCAGCCACTTCCGAAAAAGCGATTCTCAAGTCGGGCCTGGAGATTCCGTGCAAGACGATTATCTCCACGGTGCCGGCCACCGCGCCCCCGATCCTTGCGAAGCTGGACTGCGCGAAAGACAAAAGCAAGCTGCTGGTCAGCACCAGGCTCGAATTGCAAGGGCATGAGGGAGAGGTTTGGGCTTTGGGCGACTGCGCCTCCATCAGGACCATCTCCGGCAAATCCGTGCCCCCCACCGCTCAACACGCTACCCGAGAAGCGACCACCTGCGCGATCAACATCGCTCGCGTCATTCGCGGAGGTGCGCCGGTGGGCTTCGCCTTCGAAGGTTTAGGCACGCTCGGGTCGCTCGGCCATGGCTCGGCCGTGGCGCAGATCTTCGGGCTGAAGATTTCGGGAATCCTGGCGTGGTTTCTTTGGCGCACCATCTACCTGGCGAAAATTCCTGGA
This sequence comes from Bryobacterales bacterium, assembly GCA_963732175.1. GTDB lineage: Bacteria > Acidobacteriota > Terriglobia > Bryobacterales > Bryobacteraceae > Palsa-89. The sequence goes on along the minus strand of CAVSYF010000027.1, from coordinate 101,466 downwards.
ATCAAATCCAAGGTCCGCATCGGGATGGACTGGTTGATCCACCTGCTCTTTCCCCCGGACCTGGCGCAGACCAAGGTCGATTCCGGCTCGCCGATCCGGAAACAGCATTTTGAACCGGGCGACATTATTTTCCAGTCAGGGCGACTTGGGCGACAGCGTGTACGTGATTGAGCGCGGCGAATGCGAGGTCATCCGCGAACTCAACGGAGCCAGCACCAAGCTCGCCACGTTACAAGCCGGCGATTACTTCGGCGAGATGGCCCTGCTTTCCGACCAGAGCCGCAATGCCACCATCCAGGCGCGCACCGCGATGGAAGTGCTCTTGATCCCCAAACCCGATTTCGACGTGCTGCGAAAAAGCGTGCCGGCTTTCGGCGAACTCTTTCACGATCTGGCCAGGAAACGGGGACGCGGTGAACCAGACGCGTCCTCCGAACCAGCCTGACGCACTCCGATGTTTCTGAAAACTAGTGCTAAGATGTTGAAGACTCGCCAACCATGGGAACGCACGGCGTCAAGATCCTGGTAATCTATCCACGGCCTCACGACGAGGAGGCTTTCGAGAAGGTCTATCTGGAAGAGCACATCCCCCTGATCGAACAGAAGCTCAAGGGCATGACCCGCATGGTGCTCACAAAAGTGAAAGGCTCCCCGCAAGGTAAGGTGTCGGCGTATCGCGTGGCGGAGGTGCACTTTTCCTCGATGGACGACCTTACTAAATGCGTTGAATCCGAGGCCGGCAAGCAGGCCGTGGAGCATGCTGTAAAAATCTCCACGGGAGGGCCGCCCATCTTTTTGATCTGTGAGGAAGAGTCCTTCGTATATTGGTAGGTTTCTCGCGCGCACCGAAACGACCCACGGGCTGCCAACGAATTTTCGCGCGACCAACAAGCACCGCCGCAGGCAATAAAAAAGGCCCCGATTGCCTCGGGGCCGTTTGCATGAACCCTTAAATTGTCTGCGAGCCCTCTCGGGGCGCCAAGCGTCTACTTCTTTTTCTTGGCGGGCGCTTTCTTAGCGGCCTTCTTCGCAGCCTTCTTTGTTGCGTTCTTCATCGATTGATTCTCCCTAACATCAAATTTGCGATCTAAGATCGCAGTGTGATTCATATATAAAGTTCTTTGAGGCGAAAGTCAAGAAAAAAATGCACATCGAGTTCCGGCGCCTCCCTGCATGCGCCCCCTCCGGCGTCATAAAAACCATTTCATCGCATAATTGTTCTTGCCTTCGCCACACCATAAACGTGTATTTTTGTTCTTGCCGGCGAGAACGCGCACGGGTTACGATCAGGCCATGGGTTATCGCTCGCGCCCCCTATCCATCGCGCTTCCGTTAGCGATGCTGCTTCTTTCCAGCTGCGCCAAGAGACACCATGCCATCGCCGCCGTGCCCCCGTCGCCGCGCATTCAGTCCGCCGAAACTGGACTCGCGAGCTGGTATGGCTACCCGTATCATGGCCGCCCCGCCGCCGATGGCGAGATCTACGATATGGAGCGCCTCACCGCCGCGCATCGCACCCTCCCGTTCGGTACTCGCGTGCGCGTCACCAATCTCAGCAACCAGAAAACCGTCGATGTTCGCATCATTGACCGCGGCCCGTTCATCGATGGCCGCATCATCGACCTCTCGCATGCCGCCGCCGAAGCGATCGACCTGATCGGACCGGGCGTCGCTCCGGTTCGCTTGGATATCCTGGCGCTCGCCGAAATTCCGCCCGCCGATAATTGGTACGCGGTGCAAGCCGGCGCCTTTGCCGATAAGAGCCGGGCCGAGCGCCTGCGAGATCAGCTGGAACGCGAATACGGCCCCGCGCGCCTGGTGATACGCGACGGCAGGCCCACGCTGTGGCGTGTGTTGGTAGGAAGCGTCCCGACCCAGGATGCCGCGGACGATCTCAGCTCGAAAAATCCGCCAGGAAGCAGGTAATGCCTTCGTGGTACGGCTCGATGCCCGGCCGGCCATCGCTCAAGCGCCGCAGGACACTTCGGCCGTACAGTAACCCCCTCAGGCGTTCGCCTCATAGTAAGTTTCCGCGAGCACGCTAAAAGTACTACTGCCACCACCCCCAACTGAGGTGAAGCCTATCCTACAAATGACCTGTGGAATTAACACCCGGGGGTGTTGCTCCAAATCTAAAGTACTCGTAGAGTTTATGGAGGCACTACGCACTATATTCCTAAAGGAAGAGATCCGAGGAAACTACGAATGCTTGCGCACGCTGAGGAATCGACTCCTACGCTGGTCGGACAATCGCCGCGAATCCGCAACGTCTTGCGGATGGTCGAGAAGCTCGGCCGCTGCCGCTGGCCGGTCCTGCTGCTGGGCGAGACCGGTACGGGAAAGGAAGTAGTCGCGCGTTCCATTCATAACCTGAACCCGGTAGGGCCGTTCGTGACGATCGACTGCTCCTCGCTGGTCGGCCCGCTCATGGAAAGCGAGCTGTTCGGACATACGAAGGGCGCATTCACGGGCGCCGTCATGCCGAAGACCGGACTCATCGAGAGCGCCGACGGCGGCACGGCATTCTTCGACGAGATCGGCGAGCTGCCGCTCGATCTGCAAGCCAAGCTGCTGCGGGTGCTGCAGGAGAAGGAATTTCGTCCGGTGGGATCGCTGACCCAGCGCCGCTCCGACTTCCGCGTGATCGCCGCCACCAATCGCGATCTGGCCAAGGAAGTGGAGAAGGGAACGTTCCGCCGCGATCTTTTCTACCGGCTGAACGTCGTCAACCTGCGGCTGGCGCCCCTGCGCGACCGCAAGGAAGACATCCCGGCTCTGATCGCTCATTTTCTGGCGCGTTACGGAAAGGTCACACGCTGACGCAGGAAACGCTGGAGGCCATGCTCTCCTATGACTGGCCGGGGAACGTGCGCGAGCTCGAGAACTGCATTCAGCACATGGTGGCCATCAACTCCGGACCATTGCTGCACGCCGCCGAACTGCCGTCCATGCTCCAGAACCATCTGATCGCCAAGAAGGCCCAGGCGCTGTCGGTGGCGGTGGGATCGCGTCCGCTCGCCAAGCCGCCCGGGGAAGCATCGGCCTACGAATATGACGCTGCGCCGGAACCAGCCGGCCGTCCCATTGTTCCTCTGACGCAGATGGAGCGGCAGGCGATCATGGAAGCGTTGGAGTACACCAAGGGCGACCGCGCCATCGCCGCCAACCTGCTCGGCATCGGCCGCACCACGCTCTATCGCAAGCTGAAGGAATACCAGCTCGCGGTCTAGGTTGATTTCCCGCTGAATAAACAACTCCTCGCCTGCAGCCACTATAGCTGTCAGTGAGCGATTCGAAGACATTGAGGCTTCTGGTCGTAGAAGACAATCTCGAGGATGAAGAGTTCCTGTGCGAGGCCCTGATCGAGATTGAAGAGCATCGCCAGTGGTGCAACTGGACGAACCGCCGGCATCGTGCATGCCGAACAGCTTTCAGACGCCGTGGAATGCTTGCGCCGGGAACCGTTCGATGCGGTCCTGCTCAATTTAAGCCTGCCCGATAGCCCTGCGTTGCTCGATTCTTTTCTGGAAGTGAACGCCCGGGCACGCGGCACGCCCATCGTCGTGCTGGCGGATGAGGAGGATGAGAACCTGGCCAACCTGCTGCTGCGCGAAGGCGCCCAGGATGTTCTGTTGAAATCGGAGCTGGAGTGCGCTCCGTTGGCTCGATCGTTACGCTACGCGATCGAGCGCCAGCGCAGGACCTCGGTGCAGCGTTCTGCCTCGCTCGAAGATGATCTGACCGGAACGCTCGCGCGGGAAGGATTCCTGGCCGTCGCGGAGTGCTATCGCAACCTTTCGAACCACGGCTCGATCGATCTGATCCTGGCGAGCATTCAGATCCACATCCTGGAAGAGCGAATGGCCGAAGGCCGCGATCTGCGCGAGCTCCTGTTGCTGCGAGCCGGAGACCTGTTGCGCAGCGCCTTCCCCACGCCGGCGATTATCGGCCGCCTGGAACGGTGGCGCTTTGGAATGATCGTCCCTGGCGCCGACGACATCCGGGTCGCGAACCTGCTCGCCGAGACTGCAGGTCAAATCGAAGATGCCGTGAGCAGAGGCCTTCGCGAGGTAGCCACCGTAAGTTTCTCGGCTATCAAACTGGAACCGGAGGATAACCTCGAAGAACTGGTTGCCGCAGAACTCGAACCGTCAAAAACCGCTATGCTGGCAGATTGAAAATCGCGCTGGATGCGACTTATAGCCTGGACCGGAACATCTCCGGCGTAGGAGTTTATTGCCGGGAGATCTTGAGCGGCCTCGCGGCGGCGCATCCCGAAGCCGAGTACCTATTCTGCTATCGTCCTCACCGGTACCTTCGTTCCTTCTCCTGCACGCTTCCCCGCAATGCCCGCCGCAGTCTGTTGTGGAGCTCATGGCCGCGCTCGGCCGACCTGTTTCACGGCCTGAACCAGCGGATCGATTCACGGCACCGGCGTACCGTATCCACCTTCCATGATCTGTTCGTGCTGAGCGGCGAATATTCGACGCCCGAGTTTCGGGAACGCTTTGCCGCCCAGGCCCGGCTCGCGGCCGAGCGCTCCGATCTGATCATCGCGGTCTCGCATTTCACTGCACGCCAGGTAGAGCAGCTGCTAAGGTTGAACCGGCGAGGATCCGAGTGATCCCGCACGGCGTTCGCCCGCCGCCGGAGCACGCGAAGTCCACAGCGCGCGAACCGATCATTCTTTTCGTCGGCGCTCTCCAGCGCAGAAAAAACATTGTCCGCCTGGTCCAAGCCTTCGAACAGACCGCCCCGGGCTGGAAGCTGATCTTAGCCGGCTCATCCGGCTTCGGCGCAGAGGAGATTCTGGACCGAATCAAGAGCAGCCCGCGCAGCGCAGACATCCAAGTGCTCGGCTACGTCTCGGATGCGATGCTGGAAACACTATACACTCGCGCGTCCATATTCGCATTTCCATCTTTGGACGAAGGCTTCGGGATGCCGGTGCTGGATGCGATGGCGCGGGGGGTACCGGTCCTCACTTCAAACATTTCGGCTATGCCCGAGGTCGCCGGCGACGCGGCGCTGCTGGTGGACCCCTTCGACGCCGCTAGCATCAGCGACGGATTGACTCAATTGACGGGCAATCCGGGACTGAGGAAGGAACTAATTCAAAAAGGTTCAAAACGAAGCCAGGAATTCTCCTGGACGAAGGCTGTTCAGGAAACCTGGCAAGTTTACCGTGAGCTGATTTAGGTCTTGTCTTCGTCGATGGCGATTTTCAGAGCCTTGAGAAATTTGTGGTCCTGCGAAGTGAGCTTGATCTTTCCCGTGGATTCAAACTTGCGTTTGGGGGGAGCTTCGGTTTCCGCTTCCGCCTGCTCTTCCTCGGATTCCCCTTCTCCGGATTCGTCCCGCTTGTTGAATCCGATGGTCGCCTCAAGCACCAGGAAGACATCGTACCCGGCGCGCTTGATTTCTCCGATGGCAGCCGCGATACGATCGGAATCTGACAACGACTCGTTGATCGCATTGCCGAGCTCCTGCATCAGCTCTTTCAGTTTTTCTTCCACGCGTCGCCCCTTTCTCGGGCCACTTTCACAATTACACTCTACCTTCTTGATGTTTTGAAGGCAAGCGCAGTTTCTACAAAATGTAAGTGCGCTGACGTCTCTAATCTGCTCTCGCTTTCTATATCGGCTCACCCGCTGGTTCTCAGTAGCAGCGGCAACTGTATGTAACCGTGGTCCTGCCGGAGCCTTAAAAGCTCGTATCCGGTACACTGATATTAGCCGATGTTTTCCCTGGTGAAAAGCTTCGTGGGTCATGTTATGCCCAGTATCATTCGCCCGATCCACATCTTGTGGAATCAGGTGATCGGCTTCGTTTTCATTGTTTTGGCAGTCATCTTCGGTTACCGTGTGTTGCGCGGCAAGGAATCCGCGCGGCTTGCAATTAGTTGGGGGCGTTTTTGTGCTGCTCATCGCATGGTACGGTATCTCTTCCTTTTGGAAAGCGCGTAAAATTTCAAAGTCGTGACTGACCCCGGCGAGCTTCCAGGCCAGTATCCTTACACTCGCGGGATTTACCCGGAAATGTACCGCGGCCGGCTCTGGACAATGCGCCAGTACGCCGGATTCGGCACGGCCGAAGAAAGCAACCGCCGCTACCATTATCTACTGTCCCAAGGCATCACCGGCCTGTCGGTGGCCTTTGATCTGCCAACGCAGATGGGAATGGATTCCGATCATCCGCTGGCGGCGGGCGAAGTCGGCCGCGTGGGCGTGGCCATCTGTTCTCTGGCGGACATGCAGCGTCTTTTTGACGGCATTCGGCTGGCCGACATCACCACGTCGATGACCATCAACTCCACGGCTGCGATCCTGCTCAGCCTGTACGTGCTGGTGGCCCGCAGCCAGGGCGCGGACCTGCGCAAGCTGTCCGGCACCATCCAGAACGACATCCTGAAGGAATACATCGCCCGCGGAACGTACATTTACCCGCCCCGGCCCGCGATGCGCATCATCACCGACCTATTCGCCTGGGCGTCGCGCGAACTGCCCGAGTGGAACACCATCTCGATCAGCGGCTATCACATTCGCGAGGCCGGCTCCACCGCGATCCAGGAAGTGGCGTTCACGCTGGCCAACGCCATCGCGTACATCGAGGCGGCCGTCGAGGCGGGTCTGGAAGTCGACTCCTTCGCCCCGCGGCTTTCTTTCTTCTTCAACGCGCATAATAATTTTCTGGAGGAGATCGCGAAGTATCGCGCTGCCCGGCGGCTGTACGCGACCATCATGCGCGAGCGGTTCGGCGCCCGGAATCCACGCTCGATGATGCTGCGCTTTCATGCGCAAACGGCCGGCTCATCGCTGACGGCACAGCAACCCGATGTGAACGTGGTGCGGGTGGCGATGCAGGCGCTGGCGGCGGTGCTCGGAGGCGCGCAGTCCCTGCACACTAACGCGAAGGACGAGGCGCTTTCGCTCCCCACCGAGGATGCGGCGCGGCTGGCGCTTCGAACCCAGCAGATCATCGCTCACGAGAGCGGCGTCACCAATGCGGCCGATCCCGTCGGAGGCAGCTACTACATCGAGCAGCTGACCGATGAGATCGAGCGAGGGGCGCTTGAATACATCGAGCGTATCGACGCGATGGGCGGAACGTTGGCAGCGATCGAGAAGGGCTACATCCAGACCGAGATCCAGAACGCGGCCTATGCGTATCAGCAGTCCGTGGAGCACGGCGAGACGGTGGTGGTGGGCGTGAACCGGTTTCAGCAGCAGGAGAAGCAAGCGCCGGCGACGTTCCGGCTCGATCCGGAGCTGGAGCAGCAGCAGGTGGCGCGATTGAGAGAGGTGCGCGCATCGCGCGATTGCGCGTTGGTCGAAGAGCGTCTCAGTGCGCTGGAGCAAGCCGCGCGTGGGAGTGAGAATCTGATGCCGCACATTTTGGCCTGCTCGGAAGCCTACGGAACAGTCGGCGAAATTTCCGACCGGCTGCGGCGCGTGTTCGGGGAGTATCAGGAATGCTGAATTAAACTACAGCAGCCAGCGGATCAGTCCCAGCGTCAGCAGGATCTGGACCAGGCTCGCCGCAACTCCCACCACCATGGCCGCCACGCCGGTACGCAATAAGAAGCGCAGGTTCACCTCCAGTCCCATCGCGGCCATCGAAAGCGTCAAAAGGGCCTCGGCTAGTTGACTCAGTAACGTACCGAGCGGCGCCGACCAACTGCCCGCTCCAAAGGCCAACTGAAAGTTTAGTCCCGGGAACAGATGCAGGGTGTTCAAAACCGCCAACGCCAGAAATCCCCAGATGAAACGCGGAAGCAGCGTCGTCCAACTCATCCGGGTGCGTGCACCACGCGACGCTATCAAAGCCAGGACAATCAGAAATGGCGCGAGCAGCGTGACCCGTACCAGCTTCACCAGCGTCGCGAGCGTTCCGGCCTGAGCGCTGTAAGCGAACCCGGTCGTGATGGCTTGCGGAACGGCATGCACGGTAGCTCCAGCCCAGATACCGAAGGCCGGCGAGCTCATGTGCAGTGCGGCGCCCAGCGGAGGAAGCAAGAACATGACCACCAGCCCCAGGATGTTGATGGTAGAAACCGATAGCAGCATCTCGTCGTCATCGGCCGCGATCACGGGTGCGGACGCAACGATCGCGCTGGTGCCGCAGATCGCGGTGCCGCAGCCCACCAGCATAGCTGTCTTAGACGAGATCGTGACCATGCGGCCGGCCAGGACGGCCACGCTACTGCCACACAGAATCGCGGCCAGGATCACGGCCAGAGAAGGCGCGCCGATGTGCGCGACCTCAGCGAGATCGACGCTCGCGCCGGTCAGAATGATCGTAATCGGGATCACTCGCTTCACCAGCCCCCGGCAGTCCTCGATCAAGGCGGCCGGTAGAAAAATCGTGTTGCGGATCACTCCTCCCAGCACGATCGCCAGGATGGCCGCGCTCACCGGAGGGAATAGCAGATGGACGCCCCAGGCGGCTGCCGCGATAACGATGGCGGCGAGTAAACCCAACTGGCTCCAAACGCCGCCGCGAGCCCCGCCCGGAGCGGCGGCCTTCGGGTGCGGTAGCTCGAGGCCCTCCATCGAGTCCAGCGACGAGAACGCCTCCGCGCTCATCCCGCTCAGTTTCATGGGATCACCCAGCGCTCGCCGGGCTCGAAAACCTTGAAGCCGACCAGCGGATGGAAGCCGAGCATGTGGTCGACGAAGCGATCGATATCCACGGTCTGATCGGCGAAGGTGCCGTAGTGCATCGGGACCAGCCAGCGTGCGCCGATGTCTTCGGCGAGCTTAGCCGCTTCGGCGATTCCGAAATTTCCCTCGCCGGCGATCGGCAGCAACGCGGCGGTCACGCTATAAGGCCGCAGCCGACCCACAATGCCATCGTAAACGCGGCAGTCGCCTGCGTGATAAATGGTAATGCCTCCGAAGCGAATCAAGTAACCCAAATACGGATAGCCGCCGAGCTGTGTCCAGTCGAGCTCGGGATGCGCCGAGGGCACCGCATACACTCGACCGTACTGGCCGCCTTTGAAGTACTCGACGCGCAGATCGGAATCGGTGGTGGTCATGCGGTCGTAGGGGATGCCGATGGAGCAGGCATGCTCAGCCGTGCTTTTCGGCAGCACAACTTTGGCGCGCGGCGACGCCTGCAGCATGGCGGGCAGCGTTCCAGGGTCCATGTGGGAAGGATGCGCGTGCGTGCAGAGGATCAAATCGGCGTTGGTGGTTTCCTCGGGCGTGAGCGGCGCTGCGGCGGTGCGGGATCGGCCAGCCGGATTCGACAAGCAAGGATCGATGTAGAAGACAATCTCCTGGTGCTTTACCGCGAACCCGGCGTGCCCGAGCCACCACAATACAGGTGAAGTGGACTCGGTCGCGTTTATATCCGCTAGGAGTGGCTTCATCGCGCGGCGGCTCGCTCCAGGCGATCGCGGATGGCGGCCCAGGCGGGCTCGTCGGGCGGCTGCTCGACCGCGATCCAGTCCCACCCTTCCGCGTCGGCTTGATGCAATCGTTCGTAAAGCACGGCGGCGTACTCGTTGGGTTCGTTTGGCAGTTTTAGCAGGATGCCGCGGCCGGTTGAAGGAAGCTGGCCGGGTTCGATCAAAATCAGTGGAGTGCGCGGGCTGTAGTGGCGGCGATGCATGCCCGGCGAAGGATGCGCTCGACCAGCTACGCTGGCCGCCAGCTGCACCGGCCCGATTACTTCTTCGATCTGTTCCTTGCTGACCATGCCCGGTCTCAACAATATCGCGGCGTCGTCCGCGAGCGAAAGCACGGTAGACTCAATGCCGACCGTGGTCCGACCGCCGTCGAGTATCATCGCGACACGATCGCCCAGAGCTTCTCGGACATGCTGCGCGGTGGTCGGCGACAATTCACCAAATCGATTGGCGCTAGGCGCGGCAACCGGGAGGCCAGCCTCCTGGATTAATGCCAAAGCGATGGCGTTGTTCGGCATCCGGACGCCAACCGTATCTAACCCCGCCGTCAACCGATCCGGAACATGCGGCTGTTTCGGCAAAACCAACGTCAGCGGGCCAGGCCAGAAAGATCGCGCCAGACACTCGGCGCATTCCGGCCATTCACGCACCAGCGTGCGCGCCATCTCGATCGAATCGACGTGGACGATCAGGGGACTCGACGGCGGGCGGCCCTTGGCAACATAGATTTTTTCTATCGCCGCAGTATCGAGCGCGTTGGCGCCCAGCCCGTACACCGTCTCGGTCGGAAAGGCCACCAGTTCCCCGGCGCGAATCAGCTCAGCGGCGCGGCGCAGTTCCGGCTCGGCGATCGCCTCAATCAGGCAGGTCCTCTTTTCCGTCGCCCGAGACTTTGCCGGTATGCTTGTAGACCAGGAAGGCGTGCATGAGACGGTCCAGATCACCGTCGAGAACGCGGTCGACGTCGCCGATCGCAAGCTTGGTGCGATGGTCCTTGATCAGACGGTAGGGCGCGAGCACGTAGCTGCGAATCTGGCTGCCAAAATTGATGTCGAGCTTGGTATCTTCCAGCTTATCCTGCTCAACCTTCTTCTTGTTCATCTCGAATTCGTACAGCCGCGCGCGCATTTGCTTGATGGCGCTAGCGCGATTCTTGTGCTGGGAGCGCTCATTCTGGCACTGCACTACCAAGCCGGTCGGAATGTGGGTCATGCGCACGGCCGACTCCGTCCGGTTGACGTGCTGGCCGCCTGCGCCCGAGGCGCGAAACACATCCACGCGCAAATCCTCGGGCTTGATGTCGATGTTGATGTCGTCCTCGATTTGCGGATAGACAAACACGGACGCGAACGAGGTATGGCGGCGCGCGTTGGCGTCGAAGGGCGAGATCCGCACCAGCCGGTGCACGCCGATTTCCGACTGCAGCAGACCATAGGCGTTCTCGCCGTTGATTTCCACCGTCGCGGATTTGATGCCCGCGCCTTCGCCTTCCAGGCGATCCGTGACGACGGCCTGCTGACCATGCCGCTCCGCCCACCGCAGGTACATTCGCAGCAGCATCTCGGCCCAATCCTGACTCTCGGTACCGCCCGCGCCCGGATGGATCACCAGAATCGCGCTTTTCGAATCGTTCGGGCCGGACAGCAACATCCCGGTCTCGAGCACCTCCAAGCGTTCAGAGAAGGCTTTGATCTCGCGCGCGAGATCGCTCGACACGTCCTCGCCTTCGCGGCCGAGTTCGAACAATGTATCCAGATCCGAAGTGAGCCGCGCGACCTCCGCCTCGTGGGCGATGGCCTCCTCCAGGCGCTTGCGCTCCTGCATGGTCTTCTGAGCTTTTTCGGGAGGCTGGCTCCAGAAATCGGAACCCGAGATCTGCTGTTCGATTTTAGCTAGCTGGGCTTTTTTACCGGAGGCGTCAAAGATAGCTCCGCACAGCGTCGGCCTGCTGGCGGAGCGAAACGTACTCTCTTTCCAGTTCTTCGATGGGCATGAAATTTCATTTTAGCAGCGCGGGCCAAATCCTCGGAGCCTGCGCGTGACGCCGCCCCTCAGTCGCGAAGTATCATAATGAGCTTGCCAGAAGTATCATAATGAACTCAAAGGAGAGGTGAGCCATGTACTCGAGACGCGAACTTTGCGCTGGCCTTGGTATGCTCGCGCTTTCAGCTCTTCCGGCTTCAGCCCATCACGGTTGGGGCGGCAACCTGGACGAGGAATTCGAGATCACCGGTGTCGTCGAAAAGCCGCTTAGCCTGTCCGGCCCTCACGCGACCATGAAAATACGCGCGAATGGGCAGCTTTGGGATCTTACGCTGGCCCCGCCCGCACGGACCGAACGCGCGGGCTTGAAGGAAGGCATCATCCCGGTCGGCGCTACGGTTACCGTGCATGGCCATCGCAATCGAGATCCCAAAAAATTTGAGATGAAGACCGAGCGCGTAACCTGGAACGGCCGCGTGTTCAACGTTTATCCCGATCGCACCTAGCTTCAACCGAGGAACTGTTTGTACGAATTCATGGCGTGGCTCCAGGCTTCGGCGCTCGGTCACGCCATGCGTGAGTCGGGGGTGTGGACGTACGGAGTGGTGAACCTGGTCCACATACTGGGCGTGGCTTCGCTCTTCGGCTCCGTGCTGGTGCTGGACCTGCGGCTGTTAGGGGTCTGGCGAAACGTCGCTCTGGCTGCGATCAGCAAGCCCACCGTGCCCATTGCCGCTACTGGTTTCGTGGTCGCGGCGCTCAGCGGCCTCGGCTTGCTCGCCACCAAAGCGACCGAATATGTGGGCAATCCCTTTCTCTATATCAAATTTCCAGCGATCTTCCTGGGCATTCTGAACGTGATCGCGCTCAGTTCCTTTCCGGCCTGGAAGCAGCATCGGATGCGCGAGCTTTCCCCGCGCGAGCAGAGTAAGCTGGCGGTGTTCGGCGGCATATCGCTAGCCTGCTGGCTCACGGCGATCAGCGCGGGCCGCATGATCGGGTACTGGTAAGAGGTGCCCTACAGGTCGAGCATCACGCCGCGCTTTCCAACGTTAAAAGCCTGCGTGCGCCCGAGAATTTCCATCTGACCCGCCGCCTCATGGATGTGGCCGCAATAGAAATACCGCGGCTGATAGCGGTCAATGAAGTCGCGCACCGCCTGGCTCCCGAAATGCTGGCCTTCATCGGCGCGATCGAGCTTGGTGTTCTTCGGTGGCGCGTGACAGATCAGGATCAGCGGATCGAGACCCGCAAATTTTTCGAGCCGCTCGGCGAGCTCCTGCTCCGTGTATTCGCCGGGCGTGTCGAAAGGGGTGGGATTGGAATAGCCGAGGCCGGCGACTTTGAAACCCGCGACGTCGATGTTTTGCCCGTGGAAATTGTGAAAGCCGTACTGTTCGCAAAACCGCGCGACATCGACCTCCGACTCGTGATTCCCCGGAAGCACGTACATCCGCTCCGCCCGCTTGCTCAGGATCGGTCCAAGCTGATCCAGACCTCGCCCCCAGTTGGCCAAATCCCCGTCCGCGAAATAATAATCCGCTTCCATGGCCATGAGCTTTTCGAGCGCGGCCTTATCGCCGTGGATGTCGGAGAAGATCAGGAGCTTCATGCCACCGAGGGTAGCAATCGCGGCGCGTCTGCGCCCGAAGCCGGGACTAGGGGCACCATTTCAGAAGCATTTGCCGCATCGCCCCCAGCGATACGGGCTTGGCGATGTAGTCGTCCATTCCGGCAGCCAGGCATTCCTCGCGGGTTCCGGAGATCGCATGGGCGGTAAGCGCGACGATGGGAATGTGAGCCTGGCTGGGCTCCAGTGCGCGAATAGCTCTCGTGGCATCGTATCCGTCCATTTCGGGCATGCCGCAATCCATGAAGATGAGGTCGTAGGGAAACCGGCCGGCCATCTCGGCCGCCTCCCGCCCATTGGCCGCCAGATCCACGCGGCAGCCGCATTTCTCGAGCAAGCGCACGCCGATCTTCTGGTTCACCACATTGTCCTCGGCGATCAGGATGCGGCGGCACCTGGCGTGAATATCAATGCCATCGAGCGGCGGGCCGGAATGACGCGGCGCGTCCGCCTCCACTGCGAGGGGCACCGGCAGCATCAAGACGAACGTGGCGCCTTTTCCCAATTCGCTCGCCAGCGTGAGACTGCCGCCCATAAGTTGGGCGAGCTTGCGCGAGATGGCTAGCCCCAGACCAGTCCCCTGGTGCTTCTTGGTTAGCGAGGAATCCACCTGGGTGAAGGTCTGGAAAAGGACCGGCTGGTCCTCGGCCGCGATTCCGATTCCGGTGTCTGCTACCGCAATGCGAAACAGCGAGCGCCCCTCGAGCGGCTCTGTGTCCGATACGCTCAATGTCACCCGGCCGCGGTCGGTAAACTTGATGGCATTGCTCAGGAGGTTGAGTACGATCTGACGCAGGCGCCCGGCGTCGCCCAGCACCCATTGATGCTCGACGTTTTCCTCCAAGAAATACTTAATTCCCTTGGCCCGAGCTTGCGGCGCCATCAACTCGCCGATCTCTTCCAGGCAATGGATGATATTGAAACAGACTGGCTCGATTTCCATCTTGCCGGCTTCGATCTTGGAGAAGTCCAAGATATCGTTCACGATGGCAAGCAAGGCATCGGCGGAGTTACGAATCGTCTCGGCGCAATCGTGTTGCTCGGCTGTTAACGAGGTGTCCAGCAGAAGCCCGCTCATACCGACGATGCCGTTCATGGGCGTTCGGATCTCATGGCTCATATTGGCCAGGAACTGACCCTTGGCCCGGCTGGCCGCCTCGGCTTCGGTCTTGGACCGCTCTAACTCCAGCGCGTGCGCCTGTGCCTCGGCCTCGGCCTGCTTACGCTCGCTGATCTCACGCGCCACGCTGAGCAGGGCCGGCATGCGCCGGTAGCAGAACATCCGCGAACTGATCTCGACCGGGAATTCCGTACCGTCCTTGCGCACGTGAACGGTCTCGAACAGGAACCGGCCGCCCGGCTGGCCAGGCCGGGGCGCGTGGCATCCGAGCGAGTCAATTTCCGGCATGGTCATTGACACCAGCTCATCCAGGCTGTAGCCCAGCCGCTCACAGGCGACCTGGTTGGCCTCCAGGATCCGCCCCTTGAGATCCGTGATCAAAATGGCGTCGTTGGTATTGTCGAACAGGGTTCGAAACTCCATGGCCGACTCCAGCAGCGCCTGTTCGGCCCGGGCCTGCTCCACGCGGCGGCGATGCGCCTCGATCCCGTAGGAGAGATCGCCGGCCAGCTCCTGCAGCAAACCCATTTCCTCATCGCGGAAAGCGTCCGGCTCACTGGCGTAGATCGTGATGGCGCCGATGACGGCTCCTTCGCAATAGAGCGGCAAGCCGATCAGCGACCGGAAGCCAAAGCGCGTGGCCCGCTCGCGCCAGGGTCGAAATGCGTATCGCTGTCGACGTTGTTGCAGATCGAGATTCTTCCGGCTCGAATCGCGGTCCCCGTTGGACCGCGTCCCAACGGTTCATCCACCCAGGTGACCTCCAGCGTATCCAGGTATTCCAGGCCCTGTCCGGACGAACCCGCGATGCTCACGGATTGTCGCTCGTCACTTTCGGCAAAACCGATCCAGGCCAGCGGATAACCGCCCGTTTCGGTGATGGCCTTGCAGATCGCGCGAAACAAGCTGGTTTCGTCGCGTGACCGGACCAGCGCCTGGTTGCTCGCCGACAGCACCCGCATGGCCCGGGTCGATCGCCGCACCTGCTCCTCGGTCTGCTTGCGTTCAGTGATGTCGCGAATGATGGTCTGGTGAAAGTTGCGCGCATCCACGTCTACCCGGCGCGCACTGACTTCCGCCTGCAGCGTGGAACCATCCTTGCGCCGATGAACGCTTTCGAACACTACGCCGCCGTTCTTCTCCAGAATTGCCCATATAGCCTCCGGCTCCGGTGATTCCGGTTGCGCCAGCAGATCGTGAATGGAAAGCCGGAGCAGCTCCTCCCTGCTGTAGCCGTATGCCGCCGCCGCGCGGTCGTTGGCTTCGACGATTTTCCCATGGTCGTCGATGAGCAGCACGATGTCGTTGACGAAGCGGCTCAAATGAGCATAGCGGCCGGCCAGGGCCTTTCGCTCCCGGTCGGCCCGAAGCTGGCACCGGCACAGAAGGTTCGTCAGCGACGCGCGGATGCCCACACTTGGCTTATCGGCGAGGTTTTGCCAGTGTTAAAGGCGCGCTGCGAGGCCGCTGGAGCTAATCGCCGCGCTGGGCGCCCGAGGCCGCTTGATTCGGCTCCCAAAGGACCTCGGGCACGCCGAGCACGTAGTTCACCCAGCGGCTCCAGACAAAAAACGCGTCGCTCAACCGGTTGAGATACTGGATCGCTTCCGGCGGAATCGGTTCCTCGCGCGCCAAACTGACCGCAATCCGCTCCGCGCGGCGGCAGATGGTCCGGCAGGCGTGCAGTTCGGTATTGAGCCGTGAGCCGCCCGGTAATACAAAGGAGCGCAGCGGAGCAAGATCGGCGTTCATGCGGTCGATCTCCCGTTCCAGCTGCTCGATCTCCAAGGGAGTAATGCGGGCCTGTTTGGGATGGACGTCCTCGGGTTTCGTGGCCAGGATAGAGCCGAGGTTAAAGAGCTCGTGCTGAACGCGCCGAAGAATGGGCGCAAGCTCCGGAACGGCCTCGCCGGCGGTGACACAAGCCATTCCAACGAAAGCGTTTAGCTCGTCCACCGTGCCGTAACACTCGATTCGCAGGGAGTCCTTGGAGACCCGTTGGCCGCCCGCCAGGTGGGTCTGGCCCTGATCTCCCATCTTGGTGTAAATGCGGTTCAAAGCGACGCGAGGCGGGTCGAATTTGGGGTCACTCATGGCGGTCCTTTCTTATTCTCCTCAATCGGGACTAAGAAAAACCATGTAGATTTTCGTCATTCGGACGATATCATCCTTAGGCATGTTTGCGGGACAAGATAGCGAGGTAGTACTCAACCGCTTCAATAAGCTACTGCAGGAGCTGATCCGCGGCAGCATGACCCGCAACACCTTCCAACCCTGGGAGATCGACATCCTGCTGGATATCGAGACCTGCCAGCTTCGTGAGGTGGTCCGGCGCGAGACGCTGCGCCGGTATCAAAAAGCCGTGCAACGCGCCATGGAGAAGGGCGCCTCTATGCCCTTCAAGCTGTCGGAATACCTCAGCAACAAAAAGAACGCCGCAGCTGACGCTCCTGAGGCGACTGAACCCGAGAAGCGCACGGCCTAACGTTACACCATCGCTCCGATACCCCTCTGCTATCCTGGGGTCAGCAAGCTAGAAAAGGAGCGACGCATGGGTTGTGGCAACGGAGGAATGGCGGGTCCCCCAGTCCAGGAAGAGATCGGCAAACGCAAGGTCTTCTGCGTCAAATTTCAGCGGGAAATGGCCGGACTCGACGAGCCGCCCTTTGACAATCATCCGCTCGGCCAGCGCATTTATGAGAACGTCTCCAAGGAAGCCTGGAAAATGTGGCTGGAACAGATGAAGATGATCATGAACGAGTACCGGCTCAACCTGGGCACTCAGGAAGCGCAAGAGTTCCTGCTCAAGCAAATGGAAGAGTACTTCTTCGGCGAAGGCGCCGCGCTCCCGCCGGGCTACGTTCCCCCGCGCGCGAAGTGATGGTTTTAAACCACCGGCAAAGCGGTCGCGATTTCGAAGCGCAAGCTCTGATGCGCCGCGCGTAAGGCTTCCTCCACCCGTTGTGGCCAATCGCCGCGGGCGAAAATGAACCCTAAGTAGCTGTTACCTTCCGGGAGCGGAACGAGTTTCTGCCCCTGTTTCGCGGTGATGATGAGGTCCTCGATCCCCGGCTGCTCGCGAGCCGCCTCGACGCCATCGACGCCGACATAGACGCCTTCGCTGGGAATCGGAATCATCATGACACCCGCGGCGTCGGCCGGCATTGCAATCGCCGAGACGTCTTCGCCGGCCGCATGGCGCAGAATCAACTCCTCGAGGCCGGGCAAGACCCGCGCGCACAGGCCGCCGATCGGCCGCGCCGCTACTTCGAGCATCCAAACGCCGCGCTGGTTCACGCGCATCTCGGCGTGTACCGGGCCTTCGGTAAGTCCCAGGGCTTCGATCGCCAATTCCGTAGTGCGGACGATCTCGCGCTGGACGGCCACCGCTTCGCGCGAAGGCGTGATGTAAATGGTTTCTTCGAAGTACGGGCCATCCAGCGGATCGGGTTTGTCGAAGAGCGCCAGCACACGCAATCGGCCGCCGGTCAATATCCCTTCGAGCGCGAACTCCCGGCCTTCGATAAAGCTCTCCACCTGCAAGAACCGATCCTGCTCCTCTTCGAGGCGCGCGATGTCCGGGTCACGCAGTAAAGCTTCAATGCGGCGGAAGGCTCGGATAAATTCGTCGCGATTGTTCACGCGAATGACGCCGCGGCTGGCCGACAAGCTGAGCGGCTTCAGCACACAGGGATAGCGAGCCTGCTCCTCGGCGCGTTCAGGGCCTTCAGCCAACCGGGCTCGGTAGAATTCGGGAACCAACAGCCCCGCTTTTTGAAACCGCTCGCGCGCTAGAAACTTATTGCGGCACGCCAGTACGGAATCAGGAGAGTTGTACCGGATGCCAAGCCGCCGCGCCGCCAGCGCCGCGATGTAAGCGGGACGATCGCCCACCGCGACGATGCCGTCCAGGCGCCCCTGAGCCTCCGCAATTGCCTCGGCGGCTTGCTCGGGATCCTCAAATCGCAGCGGGATAGCCTGATCGCCCCAGGGATCTTCGAGCACGTGGCACCGATCGGTGGCCAGCGCCAGATGAAAGCCGATCCGCGCGGCTGCTTCGGCGAACGCGCGCGTCTGATAACCGGTGGTCGCGCCGATCAGCAGCAGGCGTTGGTCCAGCATCTACAACTATTGTGTCGGATCGTTTTGCATCCGCGCGAAGTTGCGTGCTTGGGAGACTAGTCGAACGCCGACTCGAGCTGATCGGTCCGCAGTTTGGATGGTTGGATCACCTGGTTGATTCGGATGCCGATGCTGTAGTGGCCGGGCCGAACCTGCCGGCAGTGACGAACGTCGCCGGTGAGCGCGCCGGCATCCCACTTCACTCGGACGGACGAAGTGACGTCAATCGGTACATCCGTTAAGACCCGCAGACCAGACTTGGAAGCGCCTGCGATTTTTCCCGGAATGCCATCCGAGTGCGAATTGCCCAGCACCGACACGACTACCGGGTGATCGGCGCCAAAGCGCAATTCATTTCGGCGATCCATTCTGTTAATTAGATCGGCCTATGGAGCAATAGTCTTTATGTTTCCGCAAGATGCGGCGGAAGTGGTGCAATCAGGCGGCTTTGTGCCGGCGGTCTCTAGGCCGGGACGCTGGTTTTTCCTTTTCCTGATTGGCCGCCAGGCTCTTCTGGAGTGCGTCCAGGATGTTGACGACTTCGCGGGGGCGCTGGTGTTTGACGCCACGCACCCGTTCACCTTTTTGCTTCTGCTCGATCAGACGCTTTACGCTCTCCTGGTACTCGTCGTGAAACTGCTCGGGCTGAAATTTTGCCGTGAGCGAATCGATCAACTGCGAAGCTAAGCGAATTTCCTTCTCCGAAAGTTTTTCGGCGGCCGTTTTCACATCCGCTTTCTGAATTTCATCGACGAAGAACATGGTGTGCGCCATGAGTTCACTGCCCGAGGGCCGGAGCACCACGATATGTTCGCGATTGTGCATGGCCACTTTCGCTATGCCGAACTTCTGATCTTTCTTCATGGCTTCGCGCAGCAGAGCGTAGGGCTTGGTGACATCGCCGTCGGGCAAAACATGATACGACTTGTCGAAAAATACCGGGTCGAGCTGTTCCTGCTCGACGAACTGCAAGATGTCCATGACCTTGGCGGTCTTCGGCGCAATCTTTTCCAGCTCGGCCGGATCAATTACGACATACTCGTCCTTGGACACTTCGTAACCTCGGGTGATGTCGGCGCGCTCCACCGGCTTATTTTCGGCCACGCAATAGAAAACCTCCTTCAGACGCGACCCGTCCTTTTTGTGCAGCATGTGAAATCGGACTGGCTTCTCGCGCGCGGCGGCCTGCAGGCGAACGGGAAATGACACCAGGCCAAAACTGACGAATCCCTTCCAGACAACAGCGGCCATGCTTCCTCCTTTTTGTTGACCGCCTTCTTGTGGACCACGGACCGGGGCGGTACGTTTCGCCCAACTAGATCGTTTTCGTGGAACCGCCATCCATGTCGATCAGCGCGCCCTGCAGAAAACGGCCGGCCGGACTGACGATGAACGCTACTAGTTCGGCGATATCTTGCGGCTCGCCCACCCGCGTGATGCCTTCATATTTGACCCATGCGGGCTCGGCGTCAGCAGGACTCAGTCCATGCTCCTGGGCGAAATTCGCGATTCTGTTGTGAAAGCGGTCCGTACGAACCGTACCGGGATTAATCGCGTTCACTTGGACGCCATCGCGAATGCCGGCGTCGGCCATGGCCTTGGTGAATGAAAGCATCGCGGCGTTCACCGATCCGCCAATGGTGAAATGCGCGCCTGGAGTGCGGCCGCCGATACCGGAAATATTAACCACCGAGCCGGAGGTGGCCTTCAGATGCGGCCAGGCTGCTCGCGTCAACCGCACCGCTCCGAAAAGCTTCAGCGCGAATCCGTCGGACCAGTCTTCGTCGGTTAAATCTTGGAACTCGCCGCGCTTGGTTGCGCCCGCATTGTTCACGATGATGTCGATTTGGCCGTAGGTCG
Source organism: Bryobacterales bacterium (assembly GCA_963732175.1). Classification (GTDB taxonomy): domain Bacteria; phylum Acidobacteriota; class Terriglobia; order Bryobacterales; family Bryobacteraceae; genus Palsa-89. Next base: position 81,336 of record CAVSYF010000027.1, on the reverse strand, counting down.
CGAGCGCGAAGGCGGCAAGGCGAGAGGGAGCGTCCTGCGATCGGAGATCCGCCGCGAATGCGGAAGCCTCGCCGCCGGCTTGCTTGATTTCCTGAACGGCTTGCGCGAGCATTTCCTGATTGCGCGCGCCCAGCGCTACTCGAGCGCCACGCTTTGCCAACAGCAGCGCGATCGCCCGTCCGATTCCGCGGCTGGCGCCCGTAACGATTGCGGTCTTACCATCCAGTGCGTTCATGTCCCATGCCGTCATCGTAGAATATCATTGGAAAGCGAGAAGGATCTCAATGCCCCGATTTCGTTCACTCACACTCAGTGCAATCACGCTAGCCGCCATGGTTCTGGTCCACGACGCCGCCGCGCAACAGCCGGCTAAGGACGCGAGCGGGAGCGTGTACGTTATCGCTTTCGTCGACGCGACGCCCAACTTCGCCATGGATTGCGCCAAGCTGCTGGTGCAACATGCGGCCGAGAGCAAGAAGGACCCGGGCGTAGTGCGCTTCGAGGTCCTGCGGCAGGATTCGCGTGGGAACCATTACATGATGAGCGAGGTCTGGCGCTCGCGGCAGGCTTTCGTGGCGTACGAAGGCTCCGAGCGCACCAAACAGTTTCGCGAGAAGCTACAGCCGATGCTCGGCAGCCCGTTCGATGAGCGAGTGCATAGTATCTTGCAATAGACACCGCGGGAAGTTCTTAATGATGTAGCCGCAGACGCCGCGGAGCTCAATCGGCGTCTAGTGACTGTCGACCCGCGTCATCGCCGATGGACCGATGCCGATGATCTCCAGCGTAAGACCATCCGGCCCGGAGCCGTCGTAATGCACTTGACCCGCAATATCCTTAATAAGGCTGCCCGGCCCGAGCGCGACGGTGTTGCTCTTATCCAACTTGGCGCCGGTCCCGATTAACATCGTGCCTTTCAGGACGGTGAGGTATCGATCATTCGGGTGCGTGTGCGGCTGGCTCCAATCGTCGGGGCCGCGCTTGAGGAGTTCGACATACAAGCCGGGCTTAGAAGGATCGCCGAAGACCATCGCCGTTTGCGTGACGCTTCCCGGGCGGCCTTTCCAGTCAATCTGGTCCGGCATTCTGTAATCTCTCGCATTGCGGTCGATCGTGGCGCCCTCAGCGCCGTACAGCGCCATCAGGCTTCGTACATCGGTTGGAAGCAGGCCAGCCGGTTTGTTGGTTTTCGCCGACGGACTTGAAAGAACCACCACAGCGAGGATTCCCAATGCCAGCGCCGGCCAGCGAACACCAAGTTGAGCGAGTTTGGACGTTGTCACAAGCATCTCCTTTACGCGAAGGATCGTCCAGGATCACGGACGTCGTGCCCTATATCTTACTTCTTCCGCTTCAACGGGAACAGGGGCATCCCTTCGAATGTCGCAGCAAAATGAGAATGTCCTATTTGGGCAAAGTAGAAATGTCCTATTGACAGGGTCCAGCCTGAGGGGTGGACGAAGGACAGCTACTAATGAACCAGGCCGAACGAGACCGGCTGGATGCCCTGAAGAGGGCCAAGAAGAAATTGATCACGCAACGACAAGCCGCTGAGGAGATCGGTGTCAACGAGCGGCACGTGCGACGGCTGTTGCGCAAGCTGCGGCAGAAAGGAGACCGGGCGGTGATTCATGAGCTACGCGGGAGAACGTCCAACCGAAAGCTGTCCGCCGACATGGAACAGCAGGCGATCACGATTTTGACGGATCCGGTGTACCGCGGATTCGGGCCTACATTGGCGGCAGAATACTTGCGCAAGCGGCACCGGCTTACGGTGAGCAAGGAGACGTTGCGACAGTGGATGGCCAAAGCCGGATTGTGGCGCGCCGGTCATCGCCGCATGGTGGAGGTGCACCAATGGCGGCCGCGTCGAAGCCGCTGTGGGGAGTTGGTGCAATGGGACACCAGCGACCACGACTGGCTGGAGGGCCGCGGGGAATCGATCTATCTGATAGCGATGATCGACGATGCCACCAGCCAGCTGTTCGCACGCTTTGTACGGCACGATTCCAGTGAGGAGAACCGGCGGCTGCTGGGGGCGTACCTCGAGCAGTTTGGCCGCCCGCTGGCGTTTTACACCGACAAAGCGGGGATGTTCCAGGTGGCGGTTAAGACCAAACGACAGCAGCAGCGTGAGGACCGCGACCGGCCCCAGATGCCGCCGACACAGATTGAACGGGCGCTGCGCGAGCTGAACGTTGTCTGGATTCCGGCGCACTCGCCGCAGGCCAAGGGACGCATTGAACGCCAATTTTTGACGGCGCAGGATCGCCTAGTGAAAGGACTGCGTGTGGCCGGGGCGTGCACCCTCGATCAGGCCAATGCGTATCTGGAGAACGAATATCTGGCTTGGTGGAATCAGACCCTGGTGGTGAAGCCGGCCGATACCGCCGATGCCCATCGCCCTCTCGGCAAAGAGCATGATCTGGCCGCGATTCTCAGCCACGTGGAACAGCGTCAGGTGACGAATGACTACACGGTGCGATACGAAGGCAAGCTCTACCAAATCGACCGCCGCGACATCCAGGTCGGAATGCGCAAAGGATGGGTGCGGGTCGAACAGCGCTTGGACGGCAGCGTCGCCGTGCAGTTTCAAGGTCGTTATGTGCGGGTGCGCCGCTGCGCGCTGCCACTGGTGTTATCCAAAACGCTCGCACCCCCGACACGCTCAACGGGCAAGATCCGGCGCAAAAGCGATTGGATGAAGAACTTTTCCATCCGCTCGAAGCCTTCTCGTTCTCGACCGACTGAGGTGCCCGATGCTCGCAGCTAAACGCCGGCACCGAAACCAAAACCAATCGGAGCGCTGGGCAAAACCGGCCCGGCGATCTTCGCGCTTTATTTATCCGAAGACCGCTGCTCGGGAGCTCCACCAAAGCAGATCTGTCCTCAAAAACCAAAACCCCCAGAACGGGCATCATCGGGCCCGGTTTGACTGGGGGTCTGGTGCCGTCTGCTTCGGAGCCAGCCCCGTCGCAGCGGTCTTCGGATCTGCCCCAGGGAGCGCGACTCCCCCGGAACATCGAATCCACTGTAAGCCCGCTCCTTCGGCTCCTAGCTCAAAACAGGACATTTCTACTTTGCTGGGAATAGGACATTTCTATTTTGCCTTGACAGCTGCCGCAAGCGCCCGCAGGCTAACGTTCCTGCGGCGTTATTATTGGGGAACGTGAAGGCCGCGGCGATATTCTTGTCTCTCAGTCTGGCAGCGTTCGCAGACCTGGCAGCCGGTGTCCAGGCATATCTTCACGGTGATTATGCGAGGGCGCTCCAGGAGTTTCTGCCGCTTGCCAAACAAGGCGATGCGACGGCGCAGCACAACCTGGGCGTCATGTATGACCGGGGGCAAGGCGTCCGGCAAGACTACTTCGAAGCGGCGAAATGGTGGCACCTCGCGGGCGAACAGGGGAATTCCGCCGCGCAGTTCAATCTGGGGCTCATGTATGACGAGGGCCACGGCATCGAGCAAAACTACAAAGAGGCTGTGAAATGGTACAGCCTGGCCGCGAGGCAAGGATACGCGGATGCGCAGTACAACCTGGGTCTCAAGTATTACTTCGGCAAGGGCGTCGAGCAGAGCTATCAGGAAGCGGCGACATGGATTCGTCGGGCGGCAGAGCAGGGAAAGGCGGATGCGGAGAACAACCTCGGCGTAATGTACGACCAGGGCCAGGGTGTCGCGCGGGACTACCAGGAGGCCGCGAAGTGGTACCGGTCAGCCGCGGAGCAGGCGTTCGCAGGTGCGCAGTTCAATCTCGCGGTTATGTACGCGAACGGCAAGGGCGTCGGCGAGGATTATGTTCAGGCGCACCTGTGGTTCGACCTGGCTAGCGCGAAGGGTGATGCCGACACCGCTAAGGTCGCGGTCAAGAATCGGGACGAACTCGCGCGCAGGATGACGCCCGCACAAATCCAGGAAGCTCGGCAACTGGCTCGGGAGTGGAAACCGAAAACGCGATAGGGCGGCTACTCACGCAGCCTGGCTGCGCACTCTTCTTTGCTCTTGCAAGGCTTCCAGGCTGCGGCGCTGGACCGGGCGTTCTCAACCTGCGCGGCGGTCATCTTAGCGGCAAGCTGGCGAGTTGCGGCGAGCGAGTCCTGGTCGCCGGCTGCGGCGGCTATGCTGAACCACTTGTAAGCTTGTTCGAGATCCGGAGGAACGCCTCGGCCCGCGACGTACAAGCCTCCCAGATTGAATGCGGCGTCCCGATGGCCTTGCTCGGCGGCCATCCGATACCAGCGCGCAGCTTGGTTGTAATTGCGCTCGACGCCTTGCCCTTGCGCGTACATCACTCCCGCGTTGTATTGAGCTTCGATCTCGCCTTGTTCGGCCGCGAGCTGGTACAGACGCGCCGCTTCCTTGACGTCCTGCGGAACACCTTGGCCATTGGCATAGAGCACGCCTAGATTAAACTGGGCTGCGGCGTGGCCCTGATCGGCCGCGAGCTTGTACCAGTGCGCAGCTTCCGCATAGTTCTGGGGAACGCCTTGTCCGTTATCGTAGAGAACCGCGAGGTTATATTCGGCGTTGGCAATCCCGCGAGTCTCGGCTGCCCGCCGATACAAACGCTCGGCCTCTCCGTAATCCTGCGGAACGCCTTTGCCATTCGCGTACATCACGGCCAGGTTGTACTGCGCGTCGGCGACGCCGCGATCGGCGCTGATCTTGTACCAGCGGGCGGCTTCCTTATAATCCTGCGGCACGCCTCGCCCCTGATCGTACATCACACCCATGTTGAATTGGGCTTCCGGCCAAGCTTTCTCGGCGGAGAGCCGATAGAGGCGCACGGCCTCTTTGTCGTCCTGCGGCACGCCCTGACCATAGCGGTACAAGTTTCCGAGACCGCACTGGGCTTCCGGCAGTCCTTGGTCGGCAGCGAGCTTATATAGGCGGAGTGCCTCGGCGTAGTTTCCCTCGGCCACGAAAAGTTCCGCCTGCGAATACTGGTATCGAGGGTCGGCCAGGAGTTTCTTTTTGGCCTGCGCGTCGGTGTCCTGAGCGAACGCGAACGACAGTGGCAAAAGCAATAACAGAGCTAGCCGTCGGTACCGCATACAACTTTATCCGGCGATCGATTTCCAGTTCTTCACTAGGTGTTCCGCCGTCCGCCAGGAGAGCGCCTGAATGGTTTCGGTAGGATTGCGCGCGCCGTGCGTGCCCAATACCGAGCCGCTCAAGATTGCCAGATTCGGCGCCTCATGCGAGAAGCCCCACTTGTCGACAACATTGTTCCCGGATTATCGCCCATGCGTGTTCCGCCCACAGCATGAACCGAAAGGCCCGGCCCCTCGCGGTTGGCGGTCCGGCGGACTTCGATAGCGCCGGCCGCGCGAAACCACTCTTCCGCTTTGGTCCGCGGCATAACCTCCTGCGCGAGGCTCGTTCTCTTTGGGGCCGCTGGTAATGCGGCAGACCGGGTCGCCCAGAGGATCTTTCACTACGGGATCGAGATCCAGGTAGGTATTTTCGTAGGGCAGGCTGTTGCACTGAACATAAGCGGTGACCCAGCGCCCCGCGTTCTCGCGGACGAACGCCTTCCATTTAGAACCCCAGGTTGGCGCCTTACCGAAGGTTTGCATGGACGCCGCCGCGATAGGATGCTTTTCGTGACCGATAGTGATGCTGCCGCCTCCGATGAATCCGAGCCCGGAATGGTCGTAGTTGTCCTCGGCCCAATCGTTCACCACCACGGCCTGCGCGATAGCGCCGTACCAGATGTTCAGGTCGAAGGGAAAAAGCGCCGCGATATTTTCCTGCGCGGCCCAATGACCAATGAAGTGCTTGCCCACCTGGCCGTGATTGTTCGACAGACCGTTCGGGTAGCCTTTGGATTTCGACAACAGCAGGAGCCGTACATTTTCGTAGGTGTAGGAGGAGAGCAAGACCACTTTGGCGGGCTGAAAGTACTCCTGGCCATCGCGCAGATAGAGCACGCCGCTGGCTTTTCCGTTATTGTCGGCGACGATTCGAGTGGCCTGAGATCGCTCGAAGATTTTCAGATTTTTGGTCTTGAGAGCGGCTGGAATGGTGGTGACGGCGGTGGAATTCTTCGCGCTGACGTGGCATCCGCCGGTGTCGCAATAGCCATGAAAAGCGCAGGCTGAACGGCCGCCATAGGGTTGCGAATTGATGGCGGCGGGCGAACGATGGGGATGAAAGCCGAGCTTGCGGGCGGCGGTCTGCATGAGATCGGTGAAGTCGGTGTCGCGCAACGGAGGCATGGGGTACTCGCGGCGGCGCGGGCCTTCAAAGACATTGCCGCGCTGGTCGATCTGGCCTTGAATGTTGCCGGCCTTGCCGGAGACTCCTATTTCATGCTCGATGGTGTCGTAATAAGGCTCCAGATCAGCGTAGGTGAGGGGCCAATCCTGGAGCGTGCTCCCTTTGGGGATCGAGTTGGGGCCGTAGCGCTGGATGGATTGCGAGCGAGCTTGAAAGTCCCAGGGATGGAATCGCCAGCTGTTGGCGTAATAGTGAATGGAGGTGCCACCGACGGCGTTCATCATGGGCGGATTTGCGCCGCGTCGCGACGGCTGATTGGGACCGGTGCGGAACGTGGGAATTTCATTTCTGGCTTTCGACCCGGTGGTTACCAGCCTGCGGACGTTGTTGTGAATCTCGTCGGGCTTGAATTGGCTGGGCTGCATCCAGCTGCCCGCTTCGAGCGCGGCGATCTTCAGACCCGCGCGCGCCAGGGGCAGAACGGCGACGCCTCCCGCAGCGCCCAACCCGATCACGACGACATCCACCGGCTTAAGATTCGTGGCCACGCCCGCCTCCTGTCGAAACCTTCAAACGCAAGTAATAACTATAGGTTACATTGACTGTCATTTCAATCAGTGATAGACTGCTGGCGGTTGTAGCTAGCGCCGGGGAGGAGGGTTTATGGTTCGACTCTGGGCCGCAGGTTGGATCGTCACTACGGTTGCATGGGGCGCCGAGGTTTCGCCGTCCACGCTTACTTTTAATAAAGATGTGCTCCCGATTCTCCAAAACAACTGCCAAAGTTGTCATCGGCCCGGCCAGGTTGCGCCGATGTCGTTCCTCACTTATAAGGATACGCGTCCCTGGGCGAAGGCGATTAAGGCTGCCGTGGCCAGCAGGAAAATGCCGCCCTGGTTTGCGGACGCCAAGTACGGGCATTTTTCCAACGATCGTTCGTTGAAGCAGAGCGAGATTGACACCTTGGTCGCGTGGGTGGATCAGGGCTCGCGGGAAGGCGATGCGAAGGATGCGCCGCCTCCCAAGCAGTGGCCGGCCGAAGGCTGGCAAGTGAGACCGGACATGGTCATCGACGGGCCGGAGTTCGATGTCCCCGCCACGGGCGTCATCGATTGGTTCTGGGTCGCGATTCCAGGAGCGATGTTCACGAAAGACACCTGGATCACCTCCATCGAATTTCAGCCGCTGGATCCGGGAGTGGTTCATCATACCGGCATCGCTTTTGCACCGCATGATCCGGACGTGAAGTACAACGAGCCGATGTGGGAGAGAGTGCAGCGGGATGCGAATCTGATTACGATTCCGGGGCAGAAACAGTCGTTCAATCCTTTCATGCGAAATGCGATCGGCGGGCGCGAGCAGGACACCTACGTGCCGGGGCACACGCTGTCGGATTATCGGCCGTACCAGGCGGCGCGGCTGATTCCCGCAAATACGGACGTTTATCTCAACCTGCATTACACGCCCAACGGCAAGCCTATCCGCACCCATGTTCGGGTGGGCTTTACGGTCGCCAAAGAGCCACCGCAGCGGAAGGTTTTGGAGGCTATGGTCTCAGGGCCATCGGATCGCGAGCATTTCCGCATTCCGGCGAACGACGGCGATTGGGCGGCCGTGCCGGGAGAGTCCACGTTCGCGCAGGACGTAGAAATCGTCTCGATGATGCCGCATATGCACGTTCGCGGGAAGGCGATGACGTATACGTTGACCTATCCCGACGGCCGGGTGGAGACGATTCTGAACGTCCCGCACTACGATTTCAACTGGCAGTTGGAGTACGACACTTCCATCCAGGTGCCCAAAGGCACGAAGCTGCGCGTGGATGCGCATTACGATAATTCCGCCAACAACAGGTTCAATCCCGACCCGACGCACGATGTGTTTTTCGGCGAGCAGACCTGGGAAGAGATGATGACGGGCTACCTGGGCGTTATTGTGAGCGACCCGCATCTTGATCCGCGGCAACTCTTCGAGAAAGCTCCGACGCCGAACCGAATTCAGGCCGAACGGTAGAAATCCGCAGGCCCGGCTTGCCCCGCGTTTTATACACGGTCCACTCACTTGGTAGGCTGGATATAGATTTAAGTGAGGACCATTTCCAAACGAACCCAGTATGCGTTGCGCGCCATGATCGAGCTCGGCCGCCGATACGGCAGCGGACCCGTTCTCATCGCGACGCTCGCCAGCGAAGAGCGCATCCCGCTGAAGTTTCTGGAAGGGATTCTGCTCGACATGAAGGGGCGCGGCCTGCTTGAAAGTAAGAAGGGCAAAGGCGGAGGTTATCAGCTCAGCCGGCCCCCGTCCACGGTAACCATTGGGACCATCATACGAATGATTGAAGGGCCGCTCGCTCCACTGCCGTGCGCGAGCGAGACCGCTTTTCGGCCGTGCGAGGAATGCCGGGACGTCGAGCACTGCGAGACCCGAATCATCATGCGTCAGGTCCGGGATGCGGTGGCTGAGGTTCTCGACAAAACTACTCTGGCCGATCTGATTCATCGGACGGATGCTTCGAAGAAGGAAGCGGCCAAGCCCGAGGCGTTGATGTACTATATCTAAAACTGCGACATGCGCATTCAAGGTATGAGAGTGTCCGTGCTGTTGGTCGCAGCGGTGGCCTGCGCACACGGGCAGTGGTTGAATCATCCCACGCCCGGAACGCCCCGAACGCGCGACGGCAAAGCCGATCTTTCCGCGCCGGCGCCACGAACCCGGGACGGTAAGCCGGACATCTCGGGAATCTGGGAGCCAGAATCGGCCACGCGCCAGGAACTGCTGCGCTTTTTCTTTGACGGCATAAACAATGCCGGAGAAGATTCACCCTCGCGCTACTTCATGAACATCCTCTTCGATTTCAAGCCGGAGGATTCGCCGCTTCGACCGTCCGCAGTGCCGATCTTCCAGGAGCATCGGGCGGGTTTGGCGAAGGGGATTTCGTCCACGCGCTGTCTGCCGTTCGGCGTACCGCTGATGGATACCGCCGCGTCTCCCTATAAGATTGTTGAAACCCCGGGAGAGATCGTGGTGCTGTACGAGCAGAGTACGAATTTTCGTCAGATCTACATGGATGGGAGAAAGCTTCCCGAGGACCCACAACCGAGCTGGCTGGGCTACTCGATCGGAAAGTGGGATGGAGACGCTTTAGTGGTCGACTCGATCGGGTTTAACGATCGAAGCTGGCTGGACGCTTTCGGCCATCCGCATAGCGAGGCGATGCATGTGACCGAACGTTTTCAACGCCGCGATTTCGGCCACATGGAGCTTCAGATCACGGTCGACGATCCGAAGACCTACACGCGGCCGTTCACCATTAGGCTCAATCTGAACCTGTTTCCCGATACCGATGTGATCGAAACCTTCTGCGCGGAAAACGAAAGAGACTTGCGCCACATTGTTGGCCGTTGATCTCGGGCCTCAGACGCGCGTTGTATAATCGCCGGTTAGTAAGTGAACGTCCTCAACAAGGAGGATTGCCTATGCCGTATCGCGCTATGCTTTGCCTGCTCGTTTGTAGCGTCATTCCAGCGAGCGCCCAACAGGCCTGCGACCAACTCACGAAGCTCGTTTTGCCCGGGATCGTGATTAGCCAGGCGACTTCGATGCCCGCCGGAGAATCCATTGGCGGAACAACCGCGCCGGCGAAGGATCTGCCTGCGTTCTGCCGGGTCCAGGGCGTGATTCATCCCGAGGTCCGGTTTGAGCTGTGGCTGCCGGAGCGCTGGAACCGGAAGTTGCTCATGGTGGGCAACGGCGGACTGGCCGGCACGATCAATCGCAACGCGATGCTGGAGCCGCTTCGGCTCGGGTATGCGACCACCAGCACGGACACCGGGCACGTGGCCGATACCGACGGCCATTGGGCGGCGGAACACATGGAGCGCGTCGTCGATTTTGCGCACCGCTCGGTGCATGTGACCACGCAGGCCGGCAAAGCCATCCTTCGCGCTTTCTACGGAGCGGCGCCGGAGCACGCCTACTTCCAGGGATGCTCTCAAGGCGGCCAGGAAGCGCTCACCGAGGCGCAGCGCTATCCCGCCGATTACGACGGCATCATCGCGGGCGATCCGGCCAACTACTGGACGCATCTTTATATGGGCGCCCATCTGTGGATCACGCAAGCGACGCAGGCAGATGTTGCGAGCTACATCCCGGCGTCGAAGGCGCAGCTCATCGGCGACGCTGTCAACCAGGCCTGCGATGCGCTCGACGGCATCCAGGATGGCATTCTGAACGATCCGCGCCGCTGCCATTTCGATCCTTCCACGCTCGCCTGCAAGAACGGCGACGCGCCGAATTGTCTCACCGCGCCGCAGGTGGAGGCGGTGAAGAAGATCTACCAGGGAGCGCGCACCGCTGCGGGAGATCAGATCTTTCCGGGTCTTATGCCCGGCAGCGAGGCTGGTCCCACTGGGTGGGCGGATTACGTCACAGGTCCGGAATACGGGCGCGCGCGGCATACGGTGCTGGGTCTTCCGTTCCTGCGCTACGTCGCTTTTGACGATCCCAATTGGGATTTTCGCAGTTTCCGCTTCGATCGCACCGATGGGCTGGATAGCGACGTCGATTTCGTCGACGCCAAGCTCGGCCCGATCTTCAACAACATCAATCCCGATCTGGCGCCGTTCCAGGCTTACGGCGGTAAGCTGATCCAGTATCACGGATGGGCCGATCCCGATATTTCACCGCTCAACAGCATCAACTATTACCAGAACGTTGTCGAATTGCAGGATCGCGGCACGGGCCGCGGTATGAGCGAGACGCGGAGCTTCTACCGCCTCTTCATGGTGCCGGGCATGAACCACTGCGCGGGCGGTCCGGGGCCGAATACGTTCAGCGCGCTGGCCGCTCTGGAGCAGTGGGTGGAACACGGGACGCCGCCCGAACGAATCGTCGCTGCGCATCGGACCAACGGTAAGGTCGACATGACTCGTCCGCTGTGTCCCTATCCGCAGCAGGCCGTCTACAACGGCTCCGGCAGCACGAATGATGCCGCCAACTTCACCTGCCAAGCGCCTTGATGGGCTGTTCCGCTATTTCGACTTCGCCGGTTCCAAGCCGCTCTTCTGAATGGCTGGGTATGCGGCCGATGAGGCTAGCCATTGGATAAGCGCGGCGGCAGCTTCGGGATGCTTGGATGTGGCCGGGATGCCCGCGGCGAATACTGTGACCCTTTGCGCGCCGGGCGGCAGTTCACCAACGATATCGATGCCTTTCACGGGACGCAGCTCGCTGATCTGTTGGAAGCCGATCTCGACTTCGCCCTTGGCCACCACTCCGCCCACCGGGTCGGCCTCGATTTTCCGGGCCTTGCCCTTAATCTGGTCGGCGATTCCAAGCTTCGGGAACAGCACGGTGGATAGATAAACGCCGCTGGCGCTATCGGAATACCCGATCGATTTTGCGGCTAGCAGAGTGCGCTTCAGCGCGTCCACGGTGCTGATGTCGGGCTTGGGCGCGCCGGCCTTGACCGCTATGCCGATCTTGGATTGCACCAGGTTGACGCAACTGTCCGCCCGAAGCTTTCCGTTTTTGATCAGATCGCCGAGCGCGGGGGCAGCCATGATCACGACGTCGATGGCCTCTCCGCGTTCGAGCCGCAGCGGAATGGCATTATGCGTGGTTCCCATGGACGGTCCAAACTCCGTCACAAGGTGGTTGTGCGTGACGCGCTCATATTCAGGGACCAGCTCCAAGTATGCGGCCGTGAAGGCGCCGGAAGTCACCACCTTGATCTCGGCCGCGCGTACGGTGGCAACCGTAAGGAACGCGCAAGTTAACGCGAGAGCCGCAGCCCTGGCAAAACGTTTTCGGGAAATCGTTTTCATGCGCCTCCTCCGCTGCGCGCTTCTACTGCAGCCGTCCTATTTATTATGGCGAAATGCCGGTCCGCCGAGAAGCGGGGCGGTCACTTCACTTCCGGGGTGTTCGAAGCGCTGAGCGCGCGTTTCGGGGCGAACGCTCTCCAGCCGATATGCGCGGAACACATCAGGAAGAGGGCGATCAAAGCCACGCGGGAGTCGAGCAGCCCAGGAGCGGTCATCCTCGCAGCCGCCGCGATCCCGCAGCCGCCGTAGATCATCACCATAACGAGACTCATTTTCATTGCATCACCTGATGGCAATGTTATTCGGCTTCCCCGTAGCCGACAATAGCCATTACTTCATGGCCGCGGAGGACCATGGTGCTACGAGTCCGGCCTGGTACCAGAGAACTATTGCGTGCCGAGCGGCGGCATCGGTAACACGATTTTCTCCTCGACGCTGCGAACCTTGTCTTCCATTCCCTGCTCGCGGTCGATCCGGGTTCCGAATCGCATGTTCGTTGAAATCCGAGGCACGCCGGCCGCATGCAAGGCTTCATGACAGCGCTTCACGGCCGCAAAAACTTCGTCCCAGTCGCCCTCGATGTTGGTGCCGTAGGCGTGCAGATGGGTCTTAAGTCCCGCCGCCGCGAGGATGCGTTCGCACACTGCGACTTCTTTCGAAACGGAGACCCCAATTCCGATCGGTACTATACACAGATCCGCAATTACCTTCATGTTCCTATTGTGACCCCGGGGCTGCCCGCGCCTTCCCGCCGACCCCGGTCTTTTCGCCCTGGGCTTAATCGGCAATAATAAAACGAGTGTTCATTCGGTATCTGAGAAGCCGATCCAGGAAACGCCTGCTGAGTTTTCTGGTAAGCGCTGGCGCGCTGGCGCTGGTGTTCCTGGCCGCGATCCCGAGCCATCTTCGCGTCTTCGCGCAGAACCGCATGAACTTCTCGCTGGTCTCGCAGGACAGCGGCCACGTCGCGCTCGGCCTGGCGCTTCGCAAGCTCAACGTCTCCGGAACATTCATGCAGGCCCCGGCGCATCCCGACGACGAGAACAACGCGCTGCTCGCCCTGTTCGCCCATGGCATGGGACTGCGGACGATCGACCTGCAGAATAACCGCGGTGACGGCGGGCAAAACGAAATTGGGCCGGAGCTGTTCCGGGACATGGCCGTGCTGCGCACTTCTGAGCTGCTGTCGGCGCATCGCATCGATGGCGCCGAGCAGTATTTCACGCGCGCCATCGACTATGGCTACTCGTTCGATCCTCAGGAAGTGATCGGTAAGTGGGGACGCGACCGACATCGTTGGCGATTATGTGCGGCTCATCCGCACTGCTGCGCCCGGATGTCATGCTCACGATGAACATTCAGGGCCGCGGCGGCGACCGCGCGCACGAAGCGACCACCATCCTGGTTCGCGAGGCTTGGCGCGAGGCCGGGTGATGCTTCGAAATATCCGGAGCAGATCCGCGAAGGGCTGAGGCCCTGGCAACCGAAGAAGCTGTATTTCACTTACATCGTTTCTCCGCCAGCGGACGGTGGCGGGCGAGGCGGCGTGGTGGCAGGGAGCGGGGATCGGAGCAGCGCAGGATCGGCAGCCACGACTCCGCAGCGCCTGAGGCTCCCGCAGTTCCTCCGGCTCCGCTGCCAAAGCTCGCGAAGGTCAACACCGCGATGTATGATCCGCTTCTTGGCCGCACATATTCGGACATCGGCTCCGACGCGCGCAACAATCACAAGTGCCAGGGGATGACCGGACTGCCGGCCCTACCCGGAGTCGCCGGCGGACGCGGCGGGCCCAACCTGATCGGCTACCAGCTCATGGAAAGCACGATCCCCGGGCAAATGGGAAAGGACGAGACGTCTCTCTTTGAAGGCATCGATACGAGTCTCACCGCGCTGGCGCAATTTGCTGGACCAAATCCGCCCGCCGCATTAACCGGCGGACTCGCTGCCATTGTGACGCGAGGCCAAGCGCGCGCAGAACGCATTCGATGACGGAAACGACGCGGGCACAGCGGCGCCAATCGAAGCCGGTCTCGCGGCGGTACGAGCTCTTCGCGCCCAGCTTGCTTCTCTTCCGCTTTCCGACTCGGCGCGCTATGAGATCGATTTTCGCCTCAAGATCAAGGAGCGCGACTATGAGGATGCGGTCCTCATATCCCATGGCTTGACATTCGATGCGATCAGCGACGATGGCCTCGTGATCCGGGGACAGCCGGTGAAGCTTTCGTTGCTGGCGATGAACCGGGGCGCGTCGGACGTCAACGTAACGAGCGTCGCGATTGCCGGCTTCGATGCGCCCGGAAGCTGCGCTGCCGGAGCCGTCAAAAAGGATGCCGCCTTCACCTGCACGGTGGAGGCGCACGTGCCGAAAGACGCCAAGCTGACGACGCCCTATTTCACGGATAACTACTGGAAGCATCCCGCAGAACCATGCCATCGATATTTTTGAGCCGGGCGTGCCCTTCGGCGTTCCGTTCGCCGCCACGCCGTTCCGCGTCACGTTCCATGTGAAAGCGGGTGACGCCGACGTTACCCGGGAAGTGCCGATTCAATTCCGATATGTAAACGACATCTACACCGGCGAAAAGCGGATGGAACTGAATGTCGTTCCGGCTTTTTCGGTGCGGGTCGACGCCTTCTCTGACGGTGATTCCTGCGCCGGACTTACACGCGGCCGCGGAGAAACCGATCATGCGTGAGGTCAGCGTCTCGGTGACCAACGGAACCAAGGGCGCGGCGCGCGCCAGCGTCACGCTCGATTTGCCGCCGGGATGGAAGGCCGTGCCCGCGAGCGAAGCCCTCAACTTCGCGCATGAGGATGAATCGCTTGTCGGCGCGCTTCCAGGTCACCGCTCCAGCGCAGTTGAAGACCGGCGAGTATACCCTGCATGCGGTCGTCACGTCGCCGGCAACCGGCGAAGAAAAATTCAGCGCGGGATACCAGGAAATCGAGTATCCGCATATCCAGCGGCGGCAGGTGATCCAGCCGGCCGAGGTTGAGATCAAGGTCATCGAGGTGAAGACCACGCCCGGAGTCCGCGTGGGCTACATCGACGGTGTCGGCGATCAGGTGCCGCAGGCGATCGAACAACTGGGTTCGGCGAAGCTGACCTTTATTGATCCGGACGAGTTGGCCGGCGGAGACCTGTCGAAATACGACGTGATCGTTACCGGCGTTCGGGCCTACGAGCGGCGCGCGGACCTGCGCGCTTACAATCAACGCCTGCTCGAGTACGCCGGCCGCGGCGGAACCGTCATTGTTCAGTACAACAAGATGGAGTTCAACCAGGCGGATTACGGTCCGTATCCGGCGAAGGTCAGCACCAACCGCGTGTCCGACGAAACGGTCCCTGTCAAAATACTGGTGCCCGATCATCCGGTCTTCAATTACCCGAACCGCATCGGGCCGGCGGCCTGGGCGGATTGGGTGCAGGAGCGCGGCCTCTATTTTCTCGGCGAAAAGGATGCGAAGTACGTCGACCTGGTGTCGATGGTGGATTCGTTCAAGGACAATCCGGGCGAAAAGCTCGGATCGTTGGTCGAAGGCAGGATCGGCAAGGGACGCTGGATTTATGTGGGCCTTGGGCTGTGGCGTCAACTGCCGGCCGGAACTCCCGGCGCCTACCAGTTATTGGCCAACCTGATCAGTTTGCCGAAAGCGCCGGCGAAGGGAATCGCGGAACGAAAAACCGCGGCACTCGGGCGCCAGCGCTTAGGCTCCCAAACGCCCGACCTGCGCCTCAAGCAGGCTGGTAGCCCGTAAGCCGATCGATTGTTTCCAGCGCGCGTAAAAATCGCCCAGGGGAGCACGGAGCGAGGCCGCGTCGGCGTCGTTGAAGATCATTCCGCGGCGCGTTAACTCGGTCCGCAGCGTTCGATTCATCCGGGCCGCGTCGGCGCGCTGCAGCCGAGTGGCCTTGCGGGTATTTCGCTCGATCACACTCTGCACGTCCGCAGGAAGGGCCTGCCACATTTTGAAATTCGCCAGCTGATTGTATCCGGACCAGGAGTGATTGGTGATGCTGACGTATTTCTGCACTTCATAAAGCTTGAAGAGCTCGGCCACATCGAACGGGTCCTCTTGTGCTTCTACGCGGCCCGACTGCAAGGCGTCGTGCAGCATATTGATGTTCATGCCGGTTGGCACCGCGCCGAACGTTTTGAAGAATTCCTGATACATCTTCGAGCCGGGCACACGGATTTTAAGGCCTTGCATATCGGCGGCCGTGCGGATGGGCCCGGTAGCAGTGGTGATCTGATGCATGCCGTTATCGAAGCAGCCGCCCGGCACGGCATAGATGCCCTTGGGCTTCAATTCTTCGCGTAGATAAGCTCCCAGATCACCGTCGATGGCGCGAAGCGCTTGCGCCGAATTGCGAAAAGCATAGGGCGTTGCCTCAACATCGGCGGCAGGAACCACGGAGGAGAGACCGTTCCCCGCCAGCGTGTAAAACTCGAGCTCACCGTGGATCAGCATGTCCAGCGGATTGGGGTCGCCGTCTTTCTGGTGGTTGTTCTCCGGGACGATCGTCGTTTGAACGCGACCACCAGTTTCGCGATTGACCGCCGCCCACATCTCTGTCAATCGCTTGTGCAGGGGGCTTTCGACGGGTTGGTTGTGGTACTGGCGAAAAGAAAAATCCGCGGCCGCGCTCTTGCGGCATATCAGCAGAAGCCCCGCCGCTGCCGTCGTGTTAAACCGCCGCCGCGTGATCGCGGCATTCGCCAGAGAAGGAAGTCTGGAATGATGCATCGGGCTTACTTTCACGTGAGCTTCGGGAATCCGTACAGCACCTCGGGATTCTCGACCAAGATGCGGTGGCGCGTGGCTTCATCGGGCGCCCATTTCGACATCAGATCGAACAGCATGGCGTCGTCGGGCTTGACGGTTTCGGTGGGATGCGGCCAGTTGCTCCCCCACACCATACGCTCCGGCGCGGCCTTCACATATGCTCGGGCGACTCTGGTGATGTCCGCATAACCCGGCGGCCCGTCCTTTGTATTGTCGTAGGTCACCGATAGCTTGACCCAGGTTCGCCCCTTGTCGACCAAACGGCGAATCACGTCGTACACCGGATGGCTCAAGCCCGCGGGCTCGGGAATGTGCCCCATGTGATCGAACACGATCGCCGAGGGCAGGCGATTCCATAAATCCTTCTCCGCTACGATCTGGTCGGCAGTCATATTGATTTGCACGTGCCAGCCCAGCGCGTTCACTCGCTTCGATAGAGGTTCGATCATCTCGACCGAGGTCGGCGCGTTGCGGGGATCGGTGAGCGAGAAACGGATGCCGCGAATCCCGCCATCGGCCAGCGTCTTCAATTCGGCGTCTGTGACGCTGGGACGGATCACAGCCACGCCGCGGGCGTTTCCACCCAGCTGCGCAATCGCGTTCAACGTTACGCGATTGTCGGTGACATAGGCCAAGGGCGTAACGATGACGTCGCGCGTGGTCCCGATGCGTTTCTGCAACAGGCGGTATTCTTCCAAGCGCGCGTTCGGGATGATGGTTCCACCGGGCTGAACCGGCGGGAACCGTGCGGCATCGTAGATGTGGTGGTGGCAATCGCAAGCGCCTGCCGGAGCCTTGAGCTTGGCCGGCTCGCTACCGGCGGAATTCGGAACCTGCTGGGCTTCACTCACGCCCACCGAAAGCTCCGATCCGGTGGACGCGATAGCCGCCGCGGAGACCGCCTTGATGAATGTCCTGCGCGCAATCATGCTGATCCCCTATTTTTGCTGGCCGGCCGAAGCAGCGTTTTGCTTCAAGCTGGTATACACGGCTTCCACGAACATATCCGTCGTCCAGGGACCAGAGGTGGCGCCGAAGCGGGTATCGTAATCGGCGGTAAGCCTGGCTGCTTTCACCTGGTCGAGAGTTGCGCCCGTTTTGATCGCGGCTTGAACGCGGTCGGCAATGATGGAGAGCATCTGACGATATTCGCCGAGGTCGTATTCGTCGGATAATCTTCCGTGTCCGGGAATGATCATCGTGCCGCCATCCTCATCGTGCTTGTAGACGGTCTTTTCGAGAAGGTTGTTCAGAGCGTCGATCTCACCTTGCAGGGAACCGCCGTTTTTGAGATCGATGAAGGGGTAATGCAGCATATCGAAGATGTCTCCCACAGCCAGCACCTCGGACCCGCGGAAGTGTACGATCGTATCGCCGTCGGTGCTGGCGTTCGGCTCGTAGAACATATCCACGCCTTCCCCGTTATGCCATTTTCTCCTGCGCCCGCTCAGATAAGTATCCGGTGGAACCATGTCCGCCGGGGCCTTGGCATCCTGCATCCGGATCATTACATTGTTCTGCGCGATGAGGGTCGCGTTCTCGCCGACGTGTTCAAAGAATCCGGTGGCCGCTATGGGGGCCTGGCCGGCGAAGAACGATCCTTGAATGCTGGGGTCCCGGCCGCCGGCGCTTAGTTTGGCATTCCCGCCCGTGTGCGCGGAATGCAGACTGGTGTTGACAATGAACTGAATGGGCCGAGGGGTGAGTGTGCGGATGGCCGCAATCACTTTATCCGACAGTTTGCCGGCCCCGGTATCGACCACGAAGGCGCCTTCGTCGCCCACCTGAACGGCGATATTTCCGCCGTCCCCCACCAGCATGTACACGTTGCCTTGCACGTGCAAAATTTGAATTTCGCCGTCATTGGGTTCGGCGGAGGTTTCGTGGTTGTATTGCTGGGGAGCTCCTTTGACAGGAACGATCTCCGCCATGACGGCGGCGTTGGCGGCCGCAGCGTCTTTCAGTTTCGCCATAAATTCCGGCTGCGTGGTTTCAGCACCTCCCAGAGTTCCCAGCATCGGCACCTTGTACTTGTCGGCGTACTCTCGCAGGTAAGGATGCTGTCCCCACAGATAATTCGGAACCTTCGTTTCCGCTCGGGATAAAATTTCTTCTCCGTCCTCGCAGGCATACAGCCAGGCGGTGGGATCGATGACGTTCCGAAGGTTGATCACGGTTTTGGTGAACGGTCCATCGAACCACACCGGATCGATGGTCTCGCCGAAATAGGTAAGCCTGTCGCCATGGCGTATTAAACTCTCGTAGACGATGGCTTCATCGCTCTGGGAGGCGCCGTTTCCGCGGACATAGCCGTGTTTCAGGTGCGTGGTGGTAATGTTCAGGACGTTTCCCTTCCACGCTCCGGTCGAAAACCCCGCGAAAGTATGGGCCGCCCATGCCGGCGGGTGCGAACGCCCGTCCATCCAAATGGTCCGATTCACTTCGGAGGTTTGGAAGTACATGTGGATCGCGACCAACTGCTGTGTATGGGGATCACGCTCCTCCCAATAACGATAATTCCCGGGAGAGTAAAAGGCGTAAGGTACGGTATAGCCGGCGCACTGCTCGGTCCTCAGAGTCTGCCGCGAAGCGTCCCACGCCAGCGCATACAAGCGTCCCGCCTCGTTCATCGGGATCCCGCCGTAGTCGACCAACGCTCCCGCGGCCGTTTGATAGCCGGCGTCTTGATGCCCGCCATGGCTCCATGACCCGGAAATGTCGATGCCGGTGCCTTCCGCTGGCGGAGTTGCCTGGCCGAAAGCTAGGGCGCTTGCGAGTACGATCGGAATCAGTAGCCAGCCACCGCGAAGTCTCATCGGAATCTCCTTGTCATCGAGCCGCGCAGGGCGTAGGGTTCCAACCCGAGGCGTCAGCCTGTTTCTTAAAATGTGTCGCCGTAAGATAAGGCTGCATGAGATAAGTCGAATCATCTACCGTGGTGGTGATGACCATATACGTGTTGCCGCTCGGCTCGTCGATCCGATCGTAGTATTCGGTCACCGTGGCCTTTCCACTGTACGGGATGCCGTTTTTCATCAAATAACCGGGCTTGAGCTTATCAGTCACCACTTTCAAAGCGCCGCTCATGGTCTCCCCGCGGCCTTGAGGAAGGGTGTCCCAGGAGGCTTGAGAAACACCCTGCCAATCTCCGCCTTGGCTTTGGGGAGCGCCGAAGTGAAACAGGCGGGTCTGCGTCCCAGCATCCGTTTCCAGTTTCAATGTCTGGTCGTCCTGCCAGGTGATATGAATGCGCCCCGGCATTCGCATGATGTTGGCGGCGCCATAGCTCCTGCATTGCTCCCCGGCCGCTTCATCTTTGGCAGGATCCCATGCGGCCGCGATCCTGCGAGCTTGGGCATTGATCGGCACGCCCAATTGGCCCCCGCCGCGGCCGGCCGGGACCTTCGTAATATTGATGGGCGGGAGCATCCGATAGCGCCAGTCTTCGACCACTACGGACACCCAATAGCCGGTCATGTCCATGGGAGCGATCGCTTTGGGCTCGGAGGCGGCCCACCGCGACCTCCTTGCTGGGCGAAAAGGCTGGCTCCCGCGAATACGAGAAAGTATACGTTGAATAGAAAAGAGGCTAGGCGCATCCCGCGCTGCATGCTCAGCATTTTGAACTTACGCTCCCTCGTTCGCCGCATCAGGCCGTGCGCAGCCCGGCGCTTCTAAACAAAACACCTGAACAATTCTACTCCAAGCATCTTTCGAAGGGATGCCCCTGTCAAGGCAAAATAGAAATGTCCTATTCCCAGCAAAGTAGAAATGTCCTGTTTTGAGCTAGGAGCCGAAGGAGCGGGCTTACAGTGGATTCGATGTTCCGGGGGAGTCGCGCTCCCTGGGGCAGATCCGAAGACCGCTGCGACGGGGCTGGCTCCGAAGCAGACGGCACCAGACCCCCAGTCAAACCGGGCCCGATGATGCCCGTTCTGGGGGTTTTGGTTTTTGAGGACAGATCTGCTTTGGTGGAGCTCCCGAGCAGCGGTCTTCGGATAAATAAAGCGCGAAGATCGCCGGGCCGGTTTTGCCCAGCGCTCCGATTGGTTTTGGTTTCGGTGCCGGCGTTTAGCTGCGAGCATCGGGCACCTCAGTCGGTCGAGAACGAGAAGGCTTCGAGCGGATGGAAAAGTTCTTCATCCAATCGCTTTTGCGCCGGATCTTGCCCGTTGAGCGTGTCGGGGGTGCGAGCGTTTTGGATAACACCAGTGGCAGCGCGCAGCGGCGCACCCGCACATAACGACCTTGAAACTGCACGGCGACGCTGCCGTCCAAGCGCTGTTCGACCCGCACCCATCCTTTGCGCATTCCGACCTGGATGTCGCGGCGGTCGATTTGGTAGAGCTTGCCTTCGTATCGCACCGTGTAGTCATTCGTCACCTGACGCTGTTCCACGTGGCTGAGAATCGCGGCCAGATCATGCTCTTTGCCGAGAGGGCGATGGGCATCGGCGGTATCGGCCGGCTTCACCACCAGGGTCTGATTCCACCAAGCCAGATATTCGTTTCTCCAGATACGCATTGGCCTGATCGAGGGTGCACGCCCCGGCCACACGCAGTCCTTTCACTAGGCGATCCTGCGCCGTCAAAAATTGGCGTTCAATGCGTCCCTTGGCCTGCGGCGAGTGCGCCGGAATCCAGACAACGTTCAGCTCGCGCAGCGCCCGTTCAATCTGTGTCGGCGGCATCTGGGGCCGGTCGCGGTCCTCACGCTGCTGCTGTCGTTTGGTCTTAACCGCCACCTGGAACATCCCCGCTTTGTCGGTGTAAAACGCCAGCGGGCGGCCAAACTGCTCGAGGTACGCCCCCAGCAGCCGCCGGTTCTCCTCACTGGAATCGTGCCGTACAAAGCGTGCGAACAGCTGGCTGGTGGCATCGTCGATCATCGCTATCAGATAGATCGATTCCCCGCGGCCCTCCAGCCAGTCGTGGTCGCTGGTGTCCCATTGCACCAACTCCCCACAGCGGCTTCGACGCGGCCGCCATTGGTGCACCTCCACCATGCGGCGATGACCGGCGCGCCACAATCCGGCTTTGGCCATCCACTGTCGCAACGTCTCCTTGCTCACCGTAAGCCGGTGCCGCTTGCGCAAGTATTCTGCCGCCAATGTAGGCCCGAATCCGCGGTACACCGGATCCGTCAAAATCGTGATCGCCTGCTGTTCCATGTCGGCGGACAGCTTTCGGTTGGACGTTCTCCCGCGTAGCTCATGAATCACCGCCCGGTCTCCTTTCTGCCGCAGCTTGCGCAACAGCCGTCGCACGTGCCGCTCGTTGACACCGATCTCCTCAGCGGCTTGTCGTTGCGTGATCAATTTCTTCTTGGCCCTCTTCAGGGCATCCAGCCGGTCTCGTTCGGCCTGGTTCATTAGTAGCTGTCCTTCGTCCACCCCTCAGGCTGGACCCTGTCAATAGGACATTTCTACTTTGCCCAAATAGGACATTCTCATTTTGCTGCGACACCGGGCCGGCCGGTAGTGTCTGAAACAATGGCGAAGCGTTAACATGAATGCACCTCTTTCCGCGTGCGAATCTTTCTCTACTACATCGGCAAGCCGCGCGACCAGCACGCCAACCGCATGGCTGAAGACTACATCCAGCGCGTCAGCCGCTACTCGCGCGCCGAGATGCGCGAGATTCAGCCGGCCCGCTTCGACCCTTGGACCAAGCACCCCTCGGCGGCCAAAATGCTCCTCGACCCGACGGGCAAGGCGGTCGATTCATCGCAGTTCGCCCAACTGATCGCCAAAGCCGAGCGGGAAGCCCAGGATCTGGTGTTCCTGATCGGCGGTGCGAACGGGCTGCCGGCCGCCTGGCGCGAGCGCGCCGGAACCCTGCTGTCGCTGTCGCCGCTGATCTTCCCGCATGAACTCGCGCGCGTCGTCCTGGCGGAACAACTTTACCGAGCGTTCACCAGCCTGCGCGGCCATCCCTACCCGAAGTGACAGCTCACGCGGCGCGGCCTATTTCTTCCCGGCCGGTTCCATGCCGCTGGCCTGGATCGCCCCCGCGGCCGCCGAGCTCTTGAGAAACTTCACGAATGCCTCCGCGCCTGCCGCGTCCTGAGCATTGGCGCCCAGCGCGGCCGTCATGATGAGCGGAACCTGAAATTCCTTCGGAAACAGGCCCAGCACTTCGATGCCTTTCACGGGGATAATTTCGCTCACCGGGGCGAACACAATTTCGTTCTCGCCCGACGCTACGGTCTCCTCCGCTTTGCCGCCAGCCGCCGTTTGAAGCACCAGCTTGGACTTCAGTTGTTCGCCGATCCCCAGCCGCTCGATCATCTTATTGATCGCCGCGGTGGCCGCGCCTTCCTTGGCATAGGTGATCGACTTCGCCGCCAGCAGCCGCTGCTTCATGGCCTCGGGCGTGCTGATGTCCGCTTTGGGCGCTCCGGCGCGAACCCCGGCCGCAAGATCCGCGCGAGCGATGTCGCTGCGCGTGCCCCCGGCGATCTTCCCGTCTTTGACCAAATCGTCAATCACTCCGGGCGTGAGAATCGCCAGATCGAACGGCTCGCCGCTCTCAATGGTGCGCTTCAGCACGGCCGACGCCCCATATTGGATCATGACGTGGCGCCCCGACTTGTGCTCGTACTCCGGCACCAGCTTATCCATCGCACCCTTCATCCCGTTCGAGCAGATGACGCGAACCTCGGCGCCCGCCGGTCGCGCTTGCGGAATTTGCAAAACGAACCCAACCAATACCGGTATTGCCAACGCAATCGAGCTTGTTTTCATGACATTCACCAGCAATCGAGTATAGCTCAGCTTGGGAAGCCGCTAACCATCCGCGGCCGCCCACGTCCTACAGAGTGGCTGGCTTCGTGCGTCGCCTTGCCTCCCGGGCGCGCGGATGTGCAAGAATATCGGATGTAAGCTAGACACCGGCCAATCTGTACCTATGGACCAGATAGAACTTCCTTCGGCGCCAAGTCCAGCTAGTCCGGGTAAACGTTCCGTCTTCGGCTTGATAGCCCACTGGACGCGCGACCTGTTTCTTTCCGTGTTCCTCGCTATTATTGTCATCCTGTTCCTCTATCAACCGGTCAAGGTGGAAGGCACCAGCATGATGCCAACCCTGGATGATCAGGAACGCATCTTCATCAACAAGTTCGTGTATCGCTTCGAGAGTGTCGACCGGGGCGACACGGTGGTGTTCTGGTATCCCGGCGATCCCACCAAGTCTTACATCAAGCGTGTGATCGGGGTTCCCGGGGACCGCATCGAAGTCGACAGCGGCACTGTAATTATCAATGGCCGGCCGCTCGAAGAAGATTACGTGCCGCCGGAGTTTCGCGATTCCAGCTCCATGACCGCCCGCACCGTGCCTCCCAATGAATACTTCGTGCTAGGCGATCACCGCAGCTCCTCCAACGACAGCCGCGCTTGGGGGATGGTTCCGCGGCGTTTTATATACGGGAAAGCGGTGTTCGTCTATTGGCCTTTGGACAAACTGGGCCTTCTAAAATAAGCGATCACCGCGCGTCGAAAAGTTTTTCTCCTTGGAATTCCGGTGGATCGGCTCGGAGAGCGGTGCGCCGAGCCGGCCGTCCAATAAGCTGCGAGTGTGGACCGTGCACCCGACCCCAGTACGCAGGCGATGGCTGCCTTACCGGGCATCGACGTCTCGCATTATCAACCGTCCATCGATTGGCAAACCGTGGTGCGGGCCGGATTTCAATACTGCTTCATCAAGGCCACCGAGGGGCTGGGCATTGACCGTTCGTTCGCCCGCCATTGGCAGGATTCGCTGAAAGTCGGGGTCATCCGCGGCGCGTATCATTTTTTCCGGCCGTCCGTGTCGGTTTCCGCGCAGGCGTCTCTATTTGTCCGGACCGTTCAGCAACTCCATCCGGGCGATCTCCCGCCCGTTCTCGATCTCGAGGCTCCGGAATATTGGACCCATATTCCCGCCGGCGACCGCGCCCCGTTGGCAATCGCTTGGCTGGAAGCGGTCGAGCACAGTCTGGGCGCGCCCCCGATCGTCTACTTGAGTCCCGCGTTCGCGAATGAGATTTTTGCGAATGCTCCGCAGTTGGCGCGCTACCGCGTTTGGATCGCGCACCACACCATGGCGGAAACGCCGTCGATCCCCAAGCCCTGGAGCGCGTGGACCTTTTGGCAGCACGCCAACGACCGGGCTCCGGGCGTCTCCGTGCCCGTGGACCTGAATCGCTTCAACGGCTCGCGAGACGACCTGAAGGCGCTCACCGTCCACGCCCAGCCCAGCGCCGTCTAACGCGCTCCCTCCCCCCTGCTCGGTACTGCCTGAAAGGTGCTCCCTGCCCCGTCCCTACGTTATTCTGAGTTCATTCCCATGAAGCAGGAATCGTTTGATCCCGGTTTAACAACTCAGTTCAGCGGCCCGCTACGGCGCGCTATCAATCACGATGGTTCTTTCAACGTGCTGCGAAAAGGGTCCGGCTCCGCGACGTAAATCCCTATCTCAAGCTGATCGATACCAGCTGGCCGCGATTCTTCCTGATTGTATTGCTCGCGTTCGTTCTGTTGAACGTGGTGTTCGCTGGTCTGTACCTGGCTCTGGGCGTGGAGCACCTGCGCGGGACCGAACCGGAGATGAGCGGGTTCGAGAACGCGTTTTTCTTCAGCGTCCACACGCTCACCACCGTCGGGTACGGCAATATCTATCCAACTGGCGATTGGACCAACGCCGCATCGGCCATGGAGGCAGCCACCGGGCTCATGGTGTTCGCGCTGATCACTGGACTGCTGTATGGCCGTTTTTCCCGCCCTTCGGCCCGCATCCTCTTTAGCGACCAGGCCCTCGTCGCGCCTTACCAGGACGGCACCAGCCTGCAGTTCCGCCTGACCAACGCGCGCACCAACGTGCTGATGGATCTGGAAGCGCGGGTGATGTTGATGACCGTCGACACCAACGATGGCCAGCTCAAACGGCAGTTTATCGATTTGCCGCTGGAACGGCGCGGGGTTTATTTTTTCCCGCTCACCTGGACCATCGTGCATCCCATCGATTCCGCAAGCCCGCTCTATGGGAAGACCGCGGAGGATCTCTCCCGATTAGCCGCCGAGATTCTGATCCTGATCCAAGGCTTCGACGACACGTTCAGCCAACAGGTGCATGCGCGGTATTCCTACCGCCACGATGAAATCGTTTGGGGCGCGAAGTTCGAGCCGGCTTTCACCGTGGACGCCAAAGGCGAGCTGGTGCTCGAGATTGACCGCGTCAGCAAGCTCAGAAAAGTCGGATAGCGCGTGGATCTTCTGTACCTGAAGGAGCGCCGCGAATGGCGAAGCTGGCTGCGGAAGAACGCGTCGAAATCGTTGGAAATCTGGCTGGTCTACCACAAAAAGAATTCCGGCCAGCCCACGATTTCGTACGAGGATGCGGTTCTCGAGGCGCTGTGTTTCGGTTGGATCGACGGAAAAATCCAAAGGCTGGATGAGGCCCGCTACGCGCAGCGGTTCACTCCGCGAAAGCCCTCTAGCCGCTGGTCGGAATCGAACATCCGGCGAGTGGAACGGTTGATCGCCGAGAAGAAGATGACACACGCCGGACTCGCCGTCTACCGTTCCGACCGGCGCCAGGAGACGCCTCCGCTACCCACCAAATTGCCGGCCGAATTGGAGCAGCGCTTCCGACAACAACTCCAAGCTTGGGAGAACTTCCGGAATTTTCCTCCGCATTACCGGCGGCTCATGATCGGATGGGTGGCCAGCGCAAAGAAAGAGGAGACGCGAATCAGGCGGCTCGCAAAGCTGATCGATTACTCGGGGCGCAATGAGCGCATTCCGTTGATGTAGCCTTCAATCGCGCGGGCGGCCTTTGTGAATGCGCTTGAGCAAATGCTCCATGCGCCCGCCGAGCGTGGTCGAGACGTCGGCTTCGAAATGCAATTCGGGGATGCGGAACAGTGTCAGGCGAGCAGCCAGTTGGCGGCGCAGGAAGGGGCAGGCGTGCTCGAGCGCGGCCAGCGTTTCGGCGGCATCGGAATCGGCGGCGACGCCCACGCGCACGACCGCGTGCTTCTTGTCGGGGGAAACCTGCACATCGGTCACCGTCGCCGATCCAATGCGGGGGTCGGAAAGCTCGTAGCCGATCAGTTCGGCGAGCTCTTCGCGCAAGGCTTCCGTGATGCGTTCGGTGCGATGGTCCATTATTCCATCCATTCCACCGTTGTGCTTACCAATACGCGGCCCAACAAGGCGGCGGCTTCACGCTCCACTAATTGTAAGGTTTGTTCGGCACGGGCGTGGTCGCTCGAAACGGTGACGGCCGAGATCAGCGAGCGCTGCCAGACGTCCTGGTAATCGATTTCGGCAACGGCGACGTTGAATTTATTGCGGAGGCGGTCCTTCAGGCTTTTGACGGTGTGACGTTTGTCCTTGAGCGAATGCGCGCCTTCCAAGTGCAATTCGAGCGTCAATACTCCAACGGACGGCATGACGGGAAGCTCACGCGATACCCTCGGCGGCGACTCGTTCGGTGGTGAAAGCTTCGACCACATCGCCGGGTTTGACATCGCTGAAATTCCGGAGCGTCAAACCGCACTCGAATCCGTTCTTCACCTCGCTGGCGTCATTCTTGAAGCGCTTCAAGGAATCGACCTTGCCGGTGAAAACCACCACGTTGTCGCGCAGCAGGCGGACTTCGCTGTCGCGCCGGATGAAGCCGTCGGTCACCATACAGCCGGCGACATTGCCGACCTTGCTGATGCGGAAAACTTCGCGGACTTCCACGCGGCCTTGGTAGACCTCTTTGAAGACCGGCTCGAGCATGCCGCTCATGGCGCGCTTCAGCTCGTCGGTGAGCTCGTAAATGATGGTGTGCAGGCGGATATCGACTTTTTCCTGCTCAGCCAGCGCGGTGGCGTTTCTTTCGGGACGAACGTTGAATCCGACGATGATCGCGTTGGATGCCGAGGCCAGCAGCACATCCGTTTCATTGATGGCGCCGACGCCGGAGTGCAGCACGCGGATGCGAACTTTGTCGTTGGAAAGCTTTTGCATCATGTCGGAGAGCACTTCAGCGGTTCCGCTGACGTCGGTCTTCAGGATGATGTTGAGCTCCTTGACCTCGCCTTCCTTCAGTTGCTCATGCAACTGCTCGAGCGTGATGCGCCCGCTCTTGGACATGGCGGCATCGCGCGCCTTGGACTCGCGATAGATGACGATCTGCTTGGCCTTGGCCGTATCGGTGACGACCTGGAAGGTATCGCCGACATCGGGCAGCGAATCGAGGCCCAGCACTTCCACGGGCCGGGAGGGTTCAGCATCGCGCAGGGGCTGGCCGCGATCGTCGAACATGGCGCGCACCTTGCCGAAGACAGAGCCGCAAATGAAATAATCACCGACACGAAGCGTACCGTTGCGCACCAGCACAGTGGCCACCGGGCCGCGGCCGCGGTCGAGCTGGGCTTCGAGAACGTTGCCGATGGCGGGGCGTTCGGGATTGGCCTTGAGGTCCTGCAAGTCGGCCACCAGCAGGATCATCTCCAGCAAAAGGTCAAGATTAGTTTTGGCTCTGGCTGAAACCGGGACCATGACGGTGTCGCCGCCCCAATCTTCCGCGAGCAGGCCGCGATCGGCCAACTGCTGCTTGATCCTCTCGGGCTGCGCGTCGCCTTTGTCGATCTTATTAATGGCAACGATGATCGGCACGCCGGCTGCTTTGGCGTGATCGATCGCTTCGAGCGTTTGGGGCATGACGCCGTCGTCGGCGGCGACCACCAGCACCACGATGTCGGTGACTTTTGCGCCGCGCGCTCGCATGCGGGTGAACGCCTCATGACCCGGGGTGTCGATGAACGTGATCTTGCGGTTGTTCTTTTCTACCTGATATGCGCCAATGTGCTGTGTGATGCCGCCGGCCTCGCGGTCCGCCACGTTGGTGGCGCGGATGGCATCGAGCAGCGAGGTCTTGCCGTGATCGACGTGGCCCATGATGGTCACCACGGGCGCGCGCTTCACGCGGTCGGAAGACTCTTCGGCGAGCTCGATCCCCTGGGTGCTCTCTTCCTCGAACGTGACCTTGTTGGTGGATGCGCCGAACTCGCGGGCGATCTCCTCGGCCATCTTGACATCCAGGTTCTGGTTGATGGTGGCGAAAATTTTCTTCTCCACCAGTTTCTTGATGACGAGGTTGGCCTTGATGCCTAACTTTTCGGACAGTTCCTTGACGGTGATGCCTTCCGACACCGTAATTTCACGGTCGATGGGCGGCGGAGCCATGGCTTGCTCACGCCGGGACACCGGCATGCGCAGCCTACCCTCTTCTTGTTCCTGATCGCGATGACGGTCGCGCCCGGCGGGCTTGCCTTGATGGCGGCGCTGCTGTTCGGTAGTGGGGATCAGCGTAGCGGGCTCAGCGCGGAGCGGAGAAGTAGGATGCAGCGTTCTGGGGCGACGCAGACCGGGCACAGCGCCGCCGGCCGCACCACCCAAACCGGGGCCGCGCATCACCGGTTGCCCGGGACGAATGGGGCCGCGGTAAATTGGCTGGCCGGGAACGGGCGTCGAACTGCGGGTCGGCATTCCGGGGCGAGGCGGTTGCGGAGCCTGCCCGGGCGCGGGACGAGTCTGCTGCAGACGCGCCACCATATCGGGACGCGGGGGCACTACCGGCCGCGCAGCGGGTTGTCCGGCGAGATTCGGGCGCGGCTGCGGACGCAGGGGCGCTCCTGGAACAGCAGCCGGTCCCGGAGACGGCTGACCGGGCGTGACGGCAGCTCTGGCAACGGGCGTCGCCGGCAGAGTAACGGCAGCGGGCGGCATCGGGGATGGCGGAGGAGCGGCCGGAGTGGACGCCGGCAAGGGCTGACGCGGTCCGGAGAGAATCTGTCCGGGGCGCGGAGGCGGCGGAGCAGGTCGGGCTGGTATCGGTCCAGTACGCAGGGGAGGATGCACGGGAGCACCTCCGCCAGCCGCAAGGGGCGGCCGTATAGGCGCAGGTTTCATTCGTGATGCTTCTTCAGTCATGGGCATGGAAGCCGGAGTCTCAGCCGGCAAAATCGCGGTTGGCTCGGCGACCGAGGTCGCGGAACTGCTGGCGGCCGGCGGGGGCAGTTCGGTCCTGAAAGTCACCACCGGTACTTCTTCCTCTTCGAGCTCGGCTACCGCTACCGCGGACGCTCCACGGCTCTCAGTATGCTGCGCGCTGGATTCACCGCCCTGGACGCGCCGGCGAATCATTTCCGCAACCGGCTCGTCGACCGAACTGGAGTGAGTCTTCTTTTCAGTGACACCGAGTTCGGGGAGCATATCGAGAATCTCGTGCGATGGAATCTCGAGCTGCCTGGCCAACTCGTTAATGCGGATTTTACTCATAAAAAGCTGCAAACGCTTGCCGAGCCGTCGCTAACTGACCTCCTCTGAGTTCTTTATGGTATCAAATTCAGTTTCTGGCGCTGGAGCATCGCCGTCACCGGAAGGCGCGGAAACGTCCTTCTGGTTAGATGCCGATTCGCCGGCGGCCGATTCCGGGGAAGCCTCACTCGCGCCGGACGCCTGGGACGGCGGCTCGGCGGATTCGCTTACTTCGACGGGCGTCTCGAATTGCGCGTAGTAACCGTTCACCGCAATCAGAATTTTTTCCACTATTTCGGGTTCGATGCCGGGGATGGCTTCCAATTCTTCGGGCGTCATGGATCCGAGCGTTTCGACGGTTCCCACGCCGCCTTCGATGAGCTTTTCGACCACGCTCTCGGCCAGCCCGTGATCGATGAGAACCGAGACCGGGGCGCCGGCCGGCACCAACGCCTCCATGGCGGATTCCACTTCCTGACGCTTCTCTTCCTCGCTCTTGATGTCGATCTTCCAGCCCAGCAATTTCGCGGCGAGGCGCACATTCTGGCCCTTCTTGCCGATGGCGAGCGAGAGCTGCGTATCGTCGACGATGACCTCCATGTGCTTTCCAGTCTGGTCGACGATGGACACGCGGCTGATTTTCGCGGGGCTCAGGGCGTGGGTGGCGAAGGAGACCGGGTCCTCGGAGAACTCGATGATGTCGATTTTCTCGCCGCGCAGCTCGCGAATAATGGACTGGACGCGCATGCCCTTCATGCCGACGCAAGCGCCCACGCTGTCGACATCGCGGTCCCGGCTGACCACCGCGATCTTGGTTCGTTCGCCGGCTTCGCGGGCGCAGCCCTTGATCACCACGGTGTTGTCGTAGATTTCGGGGACTTCCTGCTCGAACAGGCGCATCACCAGCTCGGGCGCCGCGCGGGAGACGATGACGCCGGCATTTTTTCCGGCCTTCTCGACGCTTCGAATGACGCATCGGACGCGGTCGCCGACGCTGAAGTTCTCCACCTTGCTCTGTTCTTTTTTGGGAAGCCGGGCTTCGGTCTTACCGAGGTCGACCATCAGATCCTGGGCTTCGATGCGTTTGACGGTGCAGTTGACCAGCTCGCCGACGCGGCCGGAATATTCCGAATAAATGGTTTCGCGTTCGGCCTCGCGCACTTTTTGCAAAATCACCTGCTTGGCGGTTTGAGCGGAGATGCGGCCAAGAACATCGGTCGGCTTGGGGGTCCGGAGCTCGGATCCGATCTGAGCCGCCGGGTCGACGCGGACAGCGTCCTGAAGAGCAATCTCTTTGTCGGGATCCTGGACGGTCTCCACCACGGTCTTGACGCCGTAGATTTCGAGCGCGCCGGTGCGATCATTGAACTCGGCGATGAGGTCTTCGGTGGTGCGGAAATGCTTGCGGGCAGCCACCAGCATCGCATCCTTGACAGCATCAATGACGATCTGCGGATCGATGCCTTTCTCCTTGCTCAAGATCTCGATGGACTGATAGATACTAGCCACTGTGTCTTGTTCCTCGATTCCTCAATCTGTCCGGGGTGCTTACCAGTCGAACTTCAGGTTGGCTTTTTCGACCTTTGCAAGAGGGAAGCGGATGAGCTTGCCGGCGCTCGGTTCCAGAGCGACGATTCCATCTGAAAAACCGGCGAGTTTGCCCTCCCAGCGACGCTGGTTCTCGACCGGCTCCCGCAACACGATTCGTGCCTTTTGTCCGACAAATCTTTCGAAGTCCTGGGGGCGTTGCAGCTTGCGCTCTAAGCCCGGCGAGCTCACCTCGAGCGTGTAGCTGTCGCCAGGTATGACGTCCTCCACGTCCAAAATAGTTCCTACCTGCTGCGAAATAAATTCGCAGTCGCCGTGGGAGACGCCCTGGGGACGGTCGATGAAGATGCGCAAGACGCGGCCGCGCCCGGCGCCCAGGAGCTGGACGTCGACGATTTCGATGCCTTCGGAGCCGCCGACTCGCTGGGCGATTTCGGCGATCTTGGCGATAATCGTTTCTTTATCTGCGGCGGACATTTGAAATGCAATAAAAAAGTGGGCTTTCGCCCACTGCTTCGATCGACACTTTTATTATACACGAGGGCCGTCTTACCGAGCGGCGGAAGCCCTTCTTCGCTTAGACCGAAGCGGCTTGGGCCAGCTCGGAGGCGGCAGGCAGTTTCTCCATATTCCGGCACAGCTCGAGCACGCGGCGCGATTTTTCGGACGGGAGCACGCCATTGGTTAGATCGAGGAACTTCGCATCGAGCGCGGCGTCGGACATAGGATTTTCCAGGCTCCCGATGGCGTGTTGGACGTATTTCTCGAGCCGGCGGCCGTCCTTGAGCGTAATGAGCACGCGCGCCTGGGCTTCTCCGATGGAGGGGTCGACGGTGGCCACGACGCGGTCGCGCAAGGCGGTGATGACCGGGTCGCGCACCAACTTATCGCTGAACTGGCGCTCGCCCCCGGCTCCTTCGACGATCGCGACGGCGGCTGCGTAGTAAACGCTGAATTTTCCTTCGAGGCCGGTTTGCGGAGTCTTCTTGCCGGTCAACTCGAGGACCAGCGGATGAATCTTGATCTCGATGCGATCGATCTGGGCCGCAGTCAGATGGCCCTGGTTGCGGAGCTGGATACAGCCGTCGATGATGGGGTGGATCACCACGCCGCAGGCGAAAGGTTTGTAGCTGTTGAGCAGGATCTGATAAGTCTTGCCGAGGTTGTCGGTGATTTCGGAATAATTGCGCGAGGTGCTCAGAACGTTGGCCCAACCGCGCTTGGCCTCGAGCGGCTGGTCGGAGCTGGTGAAGTTGCGAGCTGCCAGCAGCGCGGCGGTGAGGCCGTTCTGCGCGGCGCGGCCCGGGTGAAAACTCTTGGTCATGGTGCCGAACATCTCGCGCAATCCAACCGGCTGGGTGGCGGCCAGGCCGAGCGCCCACACCATCTGCTGCTCGGACAGTCCCAGTAGTTTGCCGGCGGCCGCCGCGGAGCCGAATACGCCCACGGTTCCGGTAATGTGCCAGCCGATGTCGTAGTGCGCCGGATAGACAGCGTTGCCGATGCGGCACTCGGTCTCGACCCCCAGCACCAGCGCGTGCATGAATTCCCGGCCCGAGACCGGCCGGTATTCCGACAGCGCGAGGATCGCGGAAGCGACCGGACCCGCGGGATGGATGATGGTCCGCAGGTGCGTGTCGTCGTAGTCGAAAATGTGGGAGCTGATGCCGTTCATCAGCGCTGCGTTGAGGACGTCCAGGCGTTCGTGGCGGCCGAGAATACTGGCTTGAGCCGGACCGGAAAAAGGCGAGATCGCCGCGACCGCGATATCCACGGTCTCATGCCGCGATCCGCCGATCGCGCAGCCGGCCCAATTGAGCAGCGTCCGGGCTGCTTCCTGGCGGACCTTCTCGGGTAAGTCCTCGGGCTTGGCCGAAACGAGATATTGGGCGAGATGGCGCGTGACATCGGGGGCGGTGGTGGGGCCGCCGGATTTTGGCGTGGTGGAGGCGTTTTCTTCGGTCGCGGCTTGCATTTTCGTGTCAGTCAGCATTCCGGCGACCGCCAGCGTGCGGACGAAGTCGCGACGGTCAAAAGGCGGCATGGTAGGTCCTCCCTCTCCATCTTCAGTCACTTTAACACTCGGGCGTTGACCTCGCGATAGCGCGCGAGCTTTACGTTCGATTCTTCCAACGCGGTGCGGACCTCAGGGGAAGTGAGCGCGTCGAGTTCGCGGCGGCGGCTTTCTTTGAGGCGCGTGCGGGCCGCACGCAATTCGTCGGTGCAGAAGCCTGGATGGCACATGAATTCCGTGACGCCTTCCGGGAGCGAACGGATCAACAGCGCCAGCTCGGCGGCGTCGTAACGGCCGGTCATCCGAAAGCCCGCGAAATGATCGGTGGTGGAACAGCCTCGGCTCGTCAAGACTCGATGAAAACGGCGCCGCATGAAGCCGAAACCACCGTTCGCGATCCGGATCTGCCACGGGACGCCGGAAGCGTGCAGGGGAAGATCGAAGGGACGCCGAACCCAGGGAATCTTGAACTCGGCGGCGAGGCGCGCCACCGCGTTGAGCACCGGCGGCAGTAGGTGCGTGTGTTTGTGCGTGTCAAGATGCGTGGGGCGGATACCGGCGTCCAGCACCTTCCGCACCTGGCGGGCGAGCTCGTCGTAGACCTTGATCCGGCCGAGCGCCATGGCCTGAATCAGTTTCGCGACCGTGGCCGGATAGCCGGGGCCGCCCACCAGAACCAGATGAACGCCGATATCGAGATCAGGATTCTCTCGCGCCAAGACCACGGCATCTTCGAAGGCAGCGCCCGTCGCCATCAAGGTGGTGGCCGTCAGGATACCTTCGCGGCAGGCATGCACGATGCCCTGGTTGACGTCGCGCGTGAAGCCGAAGTCGTCGGCGTTAACGATCAGTTGCTTCAAAATATCGAAAGCTTCACGTGCAAAAACTTCTTCGGGTTGGCCCGGAAGTCCTGCATGAGGAGGTTCATCTGGCGCGTGGCGCCATTCAGGTTGTCATACAACTGCTGGTTGACCAGCAGCTGGCCGATGGTTCCTTGCCCGGCATTGATCTTGTCGATGATGAGATCAATTTTGCCGATGGTGGCCTGCAGTTGGTTGCTCAATTCGTCGCTCTTGAGGAGTTTGCCGGCGGTGCCTTTGCCGGCGTTGAGATCGCCGAGCAGTTGGTTGATCTGTGCCACGGTCTGCTGCGCATCATTGTAAAGCGCAGGATCCTTGAGCAGCTTGCCCGCGGTGCCCTCGCCATTTTGAAGGCCCTGGATAACGTTTTGGAGGCTCGCAACCGCGTTATCGACGCGCCCCAGGGAAGCTTGAAACTGGTTGTACAATTCCGGGCTATTGAGCAATTTCCCAAGCGTGCCCTGGTCGCTGTTTAATACGTCGGCCAGCTGCTTTACCTGGTTGGTGATCTGGAGAATGTTGTTGTAGAGCGTCGTGTCTACCAGCAGCTTGCCGATGCTGCCTTGACCGGACTCGACCAAGCCCACGATTCTGTCCACGCGCTCGACGGTTTTTTGCAGCGACGCGATCACTCCGAAGCCCTGTTGCACCAGGTCCTGAATTTCGCCGGTGGCAACGCTGGGGATCTCTTGGCCGTTGCGGACGATGGTGGCGCTCATGCCGGACTTGATGTTGATGTACTTGGTGCCCAGCACGTTGGCCGCGCTGATGGAGGCCAGCGAATCGCTGGGGATGTCCCGGAGCTCGTGCTCGGGCAACTGCATTTCGATCCGAACCAGACGTTGCGGATCCTTGGAGCCAGACAGCGTGATGGCCTCGACTTTGCCTGCCGGGATGCCATCCAGATTGACCGGCGCGCCGGTGGTAAGCGCGGCGGCATCGGCCATGTACGTGTAAATCAGCGCGTTCGATTCGAAGATATTGACGTGTCCGGTGATCAGAAAGATGAGGACCGTCAGGATGACCATCGCGACGAGAGAGAGAATCCCGACCCGAAGCTTGGCCCACTTAACCCTGGTTTGAACCGGCATACGTTAGGAGTACTTAGGAACGAACTTCGAGATGTAGGAGTCGCGCGAGGCCTCCAGCTCCGCCTGATTCCCTTCAAACGCGAGCTGACCTTCTTTCATGACCATAAAAATGGTGTGAGTGGGATTTGAGCCGGGTCCGTTGCCAGCCCCGTTTCTGGAAACCGGCTCCAACTGACCACTGCTGCGATTGTATCGAAAGTTGGCCATCAGCTGCCCGTCCTGGTAACGCTGCGTAACGATCAGATTCGCGGTGTTCTGAAAATCCCGTTCTTTGGCGATCAGAGCCATGATGGTATTGGCGGTGATGGGGTCCAGGCCGGCGGTGGGCGAATCGTAAAGCACCAGGGGCGGCTCACTGACGACGGCACGGGCAATCCCGACCCGGCGCCGCATGCCGCCGGAAAGCTCACTGGGGTATTGTTCCAGGGTATGTTCCAGCTCGACGAATCGAAGAGCGTCGTGCACCTTGGTATCCACCTCGCTCAGTGCAATGGCGTGGGTACGGCGATTCACCAGCGGGTAGGCGACGTTTTCCGCCACCGTGAGGGAATCGAACAGGCCGCCCTCCTGGAACAGCACGCCTACCTGGCTGCGCAGATCGAACAATTCGTTTTCCTGCATATTTGTGATGTCCTGTCCAAACAGATGCACTCGGCCGGAAGCGATTTTAATGAGTCCGATGGCGGCCTTGAGCAGCGTAGTTTTGCCGCTGCCGGCGGCTCCCAGCACCACCCGGGTTTCGCCGGCGTGCAGCTCAAAGGAGATGTCCTGGAGCGCCGGCACGTCGTCAAAACGAACGCTGACATTTTCAAATCGCAGCAGGCTTTCGGTTCCAGCCGGATGAGCGGCGTCGGGCATCAGTGTAAATTAACGAAAATCCGGGTGAGCAGCGAGGTGAGAACGAACACCCACACTGAAGCGACGACCACCGCTTGCGTGGTAGCGCGGCCCACGCCCTGGGTCCCGCCGCTGGTGCGCAGACCGTAGAAGCAGCCCACCAGCGAAACAATGAACGCAAACACAAACGGCTTGAGCAGGCCCTGTACGATGTCGTTATATTGGAGCGATTGATAGGCGGTGGTCCAGTATTCCGACGTGGTCAGCCCGAGCGTCAGATAAGCGATGATGTAGCCTCCGAGCATGCCTACAAAGTCCGCGACGATGGTCAACATGGGCAGCATGGCGCAGGTAGCGATCATGCGCGGGGTTACCAGCTTCTGTATGGGGTCGGTTCCCAGGGCGCGCATGGCGTCGATCTGCTCGGTGACCTTCATGGACCCGAGTTCGCTGGCGATTCCAGAGGCATTGCGGCCGGCCACCAGCAAAGCGGTCAGCACCGGGCCGAGCTCGCGCACCAGCGTGAGGGCGACGATCTGGCCCACCTGGTCTACGGCGCCATATTGTGAAAGCGCGCGCGACATCTGCATAGTGATCACCAGGCCGCTAAAAAATCCGGTGAGGACGACGATGGGGAGGCTGCCGACGCCGATGACATCCATCTGGATGGCGATGTCTTCCACGTAGTGGGGCGCCCGAAAAACGTTGCGGAGGGCGCGTCCGGACAGAATATAGAAATCTTGAATGGCTGCGACAGGCGGCTTCAGGAAGTCGAGCAAACCGGCCACCTCATGAAGTCGATGCTAACAGATTCGGGTAGCCCCGTAGCCGCTTTGATAGAATGCGGGTAATGAAGTATCGCGTTTACCTGGAACAAGATGAGGACGGGATGTTCGTGGCGACGTGTCCTGCTCTTCCCGGCTGTATTTCCCAGGGTCGAACGCGCACCGAAGCGACCGAAAACATTCGTGAGGCCATTCAGGGCTATCTGAAGAGTCTGAAGAAGCATGGTGAGCCAGTACCTCCGGGCATACTCGAAGAGGTGATTGAGGTGCCTAGCGGATGAAGTTGCCGGTGGTTTCCGGCAGTGAGGCTGTCAAGGCATTTGGCAAGGTTGGGTATGAATTCGACGAGCAGCACGGCAGCCACATCATCCTTCGGCATGCAAAGCCGCCACACCGACGCTTGTCCGTGCCCAACCATAAAGAGGCTCGCAAAGGGAACTCTGCGAGCGCTCATTCGAGAGGCTGGGCTTACGGTAGAGGAGTTCGCGCGGCTGCTTTAGGTGGCCGATGGAAACGGCCCATGCGCGACGTTTGGGATTCGCCAATGCCGGTCCACGTACATCGCTCATCGCATTTGCCGCTCCAGGGCGCTTTCCAGTTAGCATTCCAAATATTCGGGCAGGCGTTTATAGGCGCACGATTTTTGGGGATGCGAAATTTTTGAGCGCGTTCCGCGTGTCCACGATGAGCTTCGCGTTTTCGACAACACCGGCATAGTCGAAGGCGCTGTGATCCGTCACCACAACCACGCAATCGGCCCGCGCGGAAGCGTTGGCGGCATCTTCACTCACTAGCGCGTGATGATCTAACCGGAGCTGGGGAACGAATGGATCGCTATACGTGATGCGCGCGCCGCGGCGCTCCAGCAGCAGAATAATATCCACGGCGGGCGACTCGCGGACGTCGTCGATGTTCCGCTTGTACGCGACGCCGAGGATGTGAATGTGCGCGCCCTTCAGCGCCTTGGACTGGTCGTTGAGCGCGTTCTGAATTTTGTCGACCACGAAATGCGGCATTTGGCCGTTGATGTATCCGGCCAGCTCGATGAAACGCGCCTCGATGCCGGCCTGCTTGGTCTTCCAGGAGAGATAGAACGGATCGATGGGGATGCAGTGGCCGCCGAGTCCCGGCCCCGGATAGAACGGCATGAAGCCGAACGGCTTGGTGGCCGCGGCCTCGATCACTTCCCAGACGTTGATGCCCATGCGGTCGCACATCAGAGCGATTTCGTTCGCCAGCCCGATATTGATCATGCGAAATGTATTTTCGAGCAGCTTGACCATCTCCGCGACACTGGTTGTGCTTACGGGAACCACTTTCTCGATGGCTTGGGAATAAAACAGAGCGCCCAGCCGGGTGCACGCCGGAGTGATTCCGCCCACGACCTTGGGAATGTTCGCGGTCTGATATTTTGGATTCCCCGGATCTACTCGCTCGGGCGAAAAGCACAGGAAGAACTGCTCGCCGGCCTTTAAACCGGGCCGTTCGAGCATTGGCAATACGAGTTCGTCCGTAGTGCCGGGATAGGTGGTGGATTCCAGGATGACGAGTTTGCCGGGACCGAAATACTTGGCGACCTCCTGGCAAGCCGCCACGATGAAGCTCATGTCCGGGTCTTTGGTTTTTCTGAGCGGCGTGGGTACGGCAATGTTGATGGTGTCAAGGTCGGCCACGGCCGAGA
This sequence comes from Bryobacterales bacterium, assembly GCA_963732175.1. Classification (GTDB taxonomy): domain Bacteria; phylum Acidobacteriota; class Terriglobia; order Bryobacterales; family Bryobacteraceae; genus Palsa-89. Next base: position 42,392 of record CAVSYF010000027.1, on the reverse strand, counting down.
AGTCCGTGGTCGCGCGAAATTTCTGCGACTCGATTAGCGGCAGCAGAGCCTCGCTCGGCACGTCCTGCACGTACGATTCGCCGGCATTCAGGCTGGCAACCTTGGAGTTCTGAACGTCAATTCCGGTGACCGAGAATCCGGCTTTGGCGAATTCCACCGCCAGCGGCAACCCTACATAGCCCAGGCCGATGATGCCGACCCGAGCCGTGCGGCTCCTGATCTTTTGCTCCAACGCGTCGGAGTACATTGCTTGGGCGGTTGCGGTCTGCATTTGATTTCCAGCTTAATCGGTTAGAACCGTGAGAGGCGCGGGCGTGGGGACCGGCTGATGTCCCTCCAGGTCCAGATAGCGCGGATCCAGCAGCCGGTCGGGTTCCAGATGTCCCATCGCGGAGAGCAGCGTCTCTTTCAGATGCGGGTAATCCTTCTCGATTTCGCTAAATAATCCGCGAATCGATTTTCGCACCGTGCCGGTTCTGAGCGAGCATCCACAGGGAGTGATGGGCGCGCCGAGCGATTCCGCAAAGCGGCTGGTAATGTCCTCGGTTACAAACGCCAAGGGGCGGATCAGGCGAAATTCCTTGTCCCGCGAGTAGGTGATCGGCGGCAGCGCGCTCACCCGTCCCGTGAACAAGGCATTGCGCAAAAACGATTCGCAAAAGTCATCCGCGGTGTGGCCGAAGGCGATCACGTTGGCTCCCAAATCCCGTGCGATCTCATAAACCGCGCGGCGGCGATATCGGCTACAAAGGTCGCAACCGTGGCCCGGTTGTTCCTCGAGCAGCCGCAGTGAAGGCTTGTCCCGATAATAAGTCCAGGCGATGTTTCGAGACTTCAGATAATCGCCAAGCGGCTCGATCGGACGGAGAAATTTTCCCTGTTCGACGGTGAACGCGCAAACAGTAAATTCCACCGGCGCCTTTTTCGCCAGCAGTAACAGGGCTTCGAGCAAGGTGAGCGAGTCCTTGCCGCCCGACAAAGCTACCGCCACGCGATCGCCCTCGCGAATCATCTTAAAACGGCCGACCGCCTCGCCGACCCTTCGCAGCAGGATTTTCTCTAAGTCCAACTTACGATTATAGAGTGCGGGCGATCGCCATACGGCCCGACGTGTTATAAAAAGTAAGCATGCACAGCAAACCAAGTCTCAACTGGGCGGACGCCCAGAAGATGGTGGCCGCGTCCAAGACCGAAGCCGCGAAGAACAACTGGAAAGTCAGTATCGCGGTGGTGGATGAGGGCGGTTATTTAATTCACGTGGAGCGCATGGACGGTGCGGTCTTACAGAGCCCGGATATCGCGACGCGTAAAGCGAGGACCGCGGCGCTCTCCCGGCATCCCACCAAGGCGTTGGAAGATATGACGAAGGAGCGGCCAGTCATGATGATATTTCCGGATCGCCTGCCGCTCCAGGGCGGGCTGCCGATTCTCTATGAGAACCAGTGCATCGGCGGCATCGGTGTTTCCGGCGTAAAGTCGCACGAAGATGAGCAAGTGGCCGCTGCCGGCATGGCGGCGCTGCTGGCCAAAGCCGCCGGGTAGGCTGAGGCGAAAGCAGTACTTCTGTGCCTTGCGTTCGAGCCGAATTTCCGCGTATACTGGGCTTTTAATGCCACGCCGCATTTACAACTCGTTTCGATTTTGGTATTGGTTTAGCGCCTGAATCGGGCGAGTGGCGTTGGTCCAGTAATTGAAATTGTCAAAACCGGCCCACTCCACGGAGTGGGTTTTTTATTTTAGGAGCGAAGTAAGATGATCATCTCGATGAAACTCCATTCGACCAAAGAGGAGATCGAGCAGGTATGCGAGCGCATCCGCGAATTCGGCTACAAGATTCACGCCATTGAAGGAGAAGAGCGCGTTGTGATCGGAGCGGTGGGCATGGGCGACGTCACCGCGTGCCTGGAATCGGTGGAAGCGATGCCGCAGGTGGAGAGCGCGGTGCGCATCTCGGCGCCCTATAAGTTCGTCAGCAAGGAATATCGCGGCGAGCGGACGCGCATTCGCGTGAACGGCTGCGAGATCGGCGGCGATGAGTTCATCGTGATGGCCGGACCTTGTTCGGTGGAATCGGAAAAACAGATCATGCAGGCCGCCGAAGGAGTTGCGGAAGCCGGCGCTAAGCTGCTGCGCGGCGGAGCGTTCAAACCTCGGACGTCGCCCTACGACTTTCAAGGCCTGGAGACGGAAGGGCTGAAGCTGCTGGCCAAGGCCAAGGCCGCCACCGGATTGGGAATTATCACGGAGGTCATGAGCGACCGCGATGTCGATCTGGTGGCTGAATATGCGGACGTTCTTCAAATCGGCGCGCGCAACATGCAGAATTTCGCGCTGCTGAAGACGCTGGGCGGATGCGGCCGGCCGGTGCTGCTCAAGCGCGGGATGAGTTGCACCGTCAAGGAACTGCTGATGTCGGCGGAGTACGTGGTGGCGCACGGCAACTCGAACGTGATCCTGTGCGAGCGCGGCATTCGAACCTTCGAGACCGTTACGCGAAACACCTGCGACATCGCGGCGGTGGCGGCTCTGAATGAATTGACGCATCTGCCGGTGGTGCTCGATCCCAGCCACGCAACTGGGAAGCGCAGTCTGGTTCCGGCGCTCTCGCGCGCGGCGGTCGCCATTGGCGCGGACGGCCTTTTGGTCGAGGTGCATCCGTGTCCTGAAAAGGCCATGAGCGATGGCGCACAGTCGCTGGACCTGCCGCAATTCCGCAAGATGATGCAGGATTTGCAGCCTTACATTCACCTCTGGAAAGACTCGCGGGTCGCAGAGGTGGCTGCCGCCATGTAAGCTGAGGAAGTGCGCTTGCGCCTCCGGTTTTGGAAGCTGATCGTAGCGTTGGTTGTTATCGGCGCGGCCGGGGCAGGAGCGATTTATTATCTGCACGTCCGCCGCGTTTCTTCTACCGCGGACCTGGTTTCCTTCCTGCCGGCGTCCAACTCGACCATCGTCTACATCGATGTAGCTGCGATTCGCCGCGCGGGCATTTTGAATATGCTGGCCGGGTCAAAGGCCGCCGAGGAGCCCGAATATCGCCAGTTTGTGGATGAAACCAAGTTCGATTATCGGCAGGATCTGGATGCTGTAGCCCTGGCCTTCCGGGATGGTCAGGTATTTCTGGCCTCGCGAGGCCGCTTCCACTGGAAGAACCTGGCGGATTACGCAGTTCACGACGGCGGCTCGTGCCATAACAATTACTGCGTGGCACCGGGCAGCCAGCCCAATCGGCGCATCTCGTTTTATCCGGCAGGCACGGATCTTTTGGGGATGGCGATCGGCCCGGATGATTTCGCGGCTTATCAGGTGACGCGGCAATCCGGCAAGCTGGATCTGCAGCGGCCGAATCAACCTGTGTGGGCGGTGGTTCCCGTCGCAGCACTCAGAAAACCCGGATTACTGCCGGCGGGCGCCAGGCCGTACGTTTCCGCGCTCGAAAAAGCCGATCAAGCCGTGTTCACGATCGGCCTCCAGAGCGATCATCTGCAGCTTGGCCTGGACGTCACTTGCCGCGATGCGGCGGCCGCGGCCACGCTCCTGACGAATTTTCAAAACACCACCGACACGCTGCGCAAGTGGATCGCGCGCGAGCACAGCCAAGCCAATCCAGCGGACTTAAGCGGTGTTCTGGTGGGCGGGACGTTCCGCCGGGACGACCGGCTGGTTTACGGCCAGTGGCCCATACCCGAGGCCTTCCTCAAAGCGATTAGCGACGGAGCGTTTTGAAAACTTCCGAACCACCGGACGTGACGCCGTACTAGTGCTACTGAACCATTCAAAAAACTCCCCATTCATCGGAAAATAGTATTTGACCCGTAGAAATTTCCTTTCTTCCCTTTCCCTGGTTGCCGCTTCGCCGGTCTATGCCTTTGGCATCGAACCGAACTGGCTGGAGCAGAGTCGCGTTTCCGTGAAGTTGCCGCAGCGGAATCTTGGCCGCGGCGTGCGGATCCTGCACCTGTCGGATTTCCACGCTTCGGCGATGGTGCCATTTTCACTGATTGAGAAAGCCATCGATTTAGGGCTCGCCATGCGCCCGGACCTGATCTGCCTGACCGGCGATTTTGTTACCAATGCCGACCGGTTCGATGAAACCGAATACAGCGAGCTCCTCAAGCGCCTTTCGAAAACTGCGCGGACCTTCGCCTGCCTCGGCAATCACGACGGCGGCCTGTGGGCAGGCAAATTCGGAGGCTTTCGCGATACCTGCGTGGTGCGAAGCCTGCTGGAGGCCAGCGATGTCACGTTGCTCGACAATCGCTCGGAGTTGATTCGAATTCACGGCCAATCCCTTCGCCTGGTGGGAGTCGGGGATCTTTGGAGCGGGGAACTGAATGCTGAACGTGCGTTCGAAGGGGCTCGCACGGAGGAGCCTACCATACTGCTCGCGCACAATCCCGACACGAAGGATGTCTTGGCCAAGCATCCGTGGGATTTGATGTTGTCGGGTCACACGCATGGCGGGCAAGTCCTGGTGCCGCTGCTGGGCGCGCCTTTCGTACCGGTCGAGGATAAACGCTTCATCGCCGGGCTGAAGGAATGGAACGGGCGGCAGGTCTACGTGTCCCGAGGGATCGGAAGCATCGGCGGTTTTCGAGTGAACTGCCGGCCTGAAGTTACGCTGCTGCACGTCACCGGCGCATGATACGCGAACTGGCTTATTGAGCCGGCAAGTGCGCCCGGTTCTTTCTCGTTTTCCAGACATTCGCGCTGATTTGCAGTCTCAAGCCGGTAGTGGGCCACTTTGAAAATTCCTGGTCGGTTTGCGACAAAAAGCCGCAATCGTCACCAATTCAGTTGGACCGGTGCGTATTTTGCATCGCAACCATTCGCCACCGTGTTCCTTTCTTCACGTATTTAACCAGCGACGTGTCCTCATCCTTGCCTGGCGTGCCTTTGTACGTGAATAGCTTGCGCGTCCGGGAAAGTAACAACGCCATTGATCCATAAACGCGCACCGAGACATTGCTCCGCTCGTAGGATTGGAGCCTCAAACGTCCCGAAGATATACTTTCAAGGAAGTTCGCCCGGTGGTCCGTGTCGCCATCGGAATGCACAATGATGATCTCTTCGTGGAGTATGCTCTTCAAAGTTTCGATGTCGGCCTTTAGTACCGCCTCGCGGTAAGCGGCGTCGGTCTTCAGCACTTCATTGCCTTCAAATCCGAGGCTCTCTGAGGGGTTCTGACCTACAGACAATCGGGATACGAAGAGGAATAGAACTCCGACAACGATGAGTTGGGTAATGCGTGGGTATCTCATAGGACTGTTCATTCTACAGATTTACGCCGCTCTTTCTGACCCCCGCTCCGAGGCTTCGAGCAATGCTACCAGATCCGATAGTTCGCGTAATAGATCTCGCTGCTGGCATCGTCCAGAATCACGATCAGGTCGTAGTAGCGGTCATCCTGAAACCAGCGGTGTTTGCTGCCGTCGATATGCAATAGCATCCCCGGCATCGGACGACGCGGTCGACGTCAGCGATGCGGGCCGCGTCTGCGCCGCTTGGCTACCAGCCCCGCCCCTTGCAGTGCCTGCTTGACCCAGTCCCGATAGAGAGCTAGCACTCGCTCGGCCGTTTCCATCGGAACTCGATGGATGCTGCGCTTGCCGCGGCGCTGGTCGAACAGCCCCGTGTAGCCATGCTCCTGGTAGCGCTGCCGCATCCGTTGCATGTTGCGCACGCTCATGCCGGCGATTTCGGCCGCCTCGATCCAGGTCAGCTTCTTCGCCATGGCTTTCAAAATCACGTCTTGCAGTTTCATCATCCGCTCCGTTTCTCGGGCGGGCATCATCCGGCTCGGTTCCACCTCGCCAGATTCGCGCGCCCGGCCTGGACCGGACAACTCACGTGCTAATTACACCGGACAACTCACGTGCTAACGACAAAGTGTCTCAATTGAGTGTGGCAGCAAAGTGAGAATGTCGTAGTTGAGCAAAGTAGAAATGTCGTCTTGACAGCCTCAAGCTTTGAGGATGCAGGAAGGACAGCTACTAATGAGCCAAGCCGATAGAGACCGGCTGGTGACGTTGAAGAAGGCCAAGAAGAAACTGATCACGCAGCAAGACGCCAGTTCCGAATTAGGAGTGAGCATTCGGCAGGTACAGCGGCTGTTGAAAGCGCTGAAGGAGCGCGGAGATAAGGCGGCTATCCATGCGCTGCGAGGAAAGAAGTCCAACCGTGGGTTCGAAGAAGCAATCGCACAGGAGGCGGTGAAGATTCTGTCCTCACCAGTGTATGGGGGGTTCGGCCCGACGTTGGCGGCGGAGTATCTGGGCAAGAAGCACGGGATCGAGGCGAGCAAGGAGACGGTGCGGAAGTGGATGATGGGAGCCAAGCTGTGGCGCGGAAAGAAAGCACGAGTTCAAGCCGTGCATACCTGGCGGCCGCGGCGAAGCCGGCGGGGCGAGATGGTGCAGTGGGATACCAGCGAGCACGATTGGTTGGAAGGGCGCGGGGAAAAGGTATATCTGATTGCGATGATTGATGACGCGACGAGCCGGCTGTTTGCGCGCTTCGTGCGGCATGACTCCACCGAGGAGAACATGAAACTGCTGTGGAGCTATCTAGAGAAATTCGGCCGGCCGTTGCTATTTTATACGGACAAAGCGAGCCTGTTCCGGAACAACGAAAAGCGCAAGCGAGATGAACCAGGGGTGGAAAAGGATGCCGAGGAAATGCCGCCGACCCAGATCGGTCGGGCATTACGAGAGCTGGGGATTGCGTGGACGGCAGCGCATTCCCCTCAGGCCAAAGGGCGAGTGGAAAGAAATTTTGGAACCGCCCAGGACCGGTTGGTCAAGGGCCTACGAGTGGCAGGGGCAAAGACCATCGAGCAAGCCAATGAGTACCTGATGAACGAGTACCTGGTGTGGTGGGAACGGGAAATGACGGTCGAGCCAGCCAGTGCTGACGATGCGCATCGGGCGCTAGAGAAGAGTCATAATCTGGCGTCGGCGCTCAGCTATGTGGAGCAGCGACAAGTACGGCCCGACTACACGTTGCGATGGGACGGCAAGCTCTATCAGATCGATCCCCGGGCAGTGACGCCTGGACTACGAGGTGCGAAGGTGCGGGTGGAACAACGGCTGGACGGAACGTTGGCCGTACGCCAGGGGGAACGATATTTGTCCGTGGAAGAATGCATGCGTGGCCGAGAAGGTGAAGGCCACTCCAGCCGTGAAGGCAGACAAGACCACTCGCGCCAAATCTCGCGGCAGCGACTGGGGTAAGAATTTCGATCTGCACAAAGCGCCTAAGATCTGGCAGGCGGCGCGAGAGTCAGATTACCGGCAGAGGAGGAGCCATTTGATGATACTCTAGTCCTGGGGGAGTGGCGGGACGGCAAAGTTCGCCCTGTACCGGGAAATGCTCCGCACGACCGGCCGGTAAGCCGGGGGTTTGTTTCGTCAAAGAGCATTTGCGACGATTCCCTCCGCACCACTCGATTCCCGCAGCTTCCAAGAACACGCCGGGGCCCACGGCGTGCGTTTTTTAAGGCATGGCAGAATCTATCGGTCCGATGTGGCGCAAAAACCAAACCCCGAGCCGGGACCGACTGCCTCCCGTCGGTCGGCCCCGGCCCAGATCGAAGAACGCGTCGGGAGGACCACATTCTTCTCATCGTCCGCGATGAGTTCCGGCCGGCTATTCCTTGATCGGGTTGCTCGCCACCATTGCCCGTCTCCGCTTCACCGGCACACGCAAGATTAACATGCGCTTCCGAAAAGCTCCGGCGAAAGGCGACATTTCTACTTTGCCAGGAACACGACATTTCTATTTTGCCTTGACAAAGTGTCTCAATTGAGTTGACTCATCTTTCGCAGCGTGATATGCTTGCGGGACCAATTGGGTCAACTGCTGGAGTCTCGACCTCATACACGCGTTCTTGAGTCTCCCGATTCCTGGAGGAATGAAGTATGAGCGAAGCGGAAAACAATCTGAATGGCGACGAGCGCGCCCTTTCGCGGCGCGAGCTCCTCGGCTACGCGAGCGCCGTTGGAGCGGCTGCCGTTTTGCCTTCGCGGACCAGTTCGGCGCAAACTTCCGAACGCGCCACCACTCGAAAAGGCAAAATCGATGTGCACTACCACATCGGGCAACGCAGAAATCCCAACAAAGCTCGGCCGAACATGGGACGTTTCGGCAATTGGACGCCTGAGTTGGCGATCGAGGACATGGATCGTGGCGGCGTCGCCGTTGGAATGCTTTCGGCGGCAGCGGGCGGCGGTCTCCCTCAGCCGCGCAAGTGGAATGAAACCGCGGCGCAGTTGGCCGGCGATCATCCCGGCTGCTTTGGCCTCTTAGCCGCCTTGCCGATGGCCGACGTGGACGAAAGCCTGAAAGAAATCGACTACGCCACCAGCATGCTCAAGGCGGATGGTTTCGGCATTATCACCAGCTACGGCGATGCCTGGCTGGGCGATCCCAAATTCCGCCCCGTGTTCGAGGAGCTCAACCGCCGCAAAGCCGTCGTCTTCGTCCACCCCACCGACGCTCCGTGCTGCACTCCCGCGGCCATGACTTATTTCAAGCCGCCTATGAACGGCTCGTGGCTCGAATGGCCCATGGATACCGCGCGAACCATCTTCAGCCTCAGCGTGAGCGGAACCCTACGGCAGCTTCCCGACATCCGGTTCATCTTCGCGCATTCCGGCGGCGTGATGCCGCTGTTTATCGATCGCCTCATCGGCATGAGCACCGCGGAAAATTTCGGCCCCGAAGTCATGAAGTCGATATTTCCGGAAGGCCTCGAGAGCGAGGTCGCCCGATGCTATTTCGAAATAGCACAGGGCTTCGCGCCTTTAAACATGCTGGGGCTCAAACGGATGGCCCCGGCCTCGCACATCCTGTTCGGCAGCGACTATCCGTTTTTTATGCCGAGCCTGCCCGCGCAAGGCCTGGCCAATCTCAAGCTCCCGGCCGGCGAGCAGAAGGCCATTGAGAACGGCAACGCGCAAGCGCTCTTCCCGCGATGGCAAACCTAGCCGGCAGCGCTTAGAGAATCGCGTTAACACACATCGCGTTACACATATCGGGTTACACACAGGGGGATGGTTTGAAATACTTCACGTTGTTGTTGGCAGTTCTCATTGCCGGTATCGCAGGCGTTGCGCGCTTGCGCGGACAGGGCGCCACCGCCACCATTCTTGGAACCGTCGCCGATTCCTCCGGAGCCGTCATCTCCGGCGCAGCCATTCAGGTCAAGAACGTAGGAACCGGGCAGATCCAGACCGCCCAGAGCGATGCGCAAGGGCGATATCGCGTGCCCGATTTAGCCGTGGGCAGCTATGAAGTGCAAGCCTCCCGCGAAGGCTTCGCCAGCGTGATTCACAAAGGCGTCCTCCTCACCGTCGGCAGCGAGAATGTCGTCGACTTCTCGATGGCCGTCGGACAAGCCCAGCAAACCATAACCGTGGAAGGCCAGGTCACCCAAGTCGAGACCACCAACGCGACCGTCGGTTCCCTGGTTGATCAGACCCAGATGCGCGAGCTCCCGTTAAACGGCCGCAATTATGAGCAACTCATCCAGCTCGCGCCGGGCGTGCAGAATTACTACGCCGGTAGCTCGCCGGTGGGCACCAGCACGGGTGCGAACTCGCGCCAGGGTCGAGACGCCTCGATATCGGTGGCCGGCGGCAGGCCCGAAGGACAGGCCCTCCTGATGGACGACCAGAGTCTCGAGACATTTTATGATCGCGGGATCGGATCGCTTACCGGCACCTCGCTCGGAGTAGAATCGATCGGCGAATTCGAGACTTTGACGAACACTTACGGCGCGCAGTTCGGCGGCAACGGCGCCGTGATGAATGCGGTCACCCGGTCTGGCACCAACAATTTTCACGGCTCCCTGTACGAATTTCTGCGGAACAGCGACATGGACGCGCGGAACTTCACCGACCCCTCTTCTGTGCCCGAATACCGCAGAAATCAATACGGCGGCACCATTGGAGGCCCCGTCAAAAAAGACAAGGCCTTCTTCTTCTTTAATTATGAAGGCATCCACTCCGTCCAGGGATTCTCTGAAAACGCCACCGTTCCCTTAGCCCGCGCCTCCACCTCCACCAACCCGCAAACCGCCGCGGCGGTCGACGCGGTACTGGCTCTCTTTCCAGCGCCGCAATTTAACATCAATACCGCGGCCGGAACCGGACAGGCGACCGTGGTCAAAATCCAACCCATACACGAAAACTATTACCTGGGACGCTTCGATTACACTTTTTCCGAGAAAGACTCCTTCTTCGGTCGATACTTCATCGACCTCCAAAACGCCATCTATCCCTTCAGCGGCGGCAACGTGGGTTTATGGCCGGAGCAAGACGTCGGCGCCAACCAGTTTTTCAACCTGGAGGAGCGCCATATTTTCTCGCCCACCGTGGTCAATCTCTTGCGCGCCTCTTTCTCTCGCACGCACGTCGACGGCGCCCCGCTGGCCACTCATCCGGCGCTGCAAATGTATCCGGGATCCGGACGGCCCGACGCCACCATCACCTTGGGTAGCGGCGTCACCACCATCGGCACTGGCACGGCCGCGCCCCTGCCTTCCAATCAAGTGCAGAATCGTTATACCGAGGGCGACGACATTGTGTGGACCAAGGGCGCCCACAGCCTAAGATTCGGCGCGTCGGTCGAGCGCGTCCAGTCCGATGTCGTTTTCCCGATGACCAGCCAGTCCAGCTGGACCTTCGGAAGCCTCCCGCTGTTCCTCGCCGGAACCGCCACGACACTATCGGGAATTCTGGATATCCCTTCCAACTATCCGAACCGCGATTACCGAGAAATCGACTTCGTGGCCTACGCCCAGGACGATTGGAAGGTGACTCCCAAACTCTCCCTGAACCTGGGAGTGCGATATGAACCCATGACCAACCCGGTGGAGCTTCGCGATAACTTGTACACCATCGTGAATTTCATCAGCGACACGTCATTTACCAGGGTTCCGAACGTCATGCAGACCAATCCGTCCTGGACGAATTTCGACCCGCGCGTGGGCGTCGCCTACGATCCGTTCTCCGATCACAAAACTTCCATCCGCGGCGGTTTCGGAATCTTCCATGAAGTTCTCTCTGCCGGCGTGTGGGGCGTCTCCTGGACCGCCGCTCCACCCTGGACCTTGCTCACCGAAACATCTCCCAGCGGTACCGCTATCATCCCGTTCCAAAACCCGTCCATCAATGGAGGAGCAGCCCCCTTCTCGCTCGGTACAGCCGCTGCCCCGCCGCTTCCGAGCATCGGCACAGGCTACGCTTGGCAAATCGACCGGACCCCCTACATGATTCAGTACAACCTCAACGTCCAGCGCGAAATCCTCCAGGGAACCGTGGTCTCGGTCGGCTACGTCGGCTCCCACGGAGTGAACCTGATTTCCGGAAACCAGCAGAACCCGGTGCCCTATACCATCGATTCGAGCGGCGTCTATCACTTCCTCGGCGTCCGCAGGAACGCGGCTTTGGGCGCTTTGCCGCTCGGCCTCAACGGCACCAACTCGCGTTACAATTCTCTGCAGGCCAGCCTCAATCGCCGCCTGACCCGCAACGTCCAGGCCCAGGTGTCCTACACGTATTCGCACTGTGTCGACTCGGGCGACGCGTCCCTCGGATCTCTCTCCGGTAACGCGCCGACGCTTTATGAAAATCCTTACCAGCGCGGTCCCGACTATTCCGTCTGCGGTTTCAACATCACCCACGCCTTGCGCGTCAACGGCCTGTACGAACTACCGTTCCATGGCAATCGCTTGGTGGAAGGCTGGCAGATCACCGGGATTCTGGCCGCGAGCACCGGCCTGCCATTCAACGTCACCGACGGAGTGGACCAAAGCAATCAGTTGACCGGCGTTCCACGTCCGAATTACAACCCCACCGCCCCGGCTCAGACCATCAGCGGCATCAGCTACCCGGCCTGCAACAACAACCCGATCCTGGGCGGCGCCACCATGTACTTCAACCCCAACTGCTTCTCGCAGGAGCCGTTCGGGACCCTGGGAAATTTCGGTAGAGAGGGACTCTACGGTCCGGCCCTCGTCAACCTGGACGTCGGAATCCTGAAAACCACGCGTATCCGCGAAAACATGACTCTACAATTCCGCGGAGAATTGTTCAACGTCCTGAATCACACCAATCTGTCGCTGCCGATCTCCGGGATCTTCTCGGGAACCCCGACCGCCACTGCAACGCTCGGCCGCGTCTCCAACGCCGGCCAAATCCTGACCCCCGCCACCCCCTCGCGCGAGATCCAGCTCGGATTAAAGCTGATTTTCTAACCCCGGCTTCGCCCACGACGTCAACGACCAGGGCGTTTTACCTCAAGATGGGATACATTGGATTTCCGAGATAGCGTTCTTCGCTAGAATTATAGATGCGATGGCGTTTCGCGTATTCCTGAGCTACAGTCTTGATCCTGCTGAGATGTCACTGGCGTGGCGGCTGCAAACTCTCGCGGCCGCGCACGGGATCGAGATGTATGTCCCCCAGCACGGCGCTGGCGCACCGGTACAAGCCGCTATGACAGTCAAACAGGCCATTGATGGCGCTGACTGCGTGTTGGCGATCATAACGACCGCGGCAAGCCAAGTGGTTCACGACGAACTGCGCTATGCGCTGGAGCAGCGAAAGCTCGTGATCCCCATTGTGCGAACGGATCTTGCTAGTCACCCCCTGCTGGCCCAGTTTCCGAGGGTCTTCAAATTCTCGCCGTCGGACAATCCTGGTACGGTTGAAACTCAGATCGTTGAATTTCTTAAAGAGCAGCAGCTTACCAAAGGAAACCTACAGACCATCGGTGCGCTGGCCGCGCTTGGCCTGGGTCTAATTGTGCTGTTTTCGCTTAGCAAGGAATAGCTGTTGCGAATCGCTGTCGTTGATGCTTCTCCCCTCATAAACCTCAGCCACTTGAACCTAGCAAGCGATCTCGCGTGGTTCTTCGACCGCGTGTACGTTCCCCGCGCCGTGCAGAAAGAAGTAAACGAAAAAGGACGCTTTCGCTACCGCCTGAATAGACTATACCGAGCTGGATTTTTCGCGAAATGCACCACCTCCGACGCCTATAACGTGCAGCTACTTGAAGCTGAGTTAGACAAAGGCGAGTCAGAAGCCTTGATCCAGGCGCAGGAAAAACAGGCGCTGTATTTTATCGGCGATGACAAACGTGCTCGCGTGATCGCGGCGCGGATGGGCAGGAGGACAGTTGGTACATTGCGCCTGCTAGCACGCCTCAACTTGGAGGGACGAGCGCCGCAATTGCCTGGTCTCGTGCGCGTATTACGTCGGGACCTCGATTTTCGCGTCTCTGACGAGATTGTGCAGCAGGCAATTGATCTCGCCGCAGAACCCATCTAATCATCGATGCTGCTGTTGAAATACGCGTAGCTCCTCAATCACCCCTCTCCCCCACCTCCATCCGACCTCTTTCCAATCACCTGCCCCACTCCCTCCCCGCCCACGCCACACCTCACCCTCATCCTCAAAACTGAAAAGCGCGCAGGACGCCGTGTGAGAACAGCATCAAAACCGCGGCGTTCCGTTGCGCGCGCTTAAAGGAGGCCTATGTCAACCATGTCAACCTCACCAGCCCCGGCGCGCGCAGGCCGTTCGTGTCCGTTGCGCGCGCTAAAAAAGGAGGCCGCCCGCGCCAACGGCGCCAAATCCCGCGGCCCCAAAACTCCTGAAGGCAAGCTCGCCTCTTCCCGCAACGCCCTCACCCATGGACTCACCGCCCGCACCGTCGTCCTCCAAAACGAATCCGCCGAAGACTACGAATCAGAACTCCGCGCCTACCTCGACCATTTCCGCCCCCAAGGCAAGCCCGAAATCGACCTGGTTCATCAACTCGCCGCAGCACAATGGCGTCTGGCCCGTTACGTCGCCGTCGAAGCCGCCCTCCTCGAGCAAAAAATGGACGACCAAGCCGATTGGGTCAACAGAAATACGGAGATGTCCGAATTTCACCCTCGCCCTGCATTCGAACGCTCTCCGGCGCCATCGGTTCCCTCGCGCTCTTAACCGCTCTCAGGCGCGCCTCCACCGCGATTACTCAGCGCTTCTCAAAACCATCACCGACCTGCAGGCCGCCCGCCTCGCCGCGAATCCGCTTCGCAACGAAAAACGAAATTACAAAACGAACCCAAGCCCGCCGCCCGCACCGCCGATCCCCGCCCAGACACGCTGACTCCGAACACACTAATCATGCGGTCGCCCGAGCCACAGCTCGGTCAGGAATTGCCCGCCCTAAATCAAAATTACGAAACGAACCCAAGCGCGAATCCGAACCAGCGCCCCTCCACGTAATTGCATGGGCGAACAAAAGCAGAGACCGGCGTCAGACCTCGACCACTTCGTCAAACAAATCCGGGCGCATGCGAATTCCGGCAGTCAGCAGCGTCTCGGAAAACCGGGGCCGGATCCCCGTGGCGGCAAAACGGCCCTTTACCCGGCCCTCCGGACTCAAGCCGCGCTTTTCGAAGACGAAAATATCTTGCAGCGTTACCACATCGCCTTCCATCCCGGTCACCTCCGTCAGATTCACCACGCGGCGCGAACCATCGGTCATTCGGGAGACCTGCACCAAAAGCTGAACCGCGCTCGCGATCTGCTGCCGGATAGAAATTGGCTTCATGTTCGCACTGCCCATCGCAATCATGACTTGCAGTCTGGAAATAGCGTCCCGCGGGCTGTTGGCATGCACCGTGGTCAGCGAGCCGTCGTGCCCGGTGTTCATGGCCTGCAGCATATCCAATGCCTCCCCGCCGCGCACTTCTCCCACGATGATTCGGTCCGGACGCATACGGAGGCTGTTCACCAGCAGTTCGCGCTGGCGCACCGCGCCCTTGCCTTCCAGGTTCGCAGGACGGGTTTCCAGCCGCGCTACGTGCGGTTGCTTCAACTGCAGCTCGGCCGCGTCTTCGATGGTAATAATGCGTTCTTTGGGTGAGATGAAGGCGGAGAGCGCGTTCAGCAGCGTGGTTTTGCCCGCGCCCGTCCCGCCCGAGATGATGATGTTTAACTTGGCCTTCACGGCCGCTTCCAGGATCTCCATCATTCCGGACGTCAGAGCCAGTTTGTCCACCAGGTCAGCCGGCATCATTTTGTCCCGGCTGAAACGGCGGATCGAGAGCAGCGGGCCGTCCACTGCCAGCGGCGGAATGATCGCATTCACGCGTGAGCCGTCCGCCAGACGGGCATCCGCCATGGGGCACGACTCATCCACCCGCCGGCCCACTTGCGAAACGATTTTGTCGATGATGCGCAGCAAGTGCTGGTTGTCGCGGAATGTTACCGTAGTCAGCTCTAACAGGCCTTTCCGCTCGATGTACACCTGCTTATGGGTGTTTACCAGGATGTCGGAGATGCTGGGATCCTGCAGAAGCGGCTCCAGCGGCCCCAGGCCGAACACTTCGTTGAGAACTTCGTCGCAGATCTGCTGTTTTTCGAGTGAACTGAGCAAAGTCGGCTCGGACTCAATCAGAGTGATCAGGGCTCGGCGCACTCCGCTGCGCGCGCGCTGGTCGTCCAGCGCGGTCAACGCCTCCAGGCTGATCTTGTCCACAACTTTGCGGTGCAGCGTGAACTTGAGTTCTTGATATTCCGGCTTAACGGCGCTCCTCGACTTCCCGCCGCTCTTCGACAGACGCTGCTCCCAACTGATGGGGGGCGTCGATTGAGTTTTCAGGTTGGCAAACATGATTCTTCTCTCTGGACTGAACAGCGATCCGAACACCGCAGGCGTGGAGCGTGTCCGGTCAACTGCGGTGAGAAATTGTCATGCGCTCCAGTATTTCTTATCGGGTCGGAGCAGGAATGTATGAGATCCAGTCCCACTTCTCCCACTCCACCCACTAACTCCGCTCCGGCCGCGCCATCGCGGTCATGCGGCCCGTGCCTCCTTTTCGGCCGACGGCGGAGTCTTCACCTCCGGGTTCTGCCACCCATCCGGGAGGCACAATTCGTTCTTCCACCTGAGCGGGTCCCCAGTTGCCCGGTTCGTATTCGTACACCGGAGTGTTCCCCTTTATTACCGGATCGACGATTCGCCAGGCCTCTTCTACGTAGTCCTCGCGCGCAAACAGCGTGGCGTCGCCGCTCATCGCGTCTTGCAGCAGGCGCTCGTAAGCATCCATCTCCTCGGATGTATCGCGGGCCAGCATCTCGATTGACTGGCCCAGCATTTCATCGCAGGGCGACTTGACCATCATGCCCAGCGCCATGGTTTCGTCGGGGCTGATTCGGAAGCGGAAATAGTTCGGTATCGAAGGGCAGGCAAACAATTGCGGCGGCTTCCGCAACCGGATCAATACTTCCGTCGCGCTCACGGGCAAACATTTGCCGGCACGAATGTAGATCGGGACCCCTTGCCAGCGCCAGGAATTGATCTCGAACCGAACCGCCGCGAACGTCTCCGTTTTCGAATCCGGCGCCACGCCCTTTTCGGATTTGTAGCCGCGAAATTGCCCGCGAACGACGCTGCCTTCAGCCAGCGGCGCGATCGCTTTAAGGACGTTCACCTTTTCATCCCGGATCGACTCGCTGTCCATCCGGACCGGCGGATCCATGGCCAGGTTAGTCAGCACCTGAAAAAGATGATTCTCGATCACGTCACGGATAGCGCCAGTCTGATCGTAAAAGGCGCCGCGGCCCTGGACGCCAATATTCTCAGCCATCGTGATCTGGATACTCCCGACATACGTGCGGTTCCAGAAGGGCTCCAGGAATGAATTCGCGAAGCGCGAGTACACCAGGCTGTGGACCGGCCGCTTGCCGAGGTAATGATCGATGCGGAAAATGTCCTGCTCCTCAAATGTGCCGAGCAGAATCGCATTGAGGTTCCGCGCTGATTCCAGATCGGTCCCGAACGGCTTCTCGATAATCACCCGTGCGCCTTTGGTACAGCCCGATTTGCTGAGTTGCTCTACTACCGGCCCGAACAGCACTGGCGGGATGGCCAGGTAATACGCCGGGCGCCCGCAGGGGTCGAGCAGTCGCCGAATGGCGGTGAAGGTGGCCGGGGCGTTATAGTCGCCGCTGACATACCGCAGCAAACTGCTCAATTTTTCGAAGGCGGCGCGATCCACGCCGCCGTGTTCTGCGAGGCTATCGTGAGCCCGGCCCGAAACTGGTCCAGGCTCAAATCCCGGCGTGCAACGCCGATCACCGGCACATCCAGAGCGCCGCGTTTCACCATGGCCTGAAGCGCGGGGAAGATCTTCTTATACGCCAAGTCTCCCGTTGCGCCGAAAAAGACGAAGGCATCGGAATGGGAATCGCTCATCGTGTCTCCTCTCAAGCGGCCTGTTTGCCGTCCGGCTTTTCGACGTGCTCGCCAAACGGATAGCGCAGCGCCGATAACAATTGGTCCGGAGAATCCGCAGCCCCTCGGAGGAGCCTGCGCGCCATGTTCGCGCCCATCCTTCCAAGTCCGATCATCCCGATTTGCATAACGTGATTCCTTTACTAGCTGGCCTTCTTGAGTTCGACACCCTTGGACGCGATCACGCCCATCAGGTCGTTCCAGGACTGCACGAACGATTTGGCCCCGTCCTCCTGAAGCTGGGCAGCCAGATTGTCTATATCGATGCCGCTTTTGGCAAACTGCCTGAGCATGTCCTCTCCATCATCGCCGATGCTGGACAGACCGGCGCCGATCTCTCCGTGATCCGCCAAGGCCTTCAACGTTCCGTCGGGCATCGTATTTACAGTGAACGGGGCTGCCAGCGACTGGATGTACAGAGTGTCGGAAGCTGCGGGATCCTTAGTTCCGGTGCTGGCCCACAGCAGACGTTGCGGACGAGCTCCGAAATTATAGACACGCCGCCAGCGCTCCGAGCTGATCAGAGAGCAATAGGCGCGATAGATGCGCTTCGAGATCGCGATGCCGAGCTGGTTCCGGAGCGTGTCGGGTACCTTGCTCGCTACGGCCACATCCCAACGGCTAACGAATATGGATGCAACCGAAGCGACGTTGGGATTGAGTCCCGCCTCGATGCGCCGCTCGATGCCGCGCAGGAAAGCTTCGGCAGCCGCGAGATATTGCTCGCGCGAGAACAGGAGGGTGACATTCACGGGAATGCCGCTGAAGATTGATTCCTCGATGGCGGGCAGACCTTCTTTTGTGCCCGGAATCTTGATAAACAGGTTCGGCCGGCGTGCCCGTTCGAACAAGTCTCCGGCGGCCGCCACCGTGCGATCCGTGTCGTAGGCCAAGAGCGGCGAAACCTCCAGCGAAACCCAGCCGTCGACGCCGCTGGTACGATCGTGAGTCGGCCGAAACAGATCGGCCGCTCGCGTGATGTCTTCCAACGCCAGCTCGAAGAAAAGCGCCTCAACGGATTCGCCCTGCTTGAGCCTTTCGCTAATCGGCTGGTCGTACGCAGCGCTGTTCTTGATGGCGTGATCGAAAATGGTGGGATTCGACGTTAGCCCGCTTACCGATAACTCGTTGATGTAACGCTCAAGTAACCCAGTGGTAAGCAGCGATCGAGTAATATTGTCGAGCCACAAGCTCTGGCCCAGATCGCGAAGTCGTTGTGTTGCTTTCATCTTGTTGTCATCTCACTTCGGTGGTTTGTTAAGCTGTGTTCTCCCTGCAAGCACGGACCCATTTCGAAAGCCTGTTGATACTTGCTAATGCCCGGTGTGATAACGTCCGGCCCTCGGATCGCTTGACCAGGGGACGACACCCTGTTGAAATACGGGCGCCGGAGAATGCTTCAGGCGTATTGCTCTTAGGAAGGCCGCGCGGATGTATACTCTATTACGACTTCGGAGCTGCCCCGGTCATCATGGCCATTCATCTGAAACCGGTCGATGTAGCGGTGATTGGATTGGGCGCAGCGGGCGGTGTCGCCGTGCTGCCCTTGGCGCGTGCTGGACTCAAGGTGACCGGAATTGAAGCCGGCACGTGGATGGACCCGCGCAGCTTCAGGCCCGACGAAATTCACAATAATGTCCGCAATCTGCTGACGTCCGTTCCGAAAGCACAAAAGGAGATCCCCACCTTCCGAACCAGTGCCTCGGCCCGCGCGCAGCAGCCGGCTGCTCATCCCATGATGAATGCCATCGGCGGCACGTCGATCCATTATTGGGCGCAGAGCTGGCGCTATCATCCCTGGGACTTCCAGGTGCGTTCGGAAGCGCTGCGGCGCTACGGAGCGAAAGCCATCCCGGCGGGCAGCACGCTGGCGGATTGGCCGCTCACCTACGACGAGCTCGAACCGTACTACGACCGGATCGAACACGAGGTCGGCGTCTCAGGAAAAGCCGGCAACATCCAGGGGAAAATCGATCCGCGCGGGAACATTTTCGAAGGCCCGCGGCAGCGCGAATATCCCATGCCCCCGCTGCGCGACACCGAGTTCACGGAGCTGATGACGACGGCCGGCAAGCAACTCGGCTGGCATCCGTTTCGCGGCCCCGCGGCGATTAATTCCGAGCCGTACCGCGGTCGCCCAGCGTGTGCCCTGCACGGCTATTGCGACAAGGGCGGGTGCCACGTCAGCGCCAAGAACTCAACCGCCGTCACCACCATTCCGGAAGCGATCAAGACCGAGAACCTGACGATCGCGGATAGAAGCCAAGTCACTCGCATTGTGGCCGGGGCCGACGGCAGAGTCACCGGGGTCGAGTACATCCGGGACGGGAAAGAATATTTCCAGCCTGCCAAAGCTGTGCTGCTGGCATCGTACACCTACGAGAATTCGCGCCTGCTGCTGCTTTCCAAATCGAAGACTTACCCCAGCGGCTTTTCTAACAATCAGGGCCAGGTTGGCAAGCACTATTTTGGCCACTGGGCAGGTGTCAACGTCACGGCGCTGTTCCCGTTCGATTTGAACATCTGGTACGGCGCGATGGCGCAGGGCGTGGACATCGACGATTGGGCCGACGATCACTTCGATCGCCCCGGCCTGGGGTTTATCGGAGGCACCAGCCTGCACGTCAGCACGGAAAAGCATCCCATCGCGGCCGCTGCCATGAACACTTATGGACGCGCGCCTGCGTGGGGTTCGCGATGGAAGACCTTCGTCCGCGAAAACGCGGGGCGTTGGGTGTCGGCGTATTTGCAGAGCACCACGTTCCCTTACGAGAATACGTTCCTGGATCTGGATCCGGAAGTGAAAGACCCGGTCGGCGATCCCGTGTGCCGCGTCACCAGCGGACCCAAACAGAACGAGCCGCGCGCCATGGCGTTCGCGCAAGACAAGATGGAGGAGTGGTTCCGCGCCGCCGGAGCGATCGACGTGATCAAGGTTCCCGGGAACGGGCCGGTGCTAAGCACCCACGCGTTTGGCGGGACGCGCATGGGCGACGATCCCGAGGCCAACGTCGTGGATCGTTGGGGCTTCGCTCACGAGGCGCCGAATCTCGGCATTCTGGGCGGTTCGGTAATCGGCACGAGCGGGGCGCGCAATCCCACGTTGACCATCCAGGCGCTGGCCTGGCGAACGGCCGAACATCTGGTCAGGAGCTGGAAATCCATTGGCGGGTAACCTGAAGAGTACGAGGACAAGGCCATACTTATGACAACAAAACTCACCCGAGCGGGAACATGCGCGCTGGCGATGATCGCGGCCGGCATCCTTTATCCACCTTCGTCCGAGGCAGACGGCAATGCGCCGCAATACCAGGTCGATCTGTCCTGGCCGAAGCCTTTGCCGGACCGATGGGTGATTGGAGGGCTGGGCGGACTTTGCGTGGATGCGAACGACCATGTCTTCATCCTCAATCGGCAGGACGTGCTGGAGGGGGACCTGAACGCCGGGCGCCTGGCCCCTTCGGTGATTGAGTTCGATCCGGCGGGCAACGTGGTCAATTCCTGGGGCGATCTGAAGCTTCTCGATCCGCGCCTGCACAGTTGTCATGTCGACCACGACAATAACTTCTGGATCGGCAGCGCTCCTTCCGGCATGGTGCAGAAGTATTCGCACGACGGAACGAAGCTCCTGCTTCAGATCGGTCAGAAAGGCGTCTTCGATTCCTCCGATGGCACCGCGCAGGGGAAACCGCTCAACTCCGACGCCGCGCGATTCTTCATGCCCTCCAGCATCTTTGTCGATCCGCAAAATGGCGACGTGTTCGTTTCCGATGGCGAAAGCCGCGGTGGCAATCGCCGCATCGCGGTGTTGGATCGCACCGGAAAGTTCCTGCGGCAGTGGCAGCCCGAAGGCATGGAAACGGTGCACTGCTTGGCGGTGGCTAACGATGGCCTGGTGTACGTTTGCAACCGCGAAGGCTCCCGCATCCAGGTGTACGACAAGCTGGGCAAGTTCATAAAGAACATCGAAGCTCCCTGGACGCCGTACACGACGCCGCCATCCGGCGGGAAAGCGAAACAGAGCGGAGGTTCGGCCGTAGCGCTGGACTTCTCTCGCGACGCGAATCAGAGGCTGCTGTTTCTCATCAATCAGAACAACGCCGAGGTCGAAGTGATGGAGCGCGAGACCGGCAAGATCCTATCGAGTTTCGGTCGCGCGGGACACTTTCCAGGGGAATTCGATCAGCCGCATGGGATTGCGGTGGACTCGAAGGGCAATGTGTATATCGCCGAGAACCGCGGCAAACGAGTTCAAAAGTTCAAAGTTGTCGGCCAATGATTTCGCGCTGAACTTCCACAATTATTATTTCGTTCCAGCGCGATAATTTAGCGGCTCGCTACTGTTGAAATCCTGTGGATAAAACATAGCGGCGGCTGGATTGTTGGGTGCTTCCTGCCCTATTTTATCTGTAACCAAACGGTCATCCAATTTTGAGCGCGATCAGCCTGGCGCGGGAGGCCCAGCCACGATGAATCCAAGTCAAAAAGTTCAGGAGCTGTTGCACAACTTGCGAGCAGCGATCGACCAAGCTTTGGCCGACTCTTTCAGTGTCCTGGCAGCGATGGGTGAGCTCGAAGACGCAGGGTTTTGCCCTTCGTTCTGCGTTGATATCGCGCTTCCAGACGAGCGGGAATTGCCGACGGTGGAACTGGTCACATATCAGGAAGGACTCATCCTAACCGCATCTGACGAATCGTTCCTGCAGGCGCTCGGCATAACCGCACCGATGCTTTGACTGCGGTATTATTTACTGCAACCGGTCTTGGCCTCTTCAAATCCGTCGAACAAGCGCCCGGCGTTGGCGCCTGCCAGCGTGTCCAGCCGGTGCGGCTGACCCTTCTCGACGCTATAGCGCGCCAGCGTCCCTTTGGAGCGCAGCATCTCGGCTTCCTTCTTCATCTCGGAGTGCCACATGTACGGGTCATTCTCGCCAACGTACATGAATACGCACATCTTCGAAATAGCCTGGAGCTTGGCCGCACTGGGTTCCCACATATAGCCGGGGAAGGCGGTCACCGACAAGAAATACTGAGGATTCGCGGCCGCGACGTGGAACGCGGCGATGCCCCCGTTGGATGGTCCCGCAATATGGAACTTGTTATTTTCTATCCGGTAGTCCACCAGAATCATCTTCAGAAATTCAGGGAAAATGCGGTCGCCGCCCTCGAAGAACAACTGATCGTCCGGCGCGGCGGGAGCGATCACGATATAGCCGCGTTTTTCAGCCTCGGCGCGGAAATTGCGGTTGAGAATGTTGTCCACCATGTTCATGGTTTGCGGACCCCCGCCGAAGGCTAGGATCGCTGGATAGGCCTTGGCCGGATCATATCCGTTGGGAAGAACGACCTTATATCGGACGGTGGCGCCGCCTACGTTCTTGGTTTTTTCCAGCAACTCCGCCTGGGCCGTGAAGGTTGCGGACATCGCGACGATGAGGGCCGCGGAAAACAGCGGCGTCCACTTCGACCTGGGTTGTTTCATATCGGAAGCCTCCGTGTTTCGGGGACGGGCAACATCGATTTTATCTAAGATTCTCATTTGCAGCTCGGCGATTTTCATTCTGCATCGCAGGCGGCGTCCCGAG
This sequence comes from Bryobacterales bacterium, assembly GCA_963732175.1. Taxonomy (GTDB): domain Bacteria; phylum Acidobacteriota; class Terriglobia; order Bryobacterales; family Bryobacteraceae; genus Palsa-89. Next base: position 19,509 of record CAVSYF010000027.1, on the reverse strand, counting down.
ATTACTGGACAGAGATCCCGTATGCTACAGGCTGAGACACTCCGGGGGGGCATCTTGACCACATCAGACAGGTTTCGATGGGATAAAGGCGCGCGGGCGAATTTGCCGATCCTGGTGCACTCCGTCCGAACGGCGGTCACGGCGGTAACTTCACTCCTGATAGCGCGGTTATTCCGTCTGCCGGAAGCGTACTGGGCGCCGATTACAACCTTGGTGATTACGCAGTCATCGTTGGGCGCGGCTCTCGCTGTTTCCTGGGAGCGGCTGGCCGGCACGGCGTTGGGAGCGGTGGCCGGCGCGATCATGGCGAGTCTGTTCGGGCCGCACGTGCTGATATTTGGCATTGGCGTCTTCATCCTGGGACTGCTTTGCGCGGTGACCCGCGCGGATCGAAGCGCCTATCGGTTCGCGGGAATCACGCTGGCGATTGTGCTGTTGGTGCCGCGGACGGCTCCGGCGTGGCAGATGGCCTTTCATCGGTTTGCCGAAGTGTTCATCGGAATCGGGGTGGCGTTGATGTTGGCGCTGGTGTGGCCGGAGAAGGAAACCACATCTAACTAATGTTGTTCAGATCCGCTTGGGCGCGACCAACCAAACTGGTGGACCAGCTCTAGCGGCTCGCAGTCGATCGACCAGGCTGATCGGAAAGTGGAAGCTGGAGCGTCACCCGATCCTCCTTACCGATGGTTCTAGTGATATGACCCTTTCCGGTGGTGTCTTCGACCAAATCGATATGGCCGGGCAGCATGTGAATCTTCTTTCCGCCGGCTACTTCCACCTCACCCTGGCCGCTGAGCGTAATCACGTATTGGCGGCGCGGAGCATTATGCCAATCCTGTACCGTTCCAGCCGGAGCGCGATGCAGTTCCGCTCCCGTGATCGCCATCAATTTGAAAATATCGTTGGTCCCGGTGCCGGCAGTGAATTTGGCTTCGATATCTTCGGCGTGCGTTTGGCCATCCGGACCCGTGTAGAGCCGCGTCATCATGACGGGTTTGTGTTTCGGCGAAACACCGGTCTGCGCAGCTGCTACGAGAATGAATAACGCTGCGAAACCAGCAGCGACGATCCAAGTTCCAGTTGATCTCATGGAGAACCTCCGGTTGAGCCGCGTCTGGTCTTAGTGCGGCCAACGTGATGGTCACTATATCATGCGCTCCCCACCGCCGCCGCGCCCGTTGTACGCTAGATCGATAGCGGCCCTGCAGTGCGCCGCAAAAGATCCGATGTACCGCAGCCCCAAGGAGGCTTTATGAAGGTTTCCAGCATCGCGACACTAGCGCTCGCTTTTACAGTCGTCGTGGGTACAGCGTTTGCCGCCGATCCGCCCCCGTGGGCTTACGGCTTTGAAGGCCCGCCGCAAGCAGGGGCCACGCCCGCTCCCATCGGTCCGGCCAACACGGATCAGTCTCCGCGCACCATTCCGGGCGCGACGGCGCAATTCTCTCGCGCGCAGATCGCCAACCGCTTCGGCCCGGCCGACTGGTTCCCCGGCGAACATCCCCAGATGCCGGACGTGGTCGCTCACGGCAAGCAACCGGACGTGTGGGCGTGCGGCCTGTGCCACTATCCCAACGGCAAGGGGCGTGCCGAAAATGCGGGCGTCAGCGGTCTCCCCGTTCAATATTTCATCCACACCATGATGGATTTTAGGGACGGCAACCGGAAGAGCGCCGATCCGCGGAAAGCCAACACGAACCTCATGATCCAGTTCGCGAAAAACATGAGCGACGATGAGATCAAAGCCGCTGCCGAATACTTCGGCTCCATGAAGTGGACGCCGTGGATCAAGGTGGTCGAAGTAAAAATGGTCCCGAAGGCCAAACCCTCCGGAGGCCTGTTCCTGATCGAAGGCAAAGAGACGGAGCCGCTTGGAGACCGCATCGTGGAAGCTCCCATCAATGCCGAAGCCACCGAAGTCTTGCGCGATCCGCACTCCGGCTTCACCGCTTACGTGCCCGTCGGCGCGGTAAAAAAGGGCATGGCGCTGGTAACAAAGGGTGAAGGCAAAACCGTGGCCTGCGCCACTTGCCATGGGGCCGACCTGAAAGGATTGGGACCGGTGCCCCCTCTCGCCGGCCGCTCACCCAGCTACTTGATGCGCCAGATGTTCGACATGCAGCAAGGCTTCCGCAAAGGCGAATGGACCGAGCTCATGAAGCCCGTGGTCGCCAACCTGACCACCGACGATATGATGGATATCGTGGCGTATACGGCGTCTCTGATGCCGTGAACATCCGTTTCCGAGGATTGACGGGCGATGAAAACCCTGATTATCTTGATCGTTCTTATTGGGCTGTCATGGCCAGCCGCGGCGCAATGGGCAGACTATCCCACTCCCAACATTCCTCGCACCGCGGACGGTAAACCGGATCTCAAAGCGCCCGCGCCTCGAACAGCCGACGGCAAGCCAGACCTCTCGGGCTTGTGGGAAAAGATTTCGAACTACGGGAACAACATCGCAGTCAACCTGAAACCCGGCGATGTGCAGCCTTGGGCGGAAGCTTTGGTTAAAACGCGGATGGAGGATCTCGGCAAAGACCATATGATCCCGCGATGTCTGCCGTTAGGCCCGGGCTACATTACCGACGGTGGGAGTAGCGCCGGAGGAATCACTAAGATTATCCAGACTCCGACCCTGATCATCTTTCTGAGTCAGGATATGACGTATCGCCAGATCTTCATGGACGGCCGGAAATTGGAGGCCGATCCCAACCCGGATTGGATGGGATATTCAGTGGGCCACTGGGAGGGAGACACGCTGGTGATTGAGACCAACGGATACAATGACCGAACCTGGCTCGATCGCAACGGCCATCCACACACGGAGGCGCTGCGCACCACCGAACGCTACAGGCGCAAGGATTTCGGGCATCTGGAAATCAGTTTGACGCTTGAGGATCCGGGCGTTTACGCCAAGCCGTGGACGTTGTCGATGGCGGCGCAGCTTGCTGCCGACACCGAATTGATCGAATACGTCTGCAATGAAGGTGCAAGCAAACCTCTCAGCCATTGGGTCGGCAAGGCATCGGACGCCGAGAAAGCCGAGGTAAAGGTTGCTCCTGAGATGCTGGCGAAGTACGTCGGAACGTACAAGAGCCTGGATGTTTGGAACAACGAACCCGAGCCGCGGTTTATCGAGGTCACCGTGTCTGAGGGTGTGCTCTACGGCGAAGTGAAAGGGCGTGGAAAGGTTCGCCTGGTGGCACAAACACAAACGATGTTTACCGGCTTTTACGGCCTGGGACTCAAGTTCCTGTTGGATAAGGACGGGGCTGTACAGTATGTCGCAGAGATGCACGTGTCCGGTGATTATAGGTTCACACCGGTGAAGTAATCCAGGCTCCGTCCGGGTCAGTGGGCATCGGCATAAATCCCCGGGGCCTCATGCCCGGCCTTTTGTACATACTCTAAATACGAACCTGGATAAACCAGCGGATTGCGATCCCGGCCGCTATCGCCACCGAGTTCCAGAACCCTGGAACTCAGCCCCCGCAGGAAGGTGCGGTCGTGTGACACAAAGATCATGGTGCCTTCAAACTCCTTCAGCGCCTCCACCAACATCTCCTTGGTCGCCAGATCCAGGTGATTGGTAGGCTCATCCAGCACCAGGAAGTTGGGAGGGTTGTAGAGCATGCGCGCCATCGCGAGGCGCGATTTCTCCCCGCCCGAGAGCGCACGGATCTTCTTGTCGACATCGTCTCCAGAGAATTGAAAAGCCCCAGCGAGCGTGCGGAGCGAGCCGAGTCCATCCTGCGGAAAATCCTTCTGGAGCTGCTCGATGATGGTCAGATCCGCGTCGAGCACGTCCAGCGATTGTTGGGCGAAGTATCCCATGCTCAGGCTCGCCCCCAGTGTGATGCTCCCTCGATCGGGTGCACTCGCGCCGGAGATCATCTTCAGCAGTGTCGTCTTGCCCGCGCCGTTCCGTCCCATAACAGCCCAGCGTTCTCCGCGACGGATGGTGAGGTTGAAGCCCTGGTAGATCGCGAGCGATCCGTAGCTTTTGTGCACATCCTCGATGACCGCCACCTGGTCGCCGGAACGCGGCGGGGATCGGAACTCGAACTTCACCACGTGGCGTTGCTTGGGCAACTCGATCTTTTCGATCTTGTCCAGCGCCTTGATGCGGCTCTGCACCTGCGCCGCCTTGGCCGCGTGCGTTCGGAACCGGTCGATAAAGCGCTGTTCTTTCGCGAACATGGCCTGCTGCCGGGCGAAGGCTGCCTGCTGATTGGCCGACTGGATGGCGCGTTCGCGTTCATAAAAGTCGTAATCACCCGAGTAGGTGATGATCTCTCCCGAATCGATGTCGGCGATCTTGGTGACGATGCGGTTCATGAACTCGCGGTCGTGGGAAGTCATCAGCAGCGCGCCTGGATAGGATTTGAGGAACGCCTCCAGCCAGATAATCGATTCGATATCCAGGTGGTTGGTGGGCTCATCCATCAACAGCACGTCGGGCCGGCCTACCAGCACCCGGGCCAGTGCGACGCGCATCTTCCAGCCGCCTGACAAGGCTCCCACGTCGCCATCAATCTGGTCGTCGCTGAAGCCGAGACCATGCAGCACCTCGCGGGCCTGCGCCTCTAACGCGTACCCGCCCAGATGCTCGTACTCTTCCTGCACATCGCCAAAGCGCGCCAGAATCCGGTCCATCTCGTCCGCGCGCGCGGGATCTTCCAGCGCCTTCTGCAAATCCTCCAGCTCGTGGTGCAGATCGCCAATCCGGCCGCTGCCGGCGATCGCCTCATCCAGGACCGGCCGCCCGCTCATCTCCTCCACATCCTGACGGAAATGTCCGATGGTCAACTTCTTCGGAACTGAGACCTCACCCTCATCGGGCTCTTCTTCCCCTACCACCATCCGAAAGAGCGTGGTCTTGCCCGAGCCGTTGGGACCAACCAGACCCACCTTCTCGCCGGGGTTTAACTGAAAGGAAGCATCCACGAAGATCAACTGCTTCCCATATTGCTTATTTATATTCGAGAAAGAAATCATCCGCGCTACCAAACTAACAAACACCACCAAGCTCACCGCCGCCAAGCGGCGCTGTATACTGCGTTCATGAACAACATGCGCAAACCTAAGTTGTCGCTGCGCTTCTTTCGAGGGGCGCCGGTTGCAGTCGCGATCCTAGCGGTGGCATGCGTGGCGCAAGGTCAGGAGCAACCAGCACCCAACGCCTCCGATGTTGCCGATGGCATGCGACTTTTTGAGCAAAAAGGCAACTGCCAGGCGTGCCATGGCTGGGCGGGCGACGGCCGTAAGACCGATAGCCAAATGCCCGATGGCGCCAACTTGCGTGAGACCAAGCTCAATCGCGCCGGCCTGGCCCTGATCATCAAGTGCGGGAAGCTCAACTCACAAATGCCGGCCTTCGATAAGTTCGCCTATAGCGACGGGCGATGCTATGGCAAAACCAAGGCCGACTTGAAGGCCTACCCCACTCGCATGCCTGACCCTCCGGCAACGCTGCAGCAGCGCGAGATCGACCTGGTGGTCGACTTTCTTATGGCGAAGATTGTCGGCAAAGGCCCGATGGATCGAGCCAAGTGCATCGAATTCTGGGGCACGGAGACCGACGTCTGTAACGAATTCAAGAAATGAATTCGGTGGACGATCAGTTCAACGCAAACACGAACAGGTAGCTGGAATCCTGAAAATTGTCGAATTTCACGGGATGCAGGTGCCGGCCGCTGGCTTGCACAGCAACGTACTGTTTTGATCCGATCGCATACGTGACCGGAGCGCCCTTCAGCGCGGTGCCCAGGTTGAAGCGCCACAACTCTTCAAGCGTCTCGTCGTTATAAGCTACGATCCAACCATCCTGGAGGGCCGTGAACAGCAGGCCGCCGGCAGTGTCCGTGGCGCCCGATCGAATCTCGATGTCGGTTACAGCCTTCGCAATGACTTTGTGATTGATGGTGTCGAAGGCCGTCACCGAACCATAGTAGAGGTCGCTGTTGAAGGTGCGTTTCTCGCTGTTCTTCCGGTCGAGGCCGCCGTCCGGAGACAGGAACTTATACTCTGCGCCGTTTTGTGAAAAGCAGCCTTCGACGCCGACGCCGTAGGCGATGTGCTTGACGGGATTATAAGCGGTGGGCTGGTGAGCGATGCCGCCGTGCCAGGTCGGGCAGGTGCGCTTCTGAGGGTCGCCGCGCAGGGCACGCGCTGCCGGATTGTAGATTTGCACATCCAGCTTGGGATTGTAGTCGGCGGGCTTGCCGGTCTCCGGATCGATGCCCTTGGTCCAGTTCAGATCGTTGACGTACTGAGCGCCCTTGAGGAACCTTCCGTTGGTGCGATCCAGCGAGTAGAAGAAGCCGTTGCGGCCGAAATGGCTGACGACCTTGCGGGGCACGCCGTTGATGACGGTGTCGTAGAGCATATGGACGCCGACCTCGTCGTAGTCCCAGGAATCGTTGGGCGTGTATTGGAAATGCCACGCCAGTTTGCCGGTGTTTATATTGAGGGCCACGGCAGAATCGGTATAGAGGTTGTCGCCCGGACGCGACTGGGGATCGTACTGCGGCACCGGGTTACCAGTGCCCCAAATGGTGAGCTTGGTCTCGGGATCGTAGGAGCCGGTCTGCCAGATTCCGCCGCCGCCCGTTTTCCACGCGTTGTTCTTATCCTTCCAGGTTTCGCTGCCGGGATCGCCGGGCTTGGGTATCACGTACCAGCGCCACAGTTCCTTGCCCGTTCGCGCTTCGAGCGCCGCCACCCAGCCGCGCGTTCCGGCGTCGCCCGCCCCGTTTGCGATCAGGACCTTGTCTTCGGCCGTGAGCGGCGCCGTATCGAAAAACTCCCGAGTGCCGAATTCGTTGGTTTTGGCCATCATCTTGTCCCACACGATTTCGCCGGTGTCGCGATTTACTCCAATCACGCGGCCGTCAGGAAGATTCGCGATGACCAAGTCCTCCCACAAAGCGACGCCACGCGTGCGCGAGGTGTTGCCCTGGTGTTTCACGCCGGGGTCGCAGACCCAGACGAACTGGCCGCGGTTGGGATCGCGTGCGTCGATTTTATAAATCGTGCCCCAGCCGTCGGAGGTGTACATGAAACCGTTGTCGATCAGCGGATTCAGCTCGTTTTCCGGGCCGTTCTGTCCGACGTCCTGCATGCCGCCGAGCGCCAGCGCCCAGACCATCCGGAGGGTTTTGACGTTTTCGCGGTTGATTTGCGTCAGCTTCGAATAGCGGGTGGAGCCGTAATCGCCGTTCATCATTAGCCAGTTTTGCGGCTCATTCGCGGCGTTGAGCAACCGGTCCTTATTAACGGTCATGGTGTACTTGGCCTGGGCAAAGGCCGCAACAGCGAGTGCGACCGCCAACGCACCGGCGAGAACCGCGATTGTCAAAGTTTTCCGCAACCTAGTTCGCATGATGATCTCCTCTTGGTGAGCATATCAAGGCGGCGCGGTCAAGCGGGCGCTGGGTGAGCGCGGCGTCGCCAGACCACGGTGACGACCGCCGACCGGGTGAACTCCTCAAACCGCTTCGGGTGATTTCGCCTGTCGAACCATCTCCACGAAGACTGCCCGGACATCTCCCGCATCTTTGACTTCTCGCAAGAAAGCCACTCGTCGACCGTGAATTCGGTCACCCGACTTGAGCCGGAGATGAAAGCCTAAGCGGTCCACGGCAGTGATAGCGGCCTCGTCCGGGGTCTCGCCTGCAAACCGGCGGGCGATCAAACCAAGAGCATCGGAATGATCGGCATTCATATGTCGAATGATCGCGGGCGCGGCCTCGGCCAGAGGATCGGGTTGTGCGCCTGCGTATTCCTCGGCGGAGATCCATCCCATCACGCCGAAGCCTCCGATGAAGTACACACCCGAGACTTGCAGACGATAATACGCAAAGTCGCTGTAATCCTGCCAGAACTTTGCGTTCTCGTAGCGCGAAAGATAGAGTTCTCTGACGTCTGTTGCGGGCGCTTCGGCCACCTCGCCCAAGAGCGTCAAACGGGCTGCGCCCAAAGGGTCTCCGGAAACGTCCGGCTGAGTGATCAGCAAACTGGCGCGGGGATCCTGCCCCAGGTTCTGAGTGTGCATCGCCATGCTGCTGACGAAAAATATCGGGCGCCCGAGACCGTCAGACGCATAGGGCATCATGGAGCCAAAGGGAAACCCCGGGAACTTCTTCGAATGCGTTGAGAGGCTGCCGATCAGACCGACAGAAGCGAGCGTGCGCGCACGTTCGGCAAGCGTAGGCTCAGGAAGGTTTGGAGCAGCGGGTCCGGGGCCGGCGTGTTGCCGGGTGTTTCCAGAGGAGGCGTCAGAGGACATGGCTGAAGATCGTCGTTAGGAGCGCTAGAATATCGGCCAGCGTAAGTTCCGGGCTTGGCCGTGCGGATTACTTCGCCGCTTGTTTCTTCCGCTGGGCCCAATACGCCTTCATCCTTTTAGACTGCGCTTTGCGTGCATTGGCGGACATACCACGACGGCGATTACTTGTGACCGCGGGCGTATTTACCTCGGCACTTTTTGGCGTCCGGCCTCTCTGCGTGCTTGTACCTTGAAGTACTTCTATCGCCCGATTCAGGTGTCGCGCTCGGCGATTAGCAGTTCGAGTATCTTTTCAACTGGCATAACAAGGAATCGTACCATAGCCTAATATGCGAGGGCCGGCGGCGTCGAATGACATGGGATGTCCTTCACAAATGTCCGATCAGGGAAATACCCGCGACTATGACTCGTACGCGCAGAAATGTTATTCTAATAGCAATGCAGCACCATCACCATCCCAACACCAGCGGTACTTTCCACTCCAAGCCATCCGAGTCAGGCAAATTGATTCTCGTCCTAAATTCAGACAACTACGTGATGGCGGAGTATAACGTGCGAACCGGAGAAACCAGTTGGCAACGTTTTGTGCAGGCTCCCCAGCGGGAAAAAGTCGAAACGTGGTTAGCCCAATCCTACCCGGCCCAACCGCTCGCCAACCCGGTTCCCGCCAAGAGCCGTAAACGCTAGCTCGTTGCGTCGAACCGATTGATCCTGTGCCTACTGGGCTGGATTGAAGGTTAGGAAAAATATTTTGCCGCTGAAACGTGGTAGGCTTCAGGCATGGTCAAACAAGTCGTTCGTTGCAGCGTTTGTATGCGCGTCCATGACGTGACCGAGCTATTAAACAAAAAGCAGCTTGTAAATGGCAGTGTTACATTTACTTGTCCTTCCAAAATGACGGTGGGCCATTATCGGATTGAGAATCTTGGGACATGGCATACGAAGAAGTAAAAGTGAACCTAGCGACAATGGTGTAGATTACCTGACCAGCAAATTCGTTCCCTCTGTCTTAATTCTTCCTGGATCGTCAATCAAGGTCGCTTGACCTTTTTGCCGCCGCTCTTCGCCGCAGAATGCTAGTCCTGACAGCCGTGCTCATAAATATGAGTCTCCAATTTGATTCGAGCGTGTTCGGAAAGCTCGCGGGCTTCCTCAACGTATTCCCGAATATCATCATAATCAGCCGTGTTGGTGGAGAGGGCGATGGTTGCCTTGAGGGCATCCACCGACCAAGCTAACGCGTCGGCGCTCATTTGGTAGACGGCCAAAAGCTGATTATGCCGTTCGCACATGTCCACTTTCTGTTTGGCTTGGACGTAGTAAGCCCGGGAGCAATCGATCAGCCATGTAAGGAGCTGGGGTGAGTCATTTAGTTCTCGCAACTTGGGCCAAGGAATGCGTCCTTTGATTGCGACGAAGTGACTATCAGCGAGACATAATGTCGCACGAGATTGGCATGCGGAGTTCCAACTAGAGGATGCTGCAGGGACACGCAGGCTGCCGGTGCAGAAGCGCGTTGCAAATGGCGGCTAACAAGCGTAGAACGGAGTTGAGGGAGACGGCTCAAATGAAAAGTTACATTCGATTGATGTCGTGCTGTGTGCTGATTCCGCTGGGGCTGATCGCGCAGCCGGCTCCGGGGAAATCAACCGAAAACAGGGCGCTCGAACAACGCCTTCGGGATATCGAAGACCGGGAGGCCATCCTAAAGACGATGCACGAATACGCCTACACCATCGACTTCGGCAACGAGGTGCACGAATACACTGACCTTTATACCGACGACGCCGTCTTTCAGAGCCTGGCGTCCCCGCCGCGCGGGACGGTCGGGCCAGTGGACTTAGCCAGTCGCGCCGAAAAGAGATCGGCGAAGGGCGCAGTGGTGGGCCGCCGGGCGCTGGAGGCCTGGATCACGAACGAATGGCAAGCGCGTGATCGAATGCTCGCCGCAGGGCACTACCGGTCCCATGAAATGATGGAGCCGGACATCACATTGAATGGCGATAGCGCCACGGCGCGATCCTATTTTCAAACGACCGACAACGACAACGGGCGTATTTTCGTAGTCTCGATAGGGGTCTATAAGGACGCCTTTGTTCGTTCACGCGATGGACGCTGGCGGATAAAAGAGCGGCTCTTGATCCGCCAAGGACCGGGGGCTAATAGCGCGGGGGGCGTAGGAGTCAGCCCAGTGCCAGGTCCGCAATGACTCTGTAAGAGCCTGCTAGGACATTCGGGATCCGGCAAATTTGAACCTCTGGGGTATGGAGTCATCCACAAAAGTGGCGAAATCGGTGAGATGATGTGCCTAGGCATAGCCGGGCCGGGCCAATGGGACCAAGCAAAATTACAATGCGAGAGCCGAGCGCTTTCAACCCGGAGTTTCTAGCCGGCGGGGGCGAACTCGGTGCGCGTATGCGCGCAATGGATTGGTCCACCACCAGCCTGGGCCCGCCTCGAGCGTTGGCCCCAGAGCCTTCGAACCTGCGTGAGTCTTTGCCTGAATTCTCGTTTCGCAATCATCGTCTGGTGGGGGCGGGACCTGACGGTCCTTTATAACGATGCTTATGCGCCGTTCTTGGGCATCAAGCACCCGGAGGCGCTCGGCCGACCCGGGCGCGAGGTGTGGCGCGAGATCTGGGACATTGTCGGGCCAATGCTCGAGGGCGTGATGGAGCGAGGCGAGGCGACCCGGTCCGACGATCTCTTGTTGTTATTGGAACGGCATGGCTACCCGGAAGAGTGCTATTTCACTTTTTCGTACAGTCCGATTCGCGACGAATCCGGCCAGGTGGCGGGCGTCTTTACACCGGTCAGCGACACGACCGATAAGCTGATCGGGGAACGCCGCTTGCGTACGCTACGCGATCTGGCGGCGCGGATGGCCGACGCCAAAAGTGAACCACTGGCCTGGAATATCGCCGCTGGTGTTCTGGCCGATAACCCTTACGGCATTCCGTGTGCCGCGCTCTATCGGGTCCAGGAGGGCCATGGTGCAGCGCAGGCAACCGCTTACGCAGGGATAACCCCGGAGCATCCGTTTTGTCCCAGCCAGGTGCCTTTGCGGGAAAACGATACACCTATGGCGCGTTTGCTGAAGCAGGTAATTGCGACCGGAAGGCCGGTCGAACTACCGGCAGGTCAGGCAATTCAGCTCGAACTTCCGGGAGGGGCCTGGGGAGTTGCGCCCAGGGAAGTGATCGCCCTGCCGATTTCACAAGCCGGCCAGATGGCGCCCTTGGGAGTGTTGGTGGCGGGTGTTAATCCGCACAAGCGGCTCAACGAGGATTACCGCACATTTTTCAATTTGCTGGCTGGACAGATCGCTAAGGGCGTAGCCGACGCGCAGTCCTATGAGCAGGAGCTGAAGCACGCCGAGTCGTTGGCTGAAATCGATCGCGCGAAGACAATTTTCTTTAGCAACGCCAGTCATGAATTTCGCACCCCGCTCACGCTCATCCTGGGCCCGCTGGAAGAAATGTTGCGGCGCGGCGGTGATTCGCCTTCCATCGCCCGCGAAGAGCTCGAATTAGTTCATCGGAACGGGATAAGGCTCCTGAAACTCGTCAATACACTGCTGGACTTTTCGCGCATCGAGGCCGGCCGTATCCAGGCCGTTTACGAGCCATCCGATCTCGCCGGTATTACGGAGGACATCGCCAGCGCGTTCCGGTCGACCATAGAGGGGGCCGGACTGAAGTACATAGTCGATTGCCGGCGATTCGAAGAACCTGCTTATGTGGATCGGGACATGTGGGAAAAGATTGTGCTCAATCTTGTCTCCAACGCGTTTAAGTTTACGTTTGCGGGCAGCATCACGGTTCGATTGACAGCGGGCAGCGACTGGATTGAGCTATCGGTCTCCGATACCGGCGTCGGCATCCCCGAACCGGAATTACCTCGCATTTTCGAACGGTTCCATCGCGTAGAGGGCGTGCACGGCCGGACTCACGAAGGGACCGGTATCGGGCTGGCCCTGGTGCAGGAACTGGTCAAACTGCATGGGGGTTCCATTCGCGTCGAGAGCGCCATGGGGAAGGGCAGCACTTTTGTAGCTTCCATTCCTCGGGGCGGCGCCCACCTTCCGGCGGACCGGATTGGCGCGGAGCGCACGGTTTCTTCAACCGGAGTAGCTGCGTCGGCATACGTGGAAGAGGCTTCGCGATGGCTTCCCGATGTCGGAGAACCGTTGCCCGCCATTCCCGTTTTCGCGGCGGATTCCGTTCAGGCCCCCCACGTTCAGACCGTGAGCGGCCGCATTCTGCTGGCGGACGACAACGCCGATATGCGCGCATACATTCGGCGCCTTCTGGGCGGCCACTATGCAGTGGAAGCGGTTTCGAACGGCGTCGAAGCGCTTGCGGAAGCTCACAAAAATCCTCCCGACCTGATTTTGACCGACGTGATGATGCCGGAACTGGACGGGTTCGGCCTGCTGAAGGAACTTCGGGCCAGCGACGATACGCGCACCATTCCTGTCATCCTGCTCTCGGCTCGCGCCGGAGAAGACGCTCGCGTGGAAGGCCTGGAGGCCGGCGCTGACGACTATATAGTAAAGCCGTTTACTTCACGCGAACTGCTCGCCCGAGTAGGCGCACATCTCGCGCTGAGCCGATTGAGGCGTGAAACGGCAGAACGCGAGCGCGAACTCCGCGGCGAGGCTGAAGCGGCGCGGGAGAATGTCGTCAGCATCCTCGAAAGCATCCGTGACGGCTTCTTCGCCTTTGATTCCAACTGGTGCATCACGTACGTCAATTCCGCGGGCGTGCAGGTATTGGGAAAGAGCCGGGAGGAACTCATCGGACGGGAAATCTGGCGCCTGTTCCCAGAAATCGTCGGCACCGCAGTGGAGGAGTATTACCGCCGCGCCATGGCCGACCGCGTTCCCCTCCAGTTGGAGAACTTCTATGAACCGTGGCAGCGCTGGTTCGACCTCCGGATCTACCCTGCCAACGACGGTGGCATCTCGGTCTTCTTTCAAGACATTTCTGAACGGAAAAACGCCGAAGAAGCGGCGCGAAAAACAACCGTTGCTTTGAAACGCGCCAACGCGGACCTGGAGCAGTTTGCTTATTCCGCTACGCACGACCTGCAAGAGCCGCTTCGTACCGTCACGGCATACTGCCAGCTCCTTCAAAGGCGGTTTCAGGGCCTGGGTCCGGAGGCCGATGAGATTATCGGGTTTTGCGTCGACGGAGCCCGACGGATGGAGTCGCTGATCAACGATCTGCTCGCCTATACACACGCCTCCGGCGCCTCCGAAGAAACGCAAGAAAGCGTGGATCTGAACCGGGCGTTCGAGGCCGCCTTGCAGAACCTGCACATGGCCATTGCACAAAGCGGCGCATCCGTGACACACGATCCATTGCCGGCCCTGAGGATCGGCGCGACGCACTTTCAGCAAATACTTCAGAATCTGATCGGGAACGCCATAAAATATCGCAGCGACGAGCCGCCCCGAATACACGTCGGCGCCGTCCAGGAGGATGGGGCGTGGGTCTTTTCGGTCCAGGACAACGGCATCGGCATCCATCCGCAGTATCAAGAACGGGTATTTGGGTTGTTCAAGCGGCTGCACTCCAGCACGAAATATTCAGGTACTGGAATCGGGCTCGCGATCTGCAAGAAGCTGGTTGAGCGATATGGCGGGCGCATCTGGGTGCAGTCGGAGGAAGGCCGTGGGGCAACGTTTTTTTTCACCGTTCCCCAAGGCGACCATTAGCTTCGGATTAACCAGACCGCACTCAGCTTCGGAACTATTCTCACCTCCATAAGGCGGTTTCTTATCCGAGCCGCGAAGCCTGGGACCATCAGGTTGGTTGAGCCTTCGAGGGAGGATCCAGAGCGACTGCGGCCTCGGTAGTGAGCAAAAGGAAAGTGAAAGTCTCCTGCAGGTACAGGCGGACAACGGCATCCGAGTGGTTTAAATAACCGATGGACACGTCCTGGCCGATATGCAGATCGAAATCGCCGCCGCGGGTGGTCAGCACGAAGGCGCCGGCGATGGCGGGCGCCCAAATGATCTCATCGTTGACGAGACGCTTGACATGCTCCAGCACCGGGTATCCGTGGTCGCTGGTCTCGGCCAGCGCTGTGTAGGCATCGGCGCCGAGCAGCACCGAGTAGGGACCATTGACGCCGACGAGCCGCAACTGGCTCAAGCCTTGTGCAATGGCTTCCGGGTACTCAAGAACGTTGGCCGGAAGCGTCTTAATCGGGTTGCTGGTCCCCTTTCGGATGCCCTCAATGCCGGCGGCGGCATAGCCCTCGAATATCGCGCGGTCCTCGGCAAAGGCGATCTGCCGCGCGGCATCCTTTGCGGGTTGCCAGTCGGAGTCATTCGCGCCGCGCTCGACGTTGTCAATCGCCTCACGATCCAGCTCGAATGGAACACGCAACTCCACCAGCGCTTGCACCTCACGCTGCCTTGCGAGGAGGCCGTCCGCCGGAGCGGCGATCGCCCGCAGGTGGCCCGTACCGACGGCCGAGACTCCAGTGCCGCCCGGCCCCCGCACGTCCACCACCCGCCGTCCGGCGAGGTAGCGTTTGAGCGTGCGCGAGGTTTCCTCTTCGATCTGAGCCCACGCCGCATCCGAAATAGGAGCCAGCTCGCGATGCAGATTATTCATGTGAAATTTCTCCTTTAAGGGAACCAATGCCCAGCGAACCGTCGCTCTTCCCCGAAGTGGATCGAGGGCCCTCGGCCGTCGCTGGGTTCACAGCAGGCGGCGCAGCCACCATGGCGGGCTGGTCATCGGCTATGGCTTCCAGAAATGTTACGGAAGGAGCGAAAAATAGATTTCCCGTGACGGCCCGGCTGAAATCCAGCAGCCGGTCGTAATTACCGGACGGGCGGCCAACGAACATGTTTTCGAGCATTTGTTCGATAGTATGGGGCGAACGGCTGTAACCGATAAAATAAGTGCCAAATTCACCGTGCGCCGCCCGGCCGAAGGGCATGTTGTCGCGCAGGATCTTGATCTCTTTCCCGTCCTCGACGATCGTAGTGAGTGCGCTGTGCGCTGAAGTCGGCTTGACGGCATCCTCCAATTCGATGTCCGACAGCTTGGTGCGGCCGACGATTCGTTCCTGCGCCTCCGTGGACAGTGCATTCCAACCGTCAAGATCGTGGAGATACTTCTGGACGATGACGTAGCTGCCGCCGGCGAAGGCGGCGTCCTCTTCACCGACGAGCGAGGCATCGATCGCCGCCTCGCCCCTAGGATTCTCGGTCCCGTCGACAAAACCCATGAGATCGCGGTCGTCAAAGTAACGGAAGCCATGCACTTCGTCCACCGGCGAGACAGCGTCTCCGAGACGCGCCATGATCTGCATAGCCAGTTCGAAGCACAGATCCATACGCTTCGCGCGGATGTGGAACAGCACGTCGCCGGGGGTGGAAACCGCGTGCCGTGCTCCGGCGCGAATCTCCCGGAACACATGCAGCTCCGCCGGCCGCGGCGGCCCAAAGAGCCGGTCCCACGCGTCGGACCCAAAGGCCAGGACGCAGGAGAGGCCCCCTTCCAGGTCGCGAAATTCCACCGCTCGCAATAGCGCGGCGAGGTCTCCGCAGAACGACCGCAGGACGGCTCGATTGTCCGGGCCCGGGTTTACTGTCGCAACCAAGAAGATCGCGGCGCGGGTGAGCGGCGCGGCAACAGGCTGTGCAACGGCCCGCGGGCCGCCTCCCTCCTCCGGCGCTCTCATCAGATTGGGCTTCATCCGGATGTCATCCTCCAGGAGACGCGGAATGTCGCTCCAGGAAGGACCCGCGCCGCACGTGCTGAGGTTCTCGACAAGCTTAGCATCGTCTTCCGAGAAACGTACTTCATCCACACAGGGTGGATATGCCTCAGTCCTCCACTTGCCGTACAGAGCGAGCTGCTCCGCGGTCCAGAATGGGCCGCCAGGAGGCGTAGTTTGCCCGCCAAGCTATCCTGAGCTGCTTGCGCATTCGCGTGATTATTGGTCGCGTCGGACATGTATTGATGCATTCGCAAACCATCCCGCTTGGAGGAATTCCCGAGCCTCGGGGCGATTTTCAAAGCCGCGCTCACAGTGCCGCCGGAATAAGCGTGGCCCATTCCTCGATATCTTGATTGCGCGCGCCGACGCCACTGACTGGCAAGCTCAATTCGTCCCATGGGTATCGATAATGTGAATTAACGGGCTTCTCCGAACCACGCGCGGTGGCTCTCAGCATGGCCGACAATACTACAAGTGGGTTATTACTAAGTTATGCTAGCATTCTTAAGCCGAAGGTCGGTGAAACGGCGAAGCAGACACATGCCGCTAAAATTTATTAGTTTTTTGCCCTGGCTGACGCTATCGCTATGCTCGCTGTTACGAGCGCAAATACAGCAACCTCCTCTTCCTTTGAAAGCGGATTCACCCAACGTGAAGGCGGACATCGAAAAAGCGAAGAAGATTGCCGGGACCAAGTGGGCCGCCGAAGCGCATTATTTCTGCGAAGCTCCCTACGCCGACGCTCCCAGCGATCCAGTGATTGAGCCGGTCAAGATTTTCGACAATGTCTATGCCATCGGAAACGCAGGTCTCACGGCCTACGTGATCAGCACGTCGGAGGGGTTGATCATGATTGATTCTCTCCGGCCGAATTTGATTGAGACGCAATTGCTGCCGGGCTTTCAGAAGCTGGGGCTCGATCCGGCCAAGGTCAAGATGATTCTCATTACCCATGGCCACGCGGATCATTTCGGAGGCGCCGCTTATTTTCAAGAGCATTACGGCAGCCACGTCTACATCGCGCAAGGAGACTGGGATTTGATGGAGCATCCGCCCGCGCGAAGGGGCGGCGGAAAGGGTCCTGTAACCGTAATTCCGAAGCACGACATGGTCATCACCGAGGGGCAGCCGATCGTTCTCGGGGATGAGAAAATCGTGCCTTATCCCTTTCCGCCGCACACGCCCGGTTCCATGGGCTTCATTTTTCCGGTGAAAGATAACGGCAAGACCCACATGGCCGCCCTCCTCGGCTCCATCCTCCTGTTGACCAGCGGAACTACCGACGAAGGAATGCAGACGCATCTCAAGGCGATCGAGCACTTCAAGGAGGAAGCCAGTAAGGCGAAGGTGGACGTCGAACTTCAGAATCATCCGCTCTTCGACGACTTCACCATCAAACTGGCGGAGCTTCAAAACCGGAAGCCGGGCGAGCCGAATCCGTTCATCGTCGGGCAGGCAGGTTACGCGAAGTTCCTGGACGTGATGTCGGAGTGCATGCAGGCCGAGATCGACCGGCGGGCGAATAAATAGCGCTTCTGAATTCCTGGTTGCGGTCCCTCAAAGTTTCGAGGGAAATTACTTTCGCTTGTCGACCACGACCTTGCCGCCCTTGATCACGACCTTCGTAGTCAGCAAACCGTAGATATTCTCGAGTGGATTGCCCGAGAGCAGAATAATATCGGCCAACTTGCCTGGCTCGAGCGTTCCGATCTGATCGCCCATGCCGACATACGCCGCCGTATTCGGCCCCATGATTTGGAAGATATCCTGCATCGAGAACATAATGCTGAGCGATTTCAGCTCATGCTCAAGAACGACAAGATCCGCGTAATTCTGATCCGTCGAGAACGCGAGCGTGCTGTGGCCGGCATCCCAGAGGGTGCGGGCGTTTACGATGGGGTAGCCGGCTTCCGTCCCGGTCGCTTTTCCGTTTGCGTCCTTGACCGCGGCGGCGATCGATTCGGGCCACGGTTTGCCATCGCGGAATCGAGGCGTGTTGTCCTTCGGAAATTGCGCCGGCGCCGGCGGTCCCGAGAGCCGGTCGATAATCGGAGCCCCGAAGCCAAGCAGCCCCGCGACAATTGAACCCGTCGCCGCGAGCTTGGCGGCCTCTTCATGGCTGGTCCAGTCCCTCTCGGACAGGTGCACGAAGCGGCGCACGCCGACGTCGAACGCTGCCATGGTCCAGGGCGTGGTCACTGAGTGGACGTTCACCTGCACGCCGACTTTGGCCGCTTCTTCGACTATGGCTTTCAAAACCTCGTAGTCCCGCGGCGTCGGCTCCGGCGCCGGAACGCCCACAGCGATTTCGGCGGTCTGCTTGATCCCCTTCGCGGCCATCGCGCGGATCGCAGCGCGAGCTTCCTCCGGAGTGCCTCGCAAATTGACACGCTCGGACGGAATCACGCGCGGGCCATTGATCATTCCAGATTCGATATGATCCCGCAATGCGATCGTGCCGTCCCCCGGGCCACCTGCCGCGAGCACCGTCGTGTAGCCGGCTTCAAGGATTGACTGCATCCATTCCTTCTCGTTCGGACCGGTGTTGACGTGCTTGTGCGCGTCGATGAAACCGGGCAGGGCCGTCATGCCGCTGGCGTCGATGGTTGGACCACTGGAAGACGACGGTGCACCAGCTGCAACCGACACGATTCTTCCCTCTCGGACCACGATCGAGCCACGCTCAATCACGTTTCCGTTAGGGCCGATAATGCGGGCATTGGCGATCGTGACGTTTTGAGCCGAGAGACTCGCCAGCGTGCCAAACACCAGGCACACGGCCAATTTCAAGAGATTTCGTTGGGTTTGCATGTAGTGTGCGTTTCTCAGAATAGTATACACGGACAGTCGCTGACACATCGTCATAAAAAATGAGTATCCTCAGTAATATGGGATCGCCATACGTTCTAAACAGGGTGGCGCTGCGTTTCAAACGTACGGTTTTGACTTGCAAATTAGTTTAGGATCGATCCATCCGGTTGACAACGTTGGGGAAGCTACATAAGATGAGTTGACTCAGTATTGAGAGAAACAGGTGTCTATGCTGAACATCCAGTCCGCAAGCGTGGCCGTAACGGCGCCGCTCCTGCTTTTGTTGGCAACATCGAGTCAATTGTTTGCTCAAATCGATTTGAGCGGCGATTGGGCAGTCCGGGTTCACGAGGACCAACCATGGCGGGGACCTGGCGCCGAATTGGGAGAATACGAGGGGCTTCCCCTTAGTGCTGCGGGCAAGATGAAGGCGGCCACCTGGAGCGCCACCTCCATCACGCTTAGCGAACGGCAATGCAACCCTTTACCCGCGGACGACTTCACCGACAACGGCCCGATGCGCATTTGGAAGGAGGTCGACCCGGCGACCCAGCAGGTGATTGCGTGGCACGAACACACGGAATGGCAGGCGCAAGAGCGAGTGATCTGGATGGACGGCCGCCCACATCCGTCTGAGTACGCCGCTCACACCTGGCAGG
>CAVSYF010000026.1:0-65946 GCA_963732175.1 Bryobacterales bacterium | reverse complement strand
ATGGCCGCCATGTGCTGGAACTGACATCTGGGCGTGAATGTGACCGGCGTAGATTATCTCGCGGATTTTTTCCAAAAGGCACGCGAATCGAGCGGCAAATCGTCAGTTGAACGGCGCCCTGTTCTCGTTCGAGGGCGACGCGAGAGTGATCGATCTGCAGGAGCGGTTTGATGTCGTCATTCGTCTCTGCGATGTGATCGGCTCTGTACTCCGATTATTCGGAAAACATGCGCATACTGGATAATTGCTACCGGCATCTCAGGAACACGGCCTCCTTTCGCTTTCCGTTATGAATCTCTGAATTGACGGAACCAAGCGAAGCACTCTCTCGACTCCACGCAGACTTCCAACCGACTGGCGGAGCTGAAGCCCAGTCTGACCATGGAAACGAGTGGCAATGTCTTCAACCCCGAGTTCTACATCATCGATTGTAAGACCGAGATCGTGTACCGCAAGGCAGCAGTTGCCGAAGGAGATCAGTTGCCAGCGCAGCTCGCAGTACGCGATCGCTGGGTTCGCCGCGCTGAAATTGAGGACAGATGCCGCGGCTCATAGGCCTGCAGGTCCTCTGGTCCCGCTGCCACGCGCAGGTAGGTCACTGGGGGAGTAAATGCGCTCGACGCTCGAGGCACCACCGTGCGAAGGAGATTCTTGTGCTCTCTGCCCGTAGGCAATGCCCGCAGTAGCAGCCGTGACGCCGTTCGACCGGGGGCGGCTGAATAGGGGAGCGCCGGCTAGGCGGCGGCTCGCGAAGTCCGCCTTTGGAGGGCCTTGATTGTGGGGAGCCACTCCAAAATCGAAGACGGGACGCAGGTCTCTTCAGGGCTATTTGAGCAGTTATCCTCGTCAGTTGGGCGGAGGGGGCCGTTCGGGCACGGGCTCTCTTGAATGAGAAACTCGTCATGTGTCGGGGCTGGATCGAAGCCTCGATAATGTGCTTCTGGCCGCCTGTACGGTTCGATATCCGTTCATATGTCTTGTGCTCGCCGTCGCAGGCATCCGTATAGACCTTCTGCGATTGCCGAGAGTTTGACCCGATCTACCCTTCCGGCGATCGAAGTAAGTCGACCAGCCTCAATTTGGTGTCTCTGTCTGACTTCAAGGGCAGAACCCGAGTGTATAGATACACATAGACGTGTATACGCCACATATCTCGGTGCAGCTGCGAATATGGGAAAGGCAACATGCCGGGACAGATATCTTCTCGACGTCAGGCCGAAGGAAGGTAGCAGACAGCGACACCACATTGAGCTTCACTGACTCCATCAGCGATCTCGCTCAACAGTGGCGATCAGGGGCGCGAAACGGTTTTGCCTCCTCGTCAAAAGATGAGCCAGGGGTCCTGGAGGATACGACTTGGCCCAAGAAAAGCCCTGACTAGGTACAGGTCCGTGAATCGGTGGCACGGCGTATACACACGAGATTGTTCGAGTCCCGCCGCTTAAGAAAACTACTTTCAAAAACGAAGGAGAACCACTTTTCAATCGATGCGATATGCGCGGCTGGGCGGCTGATATCTTCTCAAATCGCGGCTCAAAGCGTGCAATAGCGTGCAATGCGCAGCGGGCAAACTCATGGGCACTTCCGGCATTTCTGGCAATGGGTAATCTATAACTTACAGAATGCGTGAGCGGCGGAAGGATCCGATTCCCATCCTCGCCGCCAGAATAGAATCAACAACAGTTTGGAGGGAAGGAAGCGCTGGCATCCCGGGCAATTTTGGGTAATGCTGGGTCAGAACCAGGGCAGTCCATCATCAAATCTATAATAAAATGCCGGAGTCTGATACCCGAACGTATTCAGATTCGGGAAAACGTAATCAGTGTCCGCTTGGCCGCAGGCCGAACCATTTCGCCAGAGCGCCCATGTACTGGTCCTCCGACGTGCTGGGCACCCAGGTGCCGCGGTTCCGGAATCGTCCGGGCCGCTCAATGCCAAGCGTGGGGTAGGTGCCGTAGAGCGCTCCGCCGTTGACCGCGCCGCCCATCACCAGGGCGTGGCTGCCCCAGCCGTGGTCGGTGCCGGCGTTGCCGTTGGGCTGGAAGGTGCGGCTGAAATCCGATTCCGTAAATGTGGTCACGTTGTTCTGCACGTTGAGCGCGCCCATGGCCTGGTCGAATGCCGACCAGCGCGGCGGCGAGGTTGGCTGTACAGCGTCACCTGCTGAGCCAGCTGATTGGAATGGGTGTCGTAGCCGCCCTGGCTGCAAAAGAAGATCTGGCGGCTGGCGCCGAGCGATGCGCGCACCTGGATCAGCTTGGCCACCTGGCCGAGTTGCGTGCCGATGGACGGTATTCGGGAAGGTGACGCCCACGCTGGCGCTGCCGCTCAGCGCCGCGTTGACAGCGGCAGCCACGGCGACGCGCGTTCTTCAGCGAACTCTGCGCCGCCTGGACCAGCGTCACCCCGCTACGAGAGGCCGAGCATACTCTGCAGGGCGGTCGACCCCGGATCGGTGGCCGGGGCAACCAGCCCGAAATTGGTGGTGGTGACCGCGGAAGGCTGCGTGTTTTGTCCAACCAATAGCAGAGTATTGCCGGCCAGCGTGATGGCCGGCGGCAACGACGCCCCCGGAAGCCGCGGCGACCCGATCCGCCAGGCGGCCCGCCCATCCGGTAGTGGCGCCGCCCTGCGGAGTCGCGTCCTGCCACTGGATCTGCTGGTCGGAGTGCGAATAGAGGTTCAACGGCAAAGGCACGGAGTTGAGTTGCGGCAGGCCGTTCGAGCCACGCGGCACCGGCTGCACCAGCGTGCCCACGTTCATCATGATGCGCCAGGCGCTGGTTGGTGGTATAGAGTGGCGCGAGAGGCGCAAGCTGGGATGCAGCCCGTAGGTGGCGCTGCTGGCGGCGTCGTAAATGCTCACCAGCGAGGCCTGGGGGATGGCCAGATTCTGCCGGATCTGCGGAGTAGTTGGCGTAGCTGGCCGCTTCGTTGGGGATCAGCAGATTGTTGGCGTCATTGCCTCCGAACAGGAAGATGCACACCAGTGCCTTGTAATCGCTGGAGCTTTGCGCTCTGGCGGTCATCAGGCCGGCCCGGTAAAGTGCCGCGCCGGCGCCGGCAGTGGAGAGCGCGCGGCAGCCGAGTCGAAGAAATTCGCGGCGCGATTGAAAAGATTCGAGTTTCATGACGATCGGATCTCCTGTTTACTGCTGAACCTGGTACTGCGGCGAGGCCGCCGCGGCATAGAGTGCGCTGCGCACGCGCGACGACAGACTGGTGGAGGCGCTGGCGGCGGTGGTTAAAATCGCGCGCACATTGTCATCCATCTCGCCCCGGAAAAACGCCTGGTTGATCGCCTCCACGAGATCGGCCGGATTATTGGCCAGGTCCTGGAGGTTCGCCAGGTTGATGTTGATGCCGCTCGATATGGCGTTGGAAACCGCGTCCCAGGCGAAATTCGCGCGGGCCAGCGCGGTAGACGCATTCAGCGTTTGGAATTCGGGCGCCAGCGTGGTGGGCGTCAAATTCGGGATCACGTAGGCCGGCGAAAAGAAGCTGAAAACGCTCGGCGGGCTGAGCGGGGTCTGCCCCATGTTGGTGCTCTGACCGGTAAGCGCGTCGGGAGCGGTGATGGTGGCATTGAGCGCGCGCAACAGGTTGGTCGCGTAGAGGAACGGTTCGGTCAACTTGCCGGTGCCGGGGGTCTGTGCTTCGGGATCGGTCAGTATCGCGGTGATTATGTTCTGGAGACTCCCCCCGGACATCTGCCAGGCGGTGGCCACGCGGCTCACATATGCCGGCGACGGGGCGCTCTCCACGAAATGCTGGATCAACCGGAAGGCTATGTTGGGAGCCACATTGACTTGCTGGAAAA
Organism: Bryobacterales bacterium; assembly: GCA_963732175.1. Lineage (GTDB taxonomy): Bacteria > Acidobacteriota > Terriglobia > Bryobacterales > Bryobacteraceae > Palsa-89. The sequence goes on along the minus strand of CAVSYF010000026.1, from coordinate 62,126 downwards.
TGCAATCGAACGCCGCGCTCAAATCGCTTTCCGCGGTGCCTCCGGCCGGGATGGTGCAGGGTATCGGGAAATTCAGGGTCTTGGCGGTGGTGTCGTGATAGTTCTCAAATGGGATCATCGGGCCGAAATAATACGGCATATTCGTCCACAGCGACGCGTAGCCGGGAGTCTCGCCATAGGTCCAGCCGGTCATCACCTTGGCCATGGCGGCCACGGTTGCCTGATCGTATTCGGGAACCGTGCTGCCGTTGACGAGGACGGCGAGGCCGTTCGGCTGGAGCTCGACCACTCCGAGCGTGAATAACTGCATAGACTCGCGCGCGTAGTTCTCGTTGGCCGACGTGGTGGCGGTGGCTTTGGCATTGTTGACCATGTTCAGGTAATCGCCCATCGCGGCATTGAGAGTCATGGCATTGAGCGCGTTGCGGAAGCTGTCGAACGCGTAGTTGCCCAGCGTGCGCTGGTACGCCACCATCTGTTGAAACGTGGTATCGGTGACGGCGGAAACCACCATGAGCTCGCCCAGAGCCAGCGCGATGCGCTGCCGGAGCTGGTCGCCGCCGGTCAGCGCGACGTTCCAGAAGGCGGTTTGCAAGCGCGTGACGTTTTCGGTGGTGCTGTCGGGATCGGGCCAGGTGCTGGCCGCTTGGGCGAATTGCGCGGCGAGCCAGGCTTGCTGCCCCATGGTTTGCAGATTCACCACGTCCTGCGGCGTGGGTCCCCAAGTGGCCATCTGGAGGAAGCGGACCGCGTCGGCATAATCGATCGCTTCGTTGGCTACTCGCACCGGAACGGCCAGCGGCACCGAGGTCGCTGTTCCGGGATTCGGATTGGTGACCTTCACGGCCGCGAGACGGCCCACCGGCATTACCACCGTCGCGGTGGCCGTAACCTGCGTGGGCGATATGAAGGTGGTGGGCAGCGCTGTTCCGGCAAGATAAACCACCGCGCCCGAGGCGAAGCCGGATCCGGTAACCGTGAGCGTTGTATTGCCGGGATTCAAAGGATTGGGAGTCGCCGAGCTGACCACCGGCACCGGGTTCTCAAGATTGATGGTTACGCTGGCCTGTGCGGTTGTGAGCTCCTGGCTGATCGCGGTCACCTGAACGGTCGGGGCCGCAGGTAGATTGGCTGGCGCGGTATAGATTCCGGCAGCCGAAATGGTTCCCACGGTAGCACTACCTCCGTTAATCCCATTGACTTGCCAAGTCACTAACTGGTTCGAAGTGTTGTTGACCTTGGCCGCGAGCGTCAACGTGGAACCGCAGCGGAGGTTGCTGCCGTTCGGCCCAAGCGTCACGGACACGGTCCCCGCTACCGAATTCTTGATCGGTATGAACAGGCCCGCCTGTGAACTCGCGCCGGCGATGGTTGCCAGAATCGGCTGATCGCCATCGTCGAGTTGTGGAACCATCAAGTCGATCTGGTATACACCGGGCTCGACGATCCCCGCATATTGCACGGTCGCCGCCACGCCGCCAATGGTGACGTGAAGTTGGGTGAGATCCGTCAAGGGCGCGGGCGCAGCAACCAGTTGCCCGGCCGGCACCGCGGGCTTGGTAGGTCCCAAGCCGGTGGCGTAAATCTGTAATATTTCCCCCGGGACCGCCGGACGCGATGTGACGGAACTTCCGAGAAATCCGACGGGCGCGACCTCGACCCCGTCGCTGTTATGCAGGGCTGCAGCATACCTGGCCTGAACGGGGAAAAACGCCGGCGAGTAATTCTGTAGATTTGCTGTCGCGCTGGCAGTGCCGTTCGGGCTGGTGACCTGCACCGGCACCATCCCGGTGGCGGTATCGGTCGGCGCTTGAACGTTCAGTTGTCCGGGACTGACATAGGCGATCGCGGCGTTCTTGCCATCGATGAGAACGCTGACATTGTCGAGCGTGGTCGGCAGGGTGGTTCCCGAGATGTCGGACGCTTTCCACGACCGAGTGGTGGTGGCCAGGTTCGTGCCGTAGATCGAGACCCACGAGCCACTTTCGATTACCGGTGTACCGCTAGCGTTGTTCGAGACACCCGTTATTACAGGTCCTCCGCTAGTTGTCTGGCCGATTAAGAAGGTCGCCGCTGCCAGCAGGACAAATCCACATGAACATAGTCGTATCATGCGCACCCCCGTCCGCAGAACCAACGTCAGTATACACCCGAGAGAGGGCTTTCGCCTCGACCAACTCCACGAGGAACACCATGAATCTGGGCCATACAACACCTTAGCCCCGCGCTAAAACCGCTCCATACGCCCGGCATCGCTGACCATTCGGCGGATAGGGACAGAAGCGTGTTTGGCGGGGCGATTGCGTTGAGAGTTGCCGGCTGCTGCAAGCCGCCCATCACAATGGCTATTGAATCAAGCCGTAAAGGGGACGAGGTAATTGAGACGTGACCATCGGCGGTCAGTGGAGTCATGCATTCGACAAGCGAGTCTGGGTGGGCAGGCCTGGCTCCGATCTCGGGCGCAACAGGAAGAGCTTGTCCGCCTGTGTGCCAGGGTTTGCGAAATCAAGGGGGGGTATGAATATTAGTGAATTGAGTCATATTTCTCGGCCGCTCGTGGTTCCGCTGCGAAAGCCAGGTGCGCTCGAGCGGCTGACCGCAATTGTCGGCGCGCTCGTCGTGACTGCGGGTCTCTTTCTGTATGCGGGTGGTTGGTTCACACCGCACGCACTTACGCCGGCGGCGATTATCAACACGTTTGAATGCGTGAATGGGGTGCATCCCGGATTTCGCCGCAATCACGCCAAGGGGGTCTGTGTCACCGGTTACTTCGAGAGCAACGGCCAGGGACAAGCGCTCTCCAAAGCTCTGATTTTCCCTCCCGGCCGCGTGCCCATCGTGGGACGGTTTGCACTAGCGGGCGGACAGCCATATGCTGCTGACACGCCGCAAACCGTACGGAGCCTGGCGATTCTGTTCAAACTGCCGGACGGCGAAGAATGGCGCACCGGCGATGATCAACATCCCCGTTTTCACCGTCAATACACCGCAAGCGTTCAACGATTTCCTGGTGGCGTCCTCTCCGGATCCGGCCACGGGAAAAAACATCCCCGGCGCCATGAACGCCTTTCTGGCCAAACACCCGGAAACCGCGGCGGCGCTGCAAGTGATCGGCAAGTCATCCGTTCTCGTCCGGATTTGCGGACAGCCCCTACTACGCTCTGAACGCCTTCCGTTTCCTCAATGCCAAAGGCGAGTCCACGCCGGTTCGTTGGTGGGTGGCGCCGGATCAAACCTTGCAGACACGCCAGCCTCGGCAGGACAAGAATTATCTGTTCGACGCACTGATCGCGCAGGTTCATGCCACAGCCCCTGCGCTGGCATTTGATCCTCACCGTGGGCCAGCCCGGAGATCCGACCGCGGACGCGACGCTCCCCTGGCCGCCGGACCGGAAACAGATCGACGCGGGAACCTTGACGATCGACTCCATCGAGAGCGAAGACACCAGTCCGACGCGCGACATCAATTTCGATCCGCTGGTGCTGCCGGACGGGATATGCGCCATCGGACGACCCGCTGCTGAGCGCGCGCTCGGCGGCGTATTCGCAGTCCTTCACCCGGCGCGAAGGAGAGCACAAGGAGCCCAGCGCAGTTTCAACGGCGGAGGTTCGAAAAGTAGCCATGTCCACGATCGCAAGAGATCCCACTCAATTCGCGCTCCTGTCGCGCATCCTTCACTGGCTGATGGCCGCCTTGCTTCTGACCATGCTGTTCATCGGCGTGTCGATGGTGGCCTCGTTGGGAGACTACCACACGCTCCTCGACGATCCATCGGCCGCTGGGCATCCTGATTCTGATTCTGGCGGCCATCCGGCTGGTCACTCGGATGTTCACCCGGCTGCCTGCCGTTTCCGCCGTCCATGCCGCAATCGGAACGATTTGTGGCAATCGTCTCCGAGCGGTTGCTTTATACCTTGTTCTTCGCCCTACCGCTGGTGGGTTGGGCCATGCTGTCAGCGGGCCACTACCCGATCGTGATGTTCGGAGCGGTGCACCTGCCGCCGATTCTCCCCGCGAGGCCGGAACTCTACGCCACATTGCGCGAAACCCACACAGTACTCGCTTATCTTCTATTCCTGACCTTTCTCGCCCATGCCGGCGCGGTGTTGTTCCACACGCTGGTCCTGCGTGACGGCCTCTTGAACCGCATGGTTCCGTGGTCCATTCGCCCAGTGGAGGGCGAAAGTCAAAACTGACCCGAGGCCGGTTCGGCGACGCACCGGATGCCGGTCGGAACTCGGGACGCTAGCGCTCGACGCCAAACAGGCCGGCTCGCCACGCGATGAGGCCATCCATGCTGTATCGACCCGGCCCGGAGAAGATCAGCCAAACGAGGATCAATATGTACAGCACCTCGGGGAGGTACAGGAAGTCGTCGAGCCAGGCCAGGACGCCGCTCGCCTGGATGCTGTGGATCCGATTGGTGGCGATCGCGACGAGCATGTCTCCCGCGAGCACCGCGGCGCACAGCGGCGTGAGGAGTCCTAGCGCCAGGCCCGCCCCGCACGCGAATTCGACCGTGGAGACGAACAGCGCGTTGGCGTGCGGGAAGGGGATGTGAGATTGGACCAAGGTCTGCTCAAGTACCCTGAACTGGGCCGGCACGAACAGCTTGGTGCCGCCGGAAATACAGAAAAAGATGCCGATCAGGACCCGGGCCGCAGTCATCGGCACCCATTCCCCGGCGCGGAGGACCGTCAACACGCTCTGGATCATGTGCGTCATGTTTCGTGACTCGACCCGCCGCCGGCTGGTGCAACCCATTCTCCTGCCGAGTGCCCACCGTGCCGCACGCGGCGAGTGTACCGCAAGCCCGATTAGGAACGCAATTGGTCGAGAATGCATCTCTTTGATCGGCTTGTTCGCCAAGCCGGGCACTAGGGAGCGAGTCGCCGCATCGCCCGTTGCACGGGCGGCCTGAATGGTCGACCAACTTCAATGATTGCAGATCAATTGGGATTTTTTGGAGGGAGAGATTGCGTCGGTGAAGGTCATGCGGATTCCGTTCTTCGGTCGCAGGATGACCATCGGGCGTGCTTCGATCTCCTGGCCCGGAGCCAGCCGGAGATCGTATTTTCTGAGCAGAACGCTCAGAATCATGAGGATCTGCAACGTGGCGTAGTTACCGCCGATACAGCCCCGCGGCCCAGCTCCGAAGGGCAGATGGGTGAAGGGCGTGTGAAGCTTCTCGTTCGCTTTGGTGAAGCGCTCCGGTTCAAAGCTCTCCGGATTCTGCCAGTACTGAGGCGAATGGTGCACGCCGTAAATGAACACAACGACCGTCGACCCGCGGGGTATGGCGAGGTCCCCCGCACGATCGTCTGAGAGAGCCATTCGGTCGACCATCCAAAACGGCGGGTAAAGACGGAGCGCCTCCTGTATGACCTGAGCAGCGAACTCGAACTTCGGAACATCGGAGTAAGTCAGAGGCGCTCCGCCCAGCACAGAATCGAACTCCTGGCGTAACCTCTCGAGACAATCCGGACGCGAACTCAGCAAGTACAGAAGCCACGATAAAGCATTCGACGACGTTTCATGGCCCGCGACCAGGAGTTGCATGCTCTCGCTCAGGACCAGCTCATCGCTCATGCCTTGGCCATCGCTGTAACGAGCATCCATCAGGATCTGCAGCAAATCGTGGCCGGGCGCCTCCTGACGCCGCCTCCGAATGTAGTCGAGCAGAATGCCGTCGGCACGCGCTCGCATTTCTTCGTGTTTGCGCAGTTCGCCCGAGACAGAAAACCAGGGATTCAGGTAGGGCTGAATGGTTTGACGGACCATAAATTCCTGGATGATCGCGATGGTCCGGCTGATGAGGTCGATGTCTTCGTCTTTTAGCTGGGCGCCAAACAGCGACCTGCCGACCATCTTGAACGTAATTTTCATCAGGTGGCGGGTAAATATCGACGGGGCCGGATGCGGGCTTGTCGGTCGAAATCCTGCAGCGATTCGGCGAGGGAATCTTGCATGATCGAGGACAAAACGTCCAGTTGCTTTCGATCGAAACCCTTCTGGATAAGGCGCCTTTGCGTGCGCCAGACTTCCCCGTGGCTGGTGAGAAGACCTTTGCCCAGGAAGTGGCCCATCCGCTTCACTTGAATTTCGGATTTGTGGTAGTTCTCCGAATTGGTCTTCAGCACGTGCTGAATGACGACCGGATTGGTGGTTACGATGGCCTCTCTGACGCCGCCAAAGTAGAAGCGGAAAGTGTCGCCGACAAGTTCGGTGTACTTCGACAAAACCTGTACGGGATTGAGGGCCATCGCGCGCGAATCCGCGAAGGAGCGCAATCGGGAAACGACTGGCACGGTTTGGGGCAAGCTTCATGCCTCGCTGCCCAGGCGCTTCAAGAGAATCAAATGATGCCGGATCGCCCGCCGCATGGTGGGATGTTGCCGATAGGGAACGCCATACTCTTCAGCCGTTTCCTTCACAATCCGGGTCAGCGAAGCATAGTGAGTGTGGCACACAAAAGGGCACAGATGATGGACTATGTGATGATTGAGCCCGCCTGCCAGCCAACCTACCAGCGGGCTGTTCGGTTGCATAATCGGCCGTTGTCGCGAAAATGTGATAGACGCCGTTGTCAAACTCGCCGCGGTTTGAGGGGAAGTAAGTGCTGTCCACGGTGTGTGTGGTTTGAAATACCAGCGACACCGACAAACCAACGATTATATGGGTCAACACAAAAGCCAGAGCAACCAGCCAAGGCGATTTTCCCAGTAAAACGACCGGCAAAACAATCATGTAGGTGAGGTAGAACCCTTTGCCGGCAAAGAGGATGGCGTATTCTCGCATCGGATGCCTGGTGCGTTTCAGGTATCCGTGCGACGGGAAGAAAAAGCACTCAAAGTCTCTTAGAAAAACATAATCGATAGAAAAGAGCGCGTAAAAGAACAGGGCGTAGATGTGCTGGAATCGATGCTGGGGCGCGCGAGGTTCGTGCGGCGTAAATCGAAAGATGCGGCGTCCCGTAAGCGCGTCGTCTTCACCGTGGAGATTGATGCAGGAGTGGTGCCCTCGATGATGCAGGATACGCCACATGTATGAGCTGATGCCGCAAACATCGAAGACATAGTTCAGGACTTTGTTTACAGACGGCACCGGCGAGATGGCATTGTGGTTGCTGTCGTGGGCGATGTTCAGCAAAAGGAATGTCTGGGCGAGGCCGCTCAAAAGGTAGAGGGCGACGAACTTCCATGAATCCGGATTGAAGCGCGTAAAGAGCAATCCAGCTGCCCGCGAGCACTGCGACCCCCAAGGTGATCTTGAGCCACATGGTGCGGTCGGCCTTGGGGGAAATGTTCCTTTCGGAAAAGAAATTATCGAGGCGGCGGCGCAAGACCTTCGGGAATGAAGACACATTTGCCGGGTCGCCGACGGATCGCTGCGACGACGCCTCAGATGGTACAAGATCATCAATGTCCGGCCTCAGGCTGATCGCCGGGTCTGTCTCGGACGTCACTGGCAACTCCGTTTGAAAGCCGAATGAATATTCAGTGGGCCGAGTCATCCCGACCCCAGGTGCAGCGGACCGATCCAGCCAGTTTGTTACCTAGGCAGCGCCACAGGCACCTTCCGAACCTGATGTTAGCTTGAAATCTTAAAGAAAATCAAGGAGATTCGGATCCGGCGTGGGCGGAGCGGATGTTCCCGGCAGTTATAACGTGAGGATTCTTTCCAGGTGTGCAAACCTTTGTTAACATGAACGGATGGTTGTTACGGAACGAACACTCTCTGAATTGGGCGATCAGGCGCGCGACTGGGCAAGCCGAACGCAAGATGCGAATGCCCCAATTTTCAAAGTTGGTTAGAACCATAGCTGTGCGTTCCGAGTCTCAGCCGTTTTTAACAGTAAGACTGTTTTTCGTATTCAAACCCGGAGGGTAGCGAATGGCGGCATTACAGCCATCAGCACGCAACTGATCCATGAGAGCGCCGATTCTAAACAAGCTGGATAGTCTTGCGGACGAACACCCGCACAGACTTCTCTATTCGTACATTGACCTGAACGGCAATCAGATCGAGGGCTACTCGTACGAGTCGTTCGTCCACCGGACGAAGGTGATCGCCGGATATTTGCGGAAAGAGTATCGTTTCGCGGCGCAGGACCGTGTTCTGCTCGCCTACCCGCCGGGGCTCGAAATGATTTGCGCGTTCTTTGGTTGCGTGCGCGCGGGTTTGATTCCCGTCCCCGTCTATCCCCCTAGTTCCCATGGTTTCCAGGCGCGCCCTGTACAAAATGGTCCACATCGCAAAGGACTGCCAGGCAACCGGTGTTTTAACGAGCACAGACTACCACGGTTCCCTGCGGGCAAATCTCGGCAGGAGCGGAGTCTCGGCATCCGGAGTCGACGTCGACTACATTTCCGGTCTGCGTTGGATCGCGACGGACAGATTTCGTCGATTGCATTTCGGACGAAACTTTCAACGGCGCCTCCAGCAACGGCGCTTCGAAGCTTCTGTTTCTCCAGTACACATCGGGGTCGACCAGAGACCCCAAAGGCGTGATGGTAACGCACGAAAACATACTGCATAACTGTCCGCTCGTGATCGATCATCACGCGCCCGTAGTCGTGTCCTGGCTTCCGCAGTATCACGATATGGGGCTGATCGGGTGCTACCTTTATCCCGCGCTGAAGGGCGGCACGACGTACGGCTTCGCTCCCACGGACTTCATTCAGCGCCCGGCCCTATGGTTTGACACCATAAAAACTTACGGGGCCAGCGCCTCGGCGGCGCCCAACTTCGCTTACGACTATTGCCTGCGCGCCGGACGGCTTTCCCAGGAGAGTCTCGAAAATTGCGATCTCAGCTCGCTCAGGTTGCTGCTGGCTGCCGCGGAACCCATCAAACCCGGAACGTACACACGGTTTCTGGAGAAGTTTCAGCCCTATGGGCTCAAATCGGAGAGTTTTTTTGTCGCGTATGGGCTGGCCGAGAATACTCTGGCGGTTTCGCACCGTGGCCGCAATATCATTTCAGTCAACAAGAACGCGATCGCGCTGGGCAAGGCCCGCATGACCACCGAGGTTTCCGAAATCGACTCGGCCACTCAGATTGTAAGTTGTGGAATTCCCTTACCGGGCCTCACCGTAAAGATCGTAGATCCGGAGAAGCACTTCGCTCTGGCGCCAGGTCAAGTCGGCGAGATTTGGGTGGCTGGAGAGAGTAAGTGCATGGGTTACTGGAATAATCCGGAACTGGCGCTGAAGATGTTTCATGCCCGGCTGGTGGACGACAGCCCTTATGACGACGGCTACCTTCGGACCGGCGACATGGGATTCATCCACGACGGCGAACTCTTCGTTTGCGGCCGTATCAAGGACATGATTATCGTCCGCGGGCAAAACTATTATCCGCAGGATATCGAGGAAGTGGTGGAGAAAGCCTCCAGCCTCATCCGCACCAATAGCGTTGCCGCGTTCCAGATTCACGGTGACAGCGAGCCGGCTCTGGCGGTGGTGGCCGAGGTGAAAAATCCTAAAGCGCTTCCCGAAGCGCTGAAGACCGCCGCCGCGGTGCGGAATTACCTCAATGTGGAAGTGGCGCTGATTTCCTTCATCGCACCCCGAGCGATACCGAGAACCAGTTCGGGTAAGATCATGCGCCATAAAACCAAGCAGATGTGGCTGGATGGTCAATTCACCGTTCTCTCGGAGTTTTCGCGGGAAAAAAACGGCGGACCTGCAACGTCCGGTTCCGTGGGCCAATCGCAATTAGAGCTATTGAAAGCCCGGTACAACTTGACCGGCACGGAATCCTATAACTTGGTGGAAGCCGGGCTGGATTCCTTGGATCTTGTATTGTTCATGCACGAGATCAAGGAACTTTTAAAGGATAAAGAAGCCGATATGCTGGCGAGGCAGGTGGATATCGGTGTCATTCAGCGTGTCAGCGTAGCCGAACTGTTTCAACTGGCCGAACAGTTGGAGCGTGCTCCCGAAGAAGCACTGGTTCTGCTGCGGCATTCCCTGGCGGCCTTCCGCGAAGAACAGCGCGAGGCGGAAAAGCGAATGATGAGCAACGACAGGAAGCTCATTTTCGAGCCTAAGAAACCTGCGCTATTGCCCGAGGTCCCGATCCTGAATCAGGTGCTGCTCACCGGTGGCACGGGCTTCATCGGACCGTTTCTGGTGAAGAGTCTGCTGGAGCAGACGCGTGCGAAGATCTATGTTCTCATCAGGTCTTCCGACGAGCATCAGGGCAGGCAAAGACTACGGGCGGCGATGGAGACGATGGGGCCTTGGGCGGCCGGGCTGAAGCAGATGTTCGAGGCTCGGGTGGTCCCCGTTTGCGGAGACCTCGGGCAGGCTAACCTGGGTCTGACCGAGGATGTCTGGGATTTCCTTGCGAGCGAAGTGGACACGGTGTTCCATAACGGCGCAACCGTAAACTACCTGTTCAACTACGACCGGATGCGTGACGCTAACGTGCTCGGAACCAACGAGGTCTTAAGACTGGCGTTCGAAGGACGGCCCAAGACCTTCAACTACGTCTCCACTACCTTCGTGTTCGGCTGGGCGGTCAAGAAAGTTCTGTATGAGACCGACATGAACGAGGACATGGAGCTGCTCGATTTTGGATACAGCCAGTCCAAATGGGTCGCGGAACAGGTGGTTTTTGACGCGCTCCGCCGGGGACTTGAGACGCGGATTTTCCGGCCCGCCCTGGTTAGTCCTTCGGTTACGGGCGGAGGCAACAACTTCGATATAGCCGTTCGTTTGGTTGCGTTCATGGTGAATCACGGCATTGGAGTGGATGCTCTCAACCAGGTTAGTTTCGTTCCCGCGGACATCCTGGCGAACAATATCGTTGCGATTTCCACCGCTCCCGGAACCGCTAATAAGACGTATCACGTTACCAGGGACGATTACGCCAACATGCTGGATATTACCGGACTGATTACCAAGGCGACCGGGCGGCAATTCGAGATATTTAGCGTTCCCGACTTCGTTCCCGAACTTATCAGGAGATGCAGGAAGGAAGATCTGCTCTTTCCGCTGCTGGACTTTCTGGTGGGATCCGTAGACAACATCACCGCGATGGAGTTCAAACGCTATGACAGTTCCTGCTATCAAGCGGCTCGGAATGCGGCGGCTTGGGGCCAGGCGGATCCGTCTCTCGAAGATACGGTCAACGGAATCCTTCGATTCATGCAGCGCAGGGGAATCATCTCGGTGGCGCCGCGTGAGTTCAAAGCCGTGGCCGCCGTCCGGTAGGCATTTCACCCGCGCGGAAGCAGCCTCTGCGCGCGGCTCCACAAAAAGTCGGCGAAGCCTGAAGCTGGTGAGAGGTTGCGCCGTTGTTTGGGAACGAGAGCCACGTATGGCTCGAATAGTCGGTCGTCGGGGAGTTCGTCCACACAGGCGAGCAGTTCGACAGTCATAGACTATGCGCCGAAGTTAATGGCAACAGAAAAACCAGAAGATATACCGAACACGAGAACGCTTAGAATGGGAGATAAAGGAAGGCTTATGACAGAACTAATGGAGAAGGAGCAGCTCCTAAAGAAGGCCGGATACTCGTATGAGCCCGACCGCGAGGTTTACGTCAATCGAAAGGCCCGCAAGGTCTTCAGTATTGACTACCTCGAGGACCACGACACCAAAGAGATAGGGAGTAAAATCGAGGAAGCCGCACGTGGCGCCAAATGGACTTTCATCTTCAATGAGGAACCCTCCGATTCCGTAAAACGCGAGCTAGCGAAAATGCTCGATGCCTGAGCGCACCCCGGAGGATCGGCTACGGGAGGAGTACTTCGATCTTCTCTCGGAGATTCGGAGGGTTGCCGAGAATCTTGAGGCCGAGGTCAAGTACCACATATTGCCGATATCACGGCATCTTCATCGGTTCGAGCAAATCGCTGTAAAATCCCGAATCAAAGAATGCGATCGCGCCGTTGACTCCCTTCGCCGACGACAAGAAGGTCTGATTTTTGACCCTCGGCGACCTCAATCATATACCCTACTGGACCTGAAGGACTTGGCTGGGGTTCGCGTCCTGGCGTTTCCCCGTGCTCGTCGGACTGAGGTGCACGACGTACTCCGCGGCGTATTTGCTAAATGGGATCGTGATCCTTTCCACGGTGATCCGCATGAGGGCTTGGGATACAAGTATTCGGGCTTCCTTGACAAGGTGAGCAACAGGGTACGCGGTGAATTTCAAATCGTATCGATGTTGGTTGGCCTGTTCTGGGATGTGGAGCATTCAACTCTTTATAAGCCCACGCCCGAGTTGAGAGGAGTGGCACGATCATTCACGATGCAGGAACGAAAACAGGAAGTCTTGCGTTCATTGGGGGCTTTCGAGGAAGAGTTTGAGAGGTCTCGCAGCGAAACTATAAAAAAGAAAAAAAAGAAGAAAAAGAAGAGCTGATTTCCAATCAACGCAGTTTGACGAAATAAATAAAACTCGGAAACTGAACGCTCGCGGGTGAAAGCGCACTTAGCAATGGGGACCGCGGCACGAAGCGCGCCAGCGCGTCACACCTAACCCAGTTTAGAGACACCCGGTTCAGTTACTGCTTCCGAAATACCAGCTTCCCCTTTATTTGCTGGCCGGTTTCCGACATGCCTGTCGTGGTTACCGTCATCTGTTGTCCATCGGCGGAAACCACCCACCGATCTTTTTGAGCAACTTTATCGTCTCGACGGTAAATCGCATCCACCGTGTGAGCGTCGACAAGTTCGAGCGTCACGGTATCGTTGGTGGAGTTTTTCAGATCGTATTCCTTGCCGTCAAAACGCGCGGTGTAGCTGAAATCCCCTGAGAAACGGACCCCATCCTTTCCGTCCGCCTCGATCTTGAGCATCAACCCTTGCCGCAAACGAGTCTTACTGAGATCCTCGGTCCACTCACCAGCGAACAGGTCGTCGGCGACCTTCGTGCCTCCGCTCCGCGTCCAAACGGTGATCTGGTTTGCGCGCCCTGGCCGGGAAGTCGTGCTCGTTAACTCGTTACCATCGCTCGAAATTTTGTCGCGAACCATCGCCACGATAGCTCCATCCTTTTTCTCTTTGATCTCGGCTTGATGCTTACCCATCCTGCGTAGCTCGATTTGATCAAACGCCGGATTGCCTGGTACGGACGTTCCATGTCCGTCAAACTTCGCCGTGAAATCGAGGTGGGTCTCGCCTGAAAGTACCACGTGCACTCGATCGTGTAGAGATGTGATGGAGAGTTTGTTCGGTGGATCCAGGGAAGACTCCGCGGAGATGAGCGTCCAGGAGCCAATGCGTGGATCTGCCGCGCTAAGTTGAATGGCGGCAGCCAGCCCGAGCATCGCGAGTTTGCGCATTCTTCAACCCAATCTTCGCAGATTCAGATCGGCAGGTGAGCGTTGTTAAGATGATCCTTGCCACTGTATGAAACGTCGCAAATGGTAGCCGGACCGAGCGCTGTTGCCTGACATCATGAATCTCGTACGTTTGCGCCGCTTCTGGCTGGCCGGGGTAGTGCTTGCCGCGGTCCTCGTGCTTCTTCCATTTTCTTTTCACGCCGAGCGCCATCTGGAGACAGCGACCCGGGTGGAAGGTAGCGAAGCGGAAGTTGTCGCCGAGGAATTGGCCACTCGTTTTCGTTCGCCATTCGTGGACCGCGTGGTCCTGGTGATTACCGGTCTCCCACCGGCCGATTCTCAGGAGGGCGAGCAAGCCTTAGCGACAATCGTGGATGGCCTGAAACAGGAACCCGGCGTGTCCGGAGTCGTTTCCCGTCTCGATTTGCGCGATCCTATTTTCCTGGGCAAGGGCAGGAGGAACCTTTGTTCTAATCGGACTCGCGTCGACCGACGGTCCGGTCGAGTCTTTGATTCCCAAGCTTCACGAGCGGGCGAATTCTCTTCAAAATCAATTGCGGGCCCGTTATCCGGGCGCGAAGTTGGAACTGACAGGCGAGACGCCCTTGAATTTCGACATTCGAAAAGCCAGCGCCGATGATGTGCAACACGGCGAAAGTCTCGTGATTCCCGCGACACTTGCACTTCTGCTGGTGGCTTTCGGAAGCTTGGTGGCGGCCCTGATTCCGTTGGCCGTTGGCCAGCTTGCCATCGCGACCACGATGGCGATTGCAGGATTCCTGGCCATGCATTGGCACTTATCGATTCTGGTTCAGAATCTGGCCACGATGCTTGGACTAGGGCTGGGGATCGACTACGCGCTCCTCATGGTCAGCCGCTTCCGGGAAGCGATTTCCGCCGGGCATAACGGACTCGCAGCCTCGGCCATCGCGGCACGTCAGGCAGGTCAAACACTTCTGATTTCAGCGTCGACGGTAGCCATCGGATTTCTGGCCCTCCTGACCGTTCCCATCAGCGAAGTCCGTTCCATCGGCGTGGCGGGATTCCTGGTGGCGGGGATGAGTGTTTTGCTTGCAAATACCCTCGTTCCGGCAGTGCTGGCACTTCTCGGTCCGCGAATCAATGCCGGCCGGTTGCCCTTTACTGCGAGGTTGGATGCGCATCCGGCAGGGACGGGAATCCGCTGGAGGCGGTGGGGGAAGGTGATTGTCGCCCATCCCTGGCTCGCCATCGTTCTAGCGGGCGCCCCCTTGCTTCTGCTCGCCTCGCAGGCCGCGCGGCTGGATACCAGTCTCCCCAGGGGGAATTGGCTTCCGCCAGCGGCGGAATCGGTTCACGCGCTTCACACGCTGGAACAGATGGACCGGGCGGGCGTCGTTCAATCGTTGCGCGTGATTGTCGAACTTCCAGATTCCATCACGGAAACGGACTCGGGGTGGAATGCACTCGATCGTCTCACCAAGCGGCTCGCGAGCGACCCTCGTACCGACCGCGTGCTCTCTATCACCACCATGGCGGATAGCAACCGGGCTTTCCTCAGCAATCTCTCGCGTGAGACGCGTCGAACGTTTCTCAGTCGCGACGGACGGGCCGCGCTGCTCGAAGTGCTACCCGCCGCTTCCGTTTCTCTGAGGGATCAAGTCAACTGGGTACGGGAGCTGCGCAAGACTGGCGCGGCAGTTCTCACGGGAGTACCCGGCGCCAAGCTACGCATTGGAGGCATCCCGGCACTCAATGCCGATTATCAGACGATTGTCGAGGACCGGTTTGCTTCGGTAATGGCGCTGGTGGTGGGCGGGACGCTCCTGGCGCTGCTTGGGGGGTTCCGTTCCCTTTTCGCCGCCGTGAAGGCCATCGTTCTGAACTTGCTCTCGGTTGCGGCCTCCTTCGGGGCATTGGTTTTAGTGTTTCAGGATGGGCACGGAAGTAGCTTCCTAGGAGTTCCTCAGGGAACGGGCAGCGTGTTCCCCATTGTGCCTATCGTCGCCTTTGCCATCGTCTTCGGGCTAAGCATGGACTACGAGGTGTTTTTGGTCGCCCGCGTCCTCGAAGCGAGGAGAAGTGGGCTGAGTGAAACGGATGCGATCCCTGAGGGGCTAGCCAGAACCGCAGGCCTGATTACGAGCGCCGCCGCGATCATGATTGTGGTATTCGGGGCATTCACCTTCGGAAACTTCCTGGTGGTTAAGATGATCGGATTTACGCTGGCGGTAGCCGTGTTTATTGACGCGACACTGGTTCGCATGGTGATCGGCCCCGCGCTTCTGCGTATTGCAGGCGATTGGAACTGGTGGCCTGGAGGGCTCGCCGCACGCAGCGCTCGGGAGGTGGTCAGCACGAAATGATGCTCGCCAAGAAGCACATTGCCCGGCCGGGCACATATTACGCACACAAAACTATCCTGAGGTGATCTCAACCGAAGGAGAATAAGATCCCCTGGGGCAGCGTACGCTGACCAGGCGAATCAGTCGCCAGGATTTTGTTGGTGCGGTCGAGAGGACTTGAACCTCCACGGGATTGCTCCCGCTAGCACCTCAAGCTAGTGCGTCTGCCAATTCCGCCACGACCGCATTCGGAAAATCATTTACTTCTTAGGCGCCGGTTGCTGCGGTGCCGGCGTCCCGGCGTTCGGCGGAGGCACCGGAATCGGTTGGCCGCCGCTCGGAGCCACAGGTGCTGGTGCCGGCGTTCCCGGTTGCGCCGGAGCGGATTGCGCCGGTGCTTTTTGTTTCTCCAGCACGCTTCCCGAGGACGAAGCTCCCCTTGTCGCCAGGATAGCCAAGGAAAGCGAGGTCACCATGAAAATCGCGGCCGCTAGCGTGGTGGCCTTGGAAAGGACCGTGGCCGATCCTCTCGGACCAAACGCAGTCTGCGAGCCCATTCCACCGAACGCACCGGCCAAGTCCGCCGCCTTGCCGCTTTGCAGTAGGACGACTACGATCAGGAAGAAGCAAACGATTACGTGAATGATGGTCAAAACAATGGTCATGCGCTTTTCTTTCGGGAAGCTCCTGCTCCGATGGGGAGGAAGAACCGAATGGGACCGTCTTCAGTATAGACTAGCGGGGGCTTCGATCTCAAACGGCATCAGGGATAGGAGATAGGAGATTTCGAAAGTGCCCCCTCTCCGCGTGGCGGGTGAGGCGCGCGTGGTCGCTCACATCAGCACCCGATGTAACCCCAGGGCTTTGTAACCCTGCTACCAATCCGCGAGAAGGCAACAAACCGTCAACTTGGAATCCCAAACACTCCAGCGTCAATGAACACAAGGCTGATGTGTGAAAATCCAGCCGTTGCCACCACATTGGAACTTCACCATACCGTCCCAACAGACGCTTTCCCCTTCAGGGACTTGCTTGTTTTCCCAAAGGCAGCCAGGCTGACGAACAGAAGGCTTTTGTGCGAATAACCGAACCAATCGTTCATCGAGGTGCTTAGCCTGCCAATCGGGCTTTCCCCAGGCGTCCTCGTAGCGAAGTATGCGTAATCCTGGGAACAAACCTATCAATTCGTTGTCCGAGTACGTGCCTTCCGGCCAGACGCGCAAGGAATCGACGTGACGGTCTTCGACAAGAACCGCTCCACCGGGACGGAGTGCATTGATGACTTTGGAGGCAAGATTTCTATCCGGCGCAACGTACTGGTTCTTCCGCCAGTGCCGCGTCGGTTGCCTCCATCACTGTAGTACTTTCGGTTTTGGGCTACAGGCGCTTGCCCGAACGGACGATAAGATCCGGGGGACTGTATGAAAGCCTTATTGTTACTCCTCTGCTTTGGAGCGCTGTCGTTTGCGCAGACGGTAGAGCATCTGTCAGACGTTAAATCCGTGGTCGTTGCCGTGCAGATAGCGACCAACCTGAACGACAACCAGGAGACATTGGCCGAGGCGCTGCACAGTAAATTGATTGCAGCTTTGGTGAAGGATGGTGTGCCCGTCAGTGAGTCTACTGACGATCCGGGAACAGCGACCTTGGCAGGCACCTGTACGTTTCAAGCTATTGGTCGATCGATTCGTGTTTCTGCGAGCGTCAGACTGCTAACCCAAGCCGGTAAAGTCGCCTGGGCGGATACGATCAATACCACAGTAGTCTTTGGTTCTGCCTCAAATGCGATCTCGGAGAAGGTCGCTAAATCCCTCGCGAATGCGATGCGGGCCACCGTTGCTCGTCAATAGTCAGCTTGCCGCTGCCGGTCTTGCGCTTGAAATCGCGGCCTACCGCGCGCGGCTTCGTGCTTCGGCTTCGCGTGGCCGTCTAGCTGTCTTAGCAGTCCTGAATCGATTGCCCACTCCGTTGTTGCTGCGTGATCCCTTGGCGCTACAGCTCGCGCCGTTCCGCTTGTTTACCGCTCATGACTCCACTATGCGCGGCGGCTTGGCCAGAGGTGTTTACGTGATGCTTACGTCTTAGCTTCAGGCAGCCCGGCCTGCGGCGGCTACATGGTCGTCAGATACTTTTGAGCGATCGTTAGCGAAATTAGAGTTTGGCCAAAGCTTCGCGAAGCCCGTCAAGGGCTGGACTCGTTCCGTATCTCGTAATCCCAGACTGCGTGGTCGCAAAGGCTTTCTTAACATCATGCCGGATTTCCGAGATATCAATGTAGGTACATACCGATGTCTGCGGTTCCAGACGCGCTGGCCACTTTGTGTCGCCGTCGATGAGAAGCGGCACTGGACAGGCTACACGCTTTTTGCTGTTGTGAATCGTAAAACCCACTTCATCGATGGTTATCGGGAATGCACTGCAGTTGACGACCTCGATGCAGAACATTTGCGCCAGGCGGGTACTCGGTGAGGCTCCTCAAAATGCCATCTCCGCGCCGCACGGCTGATTTGGGTAATACTTTAATCCGTACGCGGTTTCGGATTGTAGCTTGAATGGTGTTGAAAATGCTTAGACAGAGTCCGGCACCCGCGATCGCCGCTGTCACGATATCTTTACCGTCAACCATAGCTTGCTTTGCATCGTAACCGATTCTACTTGGCGAGTGCCTTGTTTCGCAGCCGGGCTAGTGAGTGTTTTCCGCGTCCGGCGCGGGAGAGGGGCGCTCTCGAAGGCGTGGACAAGGAGGGGGCACTTTCAAAACCTCCTATCTCCTATCCCCTCAAACGGCATCACGTGAGCTTTGCCGGATCGATCCCTATCGATATTGCTGCGCTGCAAGGCTGAAAAGTGCGCTCTTCGGCCACTGCGCGTCGCCGATCGTGATTTTCGTGCGACTCGCATCCGCGATGCCCATCGTCCGCAGCGGAACGCGCACGTCGAGGAAGTGGTCTCCGGCCTGAATCAACGGATCGGGATCTAAGCCCGCCCACGCCTGGAAGATCATCTGGTTGGCGCGCTCCAGCATAAGCCAATACGCCACGTAATGCCGATGACTGTTGGCGCGGCCATTCTTGTCGAACGTCGCCTGGTCTCCGATGTTCGCTGTGGAGTGCAACACGAACTCGCCAACGCCGGAAACGCCGACTTTCATCACCGGCCATCCCATGGGCGGCTTCTCCGCCGGGGTGCCGGGCGCAGGCATCGGCGTCGACGATTCGATCCGAATATACAAAAACGACTCATCGTAAGTTGCCCGCACCTGCAAGCCGTGCTTGGCCGCATCCGCCTGATCGAATGCCGGTGCGACGTTCTGCCACGGCGCCCCCGCGCGCTCGAAGGCTCCGGCGGCCGGCGGAATCATGGCATAAACCGATTCCGCGGGGTACGCCTTCTCGCTAGAAGCCAAGTCCTTGATCTTCCAGCGCCCGTCTTCCTTGACGAAACGCATGTTCAGGTATTGCCCTTTGCCGATTGTCCGAGCAACACCGCGTCGTCTCCCTGCACGAAAACCCTGGACGACGTGTAATGCACATCGGGCTGCGGGCGCAGCTAGGGCCGCATCTTCTCCGCTTTCGACGCCGTTTCGCGGGACCACAACCCGACAAAGGTGTTCGCGTCGCCGCTTTGCACAGCCTTCTCCATCTGCCTGTATACGGCGAGGACCTGGTCCTCAGCGACGTTGCGCCCAGCACCCGATCGCGCAGATCAATAAGCAGACAAGAGTCCGCATCTACCGTATGATATCGGCGGGATGAGTGACCTGCCTTATGTAAAGCCGGGAACTACTTGGACGCGTCAGCTCGCGATCGACACCACGCCTTTATCTTTAAGGCCATTGATTGCCAGGCCATAGCGTCCGCGGATGCCGGTCTTCTCGAAGATATGCTTCAAGTGAATTTTGACTGTTCCGGGACGGATGCCCAGCTCCAGGGCGATTTCCTTGTTCTTGAAGCCCTGTTCGACCAGCTCGAGCACCTGTTGCTCGCGGGCGGTCAATTCCGAACGGGCATAACGGTCGGGCGCCTGGGAAGTACGAAAGACGCTGTCCTCCATCCAACTCCGGCCCGAGGCGATGGTGCGGAGGCAAGTGAGGATGCTCTCCAGGCTGGCCGTTTTGCGCACAATGCCCCGCGCCCCGGCCTGCAATAAACGCAGTGCTTCGGCTTCGGTCATCGAGACGCCCCACACCGCGATGGCGGGTGAAGTTTCGCTGAGCTTGAGATCGTGAATCCAGTCCAGCACCGCGCGCATTCCGAAGCCTTTGTCGAGAATGAGCAGATCGGGGGACTTTTCGTCGATCAGCACCCGAGCGGCTTCCAACGAGCGGACGGTCGTCAGGAAAGCCAGATCGGGCGTGGAAGCGACCAGGTATTTCAACCCTTCAGCCGTAATCGGCTGTGTATCGCATACGGCAACTGCTTTTTTGGATTCTGGTTCGGTCATCGGGTTACTTTAGTAGCCGTACCTCGCCAGGCCGGCTCAGCTGAAATCGGAACCAAACTAAGCCTTATCGGTTAGCAGGTTCGAATATTTAGTTGATCTGGAAGGGAAAGTCTCTCATGTTATGATCGCCTTTAGCCGATTTCAAACAGTAGGACTTCCCTGCGGGGGAGGAGTCCGTCTGATCTCAATGTCCCAGCCTCAAGCCAAGGTTAACGGTAGTTGGAAAGCTCTGTTCATCTGTCTTAATGAGAAGATAACTAGGGACTTAACTGCGCTTTTCATTCATCACCTGCCGTCCTTGACCGGCATCAATCTGGAAGGGTACCCGACCCGGCACCAGATTGCCACCCTAATCGCCGCCGAATCGCCCAAGCTGTGCCTGCTCGAGATTAACGAGCCGGTGGAGAAGGCTCTGGAAACGATACCGGACCTGCTGCGCGTGGATTCGAAGCTGCCGATCGTGGCGCTGCTGCCCAACGACGACCCGGAACTGATCTTGCGCTGCCTGCGGCAAGGCGCCAGCGATTTCCTCATCGCGCCGTTCACTTCCGAACAAGTGGAGGGGACCGTCCAAAAGATTGCCCGGCTCTACCCCAGCCGCATGCAAAGTCCTGGTAAGGTCTACTGCTTCATGCCCGCCAAAGGAGGTTGCGGAGCCAGTACCATCGCCAGCAATCTGGCCTATCAATTAAAGCGCCTGGGCGAGAAGCGGATTCTGTTGGCAGACCTGGATCCGCTGGCCGGAACGCTGTCCTTTCTCCTCAAGATCAAATCCAACTACAGTTTCATGGACGCGCTGGCGCGATCCCACGACATCGACGCGGATTTGTGGAAGGCGGTGGTTACCAACCGGCATGGAATTGACGTGCTGCTCTCGCCGGAAGTGATGACCGAAGGCATGACCGAATTGAGCGACGCCAGCAGCATTGTCGAGTATGCCCGCGCCACCTACGACCTGGTGGTGCTGGATGCCGGCAGCGTCTACGGCGACTGGAACCTCAGCCAGGCACAACACGCCGACGAAATCTTCCTGGTCAGCACTAACGAGCTGACCGCACTCCAGTCGGTGCAGCGCGCCCTGAGCTATCTGGATTCCAACGGCATCCCGCAATACAAAGTGCGGCTCATTGTGAACCGCTACGACCGGCATGTCGGACTCAGCAAGGAGGTGATCGGGACCGCGCTCCACACCGATATCTACCACCTTATGCCTGCCGATTATGAGGCCATCCAGAAATCGCTCATGGAAGGCAAGCCGCTCCCCCCCACCACTAATTTCGGCAAGAGCGTTGTCGGCCTGGTGGACCTGATGTCCGGAAGTTCCGAGCCGCATAAGAAGAGCAGCTCGCTTTCGGGAATTCTCTCGATGTTCTCCCGCACGTCCTAAGCGGTCCTTAGCGGCCGGCTCCCCGCAGTTTCCAAAAACAAAACGAGCTAGAATTGTCTTAACCTGGTCTGTGGAAAAGAATTTTATCTGCATGCACTCGAACGACTTGATCGGACGCGATTACGCAAGTCTTTTCCACCGCGATTCCAACAAGCTAAGCGGTTCACAACGCGGGCTCAAGAAATCCCTTGGATCGCGTACGCTGCGCCTCTAATGTAGAACGGTTGGCTTTCGATGGCTGCTTCCGCTGACATCGCCCTGGAAAAAGGGCTACCCGTAAATTTAGACGCCGAGCGCTTTGTCCTGGGCGCGGTCCTGATGGACGACTCGCTCTATATTCAGGTCGCCGGCGTGCTCCAGCCCGAGGACTTCAGCCTGGAAAAGCATCGCCGGATTTTTCTGCGCATGGGCGAGCTTTACGGCCGCGCCGAGCGCATCGATCGCGTGACGGTCGCCAACGAGCTGCTCAAGCAGAATCAGCTCGAATCGGTGGACGGCGTCAGCTATCTGGTTTCGCTGGATGAAGGCTTACCGACCATCGCGAACCTGGACAGCTACGTCGCGATCGTCCGCGACAAAGCGATTCTGCGCCGAATTATTTTCACCTCGCAGAGCCTGATCGATCGCTGCATCCTGGCTGAAGAGGAGCCCGATCAGATTCTGGCCAGCGCCGAAGAGAGCCTGCTCAAGCTCGGCGAAACGCGCGCTCAGGATGCGCTGGTCAGCCCCAAACGCATTCTTGAAGATTTCGATGGCGGCATCAACGCCTTTCTCGATCCCAGCAAACGCATCAAGGGCCTGAGCACCGGCTTCCTGAAGCTGGATGAGATGACCGGCGGCTTGCATGAAGGCGAACTGGTCATCCTGGCTGCGCGGCCGTCCATGGGCAAGACCGCGCTGGCATTAAACATCGCCCAGCACGTGGCGATGCGTCCGGGCGAGAAACAGACCGTGGCCGTGTTTTCGCTCGAAATGTCGCGCGAGTCGCTGCTGACGCGCATGATTTGCGCCGGCGCTCGCGTGGATCAACAGAAGTTTCGCGCCGGGTATTTGAATCAGGACGAGCGGCGGCGATTGGCCAAGCAAGCCTCCGATCTGGTCCAGGCTCCGCTGTTCATCGACGACACTTCCGGCACGCATCTCATGGACATTCACGCCAAGCTGCGCCGGCTCAAAAGCGAGCAAGGCCTGGGGTTGGTGGTGATCGATTACCTGCAACTGATGAGCGGGCGCGGACGTTTTGAGAATCGCAATCAGGAGATCAGCACCATCTCGCGCGGGCTGAAACTGCTGGCCAAGGAGCTGAAGGTTCCCATGCTGGTGCTGTCGCAGTTGAGCCGAGCTCCGGAAGTTCGCCAAGGCGATCACCGGCCGCAGTTGAGCGATCTGCGCGAATCCGGATCCATCGAACAGGACGCCGACCTGGTGGCGTTCATCTTCCGCGAAGAAGTCTATAAACCCGATCGCGAGGATCTGCGCGGGATGGCCGAGCTGCTGGTGCAAAAGCAGCGCAACGGCCCCACCGGCCGCGTCAATCTGGTGTTCCTGAAGGAATTCACCAAATTCGAAAATCGCACCAACGACCTGGGCGAGGACGTGATCAGCGGAGAGTAAATCGATGCGGTCATTCATCGGGAAGGTCGCGCAAGGATACGGTTGCGCGACAAGAAATCTAATGCCCGTGGAAACTGAGATCGAACAGCGAATAGGATTGGCCCCGTTACAATCCGGTACACTCAATCTCCACATCTCGGAGCGATACATCGTTAAGGCAGACGCCAGAATTGATCCACGGGAATACAGGTCAGACGAGGGCGTGAAGCTGCAGAGATGCCTAATAAAACAGCCGGGTGGTGCTTTTCACAAAGCAATCATCACTAGACCAGAGAGCCACGAGGTGAACAATCAATACCACGGCACCGCGTACTTCGAGATCATGGGCCTTATTCACTTCCGCGACTCGTGGAGCCTTCAGAACGGTGATGAGATCGAGATTCAAGTCGAGGGCGATGAGGCATGGTGGCAATCAGGGCTCGGAGGAAACATAGAATAGCAAGAGGCTCCGCCCTTCGAGTCGCGATTAGCTTCAACGTCTGGTGGCGCCTCAAAGTGCCTCTGAAATGCTATCCTTCCATTGCACCCGTCGATGAAACTTAAGCATGGAGATTCAATTCACCACCCGAATTTTTAAAGAGGGCCGCACCTTTGTGGCGCATGCTCTGGAACTCGACGTGTCCTCATGCGGCGGCACGAAAGAAAAGGCCGTAAACAATCTCAAGGAGGCCGTCCGGCTATTCCTGGAAGAAGCCGAGAAAATGGGCACGTTGGAGCAGATCTTGGACGAAGCAGGCTACCGCAAGGGAAACAAGTTCGCGGCTCCAAAGTTCATCGGCGTGCAGCGAATCACGCTTCCGCTTCCCCAGTTGAGGCATGCCAAGGCTTAGGCCGGTCTCGTATCAGCGACTGGCTAAGGTTTTCGAAGCGGAGGGGTTTTCCTGTGTCCGCACGGAGGGCGATCACATGGTGTTCACCAAACCTGGCGTGAGCCGGCCTGTCGTGATTCCCAAGTATGCAGCGGTGCCGGTTTTCATAGTCAAAAATAACTTCGGACCGGCGGCATCTCGCGCGATCGTTATTTCGAACTCCTCAAAAAGTAGCGCCGAACCGTGATCGGCGGCGAATGAATCGCCGTGCCGCAAGCTAGAAGGTGATGCGTCCGGAGATCTGCAACTGGCGCGGTCCGGCGATCGCGCTTGTCGTGGAGGTCGGCGTCGGGAATGCGGGATTCGGCACGATGCAGATATTTGAATGTCCCGAGCAGACGCCCGAACCAGGATTGCTGAGGCTGAAAGCGTTGGGCGGCGAACCCGGGCCAGCATTGAGGATGAGCGGGTGATTAAACAGATTGAACGCTTCTCCCACCAATGCTAATCGTAGGCGCTCCAGGATGCGAAACTCGCGTGCAATGCGGAAATCCACGTTGTAAATGTTCGGCAGATAAAAGTTGTTGCGAGGCAAGAAGGGAACGCGCCCTCCGGTCGGTGTTCCGCCGTTGTTTACCAGACCGCCTGTCAAGCCGCCATCGAGTCCGCCCGAAGGATAGCTGCTGAGGGATTCGGTGAGCGGCTGGCCGGTCGCGGCGGTAACGATGGTCGAGAAGCTGAACCCATTCGCGATCAGGCGAAGCGGCCGGTTTTGGATGTTGCCGAGCGGGGGCGCATAAACCGCGCTGCCGATGAAGCGCTGGCGCTGGTCCAGATCGGAGGCGCCGTATTCGAGTTTCCGATTGAGTGGATCGAAGGGCGGGTCGGTTCCGAAGAACGTTCCGAACTGGCCGGCTACCTGGCCGCCGTCGATGGCTTTGCTCAACGTGTAGTTCGCGAGAAATTCGAAGCCCTTACTGTAGCGCTTGCGAAGCGTCAAAACCATGGCGTTATACCAGGAGTTCACGTCGCTATAGCCAGTCAGGATGACGCCGGTTTGCGGATTGAGCCGCGTAGTATAGAAGGGTTCCGTGATGGTGCTCTGCGTGGCACCGGCGAGATTGACGACGTCATAGGACTTGGTTTGGGTTGCAGGCGCCACGTTGGCATCGACGTAAACAGGCAAATGCAGGGCCCGGCTAACTACATAAGCCGCGGTAAAGCTCATGTTCATGGGAAGTGCCTTTTCGAACGTCACGTCGCCCTCGTGCACCAACGGATTGACGAAGTCCGGCACTAAACCGTGCGCCAACTGGCCGGCGGCGGGCGGCGTTATCGGAGTGTATTGGGGAGTGAGCGCGCCGGGGAAAGGCGCTTGCATCGGCGGCCCGGTGGGTGCGAATATTACGTTCGGAAACGTAAGGGCTGGGATTTGCGAAGGGGTCAGCACCGAGGTTTGCTGGAACACGCCGTTCTCAACGCGCTGAGCATAATAGGTACTGCCTGGGGTCTGCGCATAGAACATTCCATACCCGGTGCGCAGCACCGCGCCCTTGCCAATCTGCCAGGCCATTCCGACGCGCGGCGCGAAATTATTCGAATCGATGTTGATGGTGGAAGTGTACAGTGTGGTGAGTGGCGTGAGCGTATTCGGTTTGGGCGGCTGCGGAACAAGTTGGATGTCATACCGGACACCCAAGTTCAGGGTCAAGTTACTGCGCGCCTTCCAGGTGTCCTCGAAAAAGACCGCCGGTTCCTTCTCCCAGAAATCGTCCTTGCCGACATGCGTGATCGGATCCTGCACCTGCTGGAAAGTCGTCCAGTGTCGGCCAGTCAAACCGTCTCCCAGATTGATTCCACCAACGTCGGCCAGCCAGTTGTTGAAGGCCGTCTGAGGGGTTCCGCTATAGGTATACGCGCCACCACCGTAGAACAGGTTGACCATGACCTCGTGAATCAGGTTGATATCGATGCCGGCTTTGAAGGTATGCGTTCCATGGGTGACCGACAGAACGTCCGCAAATTCAATGCGATGCTCATTGGGCTCGGCCGCGCGCGGAAGGGCGTTCGGCATGCCATAGGTATCCACACCTCCGGACCCGATGTTTACGCTGGGCGGGCCGAAGTTGGCGCCGGTGATCTCCAGGTCCTGTCCCCATTGAAATCGGAGATTGTTGATGATAGCGTTGGTAATGATCGAGTCCCAGTTGGTAATGAAAATGCGCTCATGCGTGACATTGGGGCCATTGGCAGTCAGTGAGCTGTTTGAATAAGAATTGTTCCCCTGGTAGGAGTTGGGCGCGTGGAAGTCTACCAGGTTGAAGGATGAGCTGAGGTGATTCTTGTCGTTCAACTGATAGTCCAGTTTTCCGAACCCGAGGTCCTGATTGAAGAATCGAGCGAACGACCCGGATTGCCCCGCTAGGAAGGCGTTGCCGGCGGCGCATAATGAAGCCGGGATAAGCGCACTGCAAGCCAGCGGATAAGTCACCGTGCTCGTATAAAGGATCGGGGCGACTTTTCGCGAACCGTCATACGTGCCGAAAAAGAACAATTTGTCTTTGATGATCGGCGCGCCGATGCTACCGCCGAATTGCTGTTGTTGATGGACCGGCTGTGTATAGATCCCCTGCGATTTTCCAAGCGGGTCGAGCGCGTTCCAAGTTGGGTACCGCAAGTAGTAAAAGAGGTCGCCATGGATTTGATTCGTGCCGGACCTGGTCACGGCATTGCTGATGCCGCCGGCGGCCTGGCCAAACTCGGCGCTGTAATCAGCCGTCTCCACCTGAAACTCCTGGATGGAGTCCTGGCTGTAAACATAAGGGATTCCGGTGGCACGCCCGCGCGTCTCGGAAAAGAGCGATTGGCTGTTGTTGGCGCCATCCACCGCGGTCGAGTTATACAACCCGGAGATCCCGCGGTAGCTGATTAAGCCGCTTCCCCCGTCCGTGGTGGCGGCCGGCGTCAACAGCGCGAAGCTTTCCCAGCGCCTGCCGGCAATCGGAAGATTGTTTACGAATTGCTGGCTCACCACCTGGGACACATCCGTCTTGGTGGGATCGACAATCGGAGCCTCGCCGGTCACCGTCACAGCCTCGGCGGTGGATTGAACCTGCAGCTGAAGATCGATGGTCAAGGTCTCGCCGACCTGAAGCGTCAGATCTTTGCGCACTATTTTCGCAAAGCCGGCCTTCTCGGCAGTGACTTCGTAGCTGCCAACCTGCAGAAAAGGGACGGTATAAATACCGGCTCCATTGGTCACTACTTCACGGTCGATACCGGTATCGACGTTGTGAACGGTGATCTTGGCGTCGGGAATCACCGCCCCGTTGGGATCCGTGATGGTTCCCGAAATAGCGCCTGCGCCCGCGGTTTGCGCGGCTGCCGGAGCACCCAGAACCACCAGCACAACGAAAATCGCCAAGCCCGCCAGCGCGAGCGTAGAAATTGCGTAGAATTTACCGCCGAGCTTTTTTCTCATAAACGAGACTCCCCCGATTCGGTGAAACACCACTCCCCTTTATGCCGGCGAGGTTTCGGAAGCGCGCTCGCCCGGCAAACTTTTGTTTCAAAGAATGATCCCTTGGACGAGAAGGTTGCTACGGCATTATATACCGAAAAACTAAGTCGGGAAGATGGCGATTCGATAAATTTTTTTTCACATCTCGATCAATAGAAACGAAGCCAGATGGCATTTGACATGCCCCCCGTCACGCGATAACGTCGCTGCATGGCCCTGGATTATTTCGATTGGGAAGTGGGCGGCGTAACGGTTTTGCATCTGCAGGGCCCGATCACGCTGGGCGACGGAACCAGAAAGCTGCGAGCGCTGATTCACGACCAGCTTCAGGCCGGCAAGAAGAACATCTTGTTGAATTTGGCCGAGGTTTACTACATGGACAGCAGCGGACTCGGCGAGCTGGTGGCTGCTTATACCACCACGCGCCGTCAGGGCGGCAAGCTGAAACTGATGAAGCTTGCACCGCGCGTGCGAGACCTGGTTCAGCTTACGAAAATTTATCAACTCTTTGAGGTTTTTGACGACGAGGACTCGGCGGTGCGCAGCTTTAGCCAGGCTTAAAGAGGCGCCCTGCTAAAATGGAAGACCGCGCGGCGGCGCCACCATGACTCGGCCCACCATTTCGCTGAAAGCCACGCCCCTCCATGCCGTCCATCGACGCATGGGCGCCAAGATGGTCGATTTCGGCGGCTGGGACATGCCGGTGCAGTATTCGAGCATTCTCGAGGAGCACCATGCCGTCCGACACAACGCCGGCCTGTTCGACGTCAGCCACATGGGCGAAATTGAAATTCGCGGGGCCGAAGCGTTGGCCGCCACCGACTACGTCACTACCAATGCGGTCGCCCGGCTGAAGATCGGGCAAGCTCATTATTCCGGGCTGCTGTACGAGCACGGCGGATTCGTGGACGACATCTTAGTGCACAAGGTAGCCGACGATCATTACTTCCTGTGCGTCAATGCTTCCAATCAAGAGAAAGATTACGAACACATCCTGCACGCGAACAGGCACTCGGCCCGGGTTGAATTTGCCAGCGACCGGTACGCGCAACTCGCGATCCAAGGCCCCAAGGCGCTGATCACGCTCCAGAAGCTGACCGCGACGGATCTTTTCCAGATTGGCTACTACCACTTCGTCGACGGCGCCGTTTCCGGCACTCCGGCGCGCATCGCTCGCACCGGCTACACTGGCGAGGACGGGTTTGAAATCTACATCGCGCCCGAACAGGCCGAGCGGATCTGGGACGACATTCTCAACGCCGGCCAGGAGTTCGGCATTAAGCCCTGCGGCCTGGGGGCGCGCAACACGCTGCGGCTGGAGGCAAAAATGGCGCTGTACGGCCATGAGATCCACGCCTCCATCACGCCGCTTGAAGCAGATCTGGCGTGGATCGTGAAAATGGACAAGGGCGATTTTATCGGAAAAGCGGCGCTCGCCAAGCAGAAGCAGCAAGGCGTGACCCGCAAGCTCGCGGGTTTCGAGATGACCGGCCGCGGGATCGGCCGCGATGGTTACGAGGTCTATCGTGGACGGCCAGCCCGCCGGATGGGTCACCAGCGGCGGTCCCTCGCCGACTTTGAACAAGAACATCGGACTGTGCTACCTGCCGGCCGATCATGTGCAACCGGGCCAGAGCATTCAGGTGTTAATCCGCAATCAACTTGTGGACGCCATCACCGTTCCGACGCCCTTCTACAAACGAGCCAAATAGCGGAAATGTATCCAGAAAACTTTCATTACACCAAAGAACACGAGTGGGTCCACGTGGTGGACGATGTGGGAACGGTTGGAATCACCGATCACGCCCAGCAGGAACTCGGGCGACATCGTTTACGTGGATTTGCCGAAGGTGGGGACGCTGGTGGAGCGGGGCAAGTCATTCGGATCGGTGGAATCGGTGAAGGCGGTGTCCGACATCTACGCGCCGGTATCGGGCGAGGTCATCGAAGTGAACGACCTGCTCACCAATAAACCCGAGACACTTAACGAGGATCCGCACACGGCCGGCTGGCTTGTTAAAATCAGATTGTCCGCCCCCGGGGAAATCCAGCAACTTTTATCGGCGGACGACTATCAAAAATACGTGGGCACTGAAGACTCCGGCCACTAGGCCTGCGTCGTAATCTTTAAAAACATTGCGCTACTTACCGAAATCCGACATCGAGCGCCGCGAGATGCTTTCCGCCATCGGCGCATCCTCTTTAGAGGATCTGTTTTCGCACTTGCCGCCGGAGGTTCGCCTCAACCGGCCTTTGAACATTACTCCCGGCCAATCGGAGTACGACATCGTCGATTATTTCCGCGCGCGCGGCGAGCAGAATGCCAACGGCTACGCGTCTTTTCTGGGCGCGGGCGTCTATCAGCATTATCGGCCGGTGCTGGTGGATACCGTGGTTTCGCGCGGCGAGTTTTTGACTTCCTACACGCCGTATCAAGCTGAGATTTCGCAGGGCACGCTGACGACGATTTTCGAGTTCCAGACCATGATCTGCCAGTTGACCGGGATGGAGGTGGCCAACGCCTCCATGTACGACGGTTCCACGGCGGTGCCAGAAGCCGCCATGATGGCCATGCGGATCACCGGGCGCGACCGGATTCTGGCCGCGCGAACGCTGCATCCGGAATATCGCGAAGTCTTGCGAACTTACGCGAAGCACCAGGGCATGCCGGTGGTGGAGTTCGGCTATCAGCCGGATTCCGGCGGGATCGACTTAGAGGATCTGGAAAGAAACATCGACGGCGAGACTGCTGCCGTAATTATTCAATCGCCGAACTTTTTCGGGATCGTCGAAGATGTCCGCCAAGCGGCGGAGATCGCGCATCAGCATGGCGCGCTGCTGATTTTCATTTTCACCGAGGCCGTGTCGCTGGGGATTCTCGAGCCGCCGCGCGACGCCGACATCGTGGCGGGCGAGTTGCAGTCCTTCGCCATTTCGCCGGTGTATGGCGGACCGTTTGCCGGCATCATCGCCACCAAAGAAAAATTCATGCGGCAGCTGCCCGGGCGCATCGTGGGCGAGACCAAGGATTCGCGCGGGAATCGCGCTTTTTGCCTCACGCTCGCCACGCGCGAGCAGCACATCCGGCGCGAGAAGGCCACTTCCAACATCTGCACCAATCAGGCTCTCATCGCCCTGATGGCGACGGTCTTTATGACCGTTTACGGCAAACAAGGCCTGCGCGAATTGGCCGAGCAGAATCTGGCGAAAGCGCATTACTTAGCCGGCCAGCTCCCGGTCCGATTCTCCGGGCCGTTCTTCAATGAGTTTGTCGCTTCCACCAACGGCCGCACGCCCGAACAGATCAACGATTCACTCGTTCAGGAAAAAGATTATCGGCGGCCTCCCGTTGAAGCGCTTTTATCCGGAATTGGGAAACACCATGCTTCTGTGCGCGACCGAGATGAGCCGCCGCGAGAAGCTCGACGCAGTTGCGGAGGTATTCGCGCAATGATCCGCAAAGTTCGCCAGCACATTAATCAAAACGAGCCGCTGGTATTTGAGCGCAGCTCGCCCGGCAAGCGCGGCTATCAGTTGCCGGCGCTGGATGTTCCCGCGGTGGACCCGGCCGCGGTTTTGGGCGTCCAGAACACGCGCGCCGAGATCGAAGATTTTCCCGAGGTCAGCGAAGTGGAAGCGATTCGCCACTTCACGCGCCTGTCGACGCACAACTACGCGATCGATCTGGGCCTCTACCCGCTCGGTTCCTGCACCATGAAATACAATCCGCGCGTCAATGAGCAGGTGGCGCGCATTGAGGGCCTCGCGTGGGCCCATCCTTACCAGGCCGACTCGCTCTCGCAGGGGATCCTTGAGATCATGGGAACGCTCGAACGCATGCTCGCCGAAATTACCGGGATGGACGCCGTCACGCTGCAGCCGGCGGCGGGCGCGCACGGCGAATTCACCGGCATTCTCATGATTCGCGCGTTGCTCGAATCGCGCGGGAATCCTCGGCGGCGGCTGCTGATCCCCGATTCCGCGCATGGCACCAATCCGGCGACCGCCACCATGGCCGGTTATGCGGTGGAAAACATCAAGTCCAACGAATGCGGCATGGTGGATCTGGAAGCGCTCGCCCGAGCCGTGAATGAAGATGTTGCCGCGCTGATGATCACCAATCCCAACACGCTCGGCGTGTTCGAACCGAACATCACGCGCATTGCCGAGATACTTCACGAAAAAGGCGCGCTGCTTTACATGGATGGCGCGAATATGAACGCGTTGGTCGGGATTGCGCGGCCGGGCGATTTCGGCGTCGACGTGATGCATCTCAACCTGCACAAGACCTTCTCGACGCCGCACGGGGGCGGTGGTCCCGGCTCTGGCCCGGTAGCAGTGAAGGGGCCTCTGACGCCCTTCTTGCCGACACCAAGGTTGGAAAAATCCAACGGCCACTGGGCTTGGAATTACGATCTGCCGCAATCCATCGGACGCGTGCGCGCGTTTTACGGAAACGTCGGCATGCACATTCGCGCGCTGGCCTATATTCTGGCGCACGGCGGCGACGGGCTGCGCAACGCCAGCATGGATGCCATCCTCAATGCCAACTATATTCGAAAGCTGCTGGAACCCTTCTACGACTTGCCGCACAAGGCGCAGACCATGCACGAATGCGTGTTTAGCGACGATCGGCAAGCCAAGCGCGGCGTACGCACCGGCGACATCGCCAAACGCTTGATCGATTACGGATTCCATCCCTACACGGTAAGTTTTCCTCTGATCGTTCGCGGCGCGATGATGATCGAGCCCACCGAGACCGAAAGCAAGGACGAGCTGGATCTGTTCATCGACGCGTTGATCTCGATCGCAAGGGAAGTCGAGGACAACCCCGGTCTGGTTCTCAAAGCGCCGCACCACACCCGCACCAGCCGTGTGGATGAAGTTGGGGCCGCGCGCAAGCCCATCGTACGCTGGCGGGCGCAGAATGCCAAACCCGAGGAATCGGATTTAACACCCGCGCGAGCTTTCTCCACCTCGCGGTGACGGGCGATGATCGCCGTTTCTTAGAATCTCAATCTGGGTATCCAGAAGTGGTAAAAGCGGTGACGGCACGCCCGGCACCGGAATGGCCGGATAAAGCCGAGCTTCGCCACCCAATCCAACAATGTTCGACTGAGCGACAGCCGAACATAGTTCCAGCCGCATTTCGGACACACGATTTCAGAACGCACGACAGACGCCTGGATTCTAGCTCTCGCCTCTTCTGTGCGGCAATAAAATGCTGACTTTCCTGGTACTAGTACGGATATAGACCGGTCTCCGCGCCGCGTTCGCGCACGCCTTTTCGCCGTCTCCTTCCCACGTCTTGAAAAATGTCTGAGAGCGGCGTGGTACCATCACAACTTGTATTTTTTCGGCGCCAGTTAGCGTTGTTCCCGCCCACGAGCTGCGTATTCGAACTACGGGACCTCACTTAGTCCTGCTCGGCGAAGAACAGTATTTCTGGAGTGTGTTGAACAGTCTTCCGATAGAAGCTACGAGATATGAAATCCAAGTTTCGCCATTTTTTCCGATGTTCCGCCTGGCTGTCCGCGCTTTTATGCCTGGCAACCCTGGGATACGCGCAGTCTATTCCTACGCTGAATGCACAGCAGTTGGCTTTCCTAAGTTTGATCAATAATTTTCGGGCGCAAAACGGAGCTGGTCCGCTGCAGGTTTCAATCGCCCTTCAGAACTCGTCGCAATGGATGAGCAATGACATGGCGACGAACAATTATTTCAGCCATACGGATAGCCTGGGGCGGAATCCATATACCCGCATGGCAGCTTTCGGTTATCCGTACTTGCCAGCGGGAGAAAATATTGCGGCGGGATTCGCCGACGCGCAGAGCGTCTTTAACGGATTTGAAACGGCTTGCGATCCGGA
The DNA here is from genome assembly GCA_963732175.1 of Bryobacterales bacterium. Lineage (GTDB taxonomy): Bacteria > Acidobacteriota > Terriglobia > Bryobacterales > Bryobacteraceae > Palsa-89. Next base: position 28,859 of record CAVSYF010000026.1, on the reverse strand, counting down.
TGGAACCGGCGCATGCACGTATGCTCACCGGCAAAACATGCTGAATCCCAGCTACGTGGTCATGGGGATCGGCTATGCCTTCTCCAGCACTTCATCATATGGCTATTACTGGACTACGGATTTCGGCGGATACCTGGATCAGACCATCAATCTCACCGCAGCTCCTCCACCCACCATTGCCTCCTTCAGCGCTGTCCCGTCGGCGATCACAGCCGGACAGTCGGCGGCTTTAACGTGGAGCATTTCTGGCGCAACGTCGGTCAGTCTGAACAATGGCATCGGCGATGTCTCGAACGTTACTTCGACTTCGGTGACGCCAGCGCAAACGATCAACTACACGCTGACGGCGACAAATAGCGGAGGCTCAAGCACCGCTACGGCGACCGTCACAGTGAACCCGCCGCCCGATACCCAGCCCCCTAGCGCCCCGGTGCTCATTGGAGCGGTTGCCGCGAGCGCGACCGAGGTCGATCTTTCGTGGGCCGCGAGTGTCGATAACGTGGGCGTGGCCGGCTATCAAATCATCCGCAACAGCTCGGTAGTGGCTTCGGTGCCGGGCACGACTCTTGCGTATGCGGATACCAGCGTGGCTGCCAACTCCAGCTACACGTATGTCGTTAAAGCATACGATGCCGCGGGCAATTATTCGAGCGCGAGCAACAGCATCCAGGTAACGACGCCGGTCGCGTCGAGCACGCCTGCCTTCCGGGCCGACCATCAGCATCTGGCCGGATTCGACCACGCCGGCGATCGGCTTCGAGCTGGATGGAAGGCCTTTAGAACTGGGGATGAAGTTTTACTCCGATGTGAGCGGCCAGATCAACGGGATTCGATTCTATAAAGGGCGCGGGATTACGGGCACGCATACCGGATCGCTGTGGAGTTCGACCGGGACGCTGCTGGCGACCGGCACATTCACCAATGAGACCTTGACGGGCTGGCAGGTGCTGCTGTTCAGCACGCCGGTGGCGATCTCGGCCAACACGATCTATGTAGCTTCCTACAACACCAGCACGGGCGGGTACGCGGTGAACCTGCAATATTTCATGACGCAGGGAGCCGACAACGCCCCGCTGCACGCGCCGGAATACGGCGTGGATGGACCGAACGGCGTGTTCGTCTACAGTACGGGCGGGCAGTTTCCCGCGAGCGATGCGATCGGCAATAACTTCTGGGTGGACGTTCTGTTCAGCTCTTCGGGCGGATCTGTCGGGACGAGTCCACCGCCGCCGACTCCGCAGAGCGTAGTAGCGGCCAGCGGCTCGGGGCAAAGCGCCACCGTAGGGACCGGCTTTGCAGTAGCATTGCAGGCGCAAGTTCTGGATGGCACATCTTCGCCGCTGAGCGGGATTACGGTTACGTTCACGGCTCCTTCCAGCGGCGCGAGCGCGACGTTTGCCGGAGGCGCGAGTTCGGCTACGGCCGTGACGAATGCGCAGGGAATCGCAACGGCTCCGGCGCTGACGGCCAACAGCAGCACGGGGACGTATTCGGTCACAGCGTCGGTGGGAAGTCTGGCGCCGGCCATCTTTACGCTTACCAACACAGCCTCCAGCGCAACTCCCCCTTCCAACCCGCCTCCCTCCGGGCAACCATCAGCATCTGGCCGGATTCGACCACGCCGGCGATCGGCTTCGAGCTGGATGGAAGGCCTTTAGAACTGGGGATGAAGTTTTACTCCGATGTGAGCGGCCAGATCAACGGGATTCGATTCTATAAAGGGCGCGGGATTACGGGCACGCATACCGGATCGCTGTGGAGTTCGACCGGGACGCTGCTGGCGACCGGCACATTCACCAACGAGACCTTGACGGGCTGGCAGGTGCTGCTGTTCAGCGCGCCGGTGGCGATCTCGGCCAACACGATCTATGTAGCTTCCTACAACACCAGCACGGGCGGGTACGCGGTGAACCTGCAATATTTCATGACGCAGGGAGCCGACAACGCCCCGCTGCACGCGCCGGAATACGGCGTGGATGGACCGAACGGCGTGTTCGTCTACAGTACGGGCGGGCAGTTTCCCGCGAGCGATGCAATCGGCAATAACTTCTGGGTGGACGTTCTGTTTCAACAATAAATCCGGCGGCCGTTTCACAATCCGTTAACGCGATTACTTTTTGTCACTATCCGCGTCCGGCCGCGTCCAACAGACTGCGCAACCGAGGATCAACATATGAAAACAGGGGCTACCGATAATCCCGCAGCCATTCTCGTCATAGAGGACAATCCGGCGGACATTTATCTCCTCCGCCATGCACTCGATCAACACGGCGATGATTATCAGATGGAGATTCTGGAAGATGGCGAAGAGGCCATCGAGTTCGTCAACAACCAGAGAAGCTCGCCCGAGCCGAAACCTTGTGTCATCGTCCTGGATCTCCATCTGCCCAAACACGATGGGAAAGCGGTGCTGGAAGCCATTCGGAGCCAACCGCTGCTGGCCAATATTCAGGTAGTGGCGCTCACCAGTTTTACAGCGCCCAGAGATGAAGATGAAGTGCGTCGAGCTGGGCGTCCGGCTATACACGGCCAAACCTACGAACTTGGACGACTGGATTGCTACTGGCCGGCCAAATTCTAGAGCTTTGCCGGGAGAAGGACACGCCGGTCCTGGTCTGACATTTTTGCGTCGTTACTGCGGAGGCACCCACCAGTTCGGCGAATCCGAGGCGGCCGTGAAGAACTCGATCCCGCGAACCGCTGCCTCGGGAGGCTTTTGGTCCAATTCCCAGCAGGCTTGTAATTGGGGTCGTGATAAACCCAGACCTCGCCACTCCCCGAATGCACCAAAATCGGGGCATCGGATTTGCAAGTGTAGGAGATATTATCGAGCGTGAACTCCAGCGTTCCATGGTCCACCATTCCGACATGCAGGAACGGCCGGCTTTCCACGGGCTGGGCGGAAAAGATGTAGGCTCCGCGCCCGGGAAGATAGAACATCGCGTATCGCCCAGTCACGGTGGTACCCGCGCCGCTTGGAGAAACGAGCTTGCCATTGATCAGGACCCGGAGCGTGGCGAAGCGCATTTGCGAGGTTTGCGTTTCAACCTCCACCGCGGGCGCCCCGCGCCGATTCATCTGGATTTGAATGGTATCGGTCACGTGGCCGCCGTTTATTCCAGGATCGGTGGGGACGTCAAGGCTGAATTCGCCCCCATCTGCGAGCAACGGAGATTCGATCGCCGCGGAAAAGGTCGGGGTCGGCTTGCCTCCGTCGGCATACGGGAATCGGGCTGCGAAATCCTCTTCCGCCGGCTTGGCGGTAATGCGAAACTGTTCTCCATCCGGCGTCCGATCCACCACCAGTTCATAAGCGAATACCGCCAGATTGTTCTCATCTCGAAAGATGCGGTAAAAGCTGTTCCCCGAAGCCGGCACCAGTTCGGTTTTTAGAGGACTAGGCGTGCCGATGATCCTGAGCTGAACGCCATTGCTCAGCGAAATAGAGGAAGAGACCTGACCCAGGCAGCTGATCGCCGCGAGGGCCGCAAGCGCCATCCAAATGCGCATGAGCACCGCCTTAACCTTCCCCGTGCAACCGTTCCCGGACGGCTTGAATCGGTAAATCCCTCCAAAAACGCGCCAGGTTGTCCATGTTTGTGAAGGAGCGCGGGTCCATCCGGTCAATATACAGACGTCCGCACAGGTGATCGATTTCGTGCTGCAGTATGCGCGCATACCAGCCGGTGGCTTCGATCCGCCTCGGATCGCCCTGTTCGTTCCAGCATTCGACGATGAGGCTGCGCGAACGCCTCACTAAAGCGCTGAATCCCGCCAGGCTCAGGCATCCTTCGAAAAACTCGGCTTGCTCTTCTGATTGGGCCACGATTCGGGGATTAATGAGCACGTGGAAGGCCACCGGCCGCCGGTCGCGATCGGCCAAATACTCGGGAGGAATGTCCTGGGAATACTGAGGAAGATCTTCTATTACTGCAACCTGAAGCGGAACGCCGACTTGCGGAGCCGCCAGGCCAACCCCGGGAGCGTCGCGCATGGTCTCGCGCATCCACTCGATCAACTGCCGGGTCTCAGCCAAACCGACCTGCTCACGCGTCAGAGGCTGAGCGGGCTGCCGCAGAATCGGGTCTCCAGCTTGAACGATCTTGAGTCGCGGCACTGGCTTCGATTGTAGCTTGGCCCCAAGATCGCCGACCCGGCTCGGCTTACTGAAGCTGGCCCGAGCCGTTGGCGCTCAAGCTGAGCGAACTGGTCACCTTAGAGAACACATTCGAGACATTGCTGGCGACCGCTGGTGAAATCGCGCCGCCGGCGGCAACCAGAAACGCAGCGATCAGGGCGTACTCCACCAGCTCCTGTCCCCGCGTATCCTTCCAAATCTTTAATTTCAGAACCGTGTTGAGCAGCGTAGCCATTGAAGTTTTTCTCCTTCTCTACGCCCTCATTCTCGCAACCGTACGCAATCTGAAGAAGATCAAATGGTACCGATTTTCGCGCCACTGATGTACTGGGCGAGCGGCTGAATGCGCCGTCCTGACCTCGGTATCCAGGTACTGGCCTTATTCCCCAAGCCGTACTGCGGGAGCTCGGAGAGAAGAGGTAAAATCTACTCGCCAACTGGCGCCAAAATCGGAAGCCTTCCTCGGGGGCCCGCCGCCAATTGCACGCCGAACTAACCTGGAACTAAGCGCATCCGGAGCGCCCTGGGCGTTTGGCTGGCTATTTGCTGACTTAACAGAACCGTATCAGGCCAAGTGCTGCACGGGCAGCTACAAGAAGGAGTTTCGACTATGAAAGCCACGATTATCGCGCTGGCGCTTACGCCAACGTTTCTATTCGCTGAATCGCGCAGCGATGTTGCTGACCGCATTTCGGATGCAACCACTGTGTTGCACGAGGTCATGAGCGCGCCGGACAAGGGCATACCGGAAGACATCCTGAAGAAGGCCCAGTGTGTCGGGATCATTCCCGGGGTAAAAAAGGCCGGCTTTATCGTGGGAGCCAAATACGGGAAAGGAATCGTGGTCTGCCGCGCGGATCATCAGTGGAGCGCTCCTTCCACCGTGATCGTGGAAGGCGGCAGCGTCGGTTTCCAGATCGGCGCCAGCGAGACCGACGTGGTGTTCGTGGTCCAAAACATGGACGGCGAGAAGAAGTTGATGCAGGATAAGTTCACCATCGGAGCGAGCGCCGGAGCCACCGCGGGCCCGGTCGGACGCACCGCTCAGGCCGAAACCGACGCGCAGCTGCACGCCGAAATCTTGTCGTATTCCCGCTCCCGCGGCCTGTTCGCAGGCATAGATCTGGGAGGTGCGACATTAAGGCCGGATAAAGACGCCAACCGTCTCCTCTATGGCGGCGGCGTCTCCCAGCGCGACATTCTCACCGGAAGAGTAGCGCAGCCCGCCGATGCCGGTGCACTCTACGCGGAGCTGAACCGCTACTCTCCTGCCACGGCACAGCGCTAAAAAGTCGATTCTGGTAGGCGGTCGTTCTCTTTCGTGTGACTGCGGCCGCCCCCGGACAACGGCTACTTACCGAAAACTGCCAACCTCCCCGATTGCCCCGGTAATCTGCTCCGATAATCCCGGCCCAGCCAGCGGCCCATGATATACTGAATTCGCGCAAAATTCGAAGAAGGTGAATGGAATGAAATACCTAAGTCTGGGTGCCCTGGCCTCGGTGACGCTTCTATGTATGGCTCTACCCCTGGCGGCACATCACGCGCCTTCCGCCATCTTCGACATGGAGCATAAACTGACGCTCAGCGGCACTTGCACCGCAGTGGACTGGGTAAATCCGCACATTATCCTTCACCTGGACGCCAAGGATGCGGCCGGAAAAGTGACCAATTGGACCTTTGAAAGCAATCCTCCGGCTTGGTTCAAGAAAGCCGGCGTCTCCAGGCAGGATGTCGTGAAGGCCGTCGGCCAGAACATTACCGTGGACGGCTTGCGCGCCAAGGATGGCTCCGCCTATGGCTATTTCCTGAAGATCACGTTCGCGGACGGGTCCAGCGTGGAGTGGAATAGTTTGTTGGATCAGGCGTTTGGTAAGAAGTCGGAAGAACAGTAGGAGGTTCGCATGCTCATCTCGCGTGTCTTCGTTACGGCTTTGTTGCTCGTTCCGGCTGTCGTGGTCGCCCAGAATCCCGCCCCTGGCCCCGCGCAAAAGTCTGCCCCCGCCAAGCCGACGCCGCGCTCAGCCGATGGCCATCCTGATCTGAACGGTTTGTGGAACGCCGCCGGCGGCATCGCGTCCATCTTCAAGAGCGAAAAGAAAGAGGACGGATCGATCACGATCAAAGGCGGCGACCAGTTCTATATCTTCACCAGCAAGCGTCCCACTGGCCCTCCGCGTCAGGCTTTCGCGCAGAACGTACCTTCCTATAAGCCGGAGTTAATCGAAAAAGTAAAATACCTCAGCGACCATGAGAGCAAAACCGATCAGGTCTTTTATTGCGGAAAACCCGGAGTGCCGCGCCTCGGACCGCCGCGCAAGATCATCCAGACGCCTAAGGAAGTGACGTTTCTCTACGAGGACATGTCGGGCGACGCTTATCGCGTGATACCGATCGACCGTCCGCATCGCACCGATGTCGCTCCCTCCTATAACGGCGACTCCATCGGGCATTGGGATGGCGACTCACTGGTGGTGGAATCGACGAATTTTGTCGAAGACACCTGGTTCGGCGAAAACGGATATTTCCACAGTGACGCGATGAAGGTCATCGAGCGCCTGACCCGCGACGGCGACAATATTCTGTACCAGGTCACGGTGGACGACCCGAAAGTTCTGACCCAGCCCTGGACGATGAGTCCTCGCAGGCTCCAGCTGAGCGACGACCAGCTCGAGGAATCGCCGCGCTGCGCCGATCAGGACGGCCCGCGTCTCCTCAATTCCGATCATCATCAGCAGCGCTAACACGCGCTCGAAATAAGAAGAGGTTCCGATGCGACACTCCAACCAGTTTGGTTTCCGGCTAGCGCTCCTCCTCGTCGCTCTGAGCGGATTGGCTTTCGCTCAGGACCATTGGGTGGCTACCTGGGCCGCGGCTCCGCAGGCGGCTCGCGGCGGCGGCCAGCCACCGGCGGCGCAACCAGCAGCTGGCGGGATACAGTTCCTTCCAGGCCGCCCCGATCCAGTGTCGTTGAATCCAGCGCCCGCGCCCGCCCCTCAACCGGGCGCGCAGTTCCGGAACGGCTTCAATAATCAGACGGTGCGCATGATCGTTCACACCAGCATCGGCGGCCGGCGTGTTCGAATTCAGCTATCGAACGCCCACGGCACTGCGCCCCTTTCGGTGGGTGCGGCGCATATCGCGATTCGCAGCGAGGACTCGGGTATCGCTCCCGGTTCCGACCGAGCGCTATCGTTCAACGGAAAGCCGTCCTGCATAATCCCGCCGGGCGCCGTAGTTGTGAGCGATCCCATGGATCTGGATGTTCCGCAACTCGGCGACCTCGCCGTCAGCCTGTACGTTCCGAATGAGACCGGGCCGCCCACCCTACACAATCTCGGCCTGCATACGACCTATATTTCGAAGGAAGGCGATCTCACCGCGCAGGCGGCCATACCCGATCCGGCCACCTCGCAATCCTGGTACTGGCTCTCGAGCGTCGACGTCCTTGCGCCGGCGAACGCCGCGGCCATCGTGACTTTCGGCGATTCCATCACCGATGGCGCGCGCTCCACGCCCAATGCGAATCATAGTTGGCCCAGCTTCCTGGCGCAGCGTCTGCTCTCGAATCGCGGGACCACGAATATCGCCGTGGCGAACGAAGGTATCGCCGGAAACCGCGTTTTGGAAGATTCCCAGGGCGTGAGCGCGCTCGCCCGTTTCGACCGCGATGTGCTCGCTCAAGCGGGTGTCAAGTGGATCACCGTGCTCGAAGGAATCAACGATATCGGAAACCACACCCGGTCCGACACACCTCCCAACGAAGCGCTGGCATCGGCCGACGACCTGATCGCCGGCTTGAGCCAGCTTGCCGCCAGAGCTCACACGCACGGCATCAAGGTGATCGGCTGCACGCTGACTCCGTACCAGGGCGCCGCGTATTACAGCGAAAAAGGCGAATCCTTCCGCCAAAGCGTGAATCGCTGGATTCGCACCAGCGGCGTCTTCGATGCCGTGGTCGATTTCGACGCGCTTACTCGCGATCCAAACGCTCCCGGCCATATTCGCCCGGAGTTTGACGCCGGCGATCACCTGCATCCGAACGACGCCGGCTATAAGGCCATGGCGGACGCAATCGATCTTTCCCTCTTCGCGCCCGCGCCACCGGCCAGAACCAGCTCCACGCGTTAACGTCGGGATTGTGGTGAAATAATTCTGGTGTTGTTCTTGTGGCTCCAAACCGGTAGCATGCCTCAGCCGGACGCTTTGGCGAGGCTTCTGCATCAACGGGAAATTACGCCTTGGATGATCGCAGCCGCCATCGGCATCGCCTTCGTCCTGGGCGCCGCGCATGCGCTCACCCCCGGCCACGGTAAGACCATCGTTGCAGCTTATCTGGTTGGTTCCCGCGGCACGCTCAAGCACGCCGCCTTTCTCGGCGGAATGGTCACCTTCACCCACACGATTACGGTCTTCTTGCTGGGCCTCGCCACGCTATTTCTGTTCCAGTACGTCGTGCCTGCCAAGGTGACCCAGGTCTTGGGCGCGATTTCTGGATTGTCCATCGTCGCCATCGGAGCATGGATGTTGTGGAAACGCGCGCGCGGCACTGCTCATACGCACCAGCATCATCACAGCCACCAGCACCCCCATGATCACGACCACGACGCCCACGAGCATCATCACGACCACGAGCACAACGCCCACGGCCATTCGCACCTTCCCGACCAAGTCTCTTGGTCCAGTCTGGTCGCCTTGGGCGCGAGCGGCGGATTGGTGCCGTGTGAATCCGCCCTGGTGCTGCTCCTCAGCGCGATCGCGCTCCGGCGCGTAGGTCTCGGTCTTCTGCTGCTGGTTGCTTTCAGCCTCGGACTTGCGATCGTCCTCATGGCGATCGGGATGCTTGTCATCTACGCCAAGCATTTGCTTCCCGAAAGCAGCAAGCCCGGAGGCAATCCCTTCTTCCGCTGGCTCCCAGTGGCATCCGCTGCCATCGTCATGATGCTGGGATTTCTCATGACCAGCGTTTCCCTAGGTTGGCTGCGCCCAACCTGGATTGCCGGCTGACGTGCGCCGGTTCTAACCGTGAAAACGGTTTCGAGCTACCAGCATATTTTGCATTAGGCCGCACGCGATTGCCGTGGTAGTTTAGCAACAGGTTCGAATTTTCAAGCCGTTGTGGCTGTACCTCGCTGTTACTCCCTGCGGCATTTCAGTTGCTAAGCAAGTAGCCTGACCTCTCGGCTGCTTCGTTTCAGCAGCAGGCTTGAAGCAGGAGGTATCGATGCAATTGTCCTCGCAAGGGTCGTCGTGGCGCGAGCGCTTGGCGGCTTTGCGAAACCTTCCACCGGTATTGAGGTTAGTGTGGGACGCTGCTCCCGCGGTCGTAGCTGGCGGCATCGCGCTGCGCATCGCCAGCGCGCTCATTCCGTTGGCAACGCTGGTGGTCACCAAATGGATTATCGATCTGGTGACCGCGTCGATGGGCCGGCCTGGCCCCATGCCTATGCAAATCTGGTGGCTGCTCGGCGCGGAGTTCGTTCTCGCCGGCCTGAACCAACTGCTCGGCCGCACCATCGATTACACCGACGCACGCCTGGCCGATGAGTTTACGCGCGAAGTCAGCCTGCGTGTCATGAAGCACGCTGCCCGTCTGGATTTAGCGTCGTTGGAAGACCCGGCCTTTCACGACAAGCTGGAACGCGCGCGCCTCCAAGCTACTGACCGCATCGGGATGCTGAACGCGATGGGCCGTCTGCTGCTCCAGGCCATCACACTCGTGACGCTCTCCGCCTGGGTCATCGCTTTTTCTCCCTGGCTATTCCTCTTGCTGGTGCTCTGCATCGTCCCCGCCTTCGTCGGCGAAAGCCATTTTGCTTTTCTGGGATATTCGCTCGCGCACGCGATCACTCCCATCCGGCGCGAGCTGGATTATCTGCGCATTCTCGGCAGCAGCAAGGAAAGCGCCAAAGAAGTAAAGGTGTTCGGATTGGGCCGCCACCTGCACGATCGCTACGCGAGTTTAACCGGACAAATCATCGCGAAAAATATTCGGCTTACCCGGCGCCGTCTGCTGTGGGGATCCATTTTCGCGATCTTCGGTTCCGTTGGATATTACGCCAGCTACGTCTTTCTGGTATGGCGCACGGTGCGCGGCGAAATGACCATCGGCACGCTGGTCGCCTTGACTGGCGCCATTGCCGGGTCCAGCGTTCAATTGCAGGGCGTGTTCTCCCTGTTTTCGCACATCGCCGATCAAGCCCTCCATCTGACGGATTTGATCGATTTCTTATCGGTTCAACCCCGCATTCAATCCAAGCCCAATGCCTTCCACGCTCCCCGCGCCATCCGCGATGGATTCGATTTTCGCGGCGTCTCCTTCCACTATCCGAATTCCGAGCGCCTGGTTCTGAACAATCTGAATTTCCGCATTCAACCGGGTGAACACGTCGCCCTGGTTGGAGAAAACGGGCAAGGCAAAACGACGCTCGTGAAATTGATGTCGCGGCTGTACGATCCCACGGGCGGCAGCATCCTGCTCGATGGCGTGGATCTGCGCGACTATCGCGTGGAAGATCTTCACCACGAAATCGGAATCATTTTTCAGGATTTCGTCCGCTACGACATGCCCGCCCGGCTCAACATCGGCGTCGGACGCATTGGTGCTATGGACCAAGACGATGCGCTTTGGGCAGCCGCCCGCAAGAGCCGCGCTGATGGCATGTTGACGCGCTTCCCCGGCGGTCTGGATCAAATGCTCGGGCGCCGCTTCGAGGGAGGAGTCGATCTCTCCGGCGGCGAGTGGCAGAAGTTCGCGTTGGCCCGCGCCTATCTGCGCGACGCTCAGGTGCTCATTCTGGACGAGCCTACCGCCGCGCTGGATGCCGTCGCCGAATATGAGGTCTTTTGTCGCTTTGACGAGCTCGCGCGAGACAAGATGGCCATCCTGATTTCTCATCGCTTCTCAACCGTGCGCAAATCGGATCGCATCGTGGTCCTCGAAAACGGCAAAATCCACGAACAGGGCACGCACGATCAACTGGTGGCCACCGGCGGCCGTTACGCGCGCCTCTTCGCACTCCAGGCAGCGAGCTATCGATGACGCCCCAGACTGCCCTCGCCCCCGATCTTTCGCCCGACGTTTCCCTGGCGAGCTCTCGCCCGGGCGGCCTCATCGACCGGCTGCAAGCCTGCGCGCGTCTGCTACGCGAACACGTGAAAAACCTGCGAGCCGACGATCCCGGATCCGCTTCCGGGGCTGCGCGCTGGTTGCTCGACAACCACTCTTTCCTTCAGACCCAAATCGCAGAGCTGAAGCGCAATTTGCGGCCTTCTTATTTACGTGAACTCAATCGGGCCTCGGATGTCGACCGCGCCGGCGAACCCCGCGTATATAGGATTGCCACTGAATTGGTCTCTCAAACCACGGGCGCGATCGATTACCCGACCGTTTTGTCGTTTGCCGAAGCCGTGAAAAAGCAGGCCCTCAACCTGAGTGAGCTATGGGCCTTTGGCTTGATGCTCCGGCTCGCGATGATGGAGCGCTTATCGAAACATCTCGAAGCCGAGGCCGTCGTGTCCGGTTGCGTCGGCAGTTTATGGGCTCTGGAAGGCTTGTCCTGGCGCGAGTTCGTCGAATCCGCCTCTTCCTCCGAAGACCTGCTGCGGCGCGATCCGGCCGGCGTCTACTCGCGCATGGATTTCGAAACGCGCGACCTTTATCGTCACGCGCTGGAGAAGCTCACCCGGCGCAGCCGTCTCACGGAAGAAGAAATAGCGCGAGCGCTCCTCGAACAGGCGGAACGCGCCGCTTGCAGCGCCTGCGAGGATTCGCGAAAAACTCACGTCGGTTTCTATTTGATCGGTCCCGGAGCGAGAGCATTTCGACGGCGTATTCAATGCCGCCGGTTGCCGTTCGCCTGGATCAGCGACCTTGCGGAGCTTTGCCCGAACGCGTTCTATATTGGCGGCGTCGCGCTGTTAACCGTCCTGATTGTTGCGGCGTTGTTTCATCTCGCCGGTCCGTTCCCCCGATGGGCCGCGGCCCTGCTTCTGGTTCCTGCCAGCCAAGCCGCTCTCGAAATCGTAAATGCGCTGGTCAGCCGTCTTCTAAAACCGCGCCTGCTTCCAAGCATGGATTTCACCGACGGAATTCCGTCCAGCTCGAAAACCATCGCCGTTGTTCCCACCCTCCTGCTTTCCCCGGCCAATGTGAGCAAGCTGCTGGAGGACCTGGAGATTCGCTATCTCGCGAACCGCGATCCGAATTTGTATTTCGCCTTGCTCACCGATTTTCCGGATGCGGAATCGAGGCAAACCGAAAACGACTCCGTTCTGGCAATCTGCAGGGACGGCATCAACAAGCTGAACCAGCGCTACGCTTCCGGCCACTCGGGCCCCTTCTATCTCTTCCATCGCGCTCGGGCCTGGAACCCGCGCGAAGGCAAATGGATGGGCTATGAACGCAAGCGCGGAAAGCTCAACGACCTGAATCGGCTGCTGCTCGGCCAAGGCAACTGGTTCGATGCCATCGTTGGCGACCTGTCGCACTTAAACGCTGTGCGCTACGTCATCACGCTCGATAGCGACACCCGCCTGCCGCGCGACGCCGCCTCGAAAATGATCGGCGCCATGATGCATCCGCTCAATCGGCCCGTGCTTGACGACGCCGGCAAAATCGTGACCGAAGGCTATGCGCTGATGCGCCCGCGCATCGCTGTGAGCATGGAATCCGCGGCCAAATCGCGGCTGGCGCAAATCTTCAGCGGTCAGCCGGGCTTTGATTCGTACGCCACGTCAGTTTCCGATGTCTATCAGGATCTGCATGGACAAGCGAGTTTCACCGGCAAAGGAATCTACGATGTGCAGGCCTTTCACGCCGCCGTCGGCCACCGGTTTCCGGAGAACGCGATCCTCAGCCATGACCTCATCGAAGGAGAACACGCGCGCACCGGTTTACTAACGAGCATCGATCTCGTGGAAGATTATCCGGCCAGCTACCGCGCCTTTTCGAAACGGAAGCACCGTTGGGTGCGCGGTGATTGGCAGCTGCTGCCCTGGTTAGCCCCGAAGCCGCCCGGCGAAGCCGCGGGTGGAAATCCGTTATCTCTTCTTTCCCGCTGGAAGATTCTGGATAATTTGCGCCGCAGCGTTTTTGAAATCAGCATCCTGTTGCTTCTCGTTGCCGGATGGATTGTTCTCCCTCATTCCGTGCGCTGGACCTTCGCGGTGCTGCTCGTGTTGCAGCTGCCCGCGTACGGGGATCTCTTGCTTACGGCCATCCAGAGTCTGGATATGCGATCGTCGCCGGCTTTTTGGCGCTATCTCGGGACCCGGTTTCTTCAAAGTCATCGCGACACCCTGGTCACTCTCGCTTTCATTCCGCATCAAGCCTGCCTCATGCTGGACGCCATTCTCCGTACACTCGGCCGCCTCTTCTTTACCAAGCGTCATCTGCTCGAATGGGAGACCATGGCCCAGTCCGAATCGGTCGCCGGCCCCCGGATCGGAATGATCGAGTGGTATCTCTATTTCTCCGCCCTCGCGTGGCTTCCATTTTTGTTCGTTTTTGAGCGGCTGAATATCGTCATTGCGTTGGTGTGTGCGCTATGGGTAGTGGCTCCGCTCATCGTCGGATGGTTAAACGAACCTCTGCCTGCTCCGGCCGAGCTTTCCAAGTACGATCGCTCGTTCCTCCGCGACGCAGCGCTCCGAACCTGGCGATATTTTGCCGACCACACCGGGGAACATAACCACTGGCTGATCCCCGACAACATCCAGCAGGACCCGCCTCTAGTAGCGAACGGAATTTCTCCGACCAATCTCGGGCTGCTGCTGACATCCAATTTGGCGGCTCACGACTTCGGCTACGTGAGCCTGGAGCAGTTCTCGCGTTCCCTGCAGCGCATCTTCGATTCCATGCAGGAGATGCCCAGATACCGCGGTCACTTTTTCAACTGGTATGACACGCGCACGCTTCGTCCGATGCCGCCGCATTACGTATCTTCGGTGGATAGCGGAAACCTCGGCGCTTCTCTTTGTGCTCTCCGCCAGGGCTGTTTGGCATTGCTAACGCAACCGATATTGAACCAGAGCGTTGTGGACGGCTTGCGTGACCATGCGCTGCGCCTTCGCGACGAGCTTCCTTATTCGGCCAGAACTCCTTCGCTCATGCGGCTGCTCGCGAACCTTCTACGCCAGCTCGAATGCCAGCCGAGCGACCTGTTCTATTGGGAGGCGTTGCTCACCGATGTCCGCGATCTCATCGAGCGCATTCGAGAGGCGCTGGTAATCACGCATACGCATCTGCTCCGCAAAGGCGAGTCGGCCAAATCGGAAGAGCTGCGTTATTGGGAGGGCCTGCTGCACGAGCGAGCCTCCGCCGCGCTTTCCGAGTTATATCGTTTGGCGCCGTGGGTCGAGCCGGCCTTCGAACCCGAACTTCGCATGAGTATGCGGGATCCCAGTTTCAGCGCCTTGTTCGCCGCCATCAGCCAGGTGCCCGCACTGAGCGGGCTGCCGGAAAGCTACTATCGCATTGGCGAAGAGCTGGCAGCGCGCCTGGCGAGTTACGCGCCGCTCTATCCCGCGATACGGGCCGTGCTCGAACAACTCATCCCGCGGCTGGCTGAGGCACGAGCGTACACGGCCGACCTGATTGATCGCATCCAGAATATCGCTGAGCGCGCCGCTGCAACCTTCGATGAAATGGAATTCCGCTTCCTTTTCGATCAACATCGGAAACTGCTCCGGATCGGCTACAACGTCGACACCGCCGAGCGTGATCAATCTTGCTACGACCTGCTGGCGTCCGAAGCCCGTACCGCCGTGTTCCTCGCTATCGCTAAAGGCTACATTCCCCGCGAGGCCTGGTTCCGGCTCAGCCGCAAGCGCACGCGCTATCGCGATCAACCAACGCTGCTCTCCTGGAGCGGCACCATGTTCGAGTACCTGATGCCGCTGCTCCATTTGCGTTCTCATGCCAACACGCTCTTAGAGCAGGGCATGCGCGGCGCGATTCGTATTCAGCAGCTTTATGGCCGCGAGCGGAATGTTCCCTGGGGCATTTCCGAATCCTCCTACGCTGCGCGGGACGCTCGCATGCAGTATCAATATCGGGCGTTCGGCGTCCCGGCGTTGAGCGCCAGCTCGGATCATCCCGACCGGTTAGTCATCGCGCCCTACGCCACGATGCTGGCGCTGATGCTCGATCCCGCGCGCGCGACCGCCAATTTGCGCGCCTTGGCCGAGTGCGGATACCGGGACCGTTACGGGTTTTATGAGGCCATCGATTACTCGCGCCATGATGCGCCCGAGCCGATTCGCTCCTTCATGGCCCACCATCAAGGCATGAGCCTGCTGGCTATCGATAATGCCCTCTTTAATGGCCGGATGCAGGAGCGGTTTCATCGTGAGCCGTTCGTACAAGCGACGGAGTTCCTGCTCGAAGAGCGGATGCCTGCGCTGGTGGAGGATTCGGCCGGCGATGGTGAACGGAGCGCCGCGGCTTAGCGGTTTTCGGCGCCTGCGCGGGAGAGGGAGGCGCGCTGAAACCGATCAGGTCCATCGCTCGAATTACCGGCTCATTCTCCATGAACCACCGCCAAACATTTCCGGAGAGCAGGTTCTCCGCGCTGAGCAACGTGATGCCCTGATCGATGCCTACTATGTCGTTATCGAACCACTGTAGGGATGGATTGTAGGAATCGATGAATCCGTAGCGTCCATAAACGCGGTCCCCAAACTCGCTTCGAATGGCCCGCAAAGCCGGGATCGAAATGTCCGGCGTGAACATCAACGAACCTGCCGCCGCGGAAGGCGCCACTGTTCCATCCACCGGCTCAAAGGCTTTGATCTCGCCGTAGATGCGATATCCGTTGGGGCCATCCGATGCGGTGATGCCCCAGATGTCCGGGCCGAACGTGGCGGGAAGACTTTGCTTGAGATTCAGGCAGTAAGTGCGGTTGGCGCGCGTGGCGTTGATGGAGTTCAGAAAGAAATCCACGAACCCGCGATCCCGGCGATTCCGGAAGTCGATCCAAGCCTGCGAATATTGGTGCGTGAACAGCGGTCCGCCGCTGATGAATTGATAAGGTCCGTAGTTGTAGAGCGGCCGCTGCCACGCGTACCAGGACTCGGGCGAGATCGCGTGTGCGGGCGAGCCGATTGCCAACAGGTACAACAGGGTCATCTCCGAGTAAGTGTCCCAGCGCGCTTTCAGAAAGCTCTTGCCGCGCCAGCCGTGCGACAGCAGCAGCGGATCGCCGTTCAACATCCATGCGAAATCCACGCGCTCGTAAATTTGGTGAGCCAGTTTCGGAATCTCGGCATCGTTCGAAAAATATTGAGCCGCGGTTAAAATGCCGCCGAGCAAAAACGCGGTATCGATGGAAGACGCCTCGCTGTCCCATCGACGGTCGCCGTTGGAGACGTCCATCCAGTGGTAAAACCAGCCGTGCTCCTGAATGGCCCGGTTCGCGAAAAAATTCAAGGTGGCGCGCACCCGGTCCGCGGCTTGCGCGCGGGCACCCAACCGTGTTCGGCGCCAATGCAGATGGCGGTAAGCCCGAACCCTGTGGCGGCGATGCTGGCGATATCGCGGCTGGGACCTTTGGCGCGGCCGCCATCGTGGTTGGCGCGATCGAGAACCAGGCCGGTGCCCAGATCGGCCTGCTCCCAGAAATAGAGGAAAGCGCGATGCTCCAGATCCTCCAAAAAAGCGCGATCCGCCGGCGAGACGGCACTACTGCCCACAGTCGCGGAGCGTCCCGCGCTCATATAAATCAAAACCACCAGCACGCAGGCTAACAACGGGCCCCAGCGCCTCACTGAACCTCCACCAGAGCCAGACCCTGCGGCGCCAGCGTGAACGTCGGCGCTGTTGAGCTTTTCGGTCGCCGTGGCTCGGTGGCGCAGCTGTTCATATTGTTGTCGCGTGGGATCAGCGGGACTACCCATGGCCTGCCACGCCGTGAACGCCGAACCATGCTCGCGATCCAAAATCTCCACGTGGAAATGCGGAGTTCCCGTCCAACCGGAGACGCCGATCTGAAAGTCTTTCGAACTCCCCTGCTCTCCCGGCGCCGCATAGTTCCACACTGCGACCGCCAAGCTTCCATCCGCCCGCTTAGTGACCAGCGTGTTCGGATACTGCGGTTCCAGCCGCTGGCTGCCCAGACGGTGCAGCATGGCGAATGCATTAAACGCCGCCTTCGGAATTCCGCCTTCGGCGATCAGCCCATACCCGCCATAAAACGGAGTCTTGATCACGCCCTGCTCCTCGAAAACATCCGAGAAAGTCCAGTACGACATGGCTGCAGTCATGCCGTCGCACAGCCGGATGTTGTTCGCGAGCCAGGGGCCCATGAAAGCAGAATCGGTAACCTCGATTTCGTTCTTATAGCTGGCGTTGTATTCCGACCAAAAAATAGGCAGCGCGGGACGCGGGATGCCTTCACCTGCTGATAGACTTTGCGCACCGCGCGAGCCACCATCTCGGAGCGAGGGATGTTCTCGTGCGTCCCGAACACATCCTCGGAGCTGTCGTTGGCGTAGACGTGCGTGGAGACAAAATCGAGCGGCACGTTCGCCTCCACCGCATGCGCGATCATGTCGCTCACCCAGGCGGCCTGCGCCGTCGCCGGACCGCCCACGCGCAGCCGTGGATTCGCACGCTTGATCGCGCGCGCAGCATGGTCGTACAGCTCGAAGTAAGTGGCCTGCTTCGGCTGGCCGGTCCAGAAATCGATGTTCGGTTCGTTCCAAACTTCGAAATACCATTGCGCCACTTCGTCGGCGCCGTAGCGATCCACCAGATGCCTTGCGAAGTTGTAAACCAGCTCCTCCCATTGGTCGTAGCTTTTCGGAGGCGAAGGCAAAGGCTGGTACCAGAACGCATGCGGTGTGAGCGACGCCGCCAGCTTGCGCGGCATGAAGCTCAATTCAACGAACGGCCGGACACCGTTGGCGAGCAGCCCGTCGTAGATCTGATCGACGTAGGACCAGTTGTACAAAGGCCGCCCCTGCGGGTCTTCGTCATAGACTCCCACTTCGTCGTGAAAGATGGCGTGAAAACGAACGTAGCGAACATCGGTAGCCGCCTTCAGCATCCGCAGATCCCGGCGATAACTCTCGCGCAACGATAGTATGGCCCGTCCCGAGCCAAACATCTGCTCCCAAAAATGCGGAAAGGGGCGAGCGGGCGCGTGCGTCTGGATCATGACATTTATCCGCGGCGCATTGACCGGCTGCTGGCTCCAGAGCAAGGACACAAGTGCCATGCTGCAGGCCAGTCCCGCGAGGATTGCGCCTTTCCACTTCAAACTGCCCTACTTCCTTGTGACTCCCCGGTTCTTTCCGGCGTTACGAAATCTCTTACTTCACATATTTCTCAGCATGCTTGGGCCAAGGATCGTAGCTTTCGGCGAAAGCGATTCTTTCGGAGATGGAAGGATGCGAGTATAACCAGAATTCGATGAACGGATTCGGATTGGGCTCATCCAGACCCTCTTCTCCCAGCTGCTGGAAGGAGTGGACCTCCACATCCCGGGCATTCGGCACCAGGCCGTGAATTACCTCGAGACCGTAAAGGTCCGCTTGATGCTCCTGCCAGCGGCTGTAACCGTTAACGAGCGGTTCGCTCAGGAATGTGAAAACCGCGAAGATCAGCAGCAGCGCGGGCAAGGATGCCCAGTCAGCAATTCCTCGAATCTGCCATTTCTCGCCTCTCCAATTCAGAAGCCAATGCAACGCATGGTAGCCGGCGAAGAGGGAAACAAGCAGCAACAGCGCCCCCCAGAGCAACGAATTTCGGACATGTCCGAGCACGTAATGCCCCATTTCGTGGCCGAAGACGAACAGCACTTCCGGAGTGGTCATGCTCGACAGCATGGTGTCCCACACCACGACGCGCTTGGAAGCGCCGAGGCCGGTCACGTAGGCGTTCGAGGACTTGAATTTTTCGCTGGCCCTCATCTCGAACATGCGATCCGGCGGAATCGCGAGGCCCCCGCGCGCCACCAGCGTTTCCAACTGCTCCACCAGGGCCGGATGCCGGGCGGCCAGCGGATCGAAATGGTAAAAGAGCGGCTCCACGACGAACGGTTCCACCAGCATGATGGCGAACAGGATGGGCAGAGTAGCCAGCCAGAAATAGAACCACCAGCGGCGCGGGCTGCGGCGAATGACGGCGTAGAGGATAAAGACCAGGACGATTGCCAAGCTGATGCCGAGCAGCTCTCCTTTGGTCCAGTCCCAAAACCAGGATGGCCAGCTTTGGACCGACTGGTCGAAGGCCAGCTCCAGGTGTTGGCCATAGATCCCAAGCGGCAGACCGAGAGCGTCATTGGTAAGCATCAACAGCGCGACAAAGACGACCGCTTGCGGGAAGCGGTGTTTAGATGCGCCTTCCGCCCAGTCGCGGAATCTGGCCGAAACGCCGAACGCCAGGATCGCCGCGAGGATGGCTATTCCGTACAGTTCGCTGGTGAAGTGCAGCCAATTTCGTGCGCGCGAGTATTCGATGGCGCGCTGCAATTTGTCTGGAGGAAGCGAATATTGGCGCGGCTGCTTCTGCGCGGCGGTGGCTTGCGATGACGCCGCAGGTTCGGCTGTCTGGGCTGAAAGCGTGGGCAGGGATGAGACGGCGATCAGGAACCAAAATGCCAGCCGGATCGTCGCAAGCACTTCAAACGTCCTGGATCTTTTGAACTCGGATCACGTTCACGTCTGAGATCGCGATGACGCCTTTGTCCATCATCCCCTCGACGATCGGCGCCAATCGCTGTATGTTTTCAGCCGTGTCCACGATGTGGACAAGAATCGGGAGATCGTGCATGAGCACATGCGAGCGGTGGATCTCGGCGGTCTCGCCATAGCCTTCCAGGCCGCGGAGAACCGTGGCGCCGGCGATTTTTAGTTCGCGGCATTTTTCAACGATGGCTTCGTGCAACGGACGGCCTTGATAGCGGTCGCGCTCCGTGAAATTCAATCGCAGAAGTTTAGCCGGGTAGGTTTGCATCGGCGGATTCCTCCGGAGGACCGGAGCTCACCAGGCGCACAATATCGACATCCGAAACCACAATCAAGCCGTCGCTAAGCATCTGTTCCAGAACCGGCGCGGCCTGGTTGAGCTTTTCCTCCGAGTCCACTACCGAGATCATGATGGGCAGGTCGCGGACCACATGGAAGAAGCTCTGCTTGTGAGTGTGACCCTTGGCGCCGTAGCCCAGAATTCCTCGATACACGGTCGCGCCCGCAATCTCCATCATGCGCAGCTGCTTGACGATCGCATCGTAGAGCGGTTCCCCGTGCCAGCGATCGGCTTCACCGAGGTATATACGCATCAGCTTGGCGGCTCCGGCTTTGCGCGCGTGGGACTGCTTGGGCTGGTCGCCGCGCTTTTCTTTCATCGCCACCTTCACGACGTTGGTGTCCTGGATTTCGATAATGCCGTCGTTCACCATGTCGTACAGCGCCGGAAGTAGCTCCTCCACTTTCTCGGCGGTCTCAATGAACTCGATGCGAATGGGAAGGTGCTCGGCGAGCGCTTCGACATTGGGTGTGTGCAGCGCTTTGTGGACGCCGAATCCCGCCAGCGCGCGAGTTGCGGTGGCGCCCGCCACGCCCTTGTGCATCAGAAATTGCAGAATGGATTCGTACAAAGAAACCAGGTGGCGCTGGGTATCTTCGTTTACGTAGATCGTAACCTTCTTCGCCGCACCTCTCGATAACATGCCCGCCTCCTATCCTGCCACGCCGAGAGTCACGGCTTCCCTACCAGGGCAGATCCCAGCCATACGGCCGCATACCCAAATACGACGCTTCCGGCGGCGTTGAGAAAGCCCAACCAGCGGCCGCCCTCCTTCACTAAGGCGAGAGTCTCCCAGGCAAAAGTGGAGAACGTGGTGTAGCCGCCGAGAAAACCCACCACCAGGAGCAAGCGCCAATTGGGATGCGGGCTGAGCCGCTCGGCCAGCAGCGTCATCAGCACGCCGATCAAAAAGGAGCCGGACACATTGATGCACATCGTGCTCACGGGAAAGCGCCCGCCCAGCCGCGTCATGATGGCTGTGCCGACCACGTAGCGCGCCAGCGAGCCGACGCCTCCTCCGACCAGCACCATTATGTAGCGAACCAAGGCCGCGCCCCCTCGCGAACCCATCAGGATAGCAGGGCCTTTCCAGTGAAGCTGCGAGGCTCAGACAATCCAGTGGGCGATAGAGCTCTTATAACCGGGCCGCCGAAAGCCTGCTACACTAAATAAACCTTCTCAGGGGGCTTATTCAGGGTGCGCTGTGACCACGCGGATTTCACTACCTGCTCGGCAGCCTTCACTCCCTTCGCATACCGGCGCTGAGGCCGAAGAGATTCGTGCGCACCTGGAGCGAGTCCTGGGCAGCCGCTTATTTTCCCGTTCGGACCGTCTGACCCGATTTCTGCGCTTTGCCGTGGAGCAAACCCTCGGCGGCAACGGCGGCCAACTAAAAGAGCAGCTCCTCGGGGTGGAAGTTTTCGATCGCAAGACGGACTATGATCCAAGAATCGATCCGATCGTACGGGTGGAAGCGCGGCGGCTGCGGGCGAAGTTGAAGGCTTACTATCTGTCGGCCGGCCGCGCTGATGGCGTTGTGATCGGCTTACCCAAGGGATCCTATGTCCCGTTCTTTCGCGCACGCAAAGCGGCAGCCCCGGTGGGTCGCACCGCGCCGGACGAGACCTCCATCGTGGTGCTACCTTTCACGAATCTCACGCCCGATGCCGGCGACGACTATTTCAGCGACGGACTAACCGAAGAATTGATTCATCTGTTAACCCGCATTCCACAATTGCGCGTGGTGGCATGGGACTCGGCTTCGCAGCTGCGCGGTCGCGAGCAAGACCTGGCCGCCATACGGGAAAAGTTGAATGTGGGAGCGTTGCTGCGCGGAAGCGTGCGGCGGGCGTTCGGACGAGTGCGCGTCACTTCGCAGCTCATCGACGCCGCGTCGGGCGCTTATCTTTGGTCGCACGCCTATGACAGCGAGATGCAGGATGTCTTCACGATTCAGGAAGAAATCGCCCGCGCGATCGTGGACACGCTGCGGCTGACCTTGAAATCCAGCGAGAGCAGAAAGGCTCCCAATCTGGAGTGCTACAACCTGTGCCTGCAGGGGCGCTTTCACGCCAACAAGCGGACCAACGAAGGATTCCGCAAGAGCATTGTCTGTTATCAACAGGCCATCGCGGCCGACGCCTCCTCGGCTGGGGCGTACGCGGGTTTGGCCGACGCTTACAGCCTGCTGGCCGATTATGGGCTGCTCGATCCCGGCGAGGCCATGGGCAAGGCGAGAGCCGCGGCGGAAAAAGCGCTGGCGCTCGATCCTCAATCGCCCGAAGCCACGGTATCGCTCGCATTTATTCGGTCGTTGTTCGATTGGGATTGGAACGGCGCGGAGGTTCTGTACCGCCGGGCCATCGCTCTCAATCCCGGGTACTCGCGCGCCCGGCACTGGTTCGGTCTCGATTATTTGGCGCTGCTGGGCCGCTTCGAGGAAGCCATCGCCGAAATCCACACCGCCTGTCATCTGGATCCGCTGTCGCAGATTCTGCATGAGGGTTACGGATACGTACACATGTTGAATCGCGACTACTCGACGGCGTTAGAGAAGTACCGCCAGCTGATTGACTCGATCCATTGTTTTACAAGGCGTACAGCTCGATGGGGCGGCTGCTTTCCTTGATGGGCCGTTACGACGACGCGATCGCGACTTTGGAGAAGGCTCGCGCGCTGGCGGGACCGGTTCCCAGGATTCTGAGCGCGCTGGGGCAGACGCTGGCGCTGGCCGGGCGCAAAGCCGAAGCGCGGAATTATCTCGACCAGCTGCACGCCATCGCCAGAACGGAGTGCGTGCCCGCGATCAGCTTCGCGATCCTGCATCTCGGTCTGGGCGACCATCCTCGGGCGCTGGACTATCTGGATCAGGCCTGCGAGCGGCGCGAGATGGCCGTCGGGGCGCTGAAGGTGCATCCGCTTTATGATGCACTGCGTTCCGAGCCGCGCTTCAATCAACTGCTGCGGCGAATCCACTTGTTACCGTAAGCAGTTCGGTTAACTTACTCCATCCTTACTTCCGCCGGGTCCCGATTGGCGCAAGAATGCTGCATGGACGCGCGTCCGGCGGTCGAGCATCGCCTGAAAGCCCGGGCGCTCGGTGTTGCCGCCGCTGAAGTCCTGGTCGTCGTGCCAGGCCGCGATCGACCCGCCGAGTTCGGAAGCATAAGCCTCGATCGACTCGCGCTGCACGTCGGGGGAGATGTACCCTTCGCCCTCGCGGCCGCCGACGCGGCTCACACGGATATAGCCATCTAGTCTCAATTCCACCCTCCGAGAATATGCAAGTTTCTACAAACCAATTCAAGAACGGCACCCACATCGAGATCGACGGAACGATCTGTCGGATCATCGAGTTCCAGCACGTCAAGCCGGGCAAGGGCGGAGCCTTCGTGCGGACGAAGCTGCGCCGGATCGAGGACGGCTCGGTCCATGGACAAAACTTTCCGGGCCGGAGAGAAGTTCCGCCCGGTTCGGACCGAGTCGCGCAAGATGCAGTACCTCTACGACTCCGGCGACGCCGCGGTCTTCATGGACAGCCGCGACTTCGAGCAGATCGAGATCCCCCGCGAGGTTGCTCGGTGACGCGATGCAGTGGGTGCTGCCCAACGCCGAGGTCGAGGTGCTCTTTGTCGACGAGCGGCCGAGCGACGTGCAGGTGCCCAGCGCGATCGAGATGAAGGTGACCCAGACCGAGCCCGGGCGTCAAAGGCGACACGGCCTCGGGCGGCGGCACCAAGCCGGCGACGCTCGAGTCCGGCGTGGGTCCAGGTACCGCTCTTCATCGAGGAGGGCGAGACGATCAGGGTCGACACGCGCACCGGCGAATACGTCTCCCGCGCCTGAGCGGCCACCGGGCCCCGGAAGCGGGAGAATAAAGCCTCATGCGCAGGTCGACCAACGCCGCGACGCTGTCTTCGCCTGCTACCAGCGCGACGTCACCGGCCGCCCGCTCGACGAGCTGTCGTCGACTCCGTCCCTTCACCCGCGACTCGCCGAAGGGGTCGAGGCCACCGCGAAGAGCTCGACGAGATCATCGCCCGCCACGCGAAGGGCTGGGATCTGGACCGGATCGCCCCGCTCGACCTCAACCTGATGCGGGTCGCGCTCTTCGAGATCGAGGACGGCGAGGCGCCGACCGAGGTGGCGATCGACGAGGCGGTCGAGATCGCCAAGGAGTACTGCGGCGCCGACGCTCCGGGTTTCATCAATGGCATCCTTGGCGCTGCCGTGCGCGAGGGTGTGCGTGAGCCGGCTGCGCGAGATCTCCGAGCGCCTCCAGGCGATCGCCGATGAGCTTGACGGTGAGGCAGTCCGATGGCGAGCGGCGCCGCGGAGCTGGCCGGCGAGGCGGCCGAGCTCTCTGCCGAGGCGGTGGAGGAGGCGAACCGCCGCCTGCGCGAGGCCGAGGCCGAGTGAGCGGCCGTATCCCGCCGCCGACTGTACCCCGAGGATCTGCGCCCCCTCGTCGACTCCGCCCTTGCCAGCTCGCTTCTCGACGGCCCCGCCGACGGCCGGGCTGGAGGAGCGATGCGCTACTCGCTGCTGGCCGGCGGCAAGCGTGTCCGCCCGGTCCTCGCGCTCGCGACTGCCCGCGCCCTCGGCGCCGACCCCGAGCGCCTCCTCCCGGTCGCCTGTGCGATCGAGCTGATCCACACCTATTCGCTGATCCATGACGACCTGCCGGCGATGGACGATGATGAGCTGCGGCGAGGATTGCCGACCTCCCATGTCAAGTTCGGGGAGGACGTGGCGATCCTGGCCGGCGACGGGCTCTTCGCCGAGGCGGTCCGACTCTTCTGCGAGCAGTCCGGCGAACCGGCCCGGGTTCTCGCCGGGCTGCGCGAGCTGGCCGTCGCGACGGGTGTCGATGGGATGGTCGGCGGCCAATACGTCGACGTCACTGGCGAGGACACCGACGCCGAGGGCCTGCGCTCACTGCACGCTTTGAAGACCGGGCGGCTGATCGCTGCCAGCGTCGGCGTCGTGCTGGTGCTGGAGGGCCTCGACGAACCTGAGACAATTCCTTACCGCCGGTTCGCGAGCGAGCTAGGTGTCCTCTTTCAAATCGTCGACGACATCCTCGACGTGACCGAGAGCGACGAGCAGCTCGGCAAGCCTCATGGAAGCGACGAGCGGCATGGCAAACTCACCTACGTCAGCCTCTTCGGTCTCGACCGGGCGCGCGAGCTCGCCTCTGAGTCTCATACGAAGGCGAGCGAGGCGCTCGCCGGTGCCAGCGGCCAGACCGAGGACCTGAAGCGGGTCGCCGACTACATCTTCACCAGGCACGAATGACCAAACACCGCAGACGCCAGAGCACGAGGAGCAAAAGGCGCTCAAGCCGCTGCTCGGGGGATCGACGGCCCGGCCGACCTCCACGACCTCGACGACGATCAGCTCCAGCAGGTCGCACAGGAGATGCGCACCTACATCATCGACACGATCGGCGAGATCGGCGGCCATTTTGGCGCCAACCTCGGCACCTGTGAGCTGGCGGTCGCCCTCCACAGCCTGCTTGACTCCCCCCGCGACAAGATCCTCTGGGACGTCGGCCATCAGGCCTACCCGCACAAGATCCTCACCGGCGCCGCGATCGGCTGCCGACCATCCGCCAGCACGGAGGCCTAGCCCCATTCTGCTCGATCCTTGAGTCCGAGCACGACATCATGGGCGCCGGCCACGCCTCGACCTCGATCGGCTATGCGGTCGGACTGAAGGAGGCGATGCGCAAGGGGATGGAGAGGATGGCAGGGTGGCCGCTGTGATCGGCGACGGGGCCCTGACTGGCGGTGTTGCCTATGAGGCACTGCACGCGGCTGGCGGCCTGCAGACACCGATCGTGATCGTCCTCAACGACAATGGGATGTCGATCTCGCCCAACGTGGGGGCGCTCTCGCGCTACTTCAACAGAGTCCGCCTCAACCCGCGCCTCTACCACGCCCGCGAGGGGGTCGAGGACCGACTGACCAAGCTACAGCTCGGCCTCGGCCGCCGGATTGAGCGCCTCGGACCGGAGATCAAGTCGGCGATCAAGGCCTACTGGGCGCCCGGCCTCTTCTTCGAGGAGCTGGACCTCGCCTATATGGGCGTGATTGACGGCCACGACGTGCACGCTCTGCGGGCGGCGCTGCTCGAGGCGTTCGAGGCTGACCGCCCCGTCGTAGTCCACATCCACACTGTTAAGGGCAAGGGCTTCGCCCCCGCAGAGGAGGGTGGCCTGGAAGGCATGGAGCGCTGGCACGCGGCCAAGCCCAACTCGATCGTGAACGGGTCGCCTGCGAAGCCGGTTCCGGTCAAGGAGTCCGATTCGCCGGACTCGATCGCCCCGGAGCGGCTGGAGAAGCCGCCGCCCGCGAGCGCTCCGCCTCAGTACACGCAGGTCTTCGCTGAGGCGATCGTCGCCGAGGCCGAGCGCGATGGCGGGTGATCGGGATCACCGCGGCGATGGCGGGCGGGGCCGGCCTACAGAAGCTCGCGGACGAGGTCCCCGGCCAGTACTACGACGTCGGCATCGCCGAGCAGAACGCGGTGTTGCTGGCCTGCGGGTTGGCCCTCCAGGGGGCAAAGCCGGCGCGGGTTCTATTCGACCTTTCTCCAGCGAGCTTACGATCAGATCATCCACGACGTTTGCCTGCAGGAGCTCGACTTACCTTTGCAATGGATCGGGCCGGGTTGGTGGTGATGACGGGCCGACCCACCACGGTGCATTCGACGTCTCCTACTTCGGCCAATCCCAAACGTCGTCGTCATGGCGCCCCGCGATGAGGCGATGCTGGTCCACATGCTGCGCACTGCGTTGGCCCATCCCGGCCCGGCTGTGCTTCGCTACCCGCGCGGTGCGGCCGAGGGGGTGAAGATGCCGGCGGAGCCGAAGGAGATCGCGATCGGAAGCGGGGAGCTACTGGCGAGCGGGGAGCAGGTGGCGCTGCTCGGCTACGGCTACGGAGTCGCCGTTGCGCGAGAGGCGGCGGAGATCCTCGCCGCGCACGGCTTGCAGCCGACCCTCGCCGACGCCCGCTTCGCCAAGCCGCTCGACGCCGAGCTGGCGGAGCGGCTGGCGCTCGAACACGACTTGGTGGTGACGATCGAGGAGAACGTGTTGCCTGGCGGTTTCGGCTCGGCAGTCCTCGAGCACCTGGAGGACGCCTTCGCCGACCGCCGCAGCGAGCGCGCCCGAGTCCTGCGGGTCGGCCTGCCGGACCGCTACGTCACCCACGGCAAGCCGACCTTGCTGCGGGCCGAGGCGGGGCTGACGGGGGAGTCAGTGGCGGAGCGAGTGCTGGCGGCACTTCACTCCCCAGAGCCGGTCCTTGGCTGAGTTTGAATCAAAGCGCTCAATCGAATAGTGTTCCGGTTGGCTCTTCGGTGGCACCTAGCGCTTTCTGGGGTCGCCAAAGGGAGAAGAGGCCGGTATCTCTACGTATGTGGGTCCGAGGGAGAGGTAGCGGACCCAGATTCGGGTTAAGGCGCTCCGCGGCTCGGTCCCGCGGAGACTTAACCCGCCTCGGCGAGGATCGCGTAAACCCTGCGCCGAGTCTCGTCCAGCAGTTCGCGAACACGCCGCCGCTGATCCTCATCGCCAGCGTGGAAGACCTGGCCGAAGGTGTGGTTGAGCTTGAGGATCGAGTCGCGAAGTCGGATCGCCTCCGGGTCGGCCCCCGCACGCACCGCGTCCCAGGGTGTCTCCTCTCCGGAGCGGGAATCCTGCTCGGCCTTACCGGCGTCGGTGAGCGTGAAGCGACGCTTGCCGTCGATCTCCTCGCCGCGGATGAGGTCGGCGTCCTCGAGCATCTGGAGAGTGGGGTAGATCGAGCCGGCGCTCGGAGTCCAGGTGCCGTCAGTGCGCTCCTCCAACTCTTTGATCATCTCGTAGCCGTGCATCGGTCGCTCGGCGAGCAGTGCCAGCACGGCCGTGCGTACGTCACCCCGCCTTGCGCGTGGCCCGCCCCGACCTCGGCCTCTGCCGCGGCGCCCCGGGTGGCGGGCGAACTCCTCGCGAGCATGCGGTCCGCAATGTCTCGAATAGTTCCGATTATGCATCTTTACCTTTCTATCGTGAGCTAACGCGATATAT
Source organism: Bryobacterales bacterium (assembly GCA_963732175.1). Taxonomy (GTDB): domain Bacteria; phylum Acidobacteriota; class Terriglobia; order Bryobacterales; family Bryobacteraceae; genus Palsa-89. Next base: position 614 of record CAVSYF010000026.1, on the reverse strand, counting down.
CGTAACAAATGAATGCCAAGCCGGCTGGAGCCGATCCGCTCATCGTCGGGGCCCCTGCGTGGGTCGGCTCAGCCGGTCTGCTGTGGCCAGCGGTCGGCAACGCGGATGCCGTCGCCGCCCTCGGGCTTGTCGCCGCCGACAGCAATCAGCTCAAGGCCATCGGGGCCGGCGTCAAATCCGCGAACCACATTTGGGGCGACGCGGACCACGTCCCAGCGGCGGAGCTCGACCACCTCGTCGTCGAGCCTGATCCGTCCGGATCCGTCAACGACCACATAGGCCTCCTCCTGCGCCTCGTGCCGGTGGCCGCCCTCGGCGCGGAAGCCGGGCCCATAGCGGAAGTAGCTGATGCCGAGGTGCTCGGAGTCGAGGTGTTTGCGAGCGAAGCGGGCCTCGATCTCGTCTCCTTCGAAGGAGTCCTCCACATCCATCAGGTTCTTGACCGCGAAGTCTGACACCGGGGTCAGTCTAGGGGTTGGTCGGTTTCGGCTCATCGGGTCGGGCGCGCATTCATCGATGATGGGCCCGCTTTCCGAACCCCGAGGCTCCGGAGCGGCTGTGCGATTTCGTTAGCCCAACAGAAAACGCCCCGCCTAGGGCGGGGCGCTTCTGGG
>CAVSYF010000025.1:0-43732 GCA_963732175.1 Bryobacterales bacterium | reverse complement strand
AATTTGACGCCGAACTTTCGAGCGATATACACTCCCTGAACGGAGTTGAACATCATGAGCAAGGAATTCAACCGTCGTGAATTGATTGGCCGTGCGGCGGGCATAGGTTTCGGGGTCACATCTGTCTTGAAGGGACAGGCGGCTGTAGCACAAGCCACGGCGAAGGCGGCTTCGAATAATTTTCCCCAGGCGCCGAATCTTAAAACCGAGCTGAGAGAACTCGCGCCCAACGTGTTCGCCTATATCCAGGGGGGCGGCCCGGGCTCGCTCAACGCGGGCGTTTCCAACGCGGGGCTCATCGTTGCAGACAATCACGTGATGGTGATCGACTCGTTGGGAGCGCCGCTGCACGCCAAAGCATTTCTGGCGGCCATTCAGAAGACCGCGCCGAACAAACCCATACGCCTGAATCCTGATCACCCATCATCACGGCGACCACATCTGGGGTTTGCCTTTCTTTCCGCCGACTGCCGAGTCCTCTGTCACCCCGACTGCCGCGGGACGATGCTGGAGACGCCGGTCCCCAGTCCGGTATGGGAGAAGCGCGAAGGCTGGGCCGAGGGCGGAGAGCCGCGGGGAATATTTCGTGCCGCCAACAATGACGTTCACCGACACGATCACGTATTACTATTCCAAGATGCCGGTGCAACTGATTTTTAGCGGGCCGGCCCATACCTGGGGCGATGTGATGGTCTATTTGCCCGAGCAGAAAATTCTGTTCGCCGCAGATGTTGCATTTCACTATGTCGCGCCGTTTTGCCACAACGGCCACCCGACGAAATGGATCGAGCAGGTCGGCAAGGTGCAGGCCATGGACGTGAACACGATCGTGCCGGGTCACGGGCCGATCGGCGGCAAGAAGGAGATCGGCGAGATGGGCGAGTACCTGGCCATTTTTAAGCGCGAGGCTCGCAAGCGCTATGACGCTGGTCTACGGCCGGGTCAAGCCGCCGCAACAAAAATCCCATGAGGCAAATACGACAACTGGATCGGCGCTCGCGACCGCCTGGTGATGAATACGGTGCGGCTCTATCACGAATTTAACGGCACGTTGGTGCCGGATGCAGATACAAAGGATGCGCGTGGCGACGGAGGAGTTCAATAAACTGACCGCCGCGCGCGCGAAGGGTTAGAGCGCTCCAGCCACCTTTTTTTCTGCTACTTCACTTTGTGGACTTTATGCAGTGTGTAGTCGCCCTGGTAGACCGTGGCTTCGATATGGTCGCCGGGTTTGAGCTGTTTCAGCACGTCGGGATTATCCAGCTCATACTTCATGCTCATCGAGTCCATCCAGCCCTCGATCTTCTCGTTCTTCACGACCAACTTCTTCGCGTTCGCGTCAACCGATTCGACGGTGCCTTTGAAGACATAGCTTTTTTTGCCCTGCTGCGCGTTGGCGAGCGCGGCGAATAAAAAGCACATCGCAACGCCCGCGAAAATGCGGTTCCATGTTCTGCGGTTCATAGAATCAATTGTCGCGCAAGCTTAGCGATGGAAGCGGCCAACTAGAACAGCCTTCCCCAGAATGTGCCCGTTCATTGCGCTGAGAACCTCCGCGCGGGTCGCGTCCGGACCCAGGCTGAGTTTGTCATCCAGCGCAAACAGCTCGAACGTGTAGTGATGATAAGGACCCGCGGCCGGCGCTCCTGGCCCCATAAAACCGGGCATGCCCCGCAGGTTCTTGGCCTGAATCGCGCCATCCGGCAACGCAGCTTTGCCGGCGGGAACGCCTTGGGGGAGGCCAGTTACACTCCCGGGAATGTTGAAGATCATCCAATGCAAAACGTCGTCCGTTTTGCGCTGCAGGGCCGCGTCTGGATCATGCAAGATCAAGGCAAAGCTGACCGTGCCCGGTGGAACGTGGGTCCATTCCAGCTTTGGTGAAACGGCGTCGGGCACCGCCTGAGTATATTTTTTGGCAATTATTCCGCCGTCCTCGAAGTCCGGTGAGGTAAGCGTCAGGCCGGGACCTGCGGGGTCGCCCTTGCCCTTTTCTTGGGCCAACGCCGATCCGATGCCCAGCGTAAAAATGATTGTGCAAACAGCGAAGCGCATGATGTTCATTGTGATCCCTCGTCTCCTTAACTGGTGTGCTGCTTCAAAAATGCGATAGTCCTGGACCAGGAATCCGAAGTTGCTTGCGGATTACCAGCCAGGTCTTGATACTCAAGAAATCCGTGCGTGGCGTGCGGATAGATGTGGGTCTCGAAAATCTTTCCGAGTTTCTCCATGGCTGCGGTGGCGGGCGCGACGCCGGCGGTCACTCGCGCGTCGTCTTCGCCGAAGAAACCGAGCACCGGCGACTTGATACGCGCCATGATTTGCTGGCTGGGAGCGCCGCCGTAGAACACCACCGCGCCATCGATTTCTGGAACCTCGCCGGCGAAGCGGAACCTATAGCCGCCGCCATGCAGAAGCCGATGGTCGCGCTCTTGCCGTTGGCGCGCGGCATTTCATTCCATACTCGTAGGCGGCCTTCAATCGTCGAATCCCTTCGTCCTGCGTCAGGCGGGCGAGACCGCGCATCACCGCGTCGGTGCCGTCAAACGAATCATAATTGCCGCCGTTCGGCCCGAAGCCGGAAAGCAGATCGGGAGTGACGGAGATGAAGCCCTGCTCGGCCAATTGAACTCCCAGCGCCTGTTGCCATTCGTCCAGGCCGGGGCCGTGATGCATTGCCAGCACGACGGGAGCTTTTCCGGTGCCTTCCGGGTAGACAATCCAAGTGTGCAGCTTGACGTCACCGACCGGGATGTCGACGAATTCCTTGCGCAGTCTGGAATTTTTCAACGTCGAGTGAGCGTTGAAGACGCCCGCCGGCAGGTTGGGCAGCTTGCCGGTTGGATAACCGCGGCCGCCGAAACCGCCGCCGCCCTTTTTGCCGCCATCCTTGGTTTGCGCCATCGCCATTGCGATGTGGGCCGAATGATCCTCCGGAGATTGGGATTGGCGCCGAAGATAGGATGGTTGCCGGTCTGCCCATTGAGAAACGCGACCATCTGGGACCATCCTTGGGCGTTGGCCGGAAACGCGGCTCGGTTGTCGTCAGCGGCGACGACGAAGGTCGACTGACCGTTATCGAATTCAACGCTGGCCGTCTTTCCGTCCGCCGCCGGCAAAGTGACAGCGAAATCACGCGCTGCGTTGGCACGCCGCGAAATTTCGACGCCGCCTAAGCGCTCGATTGCAGCGGCGATCGTGGAGGGGTTCGGAAACGAGTCCGCATCGCCACCGTTGGGCGCCACGCCTGAAAGGACGTCCGGAACGACGGCGATAAAACCCTCGACTGCGAGCTGGTCGGCGACCGCGCGAATCCAGTCACCGGCGCTCTGCCTGTTTTCGGTAACCACCACCACGGGCGCTTTGTCGGCGCGCATCGGATACACAATGAATGCTCGCACTCCGCCGGCGCTGTAAGGCACGTTCACCCACTCCCGATGTTGGCGTGTCGCATTGAGCGCCATTTTCGCCATGCTGAGCGCGGGCAGCGACGAGCGCATCGTAACCGCTGTGCCGGAGCGGTGGGACTGGATTGCGTGTTGAACGGTGAACGCGGCAATCACCGCCGCAGCCAGAAGGATTGTTAGTGGGGCTTTCTTCATTACGTCCTCTTTGGAAGAGTATACCGCCGCAGGGATGAAAGATCATCTGGTTGACAATCGGTTTCTAACGCCATGCGTGGCGAAGAAATCGAATCTAAGCTTGAGCCGCGCCCGTTACCGCGCGGTACAGGGAGTAGGATTCCAACGCGCGCCGTCGGCTTCACGCTTGAAGTGCGTGCTGGTAATGAATGGCACGTTCAAGTATGCCGGATCTTCAACGATCGTCTCCACGAACAAATAGGCGTCGCCGTTCGCCTCGTTGACGCGATCGTTGTATCCGTCACGACGGCGTTTGCGCTGTAGGGAACGCCGTTTTTGCGCAAATAGCCTGGTTTAAATTCGTCGTAACGACCTTCAACCCGCCGCCTTTTACCGGCCCGCGTGCGCCCCACTCGACATCCCATTGCGCCACGGAAACACCCTGCCAGTCGCCGCCTTGCGCATTCGCGGCGGTCGCGCCAAAATGCAGCAGGCGCGTTTGTGTTCCGCTGTCCTTCTCGATCTTTAAGGTGTTGTCATCCTGCCAAGTGATATGAGCTGGGCCAGGGATGCGCATGATCGCAGGCGCGCCGAAAGCCTTGCATTGCTCGCCGGCGGCTTCGTCCTTCGCGGATCCCAGGCATCGGCGAACTTTCTGCCCGCGGATTTAGCGGAACCCCGGAAAAATCGCCTTTCGCGGGCGTGACCATGCGATACAGCCAGTCTTCGGTCACCAGCGTAACCCAATAGCCGGTGAGATCATTCGGGGCGGCGGCCTTGGCTGTCGCGGGCGCCTGTTGCACCTGTTGAGCGCAAACCACCAGCGGCATGGCCGCGAGCGTCAGAACAATCGAGGGTAAAATGGAAATTCTCATTCGGGTCTACTTCTTTTCACTGAGGCTTTTATACACAGCCTCTATCAGCATCTCTCTGGTGCCGAACCCGCTCTTGGCGTTGTACCGGGCGTCGTAATCTTTGGTCAGGCCGGCTGCTTGCACCTGCTCCAGCGTCATGCCCTTTTTAATTGACGCTTGGACGCGGTCTCGAATGATGGTCATCATATCGCGGAACTCGAGCAGCTCGGGCTTATCGCAAATCCGGCCATGCCCAGGAACGATGAGCGTGCCGCCTTCATCCTGATGGCCAACCACCATCATGTCCAATATGTTGTTGAGCGCGTCGACCTCGCCTTGGATACTTCCGCCGGCGTTGACATCGATGAACGGATAAGTGGTGGTCACGAAGATATCGCCGGCAACTATGACGTCCGAGTCCGGAACATCACCAGGCTGTCGCCATCGGTATGGGCGGCCGGCTGATGAATCATAACCACTGGCTCGCCGTTAAAGAACATCTGCTTCTGGCCGGAAATATAGGTTTCGGTCGGCCAATCGCCAAAAGGCATCGCAGACTTCTGGCCAGTCGGCGCACTCATGCGCATCAGTACGTTGTCTTGCGCGAAGACCTGCGCTCCGATGGCCGCATCGGCGATATTGCCGGTCACGTTTGCACCGGTAAAGGTCTGGCCCGCTTTCCGGATGGTGTCGTTTCCGCCTGTGTGATCGGGATGAAAGTGCGTGTTGAGGATGTATTGGATCGGCTTGTCGGACAGCTTGCGGATGGCCGCCAGAACCTTATCGGCCGTTTGTGCGAGGCCGGTGTCCACCACCAGAACACCCTGATCGCCGATCTGCACGATGACATTACCGCCGCCCCCGGTCAGCAGATAGACGTTGCCTTGGACCTTAATTGACTGGATATCGCCCTGTTGCGCATGCGCGGCGATCGCGAAACACGATAGCCCAAATAAGGACGGGGCCAACCAACTTAGAAATGTTCGTTCATTTGCTACTCCGAGTAGCCGGGGCTGGGTTCGTTTTCTTCAATTTCAGTTGGTATTCCGGATACATGGTCTCGGCGCCGCCTAAAGCCGCCTCAACGGGAATCTTATACTTGTTGGCAAACTCGCTGACATAAGGATTCTCCCCGGGCAGGTAGTTCGGCACGGTTCCACGGGGACGCGGAATCTCGACTACTGGCTCGCAAGGATAGAGCCAGGTCTGGCCGTTCTGGACCCTCAGGTTGAAGTCCTGGCTCTTGATCAGCGGCTCGGTCAGCGTGATCGGGTCGGTTAGAATGCTGACGTGCATCATATGATTGTCGTGCCGGATGAAGTGCTCGGTCAATGTGGCCTGATCGCTATGGCGCAACCCATCCCGCCGGATCCAGCCTTGCTTCATATGCGTGGTATAGACGGTCAGAATGTCGCCGTCCCATTTTCCTTTTGAAAATCCCATCCAGGTATGCAGTGCGGCTTCGGGAGGCTGCGGACGGTCATCCATCCAGATGTTTCGAGTCTGCTCGTAGTTGTCAATGTAATTCCCGATCGCGATTAGTTTTTGAGAGACCGGGTCCCGCTCCTCCCAAATCCTAAGATTCAACGGGCCGCGATAGATGTAACCAACAATGTGGACTTCGCACTGATGCTCGGGAACAGTGAAGCGTGACGCGTCCCAAGCCAAGGCGTATGCGCGTGCGCCGTCCGTGATGGGGAGCCCCGCATAGTTCACCAGCTCCGGGCCGGGGCCGCGCTCGTGCGCATCTTCGTGAAATACGGGCCCCCAGTTGCCGGATAGATCGACGCCTTGGCCGGGCGGGTTGTATCCGCCGGGTCCTTGGGCAAAAACCGGGATGGCCCCTAGCAGGACCATGGCTCGGAGCAAACGTTTGGAGCGTGCGGCATTATATCAGTCTCCTGGCTATGATAACCGAACCTTATTATATCCCGCGAGTTCTACTCGCGCCAGTAGCGCCGCGCGCGGCGAGTAGAGGCGTGTCTAAGTGTGGCATAGGGGATTTGTTTAGAAGCACCGAGCGTTTTGGTCGAGTGGGTTTGACGGCCGGCTGTGACTATACTTGGTGCGAGTTCTAGCCTATGCTTCGAGTTCGTATCATCGTTTGGGGAATTTCGCTGTTCCTTTTCGCGAGCTGGTTGTTCAGCGAAGAGATCGAGCCGTCGGACCTGGTAGGCGCCATCAAAAGCATTGAGACAACTCTCCACCAGCTCCAAAAAGAGATCAACGACCTGCATGGCTCCGTCAAGGAGCTGTCCCAAGCCGGCAAGAAAAAGCAGAACAGGCCGCCGGGGGATCGCCTGTCAGTCCGGACGAACCGAATGCCCTCTCCGCCTGGCAGCTGGCGCATGACGCCTACGAGCATGGGCGGCGCGCGGAGGATCTCAAGGAATACGATACGGCCATCGAGGCTTACACGCGAACGATCGAGCTCGATCCGAAGAACGACTCGGCCCTTCTGCACCGCGGATACTGCCACTACGATCTGGGCGACTATGAGAGCGCGATCGCGGACCTCAATCAGTCGCTGGCGCTGCAGCCGAACAACTCGCGAGCTTACGCGAAACGAGCCGCAGCGCTATCCGCCAGCGGCCAAGCCGCGGCGGCAATTCTCGATGCGAATGAGGCCATCCAGCGTGATGGCCGGAATCCATCCAATTTTTTGCTGCGCGCCAACCTGAATCAGCAACTCGGAAATGTTCCGGAAGCGCTTGATGACTATGCCAAGGCGATCGCGCGGGCGCCTAATTCCGACACCGCCTACCTGGCTCGCGCCGCGTTTTATCGCAGCCAGGGGCAGGCTCAAAAATCTCTGGAGGACTGCTACAAAGCCATCCAGCTTAACTCCGCCGACGCCGCCGCGTACCTGTGCCGCGCTCAGTTTTACCTAACCACAGGAGCCGCACAACCGGCCTTGGAGGACATTAGCCACGCCATGCTGGTCGGTCACAACACGAGCGAGGCCCTGGCGATGCTCAGCTCGGCGCAAAACATGCTGCAGTCCAGCCTGGGTGCGGGTAAGCAGAGTCCGCACAACGAAGTGCTGGCATCGGCTCCCGCGTCCGCGCCGTATGGCCAGCCACGGGAGGCATCCAAAACATATGCGACGGCGATTGTCGAAAACCCCCGGCTCCAACCGTGGCCCCGCGGCTACGCCCGGTTGCCGTGGTAACGGAGACCCATGCCGGCAACGAGAAAACCGACTTCTATCATGCCGGGCGCAGCTACGTCGATCAACAAAAATTCGAAGAAGCCATCGCTGCATTCAATGAAGCGCTGCGCCGCGATCCCAACAACGCGCTGGCGCGAAACGCGCGCGGCTATGCCTACCTGCGGCTGCATCAATATCGCGAGGCCATCGCGGACTTCAACGAAGCCCTCCGGCTGAATCCGAACTATACCAATGCTGCGAGGAACCGCGCCGTGGCGATGGAGTCCGTGGGCGGAGCGGCCAGTTCCCGTTAACGCCGCGAAAGCGCGATCGCCAGGTGCGAAGGTCTGGATCGATCACTCACAAGTTAGAATGGGTGCAGGAAGTCCGCTGGGTTGACGTTTGGGCGATCGAGCCCGGGTGCAGCCCCTACCCGGACTCGCGGTCTCCAATTGACCCTGCGGACACTCATGCCCCGAAGACTGCTCTTGATCACTCTGTGCGGGGCGCTCACTATCTTGCCCGGCTGCTTTGTGCGGAGGCGTCACGTCGTTTCTACGACATCGCTGCCCAACCGCCCTTTTCTTACAGCGACGAAAGACGACCTGGTTCAACGCCTGCACGATCTTTACGATCCGATCCAATCGTTCCTCATGCGGGCGGATCTCTCACCATCCGTGATTAGTCCATCCAAACATGCCGTTACCGATTACGCTACCATCTCCTCGTTTATCCTTTTCCGCAAACCGGACGACATTCGCGTGATCGGACAGGATCCGGTGCTGCACACCACGATTTTCGATATGGTATCCACTGGAAACGAATTTCGCGTCAACATCCCTCCTAAGAATCGATTTATCGTGGGAAACGGCAATGCACCGGAAACCTCCCCGAACAAACTAGAGAACCTGCGGCCCGCTGCCTTCCTGGAGGCGCTGCTGATTCATCCGCCCAACCCGGCCACGGACGTCACGCTGCTCGAGGCCTCAACCGAAGGACAAGAGGCTGTCTATATCCTCTTAATCGCGCAGCGTGACCAGAACCAGTTCAGACTGGTCCGTAATGTTTACTTCGACCGTTACAGTCTGCAGGTAATACGCCAGCGAGCGTTCGACCCGATGGGCAACGTTATCAGCGATACGAAATATTCCGGTTGGAAGCCGTATCAGGGAATCCCGTTCCCTTCTGAGATCGACATCCAACGCCCCCGGGATAATTACGAGGTTCAACTTGCGGTGATGAGCATCGAGATGAACAGCGCGCAAGTGACGGCGGAAAAATTCGTGCTCAACCAGCCTGAGGGAGCGGAGCTGCAGCAGCTGAAATAAATGGCTTCGCGCCCTCCCAGCGGGAGCAGCCCGCGCGAAGGGACATGGTGGAGGCGGTCAAGAGGTTCGTATGTCAGCGAGCCTTTCGAAGGGCGGTGGAGTCAGTGGCAATGATTCACGGAAACGAATCGCCAGTTGGTGCTTAAAATGAACGTCAGACAAGAAAAACTCTTTCAACTCGCGGCTTGTGTGCTTTGTTTCGTGATCGCTTCCAAGCATCAGCTCGATCTGGAGGGTTCTGAGTTTGGAGGAGGCCGTCTCACTGGTCCCATGCTAGCTCTGAACTATTTCGGGGCTATTCTGTCGTTTGTTACAGTACCTCTTACTTTTCTACTCCTGCGAACCGCCGCGGTCGGAAGCCTGCTGGCCTCGATCCTTTGTCTTCCGCTGAATTTGTTTTTGCTGGCCCCAAGCCTTTTTCAAGAGGTCTTTGGAGGGAAGTACTCTGTTCCGTGGCCGTCGGCTTCCTTCCGGTGGGACGCATGGTCGGCCGCCGGGGTTCTTTCAGTTGTGTTTGCAACCTATCTCTGTGCCTACATCTTTCGAAGGCCATCGCCGGCTCGGAAGATGTAGGGAAGGTCGGACCGCCCCTGATAGACAAAAAGCATTTCGGCGCCAGGCTCGCTTCAAGCAGTATACGCAGGAATTTCTTGGCATACTTGCTGTCTGACGACATGCATGCCGCCATCCTAGCGCGAGAAAACATTGCTCCAGCAATACAACTCGAACGCAATATAAGAGAGCGGGTGGGGTCCAACGACCTCAAAGCAGCTCGCGAAATTGCTCGGGAGTCAGCCCCGCAGCGCGAACGATGATTCCCATCGTATTCGCATTCACCGGGTCATGCCTTGGAATTGTCACGATCCTCTTCCCGTCGGTCATGACAATGTGCTTGCTTTGCCGGACAACGCTAAACCCAGCCCGCTAGAGAGATCTAACAGCTCTTTGATGCGGAATTCCGGAGGTCCCCATCGCTAACGTAAAACGGTGACTTCCCGCCGATCTCCCTCGGAGGCGAGTTCATCGGCTACTGCAAGGTATTCGCGAATGGCATCGCTAATGTTCTCGAGCGCCTGTTGCTCTGTCTCACCTTGAGACGCGCAGCCAGGCAGACCCGGAACCCAGACGCTATATCCCTCTTCGGACTTCACTAGGGAGACCGTATAGCGTAGCGGCGTCATGAAGTGCTCCTTTGAAATGGTGGAGGCGGCGGGAGTTGAACCCGCGTCCGAGAAAGCCCGCCGTGAAAAGAACTACGTGCGTTTCCGGTTCGGTAGTTGTCGGCCGCCGCATTAGAGCCGGCAAGAAAACGGCGGCTTAGCCCGATTGTCGTCAGCCTGCTGCTCCGAGCAGAAGCTCTCAGCCCAATCCTCGAAAATGACGCCCGGTGGATACCGTCGAGGCCCAGCACCCGGGGCGGCTACCTAATTAATTAAGCAGCGTAAGCGAACTGTTGATTGGCAGTTCTGGTTTTCCGATCGTTTTACGGGAGCTCGGAACCCGGCACGCCTTTCCACTTCGATACAATCCCGTCGAATCCGTTGCGCCCCCCTTTCACTATCTAGATGATAGCATTGCGCCCGTGGATTCAACGTATTATGGAGATCAGGATGCCCACAGTGACGGCCCGTCCGGAGGTTGAGAAGGAACAGCGCGAGCAACAGATTCCGCTATACAACGTCGTGCTGCTCGATGACGACGAGCATACTTACGACTACGTTATTGAGATGCTGCAGAAGCTGTTTGCGCTGTCCAGCACGGATGCCTGGAATCGCGCCGTGGAGGTGGACACCTCTGGACGGACCATTGTGATGACCTGTGAATTGGCGCAGGCGGAGTTCGGGCGGGATCAAATTCACGCCTTTGGCGCGGACTGGCGAATGCCGAAGTCCAAGGGGTCGATGTCAGCGGTCGTGGAACCGTGCGCCTGACGGTTGGGCGGTCAATAAGGAGTGGGGAAGGTCCTCGAAATATGGTCGTGCCAAGTGAGGCTTTCCTCGTCCACCAGAGCCCAGATCAGGCCCAAGCCCGCGGCAAGAAGACTCAACCATTCTGAGGCCAGCCGGTAAAGCCGTTGCGAAGACTGCGGCTTCTGCCCGTCGAAATCCACCAGCTTCAGACGCGTCCAGTTCATACCGGGCGTGTCGCCGCCGGCCAGGCACCACAAGAATTTATAAAACAGGACCAGGCCGCCAATCACGCCCAAAAAGATCGGCGCAGTCTTGACATTGAGAGCGATCTGGCCGCCGACTAAATGAAAAGCGATGCCGAAAAGTGCGACAGCGATCAGAATCAGGCCGCCGTCCAAAGCGGCTGCCATGGCCCGGCGCAGGGGAAGGGCCACGGGAGCATCGCAATAAATAGCTCCTTCGGAAGGCCGCAGCGAACGCGCCGGGAAGAACTCCAGGCTCTGTTGGCCCGGAACAATGCGGCGATGGCGCGCGCGCGGCGCCGCTGGGCCCCGACGCGGAATCACGGGCTCGGCTAGGCCAGGTGCAATACTCTCGAACGGAACCACGCGCGGCAGTTCCTTGGAACTGAATAACGAAGCCTGATAATTGACGGCCCTCCGCGCGGGCGCTGGAGGCGCGGCCGAGGGAGCCGGTTCGCCGGCAAAGGCATACGCGGCCGGCTCGTAATCCAAAGCTGGAGCCGCCGCCGAGCCGGTGTAGACAGGCATGCTCCGCAGCCGCCGCCCGCAACGGCGGCAACGATGATCGTCCTCAGCATTTCCGGTTTGACAATATCGGCATTCCATTCGATACGAACTCCCCACGTTGCTATCCCAGCCAAATCATGTTACGGTTTTCGGTTGAGGCCTTCATCTTTACCTTCCCTGGGCCAACCTCTTCCGCAACAAATTTCGGAGACTATCTTCCTTCGTAACATATTTGACCGAAAATGTCACGTCCTTCCCAGCCAGCGATGCGGGGCGGCCTTCGCGCCCAGCACGATCCTCCTGCTGATGTCGCTGACTCAACCGGCTGCCGCTCAGTTTGTGCCCCCTCCGCCGCCGGTGGAGCAGCCCAATGTGGCGAATCCGAATCAGCGCCTAAAAGTGGTGCGGCCCAGTGCGCCGGGCGCGAACGACGTGCTGGTGATCGCCGCTAGCGAGGAATCGGATGGACCGTTGCGTCACTTGCGCGGTCACGTGCATTTGGAAACCATCGACAAAACGCTGGATGCCGACGAGGCGGACTACGACGAGGACACCGGAGACGCCGAAGTCCGCGGCCATGTGCGCTACGAGAACTTCCTGGACGGGACCAAGATTCAATGCGACCACGGCAAGTACAACGTAAACAGCGAGACCGGGGTCTTTTTTGACGTTACCGGCACATCGCAGCCGAGGATCGTATCGCGCCCGGGATACCTGACCACCACCAACCCCTTTTATTTCCAAGGCGAATGGGCCGAGAAGCAAGAAGACCGCTACATCATTCACAAAGGCTTCATTACCGATTGCAAAGTCCCCAAACCGTGGTGGAAACTCACGGCTCCCAAGTTCGATATCATCCCCGGCAACCGGGCCATCGGGTATCATGCCATCTTCCGGATTAAGCAGCTCCCCATTTTCTACGCCCCGGCCTATCGCAAGTCGCTCGAGAAGCTGCCGCGGCAAAGCGGATTTCTGACGCCCAACATCGGCCGCAGCTCTCTATACGGCGGCATGTTCGGCCTGTCATACTACTGGGCCATTAATCGCAGTTACGACGCCTTGTACCGCATCCAATACTTCACCGCGCGCGGTACCGCCCATACGTTGGATTTCCGGGGCAAGATCACTCCCGGCACGGATTACAGCTTAACTTTCTACGGCGTGAATGATCGCCTGAACCAGGGCGGAATTCAGGTCGACTTTGACGGCCGCTCCGTGCTGCCGGATGGATGGACTGCGCGCTGGAGCATCGATTATCTGAGTTCGTTCTTATTCCGCGAGGCTTTTTCGCCATCCTTTGAAGGCGCTATCGCCGCCGAATCCCACAGCGTTGGGTTCCTCACGCGCCATTGGTCCAGCTTCGGGCTGGATATCGTGGCGGATCGCGACGAGCAGTTTGAAGACATTGGCCCCCAGGACAAGATCATCATTAAGAAATTGCCCGAGGTCGATTTCTTAAGCCGCGACCGGCAAATCTTAGGCGGTCCGCTGCCGGTGTGGTTTTCCATGACCAGCAGCGCCGGGTTCCTGGACCGGTCGCAACCGGAATTCGAGACCAGCCGCTTCGTGCCGCGATTGGATGTCTATCCGGAGCTCACCAGCGCGTTCCATTGGTGGGGATTCAGTATGACGGTCAGCGTGGCTGCGCGGGAAACCGAATACGGTTCCAGCATGGATTATCAAACCAACATTGTCAGCACCGAGGAAACCCTGCGCAGTGCCCGCGAGATACGCATCGATATGATACCGCCGGCTTTTGAGAAAATTTACAACGCCCCCAGATGGCTGGGAGGCGGGAAATTAAAGCACGTAATCGAGCCGCGGATAAAATACGACTTCGTCGACGGCATCGATGATTTCAATCGCATCATCCGCTTCGATGAAACCGATGTGATGTCGGATACCGATCAAGTGACGCTATCTATCACCAACCGGTTTTTTGTCAAGGACAAGAACGGCAATGTGAACGAAGTGCTGAGCTGGGAGGTGGCGCAGAGCCGGTATTTTGACCCTACCTTCGGAGGCGCGGCGGTTTCCGGCCAGCGCGACGTCGTGGCGGGCACGCTGGATTTGGATGGTTTTGCATTTTTGGATGGTCCCCGCAACTACTCGCCGGTCGTTTCCGCATTGCGCTTTCAGCATCGGGTGAACGTGGAATGGCTTTTAGATTACGATCCCCTGCTGAAGCACGTGAGCAGCAGCACTTTCAGCACGGATATGCGGTTTGCGAATTTTTTCTTTTCGGCCGGGCACACCGAAGTGCGCCCCAATCCGGTGGTTGCGCCCAGTTCCGACCAGCTGCGCGGCACGTTCGGAATCGGCAATCAGACCCGCAAGGGCTGGAACGCAGCGTTCAGCACGTACTACGATTACAAGCGCGGCGTCACGGATTTCTCCTTATTCGAGGTGACTTATAACACCGATTGCTGCGGCATCAGCGTGGAATACCGCCGCATCAACGCAGGAATTCGCGACGATACGCAATACCGGGTAGCGTTCGCGGTCGCCAATCTCGGCTCTTTCGGTACGCTGCGGAAACAGGAGAGAATCTACTAGGAGACCGAGGCCGGCCAGCTAAGCCGCCGCATCCTCGCCGATCGCGCCGTCCAGCAGCGAACTGCACGCGCGAGCCTTGTGATCCACGTTCTGTTTCAGACTCGCGAGTTGCCGCTCCAGGGTATCCAACTCATCCGCCAAGTGCAGGCAGGCGAGCACTGCCGCGCGAGTCGCGTCCACGTTGCCGGCGCGCAGCGCGATGGATTGCATGAGGTCGTCCACTCTTTGCGCGAGCTGTTCGATCCGGCCCGGTTCCTCCGACGCCAGCAGCGAATAGCTTTGATTGAAAATCGTGACACGGACCGGCTCCGTGATGGGCATGCCTTAGCTTGCCATTATTTGCGTAAGCGCGCAAGATGGACCGGGCACCAGCTCCGCGGGCGGCCCCCGGATCTTGCAGTTCGCGTTAAAGTACTATTTTTAACCGTCTTTCCGCAGCATCGGTACTGCAACGCGCGTGAGCGTACAACCATTGCAGATACCGCCTCGCCGCGCGATAATGGGCCTTCCAGGGGAAAACTCCGGTTCGCCAGATGGAACTGAACGCCGGTCTGCTGGTCCGCCAATACCGACTCATCGAGAAGCTCGGCTCCGGAGGTATGGGCGAAATCTACAAAGCGCAGGATACGCGTCTCAACCGGTTCGTGGCCATCAAGGTTCTGCCTCCCAGCCAATCGGGAAACCCGGAAATGCAACGGCGTTTCATTCAGGAGGCGCAGGCTGCTTCCGCATTGAACCATCCCAACATCATCACGATTTACGACATCATTCAAGAGGGCGCTGCGCAATACATTGTGATGGAGTACGTAGCCGGGGAGACGCTCCAAAACCTGATCCCCGCCGGCGGGCTTCCGATACCGCAAGTGCTCCGCTACGCCGCTCAAATGGCGGATGCCCTCAGCGTCGCGCACGCGGCTGGAATCATACACCGCGACCTGAAGCCGGCCAACGTCATGGTCACCAAATCGGAATTGGTAAAACTGTTGGATTTCGGCTTGGCGAAATGGACCGGGCAGAGCTCCCCGCTGGGCGCTCCACAAGCGGCTACGGCAACGGTCACCCTGGGCGCTTATTCGGCGGATCAGGCCACGCTTACCGAATCGCCGCTTACCGTGGAAGGCTCGATTCTCGGCACCCTGAATTACATGTCGCCCGAGCAGGCTGAGGGCAAGCGAGTGGATGCGCGCGCTGATATCTTCTCGTTCGGGGCCGTTCTTTATGAGATGACCACCGGGCGGCGTGCATTCGAAGGTGATTCCACAGTTGCGATTTTGTCCGCGGTTCTGCGCGACGATGTGACGCCACTCGCTATCGCAGCCCCGGATGCTCCCCGCGAGCTCGATCACATCATCGCCCAATGCCTTCGCAAAGATCAAAATGCGCGCTGGCAGTCCATGCGGGAAGTCGAGCTGAAGCTTACGGCGCTCCGGCGCAAGTCTGACTCAGGCATCCTCCACCCGGTGAATGCTGTTGCGCCTTCCCCAGCCCCAGCGGCCACCCCGAGCCGTGCTGCGGCCAGACCATCGCGCCGTCCCCTCATCTACGCCAGCGTTGGGATCGTTGGGGTCGCGCTGCTGGCCCTTGTCGGCGTCGGTAGCTGGTGGTGGAACAGCCACCGTCACACCGCCAATCCGCCCGCGGTCGCCGTTGCTGTGCCTGCGCCTACGCCCGTTGCCGCGCCCACGCCCACTTCACCAAATCCCACGCCTGCGCCGGTGATCACGGCTCGTGTCCCGCCGGCAGTTAATAACGCGCCTCCGAATCCGCAGCAGAGCTCGCCTTCCAATAAAGCCGTCTCTCCACCGGCCGCAACGCCGCCGCAACCTTCGCCCGCCGCTCCTGTGGCCGCGAATGCTCCCGCCCCCGCGACGGACGCCCCGCCGGCAGCGGCATCACCTAAGCCTGTAGCGGAAAACAAGTCCACACAACTCGTGTCGGTAAAGCTGACCGATGCTTTGCCGTTTCGCATCGTTCTCGCGGACGATGTGCCCGCCGACATCGCCGAGGGCCAGAGCGTGAGCTTCCGTGTGGCCGATGGCCTCCAGGTCGGCGATACCACGGTCATCGCGAAGGGCGCCAACGTGACCGGCGAGGTGATGGGCGAAGTGGGTAAGAAGAAATTTTTCGGGATCGGAGGCGGCAGCAAGCTGAGCTTCCGCTTGCTCTACGCCGAATCCGCGGAGAACGAAAAAATCCGCGTACGCGCCGTAGCTGCTCTAAAGGCCGACAGCACCCCGATCCGCGCATTTGAGACCGTTAAGGCGTCAAGGTCGAAGGAAGTAGCCGCCCAACGCGGAACCGAGTATATCGCCTATATAGACGGCGAACAGACCGTCTCCGTGCACAAACAAAGCCACTGACGATTACTGCTTGCCTGCGCCTTCAGCGGCGGGCGGAGCCGTCGCCGGCTCGGTCGATCCACGATGGCATGTATAACAGGTCACGTGCTGCTTGCCGTCCGTAAACTTCGCGTTGACCTCTCGCGCCATGGTGATCATCATGCGCCCGGTTTCCTTCTTGGGGTTGTCGTCACTGGCGAAGTCGCCTTCCACGTGGCAGTATACGCACTGCACGCCCAGCCCGGCGTTGAAGGCGCGCATCACTTGAATTACCTGCGCCCCGTTCATCCCCGTCAACACCTTCAAATTTTTCGGGTCCGGCGGTGGTCCGAATTTTTTCCCGCCTTTCTCTTGAGCGAAAACGTTCAGCGACAGCAGCAACAGGACTGCAAGCAATAAGCGCATGGGCGAGATGTTAGCATGCTGACGGTAACCTGTCAATGTTTCTAGTGCCTCGGTCAAGGCAAAATAGAAATGTCGTGTTCCTGGCAAAGTAGAAATGTCGCCTTTCGCCGGAGCTTTTCGGAAGCGCATGTTATCTTGCGTGTGCCGGTGAAGCGGAGATGGGCTCTGGTGGCGACCAACCCGATCAAGGAATAGCCGGCCGGAACTCATCGTGGACGATGAGAAGAATGTGGTCCTCCCGACGCGTTCTTCGATCTGGGCCGGGGCCGACCGACGGGAGGCAGTCGGTCCCGGCTCGGGTTTGGTTTTTGCGCCACATCGGACCGATAGATTCTGCCATGCCTTAAAAAACGCACGCCGTGGGCCCCGGCGTGTTCTTGGAAGCTGCGGGAATCGAGTGGTGCGGAGGGAATCGTCGCAAATGCTCTTTGACGAAACAAACCCCCGGCTTACCGGCCGGTCGTGCGGAGCATTTCCCGGTACAGGGCGAACTTTGCCGTCCCGCCACTCCCCCAGGACTAGAATCATCAAATGGCTCCTCCTCTGCGGTAATCTGACTCTCGCGCCGCCTGCCAGATCTTAGGCGCTTTGTGCAGATCGAAATTCTTACCCCAGTCGCTGCCGCGAGATTTGGCGCGAGTGGTCTTGTCTGCCTTCACGGCTGGAGTGGCCTTCACCTTCTCGGCCACCATGCATTCTTCCACGGACAAATATCGTTCCCCCTGGCGTACGGCCAACGTTCCGTCCAGCCGTTGTTCCACCCGCACCTTCGCACCTCGTAGTCCAGGCGTCACTGCCCGGGGATCGATCTGATAGAGCTTGCCGTCCCATCGCAACGTGTAGTCGGGCCGTACTTGTCGCTGCTCCACATAGCTGAGCGCCGACGCCAGATTATGACTCTTCTCTAGCGCCCGATGCGCATCGTCAGCACTGGCTGGCTCGACCGTCATTTCCCGTTCCCACCACACCAGGTACTCGTTCATCAGGTACTCATTGGCTTGCTCGATGGTCTTTGCCCCTGCCACTCGTAGGCCCTTGACCAACCGGTCCTGGGCGGTTCCAAAATTTCTTTCCACTCGCCCTTTGGCCTGAGGGGAATGCGCTGCCGTCCACGCAATCCCCAGCTCTCGTAATGCCCGACCGATCTGGGTCGGCGGCATTTCCTCGGCATCCTTTTCCACCCCTGGTTCATCTCGCTTGCGCTTTTCGTTGTTCCGGAACAGGCTCGCTTTGTCCGTATAAAATAGCAACGGCCGGCCGAATTTCTCTAGATAGCTCCACAGCAGTTTCATGTTCTCCTCGGTGGAGTCATGCCGCACGAAGCGCGCAAACAGCCGGCTCGTCGCGTCATCAATCATCGCAATCAGATATACCTTTTCCCCGCGCCCTTCCAACCAATCGTGCTCGCTGGTATCCCACTGCACCATCTCGCCCCGCCGGCTTCGCCGCGGCCGCCAGGTATGCACGGCTTGAACTCGTGCTTTCTTTCCGCGCCACAGCTTGGCTCCCATCATCCACTTCCGCACCGTCTCCTTGCTCGCCTCGATCCCGTGCTTCTTGCCCAGATACTCCGCCGCCAACGTCGGGCCGAACCCCCCATACACTGGTGAGGACAGAATCTTCACCGCCTCCTGTGCGATTGCTTCTTCGAACCCACGGTTGGACTTCTTTCCTCGCAGCGCATGGATAGCCGCCTTATCTCCGCGCTCCTTCAGCGCTTTCAACAGCCGCTGTACCTGCCGAATGCTCACTCCTAATTCGGAACTGGCGTCTTGCTGCGTGATCAGTTTCTTCTTGGCCTTCTTCAACGTCACCAGCCGGTCTCTATCGGCTTGGCTCATTAGTAGCTGTCCTTCCTGCATCCTCAAAGCTTGAGGCTGTCAAGACGACATTTCTACTTTGCTCAACTACGACATTCTCACTTTGCTGCCACAGGCGCGGGAGGGATAGGAGAGGTCTTGAAAGAGCTGATGCAGTTTGAGTTGTGAGTTACGATTGAACCAGGGACTTAAATGGGAAGACAGGTAGCGATCGTGCTTTACGTGGTGGCGATGGCAACCGTCATAGTCGGTGTAGATTTCATGTTCTTCAGAAACCGATTCTGGGAACGGCTGACAGTGAATATTGGAATCGTCTTGGTGTTCGGAGCGTTCTACTTACGATTCCTGAGGCGTCCATGAACGAGGTGCCTCAATCGTCCCACCAGGCCTAATTGGCGATTTCAAGACCCCCGAAATCGTTTGGCTTCCGATAACCAGAGCGCTGTGGGACCGTTCACTCCGGCTTGACTTGCACGCGCCGCGGCTGGCCCGTGAAATTCCCCGCAGCCCTGGACGCCTCGTCGGTAATCTTGATGTTATTCACGACGCGGGCGGCGCCGGCGGTTTTGGCCATGCGTGTGGCAGCGCCCTTATGCTGCATGACGGTGGTGACGCCGGTCCAAGTGGCCACCCGGTCCTTCACATGGATCTGAAAGCCGTCTTTCCCGATTTTCGACTTGCTGAGCTTGGCTTTGATGGTGGCCTCGATCTCGGCGTCGCTGAATTTGCCTTCGTTGTGCGACTTGGTCAGGGTGGTTGCCGCGGGAGCCGCGCAAGATACCGCGAGTAGCGACAAAATTGCAAGAGCTGTCTTCATATGGAAGTAGTGCGCGAAGTGGCCAGAAATCGCAGGGAAATAATCGGCGGCGGTGAACTATTGCGCCGTCCAACCGCCATCAATCGCGATATCGGAGCCTGTAATAAAGGATGCGTCGTCCGAACACAGATACAGCGCGAGCTTGCCCAGCTCCTCCGGTTTGCCCCAGCGGCCGACGGCGGTACGCGCGCCGAAGATCTCCTTCACTTTAGGATCGTTCAGCGCGGGTTCGACCAGCTCGGTGGCGAAAACGCCCGGGCTGATGGAGACCACGGTGATACCTTCTTGCGCCAGCTCGAGGGCCAGCGCTCGCGTGAAACCCAGCAGTCCGGATTTGCTGGCGGAGTAAGCGGTCCGTCCAGGCAGCGACATGTGTGCCATGGCGGATGCGATGTTCAGGATCCGGCCGTAACCGCGACCCTGCATGTGCGGGACGAACGAGCGGCACATGAGAAACGCTCCGGTGAGATTGGTGTGCAAGACGCTGGACCATTCGGCAAACGTAAGGTCGACGCAGGGCTTGCGCACTACCAGCCCCGCGTTATTGATGAGGATGTCGACGCGGCCGAACCAGGCGATGACCTCGCGTTCCAGCCGCAGCACTTGAGGCTCGTCGCCAACGTCGGCGCAGAATCCTTCGGCCTCCCCGCCGGCCGTGCGGGCTTCCGCGGCCACCTGGTTGAGCTTGTCTTGATCTCGCGATACGAGCGCGACTCGCGCGCCTGCCGAAGCAAGCGCCAAAGCCATGGCCTTCCCCAAGCCGCGGCTTGCTCCGGTGACCACAGCCACACGTCCGACTAAACCCATAAGACGCTAATTGTAGCGATTCGGAGAGGGGCGGATTCGGGCCTGCAAGTGCTCAGCGGGGTTGCCCGTCCGTCTCGGTTCAGCCACCTCTGCTGGGTCGCAATGGCTACTTTGACGGTTAGTACTGCGTCTCGTACTGGGACATTAACTTTTTTTGATTGGGTTCCAAATTACAAGTTGAATGCTAGCCTAGTAGCAGAGGCTCCTGCGCTAATGGAAACAAACGGCGCCGCGGGCATTCGCGGTGTCCATCTGACGAAGAAGTTCCGCTCCGGCGAAGATGAACTGGTGGTGTTTGCCGATCTCAACTTCGAAGTGGAACGCGGCGAAAAGCTCGCTTTGATTGGCGAATCGGGCGCCGGCAAGAGTACCCTGCTGTATTTGCTGGGCGCTCTGGACAGGCCTTCCAGCGGTACGATATACTTCGGACACCAGGATATTTCCAATTTCTCGGATACCGAGCTAGCCGAATTTCGAAACCGGGAAATTGGTTTCGTATGGCAGAATCACTCGTTGTTGCCGGAGTTTACGGCCCTCGAGAATGTGATGATGCCGTTGCTGATACGAGGGGAACGCGTCCCGGACGCGAAGGCGGATTCGCTGGCGAGGTTGGATGAAGTTGGATTACAAAACCGCGCCTCACATCGGGCGGGGGAACTGTCGGGCGGTGAGCAACAGCGGGTGGCGCTCGCCCGCGCCCTGGTCGGCAATCCTAGCGTCCTGCTCGCCGATGAGCCCACCGGCAATCTGGATTTCAGGACGGGCGAAATGATTATCTCTCTGCTCGGCGATCTGCACCGTTCGCACAAGTTGGTTTCCATTTATGTAACGCACAACCTCTCTTTCGCAACCCGATGCGATCGCGTCCTCCAACTGGATCAAGGGGTTCTCACCCCCTGGTCAGGTGACAGCGTTCCACACTGTCCGCCGGACCAGCAAGCACCGATAATGTGGAAAGACGGCGGTAACTATGTTTGAACGTTATACAGAAAAGGCTCGGCGGGTCATTTTCTTTGCCAGGTATGAAGCCAGCCAGTTCGGAAGCCCTTATATCGAGACCGAACATCTTTTACTCGGTCTTCTGCGGGAGGACAAGGCGCTGGCGAATCGTTTCCTGCGTTCGCACGCCGCGATTGAGTCCATTCGCAAGCAGATCGAAGCGCACACCACCATTCGCGAAAAGGTGTCCACTTCGGTGGATCTGCCCCTGAGCCACGAGTGCAAGCGCGTGCTGGCTTATGGCGCCGAAGAGGCCGAGCGGCTCAATCACAAACACATCGGTACCGAGCATCTGCTGCTGGGGTTGCTGCGGGAAGAGAAGTGTTTCGCCGCCGAGATCCTGCACGAGCGGGGCCTGCGCCTGTCGCAAGTGCGCGAGGAGATCCAGCGATCGTCGTCGGAAAAAGTCGCCTCCAACCGTCCCAAAGAGAGTTCGCTGCTGGCTGAGTTCAGCCGCGACCTTACGCAAGCCGCTATGGAAGGATCGCTCGATCCGCTGATTGGACGCGATTACGAGCTCGAACGTGTGGTGCAGATTCTGTGCCGCCGCACCAAGAACAATCCGGTTTTAATCGGAGAGCCGGGCGTCGGCAAGACCGCCATCGTCGAAGGTCTGGCGCAACGCATAGCCGAGGGCGACGTGCCCTCGTTCCTGTCCGACAAGCGCATCCTGGCTCTGGATTTGTCGCTGATCGTGGCCGGCACGAAATATCGCGGCCAGTTCGAAGAGCGCCTCAAAACCATCATGAAGGAACTGATGGAGAATCAGAACGCCATCATCTTCATCGATGAGTTGCACACACTGGTGGGCGCTGGTTCGGCTGAAGGTTCGCTGGACGCCGCCAATATCCTCAAGCCCGCTCTGTCACGCGGCGAGATCCAGTGCATCGGCGCCACCACGCCGGGCGAGTATCGCAAATCCATCGAGAAGGATCGGTCGCTCGAGCGGCGTTTCCAAGCCGTGAAAGTGCCGCCGCCGAACGAAGCCGATGCCATCCGCATACTCTTCGGAATCAAAGAGCGCTACGAAAAATTCCACGCCGTGGCCTATACCGATGAAGCCATCGAATCCGCCGTCCACACCTCCACGCGGTTCATCCCGGACCGGTTTCTGCCGGACAAAGCCATCGACCTGATCGACGAAGCCGGCGCGCGCGTGAAACTGCGCCAGACTACCTTACCAGGCGAAGTCGCCGACATTCAGAAGCGCATCAAGTTCATCGTGCATCGCATGGAAAACGCCATCGCGAACCACGAGTTTGAGAAGGCGCGTTTCTATTCCGACGAAGAGCGCAAGGAGCGCGAGAACCTGCGCCAGTTGCGCGAGAAGTACAACCTCGACGATACTTCGACGGGCGTGGTCACCAAGGACGATATCGAGGACGTGGTCGCGCGCTGGACTGGCGTGCCGATGACGGCCATCAAGGAAGAAGAAGTCACCAAGCTCATCCGCATCGAGGAGGAGCTGCACAAGCGCGTCATCAGCCAGGAGAAGGCCATCTCGGCGTTGGCGCGCGCCATCCGGCGTTCGCGGGCTGGCCTGAAATCGCCCAAGCGGCCTGCCGGATCGTTCCTGTTCCTGGGACCCACCGGCGTTGGCAAAACCGAAGTCGCGCGCGCGCTGGCTGAATTCCTGTTCGGCAGCGAAAAATCGCTGATCCGCTTCGATATGTCCGAGTTCATGGAAAAGCACTCGGTCTCGAAGCTGATCGGTTCGCCTCCCGGCTACGTCGGCTACGAAGAGGGCGGCCAGCTCACCGAGCGCGTGAAGCGCGCGCCGTACTCGATCATCCTGCTGGACGAGATCGAGAAAGCCCACCCGGATGTTTACAACATCCTGCTGCAGGTGTTCGAAGACGGCCAACTGACCGATGGTCTCGGCAACACGGTCGATTTCAAGAACACCATTATCATCATGACCTCGAACCTGGGCGCGCGTTTCCTCGACAAGAAGACGCAAATCGGGTTCTCGGCGCCATCCACCACCGGCATTCCGCCTAAAGTGGAAGACCAGGTCATGGGCGAAGTGAAGAAGGCTTTCAATCCGGAGTTCTTGAACCGCCTCGACGAGGTGATCCTGTTCACTTCGCTTACCGACGAAGATCTGCTGAAGATCATCAGCCTGCTGGTGGAGCAGATCAACACCAACCTGGTGGCCAAGCAGATCAAGATCCGGGTGAATGAGGATGCCGCCAAGTACATTCTCGAGAAAACGCTGATCGACCGCAGCTACGGCGCGCGGCCGCTGCGCAGGGCGCTTCAGAAGTACATTGAAGATCCGCTGTCGGAGGCGCTCATTCAAGGCACGCTGCCGCGGCCGGCTGAGCTCGAGGTTTACTTAGGAGACGCCGGGCTTTATTGCCGCCCGGTGGGCAGCGCCGAACTGCAGGAGCAGCCGGTGGGCGCGCCGGCCGAAGAGGGCGAAGTAAAAGCGCCCGCTCCTGGCACTCCCCTGTACCTGTTCTGATCGCCGTCATTTTGAAACTCACCGGCGGGGCCTCCCTCGCCGCGTGGGTTTATTTGGTTTTTGCCCGCGGTGCTTTCTGGCGAATCCGAACGCCCGCTATTCAACCCGCGCCTAAACGACCAGAGCCTAAACGAATTGTTGCCGTCATTCCGGCCCGCGATGAAGAGGGCGTCATAGGCGAGGCGATCTCGTCGCTCCTGGCGCAGGATTACGACGGTGAGCTTAGGATCGTAGTTGTCGACGATCATAGCTCCGATAAAACCGCAACGGTTGCGGGCCAAGCTGGAGCTACTGTTATTGAGGCCGGGCCGCTCGCTCGCGGCTGGACCGGCAAGCTCTGGGCGGTTCATCAGGGTTTGAAAATTGCCGAGCCTTCCGATCCGGATTATTTCCTTTTGACTGATGCCGACATTGTTCACGCATCGGACAATGTCGCGACGCTGATCGCGCGTGCCGAGGCCGACAGCCTGGATTTGGTGTCGCTGATGGTGAAGCTGCGATGCCGCTCGCTCGCAGAACGTGCGCTGATCCCCGCCTTCGTCTATTTTTTCTTCCAGCTCTATCCGCCGCGCTGGATCGCGAGTGACCGGCACCGGACGGCAGGTGCGGCAGGCGGATGCATGCTGATCCGGCCGGCTGCGCTACAAAGAATCGGCGGGATCGAAGCGATACGCGGCGAGCTCATCGACGATTGCGCGCTCGCCCGTCGAGTGAAACAAACCGGCGGCAAGATTTGGCTCGGTGTGACTGAAACCACCCACAGCCTCCGCGAATACGGCACGTTCAGCGAGATTTTTCGCATGATCTCGCGCACCGCGTTCAATCAACTGCAGCACTCCGCGTGCTTGCTTTTGGCAACTGTGCTGGGGATGGCCATCGTATATCTCGCGCCGCCGCTTCTGCTTTTAACAGGCGATGCGCTCGCCGTCGCCAGCGGCTTGGCCGCTTGGATGCTGATGACCATCAGCTACGTTCCCGTGCTGCGGTTTTATCGCCAGAAGCCTGGCATGGTCGCCACTGCTCCCGTTGGTCGCGCTGTTTTACATGGCCGCAACGATCGACTCGGCGATGCGCTATTGGACCGGCGGCGGTGGCGTTTGGAAGGGACGCGTGCAGGATTCGGGCTCAGCGCTCTAACTTGTAAATCGTCAGGCCGCTCAGCAGCTTCGGATAAAAATCGGTGGACTTCTGCGGCATAACTCCGCCCGAAAACGCGACGCCGGACACCTGATCGATGGTGGTCGGTTCCAGCAGGAAAGCGATTTCTGCCGAGCCGTCACGAACCTTCGCATAAGCCGCGTCCAGCCCGCGCACGTACTCCAGATGCTTTTCCTCGCGCACCGCTTCTTCGCTGATGCCGAGCACGCCGCCCAGCAGTTCGTCGTGCAGAATTCGAACATCCAGCTCGCCGGGTTTGCGATCCCGCTCGTAGAGCGACAATGCGCCTGAGCGCGAGGCGATCCCGATCCGGACTTTCCCCGGGGCTTTCGTGCGGAAAATCTGACGCAACTCGTCGATCGAGTTCAGAGGGCGTGCCTGAATCTTTTCCAGAGCCGCGCCGTTCACTCCGCGCGCCACACGATGCGTCGCCAGAATCTCCAAGCCGGGCGAGTTCATGTTCACGAACGTCATCATCACTTTCTCAGCGTCCGCGAGGCCCGGATTATCTTTCTTAAACGCGAGCGCTGTCTCGTAGCGATGATGCCCGTCGGCGATCAGAAGTTTCTTGTCGGCCATGAACTGCTGAATGCAGAGGATCACTTCCGGATCCGCAATTTTCCACATCCGGTGCAGCACTTCATACTCGTCTGTAACGCTCAACGCCGGAGGTCCTGCTGCTGCCGTGTCCAGCAGCTTATCCACCGATAACGCGGGATCGGAGTACAACATGAAGATCTGGCCAAAATGACCGCGCGTGTGCTTGAGCAGCTCCATGCGATCCTTCTTGGGCCCCGACAACGTTTGCTCGTGGCGGTGCACTACTCCGGCCGAGTAATCTTCCACCCCGCCCAGCCCGATAAAGCCCTTGCGCTCGAGCGTCTCGCCCGTATCCGGCACATTGAACTTTTGAAAGTAGGCGTAGACGCTGGGCGATCTCTCGCGTTCCAGGATTCCGTTCGCGATCCACTCATTGAGCAGTCCGGAGGCGCGAGTGTAAACGTTGTCCCGCTCGGAATCGGATGGCGACTTCTGGCCCAAGATAATACGGACCAGGTTATAAGGACTGAGCGAGAGATAATGGGCCTGCATGGCCGGCGAGATCTTGTCGTAGGGCTGTGTGACCAGGTTCTCGGCCGGTCCCGCTTTTGCGCTGTAGCGATAAGGTTGAAAGGGAAAAATGCGTGCCAACCGACAGGATAACAAACGTCAAACTTTTCGCGCCCGTCGTAAAAACGCAAGCCTCGGTTGTTATATGACTAGACCGCCGATGCTGGAAAAGTCATGAGCAGCGATTCTATACCCTTCACGATTCCCGCATCGCGTCTCTCAACCCGTGCCACGGAGGCCGCCACTCTGTTTCACGAACTGCGCAAGCCATTGTTGCGATATCTGGTCTGCCTGGGGATCTCCTCCGACGACGCGCAGGACGTGGTGCAGGACGCCTTCCTCGGACTGCATCAGCATCTCGAGGCGGGCGGGTCGAAGGAAAACATTCGCAGTTGGCTCTTTCGCGTAGCCCACAATCAGGCCAGGAATCGGCAAAAAACCTACGAGCGGCGATTTCGGGCGCCGCTGGAACCCGGTATCGATCGAGCCTCCACGGATTCGACGCCCGAGCAGGCCGTGCTCAAAAAAGAGAAGTTCCGGCGACTGGAACGCGCCATCCACTCGCTGCCGGAATCCGAGCGTGAATGCTTGCTGCTGCGTGCCCAAGGGCTGCGGTACCGCGAAATCGGCGAAGTGTTGGGGATGGCCACCTCCACGACAGCCGAGACCGTGGCGCGCGCGATAGAAAAGTTAGCGGAGAAATGCAATGTGTGACTTTTCCGGAAAATTAATTGCCTGGCTCGACCATGAGCTCGCCGACGACGAAGCCGCGCGTGTCGAACAGCATCTGGAGAACTGCCCGGAGTGCCGGGAACGCGTGGCCGTGTATGCGAAAGTGAGCGAAGGATTCGCGGAGTACTGGGAGGCCATCGTCGCGGGATCATCGAAGTCACGGCGCGGCTGGCTTACGCTCGCCGCTAGCGCTGCTGCTGTTGCAGCAGGGGTAGTGTTGGTCCTGATCATCCCGCGCACGAGCGTGAATCCGGTTCCGCCACCTCCGCCGTCTGCCGCCATGCCTGTGCGGTCGATCGACTCGCACACGACGCTCGTTGCTACCCGCACCGTTCATCGCCGGCGAACGCCCGCGCCCGTTCAGAAGCAGACTGCCAGATGGCAACCGGCGCAAACGGACATACAGATCGCCATTCCGGCCGAAGCAATCTTTCCGCCGGGTGCGCTTCCCGACGGCTTTCAGTTCACCGCGGATCTAAGCATTGCCGCGGACGGATCGCCGCAAGGCCTCCGCATCATACCGTAGTAACTTAGAAGGAGACTAGCTATGAAAACGACGTTCCTGGTTGCCTTGGCGAGCGCACTCGCCGCTTTCGCTCAAACCGATACGGCGCCCGCGCCAGCCGCACCCCCGATCATGATCAGCACTCGCGGAGAGATGCCCATATCGAAAAATCCGGTGCAAGGCGCGCCTTATTCGGCCACCATGGTGAACGAGTCAGTGCAGACTTTGGCGGATGGCAACCGGATCGTGCAGAGCACCATCGGAAGCACTGCACGGGATTCTCAGGGCCGTACGCGCCAGGACATGCCGCTGCCGCCCCTCGGCAACCTCTCTGCCGCGAATGCGCCGCACATGGTGCTGATTCAGGATCCAGTGGCCCAAACCACCTATTCGCTAAACCTGACGGACAAGACCGCGCACAAGATGGGTCTGCCTCCGGGGCTTCCTCCGCCTCCCGCGCCCGGAACGGCGACCGCGAGCGTCAGAATGCTCCAGACCACGGGTGCTGCCTGGACAACGTCGGCTTTCATCACGGGTGCAGGGCCCGTAACGATGGGCGCTCCTGCGGAAGGAATTCAGAGAACGTTTTTTGTAAGTAAAGACGACGCGGCCACAACCAAGACCGAGGACCTTGGTTCACAAACCATGGAGGGCGTCACGGTCCGGGGCGTTCGCACCACGCGGACCATAGCGGCCGGCGAAATCGGTAATGACAAGGCCATCGATATTGTCACCGAAGTTTGGACGTCGCCGGACTTGAAGACGGTGGTCTACAGCAAGCGCTCCGATCCGCGCATGGGCGACCAGACGTTCCGCCTGACGAACATCGTTCGGGTGGAACCGGATTCATCGCTGTTCGCGATCCCCGCGGATTTTAAGGTCCTCGATAGCAATCAGCCTGGGCAGAACATGATCTTCTACCGCGCAACTCAGTAGGGTGCGGCTGCGATCCGAACGACCTGTCTAGAACATGGTTCGCGCGTATACGCCGTTGCGTGAGTCCGAAGAGCTGATATAGCATTCGGCCGCATAGGTGAACTCGCCCGGCTTCAGAACGGCTTGAAAATCCAGGGCGCGAGCCGATGGATCGTCCGCCCAATTTCGAACATCGCCGGTAGCGTAATCGGTATTAGCGGGCGTCCCGAAAGAACTGGCGTGCAGAGCCGGATTCCCGATGACAAAGCGCTGCGTCACCACTGCGAAGCCCTTATTGCGGCAGGGTGCGGGCGTCTGAGAGGGGCAGTCCGAATCGTGCACCAGGCGGATTTTGCTAAGGATGAGGACGCCCTGGCCGCCCGGAACATTCATCCCCAACCCCTCGGCGACGCTCATGGCGATCCCTTGATTCACGGTTTTGGAAAAATCCATACCTTGCGCGTACATGCTCGCAAGATCGTGCGTGATCTGCTTGGCGTGATCGTTCTGGCTGGCGTTGCTGTTGACTAACAGCACCCCGATCGTGAGCGGGACCAGAAAAATCGCTCCCAGCGTATACATCACAATCGAGTTTGCCCGAAACTGGATAGAGCGCCGCTGCATGAGGGCCATCCATAACAGTAGTGGAGGCCGCGATCCGTTTCTACGCGGCGTTCCGGTGTATTTGCGCGAGAATGTGACTTAGTACTTCCCCGGTTGTTAGTTTCGACCATACCCTGAAGCCAGTAGCACGCGCGAGATACGATCCTTCAACGACCGAAGTTCTAAGACGTTCCCCGCCTCAACCGATAAGTTCAATGACGAAATGGGAACGGCAATTGGTGCAGGCCGCCGCACTCTCGAGCAGCTCTTGGAAGCGCATGCTCAGTGGGCCGAGGGAGACGCCAGCGAGGGGCGGTTCGTGCTGCAAAATGAAACATTAAATGAGGCGCAGTTGCGCGACGCCAACCTGCGAGAGGCCATTCTGCGGCAGACCACGCTGTTGGACGCAGAACTCTCCGGTGCGAACCTGAGCGGGGCGATTTTGGAGGAAGCTGACTTTGGAAGGACGCTGCTCACCGGCGCAGATTTGAGCGGCGCCCAAATCTCGGAATGCCAATTCTCATTCAGCTGGATGGCGGGAGTCATCTTGTCGGACGCCAAGCTGCGAACCAGTGTCTTTCGCAAAGCGAGTCTCCGGGATGCGCGGCTGCAGAGCGCCGTGATTGAGAGCTGCAAATTCGGAGGAGCGATACTGAACAACGCGTCGCTTCATCATGCGCGCGTCGGCGCCTGCGACTTTTCCGAGAGCGAATTCCCCCAAGCGGAATTCGTGCGCGCTCAAATCCAAACCTGCCGGTTCGTTGCGGCGAGCGGAGCCGGGTCGAATTTCAGCGGCAGCCATGTAAAATCGTGCGATTTTGCCAAGGCGGATCTGCGCGGCGCAAAATTTGTAGGAACCGATTTCGCCGGCTCGCAGCTGGACCGTGCCGATCTGAGTTACGCGGATCTTCGCAACGCACAACTCAGCGGAATCATGCTTTGCCGCTCAGAATTGATCGGAGCGAATTTGCGGGATGCGAATCTGTTCGCCGCCGACCTGCGTGGCGCGAACCTTACCAATGCCCGCGGACTAACCAGCCAGCAGCTTTGCCAGGCGCGAACTGACGACACCACCACGTTGCCGAACGGGTCTCGCGGCCCTTACCATCGCTGCTCCGGAGCCGAGCGGCCTGCGTCGCCTTAGATACCGTCCCTGGCACCGGCATTCGCCGCAGCTCGTATGGACGCTTGTTCGCCAAAAATCGTCGCGCGCCGCTCCCGGCCGAGTCCAGCTACCAGCGCCGCGAGCGCGAATACGGTGACCGCGGTGAGCGCCATCGCCGCGCCGTAGCTAAGTCTCTTGGCGAGGGTCGCTTCTAAATAGGCGGAGGAACTGGCCAGCAGCACACCGCATTGATATGCAAAGCCGGGCATGAATCCGCGCAGGGAATCGGGCGCCAGTTCGGCCAGATGGGCCGGAATCACTCCCCAGGCGCCCTGCACCATAAATTGCATTAAGAAAGCCCCGAGCACCAAGAATGTGATGGACGACGAGTAGGTCCACAGCGGCACCAGCAGGATGCCCGCGGCGAGCGACACGATAATAGCCCGGCGCCGCCCGAAGCGGTCCGAGAAGTGGCCGACCACCATGCCGCCAATGATGGCGCCGATCATCGAAATGCCGGTGATCAGCGAACGCATGGAGGGTCCCAGGTGCCATTGGCGCTCGAGGAACGTCGGATACATATCCTGCGTGCCGTGCGATGTGAAATTCATCATGGTCATGAGCAGCACCAAATAGATGAACAACTTCCAATTTCCGGCGAGCGCGTGCCCGAGGCCACTCCAGCTTTCCTCCCTGCTTTTCTGCCAGACTTCGGACTCCTTAACGCGGAAGAGGATAAATATGGCCAACAGAGACGGAACGCCTCCGAGGAAGAATAGCGGCCGCCAGCCCCAGCGCTCGAACAGGAAAAAGTAGCAAATGGCAGCGAGCAGGTACCCTGCGGCGTATCCGGACTGAAGCAAACCGGACATGATGCCGCGCAAGCTTCGCGGAACCTTTTCCAAAGCAAGTGAAGCGCCGACACCCCACACACCACCCATCCCAATGCCGAAGAGCGCGCGGAGAATCAGGAACATCTTGTAATTGGGGGCCAGACCCGTGAGAAATTGCATGGCGGAATAAAACACCAGGTCGAGCATCAGCGGCAGCTTGCGGCCATAACGGTCCGCCATCAAACCAAACAGAAAAGCGCCCACGGGACGGAACGCCAGCGTTAGAGTGATGGAAAGCGCGATGGCGGCGTCAGACTTCCCGAACTCCTTGCCGATCGCGGTGAGGCAGAAAACGACCAGGAAGAAATCGAAAGCGTCCAGCGTCCAACCCAGAAAGGAGGCGGCGACCGCCGCGCCGTGGTCGGAGGTGGGCGTGGCCGAGGGAATTACAAAGCTGGATTCGCTTGACTCGGGTTTCCGCACGGAGGTCTAGTATAGCAGGACGCGCTTCGAATCACTCCTGGAAGTCTTGAATGCTATTCTCGAAGAGGAGCTACCGGATGACGGGTCGCAGAGCAGTATGCGTGGCAGGTTGTGGCATCGCATTTCTCGGCGCTCTGTATGCGTTCCAGAAGCCCTTTCACCAGTTTCCTGGCGTCGAATATTACTCCTTCGAGTTGACGCCGGACTGGCAGGTGAAAGGCGAGTGGACCTTTGCGCGTCTCATGTTCCCGCCCGGTCCCAACGATGGTTATCGGGGCCGGTTCGATGGGGACTTCCGGCAGGGAATGTCGCTGTGGACGCAGGATTATCCGCGAGCGGATCGTCATTTTTCCCAGGCGGTCCGCCGCTTGACGCGCCTGCAGACGCGCTCGGTCGAGCAGCCTATCAATTTGGAAGACGGCGACGAGGTCTACAATTTTCCGTGGCTGTACGCGGTTCAAGTGGGCGAGTGGGGTTTGACCGAGGCCGAGGCCAAAGTGATGCGGGAATACCTGCTGCGGGGCGGATTCTTCATGGCCGACGATTTCCATGGGGCCTATGAGTGGGAAATGTTCGAGAAGAGAATCCGCTACGTGTTTCCGGACCGTCCGATCCAGGAGATTCCCGACGACGATCCGATCTTCCACACGGTTTTCGATTTGAACGACCGGTTTCAGATCCCCGGGGCCGCGCACTTGCGTCTAGGCTATAAGCGGCCGGATTACGCGCAGTCGAGCACCGATGGAATAGGCGCGCATTGGCGCGGCATCTATGACGACAAAGGCCGCGTCATGGTCGCGATCTCTTACAATTCCGATATAGGCGATGCCTGGGAGTGGGCGGACTCGCCCGAATATCCGGAAAAATTCTCGGGGCTGGCGATTCGCGTCGGAGTGAACTACATTCTGTACGCGATGACGCATTAAACGCGCGGTCATCAGGGTCTGGTCAGCTCATCCTGACGGGCACGCATTTGCGCTTGCGCTTCGCGGTGAATCTCCCCCATCTTGGCGCCACTAGCGACGGAAACCAGGAAACCGACGGCTAGCAAGGGCAGAGTAATCAGTCCCCAGAGAATCAGGGTGAAACGCCGGGCCATTCCGCGCGGAACCCCGAACAGCGTCAGCCCCAGCGTCGAGATCAGTTGAAATAATCCGACGTTGCCGGGAGCCTGGGGCACTACGGCCGTCAAGCGCAGCAGCACGGTAAGGGTAGCGGCCTGTGCCCAAGTAGCCGACTGCAACCCATACGCCTGCATGACGGCGTAGGTGGGAACCACTTGCAGGAGAAAGAAAGGAATGCTGGCAAAAAACGAATAATAAAGGAACCGCGAATGGCCGATGCGATGCAGATCTTCGATCAAGACGTGCGCCCAGGCGAACATGCGCGCATCCAGGATGGTATCGAGCGTTTGCTCGCGCCAGAACATCGCGAATGCGAGCAGAGCTCCGCAAACGATAAGCAAAATCGTCAGCGCGATGGCGCCATCGGAAACCAGGCCAACAGCGCGGTTTTGACCAAACGTCAGAGGGAAATGCCTCAGATAACGCAGCGAAAGGAACAGCCCCGCGATCAGCAGTATCCCGTCGAAGATTCGCTCGATTAGAGCCGATGCCAGGGTGACAGAGAAGGGAAGTTCGGTCCAGCGCGCTTGGAGGAAACAGCGGATCAGCTCGCCGGCCCGCAGGGGGAGCACTTCGTTCGCGAACAGGCCCACGAAAATGGAACGTGTCGAGGTCCAGATGGGCGCCGGAGCAACGGGCTGCAGCACCAAGCCCCAACGCCAGCCTTGCACGACGTAAGCCAAAATGTCGAACACGGCGGCGACGGCCATCCAGCGCCAGTCGAGATCGCGGATGTCTTCGCCGAGCTCCGCCCAATTCACCCCATGTAAGGCCCAGCCGAGACAGGCGAGTGAAACCAGGATAGTAATGATCGTGAAGACCCGGGTTCTCAGCCGGACTTCCGGAGTGGCCGAAGACATATCACCCAATCACCATGATAACTGTCTGGTCTTGCAATTCGGTTACCGCAAATAGAACAGGCTCAGGCGAGGCAGATTGGCGGAAGCAAGCACTTGCCGTTCCAGGTACTGCTTTTCCATCATCGCGAGCTGCTCGGCGGTCATTTTGCCGCGATAGGGGCGGATTTGGAGGTCGAGTTCGCGGCGGGCGCGCAACAGGTGTTCGTTGGTTTCCCGCGAGCGCGCGATTGCGATCATTTTTTCTTCCAGCGTCGTGAGCCGGCGCTCCAGTTCTTCGAGATCACCGTACAGGGCGTCGGCTCCGGCGGCCAGCTCGTCAACCGCCTCGGCGATCTCTTCGAAGCCAGATTGCTTGCGAATCTCGGCGGCATTCGTCAGAAGATAATTTTTCAGTTCGTCGAGACTGAACGGCGCTGCGGCGTGCTTGCGAGTTGAGGCGGCGCTGGCGGGTCCGGCGATCGCTTGAGCTTCGGCCAGAACCGCTTGCGCGCAGTACGCCAGCGAATTTACCATTTGTATCCGGCTTTTTTTCGAACGCCATTTTTCGAACGCGGCATCGATGCCGCGCAGCACGGCTTCCAGGGGAACCCCGGCGTTCTTCCAGGTCTCAACCAGCGCCCAATCGAGCGGAGACATCAGAAACAAACCGCTGCCGCGCGCCTTCTGGAAATGCTCCTCAACTTCGGTGAAATAGTTGAAGTAACTGGAAAGCCAGGCTACTTCTTCTGGTTCCGCCGCCATATGATTTCCAGGCCTTCCAGCGTCAGATCCTCGTTGATCTCCTGAATGCAGCGCGACGCGCGCGCGATCCAGCGCGCCTGTCCGCCGGTGGCCACCACCTTGGTTTGCGGGCCCAGTTCGCCGATCACGCGCTGCACGATGCCGTCGATCATTCCAGCAAAGCCGTAGTACAAGCCGGATTGAATACTGCTCTCGGTGGTCTTGCCGATCAGCCGCTCCGGCTCTTTCAGACCGACCATCGGAAGACGAGCGGTCTTGGCGAACAGGCCCGTGATCGACATGCCGATGCCCGGGCAGATCATGCCGCCTAAATACTCGGCGTTGGCCGAGACGACGTCGAAGTTAATGGTGGTGCCGAGGTCCACGACCACCGAGGGCCCGCCGTAGCGGTGGAATGCGGCCACGCCGTTTACTACGCGGTCCGCGCCCACCTCCTTCGGATTGTCGTAAAGCACCTTCAATCCGATGTCCGTGTCGGGCGTGACAAAGAGCGGCACGGTATGGAAGTAACGCTCTGCCATGGCGGCGAGCGGCGCGTCCAGCCCCGGCACGACGCTGGCGATGATGATGCC
Source organism: Bryobacterales bacterium (assembly GCA_963732175.1). Taxonomy (GTDB): domain Bacteria; phylum Acidobacteriota; class Terriglobia; order Bryobacterales; family Bryobacteraceae; genus Palsa-89. Next base: position 9,208 of record CAVSYF010000025.1, on the reverse strand, counting down.
ATCCACGCGCGCCAGATCGAGCGAAGACAGCGCAAACAGGTTGCGCATCAAGACGCCCCATTCATCGGCGGTTTGATCGTGAATGGTTCGAAGACGCCAGCGGCCAATCAACTTCCCGGCGTCGAAAGCTCCGATGGTTATGTTGCTGTTGCCTGCGTCCAGCGCTAGGAGCATGGGCGGACGCCTCCTGCGATGATGATATTTTCTTTGCCGCTGTCCTCGCGAAGCAAAAGAAAGCCGGATTCGTTCAGACCCGCGGTGGTGCCTTTTAGAAGCGAATCGCCGAGATCGACACGCACGCGCCGGCCATAAACGAAGCTGGATGCGTGTGAGAACATCCGCAGGATCGGCTCGGGACCCTCGGTTTGCAAAAGGCCGCAGAAGCTCTCAACGCTAGAAACGAGTTCCACGAGCAACCGCTCGCGTGATTGCATCAGGCCGCCGGCAAGGTAGAGTGAGGTGGCGAGATCCCTGAGATCGCTGGGAAATTGTTCGTGATTCACATTGATGCCGATTCCGGCAATGAGCGCCGTTCCTTCGAGCTGCGCCAGAATGCCCGCGCACTTCTTGCCATGAATGAGTACATCATTCGGCCAGCGGAGATCGCAAGCCAAGGCGGTGGCCTTCAAAATTGCCTCGACGGTTGCCAAGCCGAGCGCCAGCGTTGCTACCGGCAGAGCCTTCGTGGAAAAGGAAGGCCGCAAAACGATGGAAACATAAAGACCCAATCCTGGTTCGGAATGCCATGTGCGGCCGAGCCGGCCCTGCCCGGCGGTTTGCTGATCGGCGCCCACAATGGCTCCGGATCCGCAGCCTTGGGAAGCGAGACGGATCGCTTCGGTCATGGTGGAGCCGAGCGATGGATGCCAATCGACGCGGTGACCGGGCAATTGCGAGCGCACCCAATCGACATCGAAAGGCATGGCTTATTCGAGCTCCAGCCGAAAATGGATATCGACCGCCGGGGCAGAATGAGTGAGCGCGCCGACCGAGACGAAGTCAGCGCCGGTTTCGGCGTAGGCTCGCACCGTTTCCAGCGTCACACCGCCTGAGATTTCGACGGTCGCGCGGTGGTCGATGTAGCGGACCCACTCTTTCGCATCGGCGGAGCTGAGATTATCGAGCAGCAGCATTTTAGCGCCGCAAGCCAAAGCTTCATCGAGCTCGGCGCGCGTGCGCACTTCAATCTCGACCGGGACGCTCGCGTTTTGCGTCGCCGCCAATGCCGCGCGAATGCCGCCAGCCGCCGTGATGTGATTATTCTTGATGAGGATCGCGTCAAACAGGCCGATCCGATGATTGGTTGCGCCGCCAGCGCGGACCGCGGCCTTTTCGAGTTCGCGCAGACCTGGAATGGTTTTGCGCGTGTCGAGAATGCGGCATCCGGTGCCGTCCACTCGGTCCACGAACTTGCGCGCGAGCGTGGCGATGCCGCTCAGGTGTTGGAGAAAGTTGAGCGCCACGCGTTCGCGTGTGAGCAAGCATGCGCGCACTGCCACGGACGGTTGCGATTTGATCACCGGGCATGAGCAACGCGCCGTTTTCGACTTGGCAGTCGATCTGGTCATAGAGCAACGGCAATAACTCGACTCCGGCGGCCACGATCGGTTCGCGAACCACGAAGGCACCCTGCGCCTGCCGATCCGGCGGAACGCACAGATCGGTCGTTATATCTCCCGCTCCGACGTCTTCCTGGAGAGCGCGCTCCACCAGTTCGGCGGCGTTCATTGCAACTTTTCAAGCCGCGCGGCGTATTCGGCTCGTTTCGCCCGCAGCGATTCGACGACGTGGGCGGGCGCGCTGCTCAGAAATTTTTCGTTCGCTAGCTGGCGGTCAATATTGGCGATCAGTTTCTCCAACTGCTCGGCTTCTTTCGCATCCCTTTGGCGCTGAACTTCGGCATCCGCTTGGGGAACGTGCAGCAGGAGATCGATAGTAAGGCGTCGAGCGAACTGCGCCAACAAGGTTGGCCGGAGCATCGGTCCGAACATCGAGCTTCACTTTTGCGAGTTTTTCAATGACCGACCACATCGACGCTTTGGGTCGCCGTTGCGGCAATACAGCGAAAGATCCAGGACCCTGTTGCTGTCGAGTCCATTGTCGGCTTTAAGTCTTCGGGCATCAGTGATGATCTCTTGCAAGCGCGACATCTCTTTTTCGGCGGCCGTATCTTCAGGGAAATCGGCCTGTTGAGGGTATTTCGCCAGCGCGATGGATTCTGTCTGTCCGAACCGGCGCCATAACTCCTCGGTGATGAACGGCATGATCGGATGCTGCAACCGCAAATATGCCCCGAAGACGCTCAACAGATTTCGCCAGTCATCCGTAAGACCAGAATTCGCGGTCAGTCGCAGTTTCTTGATTTCGAGATACCAGTCACAAAAGTCGTGCCAGAAGAATTGCCACAGGGATTCGGCCACTTCATGATAACGGTGCTGCTCGAGGTCCCGATTCACCGATTCCGCAGTGCGGCTCAACCGGCTGAAGATCCAGCGATCCTCCAGGCTCACGGCCTCGCCCGGCTCGGGAATGCAAGGCGCGACCGCGGAGCTCTCAGCGTTCATCAGGATGAGTCGCGCAGCGTTCCAGAGCTTGTTGGCGAACTGGCGGGCGGCATTGATGCGGTCTTCGTTATAGGTGATGTCGGTGCCGGGCGCCGCGGCCATCAGCAACCACAGACGTGACGCGTCCGTGCCGAAGCGCTCATTGATATCGAGCGGGTCAACCACATTGCCTTTGGTTTTGGACATCTTTTTGCGCTCGGGATCGCGCACCAGTCCATGCATGTGCACCTGGCGGAACGGCACGTCGCCGGTGAGTTCGATGCCCATCATCATCATGCGCGCCACCCAGAAAAACAGGATGTCGAAGCCCGTGATCATCAAGCTGGTGGGATAGTAAGTGCGCAGGTCGAGCGTGTCGTCGGGCCAGCCGAGCGTCGAAAATGGCCACAAGCTAGAGCTGAACCAAGTGTCGAGCACGTCGGGATCTTGCTCGATTTTTTCCGATCCGCAATGAGCGCAGCTCTTGGGTGTTTCGCGCGCTACGGTGATTTGCTGACAGGCGCCGCAGTGCCAGGCGGGTATGCGATGCCCCCACCAAATTTGCCGCGAGATGCACCAGTCGCGGATGTTTTCCATCCAGTTGAAGAAGGTCTTGTTCCAGTTGTCGGGAATGAAAACGATGCGGCCGTCGTTCACCGCAGCCATGGCTTTTTCGGCGAGTGGCTTCGTTTTCACAAACCACTGGGTGGAGACCAGCGGCTCCACGACGGTTCCGCAGCGGTCGCATTTGCTGATCGCGAGCGCGTACGGCTCGATTTTTTCCAGCAGCCCGAGCTTTTCGAGATCGGCCACCACGCGCTTGCGCGCTTCGAAACGATCCAGCCCAGCGTAGGCGCCGGCCGCAGGCGTCATGTGCGCGTCTTCGTCGATCACTTTGATGTGCGGCAAATTATGACGCTTGCCTGCCTCCAGATCATTGGGATCGTGCGCGGGCGTGACCTTCACCACACCGGTACCGAATTCCGGGTCGGCCACTTCGTCGAAAATGATGGGGATCTCGCGATTCATCAGCGGCAGAGTCACGGTCTTGCCGGCGAGGTCTTGATAGCGAGGATCACGTGGATTCACGGCTACGGCGGTGTCGCCCAGCATCGTCTCGGGTCGCGTCGTGGCGACAATCAGATAACGCGCGAGTATCTTTCACCGGATAACGAATGTGCCACAGGCTGCCTTGCGTGTCCTCGTGTTTAACTTCTAAATCAGACAACGCGGTGGAGCAGCGCGGGCACCAATTCACCATGTAAGTGCCGCGGTAAATGAGATCGCGCTCATACAAGCGGACAAAAGCTTCGGTTACCGCGCGCGACAGCTCCGGGCTGAGAGTGAAACGCTCGCGGCTCCAGTCGCAGCTGTCGCCGATACGCTTCATCTGTTCAGTGATCCGATTACCGTACTTCTCTTTCCACTCCCAAACGCGGCGGATGAACTCTTCGCGGCCGATCTGTTTACGGCTGATCCCCTCCGCCGCGAGACTCCGCTCCACCAACATTTGGGTGGCGATTCCGGCGTGATCGGTACCCGGCAGGAATAGCGTGTTATCGCCGCGCATCCGATGCCAGCGCGTGGCGGTGTCGATCACGGTATGGTCCAGCATGTGGCCGATGTGCAGCGATCCGGTCACGTTGGGCGGCGGAACAGCCAGCGAGAATCGAGGATCGGGGCGGCTGGGGTCGGCATGGAAGATACCGGTCTCAACCCACCACTGGGCCCAGCGAGGCTCGAAGCGTTGCGGCTCGTATGCTTTATCCAAATCCATGGGGAAGTACCAGTTTAGCAACTGGCCCATTGACAGCCATTGCGTGGCTTGATGTAATGAGGAGGAAGATAACCCGCCCGTCTTGCTCCTCAGTAGCTCAATGGTAGAGCATTCGGCTGTTAACCGAAGGGTTGTAGGTTCGAGTCCTACCTGAGGAGCCAATTCCTTTCATCTTCCGACTGGTTTGCGTCGGGCTCTACGCCAACAACGGGGGCAAGCCCCGATCCCAAACTGATTTCTAAGAACATAACACCTTCACACGCAGTCTGTAATTTTGGAAGTTGCGAAAGCCGTAAGCTTGACGGTTGATGAGCTCCATTTTGTTGTGGAAGCCTTCGGTAATGCCGTTGTTGCGGGTGAAGCGCCACATGGCGACGATCTCCTCGGACCAGGCCGAGAGGGTATTGCCGAGTTGGACCAGTTGCGCCAAGCCGGCCTGGCGCAACTGATAGACGGCCCTCAGGAAGCGTGGCACCAGTTGCTCGACATTGTCTGCGGGTGCGGTGCTTTTTCAGCAGCAGGTAGCAGAGCCGCTGTTTGAAGCCGTAGATGGTTTCCAGCACTGGATGCTGGGTTAAGTAGCCGGCCAGCCGGAGCTGCTGATCGGCTCGGAGTTTGTGCCGGTGGCGCCGCATCAGAGAAAGCAGTCCACGATTCTTAGAAGCCACGCCATCGATGTCCCGCCAACAGGCCAGAAAATGATGATTGATGAGGCGAATGACATGGAAGCGATCGGCCACGATGCGAGCATTGGGAAAGTGTAGCCGGACCAGGGAGCGGTAGTTGGACGCCAAGTCCATGCATACCACGCGCACCTCGGCCTTGCCCTCCAGTCTCTGGAAATAGGCCTGCAGAGAGATTTCCGAACGGCCTAAGACCACGTCATAGATCTTGTGATTTCTTAGATCACACAGCGTGGTGGCATAGCCGCTACGGCGCGTGAAGAAGTGCTCATCGATACCCAGCACTTGCGGACAGCGCGAGGAGTGCCACTCGCCAAACTGGCGCTGCAGTCCGCGCTGAAAGTAGCGCTCCACTGTGGCCGCGCCAATGCCTTCCCTCCGACCTAGCCGACTGCGATTGATCCCATCCAGGTGATGACGGAAGATCATTCTCTGGAAGGCTTCGCTGGATCGTTGGCAGGGCAAGATCCCTGGAAACCGCTCGCGGAAGTAGCGCCCGCACTCCCGACATTGCCACTTCCCAGCTTCCAGATGAAGTACGCAATGCCGTAAACCCCAGTCCTCATGCCGTACTCGCCGCTGGTAGCGGCCTTTGTTGCGCAGCCGATCGCTCCCGCAGTGCGGACACAATCTCAGCCCGGTATGCCGAGCCGAAATCTTGACCCCTCCTCCGCTGATCTCTAAGTCGGTAATCTCATAATCGGGCAGTCCCAAAACGATCTCTGATTTGATCAAAACAATTCCTCCAAGAATGTTTTATCAGTCACGGATCGTGGTCTGCCCCCATTTTTGATCTAGAGCCTTTGCGTGCCCGTTTGTTGACGGCATCGTCCTGCGCGTCCGCGTAGTCTTTCGAAGAACTTCCCGTCTCCGTTCGTCTCTCCGTTCGAGCCCGCCACGGTTGGCCCGCCGACTCCTGCCCGGTTCCACTCCTGCTCCGCGCCCCGTTCTCTGCGTCTCTGGTTCCGTCTTCCGGCGTTTGTTAACGCCCGCGCGCGGTCGCCGACCCCGAATGAGACATCTTCCACGCCGAAGGCGATGGCAGCCTGCTGGGCAGGTCCGAAACGTCCGCCACGGCCCTTAGCGTCCGGCCGTGGTCCGGCGCAGCATTCGCTTGACCTCCGCGATCTCAAAGGGTGGATCTCTGCGGTGAATCACCGCATGGCAATTCGGACAGACCGGGCGCAAGTCCTTGATCGGATCTAAAACGTAGGAGCCACCCGCGCGTGCTATCGGCTTGATGTGGTGGACCTGAATGTAATCGGCGGCTTCGGCCCCGTACGCTTCCATGAAGTTGAACCCGCAGATGATGCAACTCCGCCCGTAGTGCAGTAAACACTGCCTCGCGAGCTTCCTGATTGCGCTCATAGGCGTTTACGGTAACCTGGCGTACTGCCCCCTCCTGGTACGCAGTTCCGCCTTCGACTTCGCCAGCCGAAAGCTGATCGGAGCGCCGGGTGAAGCGGTTCCTTGGTTCGTCAAGCGCAGTGTCAGCCGACAAGAGGATCAGTTGGCCGGCTCTTGTCAGGTCCTCTTCTCCCGCGATCTGGAAGACCGACGGGAACCGCGCGGCCCAAGTTCCGTGTTGATGGACTCGGCTTCGAGGTCTGGTCCGGCGCCGGAATCCAGTGTCAGGAAGACTCGAATACCCACGTGCGATGGATTCAGTTGAGCAACGGCCCCGGCTGAGTTCCTGCCTTGAACGTCGCCCAATACTTCGCTTCGGTGTAGTCCAGCGTTGGAATCCGTTCGTGGAGCCCCCGCAGCCACGTTCGCGTTGTGGGCTTGCTCGAACGAGTTTGGATTCCGTTGCCATCGCCGCCGGAAGAATCGCTAGCGATTGTAGCGGATCGACCGTAGTCCATGGGAATTGGCCCGCCAAGTGAGACATCTTTCCACATTCCCCGCGTATATAGTTAACGGACGCGGAAACGACCCGCGTCGATAATCCCACCAGACGGCGCTCGACCGCATAGCGGACATCGTCGTGGGTGGCCTCCAAGGAGACCGCTCATGAACGACCGCGATCCAGATCGCGCCGAGGCCGTCCGCGAAATCGCCACCGTCCTCGCCACCGCATACCTGCGGCTTCGATTCCCAGAGCCGCCACCGCCATAGTTGACTGTCCCGAGACGAAGAGTGAGTCATGTGACGGAGGGTTAACTACATGAAGAACAGAGACAGTTAGCTCGACAGCCATGCGCGAGGAGATTGAAGCCCTGCGCCACATGACGGTCGGGCAGCTCAAGCACAAGTACGGCGAGGTCTTCGGCGAAGCGAGCCGGTCGAATCACAAACAGTTTCTCTTCCGGCGCATCGCCTGGCGGATGCAGGCGAACGCCTAGGGCGGCCTCTCGGAACGCGCGCGCCGCCGCGCACTGGAGATCGCCGACGACGCCGACCTCCGAATTCGGGCACCGAAGAACTTCTTGAAAGTGGAACTGGACGAGAGCCGCACGATCGAGACGCGCGTCGCGCCGACCGAGGACCCGCGGCTCCCGATGCCCGGCACCGATCTGGTGCGGCGCTACCGGGGCAAGGACATCGTCGTTCGCGTTCGGGAGGACGGCTTCGAGTACGGTGGCCAGATCCACCGTTCCCTGAGTTCCGCCGTGCGCGAAGCGACCGGCACGCCGTGGAACGGGTTCGCGTTCTTCGGGCTGGGCGGCAAGCCGGGGAGGAAGCATGGCAGCCACCAGTAACGGAACGCCCGCGCCGAAGCCCGTCCGATGCGCGATCTACACCCGCAAATCGACGGAGGAGGGCCTGAACCAGGAGTTCAACTCGCTCGACGCCCAGCGGGAGGCGGGCGAGGCGTACATCCTCAGCCAGAAGCACGACGGCTGGACCCTGGTGCCCGACGCAATACAGCGACGGCGGATACACAGGCGCCAACATCGAGCGGCCCGGCGTGCGGCAACTGCTGGCCGACATCGAGGCCGGCAAGATCGACTGCGTGGTCGTCTACAAGGTGGATCGCCTCAGCCGTTCGTTGATCGACTTCGCCAAGATGATGGAGTTGTTCGAGAAGCGCGGCGTCTGCTTCGTCTCCGTCACGCAGCAGTTCAACACGAAGTCGTCGCTGGGCCGGCTGACGCTGAACATCCTGCTGTCCTTCGCGCAGTTCGAACGCGAGATCATCTCCGAACGCACCCGCGACAAGCAGGTCGCCGCGCGGAAGAAGGGCAAGTGGACCGGCGGGCACATTCTGCTCGGCTACGATCTGGACTCGCGCGCCGGGAAGTTGACCGTCAATCGCTGACGAGGCCGAGCGAATCCGGGAGATGTTCCGCCTCTATCTGGAAGGCACGCCGGTCTAGAGATTGTGCAGCGGTTCGACAAGCTGGGCTGGCGCAACAAGCAATGGACCACGCAGGAAGGCAAACTCTACGGCGGCAGCCCCCTACGCCGGTGCCACATCTACAAACTGCTCGGCAACGTCCTCTATACCGGGCAGGTCAGGGTCGGCGACGAGATTTTCCCTGGCGAGCACGAGGCCATTATCGACCAGCAGACCTTCGAACTGGCCCAGGAGAAGCTCAAGGACAACGCGTGGACGTCCGGCAACCCGCATCGCATCAAATATGGACGCGCTGCTGCGCGGGATGATCTACTGCTCATGCTGCGGCTCCGGCATGTACTCCACGTACTCGGCCAACAAGGAGCGCCGCTACCGCTACTACGTTGCTACCGGTCGCAGCAGAAGACTAGAAGGCTACTGCACGTCGCGGTCGGTGTCCGCGCCCTCGGTCGAGGATGCGGTCGTCGAGAGCATACGGCGCGTCGGCGTCCACCCAGACGTGCTCGCGGAGACAGCGGTCGCGGCGCGCCAGCGACTCGCGGAGATCGTCACAGGCCTGCGCGGGGAACTGAACACGACGAACGGTCGCGTCAAGAATCTGAAGTCTCAGGTCGCCCGGCTCCGAAACCCGGAGGCGGCGCGGTTGGCCGAGATCCGGGAACAACTCGCAGCCGGCGAAGCGCGCGCAGAGGAGCTTCGCAAGGAGATTCTGCGCCGGGAAAAGCAGCGGATCGACGAGAAGGAATTGCGGCGAACGATGGAGTCCTTCGAGGACGTGTGGAAGGCCATGAGCCTGGAAGAGCAGCGGAACCTCCTGCGCCAACTCGTTGAGAAGGTCGGCTACGACGGCCGCACCGGCAAGGTCACGGTGAGCTTCAAATCGGCCGGGTGAAGGAACTGGTTC
>CAVSYF010000024.1:0-253929 GCA_963732175.1 Bryobacterales bacterium | reverse complement strand
GTGTTCGGCGACAATTAGATCACCCGGCTGACGACAATTAAAACTCCCGCTCGGCGACAACTAATGTGACCATCAAGAATCGCGCTGTTCTGGCGCCGAGGCAATGGTCACAGACGAGCAGGTGAGGAGGCTGAGAAAGTTGTCGAACACTGAAAAGAATCAAGGGATTGCGGCGGCGAAGGCGGGGATGGACCCGACGACGGCGCGGCGGTATCTGCGGCTGGAACGGTTGCCCAGCGAACTGAAGAAAGAGCGCCCATGGCGGACCCGCGGGGATCCCTTCAGCGAGGTGTGGGGCGCGGTCCAAAAGCAAATGGAAGAGAGCCAGAGTCTGGAGGCCAAGACGCTATTTGAGTGGCTGCAGCGGGAGCACCCAGGGCGGTTTAGCGACGGGCAGATCCGGACGCTGCAGCGGCGAATCAAACTCTGGCGGGCGACGGAAGGGCCGGCGCGGGAGGTGTATTTCGGCCAGGTGCACGTGCCGGGTCGGCTGTGCGCGTCGGACTTCACGCACATGAGCGAGCTGGGGATCACCTTGGCCGGGCGTACGTTCGAACACCTGGTGTACCACTTCGTGCTGACGTATTCGAACTGGGAAACAGGCACGATCTGCTATTCCGAGAGCTTGGAGAGCCTCAGCGAAGGATGGCAGAACGCGGTCTGGGAGTTGGGCGCCGTGGCGGCGGAGCACCGCACCGACAGCCTGTCGAGCGCGGTGAACAACATGAGCAATCTGGAGGAATTCAACCGGCGCTATGAAGGGGTGATGCGGTATTACGGGGTGAAGCCGCAACACACCAATCCGGCGAGCCCGAACGAGAACGGGGATTGCGAGCAGAGCCATCACCGGTTTAAGCGAGCAGTGGATCAGGCGCTGCTGCTGCGCGGGAGCCGGGATTTTCAAAGCATGGTCGAGTACGCGCAGTTTCTGAAAGATCTGTTCGCGCAGCGCAATGCCGGGCGGCGGGCGCGTTTGGCCGAGGAGCTTGCGGTGATGCGAGAGTTGCCGGCGCGGCGGATGGAATCGGCCAAACGCGAGCGGGTGAAAGTGGACTCAGGAAGTCTGATCCACGTCGAGCGGAACTCGTATTCGGTGAACAGCCGCTTGATTGGGGCGCAGGTGGAAGCGCGGTTGTACCTGGATCACGTCGAGGTTTGGTACGGACAGAGAAAGGTGGAAGACCTGCCGCGGCTGCGCGGCCGGGGCAAGCATCGCATCGACTATCGGCACATCATCGAATGGTTGGTGCGCAAGCCCGGAGCCTTTGAAAACTACCGGTATCAAGAGGATCTGTTTCCGACCAGCCGGTTTCGCATGGCATACGATGCGCTGCGGGAAAGCACGCCGCTGAGAGCGGGCAAGGAGTACTTGAAGATTCTGAAACTGGCGGCGGAGACCGGCGAGGTCCAGGTCGATCAGGCTTTGCGCGAACTGCTGGCGGGAGAAGAGGAAGTGGGGATTACGGTGGAAGTGATCGGCGCAATGCTGTTCCAACTCGATACCATCGCGCCGGTGACGATGGTGGAAGTGGCGTTGGTGGACCTGGCCGGCTTTGACCAGTTGTGCACGGAGATGTGGCAATGAGCGCGGTCGCCGATGTGCGTCCGGCTTTGCTGGAGCATCTCAAGGATCTCCACCTGCCAACGGTGCGGGAATGCTACGAAGACACGGCCCGGCAGGCAGAGCGGGAAACGCTGAGCTACGAGCAGTATCTGCTGGAAGTGATCACGCGGGAATGCGAGCAACGGCGCAAGAGCAAGGTGCAGCGCTTGCTAAAGGATTCGGCGCTCCCCCTGGAGAAGTCGCTGCCGAATTTTGATCTGAAGCGCTTGCCGGCGAAAGCGGCACGGCAGTTGCGAACGCTGTTGGACGGCAGTTTCCTGGACCGGAAAGAGAACGTTCTGGTATTCGGGAATCCTGGATCGGGGAAGAGCCATCTTCTAACCGCCCTGGCCCAGGAGCTGGTGGTGGTGAAAGAGTGCAAAATGCACTTCACCAAATGCGCGCTCCTGATGCAGGATTTACTGGCGGCCAAGAGGGATCTGCGGCTGAGCCGGGAGATCAAACGCCTGAGCCGCTACGACGGATTGATCATCGACGATCTGGGCTACCTGCAGCAAAGCCGGGACGATATGGAAGTGGTGTTCACTTTGCTGGCCGAGCGTTACGAACGCGGCAGCGTCCTGATGACCAGCAATCTGCCGTTTTCCAAATGGGAAGCGATCTTCAAAGACGCCATGATGACGGCTGCTGCGATCGACCGCTTGGTGCACCATAGCGTGATCATCGAACTGAACATTCCCAGTTACCGCGTCGAACACGCCAAGAAGAACCAGCAAGCGGAAAGCCAGGGCGAAAGCGGATGAGCCACGAAAAACAAAGAGCTGTGGAAATGACGGTGCCGTGGAAAGCCTGGAAAACCAAAACCAGGTTTTCCACTCTTCCCACCGCCCCTTGGAAATCGCTCCGCGATTCCCACAGTCCCACAGCTCCGACAACGAGTCCTTTTATCTTATGCAGCAAAACCCAGGCGGCCGCGGGGCTTCGCCCCCAGCCGGTCCAGAGTAGTTGTCGTTGATCGGGAGAAATAGTTGTCGTCAACCCAAAGAAATAGTTGACGCCGGACAATTCGTGAAGCCGTCCGGTTCAGTCGTCTGGCTGAACTCGATCAGATGGCTGTGTCTCCTGTTCTCAAACTCCGCCAGATCACATACTCTGCCAGCACAAATTTGCCGCAGTTCTTGTAGAAGGCCGGTCAGAAAGTTGGCATTGCCGCAACGCCCACGGTCGAACTTTGCATTGGAATCGAGATCAAGGTACTTGAACGACAGGATTACAGGAGATTCATCTATGGTTGGGTGAGGGCGCGGAATGCGCGGATTGGGACCCACTATTCCTGCGCCCATCTGCCTTTACATGTTGCTGGTTGCTCGTTCGCTACTGAAGAACTCACGCATGGATTCATGCGTGATGACAGCCGTTGACGGCGCGTCTTGTGCTAAACCCGCGCGCGCTTGTTTCCACGGACCTTCGGAATGCGTTAGAGACTCAAGTTGCGGACCAGTCAATTCGATATAGGCGTCTAGAACTTCAGCGATACAATCTTTCGCGGGCCATGCGTCATTGACCTCCCCAATCTCAGAAGGACCGGGATCAGGTAGCGATTTCCAACGGAAACTCTTGTATGAACGGAACACCGAAGGTACAACTGGACCGTGTACCCAGGCTTCAATATCCTCACGAAACAACGGTTGTTTCATGATTGCCAAGTACCATCCTTGACAATAGTAAAGAAGCTTTTGCAGTTTAAGATTCGTGACATCTTTCCCAGAGGAGTGCGCGATGTGCAAAATTACACGTGCTGCATCGTGTGCTGAAATTTCAGCCATAATTAATCCTCCCTAGAATCAATTATGACGCAGGTGCCTGCTTGCGCAAGCACCTTGAGGTGGTAAATGACACGGCCTGTCACGCCGTCTTCACCGTAACATTGGCTACACTTGTTTGTCAAAGGCATAATCACCCGAAAACACTATTGAAATCCGGGTGGTACGGGTGTTATCCTAAAGTTGCACGTGGATTGATTTAGGTTTCGTCGCGAGGCGGGGCTGGCTAATTGCAACCACGATAAAAAGTGCTAAAGGTGAGTCGGTCTTCAAGAAAACTTAAAACCCCTGGCATTCGCCCAGGGGATTTTTATTGGGACCGGGTCGCCGGAGAGGAACACTATGTCGGCGCAACCCGAACCGGCCTTGTTTAGCCCCGAAGGCGAGCTGGTTTTTCTAAGAATCTCCGTAGAACCAAGATTATTGGAAGAACTTCTGGAAGCTCTCGCACAATTGAGTTTCCCCGTGAATCCTCAGCTGTATCATCGCCCGGCTCAAGTAGTGGTGGAATTTCCTGCTTACTCGGAGCGGCTCGGGGAAGTGCGCAGCGCTCTTGCGCGATGCGTGAACCCCGCTAGTTTGGAGATTCACCGCGTCCTGGGCGCGGCCGCCGGGGCTTAAGTTCTGGCCGCTGGTTTCTTAGCCGCCATTTTGCGCTCGACGGCCTTGAGGAGGCGCGCTTGAACGTCGTCCGGCAGCTCCTGCGGCTTCATTCCCTTATATACCTGGATGGTCTTCTGAGTGGTGTCGAGGATCACAAAACAATTTGGGCATTCCGTGATGTGGGTCTCAATGCGACGGCGAAGTTCAACGTCGGCGGCTTCGTCCAAATAGTCGTTGAGCTCCTGCAAGAACTGTTTACAGGTAAGCAAAAACGTCATCCCCTTTCCGTTTGAAAAATCGAGTCAGCTTCTCGCGCAGCTGTAATCGCGCGCGCAGCAGCCGGCTCTTCACCGCCGGAACCGAAATGCCCAACGCTTCTGCGGTCTCCTCGGTGCTCAGTTCTTCGATGTCGCGCAATACAAAAACGGTGCGGAAAGCTGGGCGCAGGCTTTCGACCGCTTCATCCAGAATATTGCCAAGCTCTTCGCGGGAGTACTGTTGTTCGGGGTTGTCGTTCCAGACCGCGATCTCTCGAACCACGGTATCCTCACCGGTATCGAGCGGCTCATCGAGCGGCACGGTACGGTCCGATTTCCGCTTCCGGAGCTTCATGAGAGACTCGTTCACGGCAATGCGAACGATCCAGGTGTAGAACTTGGACTGGCCGTGAAAATCGGCCAGGTGCTCGTAGGACTTGAGAAAGGTCTCCTGGAGGACGTCCTCGGCGTCTTCGTCGTTCTGGGTGATGTGCTTGGCCAGGCGGTAGATCTTGCGCGAGTAGCGGGTGATCAGGTCGTTGAAAGCGGCCGTGTCGCCCTGGCGCGCCTTGGCCAGCAACTGCGACTCATCGAATACGCTGGGTTCAGTACTCGCAGCCATGCGCCTTCATGGTAGCACTCGGGTTGGCGGGCGCCAAAAATGACGTATGATGTTCGAGTGGCAAGCAATCGTTCGAGGCGCGGCATCGCCGGAGCGGCCGTGTTTTTGGTGTGTTCTGTCATGGCCTTCGCGCAAGCTCCCGCGAGCCGGATCCCTCGTAGCCCGGATGGCAAACCCAATCTCAACGGAATTTGGCAGGCGATGAACACCGCGAATTGGGACCTCCAGACGCACGGACCGGCCCACGGATTAGGCGCGTTAGGCGCGGTGGGAGCGGTCCCGCCCGGCGTCGGAGTGGTGGAGGGCGGCGATATTCCTTATCTCGCGGACGCTGCCGCCACGAAGAAGCAGAACCTGGCCAACCGCTGGACCGCCGACCCCGAACTGAAGTGCTACCTGCCGGGCGTTCCGCGCGCCACCTACTTGCCCTATCCGTTCCAGATCTTTCAGTCGGCCAGCTCCGTCATGATCGCCTATGAGTACGACGACGCCCAGCGAATCATCCACATGGGGAAGCCGAGCGAAGCGCCGGCCGATAGCTGGATGGGTTGGTCGAACGGGCATTGGGAGGGCGATACACTGGTAGTTGACGTGAAGGGCTTCAATGACCAAACCTGGTTCGACCGGGCGGGCGATTTTCATAGCGACGGCTTGCACGTAGTGGAGCGCTACAGCCTGGCCAGCCCCAACGTGCTCAATTACGAAGCCACGATCGAAGATCCGAAAGTATTTTCGCGGCCGTGGAAAATCAGCATGCCGCTGTATCGGCACGTCGAGAAGGACGCCCGCCTGATGGAGTTCAAATGCGCCGAGTTCAGCGAAGAGTTGCTGTACGGGCATCTTCGCAAGAAGCCCGCCAAGTAGACGATCGAAAGGAGCCTCAATGAGCCACCGATTTCTTATCGCGCTGATTACGGCTGGGGCGTTGAGTCTGACGACAGCGGCATGGGGACAGCAGACCACGGCGCACGCCGGTCAAAAGAGAGCCTGGACGCCGCCGCGAACCCCGGATGGTCATCCCGATCTCGACGGCACCTGGAACAGCGCCAGCATCACGCCGCTGGAACGTCCCGTTGCGCTCGCCAACAAAGCGTTTTACACTCCGGCGGAAATCGAGGCGTTGCAGGATCCTCGATTGAAGGATCTCAACCGCGACCGCCGGGATGGCGGCGCGAACGCCGACCTCGGCCGCGCCTATAACGAAGGTTGGTACGACCGGGGCACGCAGTTCGGAAGCAACCTGCGGACGTCCCGCGTGATCGATCCCCCCGACGGAAGAATTCCGCCCATGACGCCGGCGGCCCAGAAAAGATTCAAGGATAACCACGCCTGGTTTGCGGCGCATCCGGCCGATAACCCGGAGGACCGGCCTCTGCCCGACCGCTGCCTCATTTTTTCGCAGTCCGGCCCGCCGTTCCTGCCCGGAAATTACAACAACAATTATCAAATCGTCGAGACTCCCGATTACGTTGCGATCATGTCCGAGATGCCGCATCAGACGCGCATTATCCCGGTGCATGAACAGCCAGCGCTTCCCACCGACGTAAGGCAGTGGATGGGCGATTCCAAGGGCCACTGGGAGGGCGACAAGCTGGTGGTGGAGACGACCAACCTGCGATCTAACAATCAGAGCCGGTTCGGCGTTCAGTACGACGGCATGACCGACGAGAATCTGCGCATCACGGAAACGTTCCAGCGGACCGCGCCGGACACGATAATTTATCGCGCCACCATTAACGATCCGACCGTGTATACCAAGCCGTGGACCATCGAAACCCCGATGACCAAGACCGAGGAGCCGATCTATGAATACGCCTGTCACGAGGGCAACTACGGTTTGGCTGATATTTTGGCAGGGGCGCGGGCCGAGGAAAAGAAGGCGGCCGAGCACAGCGGCGGGGGATCGAAATGATCAGCGTCGCGGGCGAGAAAATCTCCCTCTTGCCACGTTTGGTATAATTGACTCAGATGTTTGCTTTTCCTCCGCGACCGCGGATGAAGGTTTCCTCCTTCCCGGGAGGCGGCGTACTGCGAACTTCGTCTCGACCCGCTGTTCCCTCATGGAACTGAATCATCTCCAGGAATGAAACTAAGCGTTCAGATTACCCGCGGAATTGAATCCCTTTTTGGAACCCGTGACGAAAATATCCGTGTGCTCGAGAAAGGCTTGAACGTCACGGCCAGCCTGTTGCACGATGCGCTCGAGATCGAAGGCGACGAGCCGAACGTGATTCGCGCAGCCAGCATTCTCGAGGATTACGTCGCGCTCGTCAAAGAAGGGCAGCTGTTCCCGAACGGCGATCTCAACGGCTATTTGCGGGTTGTGACCGAGGATCCCGAAGTAACGTTGCGCAGCCTGGTGCACAGCGGGCGTCAGAGAAATTTCGGCAAGAAGACACTGGCGCCGAAAACCGTCAATCAGCGGCGCTACGTGGAGGCCATCGAACGGCACGATCTGGTTTTTGGCATTGGACCCGCCGGCACCGGAAAGACGTATCTCGCCGTGGCGATGGCAGTCTCAGCGCTGCTGAATAAGCGCGTGAGCCGCATCGTGCTGACGCGGCCCGCTGTCGAAGCCGGCGAGCGGCTCGGATTTTTGCCGGGCAACTTGCAGGAAAAGGTCGATCCTTACCTCCGGCCGCTGTATGACGCGCTGTACGACATGCTGGACGCCGAAAAGGTCGAAAAGCTGCTGGAGCGCGCCGTGATCGAAGTGGCGCCCATCGCCTTCATGCGCGGACGCACGTTGAACGACAGCTTCATCATTCTGGATGAAGCGCAGAACAGCACCGCCGAGCAAATGAAAATGGTGCTCACGCGCCAGGGCTTCAATTCGAAGATGGTGGTCACCGGCGACCTCACGCAAGTCGACTTGCCGTCGGGGAAGCGCAGCGGGCTGACGCACGTCGTGGACGTCCTGCGCGGGGTGGAAGGCATCAGTTTTATCAATTTCGATGACCGCGACGTCGTTCGCCATGCCCTGGTACAGCGCATCGTGAAGGCCTATGAGCGCTACGAAACGCTGACTTCCGGTGCACAGCTTGCCCTAAAGCTGACAGACACTGGGGGCGAGGCCGGTCGCATGCCTCCGGGGAGCACGCAGCCGGAAAGCCCGGAAATCCCGCTAGTCTGAGACCCTTCATGTCTCCCGACGACCCTCCTTTACTTTTTCGAGTTGCAACTCCGGGGATCTCTCGACCCGAGCTCCGCGCCTTCACCGAGCGGCTGGAATCGCGCGTGACCGGCGGGCGATCCTTTTGCTGCCTCATCACCACCGATCGGGAACTGCGCCGTCTGAATCGCGATTTTCTCGAGAAGGATTACGCCACGGACGTGCTATCTTTTCCGGCTGCGAATCCCAACGGCTCCCTGGGCGAGATCGCGATCTCTTTGCCGAGAGCGAAACGGCAGGCGGCCGAGTATGGGCATGGCGTCGAGCGCGAGATTCAGCTTCTCATGCTGCATGGCGTGCTGCACTTGCTAGGCATGGATCACGAAGCGGACCGCGGCCGGATGGCGCGGGCGGAACGAAAATGGCGGGTCGCGCTGAGATTGCCGCGCGGGCCGATTGAGCGGGTGCGGTCGTGACGCTCTTCGCCTTGGCCGGGGCGGTGATTTGCGCCGCGCTGCTGTGCCTCATCACGGTGGTGCAGGTGCTTTACATGGAATCCCTGCGCCTGCGCTCGCGCGACTTGCCCGCGCTGCAATTTTTTAAGGACACGCTCGAAAGCCGGATCGGCGTAGAAACCGAAACGGGCGTCCTGGCATTCTCGATCATCAAGCACACGCTGATGCTGCTGCTGGGCGTCTACTTCCTCGGGATGCGTTTCGGCAACGGCGTGGGCGCTTGGGAAAGCCTCTTTGAAGCCGCGCTGTTCGCTTGGCTCACCATGGTGCTCGCGACCTACGTTTTCGCTCAATTGCTCTATCGCAAGACCAGCGGCCACTGGCTGCTACCGTTGGCTCCGCTGCTTCGCCTGAGCGCGCTGCTGGTGAAGCCGCTGACCGCGATTCTGGGATTCTTCCAATCCTTGGTCGAACTGCATGGAGAGCCCCGGCACGTGAGCCTTAGCCAAACCGGCGACATCGAAGCGCTTATTTCGGCCGGCGAAGAAGAAGGCATCATCCAAGAGGCCGACCGCGAGCTCATCCAGTCCGCCGTTGAGTTTGGCGATAAGACCGTGCGCGAAGTCATGACGCCGCGCCCAAAAATCGTGGCTATCGAGGAAAATCGGACCTTGGAGGATTTGCGCGAGCTGGTGATTCATGCGCAGTATTCGCGCATCCCCGTTTATGAGCAGACCATCGATCAAGTCGTCGGCTTCGTCCATGTGCGCGACATGTTTGAGCTGGATGAAGCCGATCGCGCCGGCCGGCTGGTAAAGGAGCTGACGCGCCCCATCCGCTTCGTGCCCGAAACGAAACGGGTCAACGATCTGCTGCGCGAGATGCAGCAGGATGGCGCGCACATGGCCATCGTGATCGACGAGTACGGCAACACCGCTGGCCTCGCCACCATGGAGGACCTGGTGGAGGAACTGCTCGGAGAGATCCACGACGAGCACGAGCCGGAGCGCGATGTCCATAAGGAATCCGAGAGCAGCTTCGTGGTCGCGGGCAGTCTGGATCTGGATCGCCTGGACGACCTGCTCGGCTTTCGACCATCGGAGGAAACCGAATCCACCACCATCGGGGGCCTGGTTGCCGAATGGCTGGGACACGTGCCGCACCTGGGCGAAACCATCGAGCGCGATGGGATCCGCATTGAAGTGCTCGCCGGCGACGAGCTGAAGGTGGAACAGGTTCGAGTCTCGAAAGCCGAGCAAAAGACGTTGTCCGAGAGCCGTCCATGAGCGCCGGGCCGGCCGTGGGCTTTCGATCCGGATTCGTTTCCATTATCGGGCGGCCGAATGCCGGCAAGTCCACGCTGCTGAATGCGCTGATTGGCGAAAAGCTCGCGATTGTCTCGGAAAAACCGCAGACCACGCGGTCGACGATTCAAGGCGTGTTGCATCTCGAGGACGCGCAGATCGTGTTCCTGGATACGCCCGGCATCCACGAATCCGGCACGTTGCTGAACCGGCGCATGATGGAAACGGTTCGATCGTCGCTGGAGGAGCGCGACGTAATTCTTTATCTGACTGACGCCACCGCGCGTTTTTCCGATGAGGACTCGAAGGCGCTCGACGTCATCGGCAAGCTGTCCACGCCGACACTGCTGCTGCTTACGAAGATCGACAGGGTTGCGGACAAACGGCTGCTGCTGCCTCGCATCGAGCAGTTCCGGGATCTGCGGGATTTCGCCGAATACATTCCTATTTCCGCTGTCACAGGCGAAGGGTTGGATCGTGTTCGCGCGTCAATTTTGGCGCGCCTGCCGGAAGGACCGCCGTATTTTCCAGCCGATTACGTCACCGAGCAGCCGGCGCGCTTTCTAGCCGCGGAACTGATTCGGGAGCAGGTAATGCGCGAGACTCGGCAGGAGGTTCCGCATTCGGTTGCCGTCCTGATCGAGCGTTGGGAGGATACGCCGCGACTTACCAGGATCTCCGCCACAATTTATGTGGAACGCTCCGGGCAAAAGGCCATCGTGATCGGCGCGGGCGGCGCGACGCTCAAGAAGATCGGAACGTCGGCGCGGCACGAAATGGAAGCGATGTTCTCCAGCAAAATTTTCCTGGAACTCTTCGTCAAGGTGCAGAAGGATTGGCGGCAAAACCCGGCATTTCTGGATGCCATTGACTGGCGGTCCATGCGGGGGCGAGAATTGGACTCGGAGAGCAATCCGGAATAGTCATGCGAATTTTTTATGTAGCGCTGCTTTTTTCGCTGGTTTTGACGCCATTGTTCGCGCAGTCCAAGAAGATCACCGACGACATGATCGTGGATCAGGTTCGTGTCAAGCTGTCCGACGACTCCGAAGTAGGCGGCCAGCTGATCGACGTCGACGCTCACCAGGGAGCCGTCACCTTAAAAGGGAAGGTCCGCACCGACAAGCAAAAATTGAAAGCGGAGAAAATCGCGAAGAAGGTGAAAGGCGTCACCGCCGTCAATAATCTTTTGGTGATCAGCCCGGATTAACAGGCCGCGGGCGCCTACTGCAGCTCTTCCATCACTTGATCGAGCGCGCTCTTGGGCGGGCGCACTTGCGATTCGGGCAAAGTGCCGAGCGGCGCATCCACCACATTCAGCATATCGATGAAAGTAGGCTGCGCGGTGTCCACGAAAAGCACGCCGGTGAGAACTTCGCCCTTGGCGTTGGCCTGATCCAGCGCTTCGAGCGCGTGGAACTTGTTGGTAGGATCGAAGTCGCGCTCCAGCTTTCGGATGCGCAGCTGCGAGCCGTCGTGCATGGCGACTTCCTGCACCTGGCCTTCGGGAATGTCGACCGAGATGTCCTCGTAGTACGGAACGAAATCGAGCTCATGGAGCGGTTCTTCGTGGTCCTTCATGTAGCTGTAGCTCTTGGTCGAGCCCTCGTGGTCGTTGAAGGTCGTGCACGGCGAAATCACGTCGATGACCGAGAGGCCCTTGTGCGCGATGGCGGCCTTCAAAATCGCCTGGAGCTGTTTCTTGTCGCCGGAAAAGGAGCGCGCCACGAACGTTGCGCCCCACTGCAGCGCCAGCGCGCAGCAATCGAACGGCGGCAGATCGTTGATGACGCCGGTCTTCAGCTTCGAACCGAGGTCGGCGGTGGCCGAGAACTGGCCCTTGGTCAGCCCGTACACGCCGTTATTTTCGATGATGTAGATCAACGGCAGATTGCGGCGGACCAGGTGCATGAACTGGCCGAGGCCGATGGAGGCGGTGTCGCCGTCGCCGGTGACGCCGATGCCCAGCAGCGTGCTGATTGGCCAGCATCGCGCCGGTGGCGAGCGACGGCATGCGGCCGTGCACGCCGTTGAAGCCGTGCGAAAGGCCCAGAAAATACGCCGGCGATTTCGAGGAGCAGCCGATGCCCGAAAACTTGGCGACGCTCCAGGGCTGAACGCCCAGCTCGTAGAAGCACTCCACGATGCGCTCGGAGATGGCGTTGTGGCCGCAGCCGGCGCACAAGGTGGTCTTGGTGCCCTTGTAATTGACGACTTCCAGGCCGATGCGATTGACCTTCTTGGGCGGCGGCGTAGCGGCGGTGCTCATCTGTTTGCCCTCCTGGCGAACGACGTTCGTCGGTGACGGTGCGCGCGTCGAGCGGCAGCCCGCCGTAAGTAGCGCACGCTGCGCAGTTTGGCGATCTCCTCCGGCGTCGACCTCCAGCCGCATCAGCGCCAGCAACTGCGCGTCGCGATTCTGCTCCACCACGTAGACGCGCTCGTGGCGCCGAATGAAATCGTTCAGCTCATCGGTGAACGGATACGCCCGCAGCCGCAGATAACTGGTCTCGATGTCGTACTCGGCGCGCAACTGGTCGCAGCTTTCGTCGACGCGCGTAGTGCGAAGTGCCGAACGCGACGAAGCCGATCCGCCGCTTGGTTTTGAGATCCACTACCGGACGCGGAACGTGCTGCGCGCATCGCCTCGAACTTGTGCGCCAGCCGGTCCATGTTGTTGATGTAATCGTCCTCGCGCTCGGTGTACTGCGCCTTATCGTTGTGGCCGCTGCCGCGCGTGAAGTACGCAGCCTGCGGATGATTCGGTGCCGGGCAGGGTGCGGTAGCCGACGCCATCGCCATCCACATCTTTGTAGCGCGCGAAGCCGCCCAGCCGGTCGAGATCTTCGGCGGTCAGAACTTTGCCGCGCTGGATCGGCTTCGTCGGGATAGGCGAACGGATCGGCCATCCAGTTGTTCATGCCGAGGTCGAGATCGGTCATGACGAACACGGGCGTCTGGAATTGTTCGGCGAAATCGAAGGCGTCGATGGCCATGCTGGAAGCATTCTTCCGGCGAGCAGGGAAACAACAGCGGATGCTTGGTGTCGCCGTGCGAGAGCAGCGCGGTGGAGAGCATGTCGCCCTGCGCGGTGCGCGTGGGAAGGCCGGTGGATGGCCCGACGCGCTGCACGTCGAAGATCACCGCCGGAATCTTCGGCGTAATAGCCCAGGCCGATGAATTCGGACATCAGCGAGATGCCGGGACCGGACGTGGCGGTCATCGAGCGCGCGCCCGCCCAGCCGGCGCCGAGCACCATGCCGATGGACGCCAGTTCGTCTTCCGCCTGCACCACGGCGTAGGTCGCCTTGCCGGTTTCCGGATCGATGCGGAAGCGCTTCATGTAGCCGATCAGCGTACTCGACCAGCGAAGAGGACGGCGTGATCGGATACCAGGTGACCACCGTAACGCCGGCGAACACGCAGCCCAGCGCGCAGGCCGTGTTGCCTTCGATGATGATCTTGCCCGCGGTCGCGTTCATCCGCTCGACGCGGTAAGGATCGGCCTTCGTGAAGGTCTTGGCGGCGTAATTCGTAGCCGGCCTGGCAGGCGCCCCAGTTCAGTTCGGCGGCCTTGGCCTTTTTCTTGCCGAACTGCTTGACCAGCGCCTTGTGGACCTCCTCCATTTCGATGGAGAGCAGCCACGCGACCACGCCGTCGTAAATCATGTTGCGCACCAGCTTGCGCAGCTTCGGCTTCGGGGCAGACCGGGCCGACCAGCTTGTCGAACGGCACCGGATAAAAGTGCAGGTCGGAGCGCAGCGCGTCCAGCTTGAGCGGCTCGTCGTAGACCACGGCGGCGCCGGAATCCAGCTTCATGACGTCTTCGCGCGCGGTCTCCGGATTCATGGCCACCAGGAAATCGATTTCCTTTTTGCGGCCGATGTATCCGTGCTTGCTGGCGCGAATCGTGAACCAGGTGGGCAGTCCCGCGATGTTCGACGGGAACATGTTCTTGCCCGAGACCGGAATGCCCATCTGGAAAATGGACGCGCATCAGGACGGTATTGGCGGTCTGGCTGCCGGAACCGTTGACGGTTGCGACCTGAATGCTGAAATCGTTGATGACGGGTTGCTGCAACTCGCCTGCGAATGGCGAGGCGGGGGAAACCTCAATAGTGGACATTTACTTAGTTCAACCTCGACTTGGCGGCGTCACTGCGTTGGTGCTGACAGCGGTATATATCTTGAGAATACACGAAAACGGGCGCCGGAATCGCCTCAGCGGAGTCATCGACACGTAACTTTCACGTAACCACACTGCAATTACGCGCGCCGAAGCGGTAGGCTATCATCGACAGCATGCGAACCTCCGGCTGGGTCCTGCTGCTGACTTTCGGCCTGAGACTTGGCTCGGCTCAGCAACTGACACCAGTTTGGGTGGAAGTGGGCGAGCATGGCGCTGCGATCGCCCGTGTAGTGGTGAATGCCGCCGGCGACTGCCCCTCCATCACGGTAAACGGTGAGAGCCATCCCATGAGCGCCCGCCTGCCGGTGCCGCGTGGATTTCTTCCGGCCTGCGAAGCCACGCTACCCGGAGGCGCAAAATCGGCGCAGGTGAACGGGCACGCACTCGCGCTTCCAAAGAGGGATCCGTCGCGTGTGATCGTCTTTGGCGACACGGGGTGCCGCATCAAGGGCGAAGAAATTCAGGACTGCAACGATCCGAACAAGTGGCCCTTCCGGCAGGTGGCCGCCAAGGCCGCCGCCGACAAGCCGGATTTAATGATCCATGTCGGAGACTATCTCTACCGAGAAGACATGTGTCCGCCTGCGGACGAATCGTTCTGCGGCGGCACGCCCATCGGCGACAACTGGCCAGCCTGGAATGCCGATTTTTTCACGCCCGCCGCGAAGCTCCTCGCCGCCACGCCCTGGGTGTTTGCGCGCGGCAATCACGAGAACTGCGAACGCTCCTGGCGCGGCTGGTTCTATTATTTGGATCCGCACCCTTGGCAGGGCGAGACATGCGAGGCGTTCCAGCCGCCCTATCTGGTGCAGCTCGGAACATTTCAACTGGTCTTGTTCGATTCTTCAGCCGTAAATCAGAGGATGAGCACCGAGCAGGTGGACCGCTACGCCCGCGAGCTCTCCTCGATTCAGGCGAGTCATGCTTGGCTGGTGGTGCATCACCCGATCTGGGGTTTCGCCACCAGCGGGTCCGTACCAATTGCCTCAAGTCCGGGACTTCAGAAGGCGTGGTGGAAGGCGGATCCGAAGGGGATCGATCTGGTCGTTTCCGGCCATGTGCATCTTTTTGAACTGCTGAGCTTCGATCACGACCTGCCTCCCGCATTAGTTGCCGGCCAAGGCGGCACGGATCTTTCTTATCCCATTGAAACGCCGCTCGCCGGGCTGCCCATGAGTTATGCGAAAGTCGTGAACGGCGCGAGCGAACACCAGTTCGGCTACACGATCATGACCAAGGCAAAGACCGGCTGGCGCGTGGTTCTAACCAGCGTGGGACATCGCGTTCTGGAGGATTGTTTCATTTCCGGCCGCGAAACGTCTTGCCGAGAAACCGAGCGCTGAGCCGTCGCGTTGCCGCACGGGTCATATAATGAACACGGATGAGCGATATTGCTGAACTACTGGAGCGCTTGCGGCGCGGCGCCGAACTGGTTGCGGTTTCGATCACGGGCGCGGCGGGCTGGAGCTGGACTATGCACCGGGTCCCGGCAAATGGAGCATTCGGCAGATTGTCGCCCACTTGTCCGATTCGGAGATGGCGGCAGCCATGCGGTTGCGGGGGATCATAGCCGAAGATAATCCGAAGCTCGAAGCGTACGACCAGGATGCGTGGGCCAGCAATCTGGACTATGCGCGTCGCAAGCCATCGCAGGCGCTGGAGACATTTCGCCGCATCCGGGCCGAGAACTACGAACTGTTGAAGGACTTGCCTGAGGCGGCCTTCGAGCGAGT
The DNA here is from genome assembly GCA_963732175.1 of Bryobacterales bacterium. Lineage (GTDB taxonomy): Bacteria > Acidobacteriota > Terriglobia > Bryobacterales > Bryobacteraceae > Palsa-89. Next base: position 238,266 of record CAVSYF010000024.1, on the reverse strand, counting down.
AGGCACGCATTCCGAACGGGGTCCACTGACACTGAAGCAACTGGTGCAGCTGGTAGCCGAGCATGCCGAAAGTCACGCCGCGCAATTGCGGACGCGGCGGGCGGAGTACAAGAGTTTCAAGGCGAGTGCGGGTTCCTGATTAGCGCGTGATTTCGTCTTTTTCGACCTTGCCGTCGCGGATGTGGATGATCCGCTTGGCGCGCATGGCGATATCGGCCTCATGCGTCACCACCACGATGGTGTTGCCCTGCTGCCAAAGCCGTTCAAAAAGACCCATGATCTCATTGCCGGTGATGGTGTCGAGAGCGCCCGTTGGTTCGTCGGCCAGCAGGATGGACGGGTTGTTGACGAGCGCGCGAGCTACGGCGACGCGCTGTCTCTGGCCGCCGGAAAGTTCATTGGGCTTGTGGTACATGCGCGGCTCAAGATCGACCGCGCGCAAGGCCATCTTGGCTCTCTCGATGCGCGTGTGAGCGGGGATCCCGGCATAGATCAGAGGCAGCTCCACGTTGTGCAGAGCGGTAGCGCGAGCCAAAAGATTGAAAGATTGAAAAACGAAGCCAATCTCACGATTTCGGATATGGGCCAGCTGGTCGTCCGACATGTCGCTGACCAGGTTCCCGTTCAAATAATAAAGGCCCTGGCTGGCGCTATCCAGGCAGCCGATCAGATTCATCAGCGTCGATTTTCCGGAACCGGAGGGCCCCATGATGGCGACATACTCGCCGCGGCGAATCTCGATGTCCACGCCGGAAACCGCATGAATTTCCTGATCGCCCATGAGGTACGTCTTCCACAGATCGTAGGTGCGGATGACAATGCCGTCGCGTTTTAAATTCGCGCCGCGGTCGACCAGTTCCTGAGTTGCTGTCGCCATTCTCCGCTCTAACCTTCCGAGTTACCGACAGGCGCCCTATTGTCGACTTTGACGCGCGCGGAATTCCGTATGGTCCGAATCACTTTGTAGCTGCCCGTCACGATCTCATCGCCTTGCTCCAGCCCGCCGACCACTTCGATATCAGTGGAACCCGTGATCCCGGTGGTGACCGGGCGAAACTCCGCTTTGCCGTCGCGAATCACAAAAACGCCCTGGATTTCTTCCTTTTTGGCCTTCTCAGCGACGGGATCGACGTAAGAAGCGGCTTGCACTCCGTTGTTCTGGTTGGCTGGCTCCAGGTCGCCGCGCTGGCGTATGGTCAAAGCCTGAATCGGTATCGTCAAGATGCGCTGCCGCGTGGCTGTAGTAATTGCGCCCGAGCAGGAGAGGCCGGGCCGGATATCGTCAGGAGGATTGTCGATGGCGACCACCACCTTGAAATCCTTGGCTTCCTGATTGGCGGTGGTGCTCTGCGAGGCCGCGAGTCCGGTGGAGCGCAGGATGGCCGTATCGCCGATTTCCACCACGTGACCGTGAAAAGTGCGGTTGGGCATGGCGTCGATGCTGATGTCGGCCAGTTGATCCAGCTTCACGCTCACGATGTCGGTTTCGTCCACCTTCAGTTCCGCCGTGATCAACGACATGTCGGCGATGGTCATGATGGTGCTTGCGGCGGCATTTTGGACGCCGGGCACAACCGTCTCGCCCATCCGCACGGGAAGGTTCGTCACGATGCCGTCAATCGGCGCGGTAACAAAGTATTTCTCGAGAACGTCGGAAATTCGCGTGAGACCGGCGCGCATTTGCGCCACTCGCTTTTGCGCGGAAACGAGCTGTTCACGCGCCTGCGCTTCTTGCGATCTGGCCTGGGCCAGGCGAGCTTCGGCCTCGCCGATGGCGGCGACGGCGGTGTTGTACTCGGCTTGCTTTTGCTCGTAATCCTGCTTGGCCATCAGATCGGCCTTAAACAGTTCCCGGGCGCGATCCACGGCGGATTTGGATCGCTCCAGTTCGGCCTTATTGCGCTCCAAGGTCGCTTGGGCGGTCCGGATGCCATCGCCCATGGACTTCACGCCCGCCTCAGACGCGGCGGAATCTGCCAGAGCCGTGTCGATCGAAGCCTGCTGCGCCGTTACGTCCGCATGCGCTTGGATGGATTCCAACTTCGCGACCACTTGGCCTTTCTTGACGTGATCGCCCTCCTTCACCAGAATTTCCGTGATGGGCGCCGGGCCATAAGTATTGGCGCCCAGGTTTATGTAATTTTTCGGCTTTATTTCGCCCGAAGCAGTAACGGTGGCTGTCAAATCTTGCCGAATAACCAGGCCGGTCTGGACGTTGACAATGCCGCGCCGGTTGAGCCGGATAGCAACGGCGACACCGCCGCCCAACAGGGCCAGCAGCCCCACCACCAGGAGGATCGTATGCTTGCGCTTCACCGCAGAGGGGTCTCCCAGCTTGTTTAGACGTACAAGCTGAACGATTTGTTCGACTTGATTGTATGGTAACATTGACGACCGGCCCGCCTGGGTTCGATATTGAGTTTGGACCGGCGGCTGCGGTATCCTAAGCCTTGTAAGGAAACAGCTTTAGCGAATGGCAAACACTTATTCATCCATCAAGCGGGCGCGCCAGACCAAGCGCAAAACCATGGTGAACCGGCTGCGCAAGACGCGGCTGCGGCATCAGATTCGTTCGGTGCGCAGGTTGATCGAACAGAAGGACGGCAAGGGCGCAGAAGCCGTGCTTCCATCGACGTTTTCTCTGATCGACCGCTCGGCCAAATGGGGCATTATCGGGAAGAACACGGCCGCCCGTTATAAGAGCCGCATCACGGCGCGGTTGAAGACCCTGGCTCAACCAGCCTAATCTGCCTCCGGTCTGATTGGCGTCGACGGTTTTCGCGCCACTAACTCTGCGACCGGCCGCTGATGGCAGGACTCGTTCGACTCACCCTCATAGTAGTGAAGGATCTCCCAATCCGCGAAACAACTCCGTAATTCGCCGCGAGCGGCGCGCGTTGGTGTGCCTTGCGGCTGGTCCGGATCGGCAATGTGAACAATCGCGATGAGCAGACCACCGGGGCGCAGCCCGTCTTTCATGCGCGGGATCAGGTCGCGCTGCAGATAATAACAGTCGCAGATGAGATCGTAAGCCCCGGGCGCGATCTCGAATTCACGGCGCTCCAGATCGGCCAGGCGCGCGTCGACGTTCAGTTTACGCTCGCGAGCTCGGGCGACCAGATTTTCAATGGCGACCGGCGAGCCGTCGACCGCGGTGACGCGCCAGCCTTGCGCGGCCAAGTATAAAGAGTTGCGGCCCGGCCCGCAGGCCAGATCCAAAGCGTCGCCGGGAGCAAGCGTTGCGGCAAATCGTTTCACCAGCGGTGAGGGCGTGTCGAATAGCTGTTCGCCCCTGCGGTAACGCTGGTCCCACTCGTCAATGCTCAAATGCTCACGCCGGGGTCTGGGTTTTCGCCGCGGTTTTCAGTACGCGATTCAGAATGCGGATGGCGCCATCGATCTCGCGCTCGCCCACGATGTAGGGTGGCAGGAATCGCAGCACCGTTTCATGCGTGCAGTTCAAGAGCAGGCCCTGCTCCATCGCATCCAGAACGATCTGCTTGCCGGGGATGCTGAGCTCGACGCCGATCATGAGCCCGCGCGCGCGGATCTCCTGAATAAACGAATAGCGCTTCTTCAGATCTTCCAGTTTGGTTTGGAAATAGTTGCCGGCCTGCTCGATGTGCGGAAGCAGCTCTTCCAGCACTTCGAGGAATTCGAGCGCCACGCGGCAGGCCAGCGGTCCTCCGCCGAACGTGGAACCATGCATGCCGGGGCCAATCGATTGGGCGGCACGCTCGTTGGCGACGATCACGCCCAGAGGAATGCCGCAGGCCAAGGGTTTGGCGGCGACCATGATGTCGGGCAGAACAACCGGGTCGGCTAATTGATAGGCGAAATATTTACCGGTACGGCCGACTCCGCACTGGATCTCGTCGAAGACTAAGAGCGCATCATAGCGATCGGCCAGTTCGCGCGCCTTTCGCGCATATTCGACCGACATGGGGTAGATGCCGCCCTCGCCCTGAATCCATTCGATGACGATCCCGGCGGTTCGTTCGTTCACGGCCTGTTCCAATGCCGCCGAGTCGTTCGGTGGAACAAACTTGGCTCCGGCGAGCAGCGGCTCGAAATCCCGGCGATATTTTTCCTGACCCGTAATGGAGAGCGCCCCCAGCGTTCTTCCATGAAAGGAATTTTCCAGAGAAATGATTTCGTATTTTTCCGGATGAATTTTCCGGCCATGCGAGCGCATCATCTTCATGGCGCCTTCCATGGATTCCGCGCCGGAGTTGCAGAAGAAGGTGCGTTGCAGTCCGCTGATCTTGGCCAGCCGCTCGGCCAGCGGACCTTGGTACTCGCTGTAGTACAGATTGGAGCTGTGGAGCAGTAAAGCCGACTGCTCGCGAATCGCTCGCACTACACGAGGATGCGCATGCCCCAGTGCGTTCACGCCGATGCCCGTGATGAAATCGAGATAGCGCTTGCCGGCGGTATCGTAGGCGTAGCAGCCCTTGCCGCGGTGCAGCGCGATCGGGTAGCGGGCATAGTTTTGAAGCAGGTATTCGCTTTCGAGCGCTCGAAGCCGATCGAGCACGCTGGCCTCCTGCTGGGCCGGAAAAACGGTAGACATAGCATTCATGATACAGGGAACGGCGAAGGGAACCGGCCTGCGGCTACCCGAGCAGCACTTCGCCGGTGTGGCGCGTGTCGTAGCCCGCCAGTAATTCCAGCTTCCGCCGGATAGCCGCGCGGTTCAAGGAATCGAGCAGGGCCTCGATCGCCGGCAGTTTGGCGTGCTGGCGCCGCAGAACCAGGTCGTAGCGCTCAGTAGCCAACGGCACAAAGCCTAGGCCAAACGCGCGCGCCGCTGAGCGGGTCGCAATGCAGCAGTCGGCGTCGCCGAGGCTCACCGCCAGAGCGGCCGGAAGATGGCCGTACGCGACCTGATCGTACCCTTTTAACCGGTCCGTGGCGATGCCGGCCTGGTGCAGCAAGCGGTCCAGCAGTTCGCGGCTGCCCGCGCCCTTCTCGCGATTCATGGTGACGACATCCTTGCGGGCCAGATCCTCGACGGTCCGAATATTTTTCGGATTTCCAGCGGCTACCACGAAGCCTTGCTCCCAGATCGCGAACGTTACCACCTTCACCGCCGCTTGCGGGAACAGGCGCTTGACGGCCGGCAGGTTGTACTCGCCGCTGGATACGTCGTGCAGATGCGAGCCGGCCACGTGCACTTTTCCTTCCTTGAGCCACTCCAAGGCCTGGCGGCTGGAAGAGGGCGCGATCACCATATCGACATCGTTGAAGCGGCCGAGGTGTTGCGCCAAAAGCGAGATGCCCGGATCGCAGCCGGCGATGAGCAGCCGCTTGCCATCTTCCAAGCCGCTCTGAAACACCTGAACTTCGGCTCGAGAGCTTCGCGCCGAGCTTTCTAGGATGACGCCGTCAGCCATCGGAAGCATGAGCGGCTGAGGCATTGCGGCAACGCCCACGGTGCGCTTTCCAATTCTGCAGAGCTGCACCGGCTGGCCTTTTTTTGCGGCACCCTGGTTCGAGAGAAGATCCACCGCAACTGGCGCGGGAACGCTGGGCGCGTCGTTTTCGAGCTGGAACAGATCTTCTACGCGGACTTCCAGCAGCTTGGCGAGTTGCAAGGCCAGCGCGGTGTTCGGAACATAATCGCCGGCTTCAATGGCGTAAATGGTTTGCCGGCTCACCCCGGCATGCTTGGCCAGTTGTGATGCGGAAATCCCGCGCTCCTGGCGAATTTCATTGAGCTGCGTTCTAGTTTCCACTGGCGATGCCGTGCCTCAAAATGTAGTATATACAAGACAGAGTCTATGATTCGCTACAGTCGGTGGTGCGGCTGGATTGGCGCGGCGCTGCTCGCCACCTGCGGGATGAGTGGGCTGCCGGCGTTGGCCGCAAAATCGGAGATCACCGTCGCGGCCGCGGCCAACCTGATGGATGTGTTTGGCCAGATCGGCCCGGCCTTCGAGGCTGAGACGGAAATTCATCCGGTATTTAGCTTCGCATCCACCGCGCAGCTGACGCAACAGATCGAAAATTCGGCGCCGTTCGATGTATTCGCGGCGGCCGATTCCGAGCACATCGCGAAGCTGGAGCGCGAGAAGTTGCTCACACCGGGAACTCGCGCTTTATACGCCATGGGCGTGCTGGCGATGTGGATCCCGCCGGGAAGCAAAGTACGGGTGAGCGGGCTGCCCGACCTCGCATCGCCCGATGTGCGCGTGATCGCGGTTGCGAATCCGGCACTCGCGCCTTATGGAAAAGCTGCGGTTGATCTTCTCGAAAAACAGCCGCAGTGGGGCAGAGTGAAACCCAAGATCGTCTACGCCGAGAACATCAGCATGGCCAAGCAATACGGCAAATCGGGTAACGCCGATGTCGTGTTCACGGCGTATTCGCTGGTGCTGCATGAGAGCGGCAAAGTTATTCCTCTCGCGGCGAGCGGGCTGGAACAGGAAATGGCGGTGGTAGCGAATTCGCCGCACCAGACGGACGCGCGCCGGTTCGAAGATTTTCTGCTTCGCGGGAAAGGCCGCCAGATTCTCACGCAGTTCGGCTACCGGACTGGGCCAATTGCGAATTCGCAATAACCGCTTGGCCGAGCGATATGCCGCCATCGTTGGGCGGAACCTGGGCGTGCAGAAAGACCTCGAAGCCGTCGCTCCGAAGGCCTGCCACCGCGCGCTCCAGCAGGTAGAAATTCTGAAAAGTTCCGCCGCTTAGGCAAACTCCGTTGATACCCTCGGCTTTTCTCAACCGGCCGCAAACCTCAAGGATGACAGCGGCGATCGTGTTGTGGAACGTGGCGGAGATCCAGCCTGTAGCCTGGCGCGAGAGCACGTCCTTGACGATTCCTTCGATGGCCGGGCGCAGATCGATCTGCCCAGGATCATCGCGTGAGATCTCGAATGGATAACAGGCGTCGATACCTGCAAGCGCGCAGGTCTCTAGTTCGATCGCGGCCTGCGCCTCGAAGTTCACCTCATCGCGCACGCCCGCGATGGAAGCGAACGCATCGAACAGGCGCCCGCATGCGGAAGTGTCCACCGTGTTGATACGCCGCTCGATCATCGAGCGAACCGTTGCGAGCTTCTTGGCGGGAATGCGCCGCAAGAGCGGCAGGTCCAGTGAATCGATGGCCGCGCCATAGGTATCGAGCAAGTAGCTGAGTGCCAGACGCCAGGGCTCGCGCACCGCTGTATCGCCGCCGGCCAGAGGAACGTAACGAAAATGAGCGCGCCGCTCGAAGCCGCGAAAATCCGCGACCAGAAATTCGCCGCCCCAGATCTTGCCGTCCATGCCGAATCCGGTTCCGTCGAAGGCCACGCCGATTACTTTGCTCGCGACGCCGTTCTCGGCCATGCAACTGGCGATATGCGCGTGATGATGCTGCACCCCGATCTTTTCAACACCCGCGAGCGACTGCGCGAATCGTGTGCTGAGGTAATGCGGATGAAGATCGTAGGCCACCACCGTCGGCCGAATCCCAAATAGTTCTTTCATCCGCTCCAGCGTCTCCTTGAAAAAAATCAGCGTCTCATAATTTTCCAGATCGCCAATGTGCTGGCTCAGAAACGCGTGATGATCCTTGGTCAGACAAAATGTGTTTTTCAACTCGGGGCCACAAGCCAGGATCTCGGCGAGAGGAAAGTTCACCGTGACGGGATAAGGCGCAAACCCGCGCGAACGCCGCAGCACCCGCTCCTTGCCGTCAAAGACGCGCACCACCGAATCGTCCACACGCGTGTGGATGTCGCGGTTGTGAAACAGGAACGCGTCCGCGATCGAACTGAGCCGAGCGGCGGCGTCGCGGTTGCTGGTCACGATGGGTTCCTCGCTGATGTTGCCGCTGGTCATGACCAGTGCCGAAAATTCTGGCCGAGCGTCCAGAGAATCCCCGAACAACAGATAGTGCAGCGGCGTGTAAGGCAGCATCAGACCCAGCGTGTTGTTACCCGGAGCGAGCGCTAACGAAAGCGGAGCATCCGGCCGGCGCGGCAGGATGACGATCGGCCGCCTGGGTCTCAGCAGCGCCTTCCGGCATTCTTCAGAAACGATGCAGAATGTTTCGGCCGACGCAATATCGGGAACCATTAGCGCGAACGGCTTATCGCTCCGTTTCTTGCGCTCCCGCAGCAGCCGAACGGCGGCGTCGTTAACCGGATCGCAAGCCAGATGGAAACCGCCGAGACCCTTGATCGCCACGATTTTTCCTTCCCGAAGCAAATGCCGAACCTCACGAATCGCCGCGAGGCCATCTTGTCCGCACGAAAATTCCGGCGATAACGATACCACCGGCCCGCACTCCGGACAAGCATTCGGCTGCGCATGAAATCTGCGGTCTGCCGGATCTTCGTACTCGGCCAGACAGCGCTTGCACATCGCGAAACAGGCCATGGTGGTCAGCGGCCGGTCGTAAGGAATGTGGCGGGTAATCGTGTAGCGCGGGCCGCAATTGGTGCAATTGGTGAAAGGATATCCGTAGCGGCGGTTCGTCGGGCTGCGAAAATCCCGCAGGCAATCCTCGCACGTGGACATGTCCGGCGAGACCGGAACAAGCTTGCCCGGTTCCTCGACGCTTTCACGGATGACAAAGCTCGAGGCGCCGGCCGATGCAACGTCGGCGACCGTGACATCTTCGATATGCGCCAGGGGGGGCGCCTCATTGCCAAGCGCGCCAACGAATTGCTCGATTCGCGCGGCGTCGCCCTCCACCTCGATCGTCACGCCGGCCGAAGAATTCAAAACGAACCCAGCCAGCCGAAAACGCTGCGCCAGATTGTAGACGAACGGCCGGAATCCGACGCCCTGAACGATCCCGCGCACCAGGATCTTTTTCCTCGTTATCGCTTGGTCGCCAAAATCCTCGCGATTTGTTTCCCTTCTTTTCAACATTTTCATTCTCGCAGGCCGTCGCGACGGGAAGCCGAGCTGGTAGATTGCGACCGATGGACAGCACGCAAACATTATTCGACCAGGCGTATTGGGCATCGCAGCCTCCCGAAGTTCAGGCGCTGATGGCAGTAACGGACCCCGGCCAGCGCGCCGCGCAGGCGGCTCAACTGGCGAGCCAAGGCTTCACCATCGATGTGCCGATCATGGTCTGGGGCTGGGACCCGTACCTGGTCATGACCATGCGCGCGAATTACGGCTACACCTGGGTGCCCTCTGCGCTCCAGGCAGGCATCCAAATGGCTCCCGGCCTTACGACCCCGGGCCTGATTCCTTATGATCCGGCCAATCCGCCGGCGGGATCGATCCTTGTATCGACCAATATCCAGGATTATCCGCCCTACAATCCGCCGGCGCAGCCCGCGCCGCCCTCCCCGGCAAGCACCGATCCAGTAGGGGCGCAATCGGTCGGCACGCTGTATTTATCGATGCCCGGCGACACCTATCCGAATGGAGCGCAGTACACCGATTCGCGGGGGACATTCCTCAAGTACGTCGTGGTGACGCCCTTCGGCCGGACCGGCTATTGGGAAAAGATCAGCTAAGCGCCGACTGCGCTATTATGTCCGGTATGCGCAGCGAATGGACTTCCCCACGTTTGAACGATCCGATCCGGACGCAAATCCACTATGCACGCAAGGGCGTGATCACTCAGGAAATGGAGTATGTAGCGCGACGCGAGCGCCTGGAGCCGGAGTTGATCCGGTCCGAGGTTGCGCGAGGCCGCCTCATCATTCCTGCCAATATCAATCACACCAACCTGGAGCCGATGTGTATCGGCGTGGCCTCCTGTTGCAAGATCAACGCCAATATCGGCAACTCGGCCACAACGTCCAACATTGAGGAGGAAGTCGACAAGCTCCGCTATGCCGTGAAATACGGCGCCGACACGCTGATGGACCTCTCCACCGGCGGCGACATACCGGAGATTCGCAAGGCGATCATCGCCGCTTCGCCCATTCCGATCGGGACGGTACCGATCTACGAGGCGCTGTCGCGCGTCCGGCGGGTGGAGGATCTGAACATCCGCGTGATGCTGGAGGTGATCGAAGAGCAGGCCGAGCAGGGCGTCGATTATATGACGATCCACGCGGGCGTGCTGGTGCAATATGTGCCGCTCACCACCAAGCGCATCACCGGCATCGTGAGCCGCGGCGGCGCGATTCTCGCGGAGTGGATGGTCAAGAATCACAAGCAGAACTTCTTGTACGAGCACTTCGACGAGATCTGCAAAATTTTCCAGAAGCACGACGTCAGCTTTTCGCTCGGCGATGGACTCCGGCCCGGTTGCCTGGCCGATGCCAGCGATGAAGCGCAATTCGCCGAATTGAAGACGCTCGGCGAACTGACCAGGAAAGCCTGGGATTACGACGTCCAGGTGATGATCGAAGGGCCTGGGCACATCCCGATGGATCAGATTCAGCTTCAAGTGGAGAAGGAAAACGACTTGTGCTACGAGGCGCCCTTCTACACGCTCGGCCCGCTGGTAACCGATTTCGCGCCCGGCTACGACCACATCACATCGGCCATCGGCGCAGCCATGATCGGCTGGTACGGCGCGTCGATGCTGTGCTATGTGACGCCCAAGGAACACCTCGGTCTGCCGAATCGCGAGGACGTGAAGCAGGGCATCATTGCCTACAAGATTGCGGCTCATGCGGCGGATGTGGCACGGCACCGTCCCGGCGCGCGTGATCGCGACGACGAGCTGTCTCGCGCCCGTTACCGGTTCGATTGGCGCAAGCAGTTTGAACTCTCGCTCGATCCTGAGACGGCCGAGGCCATGCACGATGAGACGCTGCCCGAGGAAGGTTTCAAGGATGCGGCGTTCTGCTCCATGTGCGGCCCGAAATTCTGCTCCATGAACCACTCGGCCAAGACCGAGCAGTTCACGGCCGCGGATGCCGAAGCGGTTCTGGCCGGGGAGTCCTTAGTAACGCTGACTGAGAAGAGCGCGACGAATCATTCGTAGCCCCACTCATTCGTAGCGCAGCGCCTCGACCGGCGCAATGCGGGTCGCCCGCTTGGCCGGGTAAAGCGTCGCTACGAAGCTCACGAAGATGGCCACCGCCGCGATCCAAATGCCATCCTGCCAGCGCGGATTGAACGGCACAAAACTAAGCGAATAGACATCCTGGTTCAAGCTCAACCAGCGGTAATGGTTCGCCAGGATCGAAAGCGTGTATCCCAGCACCAGACCAATCGCCGTCCCCACCGCGCCGATCAGCACGCCCTGCATGACGAATATTTTCCGGATCTGTTGGCGTTTGGCGCCCATCGACATCAGCACCGCGATGTCGCGATTTTTTTCCATCACCATCATGATCAGCGTGATCAAAATGTTCAGAGCGGCCACCAGCTGGATTAGGCCGATGGTCACGGCGGTCACGATCTTTTCCATGCTCAGCGCGCTCAGGACCTGCTTGTATTGCTCCATCCAGGTGTTGGCCATGAGCTTTGGCCCCGCGATTTTTTCGGCTTCTTTGGCGATGTCGGGCGCCGTGTAGATGTCATCCAGCCGCAGTTCTACGCTGTTGACGACGTCCCCCACATCGAACACCTGCTGAGCCGACATCAGCGGGATGAAAGCGTAGGTGGAGTCGATCTCGTAAAATCCGGATTCGAAAATCCCGACCACGCGAAACTGATAGCGCGCCGTTTCCGGACCGAACGGCGTCAGCGGCCCCTGCGGGCTGATGACGTTCACCACGCTATGCAGCACCATGCCGGTGTCTTGAGCCAGCCGCGAGCCAAGAATAATTCCAGGCAGCCCGCCGCTATTCTTCAAATCGCCGAAGGATCCCTGTTTCAGATGACGCAGCATGTCGGGCGGCGAATCCACCGCGATGCCCTTCAACTCTGCGCCGGAAGATTGTCCGCCGAGAGGACCGCTCAGCAAGACGGTTCCATAGAGGCCGGGCGACGCGTTCACGACGTGCGGAATCTTTCGCAGCTTTGCGTCCAGATCCCGCCAATTCGCGATTCCCTCGGAAGGCTCTTTTTCGAGGATCATCACGTGCGCGGTGGCTCCCAGCAAACTGGCCTGCAGCGTGTTGCGAAATCCGTTGTTGATCGCTATGCCGATCACCAGCGCCATCACGCCCGCCGCCACGCCGATGATCGAGATCACCGTGATGACCGAGATCACCGCCTGCTTGCGCTTGGCGCGCAGGTATCGGCTGGCGACGAACAGCTCGAACGTGTTGGCGCTCATTGCAGCGTCACTGCGGCCGAAGCAGCGGGAACAGAATCACGTCGCGAATGGAGCGCGAGTTGGTCAGGATCATGGTGAGCCGGTCGATCCCAATTCCTTCGCCGCCGGTGGGCGGCATGGCGTAGGAGAGCGCGCGAATATAATCTTCGTCCATCTGATGCGCCTCCTCGTCGCCCTTTTCGCGCAAGGCGAGCTGCATTTCGAAGCGGTGGCGCTGCTCCCGCGGATCGTTCAGCTCGGTAAAAGCATTGCCGATTTCCATCCCGGCTACGTAGATCTCGAAGCGCTCCACGAAATCGGGATCGTCGGGCTTGTTCTTGGAGAGCGGCGAAACTTCGACGGGATAGTCGTAGACCATGGTCGGCTGCACCAGCGTGGACTCGACGTCGCGCTCGAAAACCTCCACCAGCTCGTGGCCTTTCAAGCGAAGCGCCCGCGCCCACGGCCTCTCGCATCGATACGCGGCGGAACCCGGCGCCAAAGTCGATCTGAGTGCCCTGATACTCCACCACCGCCGAGCCAGTAGCATCGATGGCAACCTGGCGCAGCAGCTCTTCCGAAAGATCCATCATGCCGCGATAATCCGTGTAAGCCTGATAGAACTCCAGCATCGTGAACTCGGGATTGTGCTGCGTCGAAATTCCTTCGTTGCGGAAATTCCGGTTGATTTCGTAGACCCGCTCGATCCCGCCCACCACCAGCCGCTTCAAATACAGCTCGGGCGCGATCCGTAGGTACAGCTTCATGTCGAGCGTGTTGTGGTGAGTCATAAACGGCCGCGCGGCCGCGCCCCCATAGAGCGGCTGAAGCATGGGCGTCTCCACTTCAAGAAAACCGCGCGCCTCCAGTTGGCGGCGCAGCGATGCGATGATCTTCGATCGCGTCACGAAAGCCTTGCGCACTTCCGGATTGGCGATCAGGTCCAGATAGCGCTGTCGGTAGCGGATTTCGACGTCTTCCAGGCCATGCCATTTTTCGGGCATGGAAAATAGCGTCTTTGCCATGAAGTCGAGATGTTCCACATGCACGCTCAGTTCGCCCGTCCGCGTTCGAAAGAGGTAGCCTTCGGCGCCCACGATGTCGCCGATCTCCAGAAGCTCGTAAAGCGCGAAATCCTTCTCAGGAACGGCGTCCTTGCGCACGTAGATTTGCAGGCGCTCGCCGTGCTGGGAAAGATGCGCGAAACCGGCCTTGCCCATCTTGCGGATGGTGAGAATGCGGCCAGAGATGCGCACTGGCACGTGCGGATCGAGCTGTTCGGCGGTCTTGTCGCCATACTCGGCCAGGATCTGCGGGATGGTATGGCTGGCGTCGAAACGATGGCCGTATGCGCGAAACCCGAGCGCCTCGATCTCCGCGATGCGGGCCACGCGTTGGTGATACAGCTCGTCTTCAAGGGACAATATTTGGCTCCTGTGTTTTATCGACCCAGGCGAAGGATGCCCGTGCCACAAGTATAAATGAGGAAAGGACAGGAGTTTCAAATGGCGGCCCCGATCTAAATCCGTTATGGGACTCATAGATCGAAGCTTATTGCACGGGACCTATAATTGCATTAGAATTCGGTTACAGAGAATTACCATGAACCAGCATGCGGCGGCGCCCCCGGGGATCCGCTTCGACGACTACGTGTTCACCGAGGCTCGGCACATCAGCCAGTGGATGCGCCCGCAGTATGCCGGCGTGCTTGTCATTTTAGGCGGGAATCCGCAATGGGCGCCCAAACCCTTCGAACCGTTGTGTTTTGAGGAATTCGGAAACAACGACGACCCGCTGGCTCAATTGGTGCGGCTGGCAGGGGACCTGTTCTTTTCGGTACTGCCCATGCCGTTCTCGACCACGGCACAACGCTGCTCTTTGCGGGATCAACTCATCTCGGCGTACAGCCCGGCTTGGCAGCCGAAACGGTCGGGGCGTACTGAACTGGCTGGAAAAATCGACGAGCTCGAAAAGAAGACCGAGGAGCAAACGAATCAGCTTCGCCTGCTCCTGGCAACACTGAACAAGTTATTCGAGCCGCAGCCGGTACCACCGCGCCGGGCCATCGGATTCTTAGCGGAGCCGCTGTAGGCTGCTACTGAAGGCGGAACGTCGCTGAGACGCGCGCGTAGTACTCCAGTTCCCCAGTAAAATCCGGGATGCCGGGAGTGAAACCGAACATCGTGGTCGCCCTCAGCGCCGTGTAGTTACCGTCGTTGGCCAGAATCTCTTCCGTGATGGAAACCGGATCGCCGATTTGTTTCCCTGCCGCCGCGGCGAGTGTTTCAGCTTTCTGCCGCGCATCCTTGCCCGCTGCCTCGAGAGCGCCCCGGCGCGCGATGGACTCGTCGGCAGCCCGGAAATTGATTCCGCCGACCACGTTCGCGCCCGCCCGGGCAGCCGTGTCCGCAACCTCTCCGGCGCGGCCGAGTTCTCGGATGTTGACGCGAAGAATATTTCTCGCGCAATAAGAACCGAGCTGAACCTCCGGTTGAACGCCGAGACCGGCGCCAAAGGGCGAGTATCCTCCCGCGCCGATCTGTGGCAGGCCGCCGTACCCGGGTAACGCCTGAACGACGGGCGAGAAGATATTGTGCACTTTGAGTGAAATCGTCTGGACGTCGGTCTGTTGCACGCCCAGCGGCGCCAGGGCTTGGGTGATCTGCATGGCTCTGGACTGGCTTTCGCGGAGAACCTGTGCCACCGTGCCCGCGCTGGCAGTCACCTCAATCATGAATTCCGCTCGCTCCGGCTGAATTCTCCGGACTGCCTCTCCACAAACTGTCACTCCCTCCAATTGCTGTGCTTCCGTTCGCATTCCATAAGATGGCATTGTTTTTTTCTCCTCTTGTTCAACGTCCTTAGTCAGAGCCTCTGTCCTGACGCTTTCCACATCAGGCCTGGTGGTGGGTTCAGTGCTGGGCCGGACCGGAGAAGTTCCCCGGTCGGCCCGCCCTTTTCTCTCAGTCATGGCAGTTCGTAAGGCGGCAACTTCTCACTACCCCCAAGCGCCGATTCCGGCACCCTGATACGGCCGCATGCCGAGCTGCTGGAGCAGCGGATACCCTTGACCAAACCCTTGCGCGAACCCTTGCCCGCCGCCAAACGGCCCGCCCTGTCCAACCCAGCTCTGAGGAGCCAGAGGGTAACCTGGCTGGCCATAGGGCGATCCAGTTGCTGGCCATAGGGCGATCCATGGCGGCCATACTGCGAACCGATGTGCCAGCCAGCTGCGAATAATGCCCCTTGTGAATAAGGCGAATGCTGCTGTTGCGCGAACAGCCCGCCCTGCTGCCAGGGATTCTGTCCGGCGTAGATCGGATTCAGCATGGGATTTTGAAGGCCGCTAAGAAAAGGATTCCCCAGGCCGATGGCTAAGAGCGGATTTCCCCAAGAGGCCTGCTGGTACGGATTTTGCAATCCTCCGTTGATGAACGGATTCTGCATGGCTGCCTGGAGGAAGGGATTTTGTAGTCCCGCCAGGATGGCCGCTGTTTGGAGTTGTTGTGCAATTTGAGATGGTCCGCCCATCCCGAGGAGCGCGGCAGGATTAACTCCTGCCATTGGATTGATGGAAGAAGGTTGCAGCGATGTGTACGGAAAATTCGACGGGGATATCATTCCGGGATAGTTCCCCACCGTGGAATAGTTCTGAAATGGATCGTGCATGGTTATTACTCCTGATTGAGTCCTTCAGTCTGGTTGTTGCGGTTCATTAAGCGCTGGCCGGCATTGGCGCAGTGCTCCGCCGGCAAGCGTTATCGCTCTTCGATTGCGGCTCGGCGCTGCTGATTGAGTGCCGCACTCACGCCCAGATGTTGCCACACAAATCGCGAGATAGTATGCGCTTGCGCACTTGCGGCAATTGCCGCAAATCCTCTTAACTTACGGCGGCAGTAGCGCGGTCGTTGGCGCTGTGTTTCAATCTCGCGGCGGCATTCCCGCTGGTCAGCCACTCGCCCAATTCGCCTTCACGAAATCTCCACTGCCGGCCAATCTTGATCGCGGGGATTTCCCTGCACTCCGCCCACAGGCAAACGGTTCTCGGCGAGACGCCAAGCCATTTCGCGACAGCAGCCGTGGTCAGGAGAGGTTCGCGGTTCGATGACACTTTCTCCATAGTTAGATACATTAAGGATTCCTGGAAGTTTGGAAGAGCACGTCTTCTGGCAGGATACATGCAGGACAACGGCGTTCCGTTCGGCCCGCAACAACTCGCGGTACTAGGAGGAAACCCAGCAAGTCTCGCATTCAGTGTCTGAGGTTTCCAGGGTCGTGTCAAGTGACAATTTCGTTACCCGAGATCTCCTTCGGTTGCGGTCAGTATAATTGAGCGTTGGACTCACTCTCGATCGTTATCCCGGCTTATAACGAAGAGCGCCGGCTGCCGGAAACGCTAAAGCAGATCCTGCAATTGGTTAGACGAAAGAACCTTCTCGTTCATTGAAATCATCGTCGTTGATGATGGCTCCCAGGACGGCACTGCCGGGCTGGTGGAGGAGTACGCGAAGGTCCACCCGAGTGTTCAATTATTACGAAATCCGGGCAATCGCGGGAAGGGCTACGCGGTGCGGCATGGAATGCTGAAGGCGGCGGGCGACTGGATTCTTTCCACCGATGCGGATCTTTCGACGCCCATCGGCGAGGTGAGCAAGCTTTGCGCAGCCGCTACGGAACAAGGAGCCGTGATTGCGATCGGGTCGCGCGCCGTGGACCGATCTTTAGTGGACGTGCACCAATCGCCGCTGCGGGAGCTTTCCGGAAGGTTCTTCAATCTGGCCATGCGTCTGGTAACGGGCCTTCCGTTCCTCGACACTCAATGCGGGTTCAAATTATTTAGAGCCGATGCGGCGCGGCAGATTTTTTCGCGGCAGAAGCAGGATGGATTCAGCTTCGACGTGGAAGATCTGGTGATCGCTCAAAAGCTGAATTTGCGCGCCGTGGAGGTGCCCGTGCATTGGGCCAATGTAGAGGGAACCAAGGTCAGTTTGTTAACGGGTCTAAAATCGTTTTTGGATCTCGCCAAAATCCGGTCGGACCACCGCGGCAACTCTACACCGTAGTGGTTTCAGCCATTCGGCCCGCGTAGCGGCGGTCGACATAGTTGCGCAGAATCTCGATGAACTCCGCGACAATCCGGTCGCCGCGCAGCGTGGTGGAGAGCTTGCCGTCGATGTAAACCGGCGCCACCGGTTCTTCGAATGTGCCGGGCAAGGAAATGCCGATGTTGGAATGCTTCGATTCGCCGGGACCATTCACGACGCAGCCCATCACGGCGACCTTCATTTCTTCGACGCCGGCGTACTGGCCCTTCCAGATCGGCATTTGCTCGCGCAAATAGGTCTGGATCTGATCGGCCATGTCCTGGAAGAACGTGCTGGTGGTGCGCCCGCATCCCGGACAAGCGGTGACTTGAGGCGTGAAGCTGCGCATTTCCAGCGCTTGCAGGATCTGCTGGCAGACGATCACTTCATCGGTGCGGTCGCCGTTGGGAAGCGGCGTCAACGAAGCGCGAATGGTGTCGCCGATGCCTTCCTGTAGCAGCACCGAAAGCGCGGCGGTCGTGGCGACGATGCCCTTCGATCCCAAGCCCGCTTCGGTGAGGCCCAGGTGCAGCGCGTAATCGCATTGAGCGGCGAGTTTTCGATAGACCTGAATGAGATCCTGCACGCCGCTGACCTTTGCGCTCAAGATAATCTTGTCGCGCCCGAGCCCGTAGCTTTCGGCGGCTTGGCCCGAATTGAGCGCACTCGCGACGATCGCGTTCATGGTGACTTCTTTCGCATCCAGCGGCTCGGCCAGGCGCGAATTTTCGTCCATCATGCGCGTGAGCAGAGCCTGATCGAGCGATCCCCAATTGACGCCGATGCGCACCGGGCGGTCGTACTCGATGGCGACTTCGATCATGGTGCGGAAATTGTCGTCGTGCTTCTTGCCGATGTTGACGTTGCCGGGATTGATGCGATACTTCGCCAGCGCCCGGGCGCAATCGGGATATTTCTTCAGGAGAATGTGGCCGTTGTAATGGAAGTCGCCGATCACCGGCACGCGCACGCCGAACTTATCGAGCGTGTCGACGATCTTGGGCACGGCCTGCGCGGCGGCTTCGGTGTTGACGGTGACGCGCACCAGTTCCGAGCCGGCCTGTGCGAGCGCCATCACCTGATTGACGGTGGACATGACATCCGCGGTGTCGGTGTTGGTCATGGACTGGACGACGATGGGATGATTGCTTCCCATCCAGACGTTGCCAATCCTCACCGGCACCGAAACGCGGCGCTGTTGTACGGCCATAAGCCTCCCGGAGCCTTCATTGTAGCAGCGAGGTAGCGCTCGACCCTTGCGCCGGACCCGGGATGGGCCGATAGAAGAGGCGTGCGAATGATTCGGTTTCTTTTGGCTGCGGGAATTCTTTTTGCGGCGATTTGCGCAGCACAGCAGCAACCCGTAGACAAGCCCAGCGTTGCTGAACTGCTGAGACAGCTTCATCATGCCCAATGGACAGACCGGGCGGAGGCTTATGAAAAACTCAGCTCCGATCCGAAGACCCTCAGTGACCCTCAGGTGCAGAAAGAACTCCTGAATTTACTGGGCGAGGAGGCGGGTTTCATTCCCACGCTGCCGGGAGATCCGAAGCCGGACGACATTCCCGATGAACAAAACGAAGCATTTGCTGAATACGTTGGATATTTAGGCGGTACAGTGGAATCCTTCGTCGATTGGAATGATCCGAGCCAAGTCTGCATCTTGGTTAATCAAGGTTATGACCCAGAATCGCGCTTTGCCGCCGATATAGCTGCACATGGGAAGGTCGCCCTCCCCTGCCTCATGCAGATGTTTGGCAGCACTATATATGGCAGTAATAGCGGACTGGTTCGAGCTGAGGCTGCACCAGTGGTTGTTCAGGCGCTGGCAAAAACGACCGGCCTCGACGAAAAGACCATCCAAGCGGCAAAACAGCTGATTTTGAAGGCACTGCACGATCCGGAGGAAGCCGATAGGCTCAATACGATCAGAGCGCTAAAGAGCTTTGGTGGACAAGACATGATCCCGGTACTGAAGGAAGCTGCCAACAGCGATCCGGCTCCAGGGTATGATGGCAATTACGTGCGTCAAAGGACTGCGGAAGCAATTGCTGCGATCGAGAAGCGGGCGGGTCACTGACGTCAATCCGGATAGACGTCTACAACTCGCCGGCATCCTTCAACATCTGCTTCAACACGCCGCCCTAACTTCAAAAACTCTTCATAGCTCGGCGGCTTGCGGAAATAACTGGCGCCCAACTCGGCGGCCTGACTGCGATCGCTGGGCGAGTCCGAGGAAGCTGATTACGAGCACGGGAATGGCCTTGCATTTTTTGCTGGCGCGCAGCCGCTTGCAGCACCTCGAATCCATCCCCCTTCGGAAGATTTATATCGAGCAGCAGAAAATGCGGACAAGGCGCATCCGGGATCGCGCTCGGCCCGGGCGATGAACTCGATCGCTTGTTCGCCGTCCGACGCAATGTGGACTTCCAGCGGCAAGTCCTCCAGCCGAATCGCTTCCCGCACCAACAGAGCGTCCGGGAGATTATCCTCAGCCAGCAGAAGATTCAACCGCGGCCGGGCGGACTCGCTGGGACGTGCTGCGGGAGGGTGAAGAAGAAGGTGGATCCTTTGCCGGGTTCGGATTCGACCCAGATTCGTCCGCCATAGCGTTCAACCACGCGCTGGCAAATCGCCAGTCCGATGCCGGTACCGCTGTATTTCTGGTCATGATGGAGCCGCTTGAATACGCCAAAGATTTTCTCCTTGTATTGAGGGTCGATGCCGATGCCGTTGTCTTGGACCGAAAAACACCAGACGCGCCGCGCGGGACCGCGGCGATGCGGATCTGCGGAGGCGCTTCGTTTCTATATTTGAGAGCGTTGCCGATTAAGTTCTGGAAAACCTGCTGCAGGTGCGCTTCGCCCACGTATACCTCGGGAAGCGATCGTAACTGACCTTGGCGCCGCTTTCGCGGATGGCTTCCGCCAGGCTGGCGAGCGAGTTCTTCAAGACCGCCCCGATTCACCGGCGCTGGCGCGTGACGTCCGCCATGCCGGCTCTGGTATAAGCCAGCAGATCGCTCACGAGTGTCGCCAGGCGGCGGCCGCCCTCCTTGAGAAAACCGAGGAACTGCTGGCCGTCATCATCTAGGACGTTATGGTAGCGCCTGGCCACGATTTCGCTGTACACGGCCACGTTCCGGATGGGCTCCTGAAGATCGTGGCTGGCCGAATAGGCAAACTGCTGCAGGTCCTCGTTGGCGCGCCGCAGTTCTTCCTCTATTTCCTTCTGCTCGTGGATCTCGGTGCTGGATCCGATCCACAGGGTTATCTCGCCCTCGGCGTTGCGCATGGCGCGGGCGCGATTGAGATGCCAGCGATAAACGCCATCGGCGCGGCGAAACCGGCTGGTCATCTGCAGAGGCTCGCCGGTTTCAACGATGTTGCCTCCATATGCGCAGACTCTCTTCCAGATCGTCGGGATGAATGAATTGGGCCCAGCCCCAGTCTCGGAGCTGCTCGAAGGAAAGCCCGGTAAATTCCATCCACTGCTTGTTGAGGTAGACGGATTCTCCGGCCGGGCCGGCGGCGAAGATCTTCTGGGGCATCGATTCGGCCATGAACGCAAACCGCTCCCGCTCCTTTTCCACTTCGCTGCAACGCCGCCTCGCGATCCGCCAGGGCCTTCTTGAGGTCGCTCTCGCGCGACTGAATGCCGGCCAGCATCTCATTGAATCGGTCCACCAGAACGCCGAGCTCGTCGCCAGAGAGTTTCTGGGCGCGAACGCCGTAATCGCCAGTTTCCGATACCGATGTGGTGGCGCTCACCAGCCGCGAGATGGGCGTCGCGATCACGGAGCGCAGCTTATTGCGAGAGCAACAGAGCCAGCAGGCTGGAGGCCAGCAGGACGCCCAGTACGGTGCCGCCATACAGCCGGACGCGCTCGCCGATTTCGCCCAGGTCGTACAGCAGCATCAAGGTGCCGATCGGTCTGGCCGCTGAGAACGATGGGCTGCGATAGCGGTCAGATTATTGCCGCCGAATCGAGTGCTCTCGATGGCCATCGGGAGGGGGCATTCGAAACGTCCCTGGACGCGAGTACCTGGCCAGCAGCGAGCCATTCATTCGATAAATGCAGGCGCCGGCCACGTGCGGCCGCGCGCGCAAGGCGCCCAGTGTCTGGGCGGCGGAATCGGGGTCGTTGAAGGCCAATGCGGCCGTGCTGTTATCCGCGATGATTTCGCGGTCGCGGAAAGATCGCGCTGCAAGTATCCACGAAACAGAATGGAATCCGCCAGCACCACGCCCAGGCCGACCACCAGCAAGCGCGACGGTCACGGTCACCATGGTGGTGATCACCAGCTTCTGCTTGATCGGTCTGTCGCGGAAGGTACGCATGCGCCGGAACCACCCGATTCTATTTTTGAACAGATCTCGCCACGCTTAACAATTTGGAGCTGAGCCTCAGCCCGGCTTGTTCCGCGGCGGATTGGTTGATATCAAAACGCACGCGGCGATTTTCAATCACGAAAGCGATCATGCCGCCTTCGCGAATAAAACTTTCACCGTCGCCGACGGTGAGAACTCCGCGTCCTCAAGCCGCCTAGAATTCGGTGGATCTCTCTTTCTCCGCTGTCGATAAAAAGCACTTGGCAGGCTTGCGGCTCCGGAGCTCTGGTCCGACTCGGCGCACCGCCAGCTTGCGGCCGTTTACAGATTCGCCCGCAACGATCTGATCCAGAGCGCGGCCGAACGGATCCCTCCCCAAAATGCAGATGGTGAAAGGCGAATCGGGACTGGCGAAAGCGCCGGCGGGCCATTCGATGAATTTCGTGAAGTTCAACAGAAATGCGGCTTTCACTTCGTATTCGAGCACGCTTGCGCGCCGCGGCTCCGGGCTGATCAGCAAACAGGCGCACAACGGCACAGCAGCACGCCGGCCCGCGAATGCGGGCGACGACACGGCGTCTGTTTGCGCGAAGCAGTCATTTCACTTTGTTCGCCAGGCTAGACTTGCATAAACATTGCGAAGGATGGCCACCGGACCGCCCGGATCGGCGGCGTATTCGACATGGTAAGGCTGAAAAAGGTTTTGACCAACCACGGAAAACTCAAGCTGCGGGTAAAGCGCCAGGCGATACGCGCGTCGCCGGTGGAATAAGCGGGTGCGCTCTCGGCCGACAAGGCGCTGACGTAGCGATAAATCAAATCCAGCTTGCAATTTCTTGGTGATATCGAAGGAGGAGTCCATGGTCACCTCGTGGCGGCGGGCTCGATCCTGACCACGCTCGCCGGCGTCTCCCCGAGCGCGCTCCCTGCGCATTTTGCCAGATTCATATTCAGGAACGAGTACGATCGCCCGCAGCCGCCAGAAATTCGCCGGGCGCCATTCCGGCGCGATCTCGACTCCCGTGGTGAAGCCGTAGATGTCGTTGCGGAACTGGGCCGGCAGCAGGATATGCAGCGGCGGCGGCACGGTACCGGGAAGGGCAGCGTGCTTTCGACGAAATGGCTCCCGCCGAGATCCTCGCTGAATAAATCGTGATAGTGATTGTAAAATGCCGCAACGTCGATGTAAACATTCTTGCCCGATGCAGTTGGCGGTAGCCGAGTTCGTAGCCGTTCAACTGCTCCGGCGCGAAATCCGGATTGGATTGAAGCGGGCAAAATAGTGCACTCCGCTGGGCGCGGTGCCGAGGAAACTGGAGAAATAGAAATCCTCCTCGGCATCGGAGGGCGTACGCAGCGCGTGCGTGTATGATACCCAGAAAGTCTGCTTATCGGTGGGCGTCCACATCAGCCGCACGCTGGGCTCGAAATTGACGCCCGTGTAATTGGTACGCAAGACTTTGCTGCCGGCCGTCAGCAGCAATTTGCGATCGATCAGAGTAATGTCGTCTTCTAAAAATCCCGGATAACAGATAATCGTCGCGGTTGCAGAGGCTGAAAACCAAGCCGGACACGACCTCGATGAAATGGCCGTCACTGGTTCGTGCTCCCACACCCCTACAGCAGTTCCTGGCGAGCCGAGAGCTTGGTTCGCGCCAGAAAATCCACGTCGAACGTGTCGCGATTCTCCGCCGAATTCGGTTCATTGCGATTGGTGCGGTCGTAATAAGTCTGGAGTTGAAAATCGTTACCTTCGCTGAAAGCTCGCTTCCAGCGGAACAGAGCGTTGCCGCCCGAAAGTTCGGCATTGCCCTCCACGATCTCGTTCACGGGAGGAACATAAGTGCTGAGCGAAACCTGTTCGCCGTCCTCCTGCCGATAGAGCGTCGCCCTGAAGCGTGAACTGGTCGCGAGCCGCCGGTCCAGTCCATCCGGAATCCGCCCTGGATGCCTCGCCAGTCATCGAAATTGTCGTGATCGAAATGGTATTCGGGGCCGCGCGTGAATGCCTTGGCGTAAACGCGATAAGTGAGCCCGTTGCCGTCGTCGCCGCCATACCGAACATTAGTGAATCCCTGCTCCTCGTTTCCGCCGCCCGCCGATGCGAACATTCCCTGGGTGTCCTTGGAGCTCTTCGTGATGATATTGATCACGCCGTTCACCGCGTTCGGACCCCAGATGGTTCCGCCGGGACCGCGAATCACCTCGATACGGTCGATGTCTTCGAGCAGAGTGTCCTGCACTTCCCAATACGTGCCCGCGAAAAGAGGCGTGTAGACGGAGCGTCCGTCGATCAGAACCAGCACGTCGCGCGAGAGCCGCGTCCCGAATCCGCGAATGCCGATGGACCACTTGCTGCCATCGATGCGGGCTACCTCGACGCCGGGCGCAAGCCGCAATGCGTCGGGAATCGTAGTCACGCCGGAACGGCGGATGTCGTCGCCGGTGATCACGTAAATCGCCACCGGCGAACGAAAGGCCGGCGTGGGTTCCTTGGATGGCGAAGTCACATCGATTTGCGAAAGTTCTTCGAGGCTCAGGTTCTTGAGCGCCTGCGGAGCAGTCTGGCCGTCCGCAACCTGTTGGGGGTCGCCCTTGGCCGCCGGCATGAGCAAGAGCAGCCACAGACACTTGAGAGGAGTTGTAACCGCACTGTGATGAGAACGCATGCAATTTTCGAGTGTAGTCGAAAACAGTTGTATAACCCCAAGAAACTGGCACAATTCCCAGGTGCTTTGGCAGCCACGCCCCCGTTTCGGTGGTAGTCTGAGACCGTATGGCCGCTGTTTCCGATTTCCCCCTGGCGCGCGTCCTGGATCTGCGGCATTTGCGGGCCGGCGATCTGGCCGCGCTGCTCGATGAGGAGATACAAGTTTGGGCCGAAACGTTGGACTGGGATTTCCGAGGTTCCGCCGGCCTGGTCCGCCGGTTCCTGGACATGCAGGCCCTGAACGGCTATTCGCTCATTATGAACGGGCAGCCGGTGGGCTACTGCTACTTCGTTTCCGAAGAGAAGAAGGGACTTATCGGCGATCTCTACGTGATGAAAGAATTCGCCACCGCCGATAATGAAGAGCTATTGCTCAGCACGGTGGTGGATGGCTTGGCCAAGAGCTTGTCGGTCCGCAGAATTGAGTCGCAATTGATGATGCTGCGCAACGGCGCGGCGATCAGTTTGCCGCAAAGGCGTTACCTTCGCGCGCATGGCCGGAATTTCATGCAACTGGCTTTATCGGCAGCCGCCAAGCTGCCGGAGGCTCGCCCCAGTCATCCGGTCTGGATCGAGAGCTGGAGCGAACGCCGGCAGGATGATGCCGCGTCTCTGATCGTCGGCGCCTATCAGGGCCACATCGACAGCCAGATCAACGATCAATACCGCTCCGTGAGCGGCGCCCGGCGCTTCTTGCTCAATATCATTCAGTATCCCGGCTGTGGAAGCTTCTTTCAGCCTGCTTCTTTCGTCGCCATCGATCCGTCTTCCGGCAAGCTGTGCGGGATGTGTCTGAGCAGCCTGGTAAAGGCGGACGTCGGCCACATCACCCAGGTCTGCGTTTCGCGGGCCGTTCGGGGCAGCCGCCTGGGTTACGAGCTGATCCGGCGTTCGCTCGAATCGCTGGCCCGGCACGGTTGCAATAAGGTCAGCCTGACCGTCACGGCGGCCAACACGGAGGCGATCGCGCTGTACGAGCGCATGGGATTCCGCAAGACCCGGAATTTCTTCGCGTATGTGTGGGAAGGTTTCTGAGCCGGTCGGGCGCACTCTACTTGGCTGAGGCTGCGGCTACTACCGGCGTCTTAGCGGGTCCGGTGGCGAGCGGCTTGGCGGGTCCGGTGGCGAGCGGCTTCGCCGGCGCGGCGGCCAGCTGCTTGGCGGCCTTGTAATCCAGCACCAGCCGTTTGGCGATCTTATCGGCCACATCGGCGCCCGCGCCCAGAAATTTTCCGCCGAAGCTTTCCGCCGTGGCCGACCAGATGACGTCTCCATCTTTGCTAACCAGCCGAACCGTGGCGATCGCCTCATGTTTGCGCTCTTCCGATCGCCGGCTTTCGTTCTCCCCGATGGTGACCCCTAGGGTGTGGTTGCTGCTGCTGCTGGCATAGTTCCTGGTCCCGGCGCTCTCACCCTCGCCCAACTGCGTATGCGCATTGATTCCGTCCGACGACTGATGAGTTTCTGTGAACACGTCGTCGTCGCCCGCCCCCCTTAGCGTGGCGTCGGCGCGATCTTCGTCTTCGGTGATGATAAATTGCTTGGAATTTTGAAGACTGGTCATGAGCAGGTCGCGGATCTGCAGCGCCGCGTCGCCGCCCGTCAGAATGTCGATGTAGATCCGGCGAACTGTGGCGAGCTGCGCCGCCGTCTCGTTCTCGGGGCTGGGGTCCTCCGCGGGACGGTCCAGCGGGGCGAAAAACATCATCATACAGAGCAGCAGTGGCACGGCTAATCCTTCCCGCCTTTGCGGGCGTCGTCATCCTGGAATTCAACTTTTCGTCCGGTGCGCGCCTCCAGGCTTACCAACACCGTGCGGATGTCATCCTTATTCACCTTGAAAACCATGGCTTGCTGGCGCGCTTGCTCGTCGGAATAGCCGACCGTGAGAAAGTGCTCCCGCTTCTTGGCGAGCAGAAACAGCGGCGAGATCAGCACGGCCGCAAAGTATCGCCGATCCACCTTTTGGCCGTATTCGATCAAATTGACTTTGTCATACGGAACGCGCCAACTCGCGCTCTTGGCATAGAAGACCAGGTATTGGTCGTCGGTAGCTAGCACCGTACCTTCGCAGCCGGGCGGAATCTCGGAAATCGTGCCGCCGATGTATTCCACGCGGCCGTTATTGCCGCCCGCGAAAAGCCGGCAGCAGACCAGTAAAAGTAGCGCGGCGAGGCTCGGGGATGTCATACTGATTAGTAGCTGAAGCCTGCGTAATATCTCAGTGATGTTCTCCTTTTGTTCACGTCCCGATTCAAGCCGAACGCATAATCAGCCGATACCCGCATAAAGGTCCCCCGTGAGAAGGAAAGTTTCCAGCAGTACATCGAAACTGGCCCAATGGAGAGGGGCGGCCAGATACGCCCGTGGAGCGGCCCCCGATTTCTTCCGTAGATATCGCCGGGAGGCCAAGCGGGCGGTGGCTCCTGCGCCCTTTCTTCCCCATCCCAAGCGATGGCCGGACGAAGGCCTGTATGCGGCCTGGCTGGGCCACAGCACGGTGCTGCTGAAAATCGACGGGTTTACGATTTTGACCGACCCGGTCTTGAGCGAACGTTGTGGCGTTGGCATGGGCCCGGTGACGGTGGGCATCAAACGCCTGGTCGCGCCCGCGGTGACGCTCGCCCAGCTTCCGCCGATTGACCTGGTTTTGCTGTCGCACGCGCACTTCGATCACTTCGATTTACGCACGCTGCGCAGCTTCGAGCGCCGCGGCGTTACCGTGGTGACGGCTCGCAACACCAGCGACCTGCTGCGAGTGAGGCGTTACAAGGGTGTTCACGAAGTCGGCTGGGGCGAACGCTTGAAGCTGGGCCCGTTGTCGATCCTGGGTCTGCGGGTGAATCACTGGGGCGCTCGCTTGCGAACCGATACGCATCGTGGATTCAATGGTTACCTCATCGAAACCAAGCGTCATCGGGTCGTGTTTGGCGGCGACACCGCTTTGACGGATTCGTTCCGCTCCGTGCGCAGTTCGAAGCCGGTGGATCTGGCCATTTTGCCGATCGGCGCTTACGACCCCTGGATTCACGTGCATTGCAGCCCGGAACAAGCCTGGCGCATGGGCGCTGATTGCGGCGCGGAGTTCCTGCTGCCGGTGCATCATCAGACTTTCCGGCTGGGCCGGGAGCCTTACCTCGAACCTGTGGAACGCTTCACTTCCGCGGCGGGCAATCATCCGGATCGAGTAGTAGTGTCGCGCATCGGGCAGGAATGGTCGCATAAGTAGTTGGAGGTTAGACCGTGAATCGGATGGCGCCGGCTGTGATCTTCGCGAGCCTGAGCCTCACGCTGGTGCACGCTCAGGACGCCCGCGAGATCGTGCGCAAATCCGTGGATCTCGATCAGGCGAACTGGCTTCGCATGAAGGACTATACCTGGATCGCGCGCGAAACGGAGCGGCACCTGAGTTCGCACGGGCAGGTGACGTCCCAGGATTCCAAAGCATGGGAAACCGTGATTCTTTACGGCCAACCGCATCGCCGCGTACTGGAGCGCGACGGTAAGCCGCTTCCCAGCGACGAGCAAAAGAAGGAACAGCAGAAGCTGGATGAAGCGGTCGCCAAGCTGGAGCGCGAGACACCCGAGCAACGGGAGCGCCGTCTGGCCGAGTACACCAAGCAGCGCGAGAAGGATCGCGAATTCCTGGAAGAAATCCCGGACGTTTATAATTTCCGCCTGGAGGGCGAGGAGACCGTAGATGGCCATGCGGCCTGGGTGATCTCGGCGGTGCCTCGGCTCGATTATCACCCCAAGCACTCCGATGCCAAGGCGCTGCTCAAGATCCGCGGCAAAATCTGGATCGACCAATCCGAGTACCAGTGGGTGCGCCTGGAAGCGGAAACGACCGCGACGATTTCCTACGGTCTGTTCATTGCCCGCTTGAATCCCGGCGCGAAACTGTACTTCGAGCAAACGCGCGTCAACGATGAAGTGTGGCTGCCGAAGCGCGAAGTGACCAGCGGCTCAGGCCGGGTGGGACTGCTCAAGAGGATCGCGCTCGAGCAGGAGCTCACCTGGAACAACTATCGCAAATTCCAAGTAGAATCCAAGATAGTGTCCAACTATAAGTGACGTTCTCGAAGGAGCCCAAGTGAACCAATTCGCAAAAGCACTGGCGCTGCTGTGTGTCCTGGTGGGCCAAACCGCGGCCGTGGCGCAGCCTATCGCGGCGAACGAGCATTGGGTGGCGAGTTGGAGTGCGGCGGTGTTGGTGCGGCCGCAGCCTGGAAGCCCAGCCGCGCAGGCACCGGCGCAACAGGCTCCTGGAGCGCCGCAGGCCCCGGCACCGCCTCCGATTACGCTGAATAATCAGACTCTGCGCGAAATTGTTCATCTGAGCGTGGGTGGCACGGAGGCTCGCGTGATCCTGAGCAATGTCTTCGGTACGGCGCCGCTCACGATCGGCGCGGCCAGCATCGCTCTGCCTGACAAAGATGCCAAGATCGTACCCGGTTCGGCGCATGCGTTGATGTTTAACGGCAGGTCGTCTGTTACGATTCCGGCCGGCGCGGTCCTGTTCAGCGATGCGGTCAGCTTTACGGTACCCGCTCTCAGGAACCTCGCGATCGACATTTTCCTGCCCGAGGACCGGAGCAAATCCGCGTCCCCACTGACGATTCACCCGGGCGCCAATCAGTCTAACTACATCTCGACTTCAGGCAACTTCACCGGCACTGCCGACCTGCCGGCTGCAGGCAAATTGCCGTCGTGGCTTTTCCTCGCCGACGTTGAGGTCGCCGCGCCCCGTGACGTCAGCGCCGTCGTCACTTTTGGCGATTCGATCACGGATGGAACTCGCTCCACGCTGGACGCGAATGCGCGCTGGCCGGACGAACTCGCCAAGCGGCTCGCGATGAAGAACGGCAGCGTGCGAGCGGTGCTGAATGCCGGCATCGCGGCCAATCGTGTGCTGGGCGAGAACAACGCTCCGGTGTTCCCATTCGGCTTTAATGCGGGTGTGAACGCGCTGGCTCGTTTTGATCGCGACGTCCTGGCTCTCGACGGCGTGACCCACGTCATCGTGCTCGAAGGCATTAACGACATCGGGCTGGCGAGCCATAACCCGTCGCCGTCGGCGGACGACCTGATCGCGGCGCATCAGCAGATGGTCGAGCGGGCGCACGCGCATGGGCTTAGAATCTTCGGCGCGACACTGCTTCCGTTCGAAGGAGCGGCGTACTTCTCGGCCGAGGGCGAGGCCAAGCGCGAAGCGTTCAACAACTGGCTGCGAAAGGGCGCCGCTTACGACGGCGTAATCGATTTCGATGCGGTCACTCGCGATCCCGCGAATCCAACCAGGATCCTGGCGAAGTACGATTCTGGCGATCACCTGCATCCCAACAACGCCGGCTATCGGGCCATGGGCGATGCGATCGATTTGAAGCTTTTCGAAAAGGCGGGCAAGGCCCGGAAACGTTAAGGCTTCAGCAGCGATTCGAACGCCGTCACGCCGGCCTGCGCGACCTGCCCATCCTGCTGTGAGGTGCCTCCACTGACGCCGATCGCGCCGATCACTTTGCCGTCCGCCATCAAGGGAATTCCGCCTTCCACCGGCAGAGCTCCGGGCAGCTTAATGATGTTATTGTGCCCGCCCCCCACCAGATCCTCAAATGCCTTGGAGGGCCGCTTGAATTTTAAGG
Organism: Bryobacterales bacterium; assembly: GCA_963732175.1. Taxonomy (GTDB): domain Bacteria; phylum Acidobacteriota; class Terriglobia; order Bryobacterales; family Bryobacteraceae; genus Palsa-89. Next base: position 208,380 of record CAVSYF010000024.1, on the reverse strand, counting down.
CGGTCTCGGCCTTCTCGATAGAAACTTCGAGGCTGCCGATCTGCGCGTCGTCCAAGCGCTCCAGGTAGATGATGGTTCCGCCATCGTCCACCACGGTGATGAACATCTGCCATCCGTTCTTCAAGGCCTCTTTTTCCGAAGCGGCGACGATCTGCTTGGCGACCGCGAGATTGAGCGCCTTCTTGGTGCTGAGCTGTTGCGCCCCGAGCGTGGCTGTGCAGGCCAATAGAACTGCAACTACAGAGTGAAATATTCGCATATTGTGGCAAGGCTACCACAAAATGCGGGATCGCTTTAGGGCGCGGCGGGCGCGAGAACCGGTGCGCTAGCGGCCCGGACTGTGGGCGCTTGGAAGCTCAGGACGTAATGCTTCATCCCTACCTGAAGCCAGCTCATCCCATAGGATTTGGCTTCTTTGAAGGCTCTTTCATTGTCCCAGCCGTCGTGCACCATGCGATAACAGGCGATCACCGTGCCGGTTCGATCCGCCCCTCGACGGCAGTGCACGAAGACCGAACCTTCGGCGGCGGAATCCAACAAGCCGAGCACCCGGGCGACCTGTTCATCGGAAGGAGCAACCACTCCATGCATCGGCACATTGAAGTAGCGCATGCCGGCCGCTTCCACAGCCTGGGCTTCTTGCTTGGTGGGATGTTCATTTTCCAACCGCAGGTCGACCACGGTTTTCACTCCCAAATGAGCCAGGCTGGGCCAGGCTTCGTCAGACGGCTGGCCGCCGCGAAAGATATGCTCATTTACCTGATGAAAGTTGGGTACACCAGGCGCGGTAGGGTCCGCCGCCAATAACGCCAGCGGCGCTAGAAACGCAAAAATACAACTCGCGCCTTGCAGGTTCTTCATCGCGCACCAGTTTCAGAGATTCGAGGACCTAGACGGCGGCGGCACGCGGTAAGTTTCCCGATTCCGGCCTTCCACACGGTTACACCTTCAGGCGGGGGAACAGCCGCTCGGCATTGCCGCGGTAAATCGCGTCCCAATCCTTGGGCGAAAATCCGCCGTATTCGGCGAGACCCTCGGTGGTGAACTCATAGGGCCGGATGGTGGCGTCGCTTCCGAACATGATCTGCGAGACGGGGACCAGGTCCTTCAACGCGTCCAGGGCGGGCACTTTGCTGGCGTGGGCGGTCTCGTAATAAAATCTCTTAATTTCGTATTCGACGCCGTTCGGAAGCCGGCTCGCGATGGCCTTCGGGTAATCGTCGACCATGCGTGCGGCCAGGGTGGGTAGCGCGCCGCCGGAATGGGAAAGAATGAATTTGACGTCCGGGCAGCGCGCGGGCGTCCCACCGACGAGCAGGCTTTCGGCCGCGCGCGCGGTGTCGAGATCGTATTCGATCATGCCGGAGATTTGAAGGCCAGGAATCAAATTGCGGCAGCAACTCGGGGCCGCGGGATGGAAGAAAACCACCGCCTTGCGCCGATTCGAGTTCTTCAAAGACGGGCGCGAACGCCGCGTCGCCGGGCCACTTATCCAGATAACTGGTCCACAGCGCGATGCCGTCCGCCTTGAGGACGTCAAAGGCATATTCGATTTCACGCAGGCTTCCGTCGGTATCGGGAAGCGGTATCGCGGCGAACAGCCCGAAGCGGCCGGGATGATCCTTGACAGCCTGCGCGCCATATTCGTTGTTTTCCCGCACCAGCATGCGCGCTCGCTCGCTGCGGTCGCTCATGGAGTCCATCACCAGGCGCTGGATGGGCGACAACATGGCGGTGGCAATCCCGTGTTTGTCCATCACCTCCAGAGAAGTCGCAGGCGTCCAGGGTCTCAGCTTGAAGCCCGAGGCGTCCATCTCCTTTTGCATGGCCTTTACATAACCCGGCGACGTCATATGATGATGCACGTCAATGGGGCCAGGTTTGGAGCGGGGCGTTGTGGACACTTGGGCGCGCGAGACACCGAACGGCAATAGCGCGCCGGTTCCCGCGGCCGCAAACGCTTTGAGCAAATCTCGGCGGGAAGTTGGACCGTTATTCATTGGATTTGTTTCCGCCCTTGGTGGCAGCGTCGTCGGCATTCCCGCTGAAAACTTTTTTCCCGTCCGGCAGCAGGACATCCCGCGCGTTGGCGGTATTGGTGCCATCCTTCGCTCGAAAACCGTTCACCGTGACCTCGTCGCCCGGCTTGAGAGAATCCTTTCTCCATCCGTTGCGCGCCAGCATGTTGGGAGGGCCGGCTTCGCACTGCCAATGCTGGACTGCGCCGCTGTCGTCCTTTACGTCGATGTAAAACCAGACGTGCGGATTCAACCACTCCACCTTGGTGACAGTGCCTTTCAATGTGAGCGTCTGTTTAGCGTCATATTCGGCGGAGAAGGAATGATGCGCGAGCAGCGGGACCGCCGCCGGCAGCAGCAAGCTTGCGATCAGCCAAATCGGTTTTCTTGTCACTTTACACCTCCGGCCGTAGCTTTCGGTATTGTACATCGGATGCGCTCCCTACTCATTTAATATGGCCTTCCTTAATCTCTTTGTTGTTTTCCTCGCAGCTATACTCCATGATTTCCCAATCCGGCCTCAGGGTGAACGTTCTGACGTTTTTCCAGGGTTTGGTATAGGCGCCCGGGTCCGTGATGGTCACGTCGTAGGCCAGATGCTTGGCGTCTGTGCGGCGAAAGTGTTCCACCACATGCAGAGCCTCGGTGTGCGGATGACCTTCCGTATCGACCCGCGTCTTGTCATTGAAGCCGACCGTATCGACCACCAGCGTATCGCCGTCCCAGCGGCCGATCGAATGGCCGGCCCAGGAAGGCTCCAGGTCCTTGGGATGGTCCCGCCCGTCGGTAAAAATCTCGTGAAAGGTATTGTTCATTTCGTACAGCAGCACGATTCGATTGGGCCGCTGCACGATTTCGACCGGCATGGGCGAGTTGATGCCTCGCGTATAGCCCAGCGGCAGGCAATGCGCCGAGTAATCCAGCTCTTCGACTAAATGCTGTTTAGCCCAATCGGTAAAGGGAAGGTTGGGTTCGCCTTGCTGGTCGCGCGCATTTTTGGACATGTCCGGCACGAACGGCCGCTGCCAGACGCCGCTCAAATCGGGCTTTCCATCCGGCATGTGCGGTATATCCGTCGGCGCGGCATTCGCGCGGGAGTTTTGAGCGAAGATGGCGGCCGGGTAAAGCAGAGCGCAAACTAGCAAGATTTTGATTCGCATTGGATCCTACTCCATATTCTGGATCGTTCCCCGGCAATTTTTCGCGCCACAATGGCAGGGCTGGCGATCCGTGTCGTTTGAAAAATTATAATCCACCGTAAGCTCCTCGCCCGGTTTGATGACGCGTAAACTTACATAGAGAATGTGGCCCCGTACGATCCGGCTGACCAGGTTCGGCTCGCAACTGTGATTGATAATTTCAGCGCCGCTGCCGCCCACCGCTCCGTCCACGCTCCAGTAATTGTCGAGCGTGAATAGATACGTATGGTCGTTATGCTTGGCCTGCCGGCGGTTCAGATGCTTCCCGGTATATTCGATCACCTTCCGGTTGGCGGGAATGCGCTCCTCGGCGTAGACGCCGTAGCGGTGAATCCCCGAGCGGCGGATCGACATAGCGAAGCACGCATGGCGCGGATCGATGGCGGGAGTCCTTACAAGAACCTTCCTCATGTAGGGAGTATTCTAGCGAAACGCGTTCTCCTGTAGAATGGTTGCATCATTTGATGAGCCGGACTGCAGTTGTCGCCACTCTCCTTTCGGGAGCTGTTCTATTTGTGTGCGGGTGTAAACGTGCCGCTCCGGATAACGTGGCGGCGTCTGTGAACGGACGTCCCATTACCTACGCGGATCTCGACAAACAATATCAGGCGCAGTTTGTCTCCTCGGGGGAAAAGCCCAGCGAAGATCAAATGATGATTCAGAAACTGGAAGTTCTGCGCACCCTGGTGGATAACGAGATCATGCTGCAGCGCGCCGAAAAGTTGGGGCTGATGGCAACCGACGCGGATGTCGACGCACGCTTCGCCGAGTTAAAGGCGCCCTACACGCAGGAGGAGTTTCAGAAGCAGCTCGGATCGCGAAATATGACGGCGGAGGATATGAAGGCGCAGCTGAAACGGGATCTCAGCATTACGAAATTATTCAATAAAGAGATCACTTCGCACATCTCGATTTCCGACAAAGATGTGAACGATTTCTATAATGCCAACAAGAACAGCTTCAATTTTCCCGAGCCGCGAGTGCATCTGGCGCAAATTCTGGTCACGCCGGCGCCCGATCCGAACGTCCGCAACCTGAAAAACGATAAAGCGCAGAATGACGACCAGGCGCGCAAGAAAATCGAAATGCTGGTGGCGCGCGTCCGGCAGGGCGAGGATTGGGTCAGTTTGGCGCAGAATTATTCGGAAGATCCGACTTCGGCCACCAATGGCGGCGACTTGGGATTTGTTCCCGAATCGACGCTGGACAAGGCCAATCCCGAGATCCGTAAGGCGGTGCAAGCTGCGTCGCCCGGCCAGGTGACGCCGGTCGTGAAGACGGAGGAGGGATACCGCGTTTTCAAAGTTCTCGCCAAGGAGCAGGCCGGCCAGCGCGAATTGAACGACCCGCGGGTCCAGCAGAATATCCGCGAAACCTTGGTGAACCGCAAAGACCAGCTTCTGCGCGCCGCCTATTACGAAGTTGCGCGTGACGAGGCCAAGGTGATCAACTACCTGGCGGATTCCATCGCGCAAGCTACAGGCAAGAAGTAGCCAGTTTCGCCGGCTCCCGCGCTAGTTTTCGGGTGCTTTGGTATTTCCCGGCGCGGCTGGTTTGGAATTTTCCGCGGGCGCCTTTCGGATCTCGTCGAAATACTGCTGGATGTATTGTTGGTAGGCCAGCGGGACTTCGTCGCGATTGATCTCTCCACCCGCATCGACGTGGGTGGCGCTGGTTTCGGAGTACTGCGTCTTCAGCTGTTGCTTGCCCGAGGACACCTCAACCATCGCTTCGCCGGTAACGTTGGCCGCGCGCTTGCCCAGGAGCTCGCTGATTTTGCCCATGGCGGCCAGCTCGGCTGCTGCGCGAGCGCTCTTGTCGCCATCCTGATTGCCGATTCCGCTTTTGCCGCCGGGAGAGTTCGGGCGATCGGCGCTGTTTCCTTGGCTCTTGCCTTGCGCTGCCTGTTCGCTGCCGCCCTGTTGTTGTTGGCCCTGTGACTCGCCGCTCGCGTTGGCATCGCCCTGCGCGGAATTCTCGGGTTTGGCGGCATTATCCTGGTTCTGACTTTGCTTCGACCCCGACTGAGAATTGGGCGATTGCGAAGATCCCTGCTGCGCTTGGTTCGGCTTCGGTTGACTCTTCAGCTTGGCCATCAAATTCGCCAGCGCGTCGCGCAGCTTGTCGGCCAGGCTCTGATTGTCCCCGTCTTTCCCAGACCCGTCGGAATTCTTCCCGCTGTCCGACTGCGGGCTGCTTTTCGAATTTCCGTCGGAGGAGGATTTAGAGTCGCCCTCTCCTTCTTTTTCGAGCGCAGATTTTTCTCGCTCAGCAGAGTCCGACATGTCGTCTCCGGACTTGTTTTGATCGGCGTCGGACGCTTTCGATTGGTTCCGCGAATCTGCTTTGTCGAGCTTGGCGTCGGTCTGGTCTTGCGCCGCGTTGGGCGCCTGGTCCGAGCTGTTCTGGGCGGCCTTGGAGTCCGCCTGGTCGCGCTCGCGGCCGTCTTGTGCCGCAGCTTGGGCGTCCAAGGGGCGCGTGCCCTGCTTGGCATCCGCGATGTCCCGCGCTGGACCTAAAAACCCGTCGAACGCGATTCGGACCAGCGGCGGCCGAAGGTCCAGGTTCCGCTGGATGCCGTAGCGCAGCCCGAACATCCCGCACGCTACCAGCGCGAGCGCGGCGTTGAGATACAAGCTTCTGGGCGGAAGGAAAGGCATGCCGCGTCCGAGGTCGGCCGAACGCGAAAGGTCCTCGGCCATCTGCCTTTGCTGGGCGACCAATTCTTTCGGGGAACCCGCGCGATCGGGATGCCGCAGAAAGTAATACGCTGTCGAAAGACCGTCGTGAAATCCCAACCGCTGGTCCAGGTCCTGCGCGATTTTGTAGCTGGATGAGATTCGCTTGCGCAAGCCGTAGAGGGCCACCCCCAAGCTACCTAGGAACAGCACCAGTAACCAATACCAGTTCAGGATTTGCGTTCCCACCAGCAGCAGCAGAATGCCGCCGCTCAGAGCGAAGGCAGTGGCCAGAGAGGCCGCCGTTAGAACGGAGTGACACACTTGCCGCCTGCGGCCTTGCCGGATCAGGTCGGTAAGCGCGTCGCCCTTGCGCATCCATTAATTATGACAAAACGCGCCTCGGCGCGCTTCTCGGCCTTGTTTGGAGGGCATTCGCGTCGCCGTCTCGAACATGGCGTGTTGCGCAAGCCGTCCCCGCTGAACCTGCTATCCTGAAAGAAGTCCTCATAGAGGTGCGTGCGGAAGCTGCCGGCAGCCGGTTGCGTGTCCGGGGGCGCTACCGGAAATACGTTTACCGTCTCGTCGCGTGCCCGCCCTCCATCCTGTCGCTCTGCTTATGAATGTGTTTGAGCTAACCCGTGCGCTGGTGGACGTCGAGTCCGTTACCGAAAACGAAGAGTGCATCGGCAACACTCTTTTCGCACACCTGAGCGCATTGGCCGAGCAGCATGCTGGTCGCGTGGAGCGCATGCCAGTTGCCCAGAAGCGCTTCAACGTTCTGGCCTGCTGGGGCGACCCCGTCGTGACGCTATCCACCCACATGGACACCGTTCCGCCTTTTTTTCCGTCGCGCGAGGATGACGAATATATCTGGGGCCGCGGCGCCTGTGATACCAAAGGGATCATTGCGGCCATGCTTTTTGCCGTCGGCGAGTTGTTAGAAGAAGGGCAAAGGAACATCGCTTTACTCTTCGTGGTTGGAGAAGAGCGCAACAGCGCCGGAGCCTTCGCCGCGGCTCAGAACCCGCGCGGCTCGAAGTTCCTGATCAACGGCGAGCCTACGGAGAACAAGCTGGCCATCGGTTGTAAGGGCGCGCTTCGCCTGGAAATGATCGCGAGCGGACGCATGGCGCACTCGGCTTACCCCGAGCTCGGCGAGTCAGCCATCGAAAAACTCCTGGACGCGCTGCAGCAGGTTCGTGGAATTCCCCTGCCTTCCGACCAAATTCTCGGCCAAAGCACTCTGAACATCGGAACCATTGCGGGTGGCCGCGCGCCCAACGTCATTCCCGACCAGGCGCGTGCCGAGATTTTCGTACGTCTGGTGGACGATGGCGTTCGGACCCTCCAAGCCTTGAACGCAATAGCGAGGAATGGCGTCGAGGTGCGGGAGGTTCTGACTATTCCCGCCGCGTATCTCGGATCGCTCCCCGGCTTTGAAACCACCGTGGTTGCGTACACGACCGATATTCCGGCGTTCGGCCAAGCCTGGGGGAAACCGTATCTTTTCGGACCCGGATCAATCCATGTGGCCCACACGGCCGAGGAACGAATTCCGAAAAAACAATTAATCGAAGCGATTCAGATTTATAAACGAATGGTAAAGGAACTCATCCGAAGCTAGAGGGGAAATCATGGAACCTAGAATCTCAGTAGGAATTCTTGGCGCGACCGGCATGGTCGGCCAGCATTTCGTCAAATTCTTGCAGAACCACCCCTGGTTCGAAATTTCGTGGCTGGGCGCCAGCGATCGCTCGGCTGGAAAGCCGTATCAGGAGGCCACCGCCTGGCGGCTGGATGGCCCTATGCCTCGCGCGGTCGAAAAAATGAAGGTGGAGGAGTGCAAGGCCGGCAACGGCGCGCCGCGTTTGGTCTTCTCCGCCATGGATGCTTCCGTCGCTACGGAGATTGAGCGCGAGTTCGCGCAGGCCGGCCATGTCGTGGTTTCCAACTCCCGCAACCATCGCATGGAGCCCGACGTTCCCCTGCTCATACCGGAAGTGAATCCCGAGCATCTGAAGATCATTCCCATACAGCAGCGCCGCCGCGGTTGGAAAGGCCAAATCGCAACCAATCCCAATTGTTCTACGATTGTCCTGGCCTTGGCGCTGGCGCCATTCAAGCAATTCGGAATCAAACGGGCCCTCGCGACCACGATGCAGGCCATTTCCGGAGCCGGTTATCCGGGCGTTGCCTCCATCGATATCAATGCCAACGTGATCCCCTTCATCGGCGGCGAAGAAGAAAAGATGCAGCAGGAGACGCAGAAGATCCTAGGCGACTTCGCCGGCGACAGCATCCAGCCGCTGGCCGCTAAAGTGAGCGCGCACTGCAACCGCGTCCCGGTTGTGGACGGCCACATGGTGGCTACCAGCGTGGAGCTCGAACGCCAGCCGAGCCTCGACGAGCTGATCGACGCCATCAATAGTTATCGAAGCCTTCCCCAGCAGCGCAAACTGCCGAGCGCACCCGCACAACCCCTGCAATACCTGGCCACGGCGGATCGCCCGCAGCCCCGGCGCGACGTGGAACGCGATCGCGGGATGGCCGTTTTCGTCGGCCGCTTGCGCGAGTGCCCGGTCCTGGACTACAAATTCATCGCACTCGGCCACAACATGATTCGTGGCGCCGCCGGCGCTGCGGTTCTGAATGCGGAGCTGATGTACTCGGAGGGGCTGCTCGACTAATGATCGTGATGAAGTTCGGCGGCACCTCCGTCGAATCGGCCGAAGCCATCGAGCGCGTCAGCGGGATCGTGAAGTGCCGCGTCGACCGCCGGCCCATCGTGGTGGTCTCGGCCATGGGCAAGACCACCAATCGCTTGCTCAAGATCGCAAATCTCGCTGTCAGCGGCCAGCGCGACCAGGCTCTCGCCGAGTTGCTGGCGCTGCGCGATTATCACCTGCGCGAGTCCGGCATGGAGCGCACCGTCGATGAGCATTTCCAGGAACTTTCGGAGCTCGTGAAAGGCCTGGCAGTCTTGGGCGAGTTAACGCCTCGCTCGATCGACGCGATCTCCAGTTTCGGGGAACGCCTTTCCAGCCTGATCGTCACGAATATTTTCAAGCACCATGGCGTCAGTGCAGTACACCTCGATTCCCGCAAGATGATTGTTACCGATCATCGGCACACGCAGGCCGTGCCGCTGCTCGAAGCGACCTATGCGAGGCTGGCCGCAGCGGTCCCTCCGCTCGCTAAACAGCACGTGGTCGTGATGGGCGGCTTCATCGCATCGACGGAGGATGGTGTCACCACCACGCTCGGCCGAGGAGGCTCCGATTTCACGGCGTCCATCGTCGGCGCGGGCATCGGCGCCGAAGAAATTCAAATCTGGACCGATGTCGACGGCATGCTGACCGCCGACCCCAACATGGTTCCCAACGCACACCGTCTCCGTGTGATCTCTTTTAGTGAGGCCGCCGAGATGGCCTACTTCGGAGCTAAAGTTCTCCATCCCGCCACGGTCATGCCGGCGATTGAACGCAATATTCCCGTACTGATTCTCAACTCCCGCCGGCCTCAAGTGGAAGGAACGCGCATCCAGTCCGAACCGGTTGCGTGCAAGAACGTCGTCAAGTCGATCGCCTGCAAAGCCAACGTGATCGTCCTGAATATACGATCCACCCGCATGTTCATGGCGCACGGTTTCATGCGGCGGATCTTCGAGATTTTCGAGCGCTACGAAACATCGGTCGACATGGTGGCGACATCCGAGGTCAGCGTCTCGCTCACGCTCGATCAGCGGGAGCGCGTGGATGCAATTGTCGCGGACCTGCGCGAGTTTGCGGAAGTCTCGGTCGACCAGAATGACGCTATCATTTGCATCGTGGGTGAAAATATCCGCTATACTCCCGGCGTCGCGGCGCGTGTTTTTAACGCGCTCGGAAACATCAATGTTCGGATGCTATCGCAGGGCGCGTCCGCGCTGAATCTCGGATTCGTGGTGGCCGGAAACGATCTCTCAGCCGCAGTCCAGGCCCTGCATTCGGAATTTTTCAATGAGCTCGATCCGGCGGTGTTTGATGCCTAAGCGCGTTCTGCGGCGGAGCAACCTCCACCAGTATTTCTCCATTGCAAACGTCTTCGAGAGGTCCCATGCCTAACTTGGCCATCGTCGGCTACGGCAAGATGGGACGCCTGATCGATCAGCTCGCGCCCGAATACGGATTCACTGTCACGGCGCGCATCGACGTCGATCGCAATGAGTCGCTGGTCGGCGCCGACGTGGCCGTCGAGTTCTCGATGCCCGCAGCCGTGCTCGGCAACATTGAAAAACTCGCGTCGCTTCGAATCCCGGTGGTGATCGGGACCACCGGCTGGCAAGAACATCTCGACGCCGCCAAGTCAATCGTTAAAAAGAACGGCGCAGCGCTGGTCTGGAGCCCCAATTTCTCGGTCGGTGTAAACATTTTCTCCCGCCTTGTTTCAGAAGCCGCCCGGCTGTTCGCGAAAGAGAAAGAATACGGAGCCTGGGCCTGGGAGATCCATCACATCACCAAAAAAGACGCGCCCTCCGGCACTTTGCTGAAGCTGGTGGATGAGATGAAGCGCGCGGGTTTCGCTCGTCCGATTGACGCCAGTGCGAACCGCGCCGGCGCGCATCCCGGCACCCATGAAATCGGCTTCGATTCCGCCGCCGACACGATCACGCTGCGCCACACTGCCCGCAGCCGCGAGGGTTTCGCCCGGGGCGCTCTAAAAGCGGCACAATGGATTATCGGGCGGCAAGGTTTCTATGAGTTCAGCGACGTCCTGTTTGGAGGTTGATATGTTATTCCACGGCTGCGGCACCGCGATGGTGACCCCGTTTCGCAAAGACGGCTCGCTCGATGAGTCGACGCTGCGCGCGCTCGTCAAAAGGCAGATCAATGAAGGCATCAACTTCCTCGTTCCCTGCGGCACCTCCGGTGAAAGCCCTACGCTCACGCGCGAAGAACATCTGCGCGTAGTGGAGATCACTCTCGAAGAAGCCAACGGCCGCGTGAAAGTGCTCGCGGGCGCCGGCGGCTACAACACCGCCGAAGTCATCGAACTCGCCAAGGAACTCAAGGCCATGCAGGTCGACGGCATTCTCTCCGTCACGCCTTATTACAACAAGCCCACGCAGGAAGGCCTCTACCAGCACTACAAAGCGATCGCGTCGGCGGTCAAACTTCCCATCATTGTTTACAGCGTGCAGGGACGCACCGGCGTCAACGTCGAGCCCGCCACTCTCAAGCGGCTCGCGGAAATCGACAACATCGTCGGAGTGAAGGAAGCCTCGGGCAACGTCGGCCAAATGGCGTCGATCATTCAGCAGGTGCCTCCCAGCTTTGCGGTGCTTTCGGGCGACGACGCGCTCACCATTCCCTTGATCGCGCTCGGCGGCCACGGCCTGGTCTCGGTGATTTCGAACGAACTGCCCGGCGAAATTACGGCGCTCGTTCAACGCGCGCTCGCTAATGATTTTGCTGCTGCGCGATCCCTGCAGCGCCGCTACTTCCCGCTCATGGAAATCAACTTCGTCGAATCGAATCCGATTCCCGTGAAAGCGGCCATGGCTCTCATGGGGTTGCTCGAACCAGTATGGCGGCTCCCGCTTTGCCCGCCCAGCGCGGCGAATCAAACCAAGATCGAACAGGTTCTCGAAACCCTGGGACTGCTCGCCGGCCGGAGCGTGCATGCAGTCTGAGATCGAGAAGCTGTTCGACGAAAAACCACAATCCTACACTGACGAACATTTCCGCCTCTTCCAAAAATTCCAGCAGGCGCTGAACGCGGGTAAGATTCGTTCCGCTGAACCCGACCCGTCGTCGAAGACCGGATGGCGCGTCAACACCTGGGTAAAAAAAGGCATCCTGCTTGGCTTCCGCATGGGCACCGTGGTCGACATGTCGATTGACCCGATTCGCCAGCCCTGGTTCGACAAGGCCACTTTCCCGGTAAAGCGCGTTACCGTCGATCAGGGCATTCGCATCGTGCCGGGCGGCTCCAGCATTCGCGACGGCTGCTACATCGGAAAGGGTGTCACCTGCATGCCGCCGATGTACATCAACACCGGCACCTGGATCGGCGACGGCACTATGGTCGATTCTCACGCGCTGGTCGGCAGCTGCGCTCAGGTCGGATCGAATTGCCACGTTTCGGCCGCCGCGCAGATCGGAGGCGTGCTCGAACCGGTGGGCGCGCTTCCCGTCATCATCGAGGACGATGTCTTGATCGGCGGCAACTGCGGCATCTACGAAGGAACCGTCGTGAAGCGCCGCGCCGTGCTCGGATCGGGTGTCATCCTGAACCGCTCCACGCCGGTTTATGACGTCGTCCGCTCGCAGATTTATCGCGCGACTGACGAAGATCCGCTGGTGATTCCCGAAGATGCAGTTGTGGTCGCCGGATCCCGCGCGATCACATCGGGCCAAGGCCGCGAGTGGGGCCTCTCGCTCTACACGCCCGTCATCGTGAAATATCGCGATGCCAAAACCGACACTAAAATTCAGCTCGAAGACTTGCTCAGATAGTCCAACGTCGCGCGCGCCGTCTTTTCCCAGGTAAAGTCGACCGCTCGTCTCATGCCAGCTTCCACCGGAATCGCGCCAGCCGCTAATCGAACCAACGCGCGATGCATCGCTTCCTCGTCCAGTGGATCGAAATACAGCGCGCACTCGCCCGCCACTTCCCGCAGCACCGGAATATCGGAGCAGGCCAGCGGAACTCCCGCCGCCATTGCCTCCAACACCGGCATCCCGAATCCTTCGAAAGTCGAGGGATAAACAAACCCGCGCGCGGTTCTGTACAGTTCGTAAAGCCGTTCACGCGGAATCCAGCCGGCGAACTCAACCGAGGCCGGCCGCATCGCTTCTAGATTTTTCGCGGCGAACCCGCGCACTCCCGTCACGATCAGCTTCGGCAACTCCGGCGAGCGGCCGTAAACGCGCAAGAGCCGTTCCAGGTTCTTATGAGGATGCAGCGTGGAAACGCACAATAAAAAATCCTTCGGCTCGCGATTGCGCGCGATCTCGAAGAACTCGCGCTCCACGCCGTGGTGGATCACTTGGGCTTCCCGCCCGTAGTATCGCGCCAGATCGTCGCGTGTCGCTTCCGAGACCGCGATCAACCCGCGCGACCGCCGCGCCGACATCCACAGAAAGAAATTCCAAAAGGGAAGATCGAACCAGCGGAAATACTCTGGATGCCGCTTGTGCTGCAGATCGTGAAACACCGTGACCGTCGGACAGCCGCACAACATCGGACCAGTGAAACCTGGATTGAACAGAACATCCAACTGATGCCGCCGCACCGCGACCGGAAGCGCGAGCTGCTCCCACAAGATTCGCGCCGGACGAAACGACGCGCGCACATCCTGAGGCGCGCGCGTGAAATTCGACTGTTCGGGAACCAGATCGCTACCGGTCTCCCGATTCGTGAACACCACATATTGGTTCACCGCATCGGTCGCCGCCAGAGCCTTTAGCAGATTGCGAAGATAAATCTCGGTACCGCCGACGCCGCCCGGAATCAGATACAGGGCATTGACGCCGATGCGCAGCATCTACTGGCCCAGGCGGGCCAAGGCGTCGCGCGCCACTTGATTCTGCGGATCCAGCGCCACCGCATGCCGGTACTCTTCCACCGCTCGCGATCGGTCGCCCTGGATGTTGTGAATGTTGCCCAGGTAAAAATACGTCATCGCGAAAGTTGGCTCCAGCTTCACGGCCGTGTCAAGCGCATCCAGCGCCTGCGGATATTTGCCCATCTTGCCGTACTCCATGCCAAGCTGCGAATACACATGCGCATCTTTTTCGATGAGAGCGGCCTGATTGAACTTCGCGATCGCTTCATCGGAATTTCCCGCGCAGTCATACGCCAGCCCCCAATCGAGCAGCAGACTCCAGGTCGGCGGCTCCACTTGCGCCGCCCTCCCGAACTCCTCCACCGAATCGGTACATTGGCCGGCCTGATAATACTTGAGCGCAAGTTGAAATCTCGGCCGAACTTTGTTCGGAGATTTCGCGACGCTGTCTTTCCACATGTCGATGGCATTGCCCCAGAGCTCATTTCTTTGGTAGGTCGCGCCGGCCTCCAGCACCAGCACTACGCTCAGCACTGTGATCAAAACATTGCGGCTCGTTTTCCACCGCCGCAAGAACTCGATCACGACAAACAGCAGCCCGATGAATGGCAGGTAAAGGCGGCGTTCCACGTACGGGTCCAGGATCGGCACAAACGACGAGGTCGGCGCGATGAGGATCAGAAACGTCAGCCAGCCGTAGGAAGCCAGCGGGAAGCGGCGTCGATAGATCCAGGCAACAATAGTGATGCCGGCCAGCGCGATCATCGCAACAATCGCCAGGTGATCGAATACCGTGCGCGAAATCGGAAAATCTTCATCCACGTTCTGGCCCACCGGCAACACGAACATGAACAGGTAATGAAAGATGGCCCGGCATTCCGTAAAGAAATATTGATACCAGGTGAATTGTTTCACCGAGAAGCCGGCCGAATCCGCGCCCTTGATCACCTGCCACACAAAGCGCAGCGCCAGCACGCTTCCGGCCGCAATCGGCGCATATAGTTTCCAATTCCTGCGGATGCCCCGCAACGAAAAACCGGGGTTCCAGTAATAATCGGTGAGCAAGAGTAGCACCGCGAAGACGGCAGTGTGCTCCTTGGTCAGCACCGCCGCTGCGAACAGAGCGAGCACCGCGATGATTCTCGGAATCGACAGCGCGTCGCCTTTGCGGTACAGGAACACGACGAACCCCGCCAGAACCCAAAAAACGCTGAGCGTTTCCGAACGGCTGGCGATATAGCTCACCGACTCAGTCTGCATGGGGTGGAACAGAAACAACCCCGCCGCGAAAATCGCAAATACGGCCGACGGCCATTTTTCCACTTCGGCCCAGCTCAGAATTTTTCGAACGGCTAGAAAAATGAAAAAGCCGTTGCACAGATGCAAAATCAAGTTGACGAAGTGATAGCCGAAGGTGTCCTCGTTTCCGCCATATTGAAAATTGAGCCAATAGCTGAACATCAGCAAAGGCCGAACGCCATGGATCCAGTTCGTCAGCGCCGGACTGAAGCCCGGCAACTGGTAGGGCAGATAAGAATCATCCAGCAGGAACGGCCCGCGAATCGCCGGCCAGTAAATTTCGAAGACCGCGAACACGGCGATGCACACGGCCGCGAAATACGGCCAGATATGCTGCTGAGGCGGCTGCGCTACCGCAATTGCGGCTGCGGCGGGACGCTTGGGTTTCCTGGTTTTACTGCTGTTCATTGCGATTCTGTAGCTGAAACTCCACGATCGCCAGGCGCTGGGCCATCGCGATATTCGCATCCTTGAGGTCGGAGATCCTCACCGACAGCCGGTAAATCACCATCACGAAAACGCAAACCACCAGGATAACCAGCGCCAACGGCGGATCGGCCAGTCCAAGCTGCCGCGCGATCCACTGCAATACGAAGGACGATCGCGACAGGATCAGCAGAATCGCCGCCGCCGCCAGCCAGCTCACGGAATATTCGACGCGAATGTGCGACCGGCGCACTGAGAAGAGCACCACCGCCAGCATCACCACGCTTAACACCGTCATCGCATTCAGCAGGCGTTCCATCCATTATTCCTTCTTGCGGCGTCCCTCGAATTTCAAAATGTTCACGAACACTCCCAACAATACGTGAACGATGTAATACAGCGATTTTACCGCGGTAATCGCTGCTGCGGCCAGCTTTGCGCCGCCGCATGTTGCAGGGCACCTCTTGGAAGCGGAATCGCTTGCGTTGCAAAACCACCAGCGCCTCGATTTCCGGATACTCCAGCGGAAAGCTCTTAGTAAAAACCTGCAGCGCCTCCCGGTTTACCCCGACGTAGCCCGACGTGGGATCGTGCACCGGCTTGCCCAGAATCGGCCGCAGCACCAAGCGGAAAACCCAAATGCCGATCGCTCGCACCGGGCTGGTGTGATCGCCGTCGTGTTGATAGAATCGCGACCCGATCACCATGTGGCAGCCACTCTCGCGCAAGACCTTCAGCAATTCAGGGATGTACTTGGGATCGTGCTGGCCGTCGCCGTCCACCCGGATCACGTAGTCGTACCCGAGCTCGTAGGCCAGCTTGTAACCGGCTTGCACGCAGCCGCCTAATCCCAAATGGTGCGGCAAGCGCAACACATCCGCTCCCGCCGAGACCGCGCGTTCATAGGTACTGTCCGTCGATGAATCGTCCACTACCAGCACCGGCGTGCCGGGCACCACCTGGTGCACCTCCTCGATCACGCTCGCGATCGCGCCCATTTCATTGAAGGCGGGAATCAGGATCATCAGCTCGTTCGGTCCGCGCGCCTGCTTCACAACGCGGCCACCTGTCGCGGACTGATCGAAAAACGGCGCATCAGTTGCCGGAATTGTTGCGGCGTCAACTGGCGCTTGATCCTCTTCCGTTGCTCTCCACAGCGCGGGAAATCGCGCGAGCAGTTCAAGATGCGCGCGCAGCACATACATCGGAAGGCGAAACGCCGTGCTGCCACCCCGCTGGAACTCGGCTGCTTTTCCACGCCCGCGCATCGCGAACAGCGCATGCCAAAAATAACGAGCCAGCGACCAAACCGGCGCCAGCAGCAACTCCCGTAACGGAAAATTTTTCATCACCAGAAACAGCCGGTTCCGTTCGACATAGTAGGCTTTCAACGCCGACGCCCGTCCTGCCGAATGCGAGTAGCGATGCTCCACCGCCGCGCCCGGAACGTACAGGCATTTCCATCCTGCCCAACGCGCGCGCAAACCCAGATCGGTATCCTCGCAGTAAAGAAAAAAGCTCTCATCGAACAGCCCGATTTCCTCGAGCATCGTCACGCCGGTAAAACGCAGCCGAGCAGCTTGGCAGCAAGACTTCTTCCGGACACGCGTACGCTTCCGGACGCTCCAGATGCCCGCGCTGTTTGCTGCTGCCGTCTGGACACAACAGCATGCCCGCCGAATCCAAGCGGCCGTCTCCGGCCAGGCGCACCTGCGATGCGCACATCCCCACTTCCGGGCTTGTTTCCATGGCGCGCATCAAAGCCGCCAGCCAGTCCGGATCTGCGACCGTGTCGTCGTTCAAAACCGCCAGAAACTCCGCGTTCGATTCCCGAAACGCCTGGTTCACCGCCGCGCCGAATCCCACGTTGCGTTCATTCGCGATCACCCGCACGCGCCCCTGCGCCCGCACCGCTCCGCGCCCGCTGTTATCCACGACGATGATTTCAAAATTTGAAAATGTCTGACGTTCGAGCGCCTCCAGGCACTCGGCCAGCGCATCGTCGGCAGCGAGCGTCGGAATGGCCACGGTCACCGCTGGGCGGACTTCGTTGGACCCAGGTTCTCGTACCATTTCAAATTGTTCGTCGCCATCCCCGCGCAAGCGATATCGGGCTTCCCGTCCCCGTTGAGATCCGCCACCACGCAGCTGTTCGCCGCGATCCCTTCATCCACCGTCTGCCGATTCCAGCGCGTCCCATCGAAATCGTAAATGTACACGCGCGTGGGCTGGTCGCGGCAGCCGGCCAGAATCTGATCGCGGCCTTCCCCGCTGAAGTCCGCCGTCACGAGCGTATGCGCGTAGGCGAGGCTATCGTCGATCACCTCGCCTCGCCATCCCGATCCATGCTGCCGGTAGACCACCACCTTGTTACCATGCCACGGCTCCACCGTCACCAGAAACCGCTCCGCGCCCAGGTGCCCCACCGCGATTTCGCTCGCGCCAGTTTTGGGCCGCGGCGACGGATCGCCCTTCAATAATTGCGTGTGCGTCCAACGCCCGTTCTTGCCCAGCTTATACAGCCGCACGCCCGTAAATCCGGCGACCAGTAGATCGTCGTGGCCCTTCTGATCCCAGTCGACTGCCGCGATCCCGTGCACCACGCCCTCGTTGCTGTCATCAATCAGCTCGCGTTTCCATTCGCCCGGCCGATAAAACACCAGCGGAACGTGCCCGTAGTAATCCGGCGGCAGCGCATCCGATGCGGCCAGCGGCGAATCCACCAGGACCTTCTGTCCGCTCCCGTCGATATCAGCCAAGCGGAAGCGATGCGAAGCGGGCAGCCGGTCAATCTCGCTGATCGTCCAAAGCCCGCGCGGATCGCCGCTGTGCTTCAGCAGCGATATGATCCCCAGGCTCTCCTTGGGCCGCGCAGAAAACGCCCGCGCCAGCACGATCTCAGGAATCCCGTCGCCATCCGTATCCCAGGCCGCCAGATTGATCATGCCCTTCAGCCCGCCCGCGATCACGTGCCGCTGCCAACCTGGATTTTCAAACCAGACCAGATCGGCCGTGCCCCCCGCCAGCACGATCAGGTCGATCTTGCCGTCGTGATTCACGTCGATCGGAAAAACCTGCGAAGCGTTCGTAACCTCGGCGATCATGTGCGCCTGGAACTGGGGCGGGGCAGCCGCAAGAGTCACCGCGGCCAACACACCTAACAGGTAGGCTACGATGGTCTCTTGGCAAGACATTTACTATTCATTCTGATCGCAAGCGGTTTGTTTGCGCAAACGCCCGAGCATTTGAGCAACATCCGCCAGCTCACCAACGGCGGCGAAAACGCCGAGGCTTATTGGTCGCCCGACGGCAAGCAGATCATCTTCCAGTCCACCCGCGACCAGCTGAAATGCGACCAGATCTTCATCATGAACGCCGACGGCTCCAACCAGCACATGGTCTCCACCGGCAAGGGACGCACCACCTGCGGCTATTTTCTTCCCGACAACAAGCACATCCTGTACGCTTCCACGCACGAGTCCGGCGATGAGTGCCCGCCGCCCGCCGATCGCACCAAAGGCTACGTCTGGGCCGTCTATCCGACCTACAAAATCTATCTGGCGACATTGGACGGCAAGATCGTCAAGACCCTCGCCAGCGCCCCCGGCTACAACGCCGAAGCGACCGTCAACCGCAAGACCGGCAAAATCGTTTACACGTCCATGGAATCGGGCGACCTGGAAGTGTGGACCATGAATCTCGACGGCTCCGGCAAAAAGCAGATCACCAAAACCGAAGGCTACGATGGCGGACCCGGTTTTTTCGCGCGATGGCAAGATGATCGCCTGGCGCGCCTATCGCCCGCCTACGCCCGAGGCTGAGAAAACGTATCGCGATCTGCTGAGCGAGAACCTGACCTCGCCCATGAAGATGGAACTGTTCGTCTCCGACTCAGAAGGCAAAAACGCGCACCCCATTACCGCCTTCGGCTGCGCCGCCTTCGCCCCTACCTTCACGCCCGACGGCAAAAAGATCCTCTTCTCTGCGAACAAGCACGACTGCGATGGCCGCAAATTCGAGCTGTATATGATCAACGCCGACGGCACCGGCCTCGAGCAGGTCACCAACTACGGCGGCTTCACCGCTTTCCCCGAATTTTCGCCCGACGGCAAGAAAATCGTCTTCGCCTCCGACAAGGACGCCAAGTCCCAGTACGAGTTCAACATCTTTACCGCCGACTGGAAGTAATCGCGCCCGCAAAATTGGAAACCTAGCCTCTCCCCAACGTCCTAATTATGTTAGGAAGCTCACTCGGGAATTGACCTGAGGAGTATGCTGGATGGAGGAGGAGGCGCATATGCGCACATTGCATATCGTAGCTTTGTCCCTGTTATTCGCAGCTGGCACGTGCTTTGCTCAGCGAGGCGGTGGCGGCCATGGCGGCGGGGGCGGCGGTTTTCACGGGGGTGGTGGTGGTTTTGGCGGCGGACACGCTATTGCCGGTGGCGGCGGCTTCCGCGGAGGCGGCTTCGGCGGCGGCGCTTTCCGAGGAGGCTACGGTGGATATGGCGGCTATGGCCGTGGATTCTACGGCGGCTATGGCTACGGCTTCGGCTTGGGTCTCGGCTTAGGCTGGGGTTGGGGATACCCGTATATTACCCCTACGCCTATGGTTATCCATATTACGGTTACCCGTATTCCTATCCCGCTTACCCTCTATCCGGGTCCTTACGCCTATGGCGACCCCAATGGCAGCTATCCCTCCGGGCCGGCGTATCCTCCGCAGCAGCAGTACCCACAGCAGGTGTATCCACAGCAACAGTATCCGCAACAGCAGCAGTATCAGTATCCGCCGCAGCAGGCCCCTCAGGTAGCTCCCAGACCACCTGCGGGTGGAACTGCACCGGCGACGCCTCCTCCAGCGGCCGCACCACCAGCTCCGCCGAACGCACAAGGCCCGAGCGCGCAAACGCAAAAGAGCTACACCGCCGATGGGCAGTGGCATCACTTCGACCAGCTAGCGGCGACGCGCTAACCGCGGCCTCACGCGTTTAACCTCCGCTCGCGCCGCTGAGAAGAACGGCTTCATCCCGCGCACGTATTTGACGTGCGTATAGCAAATAATTGTTGGCGCAGCCTTTTGTGCTGCGCCTTGCTCTATAGCGTGCCGTTGCATGCGGCCGCTGCGATCCAGCTCAAAATAATAGAAGGCGACGGCGCCAGTTATCGGACCGGCACACGCGCGGCCAGCGGCATCACTGTCATGGTCACCGACAGTGCCGGCCAGCCGGTCGACCAAGCATCGGTGACGTTCCTGCTCCCCGACCAGGGCCCAGCGGCGTCTTCAACTCCGGCAAGCGCGATCAATTGGTGACCACAGGTCCCGATGGACGCGCCACCGTATGGGGCATGCAATGGAATAAAACCGCCGGCCCGGTGGAGTTTCGGATCACCGCGGTAAAGGATCAGGAGCGCGCCGGCATATTCGTCACCCAATATTTGAAAGATTCGAGCGCCTTTCAGAGCGCTGCGGTTCAATCTGGTGCGCCCCAGGCCGGCGGCCAAGGCGTCTTCACGGCATCGCATGGCGGGCATGGGAAATGGCTGCTGATCGGCGCACTGGTGGCCGGCGCGGCCGCGGCTGGGATCGTCGTCGCACGCTCCAACTCTAGTTCGACCGCTGCGACACCCGCGCTCAGCATAGGAACCCCGAGCATCATCATTGGGTCACATCCATGAAAAACCGGGCAGCATCCATGAAAATCTCCCTTGCGGCTTTATCACTCGCGATAGTCAGCGCCTCGGCCCAGACCGCCATCGCGCCCCCCCAGATCGGATTCATCCAGGACCCGGTGGGTTCGTTTCGTCCGGTTTACGGCCTGGCGGGAAATTTTATCGTGGGCGCTCCCGCCGCAACCGGAGTCGTCTCGGCCGCATACTCCGGCTCCTTTGGATTTGTCAAAACGAACCCAGCGATCCTGGTCACCGACGCGCTAGGCCATTTAGTAACTTCAGCGAGCGCGCCCAGCGGTCCGGCATTGTTCGCATTCTCTGCCACCGGCCAGCCGGCGCTGGTCTACCTGCCAAATTCAAATTCCTTGCTTCAATGGAACGGCGCCACGCTTGTACCGTCTCCCCTCGATCCGGCGGCGATCGCGGCCAACACAGTCTGGTCCATTGCCGCGCCTGACCCCGATCATGTCGCTTTCCTGGTCGAGCGACAGGACGGCCTTTGGGACCTGCGCGTTTTGCTTTCTACTGGCCAGGTCGATTCACAAACTGCATTGCCCGCTGTAAATCCGCCCGCATTCATGCTCGCGAATGGCCAGATCATTTCGACCGGCTCCCAGGGGCTCGTGGTGCTCGAGCCCGACGGCTCGCAAATCCACATCGCCGCGTCACTTCCCCGCGGCTTCTCGCTCCGGCAAATCGGCGATGGCTGGCTCGAGCTTCGGAACCCCGGGATCCCCGGGAAACTCGGGACAAGCCGCGGCTTTGCCGTTCGCGTGGTCCCAAATCACGAGGGCTTCTACATACTGCCGGAGGTGACGCAATGATCGGCCGAGCGCTTTTATTTCTTTCGCTGCTGCCGCTCTCGGCCCTGGCGCAGATCCAACTCGTACAGTTTGATGGAACCAATGAAAACGCGGTTGGCACTACTTTCAACGTGGGCACGACCGGGCCGGGAACTACCATCGAAACCCGGTTCCGAGTCTTCAACATGGGAACCGGCCCGGCTACACTGCAAGCTCTGTCGCTGGCCGGCGCGGGCTTCCAAATCTCCAACGCCCCCTCGCTTCCCTACATCATCGCCCCCGGTTCCGAGACTGAGTTCGACGTAGCGTTCAGCCCGCAAGTGACCGGCTCGTATAGCGCTTTTTTATCGGTGAACAGCATCAACGTCACTCTGACCGGAACCTCCACTCCCCAGGCATCGCTGATGCTGGCGGGCAGCGCCACACCGTTGATGGCCGGCACCGTCGTCAACTTCGGATCGGTTGCGGACCGGCAGCACTCAGGTACAAGGTTTCATGCTGCTCAACGCCAGTAGCGGCAATGTCACCGTCAGTTCCATGACCGTCAGCGGCACGGGTTTCCATGGGCCGATCGGTCTGACCGCGCCTGTTCAACTTGCGCCGGGCCTGACCGCGAGTTTTCAAGTCGCCTTCGAACCCCAGTCCGCCACGGCGGCTCAAGGCACGTTGACGGTGGGCCAGCAGGTCTTCGATCTCCAGGGCCAGGGTCTCAACGTGCAGCCCTCCGCCGCATCCATCGCTTTCGCCTCCACGCTCTTTGCCAGCGCGCAACAAAATAGCGTCTCCATAGCATTTCCTTCGCCATCTCAGGCGAACGTTAGCGATTGGACTCTGCAAATGAGTTTTCAGCCCGCTTCTGGACTGCCCGACGATCCCGCCATTGAGTTCTTGACCGGCGAAGCGCGGCTCGCTCCCGTTACGTTTTCAGTCGGCTCTTCGACAGCCCTGATCGGCGGCCAGCCGAGCATCGCATTCCAGACCGGAGCCACCGCCGGAACAATCTTGTTCACACTCCAGCGCGGCGACAATACCGATCGTTCAGCAAGCCAGCGTCCCCATCGCACCTGCCCCCACAAGCTTCGACATGGCTACCAGCGTCCGGCAAATTTAACGAGCTGAACGTGAGTGTTTCGGGCTTTGACAACACCTATTCAGCATCGCAACTGGCGTTCACTTTCTATAACACCACGGGACAGGTCGTTCCCCCTGGAGCCATCAACGTAAACGCGACTTCGGACTTCCAGCAATATTTCGCGGCCACCCAGCAAGGCGGAATGTTTGCCCTGCTTGCGACGTTCCCGGTTACCGGTGACACAACTCAAATCGTGGCCGTCGACATCCAGGTCACCAATTCGGTCGGCATAACGACTGCCTCGAAGGTTCCCATCGGGAATTGACCGCGCACGCCGGCGAGCATTGGCTATCCTCGGTACATGCTGCTGGCGGCTGTGGTGGAGACCTCGCGCCGGGTTGCCGAAACCAGCCGGCGACTCGAAAAAATCGACCTGCTTTCAGCGCTCCTCCGCCAGCTACAACCCGAGGAGATCGAAATTGTCGTCGCCTACCTGGCCGGACAAACGCGCCAAGGACGAATCGGAATTGGATATGCGGCACTGCGCGATGCTTTAACCTCGCCCGCCGAAACGCCCAGCCTCGAAGTGCTGGAAGTCGATCGCACCTTGCAGGCCATTACCGCCGTTTCCGGGAGCGGATCCCAACGGCATCGGCTGGACCTTCTGCAAGCGATATTCGGCCGTGCAACCGAACCCGAGCAGCGCTTCTTGACGGGCCTGTTGATGGGCGAACTGCGGCAAGGCGCGCTCGAAGGCGTCATGGTGGAAGCGCTCGCGAAAGCCAGTGGCATCGCGCCGAGCGCGTGCGGCGAGCCGTCATGCTGGCGGGCAATCTCGCCGCCGTTGCCCGGGCGGTGCTGGAACAAGGCGAATCCGGCCTGACACAATATGATGTCCAATTGTTTCGGCCGATCCAACCCATGCTCGCCGGGACCGCCGAAGACGTCGAAGAGGCGCTCGACGATCTCGGCGAAGCGGCGCTGGAGTTCAAGATGGATGGCGCGCGCGTGCAAGTCCACCGGTCCGGGGACGACGTCAAAGTGTACTCGCGTAGCCTGAATGACGTCACGGCGGCGGTGCCCGAGATGGTTGAAGTTGTCCGCGCGCTTCCCGCGAATGATCTGATCCTGGATGGCGAGGTTCTGAGTCTTGTGCCGGATGGCCGTCCCCAACCGTTTCAAGTGACCATGCGAAGATTCGGACGCAAGCTTGATGTCGAGCGCATGCGCCGAGAGTTGCCCATGACCCCGTACTGGTTCGATTGCTCTACCTGAACGGCAGTTCGTTGTTGGATGAGCCGCAATCGCGCCGGTTCGCGGCCTTAGGAGAGTTGGCACGCCGAGTCGCTGATTCCCAATACGGTCACAGCCGACCCTACGCACGGCCGCGAGTTTCTAGAGCAGGCGTTGAGCCGCGGGCATGAAGGCGTAATGGCGAAATCCATCGACGCGAAATATGCCGCGGGCGCAAGGGGCCAAAGCTGGCTGAAGGTGAAGCGGGCGCGCACGCTGGACCTGGTCGTACTGGCGGCCGAGTGGGGGCATGGGCGGCGCAAAGGATGGCTGAGCAACCTTCATCTCGGCGCGCGCGACACCGAAAAGGGCGGCTTCGCCATGCTCGGGAAAACCTTCAAGGGTCTCACCGACGAGATGCTGGAGTGGCAAACTGCGCGAGCTGCTGAAGATCGAAATTGGCCGGGACAACTACACCGTTTACGTCGAGCCGAAGCTGGTGGTTGAAATCGCATTCAACGAAATCCAAACCAGCCCGCGCTATGCCAGCGGTCTGGCGCTGCGATTCGCCCGCGTGAAGCGCTATCGCGACGATAAGACGGCGGCGGAGACCGACACTTTTCAGACGGTACAAAAGCTGGCCGGCATCGTCAACTAATTTCATGCCACGCTGAAGTGGATGGCGACTCCTGTTGCGCTGACGATTGCCGGCTCGGACCCGAGCGGCGGCGCCGGCATCCAAGCGGACCTCAAAACATTCCATCAGTTCGGCGTTTATGGCGAAGCCGCGATCACGCTCCTCACCGTGCAGAACACCTGCGGAGTTCAGAGCATCGAGTATCTCGCCGCCGATCTGGTAACGGCGCAGGTTTGCGCCGTGATCGAGGACATCCCTCCGGCCGCAGCCAAAACCGGCGCACTCGGAACCCGGGAAGTGATCGAAGCGGTCGCCGAAATGGCCGCGCAATTCCAGTTTCCGCTGATAGTCGACCCGGTTTTGCTCAGCAAGAATGGAGCAGCGCTGCTTACTCCGGACGCGATAGAAGTGTTTAAAACAAAATTGCTTCCGCGCGCTTTTCTGGTAACTCCCAATCTTGCGGAGGCGGCGATTTTGACAGGCTCGCCGGTGTGCGATCCGCGTGGCATGAAACAGGCGGCCGAGAAGTTAGCGGCACTCGGACCGCGGGCCGTGCTGGTAAAGGGCGGCCACCTAAGCGGCGATGCGACCGACCTGCTCTTCTACGACGGCAAGTGGCTGGATTTTACCGCGCCACGAATCGAGACCCGGCATACGCATGGAACCGGATGCACCTTTTCGGCCGCGATTACAGCATTGTTGGCCTCTGGCCACGACCTCGAATCAGCCGTTCGGAAGGCAAAACATTTCATTACTGAAGCGATTCGGACCAGTCCGGGGCTCGGACGGGGTGCGGGGCCGGTAAATCATCACGCCGACACCTAATGATCGGCGGGCGTTTTTAATGAGCCGCAGGCGCTTTTAATGAGCCGCAGGCGCTACTGATCCGCCGTTGCCCTGATCCTGCTTGGGCCGGTCCGGCAGAATGAACGAGGTCTCGCCTGGGCGCAACAACTTTAGATCCTTGCGCACTTCGAGTTCCTGCTCCGCGGGATTGTCCTGAAGCTTCTTGATGCGGTCGCGGCGATATTGAATCTCGCGCGCCAGGTTGGCGTTCTCCTCTTCCATTCTGCGAATCTCGCGGCGTTTCTCCTGCAACGCTGGAATCCCCTGCGGCCCTTGCAGAGCGACGTATCCATAGGCTGCGATGATAACGAAGGCGATCAGGAATAAAACACGACGGCCGATAATTGTCAATCTCAAAATATAAGTCCCTACGTTCGTTATAATCCTGTTTTGCTCAAACGTCCAGAAGAATCAACAAAAAAACAGGATGACGGACAAAATCGTGGTGCTGAGTACGTGCGCCTCCGAGGAGGAGGCCACCGGAATCGCGCGTGCGCTGGTGGAGAAGAGACTCGCGGCTTGCGTCAACCTGGTGAATGGCGTCCGCAGCATTTACCGGTGGAAGGACGCCATTGAAGACAGCCAGGAAGTGCTGCTGATGATCAAGACCAGCCGCGCGCTGTTTGAGAATGTTCGCGCTCAGATCGAAAAGCTGCACTCCTACGAGCTCCCGGAAGTGGTGGCGCTGCCGGTGGTGGATGGCACCGAGCAGTATCTGGAATGGATCGATCGCGCGCTGGCGCGAGACGAATAGCCGCGTTACAGAGCGCCGTCGCCGCGATCTTCGTTGCGGATGCGAATGGCGTCGGCCACGTCGTACACGAACACTTTGCCGTCGCCGATTTTTCCGGTGCGGGCGCTGTTCACCACGGTTTGGATCACTTCGGCGGAGCGCTCATCGGCCACTACCAGCTCGACCTTCACTTTGGGCAGCAGATCCACTTGATATTCCATGCCGCGATAAACTTCTTTGTGGCCTTTCTGGCGGCCGTGGCCGCGAACCTCCGAAATGGTCATGCCGTCCACGCCGATGGATTTCAGCGCTTCCTTGACATCTTCGAGCTTGTGCGGTTGGATGATGGCTTCGATTTTTTTCATGATGACTTGGTTTTTGGCTACGCTTCGAAATTATAACCTTCTTCGCCATGCATGCTGACGTCGAGGCCCTCCAGTTCCTGGTCCTTGGATACGCGGACTCCCATCACTACATCGCAAATCTTGAGAATGACGAGTGTTCCCACGATGGCGAAGCCCCAGGAGATCAGGACGCCAATGGCCTGATTGAGCACTTGCCCGGTCTGTCCGTCCACCAAACCCAGCGGGAGCACCTTGCCGCTCGGATCCTTCAGGCCGTCGTTCACCGCGCTGGTGGCGAATACGCCGGTGAGCAGCGCTCCCAGCGTCCCGCCGACGCCGTGCACGCCGAACGCGTCCAGGGTGTCATCGTAACCGAACCTGCTCTTGACTGCGGTGACCATCAAGAAGCAAATTACGCCGGCCAGAAAACCGATTAACATCGCGGGAAACGGCTTGACGAATCCCGAAGCGGGGGTGATGGCCACCAGGCCCGCAACCGCTCCTGAAATGGCGCCCAGCACGCTCGGCTTTCCGTTATGGATCCACTCCGGGATCATCCAGCCGAGAACCGCGGCCGCGGTGGCGAAGTGCGTCGCGACAAAGGCGCTCGTGGCCAGCGCAGAGGCGGCCAGCGCGCTGCCGGCGTTGAATCCGAACCAGCCTACCCATAGCAGGCAAGCGCCGATGACGCTGATGACAACGTTGTGCGGCTTCATGGGCTCGATGCCAAAGCCTTGCCGTCTGCCCAGGTAGAGAGCGCACATGAGCGCCGAAACTCCCGAGCTGATGTGGACTACGGTGCCGCCGGCAAAATCGAAGCACGGAATCTTGCCGCCCGAGAACGCATTCAATAAGCCGCCCTTGCCCCAGACCATATGCGCCAAGGGAAAGTAGACCAGGAACATCCACAGCACGGTGAAGAGCAGCATCGCCTTGAATTTCATCCTCTCGGCGAATGCGCCGGAGATCAGCGCGGGCGTGATGATGGCGAACATGAGCTGATAGATCATGAAGGTTTGCTGTGGAATGGTGCCGGCGTAATCGGGGTTAGGGGCGCTGCCGACGCCGTTCAAAAACAGGTAGCGCAAGCCTCCGAGCACCGGCCCTCCCTCGCCGAAAGCGAGGCTGTAGCCTACGATGGCCCAGATGACCGTGACGACCGCCATCAGAATAAAGCTGTGCATCATGGTGCCGAGGACATTCTTGCGGCGCACCAGGCCTCCGTAAAAAAGGGCTAAGCCGGGGCCAGTCATCAGCAGGACCAGCGCGGCGCTTACCAGCATCCAGGCATTGTCGCCGGCGCTTTGCGCGGATTTGACGGCGGTCTCGAGATTATCGATCCGAGCATCGGCGGTGGGAGGGGCCGATTGTGCGAGTGCCAACGCGGGCACGAACAGGGTTAGCCAAAGACGGGAAGGCATAGGGATTTATTATAACGACTCGGCTGCGGCCGCATTATCCGAATTTTCTATGGCGAAGATAGCGCCTTTCCATTGGCGTTGCCGAGCGGGCGCGCGAACGATTTGAGATCCTATCGCTCGGGGCTCTTGGGCTTCCACCGCAAGCCGCCGCTGAACTCCAGTCCGACCAGGTATTTGGTAGCTTGACGCGTGCAGCTGCGCACGGAGGCGGTGCCGTGGAGGGAAAGCGCGCTGGAACGAAACGTCACATAGGCGAGCTTTTCAAGCGGTTCGGGCATTTCGATTTTCATGCCTGACTGGGAGACATTGAGGGTGCGGGCTTTGACGAATTTCTCCTGTCCATAGCGGTCCTTCCAGGTCACCTCGATCAGTTGCTCGGTCGGGATGCGGTCGTCGCGGCGGGCGCCCGTCTTTTCAGCCATTACATGTTGCTATAGCACTTCGCAGGTGTCGCTGGCAAGTACGGGCCGGAAGGCTGGAATCAATTATATCGTGTTACGATATAAATAGGATCGGGGCAATGAGGGACTTGTCACTAGCGCAGTATCGGGCCTTGGCGGAATTCCGCTATCAAATCCGGCGGTTCCTGCACTTCAGCGAGGAGCAAGTGCGAGCGCAGGGGCTGGAGCCTCAACAGCACCAGTTGCTGCTCGCGATTCAGGGCTTGCCCGCCGCCGCAACGGCCACGGTAGGAGAGCTGTCGGCGCGTTTACAGCTCAAACACCACAGCGTAGTGGAACTGATCGATCGCCTGGAGCAGCGCGGGTATGTGGCTCGCTCGGAAAACCAGGAAGACCGGCGGCAGGTGATCGTTCGGCTCAGCACTTCGGGACGCAAGGTATTGCGAAAACTTTCCGTGGCGCATCACCAGGAGTTAGAGACCGCCGGGCCGGCGTTAGCCGCGGCGCTGCGATCCATCGCCAAACACCGGACGGGCGCCCAGCATCGGACGGGCGCTAAGCACCGGACGCGCGCCAGGAGGAAGGCCGCATGAAACCAGCAGCGAAGGCGCATGGACTCGGAGATTTCACCACCGACGCGCGGGTGATTCCGATATCGCTTCTGGCGATCGCCATTGGATTTTTGAGCACCGGAGTGGCGTGGGCCTTGCTCCGGCTGATCGGATTCTTCACCAATCTTTTTTATTACCACCGCCTGGGTTCCGCGCTGGTCTCGCCCGCAGGCAATCATCTGGGCGCGTGGGCGATTCTGGTACCGGTCGGCGGATCCATCGTGATCGGGCTAATGGCCCGCTATGGCTCGGAGCGCATCCGCGGGCACGGCATTCCCGAGGCTTTGGAATCGATTCTGATCAATGGCAGCCGCGTTCCACCGAGGCTGGCCATTTTGAAACCGCTGTCCTCGGCCATCTCCATCGGCAGCGGCGGTCCGTTTGGAGCGGAAGGGCCGATCATCATGACGGGCGGCGCGGTTGGCTCGATGATCGCGCAATTTTTCCATTTGACCAGCGTGGAGCGTAAGACACTGCTGGTGGCGGGAGCGGCCGCAGGGATGTCGGCGACTTTCGCGTCACCCGTAGCTGCCGTGCTGCTGGCGATCGAGCTGCTGCTGTTCGAGTGGAAGCCGCGCAGCTTGATCCCGGTGGCTTTGGCCAGCGCGACGGCGGGAGCAGCGCGCCGATATATTCTGGGCCTGGGCCCGTTGTTCCCGGTGCCGGCGCATCCTGTTTTCATCGGACCGGAGGGATTGCTGGGGTGCGTGATCTGCGGCCTGTTGGCGGGCGTGCTTTCCGCACTGCTCACCGGTGCGGTCTACGCGGCTGAAGATGCCTTCCTGAAACTACCGATTCACTGGATGTGGTGGCCGGCTATCGGCGGCGTGGTGGTGGGGGTGGGAGGTTTGATTTTCCCGCAAGCGTTGGGCGTCGGTTACGACACTATCGGCAACCTGTTGCGCGGCGACGTGGCGCGGACCACGATACTCGGCATTCTGCTGGTGAAATCGGTGATTTGGGCGGTGTCGCTCGGCTCGGGAACATCGGGCGGGGTACTGGCGCCGCTGCTGATGATGGGCGGCGCGCTGGGCGGGATCGAGACCATGTTCCTGCCGCCGGAGGGCGCCGGGTTTTGGCCATTGGTCAGCATGGGCGCTATCTTGGGCGGCACCATGCGATCGCCGCTGACGGGAATCATTTTTGCGCTGGAACTGACGCACGATATCAATGTGCTGCTGCCGCTGCTGGTGGCCAGCCGTGATCGCGCATGGTTTTACCGTGCTGGTATTGAAGCGGTCCATTTTGACGGAGAAGGTGGCGCGCCGGGGCTATCATTTGAGCCGCGAATACGCGGTCGACCCGCTGGAGATCCTGTTCGCGCGGGATGCGATGCGGACCAATCTGGTGGCGTTCGCGGCCGGCAGCACAGTGCAGGACGTGCAGCTCACCATGAACGACAATCACAGGCCGCGGGGCCAATATCTTTATCCGGTGGTGGACGATCGCCATCGGCTGCGGGGCGTGGTCACCAGAAAGCTGCTCGAAGAGTTCCTGGGCGATACGCAGCCATCCAGGCGACGCTCGCGGAGATTGCGAAGGAGCCGGTGGTGGCTTATCCGGACGAGCCGCTGCGCGTGGTGGTTTACCGCATGGCGGAAACCGGCCTGACGCGATTTCCGGTGGTGGATCGCAGCGATGAACGAAAGCTGGTGGGCGTGATCGGACTGCGGGACCTGCTGTCCGCCCGAACGCGGAATCTGGCCGAGGAGCGCGACCGCGAACGCGTGCTGCGCGTTTGGCTGCCGTTGTCCGGCGCGCGACAAGACGGCCGCCGTCACAGATCGCGAACGTCTGAACGAGCGCGCTGCTCACAATCCCAGCAGGCGTTCGGCGTTGCCGTGCGCGATCCGCTCGCGGTCTCCGGCGCTCACCGGCAATTGATCCAGGAAAGCGCGCGCCTGCGGCATGGAGCCATACGGGTAATCGGCGGAGAACATGATCCGGTCGACGCCCACCTGAAGCAGCAGATCGAGGAAGGTCGGCGTGAAATTGAAGCCGCTGAAGGTGTAGTGGACGTTCTCGCGCAGATAGGCGCTGATCGGTCGCTGAAGCCCGGTGATGGCCGGCGTCATGATGTCCATGCGCGACTGCATGAAGGGGAGCGCTTCGCCCATGTGCCCCACCAGGAGTTGCAGTTCCGGAAACCGGTCGAGCGCGCCGCCCAGGATAATGCGCAGCACGTGGACCGCGGTTTCGATGTGCCAGCCCCATCCAGCGTTGGCGAGCATGAAGCTCACGCGCGGCGAAAATCCCTTGTAAGACGCTTCCACCACGGCCGGCGGCGGCTGGGTAGGATGAATGTAAAGGGGAACACGCAGCGAGACGGCGCGTTCCAGAATCGGCCAGAAAAACTTGTCGTCCAAATAGCGGCCCCGATGGTGACCGTTGATGAGCGCTCCTTTGAAGCCGTGCTGGCGGACCATCCGTTCCAGTTCGTCGGCCGCTTTCTCGGGAGCGGCAATCGGCAGAGTGGCAAATCCGGCAAACCGCTTGGGATTGCGCTCGACCGCGGCCAATAGAAAATCGTTCGTTTCGGTAGCCAGGTCGACCGCCTCGGCCGCGTCCAACTGCTCCACGCCCGGGGAGTTGAGCGAGAGCACCTGCATATCGATCCCCGCCGCGTCCATTTCAGAAATGCGTTTGTCGCCGACGTCGCGCAGCCGCTCCAATATGTCGGCCATCCCGTCTCTGGAGCGCGTGGCCTGTTCTATAAAGCTGCGGCCCGGACCGTTGATAAATCCCGGGCTCACGTAGTGTTCTTCGAGCGTTATTGTTCGCATAATGGCTTTCAGTTATTTATACTAGGCGCGAGACCACTCTGCACGCCGAGCTTGTGGAGTAAACTGAGTGGTGACCAATCGCGCTTCTTCCGCCGGGCGAGACCAGGCCAGGAGGTTTGGATGACTCTTCGACTTCCGAGAGTAGGCATCACGTTCCAGTTGCGTCATCGCGCTTGGAATCGGGATAGGGGCGCAGACCCCGGCCGCTGGCCAGACCTCACCGTCGGAGAAAACTCAGACTAGCGCCAAGTCTAAAATCGCTCGACTGCCGGATGGCCATCCCGACCTCCAGGGAATCTGGTCGAACGCCATCCTTACGCCCCTGGAGCGCCCGGCCGAGTTAGCGGGAAAGGCGACCCTCACCGAGCAAGAGGCGGCTGCCTACGAAAAACAAACGCTGGAGCGCAATGATGTGGACCGCCGTCCGCAGGTGGGCACGGAGTTCGACGTTGCGCGTGCGTACAACGAGGCTTGGTACGACCGGGGATCGAAGGTCGTGAAGTCCCGTCGAACCTCCCTGATTGTGGATCCGCCGGATGGCCGGATTCCGCCTTTGACGCCACAGGCGCAGAAGCGGGCCGCGGAGCGAGCCGAAGCCAGGAGGCTGCATCCTGCCGATGGTCCCGAGGACCGCGCCTTGAACGAGCGGTGCATTTTGACGGGCACCACCGGGCCGCCGATGCTTCCCGGTCCGTACAACAACAATTATCAGATCGTCCAGACTCCGGATACCATCCTGATCGTCACCGAAATGGTTCACGACATTCGCGTCGTTGCCATGAATCGAGGTTCCCATCTTCCGCAGAATATTCGTCAGTGGAAGGGCGATTCCATCGGCCGTTGGGAGGGCGATACGCTGGTGGTCGATACCACGAATTTCACTGACCAGACCAACTTTCGAGGGTCCGGAGAGAACCTGCATCTGGTGGAGCGGTTCACGAGGGTGGACGCCGACACGCTGCTGTACCAGTTCACGGTGGATGATCCTGAGTCCTTCGCGAAGCCCTGGACGGCGGCCATGACCAGCACCAAAACGGAAGGCCCGATTCTGGAGTACGCATGCAACGAGGGGAACTACGGCATGCGAAACCTGCTTTCGGCCGCTCGTGCGGAGGAGAAAAAGGCCGCCGGCTGGCAGACAAGTGAGACACTGCACGGGCGCCGTGATAAAATAGGTTTTATGGCAATTCCCAACGTCAAGCGGTTCCGTCCCTTCTGTCCGGAGTGCAACGAGAGCTTTACGCTCATGGCCGTTCTTCCCAAGGACGCCAGTGTCGATGCTTATCTGACCGACGCCGTGGCTCGCCACGATCACAAAGCGTTCCAGGAAGCCAAGCAGCAGCACTTCAAGATCCGCGTCGGACAACAGAAGCAGAAGAAAGCCAAGTAGGCGCTTCCACGCATTTCGTGCCGTCCCGCCGGCATTGGCTCGGACCTGCATCGATTCGAGCCAGTGTCGCATCCAATTAGTTCGGTGATTCTTATGCTGCGGGCGCATCCCGCCCGTGCGCTATCCTGAAAAATAAAATGCCATACGATTTGATCGTCATCGGGAGTGGCCCGGGCGGCTACTCCGCCGCGATTCGCGCCGGCCAGTACGGCCTGAAAACCGCGATTATCGAGAAAGATCCCAAGCTGGGCGGCACGTGTCTGCACGTCGGCTGCATCCCCACCAAATCCCTGCTCCACACCGCCGACGTCTGGGAGCACTTCGTGCATTCCGACGAGGAGGGCATCCACTGCGAGAACCCCAGGATCGATTACCCGAAAGTGCTGGACCGCAAGAACAAGATCGTCGCCAAGCACGCCAAGGGCGTCGAGTTCCTGATGAAGAAGAATAAGGTCGATTGGATCAAGGGCTACGGCACGCTCGCGCCGCGCGCGGCGAACGGGATGCTGCCGGTGGAAGTTCGCTCTGGCGACAGTGTCCAGACCCTGGAAGCCAAGAACATCATCATTGCCACCGGCTCGGAGGCGCGCATGCTTCCGGGCCTGGAGCCGGACGCCGAATACATCCTGACCAATATCGAAATTCTGGACCTTCCGGCGATTCCCAAAACCCTGCTGATCATCGGCGCGGGCGCGGTGGGCGTGGAGTTCGCGTCCATCTTCAATCGCTTCGGAACCAAGGTCACGGTGCTCGAAATGCTGCCGCGCATGGTGCCGGTGGAAGACGAAGAGATCTCCAAGGAACTGGAGCGCTATTTCAAGAAAACGGGCATCCGCTGCGAGACCGGCGCGAAGGCCGAGAACATCACCAAGACCGAGACGCGGCGTGCGGATGTGCGTCGGCGCTTGCGAACGGCAAGCGCGAGGACATGGAAGCCGAAAAGCTGCTGGTGGCGGTGGGCCGCAAGCCGAACACCGACAACATCGGCCTGGAACGGCGAAAGTGGAACTGGATCGCGGCTTCATCAAGGTGGACGAGTTCCAGCAGACCGCCGAGCCGGGCGTCTATGCCATCGGCGACGTGGTGGCCGGCACGCCGCAACTGGCGCATGTGGCCACCATGGAAGGCATGGTCGCGGTGGCGCACATGGCCGGCAAGCGCGCCGAAGCCGATCAACCGCAATCGCATTCCCGGCTGCACCTACACCGAGCCGGGCATCGGCAGCGTGGGCTTACCGAAGCGCAGGCGCGCGCGCAGGGCTACGAGGTGAAGGTCGGGAAATTTCCGTTCGCGGCCAACAGCAAGGCCACTATTCTGGGCGCTCATGAGGGCTTCGTCAAAGTGGTCGCCGACGAGAAGTACGGCGAGATTCTGGGCGTCCACATCATCGGCCCGGAAGCTTTCGAGCTGATCGCCGAAGCGGTCGCCGCCATGGAAGCGGAAGCCACCGTGGAGACGCTGATGAGCACCATCCACGCCCATCCGACGCTTTACGAAGCCGTGGGCGAAGCTTTCAACGACGTCTACGGGCTCACGATCAATGCGTGAGGGCGCCATGCGGATCTGCGAGGTTCGCGACCTGGGACGCATGGGCTACGCCGAGGCGTTGGCTCTGCAGCGCGAGCTGGTGGAGGAACGCAAGCGCGGCGGCATCCCCGACCAGCTGCTGTTCGTCGAGCATCCGCACGTCATCACGCTGGGCCGCAACGGCCACATGGAAAATCTGCTGGCGAGCGAGAACGTGCTGCGCCGCGCCGGAATCGAGTTTCATCCTACCGATCGCGGCGGCGACATCACCTATCACGGTCCCGGCCAGATCGTCGGCTATCCGATCTTCGATCTGCGAGAATGGAAGCGCGACGTAGTCGCCTATGTTCGGGCCATCGAGCAGGTGATCATCGATGCGCTGGCCGATTTCGGGATCGAAGCCGGGCGCCAACACGGGCTGACCGGCGTGTGGGTCGACGGAAAAAAAGTCGCGGCCATCGGCGTTCATATCAGCCGCTGGATTACTTCGCACGGTTTTGCCCTGAATCAAAGCACGGATTTGAGCTACTTCCAGTACATCGTGCCGTGCGGGCTGACCAAGCCGGTCACGTCGATG
Source organism: Bryobacterales bacterium (assembly GCA_963732175.1). Taxonomy (GTDB): domain Bacteria; phylum Acidobacteriota; class Terriglobia; order Bryobacterales; family Bryobacteraceae; genus Palsa-89. The sequence goes on along the minus strand of CAVSYF010000024.1, from coordinate 173,157 downwards.
CGCGAGCTGGGATCGGCCGCGAGCCGGGAAGAAGTGATCGGCGCGCTGGCGCGGAATTTCGCAAAACATTTTGGATTGGAAATGATAATCAACAGGACCGAGACGCGGCCACGATGACGCGTGCTCGCAGACAGGGAGAGATATTCATGACTGACGTAGTGATGCCCCAGATGGGCGAAAGCATCGTGGAAGGCACGCTGACCAAGTGGCTGAAGAAGCCGGGCGAGCACGTCGAACGCGACGAGCCGCTGTTCGAGATTTCGACCGACAAAGTGGATACCGAGATTCCCTCGCCGGCGGCCGGAGTTCTGAGGAAGTGCTGGTGGAAGAAGGCAAGACCGTCGCGATCAACACCGTGGTGGCGCGCATCGACGAGAGCGGCGGCAATGGAGCATCGGCGCCGCGCCAGCCGCGGCCAAGCCAGCCCCGCACCGCCGCCGGTCGCGGCCGCCCCGCACGCCTGCTGCTCCGCCGCCTGCTGCTGCGGCCGAAACACCCGAACTGCAGCGCTTGAAGGAATCAGTCGGAACCTCTGCGCGTCCAGCGCCTGCTCCTCCGACGCCCCAGCAGCCCGCTGCGGCCGAGACCGAAGCCTCGGCGGGACCGCTTTCGCCGCTGGTTCGCAAGATGGCGCGCGAATACAACATCGATCTGCGTCAAGTAAAAGGCACCGGCGCCGGCGGCCGCATCACCAAGCAGGATCTGGAAGCGTACATGTCGGCGCAGGGTGCGCGCACCATGGCGCAAGCGACCGCGCTTCGCCACCGCTCCGAGCGCGCCGGCGACCTACGCGCCCCCGACGCAGGCCGTCGCAGCTCAGCCGCAGATGCCTCGGGCGGAAGCTCCGCGAGCGCGCATCGAGCCGATGAGCACCATGCGCATCAAGATCGCCGAGCACATGGTGCTGTGCAAGCACGTCTCGGCGCATGTCACCACCGTCCATCGCGTCGATATGACCAAGATCGCCAAGATGCGCGAGCGGCACAAAGACGAGTTCCAGCAGCGCTACGGCTTCTCGCTGACCTTCCTGCCGTTCGTGGTCGCGCGCCGCCGTCGATGCGCTTGCGCCAGTTCCCGCTGCTGAACGCTTCGCATCGACGGCAACAACATCATCTATCACAACGAAATCAATATCGGCATCGCGGTGGCGCTGGAAAACGGCCTGATCGTTCCGGTGATCCGCAACGCCGACGAGAAGAACGTCGCTGGGTCTGCAGCGCGCCATCGTCGATCTCGTCGACGCGCGCCCGCTCGCGCCAGCTGAAGCCCGATGAAGTGCAGGGCGGCACGTTCTCCATCACCAATTTCGGCAGCTTCGGCAGCGTTTTCGCCACGCCGATCATCAATCAGCCGCAGGTCGCGATCCTGGGTGTCGGCACGGTGGAGAAGATGCCGGTCGTGATCGACGACGCCATCGCGATCCGCTCCAGTCGCTATCTCGCGCTGACCTTCGACCACCGCCTGATCGACGGCGCGCTGGCCGATCAGTTCACCGGCAAAGTGAAATCGGTGCTGGAAAACTGGTCCGAAGAAGTGCTGTGACCTCAGAGGAAATTTTCCTCAAATTCTCAGCCGACAAGCTCGATCAATTGAGCGGCCGCATTCAGGATTGCCTCGCGAAGCTGACTGAGGAACAGATCTGGATGCGCAACACGGAAAACGAGAACGCGATCGGCAATTTAGTTCTGCACCTGTGCGGAAATCTGCGGCAATGGATCGGGACGGGCGTCGCCGGCAAGCCGGACCATCGCAATCGGGATGCAGAGTTCGCGGCGCGCAGCGGTATTACAGGCGCGCAATTGCGTGAACGGCTGAACGGGACGGTGCGCGAGACGAGCGAGATCATCCGCAACCTGCCGCTCTCACGCCTCACTGAGCCGAAGGCGATTCAAAAATACGACGTCACGGTCTTCGAAGCAATCTACCACGTGGTGGAGCACTTCTCTCAGCATACTGGCCAGATTCTGTTCGCGACCAAGCTGCTGACCGGCGATGATCTGGGCTACTATCGCCATCTGAGCCAGCCGAAACACGCCGAAACAACGCCGTAATAGCGAAAACCAGGCAGACATCCGTGAGCAAATTGTAGAGATGCAGATGCTTCACGACGTCGTGCGCATCGCCTAAAATCGCGGTGAAGAACGCGGCGACGGCCATGAGCGCGAGCACCGCGTAGCATTCGGCCACCAGACGAACTTCGATCCGGCGCGCGTGCGCGGCCATCCAGCCGGTCGCAAATACGCTGAGCATCAGGCCGATCAGCACGCCGGACGACCAGCGCGATAGATAGCGTTCGCGGAACCGGCTCCAGAGCGCGAACGACCTGGCGCGCGCGAACGGCGGGTATCCGGCGGACTTCTCGAAGTTGCCGACGCCCTCGGCGCGCAACGACGCTCCCCGGGGCAGCACCGCCCGCACGTAGTTTATGAGTTTGGCCGGCCGCTCCAAGTAGTACTGCACGATGGTGAAGCGCCCGACCCGCGCGTCCAGCTGGTTTTGAAACGCCGGATCCCAAAATCCGGTTGTGGGTGCGAACGCGCCCGATCCGGAAAACTTCGCGTAAGACGAATCCAGGCCGAGATTCCGAAGCGCCAAGGCCGGGTTTGAGGATTCAGGCAGCATCTGCATGAAGATCATGTTGTAGATGTCGGCGAGACGCACCAGTCGCGGCACGCTCGAGTAAACGGTCACGCAAGCGGCGAGGATCCCAGCTGCTACGGCAGGCCCCGCCCAACGCGGGCGAAACAACCTGCGAAACCGAAAACTATAGAAACCGAGAATTATCCCGGCAGCGACGTTCTGGGGCTTGGCGGCCACGAACAGGAGAGCGAATAAACAAAACAATGCGATATGTTTCGTCGAACTTTTCGACTCACTTGGCTTGCTAGCGATGAAATCCAACCAGACCGCCAGTAGCGCCATCAAGGACAGGTACGTCGCCGGTTCGCTGTAAAACGAATTGAAGTAGCAGACATAACCGATGTCGCAAAAAACGAGGATCAGCGCGGAGGAAATCAAGAACTGGAGCCGGCCGGACAGCAACTTTCGGGCAGCGCGCAGCAGGAAATAGCAGATTGCCAGGAAAACCAGGATCTCCAGGAACGAGAGGACCCGAATGTCCAACAGCCCATCCTTGGAAATCCATTTGTTCAGCAACACGGCCGAACCCACCAAGATGTCCTGGGTCGAATAGATTTCCCATCCCGGAAGCCGGAAATTAGGATCGGGCTGATACGTCCGGTTGAAGTAGCGGTAGTAGCGTTCCTCCCCCGTCTGGGCCGTGGGGCCGAGATGAAACGCGCCCAGCAGACGCGCGTAGTCGCCTTGATCGGCCAGACCAATTACGGGCGGGATCAGGAGCTGGTAGCCCAGAATGCCCGCGATCGCCACGAGAGTTGCGGCCTGCGCCCACCTCATAAAGGCTCCTCGGTACCGGGCATACCGGTAGTATAGCGGCCAGTTGCCCCAAATCCCGGGACGCCGCTCCAGTACCGCAGTCACACGGACCCAAGACGGATCACGTCCCTTTCCTATTCGGCCGATTCGCGTTGCGCTCCAACATGGGATGGCTTGGAGAACTTCGTCGAGAAATTTCATTCCGCAGGTGAATCAGGGCCGCCCGGCATCCACCTTGTACGCGACCCGTGCGCGGCCCCAATCGAGCCGGCCATCGAAGAACGGTACAGCCCCAGCTTGCTCGACGACGGAGTCAATGTACTGCGCGCAACCCGCGGCTGGATTCAATACGGCTTGGTTGGATTCGCCATCCTGTGCATCGTAGTTGGCGCGGTGGAAGCTCTCTTCGGGCGCTAACCGGCGGAGTTTGCCAGGCTGCTGCCGGGCCAGATTTGAAAGCGGAATCGCCCGTCCGAGCCAGCTCCTCAAAGCCGTCCTCCTGGCACCTCTCGTCACCGTGTCAAGGCAAAATAGAAATGTCCTATTCCCAGCAAAGTAGAAATGTCCTGTTTTGAGCTAGGAGCCGAAGGAGCGGGCTTACAGTGGATTCGATGTTCCGGGGGAGTCGCGCTCCCTGGGGCAGATCCGAAGACCGCTGCGACGGGGCTGGCTCCGAAGCAGACGGCACCAGACCCCCAGTCAAACCGGGCCCGATGATGCCCGTTCTGGGGGTTTTGGTTTTTGAGGACAGATCTGCTTTGGTGGAGCTCCCGAGCAGCGGTCTTCGGATAAATAAAGCGCGAAGATCGCCGGGCCGGTTTTGCCCAGCGCTCCGATTGGTTTTGGTTTCGGTGCCGGCGTTTAGCTGCGAGCATCGGGCACCTCAGTCGGTCGAGAACGAGAAGGCTTCGAGCGGATGGAAAAGTTCTTCATCCAATCGCTTTTGCGCCGGATCTTGCCCGTTGAGCGTGTCGGGGGTGCGAGCGTTTTGGATAACACCAGTGGCAGCGCGCAGCGGCGCACCCGCACATAACGACCTTGAAACTGCACGGCGACGCTGCCGTCCAAGCGCTGTTCGACCCGCACCCATCCTTTGCGCATTCCGACCTGGATGTCGCGGCGGTCGATTGGGTAGAGCTTGCCTTCGTATCGCACCGTGTAGTCATTCGTCACCTGACGCTGTTCCACGTGGCTGAGAATCGCGGCCAGATCATGCTCTTTGCCGAGAGGGCGATGGGCATCGGCGGTATCGGCCGGCTTCACCACCAGGGTCTGATTCCACCAAGCCAGATATTCGTTCTCCAGATACGCATTGGCCTGATCGAGGGTGCACGCCCCGGCCACACGCAGTCCTTTCACTAGGCGATCCTGCGCCGTCAAAAATTGGCGTTCAATGCGTCCCTTGGCCTGCGGCGAGTGCGCCGGAATCCAGACAACGTTCAGCTCGCGCAGCGCCCGTTCAATCTGTGTCGGCGGCATCTGGGGCCGGTCGCGGTCCTCACGCTGCTGCTGTCGTTTGGTCTTAACCGCCACCTGGAACATCCCCGCTTTGTCGGTGTAAAACGCCAGCGGGCGGCCAAACTGCTCGAGGTACGCCCCCAGCAGCCGCCGGTTCTCCTCACTGGAATCGTGCCGTACAAAGCGTGCGAACAGCTGGCTGGTGGCATCGTCGATCATCGCTATCAGATAGATCGATTCCCCGCGGCCCTCCAGCCAGTCGTGGTCGCTGGTGTCCCATTGCACCAACTCCCCACAGCGGCTTCGACGCGGCCGCCATTGGTGCACCTCCACCATGCGGCGATGACCGGCGCGCCACAATCCGGCTTTGGCCATCCACTGTCGCAACGTCTCCTTGCTCACCGTAAGCCGGTGCCGCTTGCGCAAGTATTCTGCCGCCAATGTAGGCCCGAATCCGCGGTACACCGGATCCGTCAAAATCGTGATCGCCTGCTGTTCCATGTCGGCGGACAGCTTTCGGTTGGACGTTCTCCCGCGTAGCTCATGAATCACCGCCCGGTCTCCTTTCTGCCGCAGCTTGCGCAACAGCCGTCGCACGTGCCGCTCGTTGACACCGATCTCCTCAGCGGCTTGTCGTTGCGTGATCAATTTCTTCTTGGCCCTCTTCAGGGCATCCAGCCGGTCTCGTTCGGCCTGGTTCATTAGTAGCTGTCCTTCGTCCACCCCTCAGGCTGGACCCTGTCAATAGGACATTTCTACTTTGCCCAAATAGGACATTCTCATTTTGCTGCGACAATAAGGTAAAGAGTGCTTGCAGCCGTGCTTCGGATTGGTTATACTCCGCAATTGCGAGAGTCCAATCAGGAGGGGTGTGCGATGGCCGCTGCTTTCACTTTTCGCCAAACGAACCAAACCAGGAGAATTGGAATGCGGGGATTGTTTTTTCAGCCGTACAGATTGCTGTTAGCGATTGCGATTATGTGCATGATCGGCGTGCTGCCGGCGCGCATGTTTGCCCAAGCGGAGGCGCCTGCAGCCGGTGGTGCGCAGCCTCAGTGGAAAGATCGGGCCGAGTACGACCTCTACGACGCGATCTCCAAAGACACGAACATGAAGACGCGCCTGGAGAAACTCCAGCAGTGGGATATGAAATATCCCCAAACCGATTACGCCAAGCAGCGCCGGATGCTTTTCCTCACCACCTATGTTGCCCTGGGCATGCCGAAGGAAGCCACCGAAGCGGCCAAGAAGGTTCTGGCTGACGATCCCAAGAACTTCATCGCGCTCTATGCCATCGTCAGTTCCACCACGGCGCTGGCCGGCGCTAATCCAACCCCGGACGTGCTCGACCAGGGTGAGAAGGCGTCCAACACGCTCCTGGCGAATATGGATATGCCGCCCGCCGGGGTAACCGACGCGCAGTGGAACCAGCAGAAGCCGCAATTGCAAGACATGGCGCATACCACGCTCGGCTGGATCTCGATGCAACGGAAGGATTGGCAGACGGCCGAGGCGGAGTTCCAGAAGGCCCTCCAGATTAACCCGAACAACGGTCAGGTCGACTACTTCCTGGCTACCTCCATCTATTCGGAGAAAGACCCCGCGAAAATACCGACCGCGCTATTTTACTTCGCGCGTGCCGCCACCTACGACGGACCAGGCGCGCTCAATCCGAGCTGCTCGCCAGCAAGCCATGGCCTTTGTCCAAAAAGCGTACAAGAGTTTTCACGGCAGCGACGCGGACTTCAACAAGCTAACCGCTGTCGGCGAAAGCTAGTGCCGATGCCGCCGGCCGATTTCGCGATCAAGAGCGCCGTGGATATCGCGAAGGCGGACATCGCCAATGAGGAAGAGTGGAATAAAGCCCACCCGCAAGAGGCCCTGTGGAAAGGGATCAAGATGGCCCTAACCGGCGCCGACGGGGCGAACTATTTCAACTCCAGCATGAAGGACGCCCAACTGCCCACGCTCAAGGGAAAGGTAGTCAGCCTGGACCCGGAGAACAAGCCCAAGAGCATTCTCCTGGCGGTTGACGATGGCTCGGGCAACAGTACCACTGCCGACGCCACCTTGAAGTTCGACATGCCTCTTCCCGGCAAGGTCGATCCGGGCACGGAACTGACGTTTGAAGGCGTTCCGGACAGCTTCACGGCCAGCCCACTGATGGTGGTCTTCAATGTCGATAAAGACAATTTGCACGGCTGGACGGGAAAGAATGCGCCCCCGGTCCACCGTGCGCCGGCCAAAAAGAAAGCCTCGGCGCAGTAATATCGGATCAGCTGCCGCCGATAGCTTTCTCGAGATCGGCGGCAAACGCGCGAAGTTTTTGAACCTGCTCTTCGGAGGCGGGTTGCTCGAAGCCCTTAGCTACGAAGTATCCCTGGCCGCCGCGCCACACCAGCACTCCGAATCCTTGTTCCATCATGAGCGCCGGCGCACCGATATTCCCAAACTGATCCTCGCGCCGTTCGACCAGAGCGACAAATCCGTCGCGCTCTAAAATGAAGTGCGAAGCTAGTTCTGACTCAAGAACGTGGATGCCGGCCGCCGCCAGTCGTTCGAGCGGACTGGTCACATCTTGTAGCGCCCAAGATCCTCGTCATTCAGGCTCTCGAGCCAGCGGCGCAGTTCCTCGTTATTGATTTTGTCGGCGGCGCTGTTGGAGATTTTGGAGCTCTTCAATACGGAGTCGTCCACGAAGATCGGGCAATCCAGCCGCAAGGCCAGAGCCAGCGCGTCGCTCGGCCGGGAATCCACGCTGATCAGTTCGCCTTCCCGGTCCAGCCAGATCACGGCGTAAAATGTGTCATCCTTCAGCTCGCTCACCACCACTTTGCGAATCCCGGTTCCGAGACCAAGCAGCAGCGTCTTGATCAGATCGTGCGTCATGGGCCGTGGCGTCGAAACTTTCTCGATCTCGAGCGCGATCGCGTTCGCCTCGTAGATCCCCACCCAGATTGGCAAAATTGTATTGCCGTGGATGTCCCGGAGCACCACAATAGGCATGTTGGTGACGGGATCCATCATCAATCCGCGGATTTTCATTTCGACTTCCATAGGCTCCCCCTTATCATCTCCATCTTTCCACGCTTCGTTGGCTATCCTTCCATGCTCCGCTGGTGATCAATTCACCGCTTCGCCGGCCAACGAATTCGGCCCCGCCCGCGTGACGCGAACGTTGCGGTATGTGCCGGTTAAACTCGCGCCATCCTGCGGACCCGCCATGCTCCGGATGAACGAAATTAAGGGTCCGATTTTCGGTGGTGCGTCCGATCCATTGCCCCGTGGCCTGATTATGGCCCTCCACAAAAACTTCCTCGACATCGCCAATCAGCTGCGAGTTGCGCCGGATTTGAATGGCTCGCTGCCTCTCTTGCAGAATGCTTAGCCGCCGCGCTTTTTCTTCTTCGGCTATGTGGTCGTCCAGAGCCAGCGCCGAGGTGTTGGGGCGCCGCGAGTACTTAAAGCTGAACAACGAATCGTATTCGACTTCATCCAGCAACGACAGCGTCTCCTGAAAATCCTGTTCGGTCTCGCCGGGAAAACCCACGATGATGTCCGTGGTGATCGAGTGTTTGCGGCGCGCCTTCTTGATCCAGTCGATACGCCGCAGATAATCCTCGCGCGTGTACAGGCGCTGCATGCGGCCGAGCACGCTGGTCGAACCGGACTGCACCGGAAGATGCACGTGATTGCACAGCACCGGATTATCATCCATGGCGTCCACGATCTCCTTGACGAAATCCCGCGGATGCGAGGTGGTGAAGCGAACGCGCCGGATCCCTTGCACTTCACCTACGGCGCGAAGCAGCCGCGCGAAATCCCAGCCGGCCGGCGAGGGATCGCGATAACTATTCACGTTCTGTCCGAGCAACTGTATCTCGCTGTAGCCCATGGCCGCGAGATCGCGCGCTTCCTTGAGCACGCTGGCGCTGGTGCGGCTGCGCTCCGGCCCGCGCGTGAACGGCACTACGCAATAGGCGCAGGACTTGTCGCAACCTTCGATGATGGTGATGTAGGCGCGGTGTGGATTGTCGCGGCGCGTGAACGGCGTGTCGAAAGCTTGGTCGGTATCCAGACTCAGGCCGGTGACGCGCCGGTTGCCAGATTCCAGTTGCACCAGCATCTGCGGCAGTTTGGCATAGCTTGCGGATCCCGCCACCAGGCTCACGTGTGGAGCGCGCTCGAAGATCCGTTCGCCTTCCTGCTGCGCCACGCATCCGAGCACTCCGAAGACCTTGCCTTTCCCATCCTTTTTGAACTGCTGCAAGCGGTGAAAAACCTTTTGCTCGGCCTTGTCGCGGATGCTGCAGGTGTTGTAGAGAATCAGGTCCGCGCTCTCGGGCTGCTCCACTTGGCTGTACCCTTCCGATAGCAACGTGCCGATGACCTTTTCCGAATCGTGCGCGTTCATCTGGCACCCGAAGGTCTCGATGTAGAAGGTCTTCATGAAGGAGGCTCGCTTCTATTGTAACGAGGTTGCAACGCATGAGTTGAAGCGCGGCATGAAGCTCATGCAGCGGCGGACTACGCGTTTTAGCTACGCGCAAATGACAGCGTGCGTGCTGGCCTGCACATCGTGTACACTGGTTGTTTTGGGGGTGTGTCTTCAGCAGTAGTCGCATCATCAAAGCTGCCTCGACCGACTTCGCGCCTGCCTTCGTCCGAAAACTCTGCTCCGGCTTTTTTTCTCTAATCTTCCCCGATGAGTGCCGCCTGTGCGCTCAGCCTTTGAGAGAAATCTCGCGCGTACCCGTGTGCCCCGCCTGTCTTGCGAAGCCTTCCGCCCTCACCGCGGAGCACTTTTGCATTCAATGCCGGTCGCCGTTCGCGAGTTCAGCGCCGCTGGATGAACAGGGCCGCTGCGCGTTGTGCCGGCGCGGTGTGCGAGGCTTCGACGCAGCCTATTCTTTCGGATTCTACGAAGACGCGCTGCGGGAGCTGATTCATTTGTTCAAGTATGGCCGTGTAGAGACACTGGCCAGGCCGCTCGGCCGCCTGCTCGCACTGGCTCTGCCTTCCGGTCAGGGCTTTGATGTCATCGTGCCGATGCCGCTGCATTGGCGCAAACGCTGGCAGCGCGGATTCAATCAATCCGAGCTTCTGGCGCGTGAAATCGGCCGCCGCACCGGCCTCGGAGTGAAGAGATCGCTGCGCCGCGTGCGTTACACGAACGCGCAAGCCGGTTTGACCAACGCCAAACGCCGCTTGAATGTCTCGGGCGCCTTTCGCGCGGCGAAGTCCGCAGGCGTGCGGGATAAGCGAGTTCTGTTAATAGACGACGTGATGACCACCGGCGCCACTGGCGCTGCGGGTGCGCGCGCCCTCAAGCTGGCCGGCGCCCGGCAGGTGATTCTTCTGACGCTAGCACGCGCCGATCGCCGCATAGGATTTGATCTTTCCAGGAGTCCCGCCCATGCCCAGTCTTGATCGATTGCATAAGCCGGTCCTGGTGCTCAACGCCAGCTACGAGCCCATCAACATTTGCGCCGCGCGCCGCGCCCTGGTGCTGGTGCTGAAGGGCGTCGCATCGGCTGAAGAGGAATCGCAGTCTCATATCCATTCGGCCCGGCACGCCATGCGTGTCCCTTCCGTGATTCGTTTGCTCGAATACCGGCGCATCCCGCATCAGACCCGCGCCCTTTCCCGCAAAAACATTTTGATGCGCGATCGTTATACCTGCCAATACTGCCACCGCACGATGCAGTCCGGTGAATTGACGTTGGATCATGTCGTTCCGCGATCCCGCGCCGGAGAAACCACCTGGGAGAACCTGGTGGCTTGCTGCCATCCCTGCAATAACCGCAAAGGGAATCGCACGCCGGAAGAAGCGGGCATGCGTCTGGCGCGCGCCCCGCGGCCGTTCAGCCTGCACACCAGCCGCCACCTGATGCGATTGCTCGCCAAAAGCGACGATCAGTGGCGGAAGTATTTGTTCTACTGAGAACTGAGAAACGGGGCAGACTTCGCGCTATTGTTGCGCGGGCGGTGCCGGCTTGGGAGGTGTTTCCTTGGGCTTTTCTTTGGCCGCGGCCTTCACCGGACTAATGAGGACGTGCGCGTTGCGCCCTTCCAGACGAGGTTGCCCTTCCACTGTCCCGTGCTCGGAGATGTCTTCGGCAAAGCGCAGCAGTAGCTTCTTGCCCAGATCGACGTGCGCGATTTCGCGTCCCCGGAACTGCACCACGGCCTTCACGCGGTTGCCTTCTTTCAAGAAACGGATCGCGTGATTTTTTTTGAATTCGTAATCGTGGTCATCGGTGTTGGGCCGGAACTTCAGTTCCTTCACCTGGATCACGTGCTGCTTCTTCTTGGCCTCGTGCTGTTTCTTCTTGTTCTCGTACTGCCACTGCCCGTAATCCATCGCCTTGGCGACGGGCGGGTCGGCGGTGGGCGCGATCAGAATCAGGTCCAGGCCCAGCTCCTGCGCTTTGCGCACGGCGGTCATGGTGGGCAGGATTTCCACGCTGCCATCCGGGAATACCGCTCGCACTTCGCGCACGCGAATCGCTTCGTTTACATTTTCACGAATCTTAGGGCGGCGAGGAGGTAAATTTCTCGGCGGAATCATTGAGAGGCGGGCGGCGTGAGGACGCTTGGAGTCGTCCGGCGAGACTCGGGATAAAATTGCATTGTCTCCATGTTAGCAGATAATGTCGATCTCGGTTAACCGGGTAGTAGGCTACTTTGGATTTTCTTGTGGACCGAAAAGAAGCGAATTCAGATCGCGCCCGCACCAAGGACAAAACCCGATCTGAAGAAAGACATGTCCTCCCTCAGGAGCGTGAAAGAACAGCGCGAATCGCCGGGGCGGATCGTAGTGAGGCGGTTCTTTTATGTGGCGACGAATGGTGATGTCAGGTTCTTGCGGATCGTGATTCAAATACGTCTCAATTTGTGAGCAGCAAGCCCGCATGACGGACCCTCTACGGCCGAATGGGCTCCGGGATCGCCTCTCCATCCGCACGTGGATCGGACGCGGCGTAATTGACGCCCGTCTTCGAATCGTGCAGGATCGCCTGCCCGCGTCCCATCTCCTGCGTGTACGCGCGGCGGATGGCGATGATATGGCCCCGCTCGGATAATTGCTGCAGCGTCTGGGCCGGCACGCGATCTTCGATCGAAACGTCGCAGCCGGTGGAATTGCGCTTGGTGAAGCGCGGCGCTTCGAGCGCAGCCTGAATGTTCATTCCGTAATCGACGATATTGGAGACAAACTGCGCATGCGCCAGCGGCTGGTTCGCCCCGCCCATGATGCCGAAGCCGATGTGCTGATCTCCGCGTTCCATGAATGCTGGGATGATGGTGTGGAATGGCCGCTTGCCGCCCGCGAGCACGTTGGGGTGCTTGGGATCGAGTGTGAACAGCGCGCCCCGGTTCTGCAGCACAAACCCCATGCCCTTCACCGTGATTCCGGAAGCGAACTCCGAGTACAGGCTCTGAATCCAACTGGCGATGTTTCCGTCTTTATCGACGATGGTGAGATAAGTGGTGTCGCTCGCGATCGGCTGGCCCGGAGGCACGTCGCACCTCGCCTTGTTCGGATCGATCAACGCTGCACGTTTGCTCGCGTACTCTTTGGAGAGCAACTGCTGCCACCGGGACATCGTACGTGCGCGGGTCCGCGTCGTAACGGCGAACGTCGGCATAGGCGAGCTTCATGGCCTCGATGCGCTGGTGCATCTCCGCCGGGCTGAATGGTCCTAGCGCGCTGGCCGGCGCTGTTTCCATGATGTTCAACATCTCGAGCGCAGCCATACCCTGGCCGTTCGGCGGCAACTCATACACGCGCCAGCCGCGGTAGTCAATCGAAATCGGCTGTACCCATTCCGGTGAATAATTAGCCAGGTCTTCGGCTGTCATCGTGCCGCCGAGAGCTTGCGAGGTTTTCAGCACAGCCGAGGCGATTTCGCCCTTGTAGAAAGCGTCGGACCCCTCATCCGCGAGCAATCGCAAGGCGTGGGCCACCTCCGGATTGCGGAAGAGTTGGCCTACTTGCGGAGGTTTGCCGCCCGGCAAAAAGACGCGTGTAGATTCTTCATTGGATCGCAGCCTCGAAATGGAGTCCGCGGTCGACCACGCCTCCTGGATGCCTTCGTAGACCGGAAAGCCCTGCTCGGCATACGCGATCGCAGGCTGGAACAGATCTTTCCAAGGCAGTTTCCCGAACCGCTGATGCATGGCTGCCCAGCCCTTCACGGCGCCCGGAACGGTGACGCTATGGATGCCCCGTTGCGGCATTGTTGTTATGCCCTGACCTGCTAGAAAGTCGGGCGTAAGGGCGCGCGGCGCGGGCCCCGATGCATTCAGGCCCGTGAGCTTTTCGGTTTTGGCATCCCAGTAGAGCACGAAGAGGTCGCCCCCCGGGCCGTTCATCATCGGCTCCGTCACCGTCAGTACTGCGTTCGCGGCGATGGCCGCGTCCACCGCCGATCCGCCTTTTGCGAGAATCTGCGCGCTGGCCTGGGACGCCAACGTCTGGCTCGTGGCCGCGATCCCCTGCTGCGTGATGACCATGGATCGGCCATAATTGCGGCCTTGGCCCAGGGCCAATCCCAGCGCGGCGAGAAGCAGGCAAACCAATCGGAGCGTGACTCTCATGATGAGCGCTATCGTATCATTCCGCCGGAACTTGCGACAATGCTATTAAAGACGGTTCTACGGAGGGTAGAATGACATTGAGAGGATTTCGAATCGCCGCAGGACTTTTCCTGCTCGGCGCAAGTGCGCTTATGTCTGCCAATTTCCCCGATCCAGCGGTAGATAACAAAAGTGAGAAAGGCGAACAGACCGCCGTGCTTGCCGGCGGCTGCTTCTGGTGCGTCGAAGCGGTCTTTCAGCAGATCGCGGGCGTCGAAAAAGTAGTATCCGGCTATTCCGGCGGCGATGCGGCAACGGCGCATTATGAGATTGTCAGCACCGGACGAACCGGCCACGCCGAGTCGGTGAAGATCACCTTCGATCCGCAGAAAATCTCCTACGGCCAAATTTTGAAGGTGTTCTTCGACGTCGCCCACGATCCTACGCAACTCAACCGGCAAGGCCCGGACTCGGGTCCGCAATACCGGTCGGCTGTTTTCTACATGAATCCCGAGCAGAAGAAAATCGCCGAGGCGTACATCAAGCAATTGGATCAGGCCAAAGCCTTCAGTTCGCCGATCGTGACCCAGGTGGTCGAATACAAAGCCTTTTATCCGGCCGAGGAGCATCACCAGAACTTCTGCAACCGGAATCCGCACAATCCTTACGTCATGGCCATCGCGATGCCCAAGGTTGAAAAGGTGCACGAGAAGCTCCCGGAGCTGACGAACCAGAAGTAATTTCAAGTGCGCGTCTCCTTCTCCCGGCGTAGTTTCGTAATGACACCGGCCCTCGTTTGGGCTCACCGCTTGTTCGGCGGGCAGGACGACGGCGCGACCTTTTCCACCGAAGTCAAAGTCGTCAACGTGCTGGCGACGGTTCGAACCAAGAGCGGTGAGTTCATCCGGAACCTGACCAAGGAGGATTTCTCGCTATCGGAAAACGGACGCCCTCAAGCGATTCGCTACTTCTCGCGCGAGACCGATCTTCCGCTCACGCTCGGCCTGATGGTGGATACCAGCCTGAGCCAGGAGCGCGTGCTGGATGCCGAACGCTCCGCCAGTTTCCGCTTTCTCGATCAAGTGCTGCGCGAGAAGGTGGATCAGCTTTTCATCATGCAGTTCGATTTTGCGATTCAGGTGCGCGAGCCGCTCACGTCGTCGCGCAAGAAGCTGGAGGAGACCCTTCCGTTGGTGGACACTCCCAGCAATAAGGAACTGGCGATGCAACGCGGCGGCGGAACGCTGCTGTACGATGCGGTGGTCGAGGCTTGTCAAGACGTCATGAAAAGCCAGGCCAATCGAAAGGCGCTCATCCTCCTGACCGATGGCGTCGATTTTGGCAGCGAGGCGACCGTGGACACCGCCATTGAATCTGCGCAGCGCGCCGACACGCTGATTTACTCGATCCTGTTCTCCGACCCCGGCTATTATGGCTTGTCCATAGGCGGCCCGGAGGGCAGAAGGCCGCTGATGCGGATGTCGAAAGAAACCGGCGGCGGCTTTTTTGAGGTATCGAAGAAGCTCAGTATCGACCAGATTTACGACGTCATCCAGGACGAGCTGCGCAGCCAGTACAATTTGGGCTACGTGTCCAGCGAGCCTGTACGGGTCTCCGAATTTCGGACCATCCAACTGACGGCGAAACAAAAAGGGCTGACCGTGCAAGCGCGCGATCGGTATTGGGCTCAACGGTAATAGCGCACAGCGCCGGCGTTCTTGCTAAGCGGCGTGATAAAATCCCAAGAGTTTCCGCAATGAATATTTCCAGGTTGTACAGGCGGGCGGCTATGCTGCTGACGCTGGGCGTTTCGTTCTGCGCACAGATCGCCCTCGCGCAGTCAGATCGCTTTACGATCGGCGGCCTCGAAGTCCTTCAAGTGAAGCCGAACTTCTACCTGATTGCCGGCGCCGGCGGAAACATCGGCGTCCAAATCGGCGCGGACGGCATCGTGATAGTGGATTCCGGCGCGGCCGGAAAGTCGGACCAAATTTTAGCGGCGATCAAGAAGCTCAGCGATGAACCCATTCGCTACATCGTCAACACCAGCGCCAATGCCGATCACGTCGGTAACAACGAGCAGCTCTCCAAGGCCGGTCGAACGCTGCTCCCGCTCACCGATACCGTGGGCGCCGAACTTGCGGTTACGATGACCGGCGGAGGCGTCGCGCCGATTATGGCGGCTGAAAACGTCCTGCGCAGGATGAGCGCGCCCACCGGCAAGCAGTCGCCTTATTCCGCCGACGCGTGGCCCACCGAAGCTTTCTCCACCAAGCAGAAGGCCATGTACATCAATAGCGAAGCCATTGAAGTGCAGCACCAGCCCGCGGCGGTTACCGATGGCGACAGCTTCGTATTTTTCCGTCGCACGGATGTGATCATGGCTGGCGACATCCTGGACACCACGCGTTTCCCAGTTATCGACCTTGCAAACGGCGGCAGCATTCAAGGCGAACTGGACGCGTTGAACCGCCTGGTCGAGATGACCGTGCCTCCGGTCCCGTTCGTGTGGCGCGTCGGGGGAACCTACGTCGTTCCTGGACACGGGCGCATCTGCGAGCAATCTGACGTAGTTGAGTATCGCGATATGGTTACGATCGTTCGCGACATCATCCGCGACATGGTGCAGCGGGGCATGACGCTCGAACAGGTCAAGGAGGCTCAGCCGACCAAGGCGTATTACCAATATGGACCCGATTCGGCAGCGACCAATGCGTTCATCGAGGCGGTTTACAAGGGCCTCACGGCAAAGAAATGAATTGGACACTGAGAAGGCGAGGAAGCGCGATCATCGTGGCGGCCCTGTGGTTCGCGTTGCTGCCGAATGTTTACGGTCAAGGCAGAGGCGGTCGCGGCGGCCCGCCTCCAGGCCCACCGCCGACTCCGAAGGTCGCGGCCCCCATCGATTTGACCGGCTACTGGGTTTCGGTCGTCACCGAAGATTGGCGCTTCCGCATGGTCACTCCGCCGAAGGGCGACACCCAGAGCGTTCCGCTGAATCCAGCAGGTTTGAAGCTCACCAACGATTGGGATCCCGCTAAGGACGAGGCCGCCGGCGAACAGTGTAAATACTATGGAGCGCCAGCCATCATGCGCAATCCCGGAATGCTCCACATCACCTGGCAGGACGACAACACACTGCGCGTGGAAACGGACGCTGGCACGCAAACCCGCGTGTTGCATTTCGGCAACTGGAAACCGGCCGAAGGCGAGCCGACCTGGCAGGGCGATTCAGTCGCCGATTGGGAAACGCCGCGCGCCGGCCGCGGAGCGCCGCCGCCGAAATCTGGAAATCTGAAAGTGGTGACCACTCACCTGCGCACCGGATATCTCCGCAAGAACGGCGTTCCCTATAGCGCGAATACGACTCTGACCGAATATTACGACTTGATCCAAGGCGTCGACGGAAATCCGTGGCTGGTAGTCACCGCCATGGTCGACGATCCCGCGTTCTTGCGCATGACGTTCATCACCAGCTCAAACTTCAAGAAGCAGGCCGACGGTGCCGGCTGGGACCCGACCCCATGTTCGGCGCGATGGTAAGGGAGGAACAACCATGAGGCTTGCCCCGATTCTAACGTTGATCCTGGCGTGCGCCCCGGCATTCGCCGAGATCGATCTTTCCGGCTCCTGGGTCGCCTACCTCCACGAGGACGCGCTGAATCGCGGCTCCGGGCCGCTGCCGGTCGACTACCTCGGTCTTCCTTTGAACGATCAGGGCCGCACTCGCGCGTTGCTTTATACCGCGTCGCAAATCGCCATGCCGGAGCGGCAGTGCCTGTACTACACGTCTGAATATCTACCCATGGGTCCCTTCGGCTTTAAGATGTGGAACGAAACCGAGCCGATCAACGGCCGAACTATCGCGTGGCACCTCAGCGGCACGAATGACCGCGCTCCCTTGACGATCTGGGTCGACGGGCGTCCGGATGATTCCAGGTACGGCATCCATCCCATCGGCGGCTACGGCACGGGCGTTTGGGACGGCGAGGTTTTGAAGGCCAAGATCACGCACATGAAGGCCGGCTATATCTGGCGCAACGGGTCGCCCACCAGCGATCAGGCGTCCATTACTTTCCACTTCATTCGCCACGGCGACATGATGCTGGTAATCTCCGAATTGGTGGACCCGGTCTATCTCAGCGAGCCGTTCGTCGTGAGCAGAAACTATATGCTCAGCAACACCGGCATCATTCGGCCTATTGATACGCCGTGCGTCCCCGGCGAAGAGGCCACGCGCGCGCCCGGCGAAGTTCCGCACTACCTGCCCGGCAAAAATCCCTTCGTGGGCGAGATGACCAAGGCGTATGACATTCCCCAAGAGGCCGTGTTAGGCGGCGCTGAAACCATGTACCCGGCCTATCGCAAAAAGCTGAAGGACAAATACGTGCCGCCCGCGAAGTGCCCGCGCGACTGCGGATACGGCGCCTTCGCAACCAGCGCATCGCAGTAAGATCGGAAGTATGCGGGAGATCCTAATCGGGGTCATTCTCTTAGGATATTGCGCAAACGCGCAAAACGCTCGGGACCTCCTGCTCCCGGAAGCCCACCACATCGCGGGCGTCGTTGTTGACCAGGATGGCAACGCGATCCCTGAGGCTAGCATTGACCACACCAATGATCGTCGACAAGCTCACCTAACGGACGCAAATGGAAGATTCGAATTGGAGACAAACGCGCCCGCCATCGTGGTTCGTAAGACCGGATATCAAAGTGCGCTGGTGCGATTGCAAGACGCAACCGAGGTCCGTGTGACCCTTCAAAAACTCATCGAAAAACGAGCGTTCCCACTCTGCTCGAGCGCTGGGCAATATGAGGGAATCGAAGGATGGGATGCAGTCTTTCAGTTTCCGCGAATTGACGGCGTGAAAAGCGCCCAGGGCCGCGATAGTGATTACGCGGCGCGGAGCTATTATGTCGAAACTCCGCAGGGGCCCAAAGGAGTCAGCTACGGTGTCGGACCAATGTGGAGTTTCGGACTTCCTATAGATCAGGACGTTTGGCGCTCCGTCAAATATGATGAGGTTGCGTTCGAGTACCGCCCGGACCTCATGATCATTGACGCTCGCGGGCAGTTTCCCAACGGCGCTCGGTGGAGAAGCCTCGGCAAGTTTGGCGAATCCGCATTCTATCGCGACGTCGACGAAGCCACGGCCAAAATCCTCGATAGGGTTCTCGACGGCGCTTGCCTAAACGCGAGACTTCTCATCCCCCCGGCTCGATGATCCGCACGCCCGTCATCCGCGCACCCGCATTCTCGATCACCAACGTGCCCGCGCTGTCCGTCTCCACCTCGCGCAACTCTTGATCGTCGATCTCGACATCGTATTTGCGATCCGCTTTCAATCCGACTACCAGCGCAGTCGCAGCATCGGTCGAAAACTGCACTGGATTTGCGCCCGGAACCACGGCGGCAGCACCCAGCTTGAACGGCTTCGCATGAACCGAGCCGGCACCGCTTCGATCCAGAACCGTAATATGCCCATCCTGAAACAACTGCGCTTCGCCGTCATACAGGCCGAACCACACCGCGTCATCTTCCCAGCTCGAGCGTACGAAAAGCGCGCCCGATTTCGCGTCGTGAAAAAGCAGCGGGAGCTGAACGTAACTGAGTCCCGGCTGATAAGGATTGGCCCACAAAAATTCGTACGGCGCACCGAAGGCGCTCCGCAGCATGAAACGATCCTGCATCAGCCAACCTTGCAGGTATTGATTCTCGAGTGCATTGTTGTCGTAGGAAACCAGGCTCAACCCCGCCGCCCGCGCCAGCGCTGCGCGCTGCAAATCCGGCTGGCCCGATTCCTTGTACATCGGGATCCAATAATCGGTCCCGGCATCGGCGAGCGGAGCAGGATAAGATCCCAGAATCTGGAATTTCGGAAGCTCCCGAAAATATTCCGGCGCGGCCTCGGGAAGCTCGATCTTCAAGTTGTCGCGAACCGCATGCAGGATCTCGACCAGCGCGTAAACATCCGCGAATGCTACGCTCGCGCGACCCTCCGTAAGGCGCGGAGCCATTTCGCCACGCCACCACTGCTCGACAACTTGCCGCAGCAGCTTTTCTTCTCCGTGCTGATTCTCGTCGGCCGTCGCGATTCCAGCCAGCACCCGGTCCCGCCACGCGGGCAGATCCTGTGTTGCGGGCGGCGCCGTTCCTATCAGTTGGCGGATCTTCGCTTCGAGCGCTTTCGATTGTTCGGCGCTCAGCAACGGCTGGCACCAGTCGTAGACGATGGCCAGCTGCCGCAGATCCCGCCCCGGCCCCAATGCCCACTCCACGGCGCGCCTGCCCTGCGCGTTATCGCCGCTAATCGCGAAGTACAGCGCTCCTGCGAATCCGGGTTCGGGCATCTGTGCGGTCCCCTTCGCGAGCGTCTCAAACTGCTGCCATCGTACAGACTGCCGTTCCCGCTCCCGCTTCAACAGCCGCAGCTTTTGCGCCGAAAGGAAAAGCCGGGGATGTTCCTTGTAGACGCGGAACTCTTCGTCAGTGGTTTGCGCGCCTAGCGGGCATGCCAGAAGCAGGCAGGCCAAGAGTCGAAAACGAATGTGGCTTCGTTTCGCCAATTCGTGATCTATTGTGGCACACTGACACACCCACGGTGTCCAGCGCCTCATCCGGTGCTGGCCGCACGCCCTTAACTCATTGAAAAGGCGAGGCGAAACGCTGGCCAGCCGCTTGCAAACCGTCCATTCGAATTGATGAAGTGACCTTTAAACCTGCCCTCTGTTTGCAGCGAGCAGACGGGTCATGAGCGGGACTGGGGAACGGCGTGCTTGCGGGAACCGGTGCTCTAAATATTTAAACCGCTCTTGCGAC
Organism: Bryobacterales bacterium; assembly: GCA_963732175.1. Taxonomy (GTDB): domain Bacteria; phylum Acidobacteriota; class Terriglobia; order Bryobacterales; family Bryobacteraceae; genus Palsa-89. Next base: position 152,903 of record CAVSYF010000024.1, on the reverse strand, counting down.
CATTGTCGGCGAGTTGCAACAGAGGGGTTTTTTTGGCCGCTTCATAAAAACTAGAAAGGATCTTACCACCAGGATCGGGTATCGGTCGCGTTGGACCTTCGTGGGGAGGAATGAAGACGCGGGCCTCGCCAGGATGGGAACGAAACGTTCCTGCCCATCGTGCCGACGTTCGATCTTAGCCCGTCTTTGGGCACACCGCACCGGAACCGGCGGCTTTCGAAGTCCTCACCTGCCGGCTTCCGGTGCGGCCTCTTCTGACAACATTCTACTCAAACTTCCGCCCAAGTTACAACACGTTAAAAACCCTAATTCGAGCGATTTGACGGGACGCGCGAAAGCTTGCCCGATGGACCCTCGCCAGCCTGCGATACGATAAAAACGGATGCGGTTGTTGATCGTCGACGACGACGTGGAGTTGTGTTCCCTGCTCAAGGAGTTTTTTCAGCGCGAGGGTTTCGTCGTGGACTGCGTTCATGAGGGACAGGGCGGGCTGGAAGCTGCCAAACACGGCGGGTATGACTTGGTGGTGTTGGACGTCATGCTTCCGGGCCTGGACGGGTTCGAACTCTTGAAGCAGCTTCGAAGCGACAGCCGGGTTCCGGTTTTAATGCTCACGGCCCGGGGCGAAGACATCGATCGCATTGTCGGACTGGAGTTGGGCGCGGACGACTATCTTTCCAAGCCGTTTAACCCGCGTGAGCTGACGGCGCGCGTCAAGGCCATTCTGCGGCGCACCGAAATAAAAACAAATCGCGGGCGTGTGGAGGTGAACGGAGTCGTATTGGACCCCGGCACGCGCGCAGTAACTTGCGAGGGCAAAGCCGTGGATGTCACCACGCTGGAATTCGACATTCTGGAACAGCTCATGCGAAACGCCGGGCGGGTGGTTTCACGCGACGGTCTGATGGAGAGCCTTTACAACCGGAAAGCGACTCCCTTTGATCGCTCCATTGACATGCACGTCAGCCATCTGCGCCGGAAGCTGGAGGGCGGCCGCGCGGTGATCAAGACCATTCGGGGCGCCGGGTATCAATTCGTCAGCCCGGAGGAGGCCGCGGTCGGATGAGATCGCTATTCGCCAAGACATTGCTGTGGTTCTTAGCCACCACTACGGTGGCCATCGCGGGCGTCCTCATTACCACGGCGCTCACCTTCACCTCCACCGAGCCGCGCGGGCCCTTCGGAATGCTCCTCAATGTTCAGGTGGAACAGGCCAAGCGTGCGTACGAGACCGGAGGTCGCGCGGCGTTAGCTGCCTTCATCGATAAGTTCCAACGCATCACCGAGACGCAAGTTGTTTTCACGGACGCCAAGGGAACCGATCTGGTCAACGGTCAGGTGCGGCCCGATCTGGTTCACCGACAAGAGCGCAGCCGCTGGCGCCTTCCCTTCCCATTTGGACGCCGCCGTACCGTCATAGCGCGGCCGGACGCCAGCCACCAGTACTGGCTGTTCCTGATCGACGAACGCCGCAACTGGTTTTTCTTTCTCCAGCCGCAGCATCTCTGGATCATTGGCCTGGTGGTGGTGTTGTGTTACGCATTCGCCTTCCATCTCACATCGCCTGTCAGGAAGCTGCGCACCGTGGTGGATTGTTTCGGACGTGGGGATTTTTCGGCGCGCGCCACCGACACGAGACGCAAGGACGAGATTGGCGAACTGGCCACGAGCTTCAATCAAATGGCGGATCGGATTCAGACGCTGCTGGCGGCCGAACGCCGGCTGCTGCTCGATATTTCGCACGAGCTTCGCAGCCCGCTGGCGCGCTTGAGCGTCGCGATTGAGCTGGCGCGGTCGGGCGAGGATCGCGAGCACATGCTGAATCGCATTCAAAAGGAGGCCGAGCGCCTCAACGAGCTGGTCGCCGAGCTCCTGCAGGTGACCCGCGTCGAAGGCGATCCATCCAGCCAAAAAACCGATACGGTGCCTCTCGATGAACTGGTGGGCGACGTGGTCTATGATTCGCTCTTAGAAGCGAAGACCAAGGATTGCACCCTTCAGGTAAACGCTTCCGCTCCGGCCGCCGTGATCGGCGATGAGGAATTGATCCGCCGCGCGGTTGAAAACGTCATCCGGAACGCCGTTCGCTATGCACCGCCGGGTACCCCGATCGATATCGAACTACGCAGTACCGACAACACGGCGGTGATTTGCGTCCGTGATTACGGCCCCGGAGTGCCGGAAGAAGCGCTCTCGCGCATTTTCGACCCCTTCTATCGCGTCGACTCGGATCGCAATCGAGCGAGCGGCGGGATCGGCCTGGGACTAGCCATCGCGCGCCGTTCCGTCGAACTGCACAAAGGCAAGCTCAACGCACAGAATGCTCATCCCGGCTTGCTGGTGACGATGGAATTCCCCGCCGCTTCCATTCCCAAAGCTGGCCGAAACGCCCAAGCAGCCTACTCCGGCTTCAATAACTTGATCGCCGAGGGCAGCAGAAACAGATTGTCGGAGACTTTGGGATCGTTGACCTGGACTGAATCGGAAAATATCTCGTAGATCTTTTCGCCGTTCCGGTCACGCTGGATGGTGAAGGGCCACTGGACTCCTCCTCCGACATCGCGGTAGACGGAGTAGCGCGTGATCTCCTCGTTCCGGTCCTTGGTAACCGGGTCGCGCCGGTAGAACACCTGGCGTGTCGGCAGTTTCGTGATCTGATGGAAGTAAACTGTCGTGGTGTGGTTATCGGCGTCAGTGATGTCGACTATTTCAACCGGCGCGTTCTCGATGACGTCGGCTCCCTTGGATTCGAAAATCATACCGGGCTCGTGAAATCGAACGCGCAGGATGTAGAAAATATCGCGCAGAGTGGTCTCTTTATAACTCGCGACGCGTTCGGAAGTGAGCGGGCGCGCGCCGCGAAAGGTGATGTCCCAGGCGTCGTCCTGTTCGAACAGGACTCCATAGTCTTCTTTTTTCCCGAAGTTCTCGCGCTCCCGAACAGCGAGCTGGTGCGCAGTGTCTTTGACGTCCGGAGTAATAGCGCGTATAAATTTTCGCGATGCTGAGACCGGATAATTGTTCGCGATAAAAGGAATACGCCCGGCCGGACTCGACGCGATTTTGCATGTTCAAGTAACGGTCGCCGCCCAGAGCGTCCAGGCATTCGTTCACCACGCGCCGTCCGCGTTCTTGAGCGTTCTCGGCCCGCAGTGCGAGAGCCGGAACCAATGCAAGAATTGTCAAAACGATGCGTTTCACGGCCGGCTGTTCAAACTTGCATTTTCCTTCTTCGGCTCGGGAATCGTCAGATCGATGGGCTGTACGTTCATGCCCAACGCGCTCAGCGGCGTGCCGAACTCGGCGGGATTCCCCACGGCGACATAAGTCAGATCCTGCGGCCTGAAATATTTTTGCGCCACCCGCAAGATGTCGGCTTTCGTCACGGCCGCAATCGCTTTTTGGTATTGAAAGATGAAATCTTTCGGATATCCGTAATACTGATAAACCAGCAGCCGATTGAGCGTCTTGCTGGGCTGATCGAAGTGGAATACAAAGCTGTTCAGCACCGTGTCTTTGGCGGTTTGCAGTTCCTGGTCCGTCACTTCGCTCGAACGAATCTTGTCGAGCTCCTCGCGCACCGCCTTCAGTGTGTCCACGGTGTGGATGGATTGCGTGCTGCCGCTGATCTGGAAGATTCCAGGATGGTCGTATTGAGCGCCCCACCCCGCACTAATGTTGTACGCCCATCCATGCGCGGTGCGAACATTGCGGAACAGGCGGCTCGAGAAACCGCCACCCAGGATCTCAGCCGCCACTTCCAGCGCCGGGTAATCCTTATCCCGCAGTTCGCCGCCCAGATGTCCAACATGGAAAAAAGTTTGTGTGACATCGCTCTTGGTTGCCAGGAACAGGCCGGGCGCCGCAGTCTCGTGCACGTTTGGAAACGCGTCCACCGGAGCCTGCGTATAGGTCCACGCGCCGAAAAGCTGCTCCAGCTTATTCTTCATTTGCGCCGCGGAGAAGTCGCCATAGATCTCCAGCATGATGTTGGCGGGGAAGTAATAGCGCTTGTAAAAATTCACCAGATCGTCGCGCTGGATGTTGTCGATGTCGGCATATTCGACTTGCCAGCCGTAGGGCGTGCTGCGCCCGTAAACCGTGTTGACGAATTCGCGCTCCGCCACGCCGCCCGCATCGTCATTGCGGCGGGAGATCTCGCTCGCCGCTTGGGTTTTCGCCAGGTCCACTTTGTCCTGCCGAAACTCGGGAGACGTCAGCAGGTCTCGAAAAATCGCGAGCACCTGATCCGTGTTTTCCTTCAGGCACGAGAAATTCACGGTGCCGCTGGATTCGCCGATTTCACTTTCAACGGACGCCGCAACATTTTCCAAAGCTTCATCGAGCTGGTCTCCGGTCTTGTCTTTGGTGCCGCCCGAGCGGAGGATTTCACCGGTCAATCCCGCCAGCCCTCTCTTGTCGGCCGGATCAAACAGATTCCCGGTGCGAATCAGGGCAGCTCCGTTGACTAGCGGCAGTTCGTGATCCTCCAGCAACAGGACTTTCATCCCGTTCGAGAGCGTAAATTCGGTCGGTGTGGGTACTTGCAGCGGCGGAAGCGGCGCGAATTTCAGATCCTTGTACGATGGCAAGACCACCGCGTGGCGTACTTCGGTCTGCGCGCTCGCGAGGCCCGCGATCAATACAGGAAGCAAGTATCGGAGTTTCATCGAGCATCTCCTCCCGGCGCTTTTCCGCGCGGCGCCTGCGGTGGAACCGTGTAAGCCACCGTCCTTGTCTCGGGAATCAGGTACTGTTTGGCTACGCGCCGCACATCCTCCGCCGTAACTTTGTTGATGTCATCGATGCTGGTGAAAAGCTTACGCCAATCTCCGTAATTCACATAATAGGACGTCAGCTCCTGTGCCATTCCCGAGTTGCTATCGAGCCGCCGGATTACCGATGCGCGCATTTTTGTCTTAATGCGATTCAGCGTCTCGTCCGTGACCTTGTCGGTCTTTAGATGTTCGATGATCTGGTAACAAGCTTTCTCGTTTTCTTCAACCGAATGCCCCCGGCTCGGCACCAGGAAAAACAAGAATAAGTTGGGATACTTGCCACCGGGGAAGGAAGGCTCCGCGAACGCGCCCAGCGAGATTTTCTTGTCGCGCACTAATTCGGTGTAGAGCAGTCCGGTTCGCTCGCCGGCGAGAACCTCACCCAGCACATCGAACACCGGATCATCCTTGTCGTTTTGATAAGGGCGCTTGTAGGCGATGGCCATGAACGGCTGCGCGGGCGATTCCACCTGAACGCGCTTCTCGCCCTTCTGCAGCGGCTCAATCGTCCGAGGACCGCTGGGCGTCGGGCCTCCGGGGATAATCGAAAAGTACTTGTCCGCGAGTCTCCGGCATTCCTTCGCATCCACATCACCGGCGATGCCAATGGTGATGTTCGAGGGCACGTAGTATTTCTTGTAGAACGCGATGGCTTCGGGCAGCCTAAAATTCTCGATGTCGCTGGCCCATCCGCCCGGCATGTTCCGATAGGGATGCGCGGCAAAAGCAGTGGCCAGCAGCGCCTCTGCTAACATGCCCTGCGGACTCGATTCCACGCGCATCCGGCGCTCCTCGCGCACCACGTCACGCTCCTTATAAAACTCGCGGAAGACCGGATCGTAGAAGCGCTGCGACTCCAGCAAAAACCACAACTCCAGCCGGTTCCTGGGAAAGTTGTAAAAGTAATTGGTGGAGTCCTCGGACGTTCCGGCGTTTAATCCCACCCCGCCGTTTTCCTCGATGAGCTGCGGATAGGCGTTCGGTACCACATAGCTGTTGGCCTTATCCATCGCGGCCTTGAGCTGCTGATTCAGGTCCGCGATCTTCTTCGGATCGCCATTCATGCCTTTGTTGCGCTCGGCGTCGTAACGATCGTAAATTCGCTCGACTTCGTCCATGGCCTGCCGCTCGAAGCCGTAATTTTTCGTTCCGATGGTCTCCGTTCCCTTGAACGCCATATGCTCGAACATGTGCGCGATGCCGGTTTCCCCGCTCGGATCGTCCACCGCGCCGGCATTCACATAGGAATGAAACGATACGACGGGAGCTTCGTGCCGCTCGAAAACGATGAAGTGCAGTCCGTTCGCCAGGGTAAACTCAGTAATCCGCTTTTCAAAATCCTGAGCCGATTGCGCCGCCAGGAGCAACGGGAATAGGAGGAGAACCGCAAATGGGATTCGGATATTTTTCATGGGGTCGTGGCGCTCTCCGAAAGAGAGATGCTTCTATAATTGTAACGGGCGCAAACGGAGCGCGGTTCCAATGGATTTCTAAGAGGCCCAGATTTCCGAAAGAACGCGCTGGAAATTGCCGCCCAGGATCAGCGCAATGTTTTCGTCCGAGTACTTCCGGCGCACCAGGCCTTCGGTTAAATCGAAAATCTTCTTGGCGTAATCGATGCCGTCCAGATCGTATTTCTTTTTGGCCCGCCGGCTGTCCCGCCCATCCAGATCGACATCGCTGCCGACGCCGACGTGCTCGACCCCCACCAGCTTGACCAAATGATCGATGTGATCGAGGACATTCTCAATCGTCGCCGGGCCGGACGACTGCACAAAACTGCGCACCATCGTTACGCCGAACACTCCGCCCTTAGCCGCCAAACAACGGATCGCTTCGTCGGTCTTGCAGCGCCCGCTATTGGGTACCAGCACGCGGCAATTTGAATGTGTCACCAGGACTGGTTTGTTCGACGCCGCGATCGCATCCATAGTGGTCCGGTCCGCGCAGTGCGACACATCGATCGCCATCCCGACCGCGTTCATTCGAGCGACGATCTCGGCGCCGTAATCGCTCAGGCCGTCGAGTGGATCGCCGGATCCGCCCCCGATGCGATTGTCGTCGTAAGTCAGCTGCGAAACTCGCTGGCCCATCGCGTAGAACCGATCTACATCCTCCACCGTGCGGAAGTGGTCGGAGTTCTGCTGGCCTACCACGATGCCGATCTTGCCGGACTCCTTGGCGCAGGTTAAATCGGCCACACTATTGACGCGCAGAAATTGATCGTCATGCTCGGCGATGAATGCATTCAGCGAGCCGATGTAGTGCAGCGAACTGCTGTAAACATCGCCGGTGGTGTAGCCGACGGACGGATGGAAAATCGTAATCCCAGAATCCTTGAGCTTTTGAAAATCGCTGGCGTGGAAAGTTTCCGGCTGCGCCGCCCAGGAAGAAAACTTAGTGAAGTTCAGCGTCAGAAGGCCCAGCATGTCGATCACAGTCGAACGGCGGACCAGATCTAACGTGCGCGCGGAGTAAGCCGCCTCGCCCTGCGCAAATAGGCAGAAGCGTCCCCGGTTGATCACCGGTGCGGCGACGGCAGAGCGCCGCGCCTCTTAGAAGGGAACGACGGGACAGCACTTCAGTTAACGGAAACCATCAGTGTAGCATGCACCGGCCGCCTTCAGTGGTGCGGTATGATTTTAGGAAAATGCTTACGCGGATCATGGTGCCATGAAGAAGCTGCTGATTCTCTCGCTGACCGTATTCCTGATTCCCGCCGGATCGCTTGTGAACCCGGCCGTTCGCGCCCAGACCCAAACCGAAGTTGAGAACCTGCCGGAGGCCAAGGGTAAGGACGTGGTCGAGAAAGTGTGCAGCGTCTGTCACGAAGCCCAAGCCGTCTCGCGATTTCGCAAGTCGAAAGACGATTGGAGCGCGGTCATCGATGACATGGTTACCAAAGGCGCCGACGCGTCGGATGCGGATCTCGACATCATCATCGGTTATCTCGCGAAATGTTTCGGTCCCGCGGTCAATGTGAACATGGCCGCCGCCGGCGATCTCGCCAAGCAGCTGGAACTCAGCGCGCAGGAATCCGACGCGATCGTGCAGTACCGCGGGAGTAACGGCATGTTCAAAGCCGTCGATGATCTCAAAAAGGTCCCGGGCCTGGATTTCTCGAAGATCGAAGCGGTGCGCTACCGGCTGACTTTTTAGGCTCCTTCGCGCCCTGATTTATCGTTTTCCAAGGAGATTTGAATGAGCAAGCTCCCGCTGACGATGGCCTGCTGGAATTACGATCGCACCCGGGCGCTGGCCGAGGGGCGCATCCCCATCGAGGGCGTCGATCTCAATTATCTGAATCTGCCGGTGGAGGAGATATTCTTCCGCATGATGCGGCACCGCGAGTTCGATGTCTCCGAGATGTCTCTGTCGTCGTACACGCTGTCGCTATTCAAGGAAAATCCTCCCTTCATCGCGATCCCGGTTTTTCCCTCGCGGGTTTTCCGGCACTCCTGCATTTATGTCAACGCCGATAGCGGTATCCGCGAGCCGAAGGACCTGGCCGGCAAGCGCATCGGCAATCCGGAATTTCAGATGACCGCGGTGGTCTGGATCCGCGGAATCCTGAGCGATGAGTACGGCGTGCCGGTCACCAGTCCGGCGTACTTTACCGGCGGCGAGGAGGAACCTGGCCGTCCCGAGAAGCTTGGCTTGTCGCTGCCTCCGGAAATCCGCGTGCGAGCGATTCCTTCCGACAAAACGCTTTCGCAAATGATCGAAACCGGCGAGATCGACGCTCTCTATACGGCTCGCACTCCCTCCAGTTTTCGGCGCGGCGCAGGCCAGGTACAGCGTTTGTTCAAAGACTACGCGACCGCCGAGCGTGAATATTATCTGAAGACGAAACTCTTCCCGATCATGCATACGGTGGTCATCCGGCGGGAACTTTACGAGCAGCACCCCTGGCTGGCCCAATCGCTATACAAAGCGTTTGTGGCCGCGCAGAAGGAGACCTACGAGCAACTGCACGAGACCTCAGCGCTCAAGTGCATGCTGCCTTGGCTGGTCTCCCACATCGAGGAAACTGAAAAGACGATGGGTTGCGACTTCTGGCCGTACGGGCTCGCGCCAAATCAACACACGCTCAGCACGTTTTTGCGCTACTCCTACGAGCAGGGCCTTTCGAAACGCCAGTTGAAGCCGGAAGAGTTGTTCGCTCCGGAGTCGCTGGAGTCGTTCAAGATTTGAAGGCCTTCGCAGTCCTGGCCCGAATGCGCCGAGCATTGCCGATCCTCGCCGCGTTGTGCATCGCTCGCTTTTTTTTCCGGTTCACTGCGCGGTCCCTCCAGTGGTATTTCAGCTCCGACGACAGCATGAACCTTTATCGGTCCTGGTATTGGCCGCTCGGCTCCCTTTTCAAAGCGAATCTTCTGTTTTTTCTCAATTCGCCTTTTTACCGGCCTTTCGTGAGCGCGTGGTATCGCGCCATTTACTACTTCGCCGGTTTCAACCCGGTGCCGTTCCACGTCATTATTTTGATCACGGTCCTGGCGGACATCTGGCTCACCTACGCCGTATGCCGTCGTCTCACCGGCTCGCGCGAAATCGGCGCCTTGGCCGCGTTGCTCGTCTCCTATCATCCTGGCTTCGGTTCGCTGTACTTCGACACCGGATTCGCTTACGACGTTATCTGTTACTTGCTCTATTTCTCGGCGTTCCTGTTCTACATGGCCATGCGCGAGCAATCGCATGCTCCGCGGCTCTGGCAATGGATTACATTCCTGGTGCTTTATGTTTGCGCGCTCAATTCCAAAGAAATGGCCGTGACGCTCCCCGTCTGCCTCGCCATTTACGAGATCCTGTACCGCAAGATTCCCTGGACCTCCGCGCGACAACTGGGACACTGGCTGAAATCCGAAGGCGCGCTGCTAGCCGCCGCAACTCTCGTAACGTTGCTATTTGTGGCTGGCCGCGGTTTAGATCGTCATTTTTCGCTGCTGGCGATTCAAGCCCTACGTGCCGGTTTTCACCTGGGATCGCTTCATGACCACGAGTCGAAATTTCCCCAGCAGCCTGTTCATCCGGCGTCAGGTGATGAGCGCCGAGGCGCTGCTGGCGCTTTGGTCCGCGATGCTCGTCGTGGCGTGGGTTTCCCGATCCCGGCCGCTGCGCTTCGCGTGGCTATTCCTCATGCTAAGCGTTCTACCGATCGCATTCATCGAGCCGCGCAGCCCGGCGCAATACTACATTCCATTCTTTGGATGGGTTCTTTATGCTGCAACGATGCTGGTGCGCACCACGCAATCTCTGTGGCGTCTTCTGCCGAATTCGTATCGCCGAGCCAGCTTTCCTGGTTGCGCGCCGCAGCGCTATTTTTAACTGCCGGCCTTCTGCTGCTTCATTATTACCGCCGGCCTTGGCGGGAAGATCTTGACGCGATCTCAGTCGGACCGGAGCAGCAACGCTTGGTCGTGGAGCAGTTGCATGCGCTTCGTCCAGCGCTGCGGCATGGAGTCGCGAATACTTTTTTTGGATGACCCGTACACTGACGGCTATCGCATGCTCTTCTTGGTGAATTGAGTTATCACGACTCCAGCCTTACGGTGGATCGCGCCAAGTTCATGACGCCGGCTCCCGACGCAAAACAGATCGCATCCTATGACTATGTCTTCGACTATCACCTGGGCCGCTTCTACACCTCCGCGCAGCCGCGCCCGAGCGGCCCCGAGCCGGCCATCACGATGGAATTTGGTCAACCCGACGTCTTCCACCTGGACTTCAAGCGCATCACTCGGCTGAGTCCGGCCAGGGCCGGCGAATTGATCATCTCCATGATCAAAGATCTGGGCGATACGAATCCAAAAATTCCACCCGGGCAACCCTTCCCGCAGAAACCTCTGGTGGAGGTGGCTCGCGGCAGTCGGCGTCCGGGTCGGGGGAGAATCGGTGGAAGTTCGACGAAAGATCGGATGGCCGGACCGAGTCAATAATTATCGCGTGGATTTCGCCATCCCGAAAGACGTACCGCCCGGCGACGTGAATATCGAGATTATCGCGTCCGGCGTCACCGGGTCCCCCCGTGGCCATTCCCGTCCGATAAGTTAGAAACCCGGTTGAAATCTTCCGGAAATTCGGATATCAGCGCCGGAAACCGTTTTCCAGTAACATCGATGATATTAGGAGAAATTGAATGGACGTCCCGCGCGGCAAAGAAGTCGCTCGCCGGAAACTGATCCGCAGAATCGTCCTCATCGTGGTCCTGCTCGCGGCCATCCCGCTCATCACGATGGGACTTTCGCGGCTCAAGCCCGCCGCGCCTTCCGTGGATCGAGCAACGGTGTGGATCGATTCGGTCAAACGCGGGCCGATGCTGCGCGAAGTGCGCGGCCTGGGAACCCTGGTGGTTGAGGACTTTCTCTGGATTCCGGCCGCCTTCGACAGCCGCGTGGAGAAAATCAATTTCTTGCCGGGGGTGCAGGTGCATTCCAACGACGTCGTCATGGTGCTCAGCAACCCCCAGATGCAGCTGGACGCCACGGACCTGGAGTGGCAGATCAAACAGGCCGAAGCCAACTACGAGAATCTGAAGGTCACGCTCCAGACGCAGCAGCTTGCGCAAAAAGCGACCACCGAGCAGGTGAAGTCGGATATGGAGCAGGCCCAATTGGAGGCGGATCGCGATACGCAGCTGACCAAGCTGGGATTAAAGTCGGAGTTGGACACAAAACTGTCGGTGGCGAAATGGCAAGAGTTGAAGGGCCGCTATGCGCTCTCGCAGCAACAATTAGATATTAGCGGCCAGTCGATTCAGGCGCAGTTGGATGCCCAAAAAGTGCAGATCGAAAAGCTCGGCGCCGCCTACAAGCTCAAGAAGGAACAGGTGGACGAGTTAGTTATTCGTGCCGGAGTGGAAGGCACGTTGACGCAGCTCGGCACCGCGGCGATGCCGCTTGAAGTCGGGATGCGAGTGACGTCGGGGACCATCCTGGCTAAAATCGCGCAGCCGCATCGATTGAAGGCTACGCTCAAAATCCCCGAGACACAGGCGAAAGACGTCGCCATCGGGCAGACAGCTTCCATCGATACGCGCAACGGGATTATTTCCGGACATGTGACGCGCATCGATCCGGCCGCCGTCAATGGAACCGTGGATGTTGACGTGAAACTCGACGGCGAGCTCCCGGCCGGCGCGCGCCCCGATCTGAGCGTGGATGGAACCATCACCATCGAGCGTCTGGCCGACGTGGTCTATGTGGGGCGGCCCGTGATCGGCCAGCCCGGGGCAAAAATCACGCTTTTCAAATTGGATTCGGACGGAAAAGACGCCCAGCGCGTCCCGGTAGCGCTCGGCCGGAGCTCGGTCAACACCATCGAGATCGTCGACGGATTGAAGGTGGGCGATCAAGTGATTTTGTCCGACATGTCCGCGCAGGATGCGTTCAACCGCATCCGTTTAAATCAATGAGGCGTTCAACCGCATCCGTTTGAATTAGAGATTTCAAAATGACCAACGGGAACTCCGCTCTCATCCATCTAGAAAACGTGACCAAGGTTTTTGTCACCGATGAAGTGGAAACGCATGCGCTCGCGGGCATTCATCTGGAGATCAAGAAGGGCGAGTACCTTTCCATCGCCGGTCCATCGGGCTGCGGGAAATCCACCTTGCTCGCGATTTTGGGCCTGCTCGATTCGCCGAGCGATGGAACGTACATTCTGAACGGCCAGCCGGTTCAAAGCCTCAAAGTTTCCGAACGCGCGCGCATCCGCAACCGCGAAATCGGATTTATATTCCAGGCCTTCAACCTGATTGGCGATTTGACCGTTTACGAAAACGTGGAACTGCCGCTCACCTATCGCGGCATGCCGTCGTCAGAGCGGAAAACGCGAGTGCACGACGCGCTGGAGCGGGTTGGCATGTCGCATCGCGTCAAGCATTATCCGTCGCAACTCTCCGGCGGACAGCAGCAGCGCGTGGCTGTCGCGCGAGCGCTGGGCGGAGACCCGTCCATCCTGCTGGCCGACGAGCCCACTGGCAATCTCGACTCCACCAATGGCGAAGCCGTCATGGAATTGCTGCGCGAACTGCATCGCGGTGGCGCAACCATTTGCATGGTCACGCACGATCCGCGTTATGCCGAGTATGCGGACCGCACCATCCGGCTGTTTGATGGGAAAATTGTGGAAGAGAGCGTCGGAGCCCGGTAAGGCGCCGGCGGACTTAGTATGTACCACCGCGTCGCGTCCTTTCTGCTGGGCTGTTGGATTCTGGGCAGCCTCTTCATGATGTTCGTCGCCACCGAAAATTTCGGTTCCGTGGACCGTGTGCTCGCGTCCGCGCCGCCCGCAACCATCCAGGCCATCGGAAATGAACAGGCCCGCTCGGTGTTGCGATATATGGCCGGTCTTGAGAACCAGTTGTTTTTCGTCACCTGGGAACGCGCTCAAATCGTCCTGAGCGCTGCCCTGGCCGCTGTGTTTTTCTTCGGTCTTGGGAGCTTGCTGCTCTCCGGCTTGGCCTGCGCTTTGCTCCTGCTTACCGTCGTCCAGCATTTCTGGGTGACGCCGGTGATGATTGCGCTCGTCGTCGCACCTGGACACAGCCGCATCGCTGAACCAGTTCGGCACGCTGCACGCCGCCTATGGGATTGTCGAGGTGCTCAAGCTGCTGATCGCGCTCGTCATCGCGGGGCCTGCTGCTTCCGGCTTGGCGGACCCGCGCTCGAACCACGGCCGAGCTCGAGCCGATCCATCATTCTCGCTGAGCGTCTTCAGCCACCACCGGATGCCCAGGTTCACGTCTGCTCGGACATTTCACGCCATAGCGCGCACGCGCGGCAAAGAGCCTGTCAACCTCTTCGCCCGGCAGCACCTTCGGCCCGCCCAGCAGTTCCGCCACCAGCGTGATCCGGGCGAAGTGCTCCACCGTCTCCATCTTGAAAAAGGCTTTGTAAACATCTTCGCCATAGCAAACTAAGCCATGGTTGCTCAGCAGAACCGCATCATATTTCGGCAAAAAGGGAAGCAACCCATCGGCGAGCGCGGGCGTGCCGGGCGTGCCGTATTCGGCCAACGGAACACATCCCAAGCCAACCACCACTTCCGGCAGCAGCGCCAGATTCAGAGGCTTTCCCGCTACCGCGAAACCGGTCGCAACCGGCGGATGCGCGTGCACCACGGAAAAGACATCGGATCTCGTCCGGTAGATCGTCAGGTGCATGCCGAGTTCGGATGTGCATTCGCGCGACCCTTCCAGCTTGTTGCCGCCGAGGTCGCAGACGATCAGATCCTCTGTCGTCATCCTTCCCTTGCTGATCCCCGTGCACGTGCAAAGAATCCGGTTCTCATCCAGGCGAATGCTGATATTGCCGTCGTTGGCCGCCACCCAGCCTTTTTGATAAATCAGCCGGCCGACGTCGACGACGTCTGCGCGATGCTCCTGCTCGGTCTTCGCCATTCGGCACCATCAATTGTACAACTGCATGCATGCATGCTTCGCGAAAAACGTCTCGCGTGAAAATCCCGCACTGTACAATGGTTCAGGTGGACAAACGGCGGATGTGCCCGAATTGCCGGGCGTTTGTAACGACGAGACGACAAGGTGTGCCCGTATTGCCAAGCGTCCATCGGCCCGCGTGCGGTCGACCGGCGCAATCCCGGCGAGATCATGGGAGGATTCATCCCCCAGGCCCGCTTCACCACCATCATGATTCTGCTGATCAACACCGCGTTTTTCGTGGTCGATTACGTGAGTCCGCAATCCGGATTGTTGCAGCAGGGAGCCAGCCTCCCAGCCCCCATGATGCAAGGACAATGGTGGCGATTGATCACCGCCGGTTTTCTGCATGGCGGTATTTTGCACATCCTGATGAACTCTTGGGTGCTGTTCGACCTCGGCGCGGAAGTTGAAATGCTGTACGGCACCAGCCGCCTGATCGTGTTCTACTTCGTCTCCACCATAACGGGTTTTTGGACCAGTTCGCATATCGGCCAGCACGTGTCGGTCGGCTCCTCGGCCGGGATCTTTGGACTGATCGGCGCGATGCTGGCGTTCGGCGTCACCGATCGCTCCTCGCTCGGCGCCACCATCAAGGCGCTCTACATGCGTTGGGTGATTTACGGTCTGGTGCTGAGCTTTCTGCCGGGTGTTGATATTTGGGCGCACCTGGGTGGCCTGGCGGGCGGATTCGTGGCCGGATGGCTGGCCAGTACTCCGCGCGCGCGCCTGATGTGGAAGGAGCCGCTGCTCCGTGCGCTGGCCGGAGTAAGCATTGCCATCACAGTGCTCGCGTTCGGCATGCTTTTCATGGCCGTCACCAGGACCTGATCCGCCACGCCAACCTTCAGGCCGTTTGCGCGCGCCGCCGATCCAGAATTTTCAGGAAGGATCGCGAGTGTAATTCCTCCACCGTCAATCCGGCCGCCGAGGCCTCGTCTTCCGTGAAAGCGCCGCAATTCACGCCGCGCAGGAAGAAATTGAGCAATCCCTGGCCGGTTGCCGCGTCATCAAAAACATTGCCCATTAGAGTTGCGCGGGCAGCTTGGTCCACAAAATTCTTCAGGCGTTGAGCGGCCGCGGCGAAGCTCTGCAGGAAGAACGCGTGAATCGCTGCATAGCGCGCCGGAAGCTGACCAGGATGCAAATCCCAGCCTTGGTAGATCCCGCGAACCAGCGAGCGTTGCACATTTTCGAAATGCAGGCGCAGCGCCCGTTCGACTACGGCGCGGTTTTCTGCAACTTGCTCTTCGGTTAGAGAGCCTCCCGCGGGCGCGCGATGCCTCGGAATCGGAAGAATGTTGGTAGGGCCATCCGATAGCATGACCCCCCGGCCCGCGGTCGCGGCCTGCATCACTTGCTTGGCGAAATCGCAAGCCGGATGAGCCACGCCGGCATCGGCGGAGGTGATGTTCGAACTGGCCAGGTAATCGTAAGGTCCGAAGTGCAGTCCACGGCAACGTCCTTGGGCGGCGTCCAGCAATTTGGGGATGGCGCAGCGTCCCGACGCATCGACAATCAACTGCGGCGTTTCGATCATGACCTCCATCTTCAGCGTTTCATGTGTGATTCCGTGGCGAGTCTCGACGACATCGAGCAGCTGACTCAGAGCCGCGACCTGTTCCGGTACAACCACCTTCGGCAGCGTGACAACGAAATTCTGGGGAATGCCCGCGCCCTCCGCGAGCAATGTGCTCAGGAACAGATCCAGAGTGCGGATGGCGCGCGTTCTCAGAATCTCCGTAAAGGCTTTGATCCGGATTCCCAGGAATGGCGGAAATCCGGGCATTGCAGCGGCGCGTGCGGTGGCCTGTGCGGAAGCGACCGCGTGGCCGTCCTCCTCGGCATCCGTGCGATTCCCATAACCGTCCTCAAAATCGATGCGGAAGTCCTCAATAGGCTCCCGTTCGAGCTTGGCGCGAATACGCTCCAAGACCTTCGCCGCCAGTGTGTCATCGGTTAAGCCGAAGCATCTCGCCAACGAAGACGAATCGGGAAGATAGGTACGTATCGTGTCGAGCGCGACCGATCCCAATCGAGCCGGCGTTTCCGGCTTGAAAAGATGAGCGCCTCCATAGAAGGTGTGGACCGGTTGCCGCTCGGTGGAGTCGGACGAAAAAATCGCGTCATGAGCGGCGTTGGCGCGTGAAAGCGCCGCAAGGATCGGATCGAGCATCTCGGACGTAAACGTGGTTTTCATGATCTGTCGAATCAAGCCGGGAACAATCGCTCCAAACACCAGCGAGTGGTTCGGTCTGGCTGTTGGGCAGTTGCTCGTTCGTCCGGATCGAGCGCCAGCCAGATTTCGCT
Source organism: Bryobacterales bacterium (assembly GCA_963732175.1). Lineage (GTDB taxonomy): Bacteria > Acidobacteriota > Terriglobia > Bryobacterales > Bryobacteraceae > Palsa-89. The sequence continues at coordinate 136,376 of CAVSYF010000024.1, read as the reverse complement.
GGAGGCTCGCAGGAGTCGCTCGATATCTGCGAATGGCCGGCGACCGGCCAAGCTTCGCGCCCAGGCCTTGGACCGGCAGCATTTGAGCAGCTCGGCTTCGGCGCGGTAGCGGGGCAGTGAGTTGAATTCCTTTAGCGACGAACTCATGGAGCGGGGCGAACGGCCGCCGCTCTCGATAGTAGCGCAGGATTCGTCTGATTCGCGGGGCGCTCCGGCAGGGCGGGAGGGAGCGGTGGTGACGGATTGGTCCGCTTAGAACAGATCGCCGATGTCTTTCGCGATGCCGCGTGCCTCCAGATGAATCAGGCCGGCGTTGGAACCCATGGGACCCATCACGGCCAGCACGGCCTTGGGACCGGCCGCGTACACGAACAGTACGCCATCGTCTCCCCGGACGCTTACTTCGGATAACGTTCCGGTAGCCATGCTTTCGCTGATGCGCCTTCCCAGGCTGGAAGCTGCGGCGGCCATGGCAGCCACGCGGTTTGGATCGGTTCCGTTCGAAAGTGAGTGCGCCACCGGTAGGCCCTCGTTGGAGGCGAGCAACACTCCGCGCAGCTCGGGGATGGAGTTGCGAAGGGTGTCCAGATGATTCTTTAAAGCTTCGTGTTTAACCATTGTTTCTCCTGCCATGGTGCTAACTGGCCGATCTCAGGCCGGGCCTCCCGAAAGCCGCCATCCTTTCTCGACTTAATCCGACTTACTCCTGCCGTCAATCCGCGCGGCCAAGAAACCGTGGAACTTCGAGCGCTTTCTCCGCGCACTTTGCGCTACTTGTAAGATCGTTCTGATAAGGCGGCAACTTTAGGTATAGTTTCGGACAAACACATTATTTTTGCGGGCTTCGCAAGCCCCGCCGGGGATGCTTGGTACTATCCGGGGTAAGCCACGGCTGGCGGGGCTGGACGGTAGGACTCCCTCTGGATTTCGCCTATAGTCATAAGCTACTCGCCTGAGAAAGTCTCGATAAGAGCTTTACCGTATAGAAACTACCTGAGACGGTCTTCACGAAACGACGGTCTACGCCGATTACAAACATATGCGATGCCTGTACTGCGGCAAAGAGCTGGCGCTGCTGAAAAGGTTGACCGGAGGAGGTGAGTTTTGCTCGGACGCTCACAAGCAGCGGTACCAGGAGGAGTACGACCGCATCGCTCTGAGCCGTCTGCTGCAGGCGCAGAAAAAAGCTCAAAAAACCGCTCCTGAACCAGAAGTACCTCCGGTTCCTCCGGCTGTCCTGGCAGCTCCGGCAGCCGTCGAAGAACCGGTGGTCGAGTTAACTGCCGAGGCGGAAATCGAAGCTCCTGAAATCGAAGCCTCCGAAGACGCCCAATCGAGCGAACTCCCAGAATTCCAGGTTCCGGAAGCCGGCTTCCTGCTGCAGGAACCCTCTGCGGCCGAACTACCCGAGCCAGCGCCCAGTCTGGAGTCATCGGCCGAACTGGCGCTCCCGAGACCCGCTGTTCCCAAGGGCCAGCTTCGAGAGGGTATTGCCGGACTTGTCGCCGGCCGGCCCGGTGCCGTTGGGAGTGCCCGCTCAGAATTCGCGGACAAGAGATCGCCAGCCAGGAAACGAACTGGGCTGCCCAGTTTTCCCAAACCGTCGTGAGCCGCCCCAGCTTGCCGCGCGGCCGCACGAATCCGATTGCCCGAGCGACTCTGCTCGGCGCTCGACCGGCCGATCAGCATCGCGATTCCATTGCACCCGTTGAAAGTCACGCCCGACAAAACCGGCGCTATCGATTTCCACATCACCCTGGAATTTCGTGAGTCTGCTCTGGTGGCCCTGCCCGCCGGGCCAGTGGAATTTGCAGCCGAGGAATCCGTCGGGATTGCGCCGGCAGCCTGGAAGAACAGCCCCGCTTCTGAAGCGCTCGAGGATCCAGCGGCGGCGGAGCACACGTCAGAGCAACCGGCTCAGCCAGGCCGGGATCAGGAAGATCCCGCTCGCGAGGAACCCTCCGACCCCTCACGCGACGCTCGAAGCGCTTTCAAAACTGCATGAGGTCATGCAAAGAGAGACTGTTTCGCCGGAGCAATCCGAACCCACTGAAGTAGAGCATGACAGTGCGGTCGCGGTTCTCGTTGAGGAGCGAGAGGAGGCCCCGGAAGCGGCGCCTGGCGGATCCAATCATTTGCTCGAAATTCCAATCAAGCTTCTGCCAATGCCGAAACGGGTGCCGGTAGGCGTGAGTCCGCTCTCAACCGCCACTCCGCCCTTGATCCCGCGTCTCAAGGGTCTGCCCGTTGCGGCCTAAGGTCGCCCGGGCCCCTTCCGACTCGGTACCCAAAGCCAATACCGCGACGCCGTCTGACTCGGCGCCCAAAGCCAAGACCATGGCCCCGTCTGATTCGGCGCCCAAAGCCAAGACCATGGCCCCGTCTGATTCGGCGCCCAAAGCCAAGACCATGGCCCCGTCTGATTCAGCGCCTAAAGCCAAGACCACGACCTCGCCCGACCCCAAGACGCCCGCCGAGACCACCCCGGCGTCCAGCGTTCCAGCCAACGCGCTGCCGGTTTCGAAGCCGCAAGCGGCCGCGTTCAAGCCGAAGACACTGGAACCTACGCCCGCAGCATTCAAACCCGCGCAGGCGGCGAAAACCGCAGAAACACCGATACCGCCGGGCAAACCCGCCGAACCGGCGTCGAAACGCGTCGAATCACTTCCCGGAGCGAGTGCGCCCGAAATGGCCAAGCGCTCTGGCACGAAGGAATCCGGCGGCCAGCGCGAGCAGCCCGGCGCGGCGGATGCTGCGCCCAGCCCGAAAACGGCGGAACCGCTCCTCTCCGACGGGGCGCTGCCGAGCTTTGGCAGCCTCGGACGTCCGGCGTCATTTTGGGGATCATTCAAAGTCAAGTTTGGGATCGGAGTTTTAGTCCTGGCTGCATGCGCGGCGTATTTCGGGTTAAGCGGCAAATCCGCAAAAATTCCAGTGTCGATCCCCAAGGCTTCGGCCGACAGCGCCGGCCCCAGCATCATACTGGGGGAGGGCGGATGGGTGGTGGGTTGGGGAGGAGATACGGCGGCGCCCGCCTTGAATCGGGAGATTACCTTTTATCGCCCGTCCCTGAAGCTGTCCGATTACAGGATCGAATTTCAAGGCGACATCGAGAACAAGAGCCTGGGTTGGGTCTTTCGGGCCGCCGATCCGGACAACTATTACGCCATGAAGTTGACCGCTGCCTCTGCGGCGCCGCCGGCGAAAGTGGCGCTGTTCAAGTACATCGTCGCTAAGGGCCATGCCACCCAGGTGGGGCGTGTCCCGGTTGACCTGGACGTCGAAAGCGACACGGTTTTCAAGGTCCGTGTGGACGTCCGCGGGCCGAAGTTCAGCACTTACGTTCAGTCTCAACCGGTGGACGTTTGGACCGACGATCAACTGAAATCCGGCGGTGTCGGATTCTTAAACGAGCATGGCGAGCGCGGCCGGATCAAATCCGTATCGATCCGTTATCTGTCGAGTGAGGACAAGTGAGTACCAAGGGAACCCAGAGGGATGTGATGGACCAGAAGAATACAGTGGAAAAGCCGAGCGACCAGTGGTTATGGTTCGTTGACGACGAACTGGTTGAGGCTCTTGCCCGCACCGATGTTCTGGATCAGAAATCTGAGAAACGGCCGGTACAGTCCGCCGCCTTGGTGAACGCTCTGGCGCTCAACGCCGAAGGCAAGACCGAGGAGGCGCTGCGCGAAATCAACGCGGCGTTGGAGAAAGGCGAAAGTTTACCCGAGCTGCTCTGGACCAAGGGACAGCTCGAATTCCAGCTCCAGCAATGGGAAACTGCTCTGGGCGATTACCTGACCGTGCTCGAGAAATATCCGGGGCATAAAGGATGCGTCTACAACATTGGGTTATGCCTGGAGAAGCTGGAGCGTTTTGAAGAGGCCTTGGAATCCTTTCGCACCGCCGTCGAGCTGGATCCCCAGCTGCTGGAAGCCCGACTCGGCCAGGGGGTCTGCCATCTGCATTGCGGCCAGGGAGAGGAGGCGCTGCGGGTCTTTGAAGGTTGGCTAGAAGTCCAGCCGTCCGATGAGCGGGCGTTCTATGGCAAAGCGCTCGCGCTGCAAATGCTGGAGCGCGCCGCTGAGGCCCTGCCTTTATATTCGAAGCTTTACATCACCAATCGCACCGACGGAGAATTGCTCACCAACATGATCGGCGTCGCGATGGCGTTGGGTGACGAGCCCAAGCTGCGTGAATATTCCGACCAGTTGCTGCGGTTGCGTCCCGGCACGCGGGTGGCGCTGGAAGGTTCCATTCGGGCGGCCATCGCGCGCGAGGACTACAAGGCGGCCGCGCAACAAGGCGCGCAATTGACCAAGCTGGCGCCCAAGTCATTTGAGGCGTGGTTCAATTTAGGCTTCGCGTATCAAAAGATGAACCGCTTGGAGCAGGCCGGGCAGGCTTTTGCGGAGGCTGCCAAAGTCCGGCCCGATAGCGAGCTGGCCTATGTCGCGTTGGGCGCCACCTTGCAGGAACGCGGCGAGTTGCCGGAGGCCCGGAAGGCCTACGAACGGGCTCTGCAAATGGCGCCGGAGAACGGGAACGCCCTGTGGAATTTGAGCATCATCCAGGAGCGTCTCGGCAATCCGGCCGAAGCCGAAAAATGCATGGAGAAACTGGTGGAGAGCGAGCCGGAACGAGAAGACGTTTGGTTCCGGCTGGGATACTACCGCTTGCAGCGCGACCAGGCCGCTGCCAGCGTGGAGTCCTTCCGTATTTGCGTGAGTAAACGCCCGGACTGGCTGGAGGCGCTCCTGAACCTCGGCCTGGCCCAGTGGCGTTCGGGGGATCTCCAGGCGGCCAAGAACACATTGACGCAGGCGGTGGCGCGCCATCCAAAATCGGCGGATGCGCTGCGCGCGCTGGCCGCTGTTGCTATCGATCTGGAGGACGCCAACCTGGCTCTGGAGACAGACGCCAAACTGGAGGAACTCGGCGAGCGCATTCCCGAACTGGCCTATAACATCGGGATCCTGCTGCAACGATCCAAGCTTTACGAAGACGCCGCCCAGTGCTACCGCCGCGCCGTGGACGAAAAGCCGGAGTTCGGAGAAGCGCTCCTCAATCTCGGCCATGCGCTGAAGGCCCTAGGCCAAGAGCAGGAAGCCCGCAGCTGCTGGCAACAGGCCGTGGAAGCCAAACCGGAATTGGCGGAGCAGTATTTCTAGACGGCCCGGTGCTACACTCTCGGCTCGTCAGCCGTTATCTTGTTTGCAGCCACTTCACACTGCTCGGATTCGCACGCTCGCATTGCATGGTCTCGGTCACGCCGGAAACCATGAGAGCGCAGGCGTTCGATTGAGCGCTGCGCAGCGCGTGATCCTGGGTATCGGCCGAAGCGGTGCGGCATTCGGTCCTGCCCTGAAAATTCACACACACCTCCACGCGGAACTGGGCCACGTGCATGCTGGAATAAATCAGAACAGCCAGGACACCGAGCACGAAAACCACGCCGATGAGCACGGTCCTGTTCATGCCCCTTTCACCTCGGCAAAGAAGTTCCCCATGCGGCGGAACTTACCGTATCGATCTTCGATCAACGCCTGGGGCGACAGCGACGCGAGCTCGGCCAGCGCTTTGCGAATCGTTTCTCTCACAAATTCGGCCGCTTTATCCGGATCGGTGTGCGCGCCTTCGGCCGGTTCGGGGATAATGCCGTCAATGAGCCGCAGCGCCTGAAGGTCGAAGGCATTGAGCCGGAGCGCTTCGGCCGCTTCGGGCGCTTTGCCGGAATCACGGTAGATGATGGCGGCGCAGCTTTCCGGCGATATGACGCTGTAGTAAGCGTTCTCGAGCATGTAGACGCGGTTGGCGACTCCTAGTCCGAGAGCGCCGCCGCTGCCGCCTTCCCCAATCACGATGGAGATTACCGGCACGTCCAGCCGCGACATCTCGCGCAGGTTCACCGCGATCGCTTCGGCCTGGCCACGCTCTTCGGCGTCGATGCCCGGGTAGGCGCCGGGTGTGTCGAGGAAGGTCACGATCGGCCGCTGGAATTTTGAAGCGAGCTTCATCAATCGCAGCGCCTTGCGGTAGCCCTCGGGCTTCGGCATGCCCCAGTTCCGGAGCAGCTTCTGTTTGGTGTCGCGGCCTTTTTGCTGGCCGATCAGCATGACGGCCCGTCCCTCGAAGAAGCCCATTCCGCCCACTACCGCAGGATCATCGCCGAAAGCGCGGTCGCCATGCAATTCGACAAAACCGGTGAAGATGCGGTTTACATAATCGAGCATGTATGGCCGCTTGGGATGACGCGCCAGTTGCACGCGTTCCCAGGTGGGATTCGTTGCGGACTCGAGCGCTACCGGCGGAGACTCGCCGGACGGGTCATCTTTCAGTTCTTCTTCTGCCATTTGGATGTGCGGTGCGCGACTTAGACTAAGCGGCGGCTGCGGGATTAACTCGCCAGGATCTCGACCGACTCCGGCCCGCAGATTCTTTCCACTTCCGCCCGGAATTCCTTGTCCGGGCGAACCTTCAAGGTCACATCCAGAATAACGGAAAAGTCGCGCGCTTTCTCAAGGCGCAGGCGGACTTCGGTCTCGCCGCGTTTGCGGGCGAACAGTTGGTTGAGAGCTTCGGCCTTGTCCAAGGCCTTCTCGATCGAGCCGTTTGAGCCGACCGCAACCCGGATGGAGATCAGCGTGGGAAGATTGAGCCGCGCGACTTCGAGCGGCACGATGTCCTGCACGGAGATTTTCGGGGGCGCATTTTCTTCCGGCAGCACCAAGCCTCGGACCAGAACCGCCTGGTCCTCGATCAGGCTCGTCAACAGGCGATCGTACTGCGTCGTGAAGACCATGGTTTCAACGCTGCCGGTGCGGTCTTCCAGGCGCATGGCCGCCCATAGTTTGCCTTCCTTGTTGCGCTTCCGCTGAATCCCCGTCAGGATGCCGCAAATCGCCACTTCCGCGCCGCGCTCCAGACCTTCTAATGTTTCGTTGTAGTGGGTGGATAGCTCAGCCACTTTATCGGCATAGGCGTCCAGCGGATGGCCCGTGACATAGATTCCGAGCACTTCCTTTTCGCTCGAAAGTTTCTGCTGCGGGGTCCAATCCGGCAACGCGGGAAGCGGCTGATCGACTGGGGCGTGTTCTTCGGCCACCATTCCGAATAGGCCGGTCTGCCCGCTCTCGCGATCCTTCCAGGCGCGCTGGCCGGCTTCCATCGCGTTTTCGATGAGCGCGGTCAACTGGGCGCGGTTGCCCGGCAGGCTGCTCATCGCGCCGCACTTGATCAGGTTTTCGATGATGCGCCGGTTGACGCTGGTGAGGTCCACGCGTTCGGAGAAATCGTAGAGCGAACGGAATGGCCCTCCACTTTGGCGCGCTGCGATGATGGAGTCGGCCGCGCCACCGCCCACGTTGCGGATGGCGCACAGACCCACGCGAATACCCTGCGCGTCGGGCGTGAAATCCTTGGCGCTCGAGTTCACATCGGGCGGAAGCACCGGGATGGACATCTCGCGGCACTCGTTGATGTACTTCACCACCTTGTCGGTGTTGCCGGTTTCAGACGTCAGCAGCGCCGACATGAATTCGCGCGGATAATGCGCCTTGAGGTAAGCGGTGACGTAAGCGAGATAGGCGTAGGCGGCCGAATGCGACTTGTTGAAGCCGTAACCGGCGAACTGCTCCATCAAGTCGAATATCTTTTCGATCTTTTTCTGCGGGAAACCCTTGGCCTTCGCGCCTTCTATAAATCGAGCGCGCTGGGCGGCCATCTCCTCGGCTTTCTTCTTGCCCATGGCGCGGCGCAGGATGTCGGCTTCGCCCAGCGAATAGCCGGCCAGACGATTCGAAATCTGCATCACCTGTTCCTGATAAACGATGACGCCGTAGGTCTCTTCCAGGAGTTCTTTCAGTTCGGGGAAATCGTAGGTGACCTGCTTGCGGCCGTGCTTGCGATCGATGAAGTCGTCGATCATGCCGCCCTGGATCGGGCCCGGCCGATAGAGCGCGTTCAGGGCGCAGAGGTCTTCGATGCGCGTGGGTTGATACTTCCGCAAGATGTCGCGCATCCCGCGCGATTCAAACTGGAACACGCCGCTGGTGTAAGCTTTGGAGAAGATCTTCTCGTAGGTCTCCTGGTCGTCGAGAGGCAGTTCTTCGACGACCACCTTCTGGCCGTGATTCTGTTCGATCAGCGCGAGGGCGTCTTGAATAATGTCGAGCGTGGTAAGGCCGAGAAAGTCCATCTTGAGAAGCGCCAGCTTCTCCAGACCCACCATGTCGTACTGCGTGACAATTTCGTCCTTGTTTGTTTTATAGAGCGGGACCAGCTCCTTGAGCGGCACGGGCGAGATGACGACTCCGGCCGCGTGCATCCCGGCGTTGCGCGCCATGCCCTCCACTTTGCAGGCCACGTCCAGCACTTCTTGCAGGCGCGGATCCTTGCGGGCGGCTTCCTCGATAGCCGGCTCCTGCTGCATCGCCTCTTTGAGCTTGATGTTGAGTTGCGTGGGGATCAGCTTGGTGATCCGGTCCACGTCGGCGAAGCTGATGTCGAGCACCCGGCCGACGTCTTTAATGGCAGTGCGCGCACCGAGCGAGCCGAACGTGATGATTTGCGCGACCTGCTCGCGGCCGTACTTTTCCGTGACATATTGGATCACTTCGCCGCGGCGGCGGGTGTGAAAATCGATATCGATATCCGGCATGCTGATGCGCTCCGGATTGAGGAAGCGCTCGAACAGCAGGCCATATTCCAGCGGATCGATATCGGTGATCTCCATGGCATAGCTCACCAGGCTTCCGGCAGCCGAGCCGCGGCCTGGCCCGACCGGTATGCCGCGCGATTTCGCGAAACGGATGAAGTCCCAGACGATCAGGAAATAGCCGGCGAACTTCATCTGCTGGATGGTGCGAATTTCACGGTCGAGCCGTTCGGCGTACTCAGCGAGGTCGTGCTTTAAAGCTCCTTTGGCGTGCAGTCCCTCCAAGCGGCCGCGGCGCTTTTCGAAGCCCTGGCGAGCTACGTACTCGAAATAACTGTCGGTGGTATGCTCGGCGGGGACGTCGAATTTCGGAAAAGGCTCCTTGACTTTCTCCAGTTTGACCTGGCAGCGCTGGGCAATCTCCCACGTGCGGTCGAGCGCCTCCTCCACCTCGCCGAATTTCGCCAGCATCTCGTCGCGAGACTTCAGATAAAATTCCGGCTGTGTGAAGCGCATGCGCTGCGGGTCGCTCATGGTTTTACCGGTCTGGATGCACAGCAGGATTTCGTGCGCGCGGGCGTCGGTCTTGCGCATGTAATGCGAGTCGTTGGTGGCGACCAAGGGGATGCGCGTTTCCTGAGATAGCCGGAGAACCTGCGGCAGGACTACTTTGTCTTGATCTAAGCCGTGATCCTGAATTTCGAGGAAGAAATTTTCTTTGCCGAACATGTCGGCATAGCCGTAGGCCAGGCGCTTGGCTTCCTCGTAGCGGTTCGCCATGAGGGTTTCGTTGATGTCGCCGCGCAAGCAGGCCGACATCGCGATCAGGCCTTTGGAATGCCGCGCCAGCAGATCTTTGTCGATGCGAGGCTTGTAATAAAAACCTTCGAGAAACGCCGTGGAGACCAGGCGCAAAAGATTGCGATATCCCTCCTGGTTCTCGCAGAGCAGCACCAGATGGTTGTATCGATCCGTATCGCTGCGGCTGGCGAGGCCCTGTTGGGAAACGTAAACCTCGCAACCAATAATCGGGTGGACGCCCTTCTCTTTGGCTTTGTTGTAAAACTCGACGGCTCCGAAGAGATTGCCGTGATCGGTCATAGCCACGGCGGGCATTTTCTGTTCGACCACCAGATCCATGAGCTGGCCGATCTCACAGGCGCCGTCGAGCAGCGAGTAGTCAGTGTGGCAATGCAGATGTACGAAAGGCGTTGAAGAACTCATTGATCTCGTAGCGGGGGGAGGGCTACTTTTATTTTACTCGGGTCGCGACTTCGATTTCGCGCGAATTTTCGCCGGTTGTTCTGAGCCGGATTTCGATGCGCTCGGGAGGCATCAGCTCCGGGAAGCGTTCTCCCCATTCGATCAGGACCACGGCGCGGCGGTCGAAGATCTCATCCAGGCCGAGGGTCGCGACTTGAGCGGCCGTGTCCAGGCGGTACAGATCGATGTGATAGACGCTGGGGCCGTATTCGTGGATCAGCGTGAACGTCGGACTGGAGACTTCGTCCGGCTGCGCTGCGCCGAGGCCCTTCACGATCCCCTTTGCCAGCGTTGTTTTTCCGGCGCCGAGATTGCCGATCAGCAACACCACGGCTTGGGCGGGCAGTTCGGAGGCCAAAGCTTCGCCGAGTGCGATGGTCGCTTCTTCAGAGTCGGTTTGATGGATCCGCGACTTCACGCATGGCCTCGGGCAGGAATTGGAACAGGTCGGTCGCAATGAGAGATTTCTCGCCGAGCTCTTTCGCGCCCAATTCGCCCGCTCGCCCGTGCAGATAGACGGCGGCGAGGAGGGCGGATTCAAGCTGCTGGGGAAATTGCGCGGCGAGACCCGCGATCATTCCCGTAAGCACATCGCCCGTGCCTCCGGTTGCCATGGCGGGCGATCCGGTGGGATTGATCCAGACGCGGCCGTCCGGCGCGGCGATGACGGTGCGATTGCCTTTCAGTACGAGATAGACTTTGTGCACCATGGCGAACGCGCGAGCCGAGCCGATGCGATCGGCCTGAATCTCGGCAATCGATTTACCGGTGAGGCGCGACATCTCACCCGGGTGCGGCGTCAGGATGGGAAGGCCCGCGCCGGGCAGATCATCGGCACGTAACGCGTTCAGACCGTCGGCATCGACCACCATCGGCAAGGACACGTTATTTACGACGCTTCGAATGAACTCAACTGTGTCGGGATGTTGTCCCATGCCAGGACCCAATGCAACCACGTTCTTCTTTTCGATAATCGCGGCGAGGTCTTCGACTTTCACGTTCGCGGGCAGGGTCTCCGTCATGATCTCCGGCGCGTGACCGGCAATGATCGGAATGGCAGCCGTGGACGAGGCGACGGTTACCAATCCCGCGCCGGCTCGCAGAGCGGCAATGCCAGCCATCGCCGCCGCTCCCGTCTTGCCGGCACTGCCGGCGATTACCAGCGCGTGGCCGTACATGCCTTTATTCGAGTCGCTCGGACGGGGCTGGAACAACCAGGCAAAATCCTGCGGCTCGGACAAGTGGAGCAAGATAGACTTGTCGTCTTCGTATAAAGACGGCGGGCTTCCGATTGGCGCAACATGGAGTTGTCCGGCGAGTTCACAAGCCGGCGAGAGCACCAGGCACAGCTTAGGCGCGGTGAACGTCACCGTGTGCTGCGCGCGCACCGCTTCGCCGGGTGGAAAGCCGGAATCGCTGTCGAGGCCGGAGGGAAGATCAACCGAGACCACTTGGGCCAGTGGAAATTCGCGGTTGATCGCACCGATCAGTTCGGCGGCTCGGCCCGTCGCGGGTCCGTGAAGCCCGGTTCCAAGTAGCGCATCCACCACGATTGTGGCCGTCTTCATCGCCGCTGTCAGATCGAGAGACACCGGGCATCCGACCGCCTGAAGCATCCGATAATTCTCGGCCGCATCGCCGCGCATTTCCTTCGGATCGCCTGCCAGCACGACATCGAGCGCGTGCGGGCGAATGCGCGAATGGAGCTGCCGAGCCACCACCAGCCCATCACCACCATTGTTGCCCTTGCCGCAGATCACCACGATGCGTTGCTCGCGCAAAGGCGCGTACTCGTGTTCCAAGAACTCGACCACGCGATGGCCGGCATTCTCCATCAGAACGATGTTCGGGATGCCCAGCTCGACCGTGCGGCGGTCCACCTCGCGCATTTGCGCCGCCGTCAAGACTTTCACGCGCGCACCTCGGCCAGCAATTGTTCCAGGCGCTGCAGGTTGGCGGGCTCGCCCATTACGATCAGGAAGTCGCCGGCTTCGATTTCGGCTTCGGCGGGAGGATTGAACAGCATGCGTCCATCCGATTTGCGAATCGCGAGAACGATCACGCCCAGCTCCTTGCGAATCTGTGTGTCCAGCAGCGACTTGGACGCAAGCTCGCTGTTGGCCGGCACGCGCACCTGCTCGATCCCGACGTCCAGGCCCATACTCTTGGTCGTGAAATCGATGAACTGGAACACATGCGGCTTCAGCATCACTTGCGCCATGCGATTGCCGGTCATATCGTAAGGCGCGAAGACGTAGTCGGCGCCGGCCAAGCGCATTTTCTTTTCGCTCTGTTCGGAGGAGACGCGAGCGGTCACCAGCAGCGACGGATTCAGCGCCTTGGCGGAAAGGATCACGAACAGGTTGTCGGCGTCGCTTTGCAGCGTGGCGATGAGGCCCTTGGCGCGCAGGATACCGGCTTCCTTCAGATTCTCGTCGTCGGTGGCGTCGGCGAGCACCGCCAGCATTCCATCCTTGATGGCCCACTCCACACGATCCTCGTTTTGATCGACCACGAGAAAGGGAACGCCCGCGCGCTGTAGTTCGTAGGCCGCGCCCCGGCCGACGCGGCCGAAGCCGCACACGATGTAGTGATCCTGCAACTTGTCAATCATTTTCTTATTGCGGCGTTTTCCGAAATATTGATTGAACTCCAGCTCGATGACGGCTTGGGTCATGCCGCCGATGGCCAGCAGCATGATGGTAACGCCAAAGAATATCAGAAATGAATTGAAGATCCTTCCGGCATGGCTTAAGGGATGCACTTCGCCGTAGCCGACCGTGCTGATGGTGATCAGCGTCATGTAAAAGGCGTCGAACGGCGGGTAGTGGTCGATCCAGACGAAGCCCAGCGTGCCCGCTACCAAAGTCAGCGCAACTGCGCCGGCGATGAGAAGGAGCCGCAGTCGGAAGCGAGCCATGCTGTGGATATTTTAGCTGCAACCCGTGGCGGTCAGACCCGCGATTTCGCGATTTGGGGTGTTTCCGAAGCCGGCTCGGGCAGAGGCTTCTCCGGCTCCACGAAATGCTTGGTCAACTGCTCCTGCAAAATGCCGAGTGCGGTCTCGGGATCATCGGCGTACTGAAAGAGTTTGAGGTCCTCCTCATCGATGGTGCCGTACTTGACGAGGGCCTCGAAATTCAGGATCTCTTTCCAGAACCTGGATCCATAGAGCACGATGACAATTTTGCTTTCGAGTTTGCGGGTTTGCGCCAGCGTTAGAATTTCGAAAAGCTCGTCCATGGTGCCGAAGCCGCCGGGAAAGATCACCAGAGCTTTGGCCAAGTAGGCGAACCAAAACTTGCGCATGAAGAAGTAGTGGAACTCAAAGGAGAGCTCGGGAGTGATAAAGGGATTCGGCCGCTGCTCGAACGGAAGGCCGATATTCAATCCGATGGTTTTGCCGCCGGCATCGCTAGCGCCGCGATTGGCCGCCTCCATGATGCCGGGACCGCCGCCCGAGCAAATGACGAACCGGTGCGAGGGAGCTTCGATCTTGCTGGACCACTCCGTGACCAAGCGGGCCAGCGTGCGCGCGTCGCGGTAATATTCGCCCAGCGTACCTTCCTCGCAGATGCGGGCTGAGCCGAAGAACACGATGGTGTCCTGGATGTTTTCATCCCGGAAATGCGAGAGCGGCTCCAGGTATTCGGACAGAATTCGCAGGCCTCGGGCGTCCGGACTTTCCAGAAAAGTCTCGTTCAGGTAGGCCACCGGCCGGCGGCCATTATTGCTCTCTTCGTTACTGCTTTCGTCAATCATTGCGAGGATGTCTCGACGCTTTCGAGCTTTTCGAGACGCTTTTCTAATTGTCTCATTGTCTTCAACATTTCTGGCAATTTTTGGAAGGCCGTGATCGCACGGAGCCACTCCCGCGCGTCGAACGCAGGAGAGCCGGACACTACGCCGCCTTTCTCGACATCGCCCCCGATTCCGCTTTGCGCGTAAACCACCGCATTATCATGTATCGTCAAATGTCCGGAAATCCCCACTTGGCCGGCCAGCAGAACATTTTTTTCGAGGATCGAGCTGCCGGCAAGGCCTACTTGCGCGCACAGGATGTTATCCTCGCCCACCACCGAAGCATGCCCGATCTGGACCAGGCTGTCGATCTTGGCGCCGCGCTTGACGCGCGTCTCGCCGACGGTGGCGCGATCGACCGAGGACAGGGATTGAATCTCCACGTCGTCCTCGATCACGGTGATTCCGGACTGCACGATTTTGAAGTGCGTCCCTTCCGACGTCTTGGCGAATCCGAAGCCGTCGCCTCCGACTACCACGCCGTTTTGCAGGATCACGCGGTGGCCGATGCGGCAGTGCTCGCGCACCACGGCGTGCGAGTGCGCATAGAAATCGTCGCCGATCTCCACGCCTTCGTAAATCACCACGTGCGGATGCAGGACTGCGTTGCGGCCGATCACGACTCGCTCTCCCACCACCGCATAGGCACCGATGGACGCACCCTCGCCGATTTTGGCGCCGGGCGCGATGGCAGCCTGAGGATGAATGCCCGGCTTGGGTTCCGGCGGTTGATAGAAGAACGCCAGGGCGCGGGCGAAATCATGATAGGGATTGGTCGAGATGACGCTGGCGGGTTGAGGCTCGGCGAGCGGTTGGGATACCAGAATGGCGGCCGCGCGCGTATGCCGCACCTTGGGCGCGTACTTCGGATTGGCGAGAAACGTCAGTTCGGTAGGACCGGCGCGCTCCATTCCCGCGACGCCTGTAATCGTGATGTTGGGATCGCCTTGAATGCGGCAACCTAAGCGGGCTGCGAGGTCGCGCAGAGGGATGCCTGGGACGGTGGACATGTCGATGGCTTCATTGTAAACGCCGCGATGCGGGACGGCGTAGCTGCTGGATCAGGGGCCTGAGGTCGGCGGCGAGTTTGAAAACGGCGACGGCGAGGTGGGCTGCGTCGTGGTCGTCCCGGTTTGAGGGCTGCTGAACGGACCCGAGCCGGGTTGATTGGTCCCATTCGCGTTGGTCCCATTCGGATTGGTCCCGTTCGGATTCGACCCCGGCTGCGACTGATTGGGGTACTGCTGTATGGGCACGACGCGGCCGGAACTATCCACCCTGAGATTGTAGAGAAATTCCCATTCCTTATATTTCACCTTGTCGTGGATCACATGAATGCCCTTGCCCTCAGCGTTGCTGGCGACGCCGGCGATACCGCCCGCTCCGCCGCTGGTGGTTAAGCCCGAGACGCTGGCGGGAGGCTGCCGGGGTGTAGTCAAGATCTGCTGAATCAGATTCGCCGCTCCACCCTGCGTGGCCGGATTTGCTCCCGGCACTGCACCGGGTTGTCCAGGAATCTGCCCAGCGCCCTGCTGAAAGGGATTATATGGACTGGCGGTTGGATTGGTTGGATTAGCCCCGAACGGGTTGTAGGGCTGGGACGGAGTGGTAGGAGTGGTCGGTTGGCTCGACGCGCCCGGATAAGTCGGCTGGCCGGGATAAGTTGGCTGACCCGGATACGTCGGCTGACCCGGATATTGTGTTTGCCCTGGATACTGGGGCTGGACCGGTTGGCCGGGAATTGGCTGCTGGCCCGGAGTTGGCAACTGTCCGGTCTGTCCCGGATACAGAGGTTGACCCGATGGATCCGTTTGACCGGGTTGGCCACTTGCTGAAGGATCCTGAACTTGACCAGGCTGACCAGGAATAGCTGTTTGGACCTGCTGTCCGGGATATTGCGGCTGAATCGGCTGGCCCGTAACCGGGTTTATGGTCGGCTGTCCGGGATATTGCGGCTGAACCGGCTGGCCCGTAACCGGGTTGATGGTCGGCTGGCCGGGATACTGGAATTGCCCGGGGTACTGCGGTTGCTGTCCTGGAAGCGTCTGCTGCCCGGGATAGACTGGCTGTCCGGTTTGAGACGGGTCCTGCGGCTGACCCGTCTGCCCAGGGTAGAGCGGTTGTGCGGGATATCCAGGCTGACCGGGCGTGAGTGCCTGGCCAGGTTGGGTTTGTTGCGGTTGCGTTGGATACTGGGGCTGCTGCGGATACTGAGGCTGCTCGGGGTACTGCGGCGGCTGGACGGGCTCCTCTGGAACCGGCGAGACCGGCTGTTCGGTTCCCGCGGGTGCAATGCGATCGCTCGGCCGTCGAAGCGCCATGTTGAATCCGGGGTTGATGGGCTGGCCGTTTGCATCGGTGGTGGGGGCAGGAGGCTGCGTTCCATTGGGGACCGGCGCCGCGCCGCCGGTCTGAGCGCTGAAGGTTTGTGAACCGCCCGGTTGAGAGCTGCCGGTATTTTGCCCCGACTGGCCGGGATTCAAAGCGGCCTGAGCCGGATTGGCGGCCGGGATCGCCGAATCGATTATGTTGCCGGCGGGGCCGACGTGAAGCAGCCGATAATCCTTGCCGGTGAGCGGATCTTTGTAGCGATGCCGCAGAAAACGGATGTTGCGCTTGGTTTCCAGATCGTCAAGATCCTGGGGAAACGCGGCGAACTTGCGATAGAAGAGCTGAACGGCACGCGCATACTGCATGCCGCGGTCGATGGACATCTGCTCGCGGGCGCGCTGGGACTCAAAAGCCACGCGCGGCATCTCCACATACAGGGTGATGGCGATTGCGGCGGCCATTACAAAGACCAGCAGCAGGGCGAATCCGGATTCGTCCCGGCTCTTCGGGCGTTTCATCCGGCCAGCTCCGCCACCAGCGGCAGCGTCTGCTCATTGTTGCTCTTGAATTCCGTGTCTTCGACTACGGCCGAATTTACGCCGATCCGAACAATTTTGTAGCGCTTCTTGATCAGGTCGCCTTCGCCGGCGATCACGATATCTTCGCCGTCCAGGAAGAACGCGCGCTTGATGCCCGCCTTGGGGGGATTCACGAATCCGTAGAATTTGAGCGGAATCGGAGGAGCTTTGGGTTCCACCGGCGTGGCCTTCTCGGAGGCTTCCTTGGAAGGAGGCAGCATGGGCCCGACCATTTTTCTGGCGACCAGGATTTTGGCCGGCTCCTGCACGTCTATCTTGGCCGGCGGAGGCTCGGGACCGACGTCGAACAGCGAGCGCGTGCCCGCTTCCACCGCGACGTCGTTGAGTTTAGCCAGCGCGCTCAGATGCAGGGTCGGGTCGACATGGGAGGGATCGACTCCTTTGGTCTTGAAGGACGGGCGGAATTCCCTCGGGCCGCTCCCCGCGCCGCGTGTCAGGTCCCTCGACCCGACGCGGCCGATTGCGCGCGCGGTGGTTTGCAGGGAATCCGGCGCAGCGCCGCCCAGCCGAGCCGGTGCCGGCGCGTTACTCGAATTTCCGCTGAAGTAGAAATAACCGGCAATCAGGAGCAGGCCCGCGAGAATCCCAATCTTCTTCTTTTCCGCTCCCAGTTTGGCCGGCATCAAATTCATTGGGCTGATCCGTCCTCCCGCACGAACGTATCCAGCTTCACCATGAAATTCAACTTGGCGCCGCTTTGCTGCGGAGTGGCGTTCAGCGTCTCGATGATGAGCATCCGGTTGGATTTGTCGAGCAGGTTCACAAACCGGATGAGATCCGGGTAGGTGGCTTCGTAATTGACTGAAAGCAGCATCATGTCCAGCACGTCGCTGCCCTCGATGGGCTCGATGGAGTAGGCGCCTTCCTTGGGAGTCACTTTGGTCTGGCTGGCCAGCTCATTCAAGTCAGCCATCACCGAGGAGTAGGCGGTGCGGCGCGGCAGGAAATACTTATTCATGAATTGATCGCCTTCGGCGCGGCCGCTCTCGATCTTGCCGGTCAGGGCGCGCGTGCGATCGAGCAGCGCCTGTTGCTGCCGCAGTTGGGCGCGCATATCGGCGGCTTGCTCGCGAAGCTGCTGCGGCGATCCTCCGATGGGGCGAATCAAAAAATAGGCGGCCACCAGGTTGGCTGCCAGCAGGATGGCCAGAACCAGCTGGATCACGGCGCGCGGGTTGTTGGGCGGCCAGACGTTAAAGTTTCTGGGCATAGCTCACGCTCACGTGATAGCGGAAGTCGGGATCGGTTTGGGACGGCGGAATCGAGTTCAGCACCGAGGTAGGGCCGAATTGGGGCGACGCCTCCAGCCTCTTCAGCAATTCGAGCACCGGCTGCACTTCCTTCGATCCGACCACCATATCCAGGAGCACCTGATTTTCCGAGTCGACTTCCGGCAGCCGCACCGAGACCAGCCGGACATTGTAGGGCATTACCTTTTCCAGATCCGCGAAGATCTTGGTCCAACTGATGGCTTTGCGATCGATGAGGGTGTTGAGGAACAGGCTGCGTTCCAGCACTTCTGCGTTTTCGGCCTTTGTAAGCGTCGCATTCAGCTTGGCCTGCTGGGCGCCGACCGAGCGCAGTTGGGCAGTCAAGCGCTGGATGGCCACGCGCGTGACGGCTGCCTGGCTGCGTTCGGAAAGAATAATGGCGCCCTGGATGCCGAGGGTTACGGCCAGCAGGACCGCCACGGCCGCCGAACCGACCAGAACGGGCCGGTCCCGGCGGAACGGCTCGCTCGCGAGATTGATGGAAATTCGATGGGCCATTCGATTTATCCTGCGACGGACTCCAAATATCCGAGTAAACCGGTGTTCATGCTGTTGGGTTCGCCGAACTGGGATGCCAGCGGCTCGATCGCGACGCCCCAATCCTCGCGCCAGCGATCCGCGAACTCGCCGATTTCAGGAGTGAACCCGGCCAGCCAAACCCTCTGCGGGCGCGTGTGCAACTCATCTTCCACGTAGGCCAGCGTGGGATGCAACACCGCATCGATCTGCTCCATTCCGCCTTCGTCCATCTCCACGCAGCGGGCCAGCTTTATGGCCGCTCCGTCCAGCACCAGCACCGAGAGAGCCCGCCCGCTCAGCTTTACGAAGATGCTCACTCCCTCCGCCTCAACCAGGCTGAGCGCCGCCAGCGAGGAAGTGGTGACGTAACCGGGATGAAAGCCAGCCGCGCGAAACGGCGCTTCGTACTGCGCCACCAGGTCGGCGGCCATGACCGCGGCCAGGATTTCCACCTTCCCGGCGGAGCTCCGCCCCTGCAGGGAATAACTTCAGGATGGCCGAGTCGATGTCGAACGGCACGCTCTTCTTCATGCGGAAGCGCAGCAATGCCAGTTGCTCGTGCGGATGCGCGGGGAAGGCGTCGAAATCCAGCATAGCGACGCGCGCGCAATAATCCGGCAGGATCAAGGCGGCCCGGCGCTTCCTTTGTCCATTGGGGGGGACCAGACGGTGCAGGCGATCGAGGATGGCGTGCGGCTGCTGGATATTTTCATGCACCGGCGAAGCCTGCAGCGCTCCGGGTTCGAGCGGCGCGAATCCGGTTTTCGCGGGATCGGCGACATCGGCAAAAACCAGCCCTTCCTCCGACAGTTCGAAGGCGTGCGTGGGAGGCGGATCTTTGAGGAGATTGGCAAGCCACATAAGCGCAGTCGCGACGTCAGACTTCGATGAACGTCACTTTGTTGATCTCCTTTAAGGTGGTTACTCCGCTGCGCGCCTTTTCGAGCGCGGACTCGCGCAAAAAAGTCATGCCTTCGTCGCGCGCCGCGCGCTTGATCTCCGATGCCGGGCGCTTGTCGAGAATCATTTCGCGGATGCGTTCGCTCAGGTCCAGCAGTTCGTGGATCGCGGTGCGGCCGCGGAATCCGGTTCCGCCGCACTCAAAGCATCCCGGGCCTTCGTAGAATTTTACGTCGCGCCATTCGGCCGGATTCAGGCCGCTCTCGACCAGATAGGACTCGGGATAGTGCACCTCGGCCTTGCAGTAATTGCAGATCACGCGCACCAGGCGCTGCGCCAGGATGCAATTGAGCGCCGAAACGAAGTTGTACGGCTCCACGCCCATGTTCAGGAAGCGTCCCAGCACGTCCAGCACGTTGTTGGCGTGGACGGTGGTGAAGACCAGGTGCCCGGTGAGCGCCGCGTTGATGGCGATCTGCGCGGTCTCCTGGTCGCGGATTTCGCCCACCATGATCTTGTCGGGGTCGTGACGCAGAATGGAACGCAAGCCGCGGGCGAAAGCTCAGGCCTTTTTTCTCGTTCACCGGAATCTGCGTGATGCCCTTGATCTGGTATTCGACCGGATCCTCGATGGTGATGATCTTGTCCTCGTCGTTCTTGATCTCGCTCACCCCGGCATACAGCGTGGTGGTTTTCCCGGAACCGGTGGGACCGGTGACCAGCACCATGCCGTACGGCTCCTTGATATAGCGGCGGAACTTCACCAGATCGTTCTCGGAGAAGCCCACCACATCCAGCGAAAGCTTGGCGAACTTCTCGCTCATGGATTCCTTGTCGAGCACGCGCAGCACGGCGTCCTCGCCATGGATGGTCGGCATGATGGAAACGCGGAAGTCGATGAGGCGGGTCTTGTAGCGGACGCGGAAACGGCCGTCTTGAGGAATGCGCCGTTCGGCGATATCCAGTTCACTCATGACCTTGATGCGGGAAATGATGGTGGAGTGCCAGTCCTTGGAGATGGGCGGCATGGCGTAATGCAGCACGCCGTCGATGCGGTACTTGATGGCCACTTCCTGATCGCGCGTCTCGATGTGGATGTCGCTGGCGCGCCGCTCCAGCGCGTTAAAGATGGTCGTGTCCACCAGCTTGATCACCGGCGCGATGTCGGAATCGGCGGTCAGCTTGTCGATCGAAAGCGTCTCGTCCTGGTTCTCTTCTTCGCCGATGACGTCCAGCGTGAAGCCTTCGGTGACTTCTTCTAAAACGCGCTGCGACTGCTCGGTTTTCTTGAGCAGATCGGAGATCTGCGAGAGCGTCGCGACCTTGACGTGCAGCTTTTTCTGGAGCAGCACGGACAACTCGTCGATCAAGTTCAAATTGCGTGGATCGGCCAGCGCGATATCCAGGTGTCCATTGGCCGAGTGGATGGGCACGAAGTTGTAGCGGAACATCAGATCGACCGGGACCGAGTGGAACAGGTCGTGATCGATCCGGACCTCGCGCAGGTCGACGAATTCACAGCGATAGCGCGCGGCCACGTTCTTGGCTTGCGTGATTTCTTCGTTCGGTTCCAGGAATTTGATTCGATCGCTTGCGGCCATAGTTCAGTCCTTATCGCAGGCGTAGTCCGCCAAAGAGAAGATCGGCAGGTACAAAGCCACCAGCACGAAGCTGACGAAGCCGCCCATGAAAATCATGATGGCCGGTTCAATCAGAGACAATGCCGCGCTCATCCGCGTGTTGACGTCGTCCTCGTAAAATTCGGCCACGCTAGCCAGCATTTGCGGCAGCGCGCCGGTGGATTCGCCGACCTCGATCATGTCGATCGAAAGGCCGGGGAAAATCTTGGTCTTAGCCAACGCGCCGGACAGCGCCTGGCCTTCTTTCACCATCTTGCCAGCCTGAGCAAGCGTGTTTTTCAAGAGTTTGGTGCCGAGCGAACTGGAGGCCGTCTCGAGCGCCTGCAGCAGCGGAATACCGCCCACCAGCAACGTGCCGAGCACGCGCGCAAACTGCGCAACCTGGTACTTGATCCAGATTTCTCCCACCACCGGCGTATGCAGCCGCCAGCGGTCCACGGTCTGCTCGCCCGAATCGGTTTTCGCCCAGAAGCGAAACGCGATCGCTGCCAGGATCAGGCCCACGAACCCAGACACAACGTAACTGCGCGCCGTGGTGCCTACGGCGATAAGAAATTCAGTAGCCGCCGGCAGTTGCGCCGACATGCTGTGATACAGGTCGGCGAATTTGGGGACCACGAAGGTCACCAGGAACACCATCAGGCAGATCACCAATATGATCAGCAGGCACGGATACACCAGCGAGAGCAGCAGCTTCTTGCGAACCGCCAGCGCCAGTTTTTGATAGGTGATGAAGCGGTCCAGCACTTCGCCGAGCGCGCCGCTCTTCTCGCCCGCCAGCACCGAAGTGACATAGATCGGCGGAAAGACCCCCTGCCGCGCAAAGGCATCCGAGAGCAGCGAGCCGTTCTTGACCTCCTCGCGCACCGCTGCGATATGCGGCGCCAGCTTAGGATCGGTCAGCCGCTCGGAGAGCAGATCCAGCGCTTTCAAAATGGGCAACCCGGCGCGGACCAGCGTGACGAACTGCTGGTTGAAGATCAGGAACTTCTCTAAATTGATCTTCTTTTTACGGCCGCCTACGGCCACGCCCGCAATCTCGCGGCGAGGCTTGATGGAATAGATCAGGAATCCCTGCTGCGTGAAGCGCTCGCGCAGTTCCTTCTCGGAGCCCTCGGCCACCTGATGGTGGATCTCTCCACGCGGATCGGCATACTTGAGGACGTATTCCGCCATTAATGTCCCCCGTCCGCGGCAATGAAGCTGGCGCCTTCCGGCATCTGGAATCTGAACTCGGCGTCGTTTACCGGCGGATTCACCTTTTCGTGAGCGAAATCGAAGGTGAGAATCGATTGATCCTGGCCATGGATAATGAGCCGCTGGATCGAATAATCGGGCGTCACCAGCATTTGAACCAGTTCGTAAGGCAGCTTATTGTTTTTCGCGTGGGCCGTCACCAGGTAATTGGTACCCTCCGGCTTCACCTCGAAATCGCGAAAGTCCTTCATGAAGTCCAGCTTGCCCAACAGAAAGGCCATGGGAGCCCGCATATCGTCACTAGCCTTTAGCTTGGTTTTCTCCACGCGATGCGAATTCGGCGTGTACAGGTAGACGTCCTTGCCGTCGGAAAGGAACAGCTTGCCGGCCGGCTCGGTATAATCCCAGCGCATGCGGCCGGGCTTACGCAGCGTCAAATCGCCGGATTCGCCCTTCCGGGGGCGCCCTTGAACGCTATATGATTCTGTAAATTGGACTTGCAGCGTTTCGGCGCGGTTGTACCGCTGCTCAATCCCCTTCAGGATGGTACTAGTCTGGAGGTCGGCCGCCCCCAGTGGCAAGGTCACAAGACACACCCACGGCGCGATTCTGGTCACTATTAGCTTTGACGTGAGCAGCACGGCATCTTGTGCAGGTCCAAATTTCGGCGGGCTTGAGGTTTCTAGCTTACTAACACCGGGGGACTTAATCCCCGGGGGCGATCTTGAGCGCCCGCAGGAAATTCTGGTCCTGCTCGGTCAGCTCAACCTCGCCGTTTGAGTCCACCAGGATGAATGGGTTCGATAGGCTGGGCCCGGCTGGCATCCGGAGTCAAGCTGACGCCGATGGTGGCTTCAAGTACCAGCGTGACGTCATAGCCGGCGCGCTTCATGTCGGTAACAACGGCAGCGACGCGGTCGGATTCGCACACTGATTCGTTGATCGCTTTCTCGAACTCCTCCACAAGGACTTTCAGATCCTGGTTCATGGCTTATCCTCCGTTTCCTGATCAGCACTACCTCACAAGCACCTGAAATGCCAAAGAAAGCTAATCGGATAAGTTCATTGGATTGAATCGTCATTTTCCAGCGGCTGCGCGGCGGGCGGACAAAATGTCTCGGGTGGTGGTGGTACTCGGCCAATGTGTCGTGGAAGTGTGCCACTAGGGCAGCACGCACTCGCCTTTATCGAACGTAAGATCTACTTGCGAAATGGACGGATCGCCACCATCAACAGTCTTTGTCCCCGTTTCCGCTTTTCCTTTGGTGCCGAGTTTGCAAAATGCTTCGGCGTGAATCGTGTACCGCGCGTTCAGAAGCAGATTCAGCGTGTAGGTGTCCGGGCCATTCATAAAGGGAAACGGTGGGGTTCCCGTAGTTGCCTGTATTATTATCTGCGGCGGGTAAAACTTCTCCGCTGCTTTGCCATCCCATGCGAATCGCAAGGTGACCTGCCGCGTCGGGAGCGGGTCCCTCAAATGAATGTCGGCATCCAAGATTCTTTGCCCGTCGACTAAGTGAATTATCTGTGAGCTTTCCAGGTCCGCGGCACCGGGATAAAATGTTCTCCGATACGGGCTGTCCGGGATCTCCCGGTTTGCGGGATTGAAAACCAGCACGTAGTCGCCGGGCGGAAGATGATAGAACTCGAAAGGCCGCCACCCCTCCGAGGGCCTCCCCTCCCCTTGATAGCTATAGAGACCTCGTTTCCCCGCCTGAAACTGATCCAGCCTGTACAGCTCCGCGCTCGTGCTGCGCAGCGGCTGGCCGTCTGCGCCGATTACCTTGCCGCTGATCCGGCCTGTCGGGAAGGCATAGATGTCGTACTGAAATGAAGAACGCTGCGGTAAATCCAATGGCGGTACGGGATCTTTCAGAATCCATCGCCCTAACGCCAAATTGGGCGGCAAGTCCGCCGAAACCGCATACGTCCCTTTGGGCAGCCTCTGAAACGCATACACACCGCGCTCGTCTGTCCTGGTTTCAAACGACTTTTTCCCATCCAGAAGCTTGACCGTCACATTGGCCAGTGGACGGGCATAATCCTCGTACGCAGAACTTCGCCACAGCATTCCGTAGAGCGAAGCCACTCGGCGACCACTCTTCTCTGCGCGTAACTGTTCCACGACCGCCTGTGCATACTTTAAAAGCCGCGTATCGGAGCATAAAGATGTATACAGACATCGTCGTTCGCCCGGAACGTCACAGCGATTAGCGAAAACCAGATACTGCTCGCCATCCTCAAAGTGGTTTTCAAATTCGGCCACATCAACGTATTCTCCCTTGACGCCCTTGAACGCCTCCGTAATGCGGAACCGGGTTCCGGAATCCAGGTGCTGGGTGACCGTTCCCGCGAATATCGCATCGCCGTTTGGCAACAGGCTGCGCGGACCCGGTATGCGGACACACTCTGTCGCTGATGCCAGACCGGCGGTTAGCATGCCGATAAGGAACAGAGCACTCCGCATCATGCCCCACATTATCGTCCACGACCACGACTCCCGCCACGGTGCAAAGGTACTGATCGCTTAGATCCGCCCCGCTTGGACGGCAGACTAGAATAAAGAATGTGAGCAGTATCCGTCTCCTTGGCATTCTTACTCTGGCCTCGGCTCTATTCGGCCAGACCCCGATCTTTCCCCTGCGCGACATCCGGGCCGGGCAGCATGGCATCGGTAAAACCGTTTTCGCCGGCAGCAAAATCGACGACTTTCAGGTTGAAATCCTAGGGGTGCTCGAGAATCTCGGGCCGAAGCAGTCGATTATCCTGGCACGTCTTTCTGGCGGCCCGCTCGACCGAGACCGGCGTCATGCAGGGGATGAGCGGGAGCCCCGTCTACATCGACGGGCGTCTGGTGGGCGCGGTCGCCCTCGCGTTCAATTTCGCCAAAGAGCCGATCGCGGGTATCCGGCCGATCGAAGAAATGTTGGCGGTCGGCGATCAAAGCGCCAACCGAAACACAACCATTGCGCGAGTTTTGCCGAAAGAAGCGCCTCGCGCCCCGGTACCCGCCAGTTCGCAAGACTTCTCGCGCCAACTTGGTCAACATCGCGACGCCGGTCTCTTTCAGCGGCTTCACCTCCGGCACCCTCGAACATTTCGCGGCGGACCTGAAGAAGCTCGGCCTGGAGCCGCGCCAGGGAGTTTCGAGCGGCGGCAATCTGCCCCCGAAACTGGGCAACCCCGCGCAGCTTCGCCCCGGCGACATGATTTCGGTCCAGCTTCTCTCGGGCGATTTGAGCATCGGCGCCGAGGGACCGTCACCGAAGTCGACGGCCAGCGCATATACGCCTTCGGGCATCAGTTCATGTCGGTCGGCAACACCGAGCTGCCGTTCGCGCGCGCCGAAGTGCTGACGCTGCTCCCGAATCTTGCTACGTCCTTCAAGATTTCGTCGGCCAAGCAGTGGATGGGCACCATCACGCAGGATCGCAGCACGGCGATTTCCGGCGAGCTGGGCCGCAAAGCCGAAACTGTTCCGTCGCCATCACGGTGAAGGACGGACGCCGCAATCCGATCTCGTATCACATGCAGATGGTGCAGGACCGCGTGCTCTCGCCCTTCATCGTTCAGATGGCGATTTATTCCGCGATCGAAGCCACTGAGCGCACGCTTGGACTGGCGAGCTACTCGCTGCGCGGCGCGGTCGATTTCCAGCCCACTGCTGTTCCGCCGCTGAAGCTCGACAACACCTACGCGGGCGATTTCAATGTGCCGCTGCTCGCCTCCACCGGTGTCGCTTCACCGCTCGCTTCATTGATGGGCGCCGGTTTCGCCACCCTGAAAATCAAGGGCATTAATCTCGAAATCGAAGCCTCCGAGCGCAAGCGTTTGCTGCAGGTGGATCAGGTGACGGCCTCGCCCAAGGAAGTTCGCCCGGGCGACAACGTGGACCTGACGGTCACGTTCACGGGCGAGAACGGGGTCGAGATCCAGAAGAACGTGCGCTACCACGTTCCGGTCGGCGCCCCGGCCAGCACGCTGAACTTCACCGTCGCCGACGCCACCTATTCCAATACGCTGGACTATCAGCAGATGCTGGCGGCCGCTCCCAAGTCTCCCACGCAGCTGGTCTCGTTCCTGAATAATCTGCGTCCCAACACCGAACGCGTACGTCCGAGTCTGGCGCACCGACCCTGCGTTTCAAGTCCAGGGTGAAGATTTGCCGGATCCGCCGCCGTCGATCGGTCTCATTCTCTCCAGAGCGCAGGCGGCTCAAGGAGTGTGGCTACCGCGCGGCTCCAAAATCGATGAATTGCAAATCGACACCGGGGACGTCGTAGTCACGGGATCGAAAACGGCCCAAGTGGAAGTGAAGCAATAATGAAGCACGTGTTTTTGAAATGTGCCGTGGCGGTGATCGCCGCTGCCGCGCTCCAGGCTCCTATCGACGCCGCGACCACCGCGACCTGGGAGATGAACACCTACCAGGATTTTCTAAAGGGCCAATTCTCGGGTGCATCGCTCGACCAGGACGGCCGCCTGCATATCTCGCCCAAGATTGAGACTGTCTTCTCGACCGGCCAGTCGGTGATCTGGACCATGGCGCAAGCGCCCGATGGCTCTCTTTACGCCGGCACCGGGCATCGCGGACGCGTCTATCGAATCGATCCGTCCGGCTCCGGCAGCCTGATTTGGACTTCCGATCAGCCCGAAGTCTTCGCCGTCGCAGTGGATTCGAGCGGCGTCGTTTATGCAGGCAGCTCGCCCGACGGCAAGGTCTACCGCATCCAAAACGGAAAAGCGACGGAGTTCTTCGCGCCCAAGGCAAAATACATCTGGTCGCTGGCCTTCGCCAAAGACGGAAGTCTGTTCGTAGGCGCAGGCGATCCCGGAAATATATACCGCGTGGACCGGGCAAGGAACTCCGAGCTGTACTATGAGACCGGGCAGTCGCACGTGACAGCGCTGGCGATCGATGCGAACGGCAACCTGCTCGCCGGCACCGAACCCAACGGAACCCTCTATCGCATCAGCGCCAAGGACAAAGCCTTCGTTCTCTACAACGCGAGTCTGCCCGAGATTCACACCCTCGTGCCCATGCCCGACGGCACGGTGTACGCGGCGGCTCTGGGTGGTTCGGTTGCCAATCGCGCTGCGCCGCTGCTTCCGGGGGCGTCCAATCTCGGATCCATCACTGTAACGGCGCCGGGAACATCCATTACCGTCTGATTCCGATGAGCCGGCCGGTCCAGACCTGAAGCCGAAGGCCGATGCCACCAAGCAAGCCGCGCAGGCGGTTCAGCAAGTGAGCACTGCTGCGAGCCCGCTGGCCGAGATACCCGGTGTCGAGAAATCGGCGGTGTACAAGATCAATCCGGATTCCACCATCGAGACGTTGTGGAGTTCGAAAGAGGAGAACGTCTACAGCATGGCGGTGCAGCCCAACGGGACACTGGTGTTCGCCACCGATGCGCAGGGACGCGTGTATCGCCTTGGAGCCGATCGCAAGGCGACGCTGGTGGTGGAGACCAACGAAGGCGAGACGACGCGTCTGCTGGCTGGTCCCGGCGGCTTGATGGCGGCTACTGGCGATATGGGCAAGCTGTTTCGCCTCGCCAACTCGGACGGCGCAAGCGGATCGTATGAGTCGCCGGTGCACGATGCCGCGTCGGTCGCTCGCTGGGGCCGGATCACCTGGCGCACCGATGGCGGGACGGCGCGCTTTTCCACCCGTACTGGCAATTCCGCGCGTCCGGACAAGACCTGGAGCGATTGGTCGGACCCGCTGACCGATCCGAACAATGCGGCGATTCGCAGTCCCAATGCGCGCTATATCCAGTGGCGTGCCGAATTAAGCGGCCCCGGCGCGGCGGTTGAGAACGTGAGCATCGCTTACCTGCCCCAGAACAACCCGCCGGTGGTTCGAAGCATTAACGTGACTACGCAAGCGGCCAGCGCGGCGTCGTCCTCTCAAAAATCCGGAACCAACAGCTCGTCCAATAGCGCCTTCAGCATTACCGTGACCGACACGGGCGAGGTTTCCTCAGCGGCCGGCACGCCCACCCAGGCGCTCGCGCACGGGAGCGGTTCGCAGATTCAGGTGAGCTGGCAGGCCGACGATCCCGATGGCGACCGGCTGGTGTATTCGGTCTATTTTCGAGGCGAAGACGAGCGCGATTGGAAGCTTCTGCGCGGCGGCCTGACCGAAAATACCTTGCAGTTCGATAATGATGTGCTGGCTGACGGCCGCTATTATTTCCGCGTGGTCGCCTCGGACCGCCCTTCGAATGCGGCCAACGTGGCGCGGGAAGCGGAACAGGTAAGCGCACCGGTCCTGATCGACAACACGCCGCCCGGTGGTCACATTGAGCGCGCCTCGCGTTACGGCGGGACATCTGGAAGTGGACGCCGACGTGCTGGATCAGACCTCGCCATTACGCCGCTGCGAGTATTCGCTCGACGCCGGGCCTTGGATGCCCGTCGAAGCAGCCGACGGCGTGACCGACTCGCCCCGCGAGCAATTTCACATTGCAATCGATTCGCTTCGTCCGGGCGAGCATCTGCTGGTAGTCCGCGCTTACGATAGCGCGAACAACGCCGGCTTGGCGAAGGTCGTAGTCCGCTAGCCGCCCAACACCTGCTGATAACAACGCGTGAAATAGCCGTCCGTCATCCCGGCGATGTAATCGCACACCAGGCGATGCACTGGCGATTGCGCGAGCAACTCGACGTAGTTCTCCGGCAGCCGGTCCGGATGCGCGACATAAAACTCGAACAACTCGCCGATCATTGCGGCCGACTGGCTGCGCTCGCGCGCCATCGCTTCCGAGTAGTACACCGTGTGATGCAGTAACTGCTTGATCTCACGATTCGCGGCTTGCGTCTCGGGCGTGAACGAAGCCAGACGCCGCGGGTGCTGGCGCACTTGATCGGAATCGGTGATGCCGGCTGCCTCGGCTGCCTCCACTGTTCCCTGAATCAAACCGGAAACTAACCGGTCCACCATTCCGCGCAGCACTTCCTGGAATCGCTCCCGATCCGAAATGCCGGGAAATTGGCCTTCCACCTCGCTGCAAAGCCGCGCGAACAGCGGCACCATCTGGCAGATGTCGTCCATTCCGAACAGTCCCGCCGAAAAGGCATCGTCCAGATCCGCGGTGTTGTACGCGAGCTCATCGGCCAGGTCGATCAGCTGCGCTTCGAGCGGCGGCCGCAGGCCAGGCAGGTACTCATCCAAAACCGGATCTTCGCCTTGGACAAAATCGCGGGAATGCTTCACGATGCCCTCCCGCACCTCAAAGGTCAGGTTCAGGCCCGGGAAGCGCGCGTAACGGCGCTCGAAGCTCTCTACGATGCGAAGCGCGTGCAGGTTGTGATCGAAGCGGTCGCCGAAGCGACGCATCTGCCGGTCCAGTTCATCTTCGCCGGCGTGCGCGAAGGGCGGATGGCCGATATCGTGGCTCAACGCTAAGGCTTCGGTCAGCTGCTCATTCAAGCCCAGGGCGTTCGCCACCGTGCGCGCGATCTGCGCGACCTCGATGGTATGCGTCAGCCGGTTGCGAAAATGATCCGAAATGCCTGCCGGGAATACCTGGGTCTTATTCTCAAGCCTTCGAAAAGCCCGGGAATGAATGATGCGGTCGCGGTCGCGTTGAAAGTCGGACCGGTAGGGATGGGGAATTTCCGGATATCGCCGGCCGCGGCTGTGATCTTCGGGGAAACGCAGGCGGCCGATGCCGCTCACTTCTGCGAGGGCAGCTGCCCGACGGCGTCGATGGCAACCTTACTCACGTTGGGGTGCGAGCTGGTCCGAAGCGGCTCCAGCATCTTGCGCGCCTGCTGCGGATTGGAACCCTCGATCATCTGAGCCAGCACGATGGTCGCTTCGTCCTTGGAGACCAGTACGGTGGGATGATCGATCACCGATTGGACCGTTTTCTCGCCTTCCGCTAACTTGCCCTCGCTGACATAAATTTGCGCCAGCGAGAGCTTGGCCACGGAGGCATACGGTCCGCTGCCTGCATCAATGGCGGCCTTGAAATATTTCTCGGCCTCGGGAAGCTTCCCGTTGTCGGCGGCGTTGGTTCCCAGGAAGAATTCCGCGATCGCGCCTTCGTCCGTTCCCGGATATTTCGCCGCCAGGTCGCCGAAAGCCTTCTGAACCGCTTTGTCCCGCGCAGCGGCATCCGGGAAGCTGACCACTAGCGGATTGGACGAAGGACCGATGGTTGCATTTTGTATCTCCATGGCCGCGTGCAGGGCCTGCTCTCGAAGGTTGTGCTCGTGACCGCGATAGACAAAAATGGCGATCAGAACGACCACCACGCCGCCGAGAACGCTGCCCCAGCGCGTAATATCCCGGCGATGCTCGTTAAATAAGTGGACGCCGTGCTCAAACTCCAGGACGAACTTATCGGTTTTTAGTTCTTTTCGGGTAAGCTGCTTAGCCACGGAACCTCTTGCGGATAACCTGATTATAACACCGCAGCCAAGTCGCCAGGTTCCACACTCCGGGCCTGGGCGTTAGGAGCCTTACGATGGCCGCCGTAATGGCGCCGCCAGGTGTGTGCCGCGCCTTGGACCTTCGTTTATGCGAAGCTGCGAACCCCCGAAGCTTCATCGTCGAACACTTCGAAAACCGTGTAAAGTTTGGTGATCTGCAGCAGATCCTTTACACGCTTGTTCAAACCGACCAGCTTCAACTGCCCACCGCGATTGGTGACGGTGGTATAGCTGGACACCATTTCTCCGATGCCGGAGCTATCGATGTAAGAAACCTCGCTCAAATTCACGAGCAGTTTTTTATTCCCTTTAGCTACCAGATCGCGGATCAGGTCGCGAAACGCGCTGGCGCCTTCCCCGAGTGTGATTCGACCGGCTGCATCGACGACGGTGACGTCGCCCACTTGCCGGACCAACAGTTTTACGCTCACGAATGAAATCCTCCTCCGTTATGGTTGGAACTCTGCTCATCTGGTCTGCGCCAGGTACTTCACCATTCTTATTTCTGTGCCGCGAGACTGCCCGGGACGGACCTCAAACTCGTCGACAAACGCCTGGATGAGAAGCAATCCTCGGCCGGACTGACGCAGCAGGTTTTCTTCGGCGAGCGGATTGGGAATCGAACTGGGGTCAAAACCGTCTCCCTCGTCGGCGATCACAATGGTCAGCCGATCGGCCGCCTTGATCACAGTAACGTGCACCTTTTTTCGCGCGCTGTAGCGGTTGCCATGCACCACCGCGTTGACCATGGTTTCCCGTACCGCCAACCCGAGCTGATGCAGTTGTTCTTCCTGGAATCCGACCGCCTTGGCCTCCTTCAGGATGGCCGTTTCCGCCAACTCCACACTATCGAGAGTGGAATCCAGTAGCATGCATCGTTCTGCCGCCGTATTGTTGAGAGGACGCCGCGTCGACAAGTTGAATGCTTACAATAAAATACTCGCGAGCCGGAAGTCAAGAACAGTAACCCTTCAGCCCGGCCCTGCGCATCTCACAGCCGCCGAATCGAAGCTGCGCCAAGTGGCTCACACATTCTGCTCGATAGGGTGCTTGCCGGCATCGCGCCCAGTGGGTGCTACATAGCGCCGCAACATTGAATTAAAGGGAATTGGAGAACGGCTACTCAATTGCCAACGACTCCTCGTGAGAGCCGTGGATAAGTTCGTTATGAACAATATTCAAATTGCACTCCAGCGATCCCAGTTACGCGCAAGCGCTCGGAAACTTGCTCAGCTCCGACGGCGCTCATCGCGTGTACGTTGTCGACCAGCCCCTTCCGGCTATGGAGGGTGTGGTCGTGCTGGATGAACAGGGCCTGGCCAAGATACCGGCCGGTAGTCCTGATCGGGAGCGTTACGTGGTCTTGACTAGCAACCCCGGCCCTTCCCGTCTGGCTGCCCTTTGGAACGCCGGCATTCGTCACGTGATTTTTTTCCGCGATGCGCTCCAGGTAGCGCACTTGGCGATTCTTGCGGCCGAACTGCAAACGCAATCCCGGCGCAGCAATTGATCCCCTGCATCTCCGATTGGCCTTGCATTCCACCCGCTCGGGGACTATGATCGCCTGAGAAAGGAACCCCCTGAAATGGCGAACACTTACTTGGTGCAAGTCGGTTACACGCCGGAGGCGTGGTCCAGTTTGATCGCTCAACCTCAGGATCGCATCGAAGCGATCCGCCCCGCGGTCGAGAAGCTCGGCGGGAAAATTTTGCATGGCTGGTTCGCATTTGGCGACTATGATCTGATCGGGGTGTTCGAGATGCCCGGCAATATCGAAGCGGCTGCTTTGTCGCTGGCGGCTGCTGCGGGCGGAGCCGTCCGAACCATCAAAACTACCCCGTTGTTAAGTATGGCCGAGGGAGTCGAGGCCCTCAAGAAAGCCGCCAAGTCCGGCTATAAGGCCCCTGGCCGCGCGGCGCACGCCTAGGCTGTCGCGCGATAAGCCGGCTCGCAAGCCTACAGAAACTCCCGTAAGATCCGAAATACGAGTAGGGAGCATTAGCAACTCGTGTGAAGATCGGCATCTTAGGCGGAGGACTGGCCGGCATCAGTATTGCGGCGCACCTGGAACAGGACTGCGAGGTCTTGGAGAAAGATAGCCGCGGCGGGGGCCATTGCCAAACTGTCCAGGAGCAAGGCTTCACTTATGACGCCGGAGGTCCGCACATCATCTTCTCGCGCAACCAGGAGATGGTCGATTACATGGTGTCGCTGCTGGGCGACAACGTGCATCGCGCGCGCCGCAACAACAAGATTTTTTATCGCGGCCGCTATGTCAAGTACCCTTTTGAAAACGGGCTGTACGACCTCGATCCGCAGGACCGCTTCGAGTGCCTGTATCACTACCTAAAAAACGATTATCCGCCGCCCCAGACGAATTTCAAGGAGTGGATCTACCATCACTTCGGCAAAGGCCTGGCTGAAAAATACCTGATCCCATACAACGAGAAGATCTGGAATGTTCCGGCCGAGCAGCTGGGACTGGAGTGGGTGGAAGGACGGGTGCCCAAGCCGCCTTTAGAAGACGTCATCAAAGCGGCCGTCGGCGTCGAAACCGAAGGCTACACGCATCAGCTTTATTTCAATTATCCGCTGCATGGAGGCATCGAGTCGCTGCCGCGCGCGCTGGAACGGCGCGTTCCGCGCATCACGCCGGATTTCACGGTGGAACGGATTTGGAACGAGCGCGGAGAATGGTGCGTATCAAACGGGCGCGTCACGCGCAAGTATGCGCGGCTAGTCTCCACCATTCCGATTCAGGAGCTGGCGCATGCGCTCGAAGGCACGCCGGCCGAGATTCTTGGCCGCGGTCGATGCGTTGCGCTACAACTCGCTGGTGACGGTCGCGGTCGGGCTCGACTCGGCGCGGCTGCCGGATTACACCGCGATCTACGTGCCCGATCCAGAGATCCGGTTTCATCGCTTGTCATTTCCGGCGATTTTCAGTCCGCACAACGCGCCGCCTGGCCAATCGATTATCGAAGCCGAAATCACTACCAATCCCGGCGACGGCACGCATGAGCTGTCGGACGAAGCGATCCTGGCGGATGTGGTCGGCGATCTGCAAGCCATGGACCTGGCCCGTCCCGCGGAGGTGTGCTACGGGCGCGTGCTGCGGACCAAGTACGGCTACGTCGTGCAAGACGACAATTATCGCCGTCACCTGAAGCAGGCCAAGGATTACTTCGAGCGCATCGGGATTGCGCTGTGCGGGCGGGTGGCCGAGTTCGAATACATCAATATGGATGTCTGCATCGAGCGCGCGCGGAAGCTGGCTCAGCGATTGAACCGCGAACGCCGGTAAGCGCGCTGGCGGCAGAAGTTGGTGTATGAAACGGACAGCCGCCCATGCAGGAAGCTTTGCATCGCGTGATCGTATGATCTCCGTCGCGATGATCTCAATGAACGAAGAAGAAGGCCGTCGGCCGTGTCATCGAAGACATTCGCGCGGCGCTGGAAAGCCACGAGCACGAAATCGTCCTGGTGGACAGCAGTTCGGATAACACGGCCTGGATTGCCGAACGTCTGGGTGCGCGCGTCATTCGTCAGGTTCCGCCGCAGGGCTACGGCCGGGCTATGGCGCGCGTGTTGAAAGAATGCCGTGGCGATGTCGTGGTCACGCTGGATTGCGACGGCACTTATCCCGCGGACGAAATCCCGCGTTTAGCCGGTATGGTTCAGCGTGGGGAATGCGATCTGGTGAATGCCTCGCGGCTCGAAAAGAAGCCGAATGCGATGCCCTGGCCAAATTATCTGGCCAATTGGCTGTTCGCTCTTACCGGCCGCATCCTGGTGGGCGTGAGATCCACCGATCTTCATTCCGGGATGCGCGCCTATAGCCGGCAGGTCATTGAGCGCGTGGAAGTGGATCCACATGGTCCGGCGCTCCCCGTCGAGCTGCTCCTGAAGCCGGCGCTCCAAGGCTTCCGGATCCGGGAAATTTTCATCCCCTACGGTGAGCGGATCGGCCATACCACCCTACAGCGCTGGTCTTCGATGCTGTGGACCTTTCGCCGTATCCTCCGGCTGGCGTGCGGCGCAAGACAAAGCCGCACGATGGAGTCGTAGAAATCTTAGTACTTCCGCCTCGATGGTTTGGTCTCGCTAAACCCACCATGACGACGCTGACCGCCCCGGACGCAACCAGGCTCACTCTAAAGTGATCGGCGCATCCAGCAAAAAACCGTCCCGGAAGACCCGCGGCCTCTACTGGAAACCCGGTATAAAGCCGAACAGATACTAGGAGTTCGCCCACGCTTGACCAGCTTATCCGGCCTTCTTGGCGCCTTAAAAGAGCAGACCGGGCCGGTTTCCCTTGACTCGATTCGAACCGGGTTCGCCGCAACCTTTGTCGCCGAAGCGATCGAAATTTTGCAACAGCTCGATCTGGCTGCGATCGAGCGTTTGGCGCTCGGCCTGGCGCAAGTGCGCGAATCGCGGGGCCGCTTGTTCATCCTGGGCGTGGGAGGGTCGGCCGCGCACGCCAGCCATGCCGTCAACGATTTCCGCAAGCTGTGCGGCTTTGAAGCTTACGCGCCCACCGACAATGTTTCCGAGCTCACCGCGCGAGCCAATGACGACGGCTGGGAGACCTGTTTCGCCCAATGGCTGCTCGGGTCGCGAATCACGGCGAGCGATGGAGTGCTGGTGTTCTCGGTCGGCGGCGGCAGCGCGGAGAAGAACGTCTCGATGAATATCGTCCGCGCGCTCGAAGCGGCCGGTGCCGCGGGTGCTCATATTTTCGGGATCGTCGGGCGAGACGGCGGCTTCACTCGTCAAGTGGCCGAGGAATGCGTCACCATTCCGACCGCCAGCGCTGAGCGCGTCACTCCGCACACCGAAGGACTGTGTGCCGTGGTTTGGCATCTGCTGGTCAGTCATCCGCTGCTGCAATGCGCGCCGACCAAATGGGAGTCCCTGAGATGACCGGGCGCAAATTCTTCTTGGCTGGGGGCGCGGGCTTCATCGGCAGTCATTTCACAGACCGCCTGCTGTGCGATCGGAGCGTGCAAGCCGTAACGCTGTACGACAATTTTTCGTCGGGGCGCGAGTGGCATTACGCCCAACACGAATCGGACCCGCGGCTGCGCGTGGTTCGCGGCGACGTCAAGGACCTGGCCGGGCTAGAGCGCGCCATGGCGGGCCACGATGTCGTGATTCACCTGGCCTCGAATCCGGACATCGCGCGCGCGGCGGTCGAGCCGGACATCGATTTTCGCGAAGGCACATATTTGACGCAGCAGATCGTCGAAGCCATGCGGCGCACGCGCACTCCACGCTTGCTCTATGCCTCGGGCAGCGGCGTGTATGGCGACTTGGGCGATTATGAAGCCGAGGAAGATCTCGGCCCCCTGGTTCCCGTTTCTACGTACGGGGCGAGCAAACTCGCGGGCGAAGCTCTCATCGCCTCCTATTGCGCCATGTTCGGCCTCACCGCCTGCGCCTTTCGATTCGGCAACGTGGTGGGGCCCCGCCAAACGCATGGCGTCGGGTTCGATTTCGTCCGCCGGCTGGACGCCCAGCCGGATTATTTGCGCATCCTGGGCGATGGCAACCAAAGCAAGTCCTACATTCATGTCGAGGACGTCGTGGAGGCCGTGCTGCTGGCGCACGCCAAGACTTCTAAAATTTTCGAAGTATTTAACGTCGCTACCGGCGACTATATTACCGTTACTGAGATCGCTCGCCTGGCGCTGGAAGTGGTTGGCCTTTCCGAAGACCAGGTGCGTCTGGAGTACACCGGAGGCGACCGCGGCTGGAAAGGCGACGTCCCGGTGGTGCGTTTGAATACCTGCCGTATCCGCGGCCTGGGTTGGAATTGCCGCCGCAGTTCGCGCCAGGCGCTGTGCGCCGCCATGCACTCGATGTATCAGGACGTTCGCGCCGGGAGACTTTAGCCATGCGCCGTGCCGTGTTTCTGGATCGTGATGGCGTTGTGAATCGCGCCCTGCTTCGCGACGGCAAACCTTACCCGCCGGCGGCGCTTTCCGACCTGCGCGTGCTGCCGGGAGTTCGGGAGGCTTGCCGCAAGCTGCGAGAGGCCGGATTCGCCTTGATACTCATCACCAATCAGCCGGATATCGCCCGCGGAGCGATCGCCCCCGGCGATGTAGCCGAAATGCACGCGCGTCTGCGGCGCTACTTGGAGCTGGACGACATACGGGTCTGCCCGCACGATGATTCCGACCAATGCGACTGCCGCAAGCCGAAACCCGGTCTGCTGCTCGAGGCTGCGAAAACTTTTAACATCGACTTGGGCACGAGTTTCGTGGTGGGCGACCGCTGGCGGGACGTGGAGGCGGGGCAGCGCGCCGGATGCCGGTCGCTGTTCATCGACTACGGATATCGCGAGCGGCAGCCGAACGGGCCATTCTTGCGGGTTCGCTCATTGTCGGAAGCGGCCAATTGGATTGTACGAACGCTTCAATCGGGGTTATTGAGCCATGCCTGACCGGACGGCTTCCTTGCGGGTAAAAATCTTCGCCGATGGAGCCGATCGCGCCACCATCCTGGAGCTCGCCCGGAAACCCTATATTCAAGGCTTCACCACCAATCCGACGCTGATGCGCAAGGCGGGTGTGGCCGATTACGAAGCTTTTGCGCGAGAAATTGTGAGCGAGATTCCGGACCGCCCGGTCTCGTTCGAAGTGCTCTCGGATGATTTTGAGGAGATGGAGCAGCAGGCGCTGCGCATCGCGTCCTGGGGGCGAAATGTGTACGTGAAGATCCCCATCACCAACACGCGCGGGGAAACGTCGGCGCCGCTGGTTTCCCGTTTGGCAACGCAAGGCGTAAAAATCAATGTCACCGCGCTGATGACGCTGCGGCAGGTGGACGCGGTAGTTCCCATCTTGCGCTATGGCCCGGCGAGCTGCATCTCGATTTTCGCGGGACGCATCGCCGACGCCGGTTGCGATCCGCTGCCCATTCTCAAAGGCGCGCTGACGCGCATCCGCGCCTATCCGCAGATGGAGTTGATCTGGGCCAGCCCGCGTGAAGTTTTCAATGTCGTTCAAGCCGACAAGATCGGGTGCCACATCATTACGGTGACTCACGATCTGCTGAAGAAGCTCCCGCTGCTGGGGCGCGATCTCACCGAATACTCGCTCGATACCGTCAAGATGTTCGTCGAGGATGCCCGCGCCGCCGGCTTCACCCTGAACACGCCCGTGGCCGTGTAGCTCGGAACATAAGCCTCGATCCTGCGATTCGCTATCATCTGAGAGCATGGACCTCGGCATGAACAGCTACATCACTCTGGGACGCACCGGGCTGCGCGTCAGCCCGCTCTGTCTTGGAACCATGACGTTTGGAACTGAATGGGGCTGGGGCAACGAAGAAAGCGACGCGCGCGCCATCTTCAACCGCTACCTCGAAGCCGGTGGAAACTTCGTGGATACGGCCGATGGCTACCAGCTCGGCCACAGCGAGGAAATGGTCGGGAAATTCATTCAGGAGCGCGGCGTGCGCGACCGCGTGGTCCTGGCAACCAAATTTACGTTCAATGCCGCGCATGGCAATCCCAATGCCGGAGGCAACGGGCGCAAGAACATCTACCGGGCGCTCGAAGGCTCTCTGCGGCGGCTGCAGACCGACTTCATCGATCTTTACTGGCTGCATGCCTGGGATCGTGTGACGCCGGTCGAAGAAGTAGTGTCCACGCTCAACGATCTGGTCCGTGCGGGCAAAATCCGGCACTACGGCTTTTCCGATACCCCGGCCTGGTACATCGCTCGAGCCCAGACTTTAGCCGAGAAGGAAGGCAAGGAGCGCATCGCCGCGCTGCAGCTCGAATATTCGCTCATTGAGCGAAACATCGAGCGCGAGCATATCCCCGCGGCGCAGGAACTGGGAATCGCGGTTTGTCCGTGGAGTCCGCTGGCAGCCGGGCTGCTGACGGGCAAGTATAAACGGCAGGGCGACAGCGGGACCGGCGATGGGCGCCTGGAGAAAACCAAGACCCATCCGGTGTTCAACAAATTCAACGAACGCAACTGGCGCGTCATGGATGCGCTGGCCGCCGCTTCGGCCGAACTCGGCAAGCCTCCCGCGCAAGTCGCGCTCAATTGGGTGGCCACGCAACCCGGAATCACCTCCACCATCCTCGGCGCGACCAAACTCGCGCAGCTCGACGATAATCTGGCGTCGCTCGACTTCACCATTCCCCCGGAAGTTCGCGCACGTCTGGATCAGGCCACCGCCATCGAAGAGGTGCATCCCTACGTTTTTTTCCAGTCCGTGGTGCAGGACATGATCACCGGAGGCGTCAAAATCGAAGCCTGGGCCGCGTCGCGCGGGTGAACTGCGCGGCGTCGACCGCCTAGTTGGGCCGGTCGAGCGAGCCGGCTAATTCGAGCAGACCGCTGCGTGCCGCCTTGCGCGCGCGTTTGGCGCGTTCCATGTCCTGGGTCGCATAGCTGAGCAAAGCGTCGGCTTCCGAGCCATTCTCCGGAAATAGAGCCACCCCGATGCTGATCCCGAGCGTGTCCTCGCCACAGATCTCCCGGCCGGCCTTGTGCACCAACGTATCCAGCGATTCGATACGGCGTTTAAGTTCGGGGTGCAGGCCCGCCAGAACCACCACAAATTCGTCGGCTTCCAGGCGCGCCACATAATCGGTACTGCGGCAGTTGCTTTGCAGGATCTGCGCAGCCCGTTTCAGCATCTGGTCCCCGGTGAATTGCCCGCAGCGCTGGTTGATTCCTGCCAGGCCGTCCAGGTCGCAAACCATCACCGTTAGCGGCTTGCGCTGCGACTCACAGCGAGCGAGCTCGCTTCGCAGATGGGAATCCAGCGCCTTGCGATTGGGCAGACCGGTCAGCTCATCGGTGATGTCCTGGTCCTGGGCGCGCTCGAAATGCATCGCGCTGTCCACCGCGCGCGTAATGGTGCTGTTGATGGCCAGCAAGACCCGCAGATGATCGGCGTTATAGCTGTCTTTCTCGGCCCGGTACAACGTGAGCGCGCCCGTCACCCGATCCAGGCCGTCGCCCAGCGGAATGGATAACGCCGACTGTAATACGGTGAGGCTGGTCGAATCTTTCGGGTATCCCGGTTCCACCGACGGGTTGCCGTTGATAATCGCCTTTCGATTCTCCACCACCCAGCCGGACAGCCCTTGGCCGACCGGAATCTCGAGAGCCGCAAAAATGCGGCTGTTTTCGCCGCTGACGTACTTGGCCTTCAGCGCGTCGCCTTCCAGGATGTAGACCGCCAGGCAATCGAATGGAACCAGCTGCTTTAACCGCTCCGCCAGCACCGCCAGGCTTTCTTCGGGACGCAGCAATCCGCTGAGGTCCCGCGTCAGTTCCAGGATGGTCTGAATCTCCCGGCGCGCTGAAGCAATGGACGCGGCCGGTCTGCGGGCGTATTCCTTGGTCGCCTCCACCAGCGCCACCGCGCTCTTCTCGTAACCGGCATCCGGAGCGCCGCCGCGGCTCACGATCAGATTCTTGATCGAACGGTGCCCGCGCACCGGCGTCTTCTGCGCCAGCTGTTCAAAATTGCGGTAATTGTCTTTGAGGATCTCCACCACCTGCGGATCGAAATGCCGGCCCGCCATCGAAACGACGTAATTCATCGCTTCATCGAGTGGCAGCGCGCGCCGGTACTGGCGGTCGCTCGCCAGCGCGTCCAGGCAATCCACCGCGGAAAGAATGCGCGCCCCGATGGGGATCTCTTCCGCCTTCAGGCCGTCCGGATAGCCGCTGCCATCCCATTTTTCGTGATGCGACCGCACGATCGGCGCCACGGCATAAGGAAAGCCGACCTCTTCCAGGATGGCCGCGCCCACCACGGTGTGGATCTTCATCTTGTCGAACTCTTCGGGAGTCAGTTTTCCCGGTTTGGAGATGATGTAGTCCGGCACCGCCAATTTGCCGATGTCGTGCAGAATGGAGGCCGCCTGTAAAGCCTGCACGTCATCCGGAGGGAGGCCCAGATGCTGGGCCAGCTCCAGCGAGTAAACCTGCACGCGCCGCAAATGGTCGTGCGTGCACTCGTCCTTGGCTT
The DNA here is from genome assembly GCA_963732175.1 of Bryobacterales bacterium. Classification (GTDB taxonomy): domain Bacteria; phylum Acidobacteriota; class Terriglobia; order Bryobacterales; family Bryobacteraceae; genus Palsa-89. Next base: position 95,740 of record CAVSYF010000024.1, on the reverse strand, counting down.
CGATGGCGAGCGCCAGCGCCTCGATGGTTCTCAGATGGAGCGCGGCAGTGGCTTCGGCATGCGCCTTTTCCTGCTCCAGCCGCGTGAAATAGAGCCGGCAGGAGCGATAGATCAGGTAGAGCAGCGGCAGCAGCGCCAGCGTGAACGACCAGCCCAGCCGCTGGGTGGCGCTGTGAACGATCTCGGCCAGCGAAACCGCGACCAGGTAATAACAGAACGACCAGTTGTACATGCCCTTCCAGACCGCCATCATCGAGCAGTTCTCGGTCAGGGCGATGACGATCGAAACCAGGAAGGAATTGACCCCGAAATAACACACGCCGGCCAACGCCAGCCGCAGCAATTCTCCTGGCCGCGTGAATTCGAGCCAGGGCTCCTGGAAGACCCAGGCCGCCGCCAGAAATGCCAGGGCAATACAGGCGGTGTTAAATAGGACGCGCGCCCCGTTCAAGGGCTTGCCCTGGCGCTTGGGGTCCCAGTAAGTCTGCGCCGCCGCTCCCACTACCGCTACCAGCAGCGCCTCGGGCAACTGGAGATCTAATAACCCCAGCATGCGAATCACGACGTTGACCGACAGGGTGCCCGGCATCCCCGGGAACGAAACGTTCATGGGGGAGCCGGCTAAGGCGAATAACAGGTAGAGGAGAAATCGGGCTGAGGGCTGGAGCGTCCAGCCGCGGAACGTAAAAAACATTCCCGCCAGGCCTGCCACAGCAACGCTTGCTATGAATAGTTTGGCGGACGCCGATATTCCTGGAGGTTGCGCTTTTTCCACTGCGTTCCCTAATTCGAGCGCACCGGCACAATGTTCACACTGACTTATCGGCGAAATAAGGATGGAGCTTGAGGGTAAAACGTACTGTTGCGCCCGACCGACCTAAGACGAACGCCTTAGAAAACGGCCTGATTCAGGGAGGTCCCCAGCGCTATTTGGCGGTCATATGCGGAACGTCTCTTTCGTTGTCGCAAACGAATTCGATCAGCTCCGTGTCCGGCAGCAAATGATAGTGCAGCGTCGCGCTCCAGGGTTTCACGTACGCCTTGGGATCGTCGATGGTGATGCGCATGGTCATGTGGCCGAAGTCGCTGCGCCGGAAACGTTCGACGGTATCGAGCGCCTCGGTATGCGGATGGCCATCGTCGTCGATCCAGCTTTTGTCATTGAAGCCGCGCGATTCGACCACCAACGCGTCGCCCTCCCAGCGGCCGATCGAATAGCCGAACCAGGCCGGCTGCATTTCCTTGGGAAAAGTGCGCCCGTCGGTGAAGATCTGCCGGAACTCGACGAACTCCTCGAAGAGGATCAACGTCTCGCCGGGAGTGTGCATGATCTTGAAAGGCTCCGGGATCATGGTGGCGTCGGGGATGCCATGGGGCAGACAGTGCCCTGAGGGCCGGTCCTTCCCGGCGCCTGCCAGACGCTTCTGGTAGATCGCGGCCGCGGCCGGCTGCATGGCAACTGTCCCCTCGTCCAACATCAAATTGAATTGCAGATGGTTGTCGTCCACCAGCCAGATGCCGGAAAAATCGGTTTTGCCGTTGGCCAGCTTCGGCGCGGGAGCGGAAAGATTTGGTTTTCCGTCCGGAGTCCGGGGCGTCCGCGGATTGGGATGATTAATCCATTGCCCGCCGGCGGTCGTCAGAGTCACGCATGCCAAGATCAACCGAGCGACGGATTGCGCGCGCATCCTAAGCATTAGAACACAACCCGGCATAAGCAAGACGGGCGTTTTATTCCGCGCGCAGAGCGGAAATAGGATCGATTCGCGTCGCCCGCAGGGCAGGGATAAAACTCGCCAACGCCGCTACGCTGAGGATTACCAGACAACTGATCCCGAAGCTCGCCAAATCGGTGGCTCGCACGCCGAAAAGAAGCCCGGACATCATCCGGGCGCAGAAGAATGCGAGCGTCAAGCCGATCCCGAGTCCAATGCTCGCGAGCAGGAGGGCATGTCCCACCACCAGCTTCAAGATCTGGCCGGGTTCGGCACCGAGCGCCATGCGGACTCCCAACTCATTGCTCCGCTGCGTGACCGAGTACGCCATTACGCCATACAGCCCGACCGACGCCAGCAGGAGTGCCAGACCTGCGAAGACGCTGAGCAACAGTGTGCGGAAACGCGGCTGCGCCACGGAGCTGTTCACTACATCTTCCATGGTTTTGACGTTGAACACCGGCTGCCCGGGATCGAGCGCGTGGACCTGGTTGCGCACGGCCGCGATCATCGCCTCGGGAGCCATGTTGGTGCGGATCGCCAGCGCCATGGTAGCCTCAGCGACCCCGAGGGCCTCGGGCGGGATTTGCAGGAAGTGATAATAGGTCTCTGGGTTCGTTTCGGCGTCTAAACCTGTATGTTTCACATTGGCGACGACGCCAATGATGGTCGACCATTGGTCCTGATCGAATCCCGACAAGATTCTTTTTCCGACCGGATCTTCGTTTGGCCAATAGCGCCTTGCCGCGGTTTCGTTGATGACGACCACCTTGGGCGTGCGTTCATCGTCGGAGGAGTTGAACAGACGCCCGCGCAGCAACGGAATACGCAGCGCTGTGAAATATTCGCCGCCCGCAGCCCGAAACTTCGCGCGAGGCTGATCGGCGGAGGCCAGAACCGGCTGGCCCTCGATCTGAAAATTAGCGCTGGCATCGGCGCCGCTCAGCGGCAGAAAGCGGCAAAGTCCGGCGGACTGTACGCCCGGAAGAGTGTTCACCCGGTCGAGGAGCTGTTTGTAGAAGGTCTTGGTTCTGGTGCCGGAGTAGCGTACCGGCGGAAGCGAAATCTGCATGGTCAGGACGTGATCGGCTCGAAATCCTGGATTCACTTCGCCTAAACGAGCCAGGCTCCGAACCAGCAGGCCCGCGCAAATGAGCAATGCGAGGCAGCCGGCGATCTGGCAGACCACTAACGAATCCCGCATTCGGCTGCCGGCCCGGTGCCCGCTCGCGGTTCGGCCGCCGGTCTTCAAGGCCGAGTTCAAATCTACACGGCTGCATTCAAGCGCCGGCGCCAGCCCGAACACCATGCCGGTTGCTGCGGATACCGCGAGAGTGAAGGCCAAAACGCGCCAATCCAGGGAGATTTCGTCGACGCGCGGGATGTTCGTGGGAGCCAGCTTCGCCAGCGCCGAAATAGACCATTGCGCGAGCAGCAAGCCCGCGGCTCCGCCAATCAAAGCCAGCAGAACGCTTTCGGTGAGAAGTTGCCGTACGATCCGCGCCGGGTTCGCGCCGAGTGAGGTGCGAACCGCCATTTCCCTTTCTCGCGCGCCGGCACGCGCCAACAAAAGGTTTGCCACATTCACGCACGCGATCAGAAGGATGACGGCAACGGCTCCCATCAAGATCCACAGCGTCGGACGGATATCGCCGGTGATTTGTTCACTGAGCGGCGCGACCACGGCGCTATAACCGGCGTTGGTGTCCGGACTGATCTCCTCAATGCGGCGCGCGATCGGTTGCATTCCAATCTCCGCTTGCCGCGCTGTGACTCCCGGCTTGAGCAGAGCGATCACAGTGAGCGTCCGCAATCCACGCTTGGCTAACTCTCTCGGTTCGGGCGTGTAGGGAATCCAGAGTTCCGAGGTGCTCTCCGGCAGGCGAAAACCCGGCGGCGCGATTCCGACTACTTTGTAGCTCGCGCCATCGACGTTAAGCGTGGACCCGAGAATATTCAGGTCGGCCCCGAAACGGCGGCGCCATAATCCGTCGCTGAGCATCACCACCGAATTCTTCCCGGGTTGATCTTCGTCGGCGGCGAAGATTCGGCCGAGCGCGGGCCTGGTGCCGAGAACGTCGAAAAGGCCGGGCGAGACCGATGCCGCATCCGCGCGCTCCGGCAATCCGTTGCCGATCAGCACGGACGATTGGGCCCGGAATACCCCCATCGCCTGAAAGGCCTGATTCTGCTCCTTGAAATCCCGGTAGTCGGCCGGCGACAACCAAGCGCGGGTCACCACGCCCCGGCTGACTTTGTTCTCCCAAACTGCAACCAGACGACCGGCGTTCGGGTAGGGCAGGGGACGAATCAGGACTGTATTGACGATGCTGAAGACCGCGCTATTCGCACCGATTCCTAGGCCGAGCGCGAGTACCGCGAGGCACGCGACAACCGGGGTACGCAGCAAAGTTCGCAAGCCATATCGAAGGTCTTGAACCAGGTCATGCATGTAGGCGCTATCTAGGGATTGTAATGGAGAATATGTTTGCTACGCTACCCTCCAAAAACGAAAACCGCAGCCCCACCGATGAGGAGCCGCGGTTTTACAATTGCAACGAGTCGTGGTTGCTACTTAGCAGCCCCAAACGATATCGCCGGCTTTGATCTTGGTCTTGGTCCTCATGGTCGATTTCTCCTTTGTATGGAATCTGATTCCGCGCCTTAGTACTGCAACCCTAGTACCAGATTCCTACGAGCCTGAGCACACAAAATAAATGTCTGATTTATAAGTACTTGACTGCGGTCGAAGATCTCTCCAATGACGTCCCTAGGGCGTCTACCCTATCTTTTTAGATAGGGCGGCTATCTTAGCGGATAGTACTTTGGTTCTAAGGAGAGGGCTACGAGCTTACTAAAGCTCAGATTTCCGTTTGGAACACGCCTTGCCTGAACCGAGCCCCCGATGGTGACGACGAGCATACGCCTGAGCGCACATCCGATCCGGTATACTGACCCTGGGATGCTGGAGGTCACTGCCGAACTCGAAGCTGTCACAGGCCCACTCAAGGGAAGCAGCATTCCTCTGTTGGAACCTGAGATCTCGATTGGCCGCGAGCCGTCCAATCAGGTCTCGCTGCTGGACGCCTCGGTTTCGCGCCGCCACTGTCTGATAAGTCACGAAGCGGGTCAATTCAGAATCCGGGATCTGCAGAGCCGCAACAGCACCTTCGTCAATGGCGTGCCTGTAACAGAACGGGTGCTGGCTTCCGGCGACGAAATCAAGGTGGGCAATTCCATCCTCGTTTTTGTAGTGCCCGAGGCGGAGCGCGATAAGGTCTCCAGTTCGGTTGAGTTTGACAAGGCCGATACCGACGCCGGATCTACCGTCATCCTGCGCAAGCAGGATGCGCGCTACCTGCGAGAAGCCGAATCGATCCAGCCCAGCAGCCGTACCTTGAGAGACTTAAATGCGCTGGTCCGAATCGGCAACGCGGTCAACTCTGTCCGGGGACTGGCGGCTCTGGAGAAGCAGATCCTGGAGTCGATCTTTGAAGTTGCCCCGGCCGATCGCGCGGCCATTCTGCTGTGCGAGCGGGGGGTGGGGGAGTGGACCTCGGTCTACGGGTTGGACCGGGGCGGCGAGTTGATTGAAGCGGTGCAAGTCAGCCGCACCATCGTTTCACAGGTCTTCTCGGAGGGCGTCGCGCTGCTGTGCAACGACGTACCGTCTACCGAGACGTTCGCGGGCACCGACAGCGTGATCGCGCGTCAAATCCGAAGCGTATTGGCGGTTCCGCTGGAGGTCTTCGACCGGGTTTTGGGCGTGATTTATCTGGACGCCAGCAATCCCGACGCTCGTTTTGACGAGGACCATCTTCAGCTGTTGACCGCCATCGGCAGCGTCGCCGCCGCTGCTCTGGATAACGCGCGCCTGATGGAGAGCCTGGAGGAAGAGAATCGGCGTCTGCAAGCGGAGATGAGCGTCGGGCATAACATGGTCGGGGAGAGCCCGCGGATGCGCGAGGTTTATCAGTTCATCCAACGCCTGGCGGCTCGGGACACCACCGTTCTGGTTTTTGGCGAGAGCGGAACGGGCAAGGAGCTGGTGGCGCGTGCCATCCATACCAACAGCAGCCGCTCCAACAAGCCGTGCGTCGCGATCAACTGCGCCGCCATCGCGGATAATCTGCTCGAAAGCGAGCTGTTCGGCCATGAGAAAGGCGCCTTTACCGGTGCGATCGCGCAAAAGAAAGGAAAGCTGGAGATCGCCGAAGGGGGCACCGTCTTCTTGGATGAGATCGGCGAACTGGCTCCCCTACTGCAAGCCAAGCTGCTGCGAGTTCTGCAAGAGCGCGAGTTTGAGCGGGTGGGTGGAACGCGCACCATCAAGCTGGATGTCCGGCTCATTGCGGCCACCAATCGCGATCTGGAAGAGGCGGTCAAGAAAGGCGCGTTTCGCGAAGATCTGTTCTACCGCTTGAACGTCGTCTCCATGCGAATGCCGCCGTTGCGCGAGCATCGCGAGGATATTCCGCTGCTGGCCAGCTATTTCGCATCCAAGGTTGCACAGCGGGCCGGCCGAAGTATCCTGGGAGTCTCGCCGCAAGCGCGGGCCTGCCTGATGAACTACGACTGGCCAGGAAATGTGCGGGAGCTGGAGAACGCCATCGAGCGCGCCGTCGTGCTGGGATCCTCGGACTTGATCCTTCCTGAGGACTTGCCCGAATCGGTGCTGGAGAAGGCCGATCCCGTGAGCGCCGCGAGCACTTTTCACGACTCCCTGCGGGAAACCAAAAAGCAACTCATCCTCAACGCGTTCGAGCAGGCTAATGGTAGCTACACGGATGCCGCGCGTCTGCTGGGGCTGCATCCTAATTACCTCCACCGCCTGATCCGCAATCTGAATATGAAGCCGTTGCTGCGGCACGCCGGCGCCGAATAGCAGGGATAGCGTTAGCGCCCGCCGAACGTATAATCGATTCCGATCATCGGGACGAAATCATTCAGCCAGCCGTGAACGCTGGAAGTGGTCGGGACCGCAAACAACCGGGTCGGGAAGGGAGTCGCGTAGTCTCGAAAATCGAGCCGCGCTTCCCAGCGATCGCCCAGGGAAAATTTGACACCGCCGCCGACGCTGAGCATCCCCTCCACTTGATGGCCTTTGTCGAGAACCGCAAAATTACTCAGTGGTTCGTAAGTGAGTTGCCGGCCGACGCCGTCGTAGCGTTTAATCCCACCGCCCACGGCGGCATAGGGGCGCACCCGCGCGCGCCGGGGAGTCGCATAGAAGAGGAAGTCATAGTGAACGTCGTTCGAATAGGCGCTCATATTCACGCGAGTCCCTTGCGAGCTCAGTTGCGAAAAGCCATCGAGGAACGTATACCGCAGCTCTCCGCCGATGTGTTCGCTGACGTTCTCGCCTAGCGCCGCGCCCGCCGCGAATCGTGACGTGAATCCCGCTTCCGCGTTACCCGCGGCGCTGTCGATGGTGGCATTGTTGTAGAAGCTATAGCCGCCCGCGAGTCCCACGGACCAATCTTGAGCGAAGCAGCATGTTCCCGCCGCGAACAATAAGGTGAATCCCAGTAAACGCATGCCCTATTCTCTAAGAAAATCGGGTTAAAAGTCTGTAGTACGCAAAGGAGAAGTTACAGTACTGCTAGACCTTGGGCATCCGGAAGCGGCTAGGAAATGTCGAACAAACCAGCCGTTGTATACTGAACGCCAGGAACAAGGAGCTAAGAATACATGATTTTTGGATCGGAGAAAGCGATCCTTCGTGCTGCCGCATTGTCTTTGGCCTTCGCGTTGGGCGTGCCGGTGGCAAGCGGACAGACCGGAACGGAACAGAAACCTCTGACGGCGGACAAGTTTTTCAAGAACGTAAAGGTTCTGACCGGGCTTCCCGTGAACGAGTTCATGACGACGATGGGTTTCTTCTCGGCGTCGCTGGGATACTCCTGCGAAAACTGCCACGGTGAAGACAGCGGCGCGGCAAACTTCGCGGCGGAGGATCGTCCAAAGAAGCAGATGGCGCGCCGGATGATCGCCATGGAAGCCAACATCAATAAGGCTTATTTTGGTGGAAAGCAGGTGGTGACATGCTACTCCTGCCATCGGGGCGGCAGCGAGCCGAAAATTACGCCGAATCTGGCGGCATTGTACAGCCCTCCTCCGGAAGAACCGGGCGATATCGTCCAACAGGCGAAGGGCGCGAAGTCCATCGATCAAATCCTGGATAAGTATATCCAGGCGGTCGGCGGCGCGGAGCATTTGGCGAAAATCACCAGCATCGTCGCCAAGGGAAGCAGTGTGGGATACGGGTTAGTGGCTGAGAAGGAGCCGCTCGAGCTTTACGCCAAAGCGCCGGATCAACGCACCACGATTGTTCATACGGCGGCCGGAGACAACACCACGACCTTCGATGGCCACGCCGCCTGGATGGCAGGGCCGCAGATCGCCGGGCCCGATATTCATGTTCCGGTGCTTTCACTGACGGGGGGCGATCTGGAAGGCTTGAAGCTCGACGCGGAACTAATGTTTCCAGGTCAGATCAAGCAGGCTCTGAGTCAATGGCGAGTGGGCTTCCAGACCGAGATTGGCGACGAGGAAGTCCAGGTGGTCCAGGGGAACAGCGCGGATGGCGCGTTCGCGACGCTGTATTTCGATGCTGAATCCGGCCTGTTGGTAAGGATGATGCGGTACACGACCTCGACCGTCGGCCGCTTCCCCACGCAGATCGATTTTTCCGATTATCGGGAAGTGGCGGGAGTGAAAATGCCGTTTAAGTGGATCGAGGTATGGCTGGATGGCAGAGTGACCATCGAGCTCACTGATGTGCAGGCGAACGTACCGATCGCGGCGGCGAAGTTCGCAAAACCATCAGCTAAATAAATCGGCAGCTAAGTAAATTTGCTGCTTATTGCTCGGGGCAGTTGCCTTTACCGCGAGCGCCACCGAGACCGCACAGCGAATCGCCATTGGCGAAAATCACGTTGCTCACCGTTCCGGCGGGTTTGCCATTTCTAGCCGGCGCGTAAGTGATCGTGATTTCAGTTCCCGGGGCGAGGGCCGCCTCGGTTTTCCGCTTGCCCCAGCCAGCCTGGACCAACACAGCGGGATCGGGGCCCTCGGCGCTCCAATGCGTCACGTTTCCCTGCTCATCCTTGATATCAAAATAGAGTTGGATGTGAGGATTCGTATAGTGGAACTCGGTCATCACCGCCTTTGCGGTTACAGGATGGGCCGTGTCGTAGGAAACAAAGGTTCCATGATGCGCCAACAATGGGACGCTAACCACCACAAGTCCCGCCGCCATCAGAAGGTAAGTCAAAAGCGTAACTTTCATTCTCAAACTCCTCGAAGGATCATTATATAGCCTTTTTAACGGTGACAGACAGGCTAGGATTTGAACCGGGGAAATAGCCGTTCGGCATTCCCGCGATTGAGGGCGCGCATAACGGCGGGCGAGAGCTTGCTCTTGGGAAGCTCATCGAGGGTGCTCTCCATCGGCTCGGCCGGCCAATCGGTGCCGAACAAAAACTGCGTGGTGGGCGCAAACGCCAAGAGTGCCGCCATGGCCGCCGGATAGGCAGCGTGCGCGCATTCGTAATACAGCTTGGTCAACTCATAGAAAACGCCGTTGGGGATCTTATCGGTCTTGCCGTCGTGGTTGGAAAGCTTCTTCCCGCCGTAAGTCGAGAATCCCGGGACGCGATCCTTGATCCGGCCAGCCAAAACGGGAACGGTGGCGCCGGAATGGTTAATGATATAGCGGATGTCGGGATACTTGGAGAGCGTACCGCTGTAGAGAAGATTCGTGACGGCACGCGTGGTATCGAAGTCGCGCTCCACCGAACCAGCGCCTCCCGGAATCAAATTCGTGCAGCAGGGCGGGACCAGCGGATGCATGAATCCAATCAGCTTGCGGCGGTTCATTTCCGCCCAAACCTCATCGAAGGCGGGATCGCCGGGCCACTTGTTGCCGATGCTGCTCATTAACGAGAAGCCGTCGGCCTTGAGGGTGTCGAAAGAGTACTCGATCTCGGCCAAGCTGGCCTTGGTATCGGGGAAGGGAATCACCGCGAAAAATCCGAAGCGTTTGGGATGTTCGCTGACCATCTTCGCCCCATATTCATTGATTCGCCGGGCGAACGTCGAGCCCTTCTCGGTACCGTCGTACGCTTCGCCGCCGGGCCGCGAAAGAATGGTAGTCTCCACGCCATGCTGGTCCATCACCTCCAGCGCCTTTTCGGGTGTCCAACCTGCGCCTTCGCCTCTGCCGGTGCCCGGCAACTGATAGTGATGATGCATGTCGATGCGGCGGGGGTTCGCTCCGCCGCTCTGTGCGATCAAGCCGCTGGCCGGTACCAATGCAGCCTACTCCGGCGGCCGCAAGTGTTTTTAGAACATCCCGGCGGGAAGCGCCGCGAGACCAATCGCCTAACTGCTCGTTATTCATGTGAACTCCTGCTCGCGAACTACTGTCTAGAAAGTATACTTTAACGCGAACTGGATTTTTCTGGTTGGTTCAGCGGCGAGATTCAGGCCGAACTGATTGCTGCTGATGCTGTCGAAGTTGGGTACCGCCAGCGATCCCGGCATCGCGGTATGCCGCCGGAGGCAGTCCGGGAGAGCTACCAACCAATGTTACGAAGCTGTTGGTGAGATTGAAGGCGTCAGCCCGCATCTCGATCGCTTGGCATTTCATGAACCCGGAATATCCGGGAAAGAGACATATCCACTTCCCAGATACGTGGGACCTACGACGCTATTCCAGCCCAGATTGCCATATGTACCGAGAGGTTGAACTGTGAAAGCGTTGATATTGAAGTACGGCTGCGATGGGCCGCTCAGGCCGGTATAAGGATCGGCGAGGACTTGATCGGGCCGCTGGTGATTGATGCCGCTGAATTCGCGATCGATGCCCGAGCCGTCTTGGATGGAGAGCGGCTGCCGGACGAAAATCTATAAATTCCCGATATCTGCCAGTTGCTCACCAGCAGCCGCATCCATGCGATTGCCGAACGCGGGAGTGATGTCCACAATCGTTATGATTGACAATGTGCCGGCGGTCGCTATCGCAATTGCCCCGGTCAAAGTTCGGATTGTTCGGCACGGTAGCCGTTTCGTCGGACTTCGAATCGTATCCCTGAAAAACGCCGATGCAGTGCGACCAGGTCCAGTTGCCGCTGATCATCAAACCCTTGCTGAGCCGCTTCTGGACTGAACTCAGCAAGCCGTTGTAGGTCTGCACTGCCGACCGGCTGACCATTCGTCCATATTTCCTACGTACTGGCCTTGCGATGGATTCAACACACTGAGAACACGGCGGGCCTGCGTGTTGGAGGTGGCATTGCAAGTCTGGGAGGTCGCCGGACACTGGCTTGCAACCGAATCGATCGGACCTGGCACAATTTCGCCATAATTGATCGGTTCGTTGATGTACAAGTGTTGCACGCGGCTTCCGATGTAGGTGGCCGACGACCAACTAGCTCCCAAACTGACGCTGGAACGATACATTCCACGAGTAGCTGGTCGGCGTGGGAAGGTTATATTCGTTGGTTATGAATTGGCCGGCCTGGGTGAACGTGACATTGGGCGTGACAACGTAGGGATAAGGATTGCCGCCCGGAATGGTCGCATACGGATTTGACAAATTTATTCCTGTTTCGGCAAACGTACTTCGGCCGCCCCAGGGATTCGAGCCGCCTTGATCCTGGCGCGCCACGCCGGGCACATACACATAGCCGAAAGCATAACCGGCTCGAATGGACATTTTCCCGCTCCCGGTCGGGTCCCAGGCGATTCCTCCGCGCGGATCCCAATGGTCCCACTGCTTGTATACTCCCGTGTGCCGGGGAAGCCGGGGTCGCCGGGGAACTAAAAACCGTAGGGTGCATTCGCGAAAACAGTACTCTGCTCGCTTGCCCATCCAAAAACCGGCCCATGTTGAAATTCGAGATTTGGCCGTTGGTTACAGCCATCGGCAGATAGGGTTCCCAGCGAATCCCGAAATTAAACGTCAGACGCGGCGTGATCCTCCAACTGTCGGCGAAATAAATGTTCACAAAATCCTGCGCGCTGTCGGCGGTGTTCGGACAGACCTTGGAAGAACGTGCTGGGCGCTCCCAGGAAAAAATCGCTCATCCCGGTGCCGGTTACCGAACCGCTGAAGGTGAATTGGCCGCCGCCCGCAAAATCGTTGAAAGAACTGTCTTCCCCGTGCAAGAAACCGAAGCCGAAGGCCATCTGATGCGATCCTTTGATCCAACTCAGATCGTCATTGACGGATATAGGAATTCATGTAATAGTTGGCAGCGCCGGTGGCGCCATTCAGCCCCCGCCCGCTTGAAATCCGCCACTGATGTTTACAGCGCCGAGTTCATTCGGATTCGCGCCGCACCAAAAGTTCTGAACGACCTGCCTGGCAAAAACTGTACGACTGATTTTGGATGTTGTTGGACGCGGTTCGTTGGTACCCGGCGCGGAAGGACTGCACCAGATTGCTGCTAATCGATGTAGGTATGGCCAATGGCGTAGGATTGCCCAATTGATCTAACCCAGTCGAGGCCGCGGTCAACAAGTTAGGCGTGACGGAGAACGAATTCAGAATCTTATTGTGGGTATCGAGCAAACGGAAAAACAGGGACTGCTTGTCGTTTAACTGGTAATCGATCTTGGCCGACGCATTGCAAGTAGTTTTCATCGTCGGGAGTATCATACGTGATCCGGCCGCACTGGTTCGGAGTGATGCCCGGGCGGAAAGGCTCGCCAGGGTTTTGTCGGCGATATACACGGCCGGCGCGGATTGTATGCCGAGGGCGAGATCTGGCCGTTGACGAAAGGCGCCTTCAAAGTCTTGGCCACGCCGGCGTGGCATGCGGCGGAAGCGAACGTTGCTCCAATTGCCTTGCAGCATGGCCTGGGTCGGAACCGTGGAGATGGTGTTGTTCGGGTTATAACGGAGAGTGGTGCCTTGAAAACCGCCGAAGAAAAACATCTTATTTTTCTTGATCGGTCCGCCGACGGTTCCGCCATATTGATTGCGTATGTAGGGGCTGGTGGTGGTGGAGAAGAACTCGCGAGCGCTGCCGAACCCACTGTTGCGGAGGAATTCAAACAGATTGCCGTGGAATTCATTGGAGCCCGATCTGGTCACCACCGTGATTGCGGCCGAGGATCCATGCTGGGCGGTTTCGCCGCTGGCTCTCTACCTTGAACTCCTGCACGGCATCCGGAAATGCGATGGGCATGGTGGTGCCGGTCAGATAGTTGATATGGTTGGCGCCATCCAGCGTGTACTCGGTTCCGATCGGCTCTCCGCTCGCGGCTTGACCGGCAATCGAAATCATGGGCAGGTTGGCAAAGAAACTGGATCGGATGTTTCCGAAATTCACCGAGGCGCCCGCCAGGGTAATAAGGTCGGTCACATTGCGGCCGTTAAGCGGGAGATCCACGATTCGTTGCGTTTGGACCACTTCGCCGATGCCGGAGCTGCGAGTCTCCACCTGGGTCGCGTTGGCTTCCACGACGACTTGCTCGCTTACCGCGCCAACCTTGAGCACCGCGTCAATTGCGGGATCGCTGTTGACCTGCAGCGTGATGCCGGATTGCACGTATTTCGTGAAGCCTTCCTTGGCCGACCTCGATCTGATATGGACCGAGAGGCAAGTTGGTGAGCACGTAGCCGCCGTCAGCGCCGCTGTTACGGTTCGGGATAGATCCGGTTTCCGTTTGTGTCGCCTTAATTTCGGCGCCGGGAACCGCCGAACCCGTCGAGTCCTGAACGGTACCGTGAATTTGAGCCGTGGCCTGCGCCCAAATCGAGGCACAACCAAATAACCCAACCAACCAACACACGAATAGCAGATTTCAAAACCAAGACCTCCCTCAAATTTCTAAATCTGACTTCTGAAGCTAACTAGGAACGACCATATCACAATCGGAGCGAGGATTGGAAGCGAGCGATAGACGTGCCGGTGCCCCGCGGCGCGCGTTTGCTAGGCTGAATATTCCATGAGCGCCCGAACGAAGCGGCGTAGCGTAAAGCAAAGCGGTCCTCCTGCTCGTCGGGGCATCGCGCCGGGCACGCGCGGGACGCTGGTAGCGCTGGCGTTGCTCGCTATTACGCTGCTGGCTTTTTCCAATTCGTTCGGTGCGGGATTCACGCTCGACAACAAAGGCATCCTGCGCGATCCTCGCGTGACGCAGGCCACGGCTCAGAACATGAGCCAGATTCTCCATCGAACGTATTGGTGGCCTTCGGGGGAATCCGGACTGTATCGTCCCGTCACGACGTTCACGTACCTGTTCAACTATGCAATCTTGGGCGAGGGCGACCAACCGGCCGGATATCATTGGGTCAATTTTTTGCTGCATGCCGCCAACGTCCTGCTGGTTTATCTGTTGATGCTTCGGCTCACCGGCCAATTTTGGATGGCCGCTTTCATCGCCGCTCTATGGGCGGTGCATCCGGTGCTGACCGAATCGGTGACGAACATCGTCGGCCGAGCGGACTTGCTGGCTGGCCTAGCGACGCTGAGCGGATTCCTGATGTATCTGAAGAGCGCGGAAGCGGCGGGCTGGCGCCGCGGAGCCTGGCTTTTTGGGCTGACGCTGGTCACCGCGGTAGGCGTGTTCTCCAAAGAAAGCGCGGTTTGCGTGCTGGGCGTGATCCTGCTTTATGAAATGACCTGGTGGAAAGATCGCGCGCGCCTGAAGGTTCTTCTGTGGGGATGCATCGCCACGTTGATCCCGATTGCAGCCATGCTGTATCAACGCTCCACGGCGCTCGCCGCATCCATGCCGGCGGAGTTTCCTTTCACGGATAATCCCGATCGTTGGGGCGAACTTTTGGATCGGACGGTTGACGGCCTTAAGCGTTATAGGTCGCTACCTGTGGCTCATCGTGTGGCCGGCAAAGCTCTCCTGCGACTATTCTTATTCGCAGATTCCGCTGGCGAGCGGGAGTTTCCAAGACTGGTTGGCGTGGATCGCGGTGTTGTGCATCGTCGTGCTCATTGCGTTTTTGTATAGGCGCAACCGCACTGCTTTTTTCCTGGCATGCTTCGCCGCCGTAACGTTCGTGCCTATGTCCAACCTGTTGTTCCCAATTGGCAGCATCATGGCCGAGCGGTTTTTGTATCTGCCGTCCATCGGCGTGCTGGGATGCCTTGTGATGGCGGTTTACGCTGCCAGCCAGCGAACCGAACTGGCGCGGAGAGCGCTTCCGTTGGTCCTGTGCGTCATCGTGGCCAGCTTGGCCATCCGGACCTGGGCGAGGAACTCCGACTGGCTAGACGATTTCGCGATCACGGCCTCCAGCCTCGCAACCAGCCCCAATAGCTTTAAGCTCCACCGCCAGATGGCGGAGCTTTTGTATGGCGCTGAACGAACGCCGGCCAATATCGAACGCGGAAGGAAGGAGGCGGAGACCAGCGTGTCGCTGCTCGATCCGCTGCCTGATTCTCGCAAGATCGCCGATGCGTACTGCCTGGCAGGCGGATATTCCTTGATTGCGGGCGACATGCTCAGCCGGCAGGAACCCGATGGCCGGATCCTGGTTTCGGCTGCCGGAAACGAGGAATATCAGAGGGGAATTCGAATCCTGCAAAGGTGCGCGGCTATCGACAAGAGTGTGCGCGCGGCTTATATTCAAAAGCTGAACGCTGAACGGCCGCTCAAGAGTATGGCGTTGATCCCGGCCAGCGGCGACCCGCAACCTTATTTGATGCTTTCGGTCGCCTATCTGCGCTTGAGTGACCCAGATAAGGCGGCTGAAGCGGCCGGGCAGGCCTTGCACCTGCACCCGCGAAATCCAGTGGCATATCGTCAAATCGCGAACGTTTTTCTGATGAAGGACCGGAAGGAAGATGCTGCGGCCGCGCTGACCGAGGGCATGCTGCTCACCTCCGATCCAGCGCTGACGGCGGCTCTGCTGGACCTATATCATAAAGGACCCGATTCCAACACGTGCGCGCTCACGCAAACCGCGAACGGGCCAATCATAGATCCGCGATGCGAGCCGGCCCGCAAGCAGATCTGTGCTGTCGCGCCCGAAATCATCCAGGCGCGGCTTCAAAACGGGCGCTTGGATCTCGCCGAGCAGCAGCGCCGGAGTTTTTTGGAGGACTACGGTTGTTCAGGCGCCCCCCTCGACGAATTGCTCCCGCCCCACCGGCGCTCCTGAAGCGCGACTCCCCAAGTCTCGTTCCTGCTAGACATCCCGGTACAAATCCCCGACGGTACCGGAACTGAAGCTTCCCCACCCGCGTTGACCAAACCATCCCTCCGGTAAATACTTGCATGAACGTTGGCCACCGATCGAGCTTCCTGGCCGAATTTGTGGCGTAGTTCAGCAGATAAATATTCCACAGCGCAGCGATAAAGGGGCGTTTCTTTGGTCCTTCAAGGAAGCTATGAGAATTCTTCTGGCGACTTCTAATCAGTCTGTTGTAGGCGGCGTCGAAACATACTTACACCGCCTGATTCCCGCTCTCGGCAAAAGGTGGCACGAAGTCGCGATCCTTTATCAACATCCAGCCGGCGCCGAGGCTGAGTTAGTGGACCCTCCGGGGGGCCAAATTCCGATCTGGTATTGGCCCGATCTGCAGGCCGATCCCGCCGGTTGGGCAGAAATCGCCGCCTGGAAGCCCGATCTGGTCTATTCGCATTGCCCCGGGTCGCTCGATATGGAGCGCGTTCTTCTGGAAAATTACCCCTGCGTTCTGCACGTCCACAATTATTGGGGGACCTGCACGACCGGGCGCAAGTGTCAGGATTTTCCGCGCCCTCGTGCGTGCAACCGCGAGTTCGGAGTGGCGTGCCTGGCGCTTCACTATCCCCGGCGTTGCGGGGGCCTGAATCCGCTAACGGCTCTGAGAATGTTCCAAGAGCACAAGCAGAGAAAATCGCGACTGCCTAGATATCAGAGGATTCTGGTAAGCAGCGCGCATATGTATCGCGAGTATGAGCGGAACAGCATTGACCCGGACATCCTCCGCGTGCTCCCGTACCCGCTTACCGACGCCAGCCTGGAAATCGCGCCTTACTTGCCGAAACGCGCCGGAGGATCACTTTTGTTTGCCGGGCGGCTAACCGACCTGAAGGGCGCTGACTACTTAATTCGCGCGGTTCCAATAGCGGCGCGGCAACTGGGACGGGAATTGAAGCTCACCATCGTGGGAGATGGACCGGAACGCGAGCGGCTGCAGAGTTTGGCGCAGCAGTTGGGAGTTGCGGCGCAATTTACAGGTTGGCTGGCGGGCGACCAAAAGCTAGCAGTGATGCGCGCGTCAGATTTGCTGGTGGTTCCAAGCCGGTGGCCGGAACCTTTCGGGCTGGTCGGTATTGAGGCGGGAGCGCTCAGTATCCCCGCGGTCGCGTACGCATTAGGAGGCATTCCAGACTGGCTCGTGCCGGGTCTGAACGGAGAACTGGCGCCGGGCGACCCGCCCACGATAGCGGGTTTAGCGGATGCAATTTCGGCCGCGCTGAACGATGCGGATTATTACGCTCGTCTACGCCGCGGAGCGTGGGAGTACAGCCGCCAGTTCCGGATGGATCAGCACTTGGATCAGCTGG
This sequence comes from Bryobacterales bacterium, assembly GCA_963732175.1. Lineage (GTDB taxonomy): Bacteria > Acidobacteriota > Terriglobia > Bryobacterales > Bryobacteraceae > Palsa-89. The sequence continues at coordinate 78,497 of CAVSYF010000024.1, read as the reverse complement.
AAACAATTCTGGAGGACGCGCTTGGTGAAACGGCTCGTCCCGCGGGCGACACTTCGCTCGAACTGATTAAGCTGGCTCGGGTCACCCGTTGATTTCAGGCCGCAACCGAGACCGTGACGGCGAAGAACAAGCAATGCTGGGAGGCGACCCGACTTCCAGCAGGGTGCCGTGTTAGCGAGCATCCATGCTGCGGACGCGCTCCCAGCACGCTCTAGCCTACCTTGGAAACACAACCGTTTTCAATTTGTAACTTCACCGTAGGTACGAATTGCTTTACAGAATTGCTGATCCGGACTGAGCGCAGACTTGCCACTTAACGCGCTAACCGTCATTCCCATGCTCTTCTGCGCTGGGATGTACAATGGATCAGATAGATTCTTTTATCTCCAAACAGCTTGTCGAGTGGCCGCGAAATCGATTGCTGTTGAGATCGAAAAGGTGGACGTGTGAAACCCACGGATGTTCAAAATCCGGACTACTTCCATAAAGTAGTCGATTGCCAGTGGGGCTGTCCGGCCCACACCAATGTTCCCGAATATATTCGCCTGATCGCGCAAGGCCGCTACACCGACGCCTACATGCTGAATCGGGAGTCCAACGTGTTCCCTGCGATTCTCGGGCGCACCTGCGACCGGCCTTGTGAACCCGCTTGCCGCCGGACCCGCGTAGATGGGAAAGCCGTCGCCATTTGCCGGCTCAAGCGCGTTGCCGCCGATCTGCGCGGCGACATCAAAGACCTGCTGCCCAAGATTCCGGCTAAGAAGAACGGCAAACGGATCGCTTGCATCGGCGCTGGTCCGGCCTCGCTCACGGTCGCCAATGACCTGCTGCCGCTTGGCTACGAAGTCGTGATGTTTGAAAAATACGACAAGCCCGGCGGTCTGATGCGCACGAACATCCCGTCCTTCCGCCTGCCCTCGGACGTGCTCTATGACGAGATCGACCAGATCCTCGACATGGGCGTCGACATCCGCTATAACAGCGACATCACGAGCATGAAGGCGCTGCTCGAGCAAGGTTTCGATGCCGTCTTCGTCGGCACGCGGCGCGCCGCGCGGCAAGGAGCTTGACCTGCCGGGTCGCCACGACACCAACCGCATCCACATCGGTATCGATTGGCTGGAGTCCATCGCCTTCGGCCACACCACCTCGGTGGGCGAAAAGGTCCTGATCATCGGCGTCGGCAACACCGCCATGGATTGCTGCCGTTCGAGCTGCCGGCTCGGCGGCAAAGACATTAAAGTGATGGCCCGGCGTCCGCGCGGTTTCTTCAAAGCTTCGCCTTGGGAGCTGGAAGACGCCGAAGAAGAAGGCGTGGAAATCATTGTCAATCACGCGCCCACGCGTTTTGTTATCGAAAAAGGCAAGCTCATCGGCATGGACTTCGAGCGTCTGGAATGGGACGCCAAGGCCAAGAATTCGAAGACCCTCGGCACCATCTTCCTGCCGGCCGACGACGTGATCCTCGCCATCGGGCAGGAAAATTCATTTCCTTGGATCGAGCGCGATATCGGAATCGAGTTCGACAAGTGGGATATGCCGGTGGTCGACGAGAAGACCATGCAGTGCACGCGCGAAGGGATCTTCTTCGGCGGCGATGCGGCCTGGGGTCCCAAGAACATCATCTGGGCCGCCGAGCACGGCCATCAAGCCGCGACCTCCATCCATAATTACTGCAACGGAATCTCCGTCACCGAGCGCTTGCCCTTCGGGATGAACCTGATCAGCCAAAAGATGGGGATCAGCGAGTGGAGCTATCACAACGATTACAATCCGGCGCAGCGTCAAAAGATGCGCCACGTCGATCTGGAGCGCCGCTTCAAGCAGATGAATATCGAGGTCGAGCTGGGCTTCAACGCCGAGCAGACCGCTCGGGAAGTTCAGCGCTGTTTGAACTGCGACATGGAGACGGTCTTCGTCGCCAAGCGCTGCATCGAGTGCGACGCTTGCATCGACGTTTGCCCGGTGCAGTGCCTCACCATCACACGTAATGGCGAGGAAGATGATCTGCGCAAACGCCTTTCGGCGCCCGCCGCCAATATCACGCCAGGACGTCTACGTATCCGAAGATCTGCCGCAGACCGCGCGCATCATGGCGAAGGACGAAGATATTTGCGTCCACTGCGGCCTGTGCGCCGAGCGCTGCCCTACGGCTGCCTGGGACATGCAAAAATTCGAACTTCTTATTCCTTATGCAGGGAGGCCAGTCAGCGTCGACTCATGCGTACCCGCGTAAATGATTTCGCTGTCAAGCTAGCCAACGTCAACGGGACCGGCTCGGCCAGCGCCAATGGTCTTCTCATGCAGGCGATCTTCCGCATGGGCATCCCGGTTTCCGGTAAGAATCTTTTTCCTTCCAACATCCAGGGGCTGCCCACCTGGTACGAAATTCGCGTGAACAAGGACGGCTACACCGCCCGCGCGCTCGATTACGATCTGATGGTCGCGATGAACTCGCAGACCTACGGGCGCGATATCCGCGAGGTCCGCGAAGGCGGCTATCTGCTCTATGATTCCTCCTGGCCGCTCGATCCGGCGCTGATCCGCAGCGACGTGAATTTCCTGGGCGTGCCGTTCGCCCAAATGTGCAACGAGAATTTCCGCGATCCCCGCGAGCGAATCCTCATGAAGAACATCGCGTACGCCGGATCGCTCGTAGCCGTGCTCAATGTCGACATGCATATCGTCGAAGAGTTGCTCGACGAAAAGTACGCCGGCAAGAAGGCGATGCGCGAATCGAATCATCGCGCCTTGCGGCTGGGATACGACTACGCCAAGGACCGCTTCGACTGTCCTTTGCCGTTCTATCTCGAGCGCATGAACGCGAACGCCGACAAGATCCTGATCGACGGCAACACCGCGGTGGCGCTGGGCTGCCTGTATGCCGGTGCGACCGTCGCAGCCTGGTACCCCATCACTCCGTCCACCTCGGCCATGGATGCGTTCAAAGGATTTTGCGAAGCCTATCGCAAAGACCCGGAGACCGGCAAGAACAACTACATGATCATCCAGGCCGAGGATGAACTGGCCGCCATCGGCATGGTGATCGGTGCGTCCTGGAACGGCGCGCGCGCGTTCACATCGACCGCAGGGCCTGGAATTTCGCTCATGAACGAACTGCTCGGCTTGGCCTATTACGCGGAAATTCCGGTCGTCGTGATCGACGTCGAGCGCGTCGGTCCGTCCACAGGAATGCCAACGCGCACGCAGCAGGGCGACATCCTCGAGTGCGCCTACGCGTCGCACGGCGACACGAAACATATTCTGCTGTTCCCGTCGAATCCGGCGCGAATGCTTCGAACTCGCGCCGGCCGCCTTCGATCTCGCGGAGAAATTCCAAACGCCAGTCTTCCTGCTCACCGATCTCGACATCGGCATGAACGACTGGGTGGTGCCGCGCCTGAAATGGAACGACTCCTATAAGCCCGATCGCGGCCGCGTCCTGACCGCCGAACAGCTCGAAGAAATGGCCAAGTTCCAGCGCTACACCAACGAAGACGAGAACCAGGTGGCCGCCCGCAGCTTGCCCGGCATTCATCCCAAGGGTTCGTTCTTCACGCGTGGCTCCGGCCACAACAAATTCGGCGGCTATACCGAAATGCCCGACGAGTACCGCGAGGTCATGGACCGGTTGCTGCGCAAGCACCGGGCCGCCGCGAAATTCGTGCCCGCGCCGATCATCCAGCGCCACCCCGCGGCCCAGTTCGGAGTCGTGACGGTGGGCGGCTGCGATCTGGCGGTGCGCGAAGGCCTGGAGCGATTGGCCGGGCGCGGCGTGATCGCCGATTTCATGCGCATCCGCGGATTCCCGTTCGATGAGACCGTGGACCTGTTCCTAAACGAACATGAATTCTGCTTCGTCATCGAACAGAATCGCGACGCTCAGCTGCGCTCGCTTCTGACGCTCGAAACCAGCGTGCCGAAAGACAAGCTGCGATCCGTTCTGGTGTACGGCGGATTCCCGCTGAGCGCCAAGCACGTAACCGATGCAATTTTGAAAGCGCTCAAGGCTGAAGATCCCGAACTCGCTCCTCGCAGCGAGCCGCAGCCGGAATTGCAAATGGAGGAATAACATGCCATCAATCGCGAAACCGGTCGCCACACACCCCAGCCTGCAAAAGAACGGCCTCGGCTTGACTATCCGCGACTACGAAGGCGCGATGTCTACGCTCTGTGCCGGATGCGGACACGATTCCATCACCGCCGCGCTGGTGCGGGCTTTGTGGGAGCTTTCTATCGAGCCGCACATGATCGCGAAATTGAGCGGCATCGGCTGTTCTTCTAAAACTCCGACCTACTTCGTCAGCGGCGCGCACGGCTTTAACTCCGCTCACGGCCGCATGCCGCCCATCGCCACTGGTGCAAATGCCGCCAATCGCGAATTGGTTTACGTTGGTATTTCCGGCGATGGCGATTCGCTCTCGATCGGTCTCGGCCACATGTGCCACGCCATTCGCCGCAACGTGCGGCTGGTCTATGTGATCGAAAACAACGGCGTGTATGGTTTGACCAAGGGCCAGTTCTCGGCTTCGGCGGATATAGGATCGAAGAGCAAGCGCGGCGAACCCAATCGCATGGCGCCGATCGATTCCGTGCGCCTCGGCCTGAGCATCGGCGCAACCTTCATCGCACGCAGTTTTTCGGGCGATAAGGACCAACTTGTGCCGATTCTTGAAGGCCGCCGTCGCCCATCGCGGGTTCGCTTTGATCGACGTCATCTCGCCTTGCGTTACTTTTAACGATCACAATGGTTCGACCAAAAGCTATCTGTATACTCGCCAGCACGAGCTCAAGGCCATCGAAGCCGATTTCGTTGCGCCGGCGAGCGAGATTCTCGCCCACATCGGACAGAACGGCGCAATCAACGTCACCATGCATGACGGCAGTGTGATCCGCTTTAAAGGGGTCCCTCCGAATTACGATCCGACCAACCGCGAGAAAGTGCTTGCGTTCCTCGACGAGCACGAAGGCAAAGGCGAGGTCGTTACCGGATTGCTCTACGTCAACGAGGACGTCCCCGACATGCATGAGCTGAATGCGACCACCGAAGTTCCGCTCACTCGAGTACCGTTCGAGAAGCTGTGCCCAGGCTCTGCCGCGCTCGACCGCCTGCAGGAAGACTATCGGTAACGGCACTTTGTTCGTTAACCTAAGGGTTTCGGTGGAATGATTACCGAAACTCAGTTCGTCCAGTTCGATTCGATCCCGCTCGATTGCGGAGCCACACTCGCGCCCGTGGATGTTGCGTACGAAACCTATGGCGAGTTGAACGCCCGGAAGAACAACGCCATTGTGGTTCTGCACGCTTTCACCGGCGACGCGCATGCCGCTGGGACGGACAAGGAGTCCGGTGCTCTCGGCTGGTGGGACAACATGATCGGACCCGGCAAGGGGTTCGATACCGACAAATATTTCGTAATTTGTTCTAATATTTTGAGCGGCTGCCGCGGAACCTCCGGTCCAGGTTCCATCAACCCGGAAACCGGCTGTCCCTACGCGATGTCGTTTCCTCCGGTCACGATTCCCGACATGGTGCGATTGCAAAAGATGCTGGTGGAGCATCTCGGCATCGAGCGATTGCTGGCCGTGAGCGGCGGATCGATGGGCGCGATGCAGGCGTTGCAATGGGCCGTGGCCTACCCCGATGCGGTGGGTTGCGCCATCCCGATCGCTGGAACGGCGCGGCACAGCCCCCAACAGATCGCCTTCAACGAAGTGGGCCGGCAGGCCATCATGGCCGATCCGGATTGGAACGAGGGGAACTATTACGGCAAGCGCCCTCCGGCGCGGGGTCTGGCGGTCGCCCGCATGGTCGGCCATATCACCTATATGAGCGACGAATCCATGCGCGAGAAGTTCGGCCGCCGTCTGCGCGATCAGAATCAATTCGAAGTGGAAAGCTATTTGCGCTACCGTGGCAATCAGTTCGTCGACCGCTTCGACGCGAACTCGTACCTCTACATCACCAAGGCGATGGACTACTTCGATCTCACGGCAGGTCACTCGCTCAGCGGGGCTTTTGAGAAGGTCAAAACCCGTTTTCTGGTGATCAGCTTCAAATCCGATTGGCTCTATCCGAGTTACCAATCCCTCGAAGTGGTCCGCGCCCTCCGCAGCCGCAATTGCGATGTGGCTTATTGCGATCTGCCTTCTAACTACGGTCACGATGCATTTCTCGTCAACGTCGCCGAGCAGACCGAATTGGTCCGCGGATTTTTAGCGAGCACCTTCCGGGAGCGAACCTAAGAGTGGCGCAAGACTTCGTGCCCGAGTTGCTCGGGCGGAGCGACTACGCGATCATCAGCGAGATCATCGAGCCGAACACTTGCGTCTTGGATTTGGGTTGCGGCGAAGGGGAGCTGCTGGCCTGGCTCGCCGAAAAAAAGCACGTGGATGCACGCGGCGTCGAGATCATGGGTTCGAAAGTGCGGCAAGCGATTGGCCGCGGAGTTTCGGTTTTTCATAGCGACATCGAAGAAGCGCTGGCCGATTTGCCTGATCAGGCATTCGATTACGTCATCCTCAGCCAAACTCTGCAGGAGTCGCGCGCACCCCTGAAAGTCCTGAGCGAGATGCTGCGCGTGGGCCGGCGGGCAATTGTCGCGTTTCCGAATTTCGGCCATTGGAACGTTCGGCTGGCGCACTTGTTTACGGGTCGCGCGCCTAAGACCAAGCTCTTTCCGCACGAATGGTACGACTCGCCGAATATACATTTCTTCACCATCGATGATTTTCAGGCGCTGGTCGTGTCCCAAAAATGGACCATCGAAAGAAGCTTCTTTCTACAGGGCCCCAAAAAAATCAGCGTTCTGCCGAACCTGTTGGCTGAGGTTGCGGTGTTCCTGGTGCGGAAGTAGAGAGCGCACCAATTCCTTCGACGGCTTTGGCCGCTAGCCGGTCCATGAACTGCGCAAAATAAGGCCGGCCGGGCCTTCCGGTCTCTTCCGCGAGCACAATGTAAGGATTCATAATCGTGGCGCGTAGAAGAAAAAGTCCCTGTTCAAAATATTCGGATGCATCGATGGCGAACCGTTGCAGCGGTCCGGTGACGGAGCGCGGCGAATAACCCGGATACCTGAGCACGGTATGCGAAAGAAAGAACGGCTGCGAGTAGCTATATTCTCCTTGACCATATTCCGATTCGATGGTGAAGCGCTGGTAGATCCAGCGGTTCAGGTCGTTCATCCGAGCAAGTGAAGTGACGCCTTTTTCGCGGACGAGAAAGCACACGATGTTCGTATCCGGCGGTTCGCCGGTGAGCGGCATAAATTCGAACGCGGCCTGGACCTGATTGGCTTTGGCCCAGTCCTCCCAGTGAACCAGGCGTTCATACAGCTCGCGTGCCGCCAGCAGCGAAGCGCGGATGATCTCGCCATAGCCGTCGCGATTGAGCGGAATCATCCGATGGGAGAGCCAGACGCTGGCGACAGCAGCTCCTGGTTTGGAGCCTTCAAGAATGTAGGGGCCGATGGAAGTAGGCGGCGCGTGGTCGGACGTCGGCTCCGCGGTCTGAACCGTGGAAGCAAGGTAGGGAGCGGCTTCGGCGAAGAATTGGCGAATACGATCATTTCGGAAGGCGGCCACGCCGCACGGGTAGGGCACGTAGCCCATTTTGTGCGGGTCCACCGTGATCGAGTCGGCTCTAGAGAATGCCAGGAAAGCGCTCACGACCTCCGGGCTACCCCATTGAAGACTCAAATGCTTTGCGTACGCGCCGTCGCTCAGGTCAATATTCCGCAAAACGAAGCCACGGACCGCTGCGATGTGCTCGGCCAGCGATGGACGGTCGGGAACAAACAAGGAACGCAAGTAGCCGCCCCAGGCGGCATCTACGTGAATCCAAAAACTGGCACGTGATTCGGCTTCGATCTCGTGCCGCAAATCCAGGATTTCGTGGATTGGGTCGACTGCGCCTTCCTCAGTCGTGCCGGCGGTGGCGATTACCGCGACAGGCAGCAAGCCGTCTGTGAGCGCTCGCTTGATTTTTGCTTCGAGATCGCGAATGTCCATGTGAAACCGGCCATCCACATCCACCAGAATGACGTTGTCACGGCCGATTCCGAGCAGATCGGCGGCCTTGTAGATGCTGTAATGCGTCGCGGCCGAGACGAAGATTGCCGGCGGCCGCAGTTGGTAGCATGCTGTCGTACCGCTGTGCGGGATGCTCAATCCGCTAGCGGCGAGCAGTTCGGGCGTTTTCGCGATGGCGATCTTACGGGGAATATCCAAGCGGCGCTGAATCGCATCCACCAGCCGCGGAAGCAGGTGCATGATTTCAGCGGGCGCGAGTCCCAGGCAGGCGGTTTGCTCCAAGTCACTCAAGTTGGCCGTGGTTTGATCGGGTAAAGTTATCTCGAGCGGCAGGCGCAGCTCAGATGCCACGCGATGAACGGATAAGGGAAAGTAGGCCGCGTTGCGGGCCGCCCAGAGGGCTTCGATATTGGCGACGGTGCCGCCGCTGGTGACGTGCGCCCAACCAAATTCCGAGTGCGCCTCCTGAGGAGCTCCGGGAGGTGGCGGCGCCTTGTATCCCACCATATCGAGCAGATCCCGGCCAACCTCGAACTCCCAACGTTCGGTGACGGGCGCCGCTTCCGGCGTTACGTTGTTTGGGTTGTAGAGCAGGCCGGCGAAATATCCGAGAACAGACGGAATAGTCTGGTCCGACATCATGTGCGCCATGTAGCGTGGGCTGTAGAACGGGAAATGCTTGCGGAGGCCGGCCAGCATTTCGGTGATCTTTTGCGCCAGATCGTCGTTCCAATCGACGAGTTCGCGGCGCATACTTTGAGGAATCACGATTTCATCGGACGGGTAGTAGTTGCGGCGCCAATGAAAGTAATCCTGAAGGATGAACGAAATCAGCTTTTCTTCGGTCTCCGCGTTTTCGGCTTTTGGGCCCAGGAACCAGGAAGCTAATTTCTTGGTGGCATCGCGAGAGATCGGGTGATCGGCCATGTGGCTCGCTGTCAACGGACTTTCTTTAGAAATTCTCCCACGCCGCGCTTGCAATCCTCGGTCATTCGAGCGATGGCGTTGATCTCGACGCCGGCTTCCAGGGCGGCTTCGAATCCCATCGCATCGGTGTGATAGAGCAGTTGTTTCGAGAGCATCACGGCCGAGGCGGATTTGGAGGCGAGCTTTGCGACATAATTCTCGACGTCGCTGGTGAACGCATCATCCGGGAACACGCGATTGATCAATCCGTAGCTGGCTCGCAGTATCCGCGGAGATTATTTCGCCGCCGGTGATCAGCTCGAAGGCGAGTTTTTCCGGGAGAGACCGGCGCAGGATGGCGATGACGATGGCCGGGACGAAACCGATATTCACCTCGGTGTAGCCGAACTGTGCGGATTGCGAGGCCAGAATGATGTCCGCGGCAGTGGCCAGACCGCAACCGCCCGCCAGCGCCCGGCCCTGAACGGCTGCCACGATGGGCCGAGGATGACGCCGCATCGCGAGAAAAAGTTCGGCGAGGGCTTGCGCGTTGGCTCTGTTCTCGAGCACATCCGTCTGCATGCTTTTTTCGAGCGCGCTCAGATCCATGCCGGAGCAGAAGTCCTTGCCGGCCCCCTTCAGCAAGACCACGCGGATGGATTCGTCGCGCGCGGAACTTGCGATGGCCTCCTGCAGTTCGGAAATTAGCTCAGGATCGAGTGCGTTTCGCTTTTCGGGGCGATTGAGCGTAATGCGCGCCACGCCCTGGTCCGACTCCGATAACAGCTTTTGGTAGCGGGTCATCTATTCCATAATGCACCGCTCCAAAGAGTCAGCGTGCCGCTTGGGCGCTTTCTCACCAAACGCTCCGGCGCAGTCTCCTTGAACAACGCGTACGCGAAGCCGCCCAGCGCCCCACCCACGATCGGCGCCAGCCAGAACAGCCAAAGCTGCTGGATCGCCCAGCCGCCGACGAACAAGGCCGGACCGGTGCTGCGAGCGGGGTTCACGGACAGGTTCGTCACCGGGATGCCAATCAAATGAATCAAGGTCAGGCCGAGACCAATCGCTATCGGCGCGAAGCCTTGCGGAGCACGTCCATCGGTGGCGCCCAGGATGATCATCAAGAACATGAATGTAAGAACGATTTCGGCTGCGAGGCATGCGCTCAAAGCGTAACCGCCGGGCGAATGGAGGCCATAGCCGTTTGAGGCGAATCCGCCTGCCAGGCTGAATCCTTCCTTGCCGCTCGCAATGAAGTACAGGACCGCTGCGCCGGCGATGCCGCCGAGGACTTGCGCGACAACATAGGGCAGGAGATCGGAAAGCGGGAATCGCTTGGCCGTCACCAGTCCCACCGAAACGGCCGGATTGAGATGGCATCCGGAGATGTGGCCGATCGCGTAGGCCATGGTGAGCACCGTCAGGCCGAATGCGAGTGCGACGCCTGCAAATCCAATGCCCAAACCGGGAAAAGCCGCGGACAGCACGGCGGCCCCGCAACCACCAAAAACCAGCCAAAATGTTCCGATGAACTCAGCAACAGCGCGCTTTGAAAGAGACATGCGAATGCCCTCCTCATTGTGGATAGCCTCCTCTGGAGGCCGTCCGAAATGATATCACTTTGGATTCAGGGGGCTGCTGCGAGCGCTGGGATCGACTTTCAGAAATGCAGCGCCACGGCGATGGCATCGTGATCTGAGGCGTGCAGACCTCGCAGCACGCGCGGATCTTCGAACTCGATTTTCCCGCGCACGAACACCCAGTCCAATGCGCCGACAATCACGTGCGTGCGCACCTCGCGCTCCCCGAAGGCGCTCCGATAGCCCGCCTCGCGAAGCCGCGGAATCACCGGTGAATGGCGGAACTTGGTATTCAGGTCGCCCGCGATGATCACCGAAGTCTCGGGCGAGTAGCGCTTGGCGTCCTCCAGCACTTCGTTGAGCTGGAGCAGACGCAATTGTTCGTCGCCCCGGCTTTCCAAGTGCAGATTGTAGACCACCAGCAACTGATCGCCGTTCATGAGCTCGGTGACTAGTCCAATCCGGCCGCCCTTTCTCCTTTGCAGAAGGGGCAGAGCGGAGATGAGCAAGGGTCGCGGCTTCCAAAAACCCGATTGATGGGCGAATCGTATCACGCGAGCCGAGCGGATCGACCAAGTCGTCAGAGTCGCCTGTCCGTGATACGCCGGACCCGTTGGCAGTACCCTGGCTGAGCTCTTGAAATTCGGTGGCGAAGGCATAGTTCATGCCGGCGGCCTTGGCCAACTCTTGCGCGATATCCTTGCCCTCGGTGCGGCGGGCGCCCAGATCCACTTCCTGAAGGATGCAGAGATCTGGTCTGTTCTCCCGAATGGCGGCGAGAACGCGGTCCAGATGTTCGCCGCGATCAATATTCCAGTTCAACACCTCGGCATTGGAACGGAAGCCAGCAGCGTGAGAATAATTTCCCGTGAGTACCGTTTCAAATGGGCTGGGGGAAGGCGGGTCGGCGGTGCAGGCCAAGCCTGCGAAAAGTCATCAGCAGGATACAGCTTTTTTCAATCAAACAAACTGCTCTTCCATAATCATCAAAACACACATTCCTCGAAAGGCGTTTGGCAATCTGAGGCGCGCGCGGTGGTATTCTAAGACTTCGTGCGCCGAATACTTGCTATTCTCGCCCTCGCATTACCGGCCACGGCCGCCACTCCGCCTTCGCTACTCGACATCTTAAGCGAAGAGCTCCAGCGCAATTTCGCGGTGCTGAAGCAAAAGGGCGACCCGCCTCCTTATTTTATGGCGTACACGGTGACCGAGGAAGAATCCCAGGGTGTCGCCGCTAGCTTCGGAACGGTCAACGGCGAGAGCAGGAATCATGCCCGCTACCTGGACATCACTATCCGGGTGGGCAGCCCCAAGCTCGACAACTATCACGTCGTGGAGGGCCAAAGGCCGCGCTTCACTCCCGGCGCGATCCTCCCGCTCGATGACGTGCCGGACGCAATTCGACGGCGGGTTTGGCTGGAAACCGATCGTACCTATCGGCTGGCCGCTCGACGCCTCATCGAGATCAAATCCAATGAACAGGTGAAGGTGAAGCAAGCCGACGATTCCGCCGATTTTTCGAGCGAAACGCCGGAAAAATACGAGGAGCCGTCGCTCCCGCCGCTTCGGATCCTGGATCAGGAATGGATCAACCGCGTCCGTAAATGGTCTGGCGACGCGGGGAACCATCCGGGAGTTCTCAATTCCGACGCCGACCTGTCGGTCGAGAGAATAACGAACTATTTCGTGAGCACCGACGGCGCGCGGCTGAAGCACACGCGTAGTTTAGTTAATGTTACGTTCAGCGCCCGGGGCAAGGCCGAAGACGGCATGGACCTGGCGACCTTCGAGGATTTTCAGGCGAGCGACATTTCGCGTCTTCCCCAGCCGGAAGTGATCGGCGCCGCGGCCAATCGCGCGGGCGATGATCTGGCGAAACTGCTGCGGGCTCCCACCGTGGAGCCGTTCATCGGTCCGGCGATTCTGTCCGGTCGAGCGGCCGGCGTCTTCTTCCATGAAATCTTCGGGCACCGCATCGAAGGTCATCGGCAGAAGGACGAGGCCGAGGGCCAGACCTTCGCCAAGGCTATCGGTACGCCGGTGCTGCCGGATTTTTTGTCCATTGTTTTCGATCCGACGCGTAAGAGTCTGGACGGGATCGATCTGAACGGATACTACAGCTACGATGACGAAGGCGTAAAAGCCCGGCCCGTAACGGTAGTGGATAACGGCATTCTGAAGACTTTTCTGATGTCGCGTTCGCCCATCCAGGATATCGATCATTCCAACGGCCACGGCCGCCGCCAGCCCGGTCTGGAAATAGTTTCGCGGCAGTCGAATCTGATTGTCGAATCGAAAAAGCAGGTATCCGACCAAGCCTTGCGGCAGATGCTGATTGCCGAAATCAAGCGGCAGAAGAAGCCTTATGGCCTCTATTTTGACCAAGTGACCGGCGGCTACACGACCACGCAGCGCCGCGGCTTACAAGCTTTCACGGTGATCCCGCTGATCGTTTATCGCGTGTATCCCGACGGCCGCCCCGATGAACTGGTGCGCGGCGTCGATATCGTTGGCACCCCATTGTCGAGCTTTGCGAAAATTCTGGCTACATCCGACAAGCTGGATGTGTTTAACGGCTATTGCGGCGCGGAGTCGGGACAGGTTCCCGTTTCCGCCAGCTCGCCCGCTCTGCTAGTGTCGGAGATCGAAATCCAGAAGAAGGACCATGCGCAGGACCGGCCTCCTTTGCTGGGCAAGCCGACCGAATCGGGAGGCAGCCGTTGAATTCGATGCTGCTGCCTCGCGCAGCAGCCTGCCTGCTGGTTTGCTTCGCCGCGATCGCGCCCGCTCAGGATGCCGATCCGCTGCTTCGCGCGATGAAGGACGAGCTGGAGCGCTCGCGTCAACTCCACATCGCGAATTTAGAGAGTCCCTACTACATCGAATATCGCGTCGAAGACACCGTCAATCATTCGGTGGGGGCGAGTCTGGGAGCGCTGATCGTCAGCTCTGAGAGTGCCTACCGAATCCCGAGCGTGAAGGTGCGGGTTGGGGATTATAACTTCGATAACACCAATCACGTTTACTCGGACGCCTACAGCGGAGGCCGCTACGATGCCGGAAACCTGTCGCTCGAAAATGACTATATCGGCTTCCGGCAGGTGCTGTGGCTCGCGACGGACCGGGCCTATAAGACAGCCGCCGAAGCGATTGCGCGCAAGCGATCTTCTCTGAAAAATGTCAGCCTGCCCGAGCAGCTGCCCGATTTTTCCAAAGTTCCGCCGGTAGTCGCGGTTTTGCCGATGCAGAAGCAGCCCTTTTCGCCGACTATCTGGCGCAGCCGGATTGTGAAGCTTTCCGGCGTATTTTCCAATTTTCCGCAGGTGCTGTCGTCCGGCGTCGAGATGCATGTTTCGCAATCGACCAATTATATTTTGAACTCGGAAGGCGCCACTCTGAGGACTCCGGAAGATATGGCGTATATTCGCGTGACCGCCTTTGGCCTCGCTCCGGATGGCACCGAGGTGCGCGATGCCGATGTGATTCAGGCTTTCGAGCCGGATGGCCTTCCCGCCGAGGAGGAACTGCAGCGCAAGATCACCGCCGTTGCCGAGCATGTCACCGCGCTTTCGCAAGCTCCCGCCGGCGAGGACTACGACGGGCCTGTGCTGTTTGAAGCCGCCGCCGCCGCCCAGTTGTTCGGCCAGGTTCTGGGCGACAACCTGAAGGTGACTCGTAAACCGATTTCGGATCCGGGTCGCAACGCGCCGCATGTCGCCAGCGAATTCGAGAACCGGATCGGATCACGCATTTTCCCGGACTGGATGGACGTGGTGGACGATTCTACGCAGACCGAGGTCCACGGCCATACGCTGTTCGGCCATTATCTTTACGATATGGAAGGCGTAGCTCCCAAGCCGCTCCCGCTGATTGACAAGGGGACGCTCAAGACCTTCCTGTTAACGCGCACGCCGGTATTCAAGGATTACCAAGGTTCGAATGGCCACGCGCGCCTGCCCGGTTCATACGGCAGCAGAGCGCCGGGTTTTGGCAATTTGTTTATTCGCGCTTCTCAGACCACGCCCGCAGCCGACATGAAGAAGAAGCTCATCGATTTGTGTCGCGAACGGAATAAACCTTACGGCATCCTGATACGCAAATTGGATTTTCCGTCCTCGGCCTCCATCGGGGAGCTGCGGCGAATGGCGACTCTGGCAGCGCAATCAGGCAGCAACTCGCGGCCCGCCACCCTGCCCTTGCTGGTCTATCGAGTTTATCCGGACGGCAGGGAAGAGCTGGTTCGAAGCGTTCGATTCCGGGACCTTTCTACGCGGTCTTTCAAAGATATCCTGGCGGCGTCGGATGAGAACTACGTTTTCGATTTCATCGATTCTAATGCGCCCTTCGCGCTGATGGGAGCGGGATCCTTCATCGTGAGCGCTTCCGTGATCGCGCCCGCGGTTTTGTTCGACGAACTCGAGCTGGAACCGATCAAGGAAGAAGTCGCGAAACCTCCGATCGTTCCGCCGCCGCCGCTCACCGGGCAATCCTCCGGCTCTCCGTCCGCCACGCCGAAATCCTGATTATGGGCTTGCTGGGTCGCGCCATCTTCCGCGAAGTCTCCAACAGCGCGCTGTTCGGGACAGTGCTCTTTACGTTCGTTATATTCCTGCAGCGGGTGGGCCGTCTGTTCGAGATCCTGGTGAAGAGCTCGGCTCCGCCGCAGACCGTGGCGTATCTGTTTGCGCTAGCGATTCCTTTCACGCTGAGCTTCACGGTGCCGCTGGGCGTTTTGGTGGGAGTCCTCATCGCACTTAGCCGGATGTCCAGCGACGGCGAGATTACCGCCATGCGAGCGTCCGGCGTTCCCAGCCGCAAGGTAATTTTCCCCGTGCTGTTGTTCGCCACGCTGGCACTGTTGGTTACCGCGACGGCTTCGCTCTGGCTTACGCCCTACTCCACCTGGAAAACCTACAAGATTTTGAATCAATTGGTGGCGGCAGAGCTTACCGCCGAAGTGCAGCCGCGCGTTTTTGAAGAGCAATTTCCTAACCGGATTCTCTATATCGGCGACGTCATTCCGGGTGCGCTCACGCGCTGGCGCAACGTCTTCATTGCCGATATCACGCCGCCGGAAGAGCAAAAGAAGGAGGATCACGACCGCGGGGAGGGGCCGTTCATCACCGTGGCGTCCGATGCCATCGCCGTACCCGATGTGGCGCGCAACGCGATCCAGCTTTCGCTTCAAAATGGGGCCAGTTACGAAGCGGGCAAGGACATTCAGGAATACTATACGACGGCCGCGCCCAAGGGCGATCAAATCCTGGAGGCCACCAAGCCGAATGAAGTACACGCCCGGGGCTACACCGAACTCGATACCCTGCCGCTGTATCGGCTGGCGTATCACAAGCCCGATCTGGATCACGACGACGTCATTCAGGCGCGCATCGAACTGCATCAGCGACTGGCTCTTCCGCCGGCCTGCTTTCTGCTGGCTTTGATCGGCATTCCTCTGGGCATTTCTTCGCGGAAAGGCGGAAAGTCCAGTGCATTCGTGGTGACGGTCGCCCTTGCGTTCGTGTATTGGATGGGCTTGATTGCCGCCAACGGACTGGCGAAACAAGAGAAGCTTCCGGTCGGCCTGGCGATGTGGATTCCGAACACCATTTTCGCGGTGGTCGGCATCGTCCTGCTCCTGCGCTTGGAGCGGCCCGGCGACCGCGATCTGATCCGCTGGTTCACCGACAGGATCGCTCTCGCCATGGCGCGTCTGCGCACGATGTTTTCTGCATCGTCGACGGCTTTGGGCCGGCCGGTGCGCGGTGTATGGCGTCCGTTCTTCATGCCGCAGGTGGTCGACGGTTATGTGCTGCAAAGCTTTCTGTTCTACTTCGTCCTGCTCCTCATCAGCTTCGTTCTGATGACGCACGTGTATACGTTCTTCGAGCTGCTGAGCGACATCGTGAAAAACCATATCACCATGTTCCGCGTCTTCACCTATCTGTTCTTCCTCACGCCCCAGCTCATCTACGATTCGGCTCCGATCAGCGTCCTAGTGGCCGTCCTCATTACCTTCGGCGTACTCACCAAGCACAACGAAATCACCGCGTTTAAAGCCAGCGGCATCAGCCTGTACAGGCTTTCGATCCCGGTTCTGTTTATCGCGCTGGTTTTAAGCGGTGCGCTGTTCGCTTTCGATCATTACTACGTGCCGGACGCCAATCGCAAACAAGACGCCATTCGGAAGGAGATTAAAGGCCGGCCGGTGCAGACCTATCTGCACCCCGATCGGCAATGGATCTTCGATCCGGGTTCTAATGATGACCCGCGCGTCTTTTACTACAAGTATCTGGATCCCGCGCAGATGTTGATGGTGGGTCCGCAGGTTTATGAACTGGATCCCGCCGGGTTCCGGATTCGCAAACACATCGCGGCCGAAAAGGCGCGCTGGGAACCCGCGCTCGGCACGTGGATTTTTGAGAACGGCTGGAGTCGCGATTTTACCGGACGCCGCGAGAAATTTGATAATTTTACCGCCCAGGCCGCCACGTTCAAGGAAATCAACGAACGGCCGGATTACTTCTTGCAGGAGGTTCTGCAAGACGAGCAGATGAACTTCCAGCAGTTGGCTGCCTATATTCGGGACCTGCAGCGCAGCGGAATCGATACTATTACGCTGCAAGTGCGGTTCTACCGGAAATTCGCGCTGCCGTTGTTTGCGCTGGTCATGGCGTTGATCTCGGTGCCCTTCGCATTCGTGGCCGGCAATCGCGGCGCGATGGCGGGAGTAGGCGTCAGCTTCACGATTGCGATCGCGTATTGGTCGCTCGGCAAGCTGTTCGAACAGCTCGGCGACGTCAATCTGCTGCCAGCGGCATTAGCAGCCTGGTCCCCGGACGCGCTGTTCGCCATGGCGGGAATGTACTTCTTCGCCCGCATGCGGACCTAGCCAACGCACCCGCTCCGGCTATCGATTCGCCGAAACCGTCTTCGCCGACGTGTTCATCCAAACGGTCTTGATGTTGGTAAACTCGCGAATCCCGTGAATGCTCAACTCGCGTCCGTGGCCCGAATACTTCACGCCCCCGAAGGGAACGCGCGGGTCGGAAGCAACCATTTGATTGATGAACACCATTCCAGCTTCGATTTCATTGACGAAGCGCTCCTGCTCGGCCGGATCGTTGGTCCAGGCACTGGAGCCAAGCCCGAAGCGCGTATCGTTGGCGATGCGAATGGCTTCATCGATATTCTTGACGCGAAAGACTGAGGCCACCGGACCAAACAGCTCTTCCGAATAGGCCGGCGAATTTTTCGGGATGTTCGTCAGAACGGTTGGCGGATAATAGCAACCCACGCCACCGACGCGGCTTCCCCCAGTCAACACTTTCGCACCCGCTTTGACCGTCGCGTCCACGTCTTTCTGAAGCGACTCCACGGCCTCGGTATTCGCCAATGGGCCAAGCTGCGTCGCCGCGTCCATCGGATCGCCTACCTTCAGCGCCTCCATCTTTTTAACGAAAGCCTGCTCGAATTGGTCCGCAATCTGATCGGCCACGATAAAGCGCTTTGCCGATATGCACGACTGTCCATTGTTTACGATCCGCGCCTTGACGGCCGTAGCGACGGCTTCGTCCAGATCTGCGCTGGGCATGACGATGAATGGATCGCTGCCGCCGAGCTCCAGCACAACCTTCTTCACCCGTTTAGCGGCGGCCATACCGACTTGAATGCCGGCCCCCTCGCTCCCCGTCAGCGTCGCGGCAGCTACGCGCGGATCGTTGAGCACGCCTTCCACCTTCGCGCTGCCGATGAGAAGCGTCTGGAATGCACCTTCCGGGAAACCGGCCTGAATGAGAATTTCTTCGATCTTCAAAGCACATTGCGGCACGTTGGACGCGTGCTTCAACAGCCCGACGTTCCCTGCCATCAAGCTGGGTGCGATAAAGCGGAAGACTTGCCAGAAGGGAAAATTCCAGGGCATCACCGCCAGGATCACTCCCATTGGCTGATACCGGATGTAGCTCCGCGTCGCGCTTGTTTCGATCACTTCGTCGGCCAGAAAGCGCTCGGCATTCTCCGCGTAATAACGGCATCCCCACGCACATTTCACAGCTTCATCCATGGCCGACTGCAGCGTCTTTCCCATTTCGGCCGTCATCAGGCGGCCAAAACTTTCCTTCTCGCTCTCCAGAATATCGGCCGCCCGCGTCATCATCTTGGCGCGCTCGGCGAAGGTCAGATGGCTGAATTTGGGAAAAGTTTCGGCGGCGAGCCGGATCTTGGCTTCGACCTGAGAATCGGAAAGAGGTTCAAATGTTTTAAGGAGTTGTCCCGTAGCCGGGTTGATGCTCGTAATCGCCATGATCTCACTGTACCAATGAAGTGCCGCATCGTAACGGCCGCGGCGTCCACTCTTTTAGGGCTTCGCCGGCGACGTCACGGCTGCCTCGCTCCGAGCGCTCCAGATCGCATGAGGCGCGTTAGCTGTACCGCCGTTCCCGCTGCTTGCCGCTGCGGCATCGAAAAGCCTTATATTCGGCTGGCCGTCAGCGTCGATGGTAAAAGACGCAGCCACCGCGCCGGACTCATTCACCAGGAACACGGGGAGCCGTAGGCTTTCGGCAGAGTGGATAACCGCCGCGGGCGCGGATTGGGCGTGCACGGCTGCCGGCCAGAACTGATGAGATAACATGCCGCCGGCGAATCCACCGGCCACCGCGAGAGCTAGATTGAGTTTTGCGTTCATCCAGATAATCATACCCGCAGGCGGCCGTGGAAACGCCCCAACCTATTGCCCATGCGTACTAGAACGCCCTCACGCCATTGCGGCTTGAATCCGTAGTCCGTGCCCGGATCGACATAGGCTGTTGAAAATGTTTGATATGTTTGATATCCATGGTAATGGTTTTTATCTCTGGGAGGTTGTCGCCATGGCTACTACGGTCTGGAAGGGGCATCTCACTTTTGGCCTCGTGTCGTTTCCCGTTAAGCTGTTTACCGCCGCGCGCAGCGAAGGCATCAGCTTCAATCAGCTCCACAAGTCCGACAACTCGCGCATCAAGCAGGTAATCTACTGCCAGGCGGAAGACAAAGCCATTCCGCGCAGCGAAATCGTCAAGGGCTATGAGTACGAAAAGGACCGCTACGTGGTCGTCGAGGACGAAGACATCAAGAAGATGGCGCCTCCGACCGCCAAGGTAATGGAGATCCTGGAATTCGTCAAGCGCGACGAAGTAGACCCGATCTACTTCGAAAGCTCGTTCTATATGGCGCCCGATGAGGCCGGCCAAAAGCCCTACGCGCTGCTCTATGACACGCTCAAACGCACCGGTTACGTCGGGCGTGGCGAAAATCGCGATGCACAACCGCGAGCACATCGTGATCTTCCGCCCTGGCGCCCATGGCCTTTTGATGCACACTATGTATTTCGCCAACGAAGTCCGTAAAGTGGAGGAGTTCCGCACCGACATCGGCCTGGTGAAAGAGCAGGAACTGAAACTGGCCGAGATGTTGGTGGAGTCGCTGGCGGCGCCGTTTGAGCCGGAGAAATACCACGACAGCTATCTCGATAATCTGCAAAAACTGATCGAAGCCAAGATCAAGGGCGAAGAGGTGGTGACGCCGCCCAGCGCCGAGCCGTCCAAGGTGATCGACATCATGGAAGCGCTGAAAAAGAGCCTTGCGGCGGCACGCAAACCGCCTGTTTCGGCCGAGGCGCTGGAAGCGGAGCAGCCGAAGCAAAAGGCTGCTGGCGGAAAGAAGCGGGCCCGCGGCTAGCCGGCTGCGGTCGACTGTTCCGGAAGCGCCTTTAACAACTCCTCGGCATACAGCGCGCCGGCCGGAGTCTCTTCGTGCTTGAAGAACACGTAAACGTCGCGGCCCTGATCGAGCAGTTCACCCGCGCGCGCGGCGATTTCCTTGCGGTCTTCGGCTGAGTACTCGGGCATCCGCAGCCTGGAATAAACGAAATTCGCCGTAATCACCTGCGGCACCACCAGCTTCTCGGATTCCGCCAGGCACAGCGACGCGCCGTGCTTTTCCAAGAGCTGATAGACCGGATTCCGCAGCCACGAATCGTGGCGAAATTCAAACGCATAGCGGATATCGCGCGGAAGCGTCCCGAGGAACTCGCCCAGCAAGGCTTCATCGCACTTCATCGCGGGTGGCAATTGAAACAGCACCGGCCCTAGCCGCCGCGCGGTCCGCAGCGGATCGATCGCGCGAAAGAACACATCCGTAAACTCGGACGGCTTGAGGCGCTGGATATGCGTAATTCGCATGTGCGCCTTCAAACAAAAAACGAAGCCAGCATGCGTCTGGCTCACCCAGTTTTCGAGCGTCGTGGCCGAGGGAAGCCGCCGAAAAGTGTAGTTGATTTCGACCGCGTTCAAGCGGTCACAATAGTACGAAAGAAAATTTTTCGACACCAGCTTCGCGGGGTAAAAGGCCGGTTTCCAGCTGGCATAAGCGAACCCGGAAGTGCCCGAATAGAGATGTGCCATAGTGGAATCGAAGGCGGCGCCGGCCGCATCCCATACAATAGTGCAAACAGCAGTGATTCCGCAAAGCTCACCGAAAAAGTCTTCCTCGGTCCGGTTGCGCGAGCTGTGGCCCGACATCCGCGAGATGCTGCACCCGCGGCGGCGTTTGCTCGCCTGGGGCTTCGTTCTGATGGTGATCAGCCGGGTTTGCAGCCTGGTCCTGCCCACTTCGACCAAGTACCTGATCGATAATGTCATCGGCAAGAAGCAACTCAATTTGCTCGCGCCGCTGGTGCTGGCGGTGGTCGCCGCAACCATCATTCAAGGCATTACTTCGTTTGCGAACACGCAATTGATTTCGAAAGCGGCCCAGCGGCTGATTGCCGAGATGCGCCGCAAGGTTCAGGCGCACATCGGACGGCTTCCTGTCTCGTTTTATGACGCGAATAAAACCGGAACGCTGGTGTCCAGGATCATGACCGACGTCGACGGCATTCGGAACCTGCTTGGCACCGGGTTGATCGAATTCGCCGGTGGCCTGCTCACGGCGGTGCTGGTGCTGGGTTTTCTGCTGCGCATCAGCGCTCTGCTCACCGTCATCGCGCTGGTCATCATTCTCGTGTTCGCATCGGCGCTGCGGAAAGCTTTCGGAACCATCCGCCCGATTTTCCGGGAGCGCAGTAAGATCAACGCGGAAGTTACCGGACGTCTCACCGAATCGCTCGGCGGCGTTCGTGTGGTGAAGGGGTATCATGCCGAAGAGCGCGAAGAAGAGGTCTTCGCGAACGGAGTCCAGCGGCTGCTGAACAATGTGCTGAAAAGCCTGACAGCTACTTCCAGCATGAGCCTGGCCGCTACCGTGCTGATGGGCGTGGTAGGCGCCGTAATCATGTACGTCGGAGCGCGGCAGATCACCGCCGTGCCTCAGCGCATGACGCTCGGCGATTTCATGACCTTCTCGGCTTTGTTAGCGTTCTTGATCGCGCCCATGTTCCAAATCGTCGGCATCGGAACGCAGCTCACCGAGGCGCTGGCCGGCCTGGAGCGAACGCGCGAAATACTGCACGAACGTCCCGAGGATCAGGACCCGCATCGGATCGCTTCGCTTCCGCCGGTGGTCGGCCAGGTCGTCTTCGATCACGTCAACTTCTCCTACGATGCGGGCAAGCAGGTGCTGTACGACGTTTCTTTTTGTGCTGAACCCGGCACAGTCACGGCGCTGGTGGGTCCATCCGGTTCCGGGAAATCCACCATCATCGGTTTGGTCGCGGCGTTTCACGTGCCGGAATCCGGAACCATATTCGTCGACGGCGCCGATCTCTCTACCGTGCGCCTGGACTCTTATCGCACGCAGCTGGGCGTGGTCCTGCAGGACACTTTTCTATTCGACGGAACGATTCGCGAGAATGTCGCGTTTGCCCGGCCGGATGCGACCGAGCAGCAGATCCTGGAAGCTTGCCGCATTGCGCGCGTGGATGAGTTCGCTGAAACATTCGCCGCCGGATACGAGACCATCGTGGGCGAACGGGGCGTCAAGCTCTCGGGCGGCCAGCGGCAGCGCGTCTCTATTGCCCGCGCAATTCTCGCCGATCCGCGAATTTTGATCCTGGATGAAGCTACCTCCAGCCTCGATTCCGAATCCGAGGCCATGATTCAGGAGGGCCTGAAATACCTGATGCAGGGCCGGACCACGTTTGTGATCGCGCATCGGCTGTCTACCATCCGCCGTGCCGACCAGATCCTAGTGATCGAAGCGGGACGCGTCGTGGAGCGCGGCACGCACGAAGCACTGTACGCCGTGGGGGGCCGTTACTACGACCTATACACCAAGCAGCACGGTATCGAAGCGAATCTTTTTCTCGCGCCTGGAGAAGGCGAACAAACATTGCCGAACGGCGACGCGGAACCGGCTGGCGCGCGCCCGGCCCCTGAGCAGAATCTTCTCTCGAATGCTGTGCGCCTGCTGGGCGGATAACGCTAGCTCTGCTTCCGAATCGTTCGATCTAAACTAAACGGCCCCGCGCCGTTGCTTACCAGAAACAGAAAAATGAAGCAATAGAGAACCGCCAACTCGCCGCCGTTGGCGACCGGCCAGAAGCCTCTCGGAGCATGCTGCGAAAAATACGCCACGGCCATTTCTCCGCAGAGCAGGAACGCCACGGGCCGGGTGAACAGGCCCACAATGATGAACGGGCCGCCGATGCTCTCGATCACCCCGGCGACCCACAGCAGCGTGAACAGCGGCGCGCGTCTGCCATGCCCCAAGCCGCCGAACAATCCAAAGACCTTCTGATAACCGTGCAGCGTGAAGGTAAAGCCGGCAATGATTCGCAATAAAGCGTGCGGATAGGATTCCAACGAACTGCCCTTAGTCTGAGCCATCTTGAAAATTCATTCTCCACTTTGCTGAAGCAGCTTGGCAACCAGCGCCGTCCAACCGGTTTGGTGGCTGGCTCCAAGGCCTGCACCATTGTCGCCGTGGAAATATTCATAGAACAGAATATGATCGCGAAAATGTGGATCGGTCTGAAACTTCTCCGCGCCGCCGAAGACCGGCCGCCGGCCATGCTCATCCCTGAGGAAGGTATGCGAAAGCCTGCGCGACAGAGCTGACGCGACCTCTGAAAGATTCATTCGGACACCCGAGCCGGTCGGAAACTCAACTTGAAATTCATCGCCGAAATAATGATGGAACCGCTGCAACGATTCAATGATCAGATAGTTCACTGGAAACCAGACCGGTCCGCGCCAATTCGAGTTTCCGCCAAAGAGTCCGGTAGTCGATTCAGCAGGCTCATAATCGACGCGATGCTCGGTTCCATCCACCTGCAGGATAAATGGATGATCCTTGTGATACCGCGAGATGCCCCGAATTCCGTGGGGCGAAAGAAATTCGTTCTCGTCCAGCATGATTTGAAGCAGCCGGCGAAGCCTCACGGGATGCACCATCGACAGCAGTTGGCGTTCCTCCATGCCGGGCCTGGTAAGCGACGCAATGTTGCCGCACAGATCCGAGCGGTGCTTGATGAACCACGTCATGCGCCGCTTGAAGCCAGACATCATGTCGATCACGCCGGAGTCCAGCGTACTGACCGCGAATAGCGGGATCAACCCTACCAGCGACCGAATCCGCAGCGGTATCTTCCTCCCGTCCGGCAGCCGCAGCCAGTCATAATAAAAACCATCCTCTTCGTCCCATAGGCCGCCGTCCCCCATGCGATTCATTGCACTGGCGATGTAGAGGAAGTGCTCGAAAAATTTGCTGGCGATGTCCTCGTAGGCCGGATCATGCGGCGTCAATTCAATCGCGATCCTGAGCATGAACAGGCAGAACATGCCCATCCAGGCCGTACCGTCGGCCTGCTCGATCATTCCGCCGGTTGGCAGCGGCTTGCTCCGATCGAAAACTCCGATATTGTCGAGACCCAGAAATCCGCCTTCGAAAATATTGTTGCCGCGCGAATCCTTGCGATTCACCCACCAGGTAAAGTTCATCAGCAGCTTGTGAAAAGCCGACTCTAGAAACGCATGGTCCGCCCGGCCAGTCAGCTTGTAGTCGATTTTGAAAACGCGCCAGCAGGCCCACGGATGCACGGGCGGATTCACGTCGCTGAACTCCCATTCATAGGCCGGCAGCTGCCCATTGGGCGATTGATACCATTCCCGCAAAAGCAGCGAAAGCTGGTTCTTGGCGAAATCCGGATCGACCATCGCAAATGGGATCATGTGAAACGCCAGATCCCAGGCGGCGAACCACGGATATTCCCATTTGTCGGGCATCGACAGCACGTCGTCGTTATAGATGTGAATCCAGCCGCGATTCCGGCCGCACAACCGTTCCGGCGGCGGTGGCGGGCTGGCTGGATCGCCGCGCAGCCACTGCTCCACCACATAGTGATAAAACTGCTTGTTCCACAGCAAACCGGCGAAGGCTTGGCGCTGCACGCTGCGCGCGTCATCGGAAAGACGGGCGGGAGCGAAGCTATAGAAATCGTCCGCTTCTTCGATGCGGTCGCAAAACACCTGATGAAAGTCCGGCTGCGCACTGTCGCCCGAGTAGAGCCGGAAATGCAGCACCTTGGCGCCTCCCGATTCAAGCTGGAGGCGATACAGCGCGCACGCTTTGGTCCCGCGCTCATCCGGATTCACGGCTTCCCGGTCGCCCTGGATCAGATAGCGATGAAACGCGTCCTTGGTGTAGCGTGATCCGTTGTCATAGTTCCACAACAGCTTCGCATCGCTTTCGTTTTCTGTAAACAGCAGCCCAGGACTGTCTTGGAACCACAGCTTGAACTCCCCCAGCGATTGTTCGCGCGCCGCGATGGTTTGGGAATCAAAGCGTTCCAATTCCGGACGCGGCGTGCCCAGTCCCCAACTCCAGGTATTGCGGAACCACAAGGTCGGAAGCAAGTGGAGCGATGCCGGATCGCGGCCGCGGTTAATGACCGTAACGCGCGCCAGTATGTCGTCGGAGTCGCGTTTGGCGTACTCAATGAAGATGTCGAAATAGCGGTCATCGTCGAAGAGGCCGGTGTCGATCAGTTCGTATTCGTGGTCGGAACGCGAGCGCGCGCGGCCTCCTTCCACCAAGCGTGAATACGGAAACTCCGCCTGCGGGTACTTATACAAATACTTCATGTAGGAGTGTGTCGGCGTGGAATCCAGATAGTAGTAGTATTCCTTGACGTCCTCGCCATGATTGCCTTCCGGACCGCTAAGCCCGAACAGCCGCTCTTTCAAAATCGGATCGCGGCCATTCCAAAAAGCAAAAGCGAAACAGAGCCGCTGATGATTGTCCGAAATGCCCGCGATGCCGTCTTCGGTCCAGCGATAGGCTCGCGAGCGGGCGTGGTCATGCGGAAAGTAATTCCAGGCATTTCCGTCGGCGCTGTAATCCTCGCGCGGGTTGCCCCAGGCGCGTTCGGCCAGATAAGGCCCCCAGCGCCTCCAATGTTTATCCTTGCGAATGGTTTCGTGTAAACGCTCTCGTTCGGCGCGCATCTACTCTATGGAATCACACGCGGGTTTTCCACCGCCAGCAAGATCACTGCGGTGGCTTTCGCGCTGTCAAAATCCGAGTGGGCACGCACCACAGAAAAGTCCGCGGGGAAAGCCGGACATCGCTCCAGGCGATCTGCCGAAAAGTCTTCGCGTACTCGCCGCCATAAAAAATATCGAGAATTGCCAGATAGCCGCCGGGTTTTAACACGCGCGCAATCTCGTGCAGCGCCTTGGTGCGCTCCTGGCTGGAAGAGATATTATGCAGAGCCAGGCTGGAGACGACCACATCAAAACTATCGGCGGCAAACGGGAGCTCGCGGGCATCCGCGGTTTCGATCTTGACGCGCCCGGCAACGTTCTCGGCCTTCGCATTTCGCAGCGCTGCTTCCGCGCTGTTCCCCGACAGGTCCTCAGCCCGCCAGACATCGATACCGGTGGCTTTTCCAGTCTTCAACCGTTTCGCGGCGCTGATGAGGAACAAACCGCGCCCGCAGCCCACGTCCAGGACACCTTCGTCGCCCCGCCAGGGAATGCCGTCCAGCATCCGATCGCGGATTTTCGGCTTCGCCACGCGGCTGCTCCACACCATCACGCCGCTTATCATCGCGTAGATCAGACCGATCGCCAAAAGCACGCCCACCAGGGGCAGAATTTGACGCGGGCTCTCATTGCGATTCGCCACGAAGAGAATGACCGCACAAACGATAAATAGAATCGCCCCGCTTGTAAATCTCCGGACCAGCTTCGGCGCGTCCAGACCGTAGTCGACTTCAGCCATAACCGGAAAACCGAGGTCGCAGGCCCGCTCTATGGGCGCCGGCGGTAGCCCGGGCGATAA
Source organism: Bryobacterales bacterium (assembly GCA_963732175.1). Classification (GTDB taxonomy): domain Bacteria; phylum Acidobacteriota; class Terriglobia; order Bryobacterales; family Bryobacteraceae; genus Palsa-89. The sequence goes on along the minus strand of CAVSYF010000024.1, from coordinate 51,714 downwards.
TCCACGTGGCAGCTTTGGCAGGCCTCGTAAAGTTCGGCGTTCAGCCCCTTGAGCGCTTCCAGATCCTTGGCCTTCGCAGCTTTGTAGGCCTTATTGCCGACATCCCGAAGCAGCTTCGCATCCTGCATCCAGCGCTCCTTATCGCGCGCGCGATTGTCCGCCATCAAAAGATTGGCCGATTCGGCCAGCATCAAAGCGTTATGGCGCAGGTCCGTCCAGTCTTTCGTCGTCTTTTCCTCATTCCGGCCGACGTAGAAAATCTCGTCCGAAGTCGGATAGATGATATCGAGCATCAACTCGCTCATGCTTCCGACCGATTGCAGGGTTGGCGTCTCGGCCGGAGCGGCGGGAGTAGGGACTTGCGGGGCTTGAGCCAAAATCGCGCCGCAGACAAGAAGGAGAGCGAGTAGACGCATGAAAATCTCCGTGATGGCGCGATTTTAGCACGTTGCCGCCAATCATCGTAAAATGAGTATCGAATTCCGCGTCTCGAGTGGCGGACCTTGCGCATAAGGAGACATTTCATGAACCGTCGATTCTTCGCGTGGATTTGCGCATGGGCGTGCCTGTTTGCTGCACATGCTGCCGCGCAATCTCCACCTCCGCGAGCGGCGGATGGGCACCCCGATCTCTGGGGGCACCTGGACCAACGCAACCCTCACGCCGCTCGAACGCCCGGCGGAATTTCGAAATAAGCCGGTGCTGACGGAGGCCGAAGCCGCCGCCTACGCCAAGAGTTTGTTGCAGCAAGATGATCGCGATCGCCGCGATGGATCGTCGGACGCAGACTTGGGCCGCGCTTACAACGAAGCCTGGTTCGACCGCGGGACGAAGATGGTCGGCCTGCGAACGTCTCTCATTGTCGATCCGCCGGACGGCCGACTCCCTCCGCTCACGCCCGCGGCGCAAAAAAAGCTGGATGCCGCGAACGCCTATGCCCGCTTGCATCCCGCCGACGGTCCCGAGGATCGTCCCTTGGCCGAACGATGCCTGCTCTGGCCCACTGCGGGTCCCCCGATGCTTCCCGGCGTCTACAACAATACCTACGAAATTGTTCAGGGACCCGGTTACGTCGCGATTGTCGTCGAGATGATTCACGACGTCCGCATCCTTCCCACTGACGGCCGGCCGCACTTATCGCCAGGTGTGCGGCAGTGGCTGGGCAATCCGGTGGGACACTGGGAAGGCGATACGCTGGTCGTCGAGACCACCAACTTCACCGATAAGACCAGTGACGTTGGCGCCGGCATGCGTCGCAGCACCTTCCGCGGTTCCGATGAACACATGCGGTTGATTGAGCGCTTCACTCGGGTGAATGCGGACACCATCAACTACGAGTTCACGGTAGACGATCCGACCGCATTTACCCGGCCCTGGACCGCTCGGATTCCGATGACCAAGACCGAAGGCCCCCTGCTAGAATACGCCTGCCACGAGGGAAACTACGCAATGACGGGCGTGCTCGCCGGAGCCCGAGCCGAAGAAAAGCGTTCACATTAATTGACGACCGACATCAGGCCCGCCACGTCGGAGTCGCGATCGACCAGGAACCCGAGGTTCGGCGCCATCATCTCTTCCCAGCTCTGGAAACCCTGATATACCCAACGTGTCGGATCGGGGTTGTACTTGTTGTTGGCGGAATTGTCGTAGCGAAATTCGAAGTGCATGCGCGTGCCCTTCGGCAGCTTCAGCGCCATATCGTAGGAGAGTTGCCAGTTGAAATCGTAGCGCGGGACATTCAGCACCACCTCTTCGCGGCCGTCCGGATAGGTGACCTTGTACTGGGCGCTCTTCCCCCGCACGTGCGCATGCGGCCGTAGACGCACGATCTCGACGTCGCGGAGAAACGTGATATCCATGGGCGGCGCGAGATAGTTTCCGTTATTGGGCGGAATCTTAAACTCCGGATTGTACGACGCAGCAAACGCCGCTCTTTCGCTGGCGGGCGTCGGCGCGGTGACCGGTCCATCTTCGCCCGAGCCTTGCACGATGAACTTCTTGGCCGGCGGCGTCTTCGCGACCGTGAAGCCGATCTTCGTCCGGTCCGTGAGCGCCTTGCCGTTGGGCGTGTAATGCAAGCTCACGATGATGTCCGATCCGGCCGGCACCAGCTTGCCCGCGTTCCAGGGGCGATAGTCGTCGTAACCGGCCCCGGGCAAGTAACAAAAATCGAGAGTTTGTTTCATTGTTGGATGACCCTGCCGGAGCTTTACTTCGGAAGTGCCCACGTCGCGGGTGGCAATCGTCATTCCAGGCAGTTCCGCAAAACCTTCGTTTCCCGGCGTGGGATTGCCGGTCTGATCGCGCGGCACCTGTACCCACTCGTAGCGGTTGTAGACGGTGGATGGCTTGTGCTTCTCGAAGCTGAAGCAGATGTGGTGCACCACGGAGCTTTCGCCCGGCAAAATCTCCATCGAAGTGACCCAGGTGTTCTCTTTGAAAGGAGCCGGAAACGCAATCAATTCCCATTCCAGAACGCCTTTGGCCGGGACGTCGTGCGCCGGCAGATCCATCACGATTTCCGGCTGAATGCCCCATCCGCCCTTGGGCCACTGAATCGAAGCCGGCGCGTCCTTGGGATTGCCTTCCACCGCGCCGCTATCGACCCATTTCACGATGGTGTCAACGTCGCTTTGCTTGACCGAACGATCGTTCAGTACATGGCCGTACTTCGGATCCGCGAACCACGGCGGCATCTGCCTGGCCGTCACCGCGGCCTTGATCGCCTTGGCCCAGGGGCGCGCGTCCTGATAGGTGAGCAGCGACATCGGGGCCACTTGCCCCGGCCGATGACAGGTCTGGCAGTTTTTCTGCAGGATGGGAAGCACATCTTTGCTAAAAGTGACAGGGGCGGAAGAATCGGCTGCCGCGGCAATGAGGGCCGCCGCCATCCCCGCGAGAAGCAAGCGCGTCATACTTTGCCTCCATGAGCCAAAATTTGGACCAGGCTCAGACTAGGACGATTATACATCCGCCTACATTGACTTGTTAGCGGCTCAGTGGTAGCTTGCGAAAAGAAGGAGACGGACACCGGTGCACCGTAAACTCGCAATAATCATCGCTGGGTTGGTTATGATTGCGGCCTCGGCTCCCCTGCTCGCTCATCACTCCTTCGCATCCACTTACTTTGAAGATCAAAGAGCCACCATTCAGGGAACCTTGGCCGGGTTTGAATATCGAAGCCCCCATTCCTTGGTGATGGTGGACGTCATGGATCCCAAAACTCAGCAAATGGTTCGCTGGACTGTGGAGTGGGCCTCTCCTACGCGCCTGGCACGCGAAGGCGTGAATGCCGAAACGCTCCATCCGGGCGATCAGGTTACCATCCTGGGGCACCCCGGTCGCAAAGCGGAAGAACACCGGCTGCACATGTGGGGCATCACTCGCGCGGCCGACGGCTGGAAGTGGGGCCACGCCATCGATTAGTCAGCGCGCGCCGAGTCGCGAAACACCCGCACTTCGCTTGACTCGCTGATACACTCAATAAGAGCTTAAGACCAACATGCCCCCAGATTGGAAGGTTCGCCCGCGCTAATGAACCAGGGCATTCCGTTCGCCCGGACGATTCGCGCACTCGACGCTGACAGTTTTCGCGGCTCAAAGCTTGGATTGCTCCTGGCCGCGGTGGTACTCGCGTGCTGGATTTGGTGGGCGCTCGCTGCGCGCGTGCCTCGATACGAGCTTTCCACCAACGTTCAGCTCGATCCTTCCGGCCAAACCGCCGTCGCCTATTTCACGCCTCACGCGGGCATGCCGATCCGGGCCGGAGAACCTGCAATCCTTCGCACTGGAAATTCCCAGATCAACGCCGCAGTGACGGCTGCCACCACAACCAACGACGGCCAGGTCCGAGTCGAGCTTGAAATTTCTCCCCACAGCGCACCTCTTGCAGAACCCAACGCCGTCGAACTTGAAATCGAACGCATCTCGCCCGTAACCGTCGTGCTGCGCGCCGCTGGGATCGGCAATCCCGGCATTCGAAATCCATGACCACGCGCCGCCGGTTCATCGTTCCCGAGGTCGTGCAGACCTCCAACATGGACTGCGGCCCCGCCACGCTAAAAGCCGTGCTGGAAGGCTTCAGCATCCACGCCAATTACGGGCGTCTCCGCGAGGCCTGCCAAACCGATGTCGACGGCACTTCCATCGACACCATTGAGGAAGTGGCCAACCAGCTCGGCCTCCAGTCCGAGCAGATCATGCTCCCGCCCGATCACGTGCTGTTGAATGAGGCGCGGGCGCTGCCCGCCATTGCCGTCGTAGTTCAGCCCAACGGCAACACGCATTTCATCGTCGTCTGGCGTCGACACGGACGATTTGTCCAGCTCATGGATCCTGCGGTAGGCCGCCGCTGGGTCTCTGCTTCGCGTTTTCTCGACGACCTGTACATCCACCGAATGCCGGTCTCTGCCGCCGATTGGCGTGAATACGCCGGATCCGAAGATTTCCTCGGCCCACTGCGCCGTCGCCTCAGCCGTTTGGGAATCGGCGAGAGCGCCGAACATTTTTTATCGGAAGCCACCAGCGATTTCGAATGGCGGCCGCTCGCGGCGCTTGACGCAGGCGTCCGGATGATCGAGTCCCTGGTGCGCTCCGGCGCAGTCCGCCGGAATTCCGACGCCGCCCGCTTGCTCGAAACTTTTCTGGCAACCGATAGCGGCATACCCGAACACTACTGGTCTGTCCGGCCGACTTTGCAGGAAGACCAGCTTCTTCTGCGTGGAGCGGTGTTGGTCCGCGCCGTGGCCCCGATTTCCGAATCGGCCAGGCAACATGCCGCGCCCTCCTCGCCGGAGCTCCGCGCCGCACTCCAGCAACCGGCCGCTCGACCTGGCCGCGAACTGCTCCACCTGCTTCGCGCGGATGGGATCTTGATGCCGGCGGCAATCGCTACTGCACTGGCGCTCGCGAGTGGAGCCGTGGTCCTGGAAGCGATTCTCTTTCGCGGGTTGCTGGACATCGGCCAATTCCTGGGATTGGCGAGTCAGCGGCTCGGCGCAATCGCGGCAGTCGTGATGTTTTCTCTTGCCCTGCTGCTCCTGGAGATTCCGCTTACGGGCGGCCTGCTTCGCTTTGGGCGACGTCTGGAGATCCGTCTCCGGCTGGCGTTCCTTCGCAAAATTCCTCGACTCGGCGACCGCTACTTCCAAAGCCGCCTCAAGTCCGATATGGCCGAGCGCAGCCACGGCATCTACCTAATCCGGCGCCTTCCCGAGCTTGGCGGCCAAGTGCTGCGATACGCTTTCGAAATTTTCCTCACAACCGCGGGGATCATCTGGCTCAATCCCGCCGGCGCTCCCATCGCCATTTGCGCCGCGCTGGCCGCGCTCGTTATCCCGCTTGCCTCGCAGCCGCTCCTCATGGAACGCGATCTGCGGCTACGCACGCATTCCGGCGCGTTGAGCCGGTTTTATCTCGATGTGCTCCTCGGACTGGTAGCGATTCATGCGCATCGCGCCCAACCGGCGGTACGCCGCGAGCATGAAACTCTGCTCACCGAGTGGGCCCGCGCAGGCCTGAATCTTCAACGCGCCGTGGTGTCGGTGGAGACCGTCCAATTCCTTATCAGCTTCGGACTGGCGATCTGGCTTCTGGCGTCTTATCTTGCGCATCTGGGCGCATCCGGCGGCGTCCTCTTGCTGGTTTACTGGGCCCTGAACCTTCCCGCGCTCGGTCAGGAAGTGGCGCTCATTGCCTGGCAATACCCTTCGCTTCGAAACACAACCTTGCGACTGCTGGAGCCGCTCGGCGCCATCGAGCAAGCCAGTCCGCGGCTGCCGTCCCAGCCAGAGCCTCTTTCCGCGGCCCCAACAATCGGCTTTGAAAATGTTTCCGTAATTGCCGCTGGCCATACCATTCTCCGCGAGATAAACGTTCGCATCCAGCCTGGCGAACATATCGCGATCGTCGGACCGTCCGGAGCGGGAAAATCCAGCTTCGTAGGTCTGCTGCTCGGCTGGCACCGGCCGGCCGCGGGCCGCGTGCTCATCGATGGGGCGGAACTCGACGAGTCGCTGGTCGAGCAACTTCGTCCTCACATCGCCTGGGTCGATCCAGCGGTACAAATCTGGAACCGGCCCCTGGTGGAAAATCTCAAGTACGGATTGCCGGGTGAGCCGCGCGTATCGATCGATCAGGCCATCGACGCCGCCGAGCTGCGGCGCGTTCTGGAGCGGCTTCCTGAAGGTTTGAAAACGCCACTGGGCGAAGGCGGAGGATTAGTCTCTGGCGGCGAAGGCCAGCGCGTCCGCCTCGCACGGGCTCTGCTCCGGCCCGGAGTGCGGCTGGTTATTCTGGACGAGCCGTTTCGCGGTCTCGATCTCGAGCAGCGGCGCGAGTTGCTAGCACGCGCGCGCGAGCTCTGGCGCGATGCTACGTTGCTTTCCATTTCGCATCACATCGCCGAGACCATGAGCTTTGAGCGCGTGCTCGTCATCGAGGAAGGTCAGATTGTCGAAGACGGCGATCCACGCCAGTTGACGCAAAATCCCGATTCGCGTCTGCATGCCATGATCCGGGCTGAACGGCGGGTTCGCGAGGAACTCTGGACGGGAAGCGATTGGCGCCGGCTTCGCCTTGAAAACGGCGTGTTGCTCGAGTCATGAATCCGGATCTCGGGCCGTTTCTCTGGCCACCTTCTCGGCTGGGTGATGCGCTGCTCACTTTGGCTGAAGCGAAAAGCGAAAAGTTACACGCGTCACGCTGGGATCCCGACTGGCTGGAAGCTGCCGCGCGCTCGATCGGTCTCGAAGCGCAGCCCGTCGAAATTCCATACGCCGATTTCGAGCGTCAACTTCCTAAAATCGGCCCAGCGATCATTCACATCCCAACCAAGGCGGGCGATGCCTTCCTCGCGATGCTTCCCGGCCTTGTCGTTCTCACTCCTGGAGGAGAAAGGATCCGCATTAACCAGGCCGCTATTCGCTCCGCCTTGTGCGCGGAAATGGAAGCGCCCGTCGTCCAGGAGATTCAAGAGATGCTCGATCGCGCAGGCATCGCGGGAAGGAAACAAGCTCGCGCAAGCGACGCTATTCTTCGAGAGCGATTCGCCACCAAACGGATCCGCGGCATTTGGATTTTGCGCCTCCCGCCCGGTTCCAATTTCTGGCGGCAGCTTCGCCAAGCCGGCGTGCCCAAGCGTTTGACGCTTCTCGCAGCGGCGCACGCCCTTCAATACGCGCTGTGGATCATGGCGTGGTGGGTCGTCGGCGCGAATGTGCTGAACGGCGGCCGAGATCAAAGCTGGCTATTACTATGGGCGCTTCTGTTGCTCACACTCGTCCCGCTTCGCGTGCTCATCACCTGGCTGCAAGGGCTGCTGGCCTTCGGCGCTGGTGCGCGTCTCAAGCAAAGGCTGTTCTTCGGCGCCCTGCGGTTGGAACCGGACAGCATTCGCCATCAAGGGGCCGGCCAGCTGCTCGGACGTGTGCTTGAATCCGAAGCGGTCGAGTCGCTCGCTTTGACCGGCGGATTTCTCGCGCTGGTAGCGGTCATCGAGATCGCGTTCGCCCTCGTCGTCCTCGGTTTTGGCGCGGCGGGTGTTTTGCAACCTGCGTTGCTTTTGATCTGGCTCGCGTTTACGGCGGCGATCGCCTGGCGATATTTCCAGAGCAACCGCACCTGGACGGATGTGCGCCTTTCGATGACCCACGATTTGGTTGAGAGCATGGTCGGTCATCGAACCCGCCTGGCGCAGCTCCCGCCCGATCGCTGGCACGAAGGAGAGGACGAAGCGCTTGAGCAATATCTCAAATCGTCGAAATTCATGGACCATTCCGCTGTTACGTTGCTCGCAATCGTGCCGCGTGGATGGTTGGTGTTCGGGTTGATCGGCCTTGCGCCGGCCTTTGTTCAAGGCGTGGCATCTCCCGCGCGAATCGCGATCGCGGTGGGTGGAATGCTGCTGGCGTATCGCGCGTTCCGAAGGCTGGTCGCGGGAGCTTGGCAGTTGACCGGCGCGGCCGTCGCTTGGCAGCGAGTCGCGGTGCTTTATCGGTCGGCCGCTCGCCGGGAGAACATTGGGACATTGGAGATTCAACCGCCGTCTGAAGCGCCGTTGATCGATGCCCGAGATCTGGTCTTCCGGTACAGCGCCAGCGCTGATCCGGTCCTGAACGGCTGCAATCTGAAGATCGCCGCGAGTGACCGGCTGGTGTTGGAAGGCGTCTCGGGCGGAGGAAAATCCACGTTGGTCTCCTTGCTGTCCGGCCTGCGCGAGCCGAGCTCGGGACAGTTGCTAATCGATGGAGTCGATCGCAACGCGCTGAGTTCGGAAGCCTGGGGACGGCGGATCGCCGCAGCTCCGCAGTTTCACGAGAATCATGTGCTCGCCGAAACATTTGCCTTTAATTTGTTCATGGGGAGACGCAGGGCGCTCGGCCCAGCCGATTTCGAAGAGGCACGATCGATTTGTGACGAGCTTGGCCTCGGGGAAGTCCTGGGGCGCATGCCGGCCGGCATGCTTCAGATGGTCGGAGAAACCGGCTGGCAACTTTCTCACGGAGAGCGCAGCCGTCTCTACATCGCGCGCGCTCTCTTACAGGACGCCGGGTTGGTTGTGCTCGACGAAAGTTTCGCCGCGCTCGATCCGGAAAATCTCGAACGTGCTATCGAGTGCGTGCTCCGCAGAGCCAAGTCGCTGCTGGTGATCGCGCATCGCTGAAAATTACTTGAGCCCCTTCGCCAGATACAGCGTCGAAATATCGCGCCGGAACGAGTACGCGTACGCGTTTCCATCGGGCGTCATCACGATTTCGCCGATCTGGACTCCGACCGGATCGGGAGTCTTCAGCTCGCGCCACGTCTGCTTGCGCCCTGTCGAGATGTCCAGGCGTTCAATCTCAAGACTTGACGGTTCGTGCGATTGCCGCAGGAAAAGAAAACGGCCGTCCGCGCTCCAGCGGATCACCGACTCGCCCGGTTCCAAGCTCGCGACTGGGTTGGGCATGCCTCCAGCGAGGGGAATCAGGTTCAATTTCTCGCCAATAATCACGGTGACGTATTTTCCGTCGGGCGAAACGCGCGTGGCTGGCGTGCCTTCCGAGGCGATCGGTACAGGTTTTCCGCCATTCAGATCCTGGACGAAACTTCGCACCGGCCTGCCCGGCGCATTGCCCGTAACTAAGAGCCGCTGCCCATCGGGGAACCACTCGACGCGCTCGTAATGCATGTCGGCCGCGCCGATCGCCCGTGCTTCTCCCGGTCCAGTTGGCAGCAAAGTCAGATTCGTTTTCGAGCCGTTGCTCACGATGCAGGCCACCCACTTGCCGTCCGGCGAGAGCATCGGCCGGCTTCCGTCTCCCAGGTGGACGGCGGGCGAGCCATCGGTGCTTCGAAGATAAATTGGAGGATTGCGATCCTTTCCATACGACAACTCGACGAATACGATGGTTTTGCCGTCCGCGGAAATATCGGAAATCAGAGATCCGTCGAACCATGAAAAATCGCGTTCCTCGCGGGCGCCGGGCGCAAGCGCCGAAATTCCCACGCGCGAATCCAGAACCGTCACCAGAACGTTTCCATCGCTCGCGATGTCGTCCATCTCCATGCCAGCCGGCTCTTGGGTCACGGTTCGTTCTTTTCCGCCGAGCGATACGGCGTGCAGAGCCATGCTTCCGCCGGCTTGTCTGCCGCCGAACCAGAGCTCTTCTCCGTTCCTCGACCAAATCAGATTGTTCGCAGCGCTCCAGCCCTGGGACAGAATCCGTTTCCCGCCTTTCTGGTCGACTACGGCGAGCGCATTCTCGCCGGTTGAATTGTCGTACTCGAAAAATGCGATCTGGCCGCCGGTGGGCGAAACTCGCAGATGCAGCGGAGCGTCGCCGTTGCTCTCGTAAACCACCGTTCCGATCGGATATTCGATCCGGCTCTTGCCGCCGACCACGTGAGAGATCGCGAGGTTCGCTCCATCCGGCGACCAGTCGGCATCATTCACATTTTCGAGAATCTCTCGAGGCGCTCCTCCTGAAATAGGCACGCGGGCCAGGGTTCCCGAGGTTGCATGCAGTCCCGCGCCGAGCAAAACGGCCATTTCGCCCGAGGAGCTGATCGAAAGGATTCTGCCGGCTGGAAGGTCCAGCGCGCGGGATTCACGGCTCCCCGGACGCATGGAAAAAATCGATGGCGGCTCGTTGGCCCACTGCGCACTGAAGAAAACCGTTTGACCATCGGGCGAGAACTTCGCCGCAGGCACATCTCCGCGGCGATAGGTTAGCCGTTGGAATGTGGGTCGAGGCGCACTGAGCGCTCGCGCTCCAAGGTAAACGCTGCCGGTCAATGCAATCGCGATCAGGCCCGCCCATAGCAATACCGGGTAAATCCGCCGCGGAGCGCGCACCGCAAGGGGAGCCGGCTTAGAGAGCGCTCCCGATTCCAGATCCTCCAGTAAGTCTTCCAGCGCCGCTTTCACATCCGCCATTTTTTGCCAGCGCTGTTGTGGATCCTTTCGCAAGCAGCGCGAGATGAGGCGCTCCACTTCCTTCGGCGCTCCGTCTTCCGATTGGCTCAACGGCGCGGGTTCAGTGTGCAGGACCGAGGCCAGCGTGGACAACTTCGAAGCTCCGGTGAACGCGCGGCGGCCCGTGATCATCTCGTACAGCACCGCTCCAAACGCAAAAATATCCGAGCGCGCGTCTACTTTGTCTCCATCGGCCTGCTCCGGCGACATATAGGCGGCCGTTCCGAGGATGGTGCCGATCTCGGTTTTCAACGCAGCTTCCAGATGTATGCTTTCGGTCGGCGCATAGACATCCGGTTCTTCTGCTTCGGTCAACTTGGCGAGGCCGAAATCCAGAATCTTGGCTTCGCCCTGCTCATTGATCATGACGTTGGCCGGTTTCAGATCCCGGTGGACAATACCCGCTTCGTGCGCGGCCGTCAAGCCGGCGGCGATCTGGATCGCATAGCGCAGGACTTCGTTCAAGCGCAGGCCCTTGCGGCCGATCATCCGATCCAGCGTTTTGCCGGCGACGTACTCCATGGCGATGAAGTCGACCGGCTGGCCGTCGATCTCAGCGGCGTCGATGGCGTAAATCTTGACTATATTGGGGTGACTGAGGGCGGAAGCGGATCTGGCTTCCTGCGCGAAGCGCGCTCTGCGATCCCGACCGCCAACCACCGCCGCAGGCAACACTTTGATGGCGACGGGGCGGTCCAGGTGCGTATCGAGGGCGCGATAAACCACTCCCATCCCTCCCGCGCCCAGCTTGGCTTCGATTCGATAATGCCGCAGAGTTTCGCCGATCATCTTCGAAGTTGCCCGCCGCCCACGGCGAACGGGACGAAATGGAGGTCCGAGCGACTATCTTAACACTCCGAACACTCCGATTCGGGATCGAACGTTTGAGCTGTTATTTGTTTGTAATGGAGCTGCGGTTAATCCAGTATTTCCAGCTTGACGATGGACGCGCCGTGATTGCTGCCGACCCAGAACGTGACCGGCGTGGTGGTGTTATCCACGAACACGCGCCGGATATTGGTATTGCGCGGAAGCATGTACTCCGTCATTTGGCCGGTCTTCGGGTTCAACCGCACCACACGATCGGTAGTCATCGAACCGGTCCAGGCCTCGCCGTTCTTATCCAGCGTGACGTCATAAGGAGCGCTATACGGTGTCGGCATCTCCCACTCCTGGAACTTCTCGGTCTTGGTGTCGAACATGCCGATCCGGTTGCCGCGGTACTCGCCAAACCACAGGCGATCCTGGGAGTCCATCTGGCCGCGGCGCGGCGCTGAGTTATGCGTGGGGGCGGGCCAAAGCTTGATCTGGCCAGTCTTGGCGTCCACTCTTCCGATTTCCTCGTGCGAGAAGTCGGTGAAGTACGCGTTATTGTGCGAGTCGGGAATGACGTCGTAAATGTTGTGGCTTTCGCCCGGCTTCATGTCGGGCCAGGGATCGAACGTCTCCACTTTGCCGGTTGCCAGCGTGATCCGGTGAATGATCGCGAAGCCGTTATTCTGCGTCCATACCTTGCCGTCCACGGAGCTGTGCTGCGGCTCCACCATGTTGATCTGCGTCATGTCCTTGTTGTATTCGGGCGGCATCGTCCAGGTCTGGAACTTCTCGGTGCTCCGGTCGAACTTGGCGGCTGCGCCTTGATACATCGTGCCCAGCCACAAATTCCCCTCCGGGCCGAGCTGCAAACCAAGACCGCCGACGGGCGAGTGAGGCTTCAACTCCGGAACATCGTACGCGGTGACCTTGCCGGTTTTCGGATCGAGCCTGCCCAGAATCTGCTCGCCAAAATCGGAGAACCAGGCCATGCCTTGCGAATCCAGCAGCACGTCATGCGGTTCCATGGTTCGTTTCGGAAGATCGTACTCGGTCAGGATAAAGTGCGTCGAACGGCCTTTGGGCCGATCCCACGTTTTCAGAGGATAGACGCCGGGAGTCCAATGAATCGACGCCAGGAATTCGGCCTGTTTTTGCCGCGCCTTCTGTCGAAGCTCCCCGTGCTCTTCGCGCAGCCGTTCAGCTAAGCGTCGCTGCGGGTGCAGCGGGAAGGACTGGTTGACGTAACTTCCCATGCGCTCCAGCACCTGAGCGAACTCTTCTTGATCATGGCCGGATTTTACGATGCGCTCCAGCGTGTGGCACTGCACGCAATTCAAAAGAGAGACTTTTTGTTCTTCGGTGGCCGAGAGACTGCTGATCCACTCGGAGTTGGTGAGCTGTTTCGAAACATCGGCGGCCTTGTGCAGCTTTAGATCGGCCGTGGCGGTCTTTTCCTCGCTGATGTCGATCGGGCCGGGGTCGGTCATTTCAAAGCCGACGGCTCGGATGCGCATCGAGTATTGGCCCGGTTCGAGCCGGTTGCGAGGGAAAGTGTAGCGCCCGCTCTGATCGCTGGCCACGGTGATGGTGATGCTGGACCCGTTCTTCTTGGCGCTGACCAGAACGCCTTCCAGGGGGCCTTCTTCAGCCGAGCTGACTTGGCCGGTCAGAGCGACCGAGGCGAGCGTTGCTCCGCGAAGGCGAGAGGAACCTGCCTGAAAAAGAACAACCGCGGCGCTCGCGGTCAGGATGAACGAGAACGTTGCTCTGCGCATCAATAGCCTCCCAGAAGGTGGAATGAACTCGGGGCCTTGCGATTGGAAGTTTATCACAGAGGCTGCAGGCTTGAGAGGAGTGGGTAGTGCGCTAAATCTGTGCGCCTGAGATTTTATGGAGCGCCTATGACCCAGAAGACGGGAGCGACGACCTGAATTCTATTGGGAAGTTCAAAGACGAACGTTGTCTTCTTGGCATCCTGCGGTTCGCCTTCGAGTAGAAAAGCGTATTTGAGTGTTACAGAAGCGCCTTGAGTTTCCTTCGACACTCGTTCAAACTTCCACTGCAAAGCATTCTCCCGAGCTGGTTCCCTTAGTAGTTTGTGCCCAGAGATCACATCAGCAGCCATTACATTTCCCTTGGAATCCAGGGTGCACCTAATTTCGACGGTGCCTTGGATGCACGCTTCGCGGGGTAAGGGTGGGTATTCGGTTATCGCGACGATTTTCGATGGCGTCCAGTCTTGAGCCCAGACCGATAGCGCCATCAATGCGAGTAGGCTTACTCTTACCACGAGCCAATAATATCAGTTTGGCCTACACCCCCCTCTCTCGTTTTACGCATTGCTGCAAGCTGGCGGAAGTGGCTGTTCGCCGGTTACCTGAGCCGGTCCGACAAATAACGCACCAGCTCGGTCAGCGTATTCACTTTGTCGTAGTCCGTTTCGGGAATGTCGATCTTCAGATCGTCACCCAGCCGCGTCATGAGATTCAGAAAACCCGACTGACCGATATCGGCAGTCTCGCGCAGATTATCGTTGGGAGCAAGCTCGTCCAGCGTCGCGTCCGGAGCGACGTGCTCCAGCGTCTGAAAGATCTTTTCCTTGATCGCTAATCTCGTCATCGGTGCTTCACTCGCGCGCGACGGCGACCAGCACTATTCTATAGTAGTCGGCGGGATGGCAAGCGTAGGAATCTCTCGTCTCAACTCAATGTCCTGGCGGGTGTTTTGTCCCTCTTCAACGATGATGAGCGGCATCCACACGGAGGCATGCCGGTCGGCTTCGGCCCACAGCGAATATCGGCCGCCGGCCAAGCCGCTAATCCGATAGAATCCGTTGGATAGAGACACCGTGCCTAGACAACCACCCTGCATTACATTGCAGGCCTGCACTTTCGCTTGCATGATGGGCATTCCAACCTGATCCAGGACCAACCCCTCGATGCCTCCCGAGCCCGCATAGGGCAGCTGCCTGGCCGCAGGGAAGGAGAGTACAGCTAGCGTCAATGTGAAAAACGGAAGAACTTTGAACCAATGCATCGTCCACCTCCTGGAACGGATGACTGATGTGCGTCACGACGCGACGCCGACCGCCATCTCTCGGTTCAAACACTAATTACCGGACAGGGCGATTGGCGGATGATCGCGTAGGCAGTGCTGCGCAGCCTCCCCAAGGTTTTCTGGATTACGCCTCGTCCGACGATGACCAGATTCGCCTCCTCGGCGCAGGCCTCATCGTGAACCACCTGCGCGGGTTTGCCCAGGCGCAGCAAGATGTCTAATGTGGTCCCGGCCTGTTTTTGCAGTTTCTCCAAATCTTCGCCCGCCTTTTGAAACAGCTGCTCGCGGTAAACCCGGTCCGTGAATTCATGGATTTCCGGGTCGCCGGGCATTACGTAAATTAAACGGACTTGGGCGCCGAGCGCGCAGCCGAATTCATGGGCCCAGCGCATGACCCGAGCATCTCTATGCTCCCGATCCACGGCGCACAAGATACGGTCGAAATTCTGGGGGAAGTGCGACGTGAATTCGGGCGTGTGGACGCCGGTCCAAACCGGGCACTCGGCGTCGTGCAGCACTTTCGCCGTGACGGAGCCCAACAGCAGACTCCGGTACGGACCATAGCCGTGGGTCGGCAGCATGATCAGGTCGGCTTTCTGAGATTTGGAGTGACACACGATCTGTCTCGCAGGGTCGCCCTCGGCCAGCATGCGGCGTACTTTCACGCCCTCGAACTCGGCCGCCAAGAAATCTTCCAGTTTGTCGGCCGCCTCATCCCGCATCTGGTCTTCATCGAAAGGCGGAACCCAGCCCTCGCCGGCCCCATACCAGACCGAAGGCAGCTCCAGCACGTTGAGCATGACGACTTCTGATTGGAAGCGGTTCGCCATGGCCTTTACGAAGGATGCAGAGCTACGGCTCTGTTCCGAGAAATCCACCGGGAAAAGAATGCGCTCGAATCTCATAGTCCTCCTTGCGGGAACTACCATTTACCCGGCCGCTTATGGTGCATTTCGTTCACCACGTTACAGCGCGAGATAGTGGGACTTTTTACGCTTGTTTGGCTAGATTTAGCCGGATGGATAGGGTTGGTTGGCTGAAATTTCACACGCGTGCGCAAAAACTCACAGCCCAATACTCGCAATTATGGCTTTTGCACCTGCGGTAAGCGGGATCAGGATTCGTCGGTCAGGCCAAGCACCGAGCGCGGCCGTTGGAGCGGGCGGGGAACGGCAATGTCTGTATCGGCAGGCTGCGATGCGTTACGCAGAGAGAACGCAGTCATCTTCCGATGAAACCACCGGTAGCGCGTGCAGGTGAACCCGGCGCAGTCGTCGTTGAGCCGAATGTAAATTTCCTTCGAGAAAGGGGACTTCATAAGCCACAGCCTCACGCATTCGGTTAAGCAGTTCAGGTTCCATTTGAGCGATCGTTCACGGTTAGAGTTTTGACCCCGTTCGGGCCCCCCACAAAGACTTCGGAAGCCATTCCTAAGAACAGCCCGTGCTCCACTAATCCAACAATACGGTTTAGCTCTCCATCCAGAGCGGCGGGCGAGGCGATCGGCCCGAACGCACAGTCCAAGATGTAATGTTCGCTATCTGTCACGAACGTCGAGAATACGTCACTGCCGCGCAGCGATACCCGCGCGCCAAGCGCTTCCAGCCGCTTCGCAACCGTCTGCCAGCCGAACGGCACCACTTCCACCGGAACGGCGAAGTGCGACCCTAACCGGTCCACCAATTTCGACTCATCGACGATAATGAGCAGGCGCGTGCTGGCCGTCGCCACGATCTTTTCGCGCAGCAGCGCTCCTCCGTGGCCTTTGATCAAGTTCAAGGTCCCCAGCTCCACCTCATCGGCGCCATCGATGGTGAGGTCAATCTGGATATGCTCGGCCAGGGTGGTCAGCGGAATACCGAAGGAACTGGCCTGCCGCGCGGTCTGCTCCGAGGTCGGAACGCCCAGGATATGCAAGCCGTTCCGCACCAGTTTCCCCAAGGCTTCGAGCGCGTACGCGGCCGTGGAACCGGTGCCCAGGCCGACAATCATGCCGTCTTTGACGTGGGTTACGGCTGCCTCAGCTGCGGCTTGCTTAAATTGATCCATTTAGCGCTCGCGAGGAAGCTTGGAAACGGGGATGGCGCTCCTCACCGGTCCGGGCCGGAGGTTGGCTGGTCATCGCTCGAAGGGCCGATGGCGGAACCGTCTTCATTAACCGCCGCGCGCCTCCGCCGCACGGGTTGAGCATCGGAGGCCGAGTTATCGGTGCCTCCGCTACTCGCGGACGGCGTAGAGTAATCCCGATTACTGGGCGCATGCGTCACCATCAACGGCGATGCATTTGGATCGCCACCCGGCGTCATGTAAACTCGCCGATATCGAACCTCGGCGTCCGGGTAGCGCCTCCGGGCCGCCGGCGACAGATCCACTTGAATATTTCGTTCCTGTCCGGCCCGTACGCCTTCCGGCAGATTAAAGTACAAGGCATAACGCTGGCGGAGCCGCGACAGCGTCTCTTCCAGCGCCGACGCATCATCCACCGACATGCTGTCGCCGCCCGAATCCCGAGCGATTTCAGAAGTTCCCGCGGATTTGGTCTGATTGCCGCCCCCACCGCCTCCCGGGTATCGCCGGCCGCCTCCGCCGCCTCCTCCGAAGATGATGCCTCCCAGCGGGCCTCCCATGCCGATGCCGGGACCGCCGCCCCAGGGTCCGCGCTGCTGTCCGCCGCCTCCGGGGGAACGCCGGTTCTGCATGGCATCGGGCGCGATGAGCGCGCACATCACCGCGTCGGCCCGGGTCAGAGCGTGCGATACCGCGTCGTCATCCCGGTCGAATTCGGTACGGTCGTCGGTTAGGATGACAATCGCGCGGCGTGCTTCGCGGCGTCCTTCCCTGCGAATGTAATCGGCCGCATCCAGCATCGCTCGAGTAATGTCGGTGCCGCCGTTGAACCGCTCCTGCCGAAGCAGGCGGTCGAATTCGCGCTGCACGTCCGACCGGCTGGAACTGAACGGCAGCCGCACGCGCGTGGCACGGTCGAAAACCATGATGCCCATGCGGTCGTCCTTGCCGAGCACGGTTAACGCTTGCCCGGATGCATCGGCGATGCGCTCCACATGCGGCCGCATGCTGGCGCTGACGTCCAGCAGGAAAAGTACGTCGATCGGCATCTCCTCGCTGGCAAAATTGCGGATCGGCTGCGAACGGCCCTCCTCGGACACGACAAAATCCTCCGCTCGCAGGTGCGCGATCGCGCGGTTGCCGGAGTCGACTACCTGGGCGTCCAGACGCACCAGCGAGACATCGCTCTTGAAGACGACGTCGTCATCGGCGCGGGAGAGCGAGAATAGCCCGCCGCCCGCCAAAGCGCAGACCACCAGAACGGAAGCGCGATTCATACATCCCCACTCAATGATGACGCCAAGCCTCCAGAAAATCTACTGGAATCTTGTACGTATGCCGCGCAGGTTGGGTTTCGTTTACGGCGGGCTGGCCCCGCGGCAAATCGCAACCTGAATGCTACGATGGAAGTACCGAGCCCCTTCCGCCCATGAAATGCCGTATTTGCGACACCCGCAAACCCCGCCGCTATTGCCCTGGAGTCACCGCCGACATTTGCTCCATTTGTTGCGGAGCGGAGCGGGAAGTCACGGTGGATTGCCCGCTGGACTGCCAATATCTGGCCGAGGCGCGCCTGCACGAAAAGCCGCAAGAGATCAAGCCCGAGGAGATCCCCAATCAGGATATCCGCGTCAGCGAAGAGTTTTTGCGCAATCAGGAACCGCTGCTGGTGTATTTGGGCGCGAAGCTGCTTGAAGCCTCGCTGACGACCTCGAGCGCAGTGGATTCCGATATCCGCGAGGCGCTGGATTCCCTGGTCCGCACCTATCGCACGCTGGAGAGCGGCCTGTATTACGAGACCAAGCCCGCGAACCTGATCGCCGCGGCGATTCATCAGAAGCTGCAGGACGCGATCGACCAGTTGCGCAATCAGCTCAGTGAAAAAGGCGCGACGCCGGTCCGCGACGCCGATATCTTGGGTCTGTTGGCCTTCCTGCAACGCGTGGAGCTGCACCAGAACAACGGCCGGCCGCGCGGGCGCGCATTCGTCGATTACCTGCGCGCGTACTTCCCGCATGAGCCGGCGCATTCGGCGAGCGGCTCCTCCTTGATCCAGGTATGACGGCGTTCATCGTGTTCGGCCATGGCTCGCGCATCGAAAGTGCGAACCAGGCTGTGCGGGACGCGGCCCAACAGATGGCAATCTCCGGCCAGCATACGGTGGAAGCGGCGTTCCTCGAACTCGGGCAACCCGATCTGGCTGGCGCGGCCGAACGGTTGATAGCCCGCGGTGCGACCCGCATCGTGGTCATCCCCTATTTCCTGACATTGGGATTGCACTTGCACCGCGACCTTCCGCGTCTGGTGGAAGATGTATCGCGCCGGCACCAAAACATCGAAATAGAAGTGACTGCCCCTTTGGATGGACACCCGGCGTTAGTCGAAGCGCTGCTGGATCGGGCGAGTAAGGCGCAAGCTCCGAGTAAGGCACAAGCTCCGAGTGAGGCCCAGTCATGAAAGCCACGCTGGTCGGATCTCGCGAACTGGCGCCTGAAGTCCGGCATTTCGTGTTCGAAGTGTCCGCCGTCGATGAGCTGCGATTCACGCCCGGCCAGTTCGTTTCCTTTGAAGAAACGCTCGACGGTAAGAAGATCACGCGCGCCTATTCCATAGCCTCGCGCCCCAGCGGCAATCGTTTCGAACTGTGTCTCAATCTGGTTCAGGACGGCGCTTTTTCGCCCCATCTGTTCGAGATGCAGCCCGGCGATTCGCTCGAAATGCTTCCGCCGCTGGGCTTCTTCACCGTTCGAAATCCCGCCAAGGACGCGCTGTTCATCGCCACCGGCACCGGCATCGCTCCCTTCCGGTCCATGGTTCCGGACTACTTGAGCCATCCGGGCGCGAAACACCTCACGCTGCTTTTCGGTGCGCGCTATGCAAACGGCAGATATTACGCGGACGAGTTCGAGGCGCTCGCCCGCCAGCATTCGAATTTCCAGTTTTGGCCCACGCTCAGCCGTCCCGATGCCTCCTGGAAAGGGCGTTCCGGCCACGTACAGATTCATCTGCTGGAGGCGATCGGCGACCGTCGCGATCTGGACGTTTACATCTGCGGCCTCAAAGCCATGGTCGACGACGTCCGCGGCATTTTGAAAGCGCTCGGCTTCGACCGCAAGCAAATCATATTCGAGAAATACGACTGATGAAACGAACGCTTCTGCTGGTGCTGGCGATGGTCGTGATTTTCGGCGTGACCGTGTTGGTCTTGCTGAACGTCCTGCCCGGTCCCCACAAAGCCACCGATTACCTGGTGATTGGCGCCGTAGCCACGCTGCTGTGCCTGCTGCTGCTGTTCATCGTTCTGATCAAGACCTTGTCGAAACGTCCGGTGGCATCGCTCAAGAGCGAGACATCCGGATTCGGAAACCTGAGCGGCGCTTGCGCTATACATAACTGGTATGGCCCATCCCGTTCATGACCGCCGCCGTTTCCTCACCGCCCTCGCTGGCGCAGCACTTGTCCCGGCAATCGCGCGAGCCCAATCGCAGCAGCCCATCTCGCCCGAAGCCACGCCGCGCGATTGGTCCGGCCAGCAGCCGGTCCGATACCCCGATCCCGACATCGTCGCGCTCGACAATCGCTTCCGCCGCTACATCGTCGGCAACACCGTCATCCACCGCCTCTACACCGGCACGCTTTGGTCGGAAGGCCCGGCCTGGAACGGCGTCGGCCGCTATCTGGTCTGGAGCGACATCCCCAACAACGTCCAGATGCGCTGGATCGAAGAAGACGGCCGCGTCACCGTCTTCCGCAATCCCTCCGGCTACAGCAACGGCAACACCTTCGATTTCGAAGGCCGCGAGCTTTCCTGCGAACACGGCGGCCGCCGCGTGGTCCGCTATGAGCCGAACGGCACGGTCACCGTCATCGCCGACAAGTTTCGAAGGCAAGCGCCTCAATTCGCCCAACGACATCGTGGTCCATCCCGACGGCAGCATCTGGTTCACCGACCCGACCTACGGCATCAACTGGAAACTACGAAGGCTTCAAAGCCGACAAGGAACTGAAGGAGGCCGTCTATCGCGTCGATCCCAAAACCGGCCAGATGAGCAACGTGACCGATGAAATGTCCGGCCCCAACGGCATCTGCTTCTCGCCCGATTACAAGAAGGTCTACGTCGCCGACACCGGCACCGGCCGCGAGATTCGAGTCTGGGATCTGGACGGCAAAACGGTTCGCAACGGCAAGCGCTTCGTCCAACTGGATATTCCCGGCAGCGGTGGCGCGCCCGCGGCCGCCGACGGCATCCGCTGCGATGTGGATGGCAACATCTGGGCGGGCGCTCGCCCCGGCGTTCAGATCGTCGCGCCCTCGGGCGAGCGCATCGGCATGATTCGCCTGCCGGAGAACTGCGCCAACATCTGCTTCGGCGGCACCAAACGCAACCGGCTGTTCATGGCGGCCAGCCAGTCGCTGTACGCAGTTTATGTGCTGACCACCGGCGCCCACATCGCATGAAGCGTTCTTGTTGCTTGCGCTGCCTTGCTCGCTGTCTGTGGGCCTTTCGGGCCAGGCCGAGCATCCAGCAGTCCGCAAAACGCGGCGACCGTTCACCGTCGTCGAAGCCACCATCTCCGAAATGCGCGCCGCGATGAAAGCCGGACGCGTCACCTCGCGCGAACTGGTCCGCCAATACCTGGAGCGCATCGCAACTTATGAAGATAAGCTGCATGCGGCCATAACCGTCAATCCGCACGCGCTCGAAGAGGCCGCCGAACTCGACCGTGAACGCGCGCGCGGCCATCTGCGCGGCCCGCTGCACGGCATCCCCATCGCCCTCAAGGACAATATCCAGACCACCAACATGCCGACCACCGGCGGCGCCCTGGCCTTTGCCGGTTTCGTCCCGCCCTATGAAGCCACGCTGACGAAAAACTTGCGCGCGGCCGGCGCCGTCATCATCGCGAAAACCACAATGACCGAGCTCGCCAATTGGGTCGCGGGCGCGCCCACGCCCATGCCCGGCAACTACAACGCCATCGCCGGCTACGGTATGAATCCCGTACGATCCCCGCCGCGATCCTCGCTCTGCCACCTTCGATGGACGCCCCGCGCTTCGCACCGGAGGCTCGAGCTCGGGAATCGGTACCACGTCAAACTTCTGGGCGGCGAATGTGGGCACCGAAACCTCGGGGTCGATTCTCAGTCCGTCGAACCAGACCATGTTGGTCGGCATCAAGCCCACCGTCGGGCGCATCAGCCGCTATGGCGTCATTCCGATCACGGCCGACCAGGACACTCCCGGCCCCATGGCCAAGACGGTGACCGACGCCGCCATTATGCTGGGCGCAATGGAGGGCCGTTCGCCCGATCCTAACGACCCAGCGACGGGAAAGTGCACGCCGCCGCGTGGGCGGGACTACACCCGCTTCCTCCGGCGCAATGGCCTGAAGGGCGCTCGCATCGGCATCCCGCGCGCGTTCTACTACGATCCCGTCATTCCACGGGGCGAGACGGAACAGAGCGGCGGCCTGAATGACGACCAGCAGCGCGTGATGGCGGAAGCCATCGAAATTCTGAAGCAGCAAGGCGCGATTATCGTCGATCCGGCCGACATCCCTACCGTCATCGTTCCGGTTCAGCAGCATAACTTGGTTCACTGGACCATCTGTGCCGGCGCCGACGAGTCCAAAGGTCATGATGCGGACTGCTCCATCGTGCTCAAGTACGGCATGAAGCGCGATTTCAACAAATGGCTGGCTACGCTCGGCCCAACCGCTCCGGTTAAATCGCTCACCGAGCTGCGCATGTTCAATCTCGCTCACCAAGCCGCCGGATCCATCAAGTACGGGCAAGCGGCGCTCGATATCTCCGACGAGGTGGACCTCAATGCCGATCAGTTGCGCTATTCGATCGACCGCGCCAGGGACATGGATCTAGCGGCCACGTTCGGCATCGATGCGGCTTTGAAAAGCGGTAACCTGGACGCTCTGCTCTTCCCCTCCGACACCGGTTCGTCCATCGCCGCCAAGCCCGGCTATCCCACCGTCATCGTGCCCTTCGGGTTGGTTCCGAACGCGCCCATGCCGCCCTTTCCGAATGGTTTCGATGCCAAGCCGTCGCCCTTCGGAGTCAGTTTTACGGGAACGGCTTGCAGTGAGCCGCGTCTCCTTGGGCTGGCCTACGCTTTCGAGCAGGCGACTAGGCGCCGCGTGCCGCCCCTTTTAGGGAAATGACCAGGGCAATCACCGCTAGAAGGGCGCGGGATTCTTGTTCGCGATGCGATCGGCAATAATCCTGACCGTGAGCAGCAGCCCCGATAGCCCAATGCTGACCGCTAGCGGCAGTTTGCGCTCCGAGAGAAAGGAAAAGCCGGTGAGCCCCAGCGAACAGAAGAACGCAATGTTGCTGACCTTCGAGATGCGCTTGGGCTGCAGCGTTGGCCGTCGATGCGTTTCCGGGATCGGATCTCCGCAGCCGTAGCACACTACGTCGCTCTTGGTTACGACGCTGTTGCACGCCTGGCAGCGGGGCATTATCCCAATTAAAACTCGAAAAATAAATAGTTGTCCATGGAACCGACGTACCATTTGCCTGCACTTAGAATAAGAGTTGACGCCCGCCACCTCCTCAACCCCGCACGGTACCTGGACTCCGCTCCGTTTTACGTGGTTCCGCTGGCTGTGGATCGCCAACGCGGTCTCCAACATCGGCACCTGGATGCAGAACGCCGGGGCGGCCTGGCTCATGACCACGCTGGCCCCCTCGCCCCTGTTCGTCGCCCTGGTGCAGACCGCCACCAACCTCCCCGTTTTTCTCCTTGGCCTGCCGGCGGGCGCTATCGCCGACATCGTCGATCGACGCAGACTGCTCATCATCACCCAAGGCGCTATGCTGGCGGCGGCCGCTGTTCTGGGCGTGCTCACCCTGACGGGCGCCACCGGACCCTGGACCCTCCTGTGGCTGACCTTCGCGCTCGGCCTGGGCGCTACCATGAATGGTCCAGCCTGGCAGGCCATCATGCCCGAACTGGTCCCCAACGACCAGTTGCCTGCGGCCATTGCTCTCAACTCCGTCGGCTTCAACCTGGCGCGCGCCATCGGACCGGCCTTGGGTGGCATTGTGGTGGCCGCCATCGGCGCTGGCGGAGCTTTTGTCCTGAACGCTATTTCCTTCGTCGGTGTCATGATCGTGCTGTACCTGTGGCTGCGCGAGCCCAAAGAGGCGCGCGTGTCTACCGAAAGCGTCAGTACGGCGATCTGGACGGGAATGCGTTATGTTCGCTTTGCGCCTGCTTTGCACGCCGTGCTGTTCCGGTCCGGAGCGTTCATTCTCTCGGCCAGCGCGATCTGGTCGCTATTGCCACTGGTGGCCAAGGTCGAACTGCACCGCGAAAGCACCGGATTCGGATTGCTGCTGGGATGTTTGGGAATCGGCTCCATTCTCGCCGCTGTGATGATCGGGCGCTTGCGCCAGTTGCTTTCTCCCAGATGCGATCGTGACCTCGGGAATGCTTCTGTTCGGACTGGTCAGCGTCTCCATGGCGTATCTCGCCAGCTTCGCCGCCGTGGTCGGGGTCATGCTGGCGGCCGGTATGGCCTGGATGTCCGTCAACTCCACTTTGAACACCGCCGCGCAAACCTCGCTTCCCGCCTGGGTAAGAGCGCGAGCGCTCGGAGTCTACCTGCTGGTGTTCCAGGGCGCTATGGCGGTGGGCAGCGTGATCTGGGGCGCGGTCGCCAATTGGATCGGCCTCCGCATGACGCTCCTAGCGGCGGGCATTGCGTTATTGGCCGGTGCTGCGGCTACCTTCCGTCTGCGGCTCCCCAATCCGCGCGAACTCGATACCCGGCCGTCCCTGCATTGGCCGGAGCCAACCCTGACGGTGGAGCGACCTCCCGACCATGGCCCGGTGCTGGTGACCGTGGAATATTGGATCAATCCTTCGCGCGCGGGCGAGTTTACGCGCACCATGCGAGCTATGCGGAGGCTCCGCCGCCGGGATGGGGCCATTCGCTGGGGATTATTCGAGGACGCCCAAAAGCCCGGCCGCTATCTCGAAACGTTTGTCGTCCAGAGCTGGGAGGAGCACTTGCGCCAGCACGAGCGCGTCACCATCTCCGATCGCGAAGTAGAGGCCGGCGCGTTCGCCTTTCATCTGCGCGAAGACCCGCCGCAGGTGACGCATTGGATCGCGGCGCATGAGTGAACCTGCCTCACGGATGAATCGCTAACGTGACGTTGGGCTGGTCCGTTTGCGTGGAGACGCCGCCGATCGTGACCGAGATTGGCACCGCCGCCCCGGTCGCGCTGCCGGTCGGAACCGTGACATTGATTTGCAGCAGCCCAAGCATGCCCCCTACCATCGGCCCTGCGTAAGCCACACCGGCGCTCGCATCCACGCCGCCGATCATCACCGAAGGAAGCGGGCTCAGCTCCGGCAGCGGATCGAGCGAGGAGGGAATGATGAATCCGGTATTGGTGACTACGGCTCCCGCAAGCAATGCCAGATTGTAATTGCCCTCTCCGGTCAGATAAAGGATCACCGTGTCGCCGATATTCGCGGGCGTGGTGCTGGCATTCAGCGTATAGAGCCCGGTGGTGGCGTTATAGTTCAACGCCGCGGCCTGGCCTGTTCCGGAACCGTTGGCGGTGAAGATGCCCGGAGCGGTCGGATTAATTTGCACCAAAGCGTTCACGGGTGCATTACTGCCGTTGGTGAGTGAGACCACCTTATTCGCGCCGGTAGTGGCCTCATACGGGACTTGAATCGTAACCTGGTTCAGGCTCGCGAACACGATCGGCGCGTTTTGAGTATCCACCGTCACCAAGACGCCGCCGAGAGTGGTCGCCACGTAGCCGTTCGTCACCATCATCGGAGCCGGGATGTTGGGGCCGATATTGGTGCCGAAGATGGTGACCAGTTCGCCCGGGCTCACGGCATCGCTGGCATAGCTGGCCGCGCTGACCACTCCGTTCGTGAAAATGGCCGTGGGATTTGCAACCGTGATCGCCGACAGAGCGTTCGGGGTGGAAGCGCCGCCCGGCGCGGGATTCGACACGATCATATTCAGCGTGGTGGGCGCTGCCAAAAGCAATGCCGGGATTTGCACCGACAGCTCGGTCGCGCTCAGCAGCTTGGGTGTCAGCGTTCCATTGATGCCCTGCACTTCGACCACGGTGGCGCTGTAGAAATTGGTCCCGATGATGGTCACCCAGGCCGCGCCGCCGCCCAGCGGCAAGCTGGTTGGCCAAACGCTGGCGATGGTCGGCGCCACGCTGTTCACCGTCAAATTCACCGTGATGGTCTGTGATTTGACCACCACTGGCGGCCCCGAGGCGACGATGGTGATTTTGCCCACGTAGGGCGCCGTTTGCGGAGCCAATGCAGCCAGGCCAGTCGGATCGAGCGAAACCGTCAGCGCTACTGGACTCGCCGGCGAACTGACCACGCCGGTCATCGTGCCCGCGGGCGTTTGGCTGGTAGCCGTATTCAAGTCCAGCCATTTGGCCCCAGACGTGGCCGTGAACGAAATCGGCAGTCCGTCGGTGGAAAGGTTCACGGTCTGCGGGCTGGAGTTTGCCGTCGAGTCGAAGGTAAGCGTGGTCGCACTCACGCCGAAGTTGGCCGACGGCGCCGTCACGGTTAGTGTCACCGCGACATTGATCGGAGCCGCCACCCCCGCTACCGCGATCGTCACCGATGCCGTGTTATAGATGCCGATCGGGAGCGTCTCAGGGTTCACGTATACGTCCACAGTGGCCGGCAGCGCGTCGGATGACGAGGTGACCGTGAGCCAGGGCGCTGCCGCGGCCGAGGGCGAAATGCTGGTGGAGAACGCCGGAGTGCCGGAACTCGCCTTCACGGAGATCGATTGCGAGGACGGCAAAGTCGCCGATCCCCACTGCCAGTTAAAAGTCAGGCTGCTGGGATTAGTCGTGACCGTGGTCGCCGCCCATCCAGGGACCGCCGCCAGCAGAGCGATGAAGAATACCGATGTCTTGCCCACGCCGGGCTTATCGGCCAGGAACCGGCGAGTATGAGCTGCTCAGCGGGCGGTTCGCCTGGGCGCTAGCATGCTGCGACGCAGAACGATCACCCGCTCCCGGCGCTGGTTGAATCCCCGCGTTTCGATGGATATCACTCCCCGATCGGGCTTGCTCGCGGACTCGCGCTTTTCCAGCACCTCGGATTCGGCATAGAGCGAGTCGCCCGTAAAAAGCGGCCGCTCGAACAGCACGCTCTCGAAACCCAGATTCGCGATGGCCCGGCCGCTGGTATCCGCCACGCTGATTCCCACCGTCAAGCTGAACACCAACGTGTCGATCACAGGCCGGCCTGTACCTTGCCCACGCGCGTAATGCTCATCGATGTAGAGCGGATTCTGGTTCATCGACAGCAGCGCGAACCAGGTGTTGTCGTAATCCGCGATGGTCCGGCCCGGCCAGTGCTGGTAGACCGCTCCAACTTTGAACTCTTCGTAATAACGGCCGAAAGACATGGCTCCGGCTAAACCTCCTCGCGGTATTTCTTGAGCAGATTGCGCGCGATGATCAGGTGCTGCAATTCGTTGGTTCCGCCGCCGATGACCACCAGCGGCGCGTCGCGATAATAACGCTCCACCGGAAAATCCTTCGAATACCCGTTTCCGCCCAAAATGCGCATGGCGTCGAGCGAAACCTGCGCCGCGGTTTCGGTGGCGAACAGTTTGGCCATGCCGGCCTCCAGATCCGAGCGCTCGCCGCGATCCATTTTCTCGGCGGCCGAATAAATCAGCAGGCGCGACGCTTCGATACGCGTAGCCATATCCGCCAGCTTGATCTGGATGGACTGGTGCTCGGCGATCGGCTTGCCGAACGAGGTCCGGCGCTGCGCATAGCGGATCGCTTCCTCAAAGGCGGCGCGCGCGATACCCAGGCCGCGAGCCGCCACATTTAGCCGTTCGGCTTCCAGTCCCGCTCATGACCTCGCGGAAGCCTTGCCCTTCCTCGCCGATCCGGTTTTCAGCCGGAACCGGAAAATCGGCGAAATGCAGCTCGCAGGTTTCGACGCTCTTGTAGCCCAGCTTGTCGATATCGCGGCTGACCGTAAGCCCCGGCGCGCCTTTTTCAATCACGAACGCGCTCATGCCGCGATGGGCGGCTTCGCCGCCGGATTGGTCTTGGCCAAAAGCAAAAACGTATTTCCTTGCCGGCCATTCGTGATCCACATCTTCGAGCCGTTGACGCGGTACTCATCGCCTGCCGGCCGCGATGCCGTGTCGTGATGCTCTGCAGATCCGTGCCGGCGCCCGGTTCCGATAAACAAATGCCCCCGCGGCGTTCGCCTGTAGCCAGCCCGGGCAGGAAGCGCCGCTTCTGCTCTTCCGTGCCAAAGCGCACCAGCACGTCGCACAGCACCGAATGGCTGCCGACGATGCCCGACAGTCCCAGCCAGCCGCGCGCCAGTTCCTCGAAGATCATCGCGAAGGTGGTGTAATCGACGCCCACGCCGCCATACGCCTCCGGAATGTTCAATCCGAAAAGTCCCAGCTCCTTCATTTGCGCGACCAGCGCGTGCGGATACTCGTTGCGATGCTCCAGCTCGGAAGCCACCGGAACCACTTCCTTCTGGACGAATTGCCGGACGGTCGCGACGATCAGTTCCTGCTCCGCATCCAACTTCTTCATGCGACTGCTCCCTCGGGACGGCGTGGCACGACAATGCGGCTCTCCAGCGTCAGGACCGTTTCGCCGCGCTGATTGATGCCCCGGCTTCGCAGGGTGACGACGCCGCGCGCCTCCGGCAGCTCTTCCTTCGCCTTGATGGTCGACTCGGCATAGATGGTGTCGCCATGAAACACCGGACCCAGGTGCCGTATATTGGAATACGACAGAGTTTGAATCGACCGGCCGCCGATATCCCGCTGGCTCATCCCAATCACCAGGCTGATCACCAGCGGTCCTTCCACCAGGCGGGTCTTGTGTTGCGTGCCCTGGGCGAAGTGCTCGTCGATGTGCACCGGGTGCTGGTTCATGCTCATCAAGCTAAAAAGTGTATCGTCGAATTCGGTGATGGTGCGGCCAGGCCAGTGCCTGAATTCCTGTCCGATCTCGAGCTCCTCGAAGTAGCGTCCGTAGCTCACGTCTCAACTCCTGCGGGCAGAGCGCAGGCGCCCGAACGAACCAGATCCTGGATCTCGGCGTCCGAGTATCCGGCTTCGTGCAGGATGGCCGCACCGTGCTGGCCGAGCGCCGGCGGAGGCCCGGCAATCTTGGGCGGAGTGACCGCCAGCTCGATCGGCAAGCGCGGCACCGCAACCGTGCTGTCTCCCGCCAGCGCCACCTGGGCGAGTTGCCCCAGCGCCACGATCTGCGGGTCCTGAATCACCTGCTCGGCATTCTGCACCGCATCGTTCGGAACATCGAATTTGTCAAAAACAGCGCGCCAGTGACTGGTGGGATGAGCGCGCAGCACAGCGTTGATTTGTTCATCCAGATCGTCGCGGTTTTCGACGCGCTTCGGGTTAGTTTTAAAGCGAGGGTCCTCGGTCCATTCCTTTTTCACCAGCGCCGCGCACAGGCGCCCGAACAACCGATCGTTCGAGATTCCGATCATGATGGTTCCATCCGCGGTAAAAAAGACGCCGTAGGGTGCGAAAGAAGTGTGCCGCGAACCTTGCGGCCGCGGGTTCACCCCGGTGAATTGCTGGTAGACCAGATGATAGGCCATCAGCATGACGCCGGTCCCGAGCAGCGAAGCGTCCACGCGCTGCCCGCGCCCGGAGCGCTGCCTTTCGAACAGGGCCGCCAGAATGCCCAACGCCATCCAGGTTCCCGCGCCGATATCGATGATCGAGACCCCGGCGCGAATCGGCTCATGCTCGCCGGTGCCGGTGACGCTCACGATGCCGCTGCGGCCTTGGATCAGGGCGTCGTAGCCGGGCTTGGCGTAGTCAGGTCCGCGCGGACCGTAGGCGGTGAGCGACGCATAAATGATGTCGGGCTTGCGCGCGCGAATGGCCGTTTCATCCAGGCCCAAAGCAGTTGCCTTACCGCCGCGAAAATTCTCCATAAACACGTCGCAGCCGCTGGCCAGCCGGAGCACGATCTCGCGCCCGGCCGGCTTAGTGATATCCACCGCAATGGAGCGCTTCCCGCGGTTGAGCGAAACAAAAAACGTGCCCCAGGGTCCGCGATGAGGACCCATTCCGCGAGCATCGTCGCCCCCGTCGATCCGCTCTACCTTGATAATGTCGGCGCCAAGATCGGCCAAAATCATGGTGGCGGTCGGGCCGGCGACCACGCTGCTGAGGTCCAGCACGCGAATGCCTGTCAACGGTGGGGGCAAGAAGTTGAAGATAACATGCTGGCGCGAAGTGCGCCAGAAGCGCCACACTGGAATGATGCGGTGGATGGCGCTGGTAGTGTGCTTGGTCGCCTGCGTTTGGATCGCTCGCGCTCAGGATCCGACTGCGCCGTTAACGAGTGCCGCGGTAACGAATGCCGCGCTTCCCCCGCCGTCTGTTTCTGAAAAATGGGATCTGTTCGAAAAGGAGACCTTCGCGCCGTTCACGCTCGGCGCGGCCGCGTTCAACGCCGGTGTTTCACAGATGACCCATTCCACGCCGCTCTACGGGCGCAAGCCCTGGCCGGGCTATCCGAAGCGCTTCGGCTCCGCCATTGGCGATATCGTCAGCCAGAACTTCTTCGGCGATTTTCTTCTGGCCTCGGCATTTCACGAGGACACCCGCTACATCCGCCGCGGCCCGTCGCATAAAACTTGGGCAAGGATCGGCTACGCCGTCAGCCGTTCGCTGGTCACGCGCACCGATTCCGGTTCCTTGACATTCAACTGGTCCAATGTTCTGGGGACCGCGATGAGCGCCGGCCTTTCCAACGCCTATTATCCTCCCGCCAGCCGCACCGCGCGCGCCGCCGCCACAAATTGGGGAACCGACGTCGCCGGGGCCGGTTTCGCTAATCTGCTGCCGGAGTTTTGGCCGGACTTCCACGCCTGGGTCGAGCGACGCCTGCCCTGGCGGCACTAGTTCGGTCGCAAAGATTCGCTCGCTCCAATCTGAGGCCGAAGCTTCTCGGCCGGCCCCGACCTTTGCGGCTGGTGCTTTTTCGCGGGTAAATGAAGTCAAAAAGATTCGCCAAGCCGTGTCCCTCGGGACAGGACACAGAAGCCCCGGGGGGCGCTCAAGCAATCTGAGCGTAACGGCCTGGCGTTAAGAACCCGTCGCTGTGAGGCGCGCCGACCATGCTACACGACGGTGATAATCTACGCGCGCCAACTCACTCCCGCCCGTGAGCGGGAACTCATCGGGCCACGGCCAGAATTCTGGCCACAGCCGGATGCTCACA
Source organism: Bryobacterales bacterium (assembly GCA_963732175.1). Taxonomy (GTDB): domain Bacteria; phylum Acidobacteriota; class Terriglobia; order Bryobacterales; family Bryobacteraceae; genus Palsa-89. The sequence continues at coordinate 21,028 of CAVSYF010000024.1, read as the reverse complement.
GACGCCTTGCAATGTCTCCACGACATCGCCGTAGGTCAGTTCCCCGACCCCTTCTTCCGCGTAGAGGATAATGTCGTCCAGGCAAAGAATGCCCTGCAGCGCACCCTTGCCGTCCATCACCGGCAGCCGGCGGACTCTCTGGGCGCGCATGGTTTGGAGCGCGACGTGAATGTCGTCCTCCGGCGCGCAATAAAACAGCTTCGGAAGAGAAACGTCCCTGACGCGCGTCTCGCTGGCCCGGGCGTTGCGAGTGCCCAGAGCGATCGCGATGTCCCGATCCGTAATGACGCCCAGTACCCGGCCGTCTTCCACCACCGGGAGCGTTCCCACGCCCTCCTTCCAAATGGTTTCGATGGCGGCCGCCAGATTCATCTCAGGGCCGCAAAACCTTACATTCTTGACCATCACATCTTGTACTTTCATATCAGTGCCTCCAAGCGCCTCTTCGTATTCATTACCGCCCCCACCGAAGGCGGTGACTCCACTTCTAAACGTCGCGACGTAGCCACCGCCTCCGGCGTCAACCTCAGGGAGTTAAGATTAACCACTTAATAGCTCGCAAGCGGGAGACCAGAACCAAAGAACTGAATCAGAAGATCTAAGAGCGAAAATTCTCACTTTGTGATCGCTTACACGCACCCGCTGGGTGTGGATGGGAACGCAGCACTTCCTCGAACGATAAAATAAAGGCGGATGGCGGTCCAGATTGGTCAGAAGCAGGAATCCGATTTTTCCAATCCACTCGGATTGCTGAGCGATTGCCATCGCCGCATCGAACGCTTTTTGGATGTGCTGGTTCGCGTTTGCGGGCGGGCTAAAGGGCGCTCACTCGAGCCAGAAGAAAAGCTGGCGCTTCAAAAGGCTCTGGCATATTTTCATGATTCCGCGCCGAAGCACACCGCCGACGAAGAGGAGTCGCTTTTTCCGCGCCTGCGTAGCTCGCCCGAGGCTGGTTCGTCGCTCGACCATCTGCTCGAGTTGGAGCACGAGCATCAGCTGGCCGCGCGCGATCACGAGATCGTGGAGCGTCTATTCGTGCGTTGGCTCGACGATGGAACAATCGCCGCTGAGCAGGCGCTGGAATTGGAGCGGGCACTGTCGCAACTATCCGAGATGTACCGTCATCACATCGCGATGGAGGACCAGGAACTGTTCCCTCTGGCGGCCAGACTTTTGCGGCCGGAAGTTCTGAGCGCGGTCGGTCGCGAGATGGCAAACCGCCGGAACGTGAAATTATGAACTTCGGCCGCACACTCATCCTGATCGGCCTGGCGGTGGTGGTCCTGGGCGTGATTATCTCGCTCGGCGAAAAACTTCCGATCCGGTTCGGCCGCCTGCCGGGCGATGTCGTTATTCGCGGCAAGCACTCCGTGTTTTATTTCCCGCTCGTAACCTGCCTGCTTTTGAGCGTACTTTTGTCCTTGGTGATGTGGCTCCTAGGCAGGAGATGAAAAACCTGAGGCATCCGGATCGCTCCAGATGCCTCGAGTGCGTCAAGATCGCTCAGGCAGACGCTAGCGCCAGCTCTCGTGGTGCTCGCGATAATCACGCAGACGGGTTAAATCGTCGGCTAACATGTCGCGGTCGCGAGACGATAAATGGTTATCCGCCACGACCCGCTGCATCCCAGCGATGACTTGATCGAGTTCGGGCTGATCGTACTGATGAGCGGCCATCTTGCCTTGCAGGTCGTTCAGCTGTTCTTTGGTCCTGGCGATGCGGTATTGGTCGCTGCCCCGGAAGGTGGTCTCCTGCACATGATTCAGGTCGTCACGAACGCGATCGAACATGTGCATGCGCCAGTCGTTGCCGTGATAGAACGTGTCGCGCTCTTCATACCAACTGCCGCGATCTTGCGGCGCGGCTTGCACGCTCATGCTTACCCCAAACAGTAACAGGCCGGCGCCCACCCAGCTAAAAAGGATTTGCTTCATTCGCACTTGTACCTCCTCGCCCGTTCGACGCGGGACGTAGCGAAGACGTTTTCCGGTACACCGGATTATTCTGATGTGATGCGAACGTTAGGTGATGGAAGCGCTACCGTTGCTTCTCGATCCGCATGCCGTAAAACGAGCGCCAAACAAAGATGGTCGAGATGAGCAGGAACAGCGCCGCGAGTACGGTGGTAATGGTCGGACCTTGGTCCTTGGTCAGGGAGACTGCCAGCTCCACGGCCAGCAATCCGAACAGCGTCGTGAACTTGATGATCGGGTTCAGCGCAACCGACGAAGTGTCTTTGAACGGATCGCCTACGGTATCGCCTACCACCGTTGCATCGTGCAGCGGCGTCCCCTTCTGCTTCAGCTCCGTCTCGACAATCTTCTTGGCATTGTCCCAGGCGCCCCCCGCGTTGGCCATGAAGATCGCTTGATAGAGGCCAAACAGCGCGATCGAGATGAGGTAGCCGATGAAGTAGTACGGCTCCACGAACGCAAAGCCCAGCGTGGCGAAGAAGACCGTCAGGAAGATGTTGAACATCCCCTTCTGCGCGTACTGCGTGCAGATCTCCACCACTTTCTTGCTGTCGCTCACGGAAGCTTTGGTGGCACTCTCCAGGTTGATGTTGGCTTTGATAAACTCGACCGCTCGATAAGCGCCGGTGGTTACCGCCTGCGTGGATGCGCCCGTGAACCAGTAGATTATCGCGCCTCCAGTGATCAAGCCGAGCAGGAACGGCGCATGCAGAATCGAAAGATTCGACAGCAGCGCCGGCTGAAGCCCATTGGTGAGCGCCACGATAATGGAGAAGATCATCGTAGTGGCGCCGACCACCGCGGTTCCGATCAGCACCGGCTTGGCGGTCGCCTTAAAGGTGTTGCCCGCGCCGTCGTTCTCCTCCAGGTTGTCCTTGCCCTTGACGAAGTCGGGCCGGAAGCCGAAATCTTTCTGGATTTCCCCTTCGATCCCGGGAATCTGTTCGATGGTCGAGAGCTCGAATACCGATTGCGCGTTATCGGTCACCGGACCATAGGAGTCTACCGCGATGGTCACCGGCCCCATGCCGAGGAAACCGAACGCCACCAGGCCGAAGGCGAATACCGCCGGCGCCAACATGAGCGCGGCCAGACCGTAGTTGCTGATCCAGTAACCGACCGCCATCAGGACCATCATGGTCAAGCCGAGCCAATACGCGCTGAAGTTCCCCGCCACGAAACCAGACAAGATGTTGAGCGATGCGCCGCCTTCTTCGGACGAAGTCACCACCTCCCGCACGTGCGACGAGTTCATGGAGGTGAACACCTTCACCAGTTCCGGAATGATGGCGCCGGCGAGCGTCCCGCAGGTGATGATTAACGACAGCTTCCACCATAAAGTGGTGTCGCCCGCGAGGCTGGGGATGATCTGGCTCGAAACCAGGAAGGTCAACGCGATCGAAATGATGGAAGTGAGCCAAACCAGCGAAGTCAACGGCCCCTCGAAATTCATCTTCGCGACATCGCCGTAACGGGCTTTCGCGATCGCGCTGTTGATGAAGTAGGAGATGCCCGAGGAAATGATCATCACCACGCGCATCACGAAAATCCAGACCAGCAGCTGGACCTGTATCAGCGGGCTGCTCACCGCCAGCAGGATGAAGGTAATGAGCGCGACGCCCGTGACGCCGTAGGTCTCGAAACCATCGGCGCTGGGTCCAACCGAATCGCCCGCGTTGTCGCCGGTGCAGTCGGCGATCACGCCCGGATTGCGCGCGTCGTCTTCCTTGATCTTGAAGACGATTTTCATCAGATCGGCGCCGATATCGGCGATCTTGGTAAAGATGCCGCCCGCGACACGCAATGCCGCCGCGCCCAGCGATTCGCCGATCGCGAATCCGATGAAGCACGGTCCCGCATAGTCGCCCGGCACGAAAAGCAAAATGAAGAGCATGATGACCAGCTCAATGCTGATCAGCATCATTCCGATGCTCATGCCGGCCTTCAGCGGAATCGAATTGCAGGGGTAAGCTTTGCCGGTGAGGCTGGCAAACGCCGTCCGCGAATTGGCGAAGGTGTTCACGCGTATGCCGAACCACGCCACGCCATAACTGCCCGCGATCCCCACTACGCTGAACCCCAGGATGATCAAGACGCGCAAGGGCTCCATGTGCTCCAGCACCCCGAAATAAACCGCGATGATCACTCCTATGAACACTTCCAGGATCAGAAGGAACTTGCCTTGTGTGATCAGGTAGGTTTTGCAAGTCTCGTAGATCAGCTCCGAGATCTCAAGCATGGACTTGTGAACGGGCAGCTTGCGAAGCTGCGTGTAAGTGAGGAAGCCAAACAATAGGCCGAGGGCACAGACTGCCAAGCCCCACATCAGGAGCGAGCGGCCATCGGTGCCGAGGAAGTTTGCTTGCGACAGGTCCGGCAGAACCAGGCGGGCTTCTCCTCCGGCCTCCGCGGGTTGCGCCGGCATGGGCGCAGGCAGGGCGATCAAGAACAGGATCGCCGCCAGTAGCGGCAACAGAGCGTACATGGCGCGCCGACAAACTGGCACGCGTGCGGTGAGCATTCGGTCCGTTCCTCCTGAGATTAGGAAGATCCCCCGGTGGGGAGGATCCTTATAGTGACAAAGCGACGGGTATTTCAGCAGCCTGAATACCTCCGTTCACAATAGCGCACCAAAGATTGCAGGTGCAACCGTGTGATTTTGGGCCGGCGCTTCCATTCCTCAATAGGCCAAAAAAAGGGGGCGCTTGGGCGCGCCCCCAGGGGTCCAATGCTAGTCTGTTGCGGGGTTCTACTTGGTTCCGATGGGAATCTCCCGCGTGGCTGGTTTCACTTCAGGCACGGGAATGACGACTTCCAGGACGCCGTTGGTCAACTCCGCTTTGATGGCGTCTGCCTGGGCGCCTTTCGGCAAAGGAATGGAGCGATAGAACTTGCCATAGTACCGTTCAGAACGGTAAAACTGCTCGCCCTTTTCCTCCTTCTCCCGCTTTCTCTCGCCTTCAATTACCAGCGCATGCTCGATCACTTCCACCTTGATTTCGTCCTTGGTCAGGCCAGGCAGTTCGGCCGTGACGACGAAATTGCCATTCTTGTGTTTCACTTCGAGCGGTGGAGCCCAAAGTTCAAACTGCTCCGGAGGAGCGAATCCGGCAAATGCCCGGTCCATCTCCTCGGTTAAACGTTTCGCGAACTTAAACGGGTTGGCGCCCAGCAGATTGCCGAATGGAAATGTTGGAAAATACACTTCCGGGCGAAATGCCAAAGCACCACCGTTCTCCTTTGTTACCTTCACTTCAGGCATAAAAATGCTCCTTTCTATGAAAACAGGTCAGGCGGCCGTGCGCGCTTTCGCAGCCGCAACCGCGTGACCCCGAATAGCTTTATATGCCTCTTCTACATCCCTATAGGAAATCTCCTTTTTGGAAGCCTCCTCGCGCGCCTTCAGCACGAGGTCGTCAATCGACAAAACTCCTGCCAGATTACCCAATTGATCAACCACGGGTAGACGCCGGATTCCTTCCATCCGCATGGTAGTTAACACGCACGCTATGCTGTCCTCCGGCGTACAGGTGAAAAGACTGGACGACATCACGTCCTTGGCGAGCAGCTCAGATGGCCGTCGTCTTCTAGTACCAAAAGCGACGCCGACATCCCGATCCGTAATCACTCCGATTACGTTCCCGCCTTCTCCAATCACCGGTAGAAACCCGCAGCCGTTCTTCCACATCAAGTCGGCGGCTTCTGAGAGGGGGGTATCGAGACGGCAGAAGATCGCCTTCTGCGTCATCACATTACGAACCTTCATTGAATCCTCCTTTCCAGTTGCTTCAAAGAAGGAGGCCCACCAGGGAAGCACGGGAATGGGCGGCAGCCACTCCTCCGTACCCTCACGCTTGCCAGCGGCACTCTCGTGCAAGCCCTGGACGATTCAACGCTCTCTGATCATCGTGCAATCGTTGGACCGATGGCAGAGCGTAGGATTCACCCAATTTATCCGATGATTAGTGGGCCAGTTCGGTTGCGGCCAGCGCGCCTGACCGTTTTGACGCACCCGCTGGCTGTGGGAAACCTCCCCAGAACAGAAGCTTCATGCCGAACGCCCAATTTAAAGATTGTCCAAAATCAAGATTTCAACCCGGCGATTTTCGGCGCGTCCCGCTTCCGTGTCGTTCGAGTTTTTCGGACTGTTCGAGCCGTCACTTTCGACCAGCAGGCGCGATTCGGGGATGTCGTATTGGGTGGTCAACATGGTCAGCAGGCTAAGGCTTCGGGCGGCCGAAAGCTGCCAGTTGTTTTCGAAGCGGTGGTTGTGAATGGGGACCGAATCGGCATGACCGACTAAAGCCACCTGGTTGGGGATGCCGCGCAAAGTCTCCGCGATTTGGGAAATGATCGGAGCGGCGGACGGCATGACATGGTCGTCGCCCGAGGAAAAGAGAATGGTTTGAGGCAGGCTGATGACCAGACCGCGCTTTTCCAGGCGCAGATCCAAACCGCGCTGCTTTAGCTTCTCGCCGGCTTCGAGCAGCGCCCGGTGCGAACTCGGAGCTACCGGCGGCGGCAAAGGGTCGGCGGGAAGAAGCGCTAGCCGCTGCTTCAGACTTTGCGCCGCGACCGCGATGAAGAGCGCCAGAAGGATGGTCAGCACGTCGGTGTAACTGATCAGCCAGCGTTCGCGATTTTCGTGGGGCGCATGGAGCGCCCGGGCTCTATGCTGCATTTTTCGCTCTGGTGCTTAGAAATGCATGCAAGCGCATTTGAACCAGCGAGGGGTGAACCGAATCCAGAATCGCGAGCACGCCTTCCACAATGAGATCCTGGTCCTCAAATGTCCCGGCCACGCACGCCCGGATGCGATGCGCTGCCGGAAGCAGCAGCAAATTGGCGAGCGCCAAGCCGTAGATGGTGGAGACGAAGGCCGTGCCGATCCCAGAACCGACCGCCTGCAGGTTCGCGAACTGGCGCAGGACGTCGATCAGCCCAACCACGGTGCCAATAATTCCCAGCGTGGGGGCATAGCCTGCGGCGATTTCCAAGGCCCGCGCGTCGGCTTCGCCTTGCCTTTCCGCCAGGCGTACTTCCGTCTCCAGGACCAGTTGCAATTCCTGGCGATTGCCTATATCGGCAGCCAGCTGCAGGGCCTCCCGGAGGAACGGATGCCGGACCTGATTCAGCATGGGTTCAATGGAGAGAACCCCGCCCCGGCGCGCGATTCGGGCGTAGGAGATTATTTCCTCGATGAGAACTTCGCGATCGACTTCGGTTGCTGATAGCAGGCCGGCTACGCGGCGCAGGGAATTGAGCAACGCTGCGCGCGGCGTCGTGACCAAGGTAACGCCCAGCGTGCCGCCTAGAACAATGGCGGCGCCGGTGGGTTGCAGAAAGTAGCGCATCGAAATTCCCGTGCAGGCGATTCCGAAAAGGATCGCCCCCAGGGCGATGACGACGCCGGCCACCAGCAACAGATTGATCGAGCGCGATCCCTTCGCGATCCCGTGCGAAGCTTCAGAAGTTGGCTGCGGGCTAAGAGCGATTTGTGGAGTTGCCAATAGTGTGTGGCCCCGCTGGCTTCGTTTTTGCATTTTGGAAGCCACGCTCGTAAGTGATTGATTCAATGGAGGAAGGATGGCGGCAAATTCCCGCCACCGCCAAAAATCGGTCAGCTCAAACTCTCGGCGCTGTAGCGGGCAATCAGGCCGGTCCGCACGGCATGGCGGTAGATGTAGGCGAAGAACCAGCAGGCCAGCAGGATGTCCAGCACTGCCAGCGCGCCGCCCAGGGCGATGGAACCGATGGAAGCGGAGCCGCCCGAAATGATCCGCCGCATGCTCTCGAAGACGTACGCCGGAGGCAGCAGATGCGAGATGTACTGCATCCATTGGGGCAGCGTCGAAAGCGGATAGAACACGCCGGCGAACGGCGAGAGCACGGCCGGGATCGGCCAGATGAACCATTCCGACGCCGGCCCGAGCCGCAGCACCACGGCGCTGGCGATTATGCCCAGCGCGATTCCGAAAAGAAACAGCACCAATAGAGAGGGAACCAGCAGCGCGCCGTAAGCGAAGAAGGACAGGCCGAAGACCGCGGTCGCGAGCACCAGCATCACCAGCATCCCGATGGAGCTGGTCCCAATGCTCGTAGCACCAGACCGCTGACGTACTCGGAGATGCGCAGCGGCGTCGCGAAGACGTTCAGAAAATTGCGCGACCAGACGTCTTCGAAAAACGCCATGGTGACGCCCTGCATGACGCGGATGAAAAAATCCCACAGCAGAACCGCGCCCAGCAACGTCGGCACGAAATTAACGCCGGAGGCGCTCACCGAGTTCAGGTATCGGGTGATGAAGCCCCACAGCACCATGTCGATGGCGACCCAGGCGAACAACGGCAGAACGCGCGCGGGGCTGCCGCGCAGCAGGTAATACTGGCGCAGAACGATCGCGCCGGTGCGTTGGATGGATGCGTTATTCAAGCTCGCTCCAAGGTCAGCGGTTCGCGCGCCACCGTGATGAACAGCTCTTCCAGGGTTTCCTTGCCGTGCTCGGCCGGGAGCGCCTTGGGGTCGCCTTCGAGCAGGATTTTCCCGTGCGAGAGGAACAGCACGCGGTCGCAGACCTGCTCGACTTCATGCATGTTGTGCGAGGTCCAGAGCACGCCGCCGGTGCCGTTGAGCGCCAACTCGCGGATCCTGGCGCGGACCTCCTGTGCGGTTGCGGGATCGAGCGAGGCGGTCGGTTCGTCCAGCAGCAGCAGTTCGGGGCGATTCAGCATGGCCTTCGCCAGACCGACGCGGGTCTGTTCGCCAGAGGAGAGCACGCCGCACTTGGTGTTGCGAAATGGCTGAAGGTCGAACTGTTCGAGTAAGACGTCGATGCGCCGCGCGAGATCCTGCACGCCGTAAATGAGTCCGAAGATGCGCAGGTTCTGATAGACGGTCAGATTGCCGGGCAGGGGAGCGTAGACGGCGGCGAAATTAGTGCGCTGGAGCGCCTGGGAGCGGTGCCTTGCCAGTTCCAGGCCGTCGATGCGGATGGTGCCGGAGGTCGGTTCTAAAACCCCTAGAATCATGTTGATGGTGGTGGTTTTCCCGGCTCCGTTGGGGCCCAGCAGCCCCACGATCTCGTTCGGTCCGACCTCAAACGAGATGTCGTTCACCGCTACCACGTCGCCGTAGCGCTTGCTTAGGCCGGTTACCGACAGAACATTCATGGTCCGGTCTTATTTTAGCTGTGGCATGGACGCAGCCACCATAATATCGTTAGCGAAGCCAGGTTTCTTTGTGGATTCAATAAGTTACCACAGCAAGTGCGAGCGTTATCGGAGGAGCGCATCGAAAACAGGTGATTATGCACTTGACAAACATATAAACTTAATTCATACTTAGGGCATGAAGAACGCGCCGTCGGTTATAGACGTTTCCAAGAAGTTCGGAACCGCTGCGCAATGCGTGGCTTACCTCGAAAACATGCGCTGGCCGAACGGCGTCCGGTGTCTGGTCTGCGGTAGCGAGAAGATCTCCAAATTCGTCACCAACGAAACCACCCGAGAGCGCAAGGACCGGAAGGGCGTCTTCAGGACGGTTCGCGTTCCAGCCCGCCATCTCTACACCTGTTTGGAACCGACCTGCGCTTATCAATTCAGCCCCACGACCGGGACGATATTTCACGATACCCACTTGCCTCTAGAGAAGTGGTTCCAGGCCGTGGCACTCATGGTCAACGCCAAGAAGGGACTTTCGGCTAAACAGATGGAGCGTGACCTTGGCATCACGTATCGCACGGCGTGGTACCTCTGCCATCGAATCAGGAAAGCCATGGAAGACGGCGCTCCTGGCTTGCTGACTGGCGTTGTTGAAGCCGATGAAATGTTTGTCGGCGGCGCATATGATAAACGCGCAAGATTGGCTGGAAACAGCAGCAGCCCGTATTCGGCGCGATTCAACGTACCAAGGACGGTGAGCCATCTAAAGTGCGCTCATTCCCAATTGCTACGCCCAGCAAGACCGTGTTGACCGCCGCAGTCAAGCGAACGATCTCAACCGAAGCCGATCTATTCATCACGGATGAATGGCGCGGATACCTCTCACTCGGGAAAACGTACAAGCATGAAACAGTGAATCACATAAAACTGGAATACGTCCGCAAAGGCGATCCACGCATGATCTCCACAAATTCAATCGAGAATTTTTGGAGCCTCTTCAATCGCGGAATCGTTGGCTCGTTCCACAAGGTGAGTATAAAGCACCTTAGCCGCTACCTGGATGAGTTCACGTTCCGATTCAACAATCGTAAGGCTCAGGATCTTTTCGCACTCGTGATGCTGAATCTGGTGATAGGGAAAGCGCTCACTTACGCCGCTTTGACAGCGAATCCAGAGATCCCGAAGACGGAAGAGGAACCTCCTGCGGGTCCGCGTTCATCTTACGAACCTTGGTAGGCTTTATCCCTTCCTTGGCGCTTGCGGGCGTCGCGACGAGCTTCCGCATGGCCGCATCGAATTCGTTTTCGTTCACTCGGAATTTCTGAGGATCGGCGCTCACGGTTTGCCTTCGCTTACAATTGGTTCTTAAAGTGAAAAGCCCGGCCCGAAGACCGGGGCTTCTCGATAGGACCTAAGCACCCTCATCGTAGCCCTTCATCCCGCCGGATGCAAGAGCTATGGCCGATTCCGCGATCTGGCGTACGTTGGGTGAAAAATTTCGTGTCATTGTAGATGCGCCTGATGGGATGCGGACTAGATGGACGCTAACAAGCGAAACTCCCACCCCGTATTTTGAAATCTTGTATGCGGCCCTCGGGGGTCGGGCAAAACCGGCCAATGAAGGTCGGGTGAAAACCGGCCAAAGGGGAATGTACTCAGGACATTGAAACGGGCGCGGGGGGACGATCCTCCGCAACGTGAGCAATGTCTTGAGCGACGAGAAAAAGAAACAGGTCATCGCCCTCGGGCAGCTAGGCTGGCCGCTGCGGCGCATTGAGAAGGCAACCGGAGTTCGCCGCGAAACGGCCACTGGCTACTTGAAAGCGGCTGGGATCGCGGTTCGTCCGCCGGGCGGCTGGGGCAAACTGCCACCGGCAAAACCGGCCAACAACCCGACCACCGACCCCGCTCCCGATTCAAAACCGGCCAAGGAGGCGACCACCGACTTCGGCGCGGGGTCCGACCTGCCGGGCGGCGATGCTGTGGGTTCCCCCGGCCCATCCAGCGCCTGCGATCCGTACCGCGAAACGATCGAGCTGGGTCTGTCGCGCGGGCGCAATGCCACGGCCATCTGGCAGGACCTAGTCGATCAGCACGGTTTCGCCGGCGGCTATCAAAGCGTCAAACGCTTCGTCCGCAGACTGCGGGGAGTCCAGTCGCCGGAAGCCCGCGCGGTGATTCTCACCAAAGCCGGCGAAGAAACACAATGGATTACGGCACCGGCCCCATGGTGCGCGATCCGCACAGCGGCAAGTATCGCCGCACGCGGCTGTTCGTGTTGACACTCGGCTTCAGCCGCAAATCGGTTCGTCTGCTGGTGTTCCGGTCCAGTGCGCAAACCTGGGCTCAGTTGCACGAGCTGGCTTTTCGACGGCTGGGTGGAACAACGCGAGTCGTGGTGCTCGACAACCTGCGGGAAGGCGTGCTCTCACCTGACATCTACGATCCATCGCTGAACCCGTTGTACCGCGATGTGCTGGCTCATTATGGCGCGGTAGCCATGCCGTGCCGCATTCAAGATCCGGATCGAAAAGGTAAGGTGGAGGCCGGGGTCGGACATGCCCAGAAAACGCCGCTGAAAGGACTCCGTTTCGAGAGTCTGGAACAAGCGCAGGCCTATCTGGACCGCTGGGAAGAACGCTGGGCCGATACGCGGATTCACGGCACCACCAAGCGACAAGTCGCTGCGATGTTCGCAGAAGAGAAACCGGCGCTTCAGCCGCTGCCACTGGAACCGTTTCGCTACTACCAGTACGGCGAGCGAACGGTACATCTGGATGGGTGTGTGGAAGTAGAGGCGGCCTACTACAGCGCGCCGCCCGGCTGGATCAGCCGCCGTGTGGCAGTGCAGTGGGACGGCCAGCACGTCCGCCTGCTCCATCCGAAAACCGGACAGTTGTTGCGCGAGCATCTCCGCCAAGAGCGCGGCCGGCATCGGATCAAAGACGAGGATCGACCGAAGCGAACTCCGCTCGGTACCGTGCAACTGCTGGCGCGCGCCGAAAGAATCGGATCGAACATCGGCACTTTTTGCCAGGCGCTCCATCGGCTGCAAGGTGAGGTTGCCATCCGGCGCATCCAAGGCCTGTTGTCCTTCACCCGCAAGTATGGCGCGGCGCGAGTGGATGAGGCCTGCGCCACCGCTCTGGAAGTGCAAGCCTACGACTATCGTTTCGGTGCGTGTCAATAAAAATGAGACACACGGCGTAAAAGTTTAAGGAGTTTTCTCCTTGTCGGGTGGCTTGTTGATCCAGACGGCAGTAGGAAGAGAAGGCGGCTTGGGAGCCTGGCGGACGAACCGTTCCGGGTGAGCTTGAAAAGCGGTGTCCAAGACGGCTTGGCGTTGGACCAGCAGATCGGCGGCTTTCCCCAGATGAACCACGGCGGGGGTCATCAAGCCCAGGCCGGAGTGGTGGTGTTCAAAGTTGTACCAGCGGAAGAAGGATTGACAAAATCCACGGGCGTCTTCGATGGAGCCGAAGCGGTCCGGGAAGCCAGGACGGTATTTCAAGGTGCGGAACTGGCTTTCCGAATAAGGATTGTCGTCGGAAACATGGGGGCGGGAATGTGTTTTGGTGACGCCGAGGTCAGCCAGCAGCAAAGCCACAGGTTTGGATTTCATGGATGAGCCGCGATCGGCGTGGATGGTCAGCTGGCCGGGGGCGATGAGCTGTTTGCGGCAGGAATGATCGATCAAGCGCTTGGCTAGTTCGGCGCTTTCGCGATAGGCGATCATCCAGCCCACAACGAAACGGCTGAAGACATCCAAGATGACATACAGGTGATAGCAGGTCCATTTCGCCGGGCCGCGCAGTTTAGTGATGTCCCAACTCCACAACTGGTTGGCATGCGTGGCCAGCAGCTCCGGCTTCTGATAGGGCGGATGAGTCAGCTGATCGCGGCGCTCGCGGCTTTCCCCGCGCGCTTCCAGCAAACGATACATGGTGCGGATCGAGCAATGAAACTGGCCCTCATCGAGCAGGGCTGCATAAACCTGGGCGGGCGAAGAATCCTGAAAACGATCCTCATGAAGGCACGTCAACACTGCTTGCTGTTCAGCTTCCGTCAAAGCCCGAGGCGAGAACCGCGTCCCGGCCGCTGGCCGGGGAGAAAGACGGCGGCTGCGCCGCCGGTACCACGTGGCTCGCGGCACTGCCAACGCCTGACAGGCTGGTTTCACACCCACCAACGGGCTGAGTTGATCGACCGCAGCCATTAGGACTTCTCCGTTTCTGTGATCGGGTGACCCAACAGCTTGGCCACTTTTTTTTGAACGTCAATAATGATGTGGGCTTTCTCCAGTTCTTCCTGGAGACGTTGATTGTGCCGGCGCAACTTCTCGTTTTCGGCGGCTAGCGGATTCCTCTGCGGCTGCGGACCCCTCTTCTGAGAAAAGGCTTTGTGTACCGCGCGATCGCGCTCTTTGCGCCAGCCGTGCAGAGTCGACGAGTAGATTCCTTCCCGTCTCAGAATGGCGCCGACGCCCCCACCATTTGCCAGCGCATGATCGGTTTCTTCTAAAATCCGCTTCTTCTCCTCAGCGGTAAAGATCCGCCGTTGCGCCTTGGCGGGCACTTCTACGTCCGCCGAACTGGTTCCAAAAGGAACTGCAATCTTGGCTTCGCTCACGATGATTCTCCTTGCCGCCCTGCTCTGTAATTATGGCCGCGGCAAGTGTCTCATCGATATTGGCACGGAGGGTTTCGTGCGTCGCTATCTGGAGCGGAACTCACAGCCTCCGCTGAGCCTGCGCCAGATCGATCCACTCATCCGTCAGCTGCATCTGTATCGCGACCTCATTCAGGAAAGAACCCAGGAACCCAACCCATGAATATCTCTGAACTCGAACGCTCGTTACGGCAGCTTCGGCTGGGCGGCATGGCCGCGGTATTGGAAAACCGTTTGCGCCAGGCGCAGGCCGAGCCGATGGCGCCCATCGATCTGATCTCCTGCCTGGTCTCCGACGAACTGCAGCGGCGCTCGGACCGGTTGCTCGAACGCCGGCGTAAACAGGCTCGTTTTCGCGATCCCAACAAGACGCTCGACAACTTCGACTTTACTTTTAATCCGAAGATGAATCGCAGTCTCATCTTCGATCTGGCCACTGGCGCCTTCATAGGCAAGCGCGAAGATGCGTTGTTCTTGGGCCCTGGCGGCTCCGGCAAAAGTCATCTGGCCCAGGCCATCGGTCAAGCCGCGATTCTGCAGAGCTATCGCGTGTTGTACCGCGAGACGCATGTCCTGCTGGACGAACTCGCTGACGCAGTGGCCGAGGGAACACGGAAACAGTTCATGGAAACACTGACCACCGTGCCGCTGCTGATCATCGACGATTTTGGCATGCGCAAGCTGCCGCTCACCGCGGCCGAGGATCTGCTGGAGATCGTCATGCGACGCTACGAACGCGCCAGCACTTTGCTGACTTCCAATCGCCCGGTGGAAGACTGGGGGAAACTGCTGGGCGACGTGGCCTCGGTCAGTTCCATGCTCGATCGCATGCTCCACCACGGACACGTGCTCAAGTGTGGTCCACGCAGCTGGCGCACCAAGGCCATCACCACTGTGCCTGAAAAGGAATCCTAACTCTCGGCCTGCGGCAACAGCAAGGAAGTTTGATCTCCCCCTTTTCCGTTTCCCCCGCCGGGGGCAAACCGGGGCGGGCGGGTTCCCCCCACGCCGCGACACGCCGCGCGCCAACCAAAACCGTTGTCACGCTTCGTGTGGCGGCTCCCCCCACAAGAGGGCTGCGCCCCCTTGTGCATCCCCGCTCGGAAGCGGTCTCCATCACACACGAGTTCTTCGTGACGGGAGACTCGTCGAAAATAACTCTTGCCAAAATACCCGCCTTTAGGTTAAAAATGATCCTGTTCTGGGTGCGTTCCTTTGGCCGGTTTTCACCCGACCCTCATTGGCCGCTTTTCACCTGACCGCCGAGGTGCGGCTAACTCGGAGTCACGCATGCACTTCTTTAACTTGGCGCGCTTGGCCGGTCATGAATTGGATACCAATGCGCCAGATCCATTCACTACATGGATGATGAAGCTTCGTGAGACGCGACCGAACCATGATTTCAACAAGACTACGTACGATTCAAATTATGGCGACTGGCTTCAGCGAAACAGCCTACATCTATTCGGTAATACCGGCGTCCGCAAATCTTTGCGCCGAACTTGAATTAAACGCGCAATTGGCCGAACGCCAAGATCAAACTACCGCAGTGTCAGTTCAGCAAACGAACATGCACGAAACCTTGCTTTCAGAGCGATCCGAAACGCCCCTGGAAACGGTTGGAGATCAGATTGATCGGCTGCGCGATGAATGCGATCTGAGCATCGAAGAGCTAGCAGAAAAGATGGATATTCACCCGACGAACGTGTCCCGTCACATCCACGGAGAATCCAACCCATCTCGAATCAACTTAATAAAATATAATCGCTTGTTTTCTAAACTATTGAACGCACACATAGTTATAAAAAAAACGCAGCCAAAACGCAGTTGAAACGCAGCGAGCGCAGCCCCGGCGCTATGGTGGCGCAAAAGGACTTAGCTCAAAGTTAAGAATAGAAAGGCCGCTCATGACAAAGATAAGATGATCCGCCGCGCAGCATGAGCCTACCGTTGCTGTGAGGAAGTAGTTGGCGATGGCCCGAGTCCCTCAACTTTATAGGGGCTGGAGGACTCGGGCCGAGGTAGGCAACCCCATCGGAGGGTGCCTTAGCTGGCGCTAAGAACAGTCCTATAAACCGTGAACGTCTTCGGGCGTTGAGGTCCGATCCCTCCACCCTCCGCTCACTTCAATTCTATGCGAACTTAGTCAGCGGTGCAAAGCTGGTGATCTGGATCTAGCCAAACGATGTAAAACACCGAGGAAATGAAGAAGCCGTGGACGCGCCAAGAATGGTCTTTCTGTACTGCAAATTGCCAGCATACTTCTGGTTCGATTTGTTCTGGAAGATTCGTTGTTCGGCGACAATTAGATCACCCGGCGCGTTGACTCGCGACTTTTGCTACCCACGCGGAGTCGTTGCCTCATGAAAGTGTTACCCGTTCTTCTTGAGAAGGACGGGCGACAGATTGAGGAGGCAACTGAGTTTGGCAACCAAACGGGAGTTGATCGAAGCGATTGCGGGGCGGTATCACGCAGCCGCGCGGATCGAAAAGAAGCAGATCCTGGACGAATTCATCAAGGTGACAGGCTTTCACCGGAAGCACGGTATTCGTGCGCTAAGGCGGCACACCAGGAACAGCACAGCACCAGTAGCGCGAGGACGCATCTATGACGAGGCCGTCATTACGGCGCTGACGATTCTTTGGGAGGCTGCGGATCGTATCTGCGGAAAACGGCTGAAGCAAGCAATCCCAACGCTCGTGGATGCGATGGAGCGACATGGACACATTCAGTTAGAGCCTGAGGTGCGCAGTCGGCTGCTCGCCATGAGCGCTGCCACCATGGATCGACTCTTGAAGTCGGCGCGTGACATGGGCAAGCAGGCGCGCCGACGGTCGGGGATCAACAACACTGCTCTGAGGAAGAGTATCGCGGTGCGGACCTTTAGCGATTGGAATGATCCGCCGCCGGGCTTTTTTGAGATGGATATGGTGGCGCACTGTGGAAAGTCGGTCGCCGGCAGCCACGCGCACAGCTTGGTCCTGACGGACATCGCGTCCGGCTGGACGGAAGCCGCAGCCATGGTGGTGCGGGAGCAAACGCTGATCACCGTGACGGTCGAGGAGGTCCGGGTAAGACTGCCGTTCCCGATGCTCGGCTTGGACGTGGACAACGATAGCGCCTTCATCAACGAGACGGTCGTGGACTATTGCAAGGATCGAAACTTAGAGCTGACCAGATCCCGCGCTTACAAGAAAAACGACCAGGCGTGGATCGAGCAAAAGAACGGCTCAGTCGTCAGGCGAATGGTGGGATATGGACGGCTCGAAGGTGTGGCGGCCACCACCGCACTCGGCGAGCTGCATGACGTAGTCCGTTTGTACGTGAACTTCTTTCAGCCGTCGTTCAAACTGAAATCGAAGATACGAGATGGTGCAAAAATCTCGAAGAAGTATTATCTTCCAGCGACTCCGTATGAGCGTCTTCTAACCAGTGACCGGGTTTCAACCGAATGCAAGGAATTACTTCGCCACACATTTTTCACGTTGGACCCCGTACAACTCTTGAATCAAATTCGCGAGGCTCAACGCCAACTCGTACAGGATGAGGTTGGCGGAAACGAGAAACCCGCCGAGACCCGCCAAGAACTGAACCGTTTCGTAGAAAGTCTGTCGACGGCCTGGCGCGATGGTGAGATTCGTCCCACGCACCGGAGGCAATCCACTGGACCACGAAGCTGGCGAACTCGCGTTGATCCATTCGAGAAAGTCTGGCCCATGGTCGAGCGATGGCTTGAAGAGCGGCCCGATGCGAATGCGAAGGAACTTTTTCATCGGCTTCAGTCGGAGATGTCGGCACCGTTCGAGCAAGGACAGCTTCGCACTCTGCAGCGTCGAGTAAAGGAATGGCGAACCGCGATCGCCCGGCGGTTAGTACTGAGTGGCGGCGCTGAAGCTGAGCACTCCGCACCCGAACAAACGTACGCCACAGAAGATTCCGCTGGAGTTCCCCGTCCATCGACCATCACGACGTAAGAGAGCTGTGGAAATGACGGGGCTGTGGAAAGCGTGGAAAGCCAAAAACAGGCTTCCCCCTCTTTCCACGAGCCCCTTGGAAATCTCGCCCAACGGCGGCGAGATTCCCACATTCCCACAGCTCCGACGACGAGGCGGATGGAAAAGTGGAAAACCAACAGCAGGTTTCCCACTTTCCCACCGCCCGATCTCTGTCCCTTAAGGCCAAGAAAACAACAACGAGTACAGGCGGGCTATCGCGCTCTGCCCGAGCCGGCGCTCCGCGCTTGCCTCCACCACGACATCTAACTACTTCGGTAACATTTATTGGTGAGGCAACACGACCCAAAGAAATAGTTGACGCCGGACACTGGGAAAACGAGAGGCCGCCAAAACGGCGCTTCTCAATGCCCTGAAGCTAGATCCAGCCCTTCCCGAGAGACAGTCAGCGCGAGATCCTTTCGCAACTGTAATGGATGCCAGTAGCGAGCGAAGCGGACGGCGCCTGCGAAGGGTCCCGGAATTCTTCCTGCGAATCGGGGTCGCGACCTTTTCTTTAGTCGCTTTTTTTTGCGTCGTGTGCGTACGAATGCTTGGGCGCTTGGCAAGAGTGACCCAGTAACACTCGGCTGAAGTGACCCACTCCGAGAACGGAACCGGGAGCACGATTAGAAACTGAGACCGTCATCATCCACGCCGTAGGCGTGCGGTTTGCTTTCCATCATCCGCGCCAAAGGCGCGCATCGGGGGTGGATCGCGAAAGACTCGGGTCTGTTTACCGTATCGGCGCGATCCGTTCGAGCTTGTGGCGGAGATACTGGAAGTAATCCGGGCTAACGGTTAGGTCGAGCACTTCTTCGATCACGGGCAGGAAATAGGCCAGCGAGCGGATCGTGCCCAGCGGCGGGGCGTCAGCGGGCCGCATCAGGCGGCGCGTCGCCGCCAGCACGAATGCGTTTTCGATCACGCTCACGGAGATGCCGCGTTGGTAGAGTTGCGCAGCCAGGGCGCGGTCCGGACGGCGGACAGTCCCCATCGTACCCGGCGTTTTGCGATACGCATCCAGAACCCGGCGAATAAATTCTTCCTGGCCGCGGGCGTCGTCCATGGTGGCGATCTCAACCTTGCAGATCACGCAGCGACGGACCGTCGATCGTCACCGTGTGGCAGTAGTGTCGCAAACGGCTCAGCAGCGCCTCTACCATAGGCCGGCTACCCAGAAAGTTGGGCCACTCGTCATAGACGAGATTCGTCGTGATGATGGTGGAATGCTGACGGTAGCGCTCCTCCATCAGCTTGAAGAAGATGTTCGACTGCTCCGGTTTCAGATTCAAGTAACCTAGCTCGTCGATTAGAAGGACGTCCAGCCGGGCCAGGCGCTTGAGCAGTTGACGCGTCGAGCGATCCGCCAATGACGCATACATCTCGTCGAACAGATCCTGGGCCTTGACGAACTGACAGCGGTAACCATTCTCCAACGCCTTCAGCAGCAGACCACAAGCCAGTCCGGTCTTGCCTCTTCCGGTTTCCCCGACCAGCACGATATTTTCCGCCTTGGCGATGAACTCCAACTCCGCAAACCCCCGAATCTGTTTGCGGCTCACGCCGGGTTGGCGGGCGAATGGAAACGTCTCCAGCGTCCAGCGCTCGGGCAGATTGGCGCGCCGGATGCGCCATTCCAGTGCGCCCTCCTGCTTGGCTTGCCACTGTGCGCGCACTAGGCGCGTGATGAAGTCCGAGTAGCTGATGTCGTCTTTGTCGGCGGCACGCAACTGTTCGTCATAGATCTCCAGGATGCGCCGCAGTTTGAGATTCTTCAGCAGTTGATCCAGTTCTTCAGTCATCGTCCGATTCCCCATCCAGCAGAAAGTACTCACGTGTCACACGTCGCAAGATCATCCGTTCCAGCCGGTCCAGATCGTAAAGACCATAACGGCCGGCCTCGCGTACCGCCCCCAGCAGTGGTTCCCGTGGATACTCCCGCACCAGACGCAACAGTTGCCGCAGGGCAAGCGTGATCACCTTGCGGCTCCGCTGTTTTAATCCCGCTACATAGTCGGCTAACTCAGGCGCGGCCGTGACAATGGCCTTCTCTTCGGGATGCGGATCGGGCCGCGCGTCTCTGTGGCCACGTGGTGGCCGGTGCTCGGTGAGCATCACTCGCTGGTGCTCGGCTTCGGCGATACGCCGGTGTGTCACCAAGCGGCGGCCATCCAGTTGAATCTCGATCTTGTCCTTGGTCTCGCGCACCTCCACGCGGCGGCCGATCCAATCCACTGGG
The DNA here is from genome assembly GCA_963732175.1 of Bryobacterales bacterium. GTDB lineage: Bacteria > Acidobacteriota > Terriglobia > Bryobacterales > Bryobacteraceae > Palsa-89. Next base: position 992 of record CAVSYF010000024.1, on the reverse strand, counting down.
ACCGAATAGCGGTTGCTGTTCAGCGCGACGTATCCTTCGATATCCACCAGTCGCTGATGCAGCCGGTAAACTTCTGGAATCCACGCCGGCAACGGCTTCAGATGCAGTCGCTCGACTGCGAACAGCTCACGGGGAACCGCACGGATATGTTTCTTGTAAGTCGAGTTGACCTTATCGCACCATTCCCGCGCCCGCCGATTCAGATCCTCCCAACTGCTGAAGGTGCGCCCGGCCAGGAAGTTTCCTTCGATAAAGCTGAAGGGTCTCTCCACGCGCCCCGAACGGTTCGCATTCCCAATCGCGTGCGCCACGAACCGAAAGCCGAAACGTTCACTGAAGGCGGCCATCTCCGGCACTGGCGCCATGTCGCGTCCGCTACCACGCAGCACCACCACATGCGTGTTGTCGATCATGACGCGGGATGCGGCGCCACCCATGTAACGCAGCGCATCGGTGAGAAATACCTTGCAGTCGAAACGCCGGAAGGTGGGTAGCACTGGAAGAACAGCATCCGCGAATAGCACAGCACCGCCGATGCGGTCTGCACTCTACGTTTCTTGCCGCCCAGTTCGAGATCGTGGGGAGAGGTGTCATGCTGCATCTCCTCACCCGGCGCAAAATCATACTGGCCCGCCGGCGTTGGCGGCGCATATCCGATGCCGTGCCGCCGGCAGAACGCCGTCAACGCGGCATACGAGAACTCCACGCCGCCGGAGGCTTCCAACTCCTCATGGACTCGCACGAGATTCCCCTTGCACTGCTCGAAAAGCTCCAGGATCTGTTGCCGGTAAGGTTCGGCTTTCTCCGGACGCTGCAGCTCCGGCACTGTGGTGGAGTTCGAGCGGAGGACTTTGCGCACTGCTACACGGGAGATCCCCAGCACCCGCGCAATCTCGCGTTTGCTCACTCCCTGCGCGTGCAGTTCCAGAATCGTCGTGCGTTGTGCTTGGCTCAACATGCGGGTGCTTCTCCGGTAGGATGGTTTCGTCGAT
>CAVSYF010000023.1:0-62118 GCA_963732175.1 Bryobacterales bacterium | reverse complement strand
ATGGACGGCGCCGCCAAATTAGCGATCCTGGGAATCCTGGTATCGGCACAGTTCGCCTGGGCAACGGACGCTTGCGAAGCCGCGCAGGAACCTGGCGTCTGCGCCCGAATCCTGAGCAACCTGGGAAGTTTGTATTATTCGCAGGAAAGATACCGTGAGGCGGAACCGCTGTTTGTGCGAGCCATCGCGTTGTGGTCTCGGAGCGGGGAAAGCTCGGCCGATCTGGCGACGACGCTGCACAATCTCGCCGCGGTTTATCGCGCCGAGTCGCGTTTTGGGGAGGCCGTTCCTTTATTACCAGCGAGCTCTGCGTATCCGCGAGTCGCTATACGGGGCGAATGCGGTCGAGTTGGTTCCGGTATTAAACGGACTCGCGACGGCGTACTTGGAGACTCGAAATCGTAAACAGGCCGAGCGCCTGTTCCGGAGGGCCGAGACGATTGATCTTCAGAATTTTTCGGAAGACGACCTTCGCCTGGGACAGGACGCTTACAACGCGGGCGTTTTGGCGCTGGAGCGCAAACACTATGTAATCGCTGAAGGGCGTTTTAAGCAGAGCGCAGCGATTTTTATAAAGCGCTTGCCGCCGAACGATCCCGAGATTGGCAACGTGGCATGCGGGCCTTGCGGACGTGTATCGGCGCGAAGCGCGCTTTGACGAATCTGCGACGCTGTATCGCACCGCGATAGGGATTCTGGAGCAAAGCTGGGGCCGGGAAAATCCCAGGCTGCTGGCGGTGTTGGAAGCGTACGCATCGGTGCTGCGGGTGCGGCAGGATTACGCCGAGGCGGAGAGCATTGATACACAAGCGATGAAGATCCGCGTGATGCAGGCGTTACGAGATCACTAAATCGTTGCGAAACTCTACTCGTGCTCGACCAGAAGATTGTTCGTGAGTGCAAAAACACCGGGAACGTGATTTGCTTTGGCGTTAATGAGGGTCTTATCGGCCTGGTTCGCGACGACGCCTTCCAAGGTCACGCGCCCATTCTTGACGATGATGTGAATGGAAGGGCACGGCCCGGAAGCCGTAGCGATCCGACAGCGCCGGATCTCCGTAAATAGCCCGGTATTCGGCTCTCCGAATCTGGTCGTCCATCGGCGATAACGGCAGGACCTCGATATTGTTGATAACCTGCGTTACGCCCTCGATGCGCTTGACTGCTTTTTCGGCGTCGGACTTCAGCACGGGTTGAGTTACCGCGCCCAACAGCGTTACTGCACTTCCGTCCACTCGAAACGCAAGATCATCAAAAACGCCGTAATAGGGAAGCGTGACGAGTTGATGGCGCACTTCTTTGATGACCCGGCTTTCATCGGGTGGGCCAGGGACAAAAGCATCGTTGTGGTTGGCGTCGCGCTTTTGCGCGAATGCGGGGAAAACCAAAAACGATACAGCGAGCAGCGTCGCGCGCAGGTTTCGCATAAAGCACCTTCGACTGGCTATTGCGCGGGCGCGTAATAACCATGCCGATAGTAAGCTCGCAAATTCGGCATGTCAAGGGGGGCGACCAGCTTCACTTTAACGTGCCGGTATTTGCCATCCCGCGCGCTGTTTGTGGACGAATATCCCAGCAGATATTGACTGCGAAGCTCGTTGCCGATGCGGGTGCTGATCAAGGGCAGATCATCCAGGCGGTCGACCGAATAGAGCCGTCCTCCGGTCTGCTCGGCCAGCTCTTCCAACAAGTGCGGGCCATTGAGCTCTTCCGGCGTTCGTTTGCGTGACTCATCGGGATCGAAGATGCCCATGGCATAGACCTGCACGTCGGATTCAAGCAACGTGTTCTTAATCTCGCTGGAAGTATAGCGGCTGCGATTATCGCCGCCGTCGGAAAGAATGACGATCGCTTTGCGAAGATTATGCGCGTTTTTCATTTGCACCGACGCCATATGGATCGCATCCAGCAGCGAGGTCCGGCCGAAGGGTCTAGTACGGGCGATCTTCTTGTAGATCTCGTCGGAATCGGAGGTGAATGAAAATGCCAGTTTCGGGCGTTCATTGAACTCGATGAGCAGGAACTCATCCTCGGCATTGGAAGTTTTGAAGAAGGCGGCGGCCGCTTCCGAGGACTTCCGGATCTTGTTTTGCATGCTTCCGCTAGCGTCAAAAACCAGGGCCACCGAGACCGGCGCGTCATCCTGGGAGAAGTGGGTGATCTCCTGTTCCACATCATCCTCGAAGATCTGAAAGTTGCCCTTCGTGAGATTGGTGATCGAAGCTCCGTAAGGAGTTGTCACATGCACCGGAACCTGTACGAGGGCCGAGTCGATTCGAAGATGAGCCTCGATAACGGGAAACGCGGGGGCCGTAGGGGCAGGTAATACGTGCTGGAGACGCGGCTCGATGGACACTGCATCTTCGGCCGCATGCGATTGGATTGCGGTGCTAATCGCACACAATGCACACAGAATCGCGATGCGCATCGGCGAAGATAATTTCCCCATTGGGGATTGTATACCATAGTCGCGATCTGGTGGAGCAACAATTTGTACTGGGAGATTTTGGTCTAAGTACTAGAGTGGCGGCTAAGAGTTACGGCTCGAATGTAACCGGGTGAAATCGATAGATCTGGAACACCGCTCGGCCGTGCCGGTCATAAAAGGTATTAAGCAACAGCGGATCGAAACCGGCGCTGCGCGCTGAGTTCAGGAGCCGCCGATTCACGCCTTTGGAAATCTCGTGGCCGGGCGCATGTTCCACCCAGATGGCCTGCGGGTCGGCGAGCAGTTGCAGATCGGTTTGCCGGCCGGCTGAAGTTTCGGTAGGGGCGAGAAAGGAATCGGCAACGATTCGCACCGGGGGACGGTTCCGGTTCAAGACGCACAGGGGAGCCTCCGCGCCCCAATCGGCCACCACGATTTGTGTTGCCGGAGTATTGTGGAAGCTTTCGGTCAGCGGGTAAATTGCGTCAGTCCAACTGCCGGCCGCGCCGTTGCGGGCAAACTGGAAAAGGTACTGATTGGTGACTTCCAGATTCGCCACCGTCAAGAGGCAGAGCAGGATGGCGACGGCCCATCGGCAGAAGGGGATAATCAGCGACGCTTCGGCAAATGTGACCGCAAGAAAGAGCTGTGGCAACGGCCAAAGTAAAATGGCATGGTGAGCCGAGCCTCCGCCGCCGCTGATCAGCATGAAGGTCCAGGCGCAAGCCAATGCCGATAGCGAGAACAACAATGTGTTTCGCGCGGGCGTTCGCCATAGCAGCGGAAGCAGCAGGATGCTCAGTAGAAACGCAACTTCGGAAGCATTCGTTCGACGATCGCCGGTGGCATGATGCGCCAGGAAGGCGGCTTTCTCGACCAAGCTCCGCGGCGAAGCCGGCTGCTCGGCTGAATCATACAGCATGTAACCGAACAGTCCAGAGCCGTTCCAGGTTACGCGCATGATCTCCAATTTTTGTTGAAGAGTGGCCGCGTCCGATGGAGGACGGGAGCGGATGGTAGCAAACGGCGAGCTCGTGTTGAGATTGTAGATCAACAGGGGAAGGGCGCCGGCAACGAGCGGGCCAATCGCAAACGCCGCGCTGCGCAACGTGACGCGCCCGCGAAGCTTGGGCACGAAGAACAGCGAACCGGCAAGCAAACCGACGAACATCCAAACGAAAACGGCCTTATCCCAAAGTGCCAGACCACAGCAGAACGCGGCGGCCGCAAGCCACCAATCGCTGTGTTTTTGAAACCAGAGGACCGCGAAGAGCATGGCGGAGGTTGTAAGCAAGTGTTGCAGCGCGACCGGCCCCCAATCGAAAATGGTCGTCAGTAAGAAAACGCTGTCGGTAGCGAGCAGAACGCAGCCAATCCAAGCGGCTCGGCGACTGTGCACGCGCTCGAGGAACCAGCCGAAGAGTAATATCGTCGCCGCGCCCATGAACAGCGCCGGTACGCGCAGCGACGCCGGTGACGGTGGCCATAGCCATAAAACGGGGGCATATAGCCAGGTCTTCAGCGAGCCGACGTAGGACATTTGCATGATCGGAATGCGGCCGTGGCCGAAAGGGGATCGAGTAGAAACACCAATCGCGAAACAGCGGCGCGGCAAACGTAGTCTCGTCCTCCTGAAGGCCGGTATAGTTGATGAACAGGCACCCGAGCAGGAGGAAGATGAGAGCGCAGAGCGCACCTCCCCAGAATACGTTCTGTGCCGTATTTTCCGAACGCATGGCACACTATTGTAAAGCATGAAAATCCGCATCAAGAGACTGCATCCGGAAGCCATTCTTCCGAGCTACGCGCATGGGCCCGATGAAGACGCAGGCATGGACTTGTGCGCGCTGGAACGGGTGGTGCTTTCGCCCGGGCAGGCGCAAGCTGTGCCGACGGGTCTGGCGATCGAGTTGCCGCGCGGGCATGAGGCGCAAGTGCGGCCACGCAGCGGGCTCGCTCTTCGCCATTCGGTAACGTCGAATTTCGGCACTATCGATCCTGGCTACCGAGGCGAAATTCGGGTGGTCATGTTCAATTTGGGCCGGACTGATTACGTCGTCGAGAAGGGCGATCGAGTGGCGCAGTTGATCGTAGCGCCCTATGATGCTGTGCAATGGGAAGAGAGCGAGCTGGGCGATTCGTCGCGCGGGGCCGGCGGGTTCGGATCGTCGGGGCGGTAAAGTTATCAGCGCGCTACTGCTATGAAGACAATTGTGGCGGGTATTGTCGTTGGCGTGGTTTCTATTTCCGCGCAACAGCCATCGGCGATTCAACACCCACCCGGTAGCTACGTCACCGTACATGGCACCAGGCTGTGGTACGAGAGCGAAGGCCGGGGCGAGCCGTTGATTTTGATCGCGGGCGGACCGGGCGATTCGCACAGCATTTTTCATCCGTTTTTTTCCCGTTTGGCGGATGGCTACCGCGTCATCTATTTCGATGCATTTGGAGTAGGGAAGTCCGACCGGGCGAAGGCACGAGCGGAGTATAGTTTCGCCCGCGATGTCGAGGATTTGGAAGGATTGCGCAAGGCGCTGGGGCTATCGAAGATAAACTTGCTGGGGCAGTCTTATGGCGGAATGGTGGCGCAAGCCTACGCGCTCAAATATCCGGCGGCCGTTGAGCATCTGATTCTCGCCAGCACTTTTTACAGCGGTAAGATGTGGCAGGCGAACAATGACAACTGCAATTATGAAATCCGCAACCAGTACCCGGAGGTCTGGCAGAAGCTGCAAGAAATGCGCGCCCGGGGTTTGCGTTCGAGCGCTCCCGAGCACCAGAAAGAATACTACGGAGTTCCGCTCGGCCTGTTCTATTTTTACGATGCGTCCAAGGCTCGCACTCTGCCGCAAGAGGAGAGTAATACCGAGGTCTACTACAAGATCGCCGGCAGCGATGCCGATTTTGTGATCGGAGGAGATATTGCCAGTCTCGATTTTCGAGCGGATCTTAAAAAACTAAAAATGCCGATTCTGGTGCTGGCGGGCCGGTTCGATCGTGTTTCGATTCCGCGCTACTCAGAAGACTTCCAGCGCTATGCGCCGCAGGCACAGATCGCGATCTTCGAACATAGCGGCCATTTTCCTTTCATCGAGGAGCCGGACGAGACCGAGGCGGTACTACGCGATTTCTTGAGTAAGTGAGTTAGCGAGTTAGCGCATTAATAAAAAGACTGTGCCATTGTAGGCAGCCCACTGCGGTTGATTCGCCACGAGCGTGCCGCCCGGATCGGTTGCGCCATCGATTTTCTTAACGCTGACGGGTGCTATGTTGTCGATGTTCAAGCTGCAGGAGCTGGAGCAAGTGGTATCCACACTGAGCAGAATGATCATACCAGCCGTGTATGCAGTGAGTGCACGGGCGCTCGAAAACGAGCACGCGTAGGCTGTCGTGCCGTTGGTGGAACGGCAATAGACCGGAGCGCCTGATTGGGCCGTGGCAATGGTGAGCGCTACGGCTGAATTCAGACTCGGCGTGCAATCGACCCGGCTCGCACCGGAGTTATTGACACAGGTTTGTGTAAGACCAGTGCCGGCGATGAAGTTGAGAGTGGGTTGCGTACCTTGTGTGGTTCCGTTGACTGCAATGTTTAATCCCGAAATGCCGGCGCCGTTGCAGTCCGTGCGTCCATTGGTGGGATCGTCGATGCAGCCGCCGGCTGTGAAATTTAAAGCAGCTTCGACGGGCAGGCTGGAGCCTGCGTTCTGAATGTGCGCAATCGCGCCGTTGGCGCCGGCTGGCCCCTGAGCTCCGGTGGCGCCAGTTTGACCAGTAGCACCGGTGGGTCCAGCGGGACCTTGAGATCCGGTAGTGCCCGCAGGACCTTGAGCACCGTTAGCGCCGGTTGGTCCTTGGGGCCCGGTTGGCCCGGCGGGACCTTGAGGACCCTGGGGCCCCTGAGGACCCTGTGTTCCGCTGATCGTTTGCGGCGTCCAGATGTTGCTGGTGCTGTTCCAGACTAGTGATTGTCCGGAGGTGGGCGCAGTGGAGGATAAGGGCCGCCCTTGAATTTGTTTGACCACGGTGGCATTGGTCGACCCGGTGACGTCTCCCGCCAGAGTGGTGGCGCCAGCTTGCAATGTCCAGGTGTTGGTGGCGGTGCACGAATAAAGATTCGATCCGGCCGGCGCGCTGGTCTGGAAAAAGGCTTCTCCAACGCCGCAGGTAGCTGGAAGGAGCGTTCCGGATTTGAAGGGCTTGGTGGTATTCGCTCCACTAAAGTCAACGTCCTTGGTCTGAGTCCGCAAATCGACGAGAGTCTGTGCAGTGGCCCAGCCACCTGTCAAAACAAGCAGCAGAACGGCGTGTCGGAAGCGCATAGATTGGAATCCTTTCGAAGCTGTCGAACTTCCTCATCTTTATCAATGAGCCGGTCTGCGGGTGGCGGGCCTGGAGATAAGTGCGTGAAAACGCGGAAGAGATTGTGACGCTTCGTTGGTGATCGAGCGTCGAGAGCGGGTTAGTCTGTTTTCAGAGCGGCGCTGAGTTCGACCGGTTTGCCATGAGGAGTATGGCGGTAGGCGTCGGCCCAGGCGTGCTTGCGCGCCAGCATCGCTTCGTTATCGGTCAGGCCTTTCGCTGTCGCGAGGCGCTCCAAAGCTCGGAGCCAATGCTGGTAGTAGCGTGAACCGTCGTCGGGCTCGCCACGGTCGGCTGCGGCTTTGAGTTCCTCGGCGAGCGCTGCAGCCCACTCCTTCCAGGTGAAATGCCCCTGCTCGGAAAGCTTGACGGCCAGAGCGAAGGCCTGGGCCTGCCAGGGTTCGGCGAACACCGGACCGCCTTCGTCGCGAGGCAGACGGGGAAGCGCGGCGAGCCGCTCGGCATTGAGCTTCGAATCAGGCGTGCTCAAGATGGTCATCCCAGAGATCGATATAAACGGAGTCGCGCGGTGAAGCCTGCTCGCCCCATAGCTCGCGCGCGGCGAAGCGAACGGAGTAAACGTGCTGCGGCTTCTCGCCTTGAAAAGCGGCGTTGGAGTCGGGGAAAACGAAGATGCCATGATCGCGCTGGATGGTGCCGAGTTTGGCACGGGCATAGCGAGGCAGGCGCGTGTGGCCGAGGGGATGCATGTTGCGCGCTCGAACCTGCTGGCCGATTTCAAAGCGCGGAGTTGCAGCAACATTCCGGCTGGCGGTGGAGCCTTTCGTAACCATGGCCGCTACCTTGTCGGCGAGGAGCGGAGGCACTGCTTTCGCCGAGCCGCGGGCCGGCTTTCCGTTGGCGATCTCCGCGCGCGTGATCAGGCCGCTGGCGATCAACAGATCGGTCAGTCCTGTGAGCCATTTTTCGTAATAGCTCATGCGCAGATATTCGGCGGGCGGAATTACCTCTCTGGAATAACGAGAAGCGTCGAGGTTCCATTTGCCCCAGGCTCCCGCGGCGCGATTCAGCGCAAACGTTCGTCCCTCCCAAGGGGCGTGAAAGACTGGCTCGTTGGGTTCGTTTTGGATCGGTCCCATGCCGTGCATGCCGCCCATATCGTGGATGCCGTTCATGCGCGGGCCTTTTCGGGAAGAGTGACCTTTGCGACGCCGATCATGGCATCGCGCGTCACGAGCGCGGCGAGCTGATCTTCGTTTAGCTTTTCGCTGCCGGCGGGACGTTCGGGCAAGACCAGGTAGCGCAGTTCGGCGGTGCTATCCCACACACGCACTTCGACTTCATCCGGCAGTTCGAGACCAAATTCGCGCAAGACGCCGCGCGGGTCGATCACCGAACGCGAACGATAAGGCGCTGATTTGTACCAAACGGGAGGCAGGCCCAGCACCGGCCAGGGATAGCAGGAGCATAGCGTGCAAACGATCATGTTGTGCACGGCGGGCGTATTTTCCACGACCAGCATGTTCTCGCCCTGCATGCCCGTGTAGCCGAGCTCGGCGATCGCGGCCAGTGGCGTCGGCCAGCAGGCGCTTCTTGTAGGCCGGATCCACCCACGCCCGCGCAACAACGCGCGCGCCGTTGCGGGGGCCGATTTTGTGCTCGTAGGTGTCCACTAGCGCGTCGAGCGCCGCGCGATCCACCAGGCCTTTCTCGACTAGCAACGATTCGAGCGCTTTGGTCCGCAGCGCGGGATCTGACGGAACGGCTTGGTGGTCGTGACCATGCTCCTGCGCGTGGGCGATGTCGCTGCCCACCGATGCGCCCGCTGCAGCAATGAATCCCCGGCGACTCATGTCCATTCAGTCCTCGCTAGTGTGAATCATATTGAGGTGGCGTGGCCCTGTCAAGGTCGCGGACTGAGATGGCCTTACAATGTAGCAGATAGGTCGACAAGGCATGCAAGCCCTCGCGGTCAGCCAGAGATGGAACGAATACGATGCACCGCATAGCGATCTGCGCGAGTTGCTGGAGCGGGTGGAAAGAGCGGGTGAGCTGACGCATATCGCCCACGCCGATTGGAACCTGGAGATCGGCACTTTAATCGAAATTGTGTACAACAAGCTCCAGAACAATCCACCCGCAATTTTGTTTGAAGAGATCGCCGGGTATCCGAAGGGATTTCGGCTGCTTTCGGGCACCACCAATTCCGCCAAACGGCTGGCGTTGACGCTGGGGTTTCCGGTTCCAGAAAATTCGATGGATGTGGTACGCGCGTATCGCGGCCGGATGAAGACGCACAAACCGATTCCGCCGAGGCTGGTCGAGACGGGTCCGGTGCTCGAAAACGTTTTGCGCGACGAGGAAGTGGACCTGCTCCGGTTTCCGGCGCCGCTGCTGCATGAGAAGGATGGCGGCCGCTATCTGGGGACCGACGATCTGGTGATCATGCGCGATCCCGACGACGGTTGGATCAACTGCGGCACCTATCGCGTGATGCTGCACGACGCCAAGCGCGTGGGCGTGTGGATGTCGCCCGGCAAGCATGGCCGCCAGATTCGCGAGAAATATTTTAAGAAGGGCAAGCCGTGTCCCGTGCTGGTGTCCTGCGGCCATGATCCGCTGCTGTTTTTGGCTGGAGGCAACGAAATACGTTTCGGATTATCGGAATACGATTACGCGGGCGGTCATCGGGGCGAGCCGTTTGAAGTGGTGGAATCCGAGCTGTATGGCCTGCCCATGCCGTCGCACGCGGAGTTCGTGATTGAGGGCGAGATGCATCCTGGCGAAACCGCCATGGAAGGCCCGTTTGGCGAATTCACCGGCTACTATGCGGGCGGGAAAAGCGAACAGCCGGTCATACGCGTAAGGCGAATCTATCATCGCAATAATCCGATCCTGACGATCGCGGCGCCGATGAAGCCGCCTTCGGATTTTTCTTATTCCAAATGCGTGATGAAGGCGGGCATGATCTGGGACGAGGTGGAACGCGCGGGCTTATCGGGCGTGCAGGGCGTGTGGTGTCACGAAGCGGGCGGCGCACGGATGTTTAACGTGATCTCGATCAAACAGGCGTTCGCCGGCCATGCGCGTCAAGCCGGAATGCTGGCGGCGAGCTGCCAGTCGGGGTCGTACCTGGGGCGATTCGTCGTAGTGGTGGACGACGATATCGATCCGACGAACTTGTTCGAGGTCGTCTGGGCGATGTGCACGCGCTGCGATCCGGCCGAGGACATCGAGTTTATTCGCAAAGCGTGGAGCGGACCGCTGGATCCTCGTATTCCGCACGGAACCACGACCAACTCACGCGCCGTAATCATGGCCTGCCGGCCGTTCGAGCGCCTCGCGGATTTTCCTCCGGTGGCTGAAGCGTCGCACGAGCTGCGCGCCAAAGTGGAGGCGAAGTTCCGCGACGTACTCGAGCAATTGAGGAAATAGGACCGGCTGATGAAAGTCACCGCATGTATCGATGTTCAGCAGGTCATCGACCAGCAGAAATTCGGCCGGTATCATTTTCGCGTGGCCGCGCTCTGCGCGCTTTCGGTTTTTCTGGACGGATTCGACGCGCAGGTGATTGGCTACGTCGCGCCGGCGCTGGCTCAGGAATGGCAGATTCCGCGCGCGGCGTTGAGTCCCATCTTGTCCGCGGGTCTGGTGGGAATGTTCCTGGGCGCGCTCGTGTTTGGTCCTCTGGCGGACCGCTTCGGGCGCAAACGGATTCTGATTTTGTGCACGCTTTGGTTCGGGGTGGGTTCGCTGCTGACGTCGCGGGCGGATTCGGCGCAGTCGATGCTGGTGCTCCGCCTGATCACCGGCCTTGGATTGGGCGGGACCATGCCGAACGCGATCGCACTCACGGCCGAATATATGCCGCGGCGAATTCGCGCGACCGGCGTGATGATCATGTTCACAGGCTTTGCCGTGGGCGCGGCGGCAGGTGGATTGTTGGCGGCTGGTTTGATCCCGCGCTTCGGCTGGCGATCGGTTTTTGTTGTTGGCGGATTGCTGCCCTGCGCGGCAGCGGTCGTGTTGCTGGGTTTGCCGGAGTCGATCCGATTTCTGGTGCTCCAGGGCGGCCGCGATGCCGATGTGGCCCGGCGCTTGCGACAGATTGCGCCCGCAGTCACAATCCCGGCTGAGGCATCGTTCACAGCCGGAAGCGAGCATCATGAGCCAGGATTCGTCGTCAAGAAATTATTTACCGAAGGCCGCGCTAAGACGACGCTGCTACTGTGGGTGATCTTCTTCACGAACCTGCTGGCCCTGTTTTTCCTGAATAGCTGGCTTCCTACGATTCTCCACGATTCTGGCCGCTCGATTCAGCAATCCATTCTGATCACCACCATGTTTCAGACGGGCGGCGTCTTCGCGTCTCTGATTCTCGGCCGTTTCATCGACCGCATGACGTCTTATCGAATCCTGGCGTGGGCCTACGCAGGCGCGAGCTTGTGCATTTTTTTCATTGGCGCGATTAGCGCCTCTTTGGCCATGGGAACTTTGGCGGTGTTCGCCGCGGGATTTTGCATCGTGGGCGCGCAGACCGGAGCGAACGCCCTCGCCGCGGAATCCTATCCTACCGGCATTCGCTCCACCGGCACGGGCTGGGCTTTGGGGATTGGACGAATCGGATCGATCGTCGGCCCGGTGGTCGGGGGTCTGCTGCTGTCTTCAGAACTCGAAGTGAGGCGGGTCTTCTGGGTTGCAGCGGTGCCGACGCTGATTGCGGCGGGCGCGAGTGTGCTGGTGACGGGGCGAAGTGAAAGAGGGAGGGAAGCTCGCCCATAAGTCCTCTGTCGATTTTTTGAATCGCGTCATTTCCGGGTCACCGCATCGGCGGGCGGGCCAAATGTGGCTCTCACCAGATCCAAAGCTTCTTCCTTCGTGCGGATGCGCGATTCGAGCTGTGCGTCCTCGACGGTTTCCAGCATGCGGCTGAAGTCCGGCCCAGGCTGGTAGCCTGCTTCGATCAGGTCGTTTCCGGTCAGCAATCGCGGCGGGCGCAGTTGCTCGGGCGGAGCCTGTTCGAACTTGGTCTTGGCGAATTCGTAGTTCTCCAGGTGACCGTGACTAGCCAGGCAGTCCAGCCGGTGCAACTCCAGATGCTCATCGAATCGATCGAGGCGCAGCATGCGCTTGAGCGTGCTCTCACGCATCCGGTGGACATCCGCGAATCGCATGTGATTCGCAATGAGAGCCAGCACTTGCTCGGTCTCGGCATTCGAGAAGCGCAGCCTCGCGAGGATGTCGCGCGCGATCCGTTCTCCCAGTTCGACGTGGCCATCGAAACGGATGCGTTCGGCGATGCGGAACGTGCCCGGTTTTCCAACATCGTGCAGCAGAACGCCCAGCGCCAGGGATGGCGTCGGAGACTGCAGGCCTTCCAGCATCATCAACGTGTGGATCCACACGTCGCCCTCGGGATGGAACTCGGGCGGCTGGGCGACTCCTTGCATCGCCGCTATTTCGGGGAGAATGTCGCCGAGCAGTCCGGATTGATCGAGCAGTTCAAAACCGCGGCGCGCTTGTCCCTCGGTCAGGATGCGCACCAGTTCGTCGCGAATCCGTTCCGGCGAAACACGCAGAATTTGGCGGTGCAGCTTTGCGATGGCGGACATCGTGGCGGGTTCGATATCGAAGCCAAACCGCGCGGCAAAGCGAATCGCACGGAGCATTCGCAGATGATCCTCTTCGAAGCGCCGCTCCGGATCCCCGATGGCCCGAACGACATGGTTGCGTAGATCGGTGAGGCCGCCCACGTAATCGATCACCGCGGAGGACGGAGGCGCCGAAGAATTCAATAGCGCCGGATCGAGCAACAAAGCGTTGATGGTGAAGTCGCGACGCAGGACATCTTGCTTTGGATCCGTCTCGAAAGTCACTTCCGAGGGATGGCGGCCATCGGCATAAGAATGATCGCTGCGAAAAGTCGCGATTTCGACGCCATCCACCAAAACTACGCCGAACTGTACACCGACTAATTGCGCTTTGGGAAAAAGCTGGAGCAGCTGATCGGGACGCGCGTCGGTGCATATATCGTAGTCTTTCGGTTCCCGGCCCAAGACCAGGTCGCGCACGCAGCCGCCCACCAGCCAGGCTTGAAACCCATGCGAGCGCAGCTTGGACGCAATCTCTACTGCCGTGTCTCGCTCCACACGATCATCGTAGGATAGAACGCGTGGTGAGCGCGCTGCTCCTACTGGTACCCTGGAAGGAATGCATCGGGTGCGCGAATGGCTGGAGCAGGCACGTTCGGTCGCCGTGCTCACGGGCGCCGGCGTTTCCGCCGAGAGCGGCGTTCCGACTTTTCGTGAAAACGAAGGCCTCTGGAAACAGTACCGGCCGGAAGATCTGGCCACGCCCGCTGCCTTCGAGCGCGATCCGAAACTCGTTTGGGAGTGGTATGACTGGCGCCGCGCAAGAATTGCGCATACCCAGCCGAACCCCGGCCATTATGCTCTGGCCGAGATTGAGAAGCGAATTCCGCGCTTCACCTTGATCACGCAAAATGTTGATGGACTGCACGAACTCGCCGGCAGCCGGAACGTCCTCCGTTTGCACGGCAGCATCTGGATGGTCCGATGCACGTCCTGCGAAGTGGAGCGTGAGGACCGGCGCGCGCCGCTGCCCAAGATCCCGCCCAAATGCGAATGCGGCGGGCTGCTGCGGCCGGGCGTGGTCTGGTTCGGCGAATCGCTGCCATCCAACGTGTGGCGCGATGCGGAAGCGGCGGCCTCTACCGCGGATCTGTTTCTGGTGATCGGTACGTCGGCGGTCGTGTATCCGGCGGCTGGCTTGGCGCAGATCGCAAAATCGAGCGGTGCGCGCCTGGTGGAAATCAACATCGCGGAAACCGCTCTTTCCGAAGAGATCGACGAATTTCTCCAAGGGCCCTCCGGAGAGCTGCTGCCTCGCTTGATCGCATGAAGATCTGCTACGTGGATGCCTTCTCCGGCATAAGCGGAGATATGACGGTGGGCGCGCTGATCGATGCGGGCGCGGATTGGAACGCGATTCGAGGGATACTGGAGAGCCTTGGGACCGGCGCGAAATTTGAGGTCGAGCGGACGAGACGCCGAGGCATCAGCGCGGCCAAATTCCGTGTGACCGGTGGCGAAGCCGGCAAACATCGGCACTTGAATCAGATTCTGGATCTGATCAAAAACTCCAGCATGTCTGAAAAGGCGAAACAGGACGCGGCAGCCGTGTTTCAGTGTCTGGGTGAGGCGGAAGCCAAGATTCACGAGATTCGCGGTTGAGAAAGTCCATTTCCACGAAGTCGGCGCGGTGGATTCGATCTCGGACATCGTGGGCGCTTGCGCGGGTTTCGACGCGCTGGGCATCGATGAGATCCACAGTTCGCCGCTCAATGTTGGTAGCGGCACGGTTCAAACCGAACACGGTACGCTTCCCGTTCCGGCGCCTGCAACGGCAGAGCTTCTGGCAGGCAAGCCGGTATACGCGCGCGGCCCCGCGGTCGAACTGACAACCCCTACCGGCGCAGCGATCGTCGTCTACACTCGCCACGCGGATTCGGACCGCTTGCCGGCCATGCGAATTTCGCATCGACCGGCTACGGCGCTGGTGACAAAGATTTTCCGGAGCACGCCAATGTGCTGCGTGTGATCACCGGGGAAACCACGCCGGCGCAAGAAGCAACCGAAGTAGCTGTGCTGGAGGCCAACATTGACGATTCCAGTCCGCAGGTGCTCGGTTATGCGATGGAGCGGCTGCTCGAAGCCGGAGCGCTGGACGTGACGCTCGAACCGTTGCTGATGAAAAAAAATCGCCCAGGCAGCTTGATCCGCGTGATCGCTCGGCCCGAAGACCGCGAGGTGCTGGCGCAATTGATTTTCAAGGAAACTTCCACGCTCGGCCTGCGGATCTACGCGGCTGAGCGACGGGTGAAGTCGCGCCGGTCCGTCGAGGTCGACACGCCGCACGGAAAAGTGCGCATCAAGATCGCGGAAAACGGCTCGTTTGCGCCCGAATATGAAGACTGCCGCACGCTGGCACGGCAAACTGGCATCGCTCTCAAGCAGATCCTCGCCGACGCTAGCCTGGCATATTTGAAGAACATCCGATGAAATACTACCTGACGACTCCCATCTATTACGTCAACGCGGCGCCGCATCTGGGCACCGCCTATTCCACTTTTGCCGCGGATCTGATCAAGCGATTTAAAAAGATGGAGGGCTTCGACCCGGTGGTCCTGACCACGGGATCAGACGAGCACAGCCGTAACGTGGAGCGCGCCGCCAAAGCCGCCAATATGAGCCCCGAAGATTACACGGCGAAGATGGTGGTGGAATTCACCAGCCAGTGGAAAAAACTCGGGATCGATTACGACCATTTCATTCGCACCTCTGATCCCGAGCATCATGAGACCGTTCGCGATCTGTTTCAGCGCTGCGAAAAGAACGGCTACATCTACAGAGGCTCTTACACCGGCCAATACTGCGTGAACGATGAGTTGTACGTAAACGAAGCCAAGCCGGGCGATCCCTGCCCGGAATGCGGGCGTCCGACCGAGACCGTCACCGAAGAGAATTATTTTTTCAAGCTGTCCGCATTTCAAGAACGGCTGCTGGAGCTGTATGAAAAAAATCCCGAGTTCGTCAAGCCGGACCATCGGCGCAACGAAATAATCGCGTTCGTCCAGCAGGGCCTCAACGATCTGTCCATCACTCGGACCAACATCAACTGGGGCATTCCGGTGCCCGTGGAAGGCCATCACGTCTTCTACGTTTGGTTTGACGCCCTGATTTCTTATATGAGCGCGGTGAAGGGCGAAGATCTTTGGCCCGCCGATCTGCACTTGATCGGGAAGGATATTCTCCGCTTCCATGCCGTCTATTGGCCGGCGTTTCTTCTGGCGGCGGATCTGCCGCTGCCCAAGAAAGTATTCGCCCACGGCTGGATTCTGCACGAAGAGAACAAGATGAGCAAGTCGCGCGGAAACGTGGTGCGGCCCGGGCCGATCGCAGAAGTCACCGGCATCGACGCGCTGCGATATTTTCTGCTGCGCGAGATCACTTTTGGGCAAGACGGCAGCTTCAGCTATGACGCTCTGATCCAGCGCTATAACGCCGATCTGGCCAATGGTCTTGGGAATCTGGCCAGCCGCACTCTGACCATGATCCATCAATACCGCCAGGGTGAAGTTCCGAACTCGACCGGCTCGCCGATCATCGCCAGTACCGCCAGGACCACTGGTGAAACCACTTTGGAGGCGTTCGACAGCTTTAATTTTTCTAAGGGCCTGGAAACGATTTGGGGACTGCTTTCCGGGATTGATCGATCGATCGTTGAGTATGCGCCGTGGAAGCTCGTCAAATCGGCTGAGAGCCGAGCTCATGAAATGGTCGATACGATTCTCTACTCGTCTGCCGAGGTTCTGCGGATTGTGACGATCCTGCTCTATCCGGTTATGCCGATGTCAACGCGCAAAATCTGGGAACAACTCGGGATGACGGAGGCTCTGGAATCGGTTAGAACTCCGGATCTGCATTGGGGCAGATTGCGAGCCGGGCAAAAAGTCGGCGCGGTGAGCGGCGTGTTTCCGAGGCTCGACGCCAAGGCGATCGATAAGATGCAGGAGCTCGAGATCAAAGAGAAGGCCCGTCAGGCTGCCATCTTTGCTCCGGCGTCGGCACAACCGGCCGCGGGAGCGCCGCCTGATTCCGGCAAAATCGGCATCGAAGATTTCGCTCGAGTCGAGTTGCGCGTCGGTCAAGTGGTCTTCGCCGAGCGGGTCAAAGGCGCCGACAAGCTGCTGCACATGCACGTGGATATCGGCGAGGCCTCGCCCCGCACCATTGTTGCGGGAATCGCCGAAGCTTATTCTCCCGAGCAGATGGTCGGGCGCAAGGTCGTCATCGTCGCGAACCTGCAGCCTCGCAAGCTGCGCGGCATCGAGTCGAACGGCATGCTCGTGGCCGCGTCGCTGGAGAACGGCAAACCGGTGCTGGCTGGTTTTCTGGAAGAAGTGCCGGTGGGAGCAAGATTGAAGTGAGTCTGATTGATTCCCACTGTCATCTGGACAGTCCCGAATTCGACGCCGACCGCGAGGCCGTGATCGAGCGCGCGCTCGAAGCGGGAGTCGAGCACATGGTGGCCATCGGGACCGGCAGCGGTCCGCCGGATCTGGAGGCCGGAGTTCGCCTGGTTGAGAAATATCCTGCGTTTTACGCCACGGTAGGCGTCCATCCGCACGACGCCGCCAAAGCCACTCCGGCCGATCTTGAGAGGTTGGCCGGGCTGCTGGAGCATCCCAAGGTAATCGCGATCGGCGAAATCGGCCTCGATTATCATTACGATTTCTCGCCGCGCGAGGTGCAGCAAAAAATCTTCATTGAGCAGATGGCGATCGCGGCGAGCGGCAAAAAAACCGATCGTCATTCATACTCGCGAGGCCTGGGACGACACGCTCGCGCTGATCGAACAACATTGGAAGCCGCACGGGCTTTCCGGGATCATGCATTGCTTTTCGGGCGGGCCTGCCGAGGCTGAGCGCGCGCTCGAGCTAGGTTTCTACCTCAGTTTCGGCGGCATCGTGACGTTCCCCAAAGCGTCAGAAGTTCAGGCCGCAGCCAGGCACGCCCCGCGCGATCGCATCCTGGTTGAGACGGATGCGCCCTACCTCGCGCCGGTCCCTAAGCGCGGCAAAAGAAACGAGCCCGCGCTGATGATTCACACCGCGCGTAAGCTGGCCGAACTGCGCGGCGAGTCTTACGAAGAGATCTGCCGCACCACGACCGAAAACTTCCGCAGGCTCTTGCTAAACTAGGTTTTTCTCCATGGCACTCGGTAAGCTGGGGCAGACTCTGACCGCGCGGGAGATCCAGAACCTCGTTAAAAAGGATCTCGAACGCGTGGAGCGTGAGATCAGCCTGGAATCGGTCGCCAGCGTGGATGCGGTCACCACCATCTCCCGCTACCTGCAGGATGGCGGCGGCAAGCGGCTGCGTCCGATCCTGGTGCTGCTGGCTTCCAGAGTCGTCGGAAGCGTGACGGATGGTTCTATCCGCATGGCCGCGGTGGTCGAAATGATTCACGCCGCCACGCTGGTGCACGATGACGTCATCGACATCGCCCAAACCCGCCGCGGCAGACCTTCCCCCAACGCGATTTGGGGCAACCATACCTGCGTGCTGGCGGGCGACTGGCTGTATATGCAGGCCTTTCAGTTGGCCCTGCGCGAGCGCAATTTTCACGTGCTCGATCTGCTGATCGCGCTCACCCAGATGATGGTGGAGGGCGAGCTTCTGCAACTCGAGCGGATCGGCAAGATCGATATCTCGGAAGCCGATTATATGGAACTGGTGGATCGCAAAACCGCCAGCCTGTTCTCTGCTTGCGCGCGGTCTGGGCGCGATGATGGGCGGCGCCGACGAAGCCACCGAGGCGCGCCTGGGCGAATTCGCGTGGGATCTCGGGATCGCGTTCCAGCTCATCGACGATATCCTGGATTTTACGTCTCACGAGAAGGTTCTCGGCAAGCCCGTCGGGAGCGACTTGCGGGAAGGCAAAGTTACCCTCCCGCTGATCTATGCGCTTGAATCCGCCTCGGCCGAAGAACGCCAGTTTGTGGACCGCGTCTTGAAGGACGGCAACTACGACCGCTCGCCCTTTTCCAACATCCTCGGCATGATTGACCGCCGCCACGGGTTCGATCGCGTGCGCGAACGCGCGCAATCCTTCACCGACAAGGCCCGCTCCATCATCACTGAGTTTCCTGAATCGCCCTGTCAGCGGGCGCTGGCGGCGCTCACCGACCTGGTGACCGATCGCGAGTACTGATACTCGATTGCCGCAGCTCATACAAAATCCAACGCAGATTCCCGTACCGGGCAACAAGCTCATCGAGGAATACATCGGCCGCGTGAATTCCGGCCACTCGGCCGTGAGCATCGCCCACATGCATAGTCCCCCGGGCTGGAGTGAGCCTGGTCAAACGCCCGATTTCGACGAGTTCACCATTGTGCTGAAGGGTGCGCTCCAGGTCGAATCCAAGCAAGGTACGCTGGAGGTTCGCGCCGGCCAGGCCGTGGTCGCCCGCCGCGGCGAATGGGTGCGGTACAGTACCTCTGGTCCTGAAGGCGCCGAGTATGTGGCCATCTGCATTCCCGCCTTCGACGCTCCATCCGCCCACCGGGACCCCTGAAGTTCACGCCATAATCCGAACTGCCGCCGAGCTATAGTGAAAAAGAACTATAAGAGATAGAACTCCGGTTCGTTGACCATAGTGTTGACGGCGGGATAAACTGAACCATTGATTCGCACCCCGCCTAACGGGACTTACAATTACTCATTGGGCGCATTCAGGAGGCTTACCAGTGTCGGATAAGATGCGGCATATTTTTACTTCGGAGTCGGTAACCGAAGGCCATCCCGATAAGATGGCGGACCAGATCTCGGATTCGGTTCTGGACGCGGTTTTGAAGGACGATCCCGATGGGCCGCGTGGCTTGCGAGGTCCTGGTCACCACGGGGATTTGCGTGGTTTCGGGCGAAATTACGACCAAGACTTACGTGGACGTGCCGCGCCTAGTGCGGAGCGTCATTGAAGATATCGGTTACACCGATGCCCGTTTTGGCTTCGATCACAAAACCTGCGGCATCATCAATTCCATTCAGAGTCAATCGCCGGATATCGCGATGGGCGTGGATACGGGCGGCGCGGGCGATCAAGGTCTCATGTTCGGGTTCGCTTGCGACGAAACTCCCGAACTGATGCCGCTGCCTATCATGCTGGCCCATAAGCTGGTCCGCCAATTAAGCGAAGTCCGGCGTGCCGGCAAGCTCGACTTTCTGCGGCCGGACGGCAAGAGCCAGGTCAGCGTGGAGTACGCCGGCGGTCGACCGGTTCGCATTGATGCCGTGGTGGTTTCCACCCAGCACGACGACGAAATTTCCACCGACGATCTCCGCGCTCAGGTCAAAAAGCACATCATCGATCCCGTTATTCCTTCCAACATGGTGGACTCCGGCACCAAGTATCACATCAATCCGACTGGCCGCTTCGTCATCGGCGGCCCGCACGGCGACACCGGTCTGACGGGCCGCAAAATTATCGTCGATACTTACGGCGGCATGGGCCGGCATGGCGGCGGCGCCTTCTCCGGCAAGGATCCGACGAAAGTGGATCGCTCGGCTTGCTACATGGCGCGCTATATCGCCAAGAACATCGTGGCTGCCGGATTGGCCACCCGTTGCGAGGTTCAGCTCGCGTATGCCATCGGAGTCGCCGAACCGGTTTCCGTGATGGTGAACACCTTCGGCACCGGCGTGGTAGAAGAAGAGCGGCTGGTGGAATTGGTTCGGGAAAACTTCCAGCTTACTCCCAAGGGAATGATCGAGCACCTGAAGCTGCGCCGGCCCATTTACCGCAAAACCGCGGCGTTTGGCCATTTCGGGCGTACCGAGCCATCCTTTAGCTGGGAAGCCGCCGATAAGGCCGAAGCGCTGCGGGAAGGCAGCCGGATTGCCGTCGCCGCCGAGTAGCCGCGTTCCTGACCAACCGAAGAAACGTACAATGTAGGATGGGGTTGGGCTTCGGCCACCCCCTCGCCATATCCCATGCTTGTTGAAGGCTGCAAACACGAAATTGAAATCACCGTCCCGGTGGATGAGATCACCCGCGAGACCGATCGCGTCATCGCGAACATACAGCAGAAGGCGCGGCTGCCCGGTTTCCGGCCCGGTAAGGCGCCCGCCAGCCTGATCCGCTCCAAGTTCGCCAAGCAGGTGCGTGACGACGTCATCGAAAATCTTCTGCCCAAATATTTCAAACAGAAGGTCGACGAAGAGCAGCTGCAGGTGGTCGGCCGGCCCAGCGTCAAGGACGTGCAATTCCAGGAAGGCGAGCCGCTCCGTTTCAAGGCCGAATTCGAGGTTGCTCCCGATATCGAGCTGGGCGAATATCGCGGCGTGACGGTTCACTACAGCGAGCCCCAGGTCGGCGATGACGACGTGGCCAAGACGGCTGGAGGAGATTCGCGAGCAGAAGGCGCAGTTCGTTAACGTCGAGCCGCGCCCGACCGCCGAAGGCGATTACGCCGTGGTTTCGCTCGACAGCCTCTCCGGTGTCGACCAGCCCATTCATCAGGAAGAGATGGTGCTGCACATCGGCGACAAAGACACGCTGCCCGAATTTTCCACCGCTTTGCTCGGCATGTCGCCTGACGAAGAGAAAGAATTCGAGACCACCTATCCGGAAGATTATGGGCAGGAGCGCTTGGCCGGAAAGACCATCCGCTTCCAGATGAAGCTGAAAACCATCCGGACCAAGGAACTGCCGGAGCTCAACGACGAGTTCGCCCAGGATCTAGGCGACTATCGGACGCTAGACGACTTGCGCGAGGCAGTCCGCAAGGCCATTTTCCACGAGCGCGAGTACACTGCCCAAATAAACGCCAAGGAGGAATTGGTCGACCGCCTGATCGAAGCCCACCAGTTTCCCGTGCCCGAAGCGTATATCGACCGCCAGATTGAGGCGCAAATTGAACAGCAGCTCCATGACTTGGCCGAGCGCGGCGTCGACCCAGCCAAGCTCAAAGTCGATTGGTCCAAACTGAAAGAACACAACCGCCCCAAGGCGTTGCGTGAAGTGAAAGCTTCCCTGCTGGTGGACAAGGTCGCCGAGCGTGAGGGCATCCATGCCACCAACGACGAGGTCGATCGTGAAGTGCAGAAGATCGCCAAGCAGGAGCGCGAGCCCGTCGCGGCCACGCGAAAAAAATTGGAGAAGGAAGGCCTCCTCGGCCGGATCGCCTACCGCATCCGCACCGAAAAGACCCTGAATCTGCTGTTCGAACACGCCCGCAAGGAAGCCGCGCCGGCGCCGGAACCGGCCGAGCAGACGCAATCTTGATTTCCCAATACTTCAAACTGGAGACCGCATGAGCACCGCCACCCTCAGTAACCTCGCCGCTGAATACAAAGTGGCCGACTTGAATCTGGCCGACTGGGGCCGCAAGGAGATCTCTATCGCCGAGCACGAAATGCCCGGCTTGATGGCCATCCGCAAAAAGTACGCGCCCGCGAAGCCGCTCAAAGGCGTCCGTGTCACCGGCTCGCTGCACATGACCATTCAGACTGCCGTGCTGATCGAGACGCTGGTGGATTTGGGCGCGAACGTACGCTGGGCCAGTTGCAATATCTTTTCCACGCAGGACCATGCCGCCGCTGCCATCGCCGCCGCCGGAATCCCCGTGTTCGCCTGGAAAGGCGAGTCGCTCGAAGAATACTGGGAATGCACCTACCGTGCGATCAGCCATCCCGACGGCAAAGGTCCCGAGCTGGTCGTCGACGATGGCGGCGACGTCACGCTGCTGATCCACAAAGGCCACGAGCTGGAGCTCGGCAGCGATTGGGTAAACACGCCTTCCTCGAGCCACGAAGAAAAAGTCATCAAGGATCTGCTCAAGCGGATCAACGCCGAGCATCCCCGCCGCTGGCGCGACCTCGTGCGCGATTGGCGCGGCGTCTCGGAAGAAACCACCACCGGCGTGCATCGTCTCTACAAAATGCAGGAGCAGGGCAAGCTGCTCGTTCCCGCCATCAACGTGAACGACTCGGTTACAAAATCCAAGTTCGACAACCTGTACGGCTGCCGCGAATCGCTGGCCGACGGCATTAAGCGCGCCACCGACGTGATGGTCGCAGGCAAAGTCTGCGTCATCTGCGGCTATGGCGACGTCGGGAAAGGCTCGGCGCACTCGCTCCGCGGCATGGGCGCGCGCGTCATCGTCACCGAAATCGACCCCATCAACGCGCTGCAGGCCGCCATGGAAGGCTTCGAAGTAACCACCCTCGAGGAAACGCTGGGCCGCGGCGACATCTACGTCACCTGCACCGGCAACCTGGACATCATCACGCTGGAGCACATGCAGCACATGAAGGATCAGGCCATCGTTTGCAACATTGGCCACTTCGACAACGAGATTCAAGTCGACCGCTTGAACTCCGCCCCCGGCGTTGCGAAGACCAACATCAAGCCGCAAGTCGACATGTACAAGTTCCCCGCCGGCCACAGCATCTTTCTGCTGGCCGAAGGGCGTCTGGTGAACCTCGGCTGCGCCACCGGCCATCCCAGCTTCGTCATGAGCAACAGCTTCTCGAACCAGACGCTCGCGCAGTTGGACCTCTGGAAAAACAAGGACAGCTACAAGGTCGGCGTCTACACGCTACCCAAGAAGCTGGACGAGGAGGTGGCCCGCCTGCACCTGGAAAAAATCGGCGTGAAGCTCACCCGCCTCACCCAGGCACAAGCCGACTACCTGGGCGTGTCGCTGGAAGGGCCTTACAAACCCGATCACTACCGGTACTGAGCTGCTCGCGATACTATAGTGGTTGAAGAGAGTGAGCGTCTTAAACGATGGCGAGATCCATCTATAACCTCGGAAAGAAGATAACTGCGCCCGGAGCCCCCGTCGGCCAGCTAGTCCATTTTTGTGGGGAAGATTTTGACGGCTTCTGTTATAATAGGGTTTCAGTTAGCGTCAGTGTATATAGCAAGAAGTCCTAGTCGACAACGGAGATCCCTTTGAAACGCGCCGGTTCTGATGACGCACTGCGTTGTTCCTTTTGTCATAAAAGCCAGGACGTAGTCGGGAAGTTAATCTCCTCCCCAAACGATTACCCTCGAGCCTACATTTGCGACGAATGCATCGCCGTATGCAATTCGATCCTGGAGGACGATCGGCACGATCAACCTTACGGGACGCCGCACAAGCTCCCTAAACCATTGGAATTAAAGGAATATCTCGATCAATACGTGATCGGGCAGGACGCCACCAAGAAGAAGCTCGCCGTCGCCGTTTATAACCACTACAAGCGCATTCAGATGAACAAGCAGCGCGGCGCCGAGGTGGAGCTGTCGAAATCCAACATTCTGCTGATCGGTCCCACCGGCACGGGCAAAACCCTGCTGGCCCAGACCCTGGCCCGCATTTTGGACGTTCCTTTCGCCATCGTCGACGCCACCACGCTGACCGAAGCCGGCTACGTCGGCGAAGATGTTGAAAACATTATCCTTCGCCTGCTCCAGAACTCCGATTGGGACGTGCAGCGCTGCCAGCAGGGGATCATCTACATCGATGAGATCGACAAGATCGGCCGCAAGGACGAGAACCCCTCCATCACGCGCGACGTTTCCGGCGAGGGCGTGCAGCAGGCTTTGCTGAAAATCCTCGAAGGTACGGTCGCCAACGTCCCGCCGCAGGGCGGCCGCAAACATCCGCATCAGGAATTCACGCCGGTCGACACCACCAACATCCTGTTCATTTGCGGCGGCGCTTTCGTCGGACTGGAAAAGGTGATCTCCAAGCGCGTCGGCACCAAGTCCATGGGCTTCATCCCGCAAGAAGAGCAGCACCAGGGCCGGGCTGCGCTCGAGCGCCAATCGCCGCGATGTCGACCTGCTCGAAAACGTACAGCCGGTGGATCTGATCCGCTTCGGCTTTATTCCCGAGTTCATCGGCCGTATGCCCGTGGTCGCGGTTCTGGAAGATCTGAGCAAGGAAGCCCTGGTCCAGATCCTCACCAAACCCAAGAACGCCATCGTGCGGCAGTATCAAAAGCTTTTCGAATTTGAAAATGTTAGACTGAAGTTTAGCGACGACGCTCTTGAAGCTATTGCTGCTCTCGCCATGGAGCGGAAGGTGGGTGCCCGGGGCTTGCGGATGATCCTCGAAGACCTGATGCTGGACCTGATGTATTATCTGCCTTCTTACAAAAAGGTCCGGGAATTTCTGGTCACCAAGGAAATGGTCATCACCCAGAAGATCAACATGGCGCTGCTCGAGAAGGCGGGCTAAGTCGTTCGTTGCTTGCGAATTTTGTTCCTTAGCCGTCCTGCGATAGCGGACCAGGGAACCTGAGAGTCGGTCCTCAATGCTTACCTCCAAAGAAAAATCTGACACGAGGCGTTTGCCCATGATGCCCATTCGGGACGTCGTGATCTTCCCGTACATGATGACCCCCTTCGTGGTCGGGCGGGAATCCAGTGTCCGGGCCTTGGAGGAAGCGCTCGCCGGCGACAAGAAAATCTTTCTAGCGACCCAGCACGACGCCTCCGTCGACGAACCCCGGCCCGATGAGATCTACAGCGTCGGAACCGTTGCCAACATCGTCCAGAGCCTGAAGCTGCCGGATGGCAACATCAAAGTGCTGGTGGAGGGCGTCGAGCGCGGCAAAATCGTCTCCATCAGCGAGGAAGAAGGCTACTTTCCGCGCCACCGTCAAAACCTTCAACTTCAAGGTTGAAACCGGGCCGCAGCTGGAAGCCCTGGTCAGCCGCGTCACCAGCCTGTTCGAGCAGTACGTCAAGCTCAGCCAGAACCTCAATTACGAGACCATGATCGCGGCCATCCGCGTGGATGAGCCGGGCAAGCTCGCCGACACCGTCGGCGCCAATCTGCAGCTCACCATCGAGGAAAAGCAGGAGCTGCTCGAAATCTTCGACCCGGTCGACCGCCTGACCCGCGTCGCCGAAATGCTCGACATCGAGATCGAAAAGCTCAATGTCGACCGCACCATCCAGGGCCGCGTCAAGCGCCAGATGGAAAAGGCGCAAAAAGAGTATTACCTTAACGAGAAAATCAAAGCTATCCAGAAAGAGCTGGGCCGCGGCGAAAAGAGCGAGTTCGACGAGCTGAAGACGCAAGATCGACACCGCCGGCATGACCAAGGACGCGCACGAGAAGGCCACCGCCGAACTGAAGCGCCTCGAGAACATGCCGCCCATGTCGGCCGAATCCACCGTCTCCCGCAATTATCTGGATTGGCTGCTGGCCGTGCCGTGGAAAAAGAAATCCAAGGAAATCCGCGACCTGAATTTCGCCCAGCAGGTGCTCGAATCCGACCACTACGGCCTGGAAAAGATCAAGGAGCGCATCCTCGAATTCTTAGCCGTACGCCGTCTGGTCCAGAACCCCAAAGGTTCCATCCTCTGCTTCGTCGGACCTCCGGGCGTCGGCAAAACTTCGCTCGGAATGTCGATCGCCAAAGCCACCGGCCGCAAGTTCGTCCGCCTTTCGCTCGGCGGCGTGCGCGATGAAGCCGAAATTCGCGGCCATCGCCGCACCTACATCGGCGCTCTGCCCGGCCAGATTCTTCAGATGATGAAGAAGGCCGGCACCCGCAATCCGGTTTTCATGCTGGACGAAGTCGACAAGATGTCGATGGACTTCCGCGGCGATCCCGTCCGCGGCGCTGCTCGAAGTGCTCGATCCGGAACAAAACTACATGTTCATGGATCATTACCTGGACGTCGAATACGACCTGAGCCAGGTCTTTTTCATCGCCACCGCCAACGTGCTGCATACCGTCCCTCCGGCCCTTCAGGACCGCATGGAAGTGATTCGCCTCTCCGGCTACACCGAACTCGAGAAGCTCGAAATCGCCAAGCGCTTCCTGGTTCCCAAGCAGATGAAGCAAACCGGGGTCAAGGACGACAACTTGGCATTCTCCGACGACGGCCTGCAGGCCCTGATCCAGTCCTATACGCGCGAGGCCGGCGTGCGCAATCTCGAGCGCGAGATCGGCAACGTTTGCCGCAAAGTCGCCCGCAAGGTCGTCAACGCCCAAGGCGAATCCAGCAAGGCCGAAAAGAAGCCTGCCAAGTCACTGCTCAGCGCCGAAACCGCGTCCGATTATCTGGGTCCTCTCAAGTTCCGCGACCTGCAAGCCGACAAGCAAAACGAGGTCGGCGCCACAGTCGGCCTGGCCTGGACCGAAGTCGGCGGCTCCATCCTCACTACCGAAGCCGCAGTCATGGAAGGCAAAGGCAAGCTGCAAACCACCGGCAAGCTGGGCGACGTGATGCAAGAGTCCGCCCACGCGGCCATGAGCTATGTTCGCTCCCGCGCGCAACTGCTCGGCCTGCCGCGCGACTTTTATCGCAACGTGGATATTCACGTGCACGTGCCCGAAGGCGCTATCCCCAAGGACGGGCCCTCGGCGGGAATTACGATCGCCACCAGCATCTGTAGCGCGTTGACGAACATTCCAGTGCGCTATGACCTCGCCATGACGGGTGAGATCACGGTTCGCGGACGGGTTCTTCCCATCGGCGGGCTGAAGGAAAAGGTGCTGGCCGCGCATCGCCAGGGTATTTTTGAGCTCGTTCTCCCCAAAGATAACGAGAAGGACCTGCCCGATATTCCGGAGAATATCCGAAAGGAGATGAATCTCCACTTCGTGACTTCGATGGACGAAGTGTTGAAGATCGCTCTCGAACGCGAAATCGCCGCGTTGCCTCTGGCGGCCCATACTCCGCCGGTGGAACTGGTGCGCGGTGTGTCGGAAGAACGGATATCTTAAGGTAAAGAACGGTCCGGAGTTCCTTGAGACCGGGTGTTTGCTTCGACGCTCGGTGGCTCTCTTCGGATCTGGAACCCTCACGTTGCGGGGCCCATGCTAGCGACATTTTTGAAGAGTGCAGCCCGGCCGGATCAGTTCCCGGTCGAGACTCTCCCGGAGATCGCCTTTCTGGGAAGAAGTAACGTCGGCAAATCCAGCTTGGTGAATTGTCTTACCGGCCAGGAGCGCCTGGCGTTCACCAGCGCGACACCCGGTTGCACGCAAGTGATTAATTTTTACCGGATCGACGACAAGTTCCACTTCGTCGATCTGCCGGGATACGGTTTCGCCCGTGTTCCAAAGGAAGTGAAGGGCCAATGGAAGCGGCTCATCGAACAATATCTGTTGGATCGAAAGTCGCTGCTGCTCTGCTTCCTCATACTCGACGCGCGTCGGGGCTGGATGGAAAAGGACCTGGAACTCAAAGAGTGGTTGGAGTTCCATAACCGGCGATACATGGTGATCGCCACCAAGACGGACAAGCTCAAGACACAGAAAGACCAGCGGCTCGGAGTCGATTCCGTCCGGAGCCATTCTCCGGACAAAGAACTCCTGCCGTTCTCGGCCTCAAAATGCCGGGGAGTGAGGGAAATTTGGCAAGCGATTTGGAAAACCAAGAATCAGCAGCAGTAGCTGCTCCTACCACCGAAGAAAAACCCGAAAAAATCGAGTCCGCCAACGGCGACGCGGCCGAAGTCCGAAAGGCGCTGAACCGCAAGACCGCCGAACCGGAATCGAAAGCCGCAGGCAATAAGCCGGAAGGCGGCAAGCCGTCCGAGCAGGGCGGCCCGCAGCAGGGCGGGCGCAAGCGCCACGGCGGGGCCCAGCAAGCAGGCCAGAAGAACGGCACCACACTCGACCTGGTCGAGCTGAAGGACATGAGTATCCAGAAGCTCAATCAGATCGCCAAGGATCTCGGTGTCGGCGGAACCGCCGGGTCTGCGTAAACAGGAGCTCATCTTCAAGATCCTGCAGACGCAGGCGGAAAAGAGCGGCCTCATTTTTTCGGAAGGCGTTTTAGAATGCCTGCCGGATGGCTTTGGCTTCTTGCGCGCGCCCGAGTACAACTATCTGCCCGGTCCCGATGACGTGTATGTCTCGCCCTCGCAGATCCGCCGCTTCGACCTTCGAACCGGCGACACCATCTCCGGTCAGATCCGCCCGCCCAAGGAAGGCGAACGCTATTTCGCGCTCATCAAGGTGGACGCGATCAACTTCGAGCCGCCCGAGGAAGCCCGCAACAAAATCTTCTTCGACAACCTGACGCCGCTTTATCCCGACGAACGGTTCAAGCTGGAGACCACGCGCGACAATTTCTCCGGCCGCGTGCTCGATCTGCTGACCCCCATCGGCAAAGGCCAGCGCGGTCTCATCGTGGCCGCGCCGCGCACCGGCAAAACCATGCTGCTGCAGTCCATCGCCAACTCCATCACCACCAACCATCCCGAGGTCTCGCTCATCGTGCTGCTGATCGACGAGCGTCCCGAAGAGGTCACCGACATGCAGCGTTCGGTGAAAGGCGAGGTCATCAGCTCCACCTTTGACGAACCCGCTTCGCGCCACGTGCAAGTCGCCGAAATGGTGATCGAAAAGGCCAAGCGCCTGGTCGAGCACAAACGCGACGTGGTCATCCTGCTCGATTCCATTACGCGCCTGGCGCGCGCTTACAACACCGTGGTTCCGCCCTCCGGCAAGGTCCTCTCGGGCGGCGTCGATTCGAACGCCCTGCAGCGCCCGAAACGTTTCTTCGGAGCCGCTCGCAACATCGAAGAGGGCGGATCTCTTACTATCGTCGCCTCGGCCTTGATCGACACCGGAAGCCGCATGGACGACGTGATCTTCGAAGAGTTCAAAGGCACCGGCAACATGGAGATCCATCTGGATCGAAAGTTGATGGATAAGCGCGTCTTCCCCGCCATCGACATCACCAAGAGCGGAACCCGCAAGGAAGAGTTGCTGGTAGCCAAGGAAGAGCTGAATCGGATTTATGTCCTGCGCCGGGTGCTGAACCCTCTGTCGCCCACCGAGAGCATGGAGCTGTTGCTCGACAAGCTGGGCAAAACGCGCAGCAACGGCGAGTTCCTGGCCTCGATGAGCACCTAACCGACGTGGGCCGAATACGCGTCCTCTCCGACACGGTCGCCAACAAGATCGCGGCCGGAGAGGTGGTCGAGCGCCCCGCGTCGGTCGTCAAGGAGCTGATCGAGAACTCGCTCGACGCTGGTGCCGGCGAGCTCCGCATCGATATCGATAGCGGCGGCCGGCGTTTGATCCGCGTAGCCGATAATGGTTGCGGCATGCTGCGCGACGACGCGCTGCTGGCCTTCGAGCGCCACGCCACCAGCAAACTCAGCGATGTAAAGGATCTGCTTTCCATCGCGACGCTCGGTTTTCGCGGCGAAGCCTTGCCGTCCATCGCCTCCGTTTCCCGGCTCCTGCTCGAAACCCGCTCGGCCGAAGAGACCACTGGGGCGGCCGTCGAGTTCGCCGGAGGTAAGCTGCTCCGTTGCGACGAATTTCCCGGCGCAACCGGAACCACCATCACCGTCAGCGATTTGTTCTTTAACGTTCCGGCCCGCAAGAAGTTTTTGCGCTCCGATCAAACTGAGCTGGCGCACATCGCCTCGCTCGCCACGCATTACAGCCTGGCTCATCCCAAGAAAGCCTTTCAACTGCGGCACGGCGCAAACGAACTGCTCGATGTCACACCGGTCGAGACCTTGCGTGAGCGCGTCTACCAGGTCTTCGGCAGCCAAACACTCGACGAGTTGATCGATTTGGATTACGTCGAACGCGAACTGGATGTCGCCGACGCCGATCAGCGGGTCTCGCGCGTCTTCGCCCTGCGCGGCTTCGTTTCGGGTCCGCAGGTTCAAAAGTCGAATCGCAATTCGATATTCCTGTTCGTCAACGGCCGCCTCATTCGCGATCGCCTGCTGATCCACGCGCTTTCGTCGGCATATCACAACCTGATGCCCTCGTCTTGTTATCCCTTCGCGCTTTTGTTCGTGGACTGCGATTGCGAAGAGGTGGACGTGAACGTTCATCCGTCCAAAACCGAAGTCCGGTTCCGGCACGGCAGCTTCGTGCATGACTTCGTCCGCGACTCGATCCGCGAGCGCCTCATCGCCGCGCGCCCCGCGTCGAGCATCCCGGTCTCCGTGCAGCCACAGCCCGCCGCCGAACTGCCGTACTCTGATTTCACGCAGCGCATCGAGGATCAGCGCTTCGAGCCGGTTCCGGATCTCGCCAATACGACCGAGCGCGCGGAAGACCTGCCCGTTTATACGCTCAGGCCTGCGGCCGTGCCGGCACGGCGTTTCGACTTCAGCGAGCCTGTCACGCAGCCAGCTCCGGACACGCACGGATCCTTGCCTTACGTCGAATCGCCCCAAAGTCTGACCGCGCTTTCCGATCTCCGTCCGCTCGGCCAGATTCACGACAGCTTCATCATCGCCGCCGGACGCGACGGCCTGTGGGTGATCGACCAGCACGTCGCGCACGAGCGTATTTTGTTCGAGAAGGTGCTGCGGCAGCAGGCCGAGGGCCGCGTGGAGCGTCAGCAGTTATTGATGCCGATCCTGCTCGAAGTGACGCCGTCGCAGAAGATCGAATACGCGAGAATCGCGAGCGAACTCGAAGCTTCAGGCTTCGATTCCGAGCTGTTCGGCAACCGCACTATTGCCGTGAAGGCTGCTCCCGCCGGGGTTGGAGTCGCGGATGTCGAAAAGCTGATGTTCGAAATTCTCGAAGGCGCCGAAGGTGAGTTGCGTCAAGTCTCGATCGGCGATCTTCGTCGAGCACTGGCCGCGAGCATCGCCTGCCGGGCCGCGATCAAAGTGAATATGCGGCTCGATCAAACCAAGATGGAGTGGCTGCTAACGGAACTTGCCGCCACCGATTGCCCCATGAGCTGCCCGCATGGCCGGCCGATCGCGCTGCGATACTCGACGCGCGATATTCTCAAAAGCTTTCACCGAATCTAAAATTATTCCCACTCGATGGTGCCGGGCGGCTTGTGCGTTAGATCGTAGAACACGGCGCAGACGCCGTCGATGGCTAGCAGCTCACGGGTCATTCGATCCAACAACTGCCGAGGCATGCGCACTACTTGGGCGGTCATGCCGTCCACCGAGTGGATCGGACGCAGCACAATGGAATCCGGCGCGCCGCCGATTCCGATCGGAATCAGAATGACGGGGAACTGCCAGACCTGCTGCTCGAATCCGCTTTCCTCCGAGAGCCGTCGAACGACAGCGTCGGCATGCCGTAATCGTTTCAAGCGCCCCTGCGTGATGGTGCCGGTCGTCGCTCGCATCTGACCGAGAGCGCCGCGACTTCCCACCAGCCCGACCACCCGGTTAATCTCCATCAGGCGATTCACCAGCTCGGTGGCGATCTCATCGGAAACCAAGGCTTCGAGAGCGAGCACCGAATGATAACTGCGGGAATCGCCCTTGACGCCGACCGATCGGATCGGCAGCAGCCAACCGGGGTCGAGGCGCTCGACCGGTGCTTCTTTCTCCGAGCACAAACAGCGAATCGCCAAACCGGGGCCGGGGAAAGGATGTCGATGCAGAAACTCGCTCGGAATGCCAAGCTCGGCGCCGATCTCGCGAACTTCGTCTTTGTAAAACGAAGCCAGCGGCTCGATGAGCCGGCCGGATTCGATGAGCTTCTGAATTCCGGCCACCCGGTTGTGATGCGTTTTGATCACATCTGCTTTGGCCGTTCCGCCGGATTCGATGGTGTCGGGATAAATCGTGCCTTGCCCCAGAATCCAATGGCCGTCGAGAAAATGCCCGGTGCTCAGAATCCGTTCCTGCACGGCGACGAACTGCTCGCCGATGATGTGACGCTTCGCTTCGGGATCGGTGACGTTTTCGAGCGCGCGTAAGAACTCGGTTTCGGCCTCCTCGATGCGAAAAGCAGTTGCGCCGAGCTGCTCGAAAAGGCGCTCGACGTAGCGGGTTTCGCCTTCGCGCATTAAGCCGGTGTCGACGTAAATTCCGTAGACGCGCTCGGGCCCGAGCGCTCGAAGACACAGCGTGTAAGCGACGGTGGAATCGACGCCGCCGCTAACGAAGAAAAACACATTGCGATCGCCGGCCACCGCGCGGATTTCCTGTTCGAGCGGGCGAAGACGATCCTTCGGATCCCAGTCCTTGATGCAGCCGCAAACGCCGAAGACGAAGTTCGCGAGCATCTGGTGGCCTTGGGGAGTGTGCACGACCTCGGGATGAAACTGAACGCCCATGAGCGGGAGTTCCCGATGCGCCATCGCCGCCACCGCGCAGGTATCGGTGCCGGCCAAAACCTCGAAACCGGGAGGCACAGTCTCGACTTGATCGCGATGATTCATCCAGACCTGGCCATCCCCGTTGAGGCCGGCGAACAGCGGATGTTGTCTTACGCGCCCTAACTTCGCAAGCCCGTACTCGCCCTTTTCGCCCTTTCGCACCCGGCCGCCCAAGACATGCGTCATGAGCTGTTGCCCGTAGCAGATGCCGAGCACGGCGCTGCCCTGAGAAAGAATCGCCGGATCGATGGACGGGCAGCCGGGTTCGTATACGCTGTCGGGCCCGCCGGAAATGATTAAGCCTCTTCGACCGAGCAGTTCACTCGCCGGAGTTTCGCTCGGCCGGACTTCAGCCAAAACGCCGAGGTCGCGAACTTTACGTGCGATGAGATGGCAATACTGCCCGCCCGCGTCGAGGACGGTGACCTGAGGTTTGGACGCGCACAACGGACCGCCGCTCGCCGAAGGCAGGGTCCCCTCACTGCGGCGGCCTGTGCGCTTTAGAGGTTGAGTCAAATCCTGGTTAACGAGCTAGCGGCCGTCGCGCTGGATGCGCTCCACGATCAGCTTTTTCGATCTGTCGAGCAAGGCGCGGGCTTGCGGCATGGCGTCCACGGCTTTAGCCACCATCGGATCGGTTTCGATCGCAACCTTCTGGGAATCTTCGTAGCTGAAGCCGGTGGCATACATCTCGCGCTTCAACTGTCCTTGGATCCAGGTGCGGTTGTCATTCCATTCGGAGTCCGTGAAGGCAACGTCTTGCTTCCGCGCATAATCCTGGAATTCGGACATAACGCCGGCATCCGGCTCCCAGCCTTTCGGAAGCTTGGCCTGGGCGCGCGCTCCAAACCATTTTGCGGTGAAGTTGAAGAACACGTATTTGCGGAGCAGCTCGGTTTGCAGCTTGTTGTACTTGGGCGGTTCGTACTTCTCATCCGGCGTAATGCCGCCGCCGCCATAGACGGTTCTTCCGCTGTCGGTGCTTTTCACGTCCTGGAGATTTTTGGTCTCGGTACGTTTGCCGTAATAGTAGTCGAGGAACGAGATATTGGAGTAGTCGCGCTGAATCAAGCGACCGCTGGGGGTGTAGTAGTGGGCCGTGGTGAGCGCCAACCCGGTGTTTTCATCGAGCGGGAAGACGGTCTGCACCAGTCCCTTGCCGAAAGTGGGCTCGCCCAGAATCCAGCCGCGATCATGATCCTGCAGAGCGCCTGCCACGATCTCCGCCGCCGAAGCCGAATAGCGATTCACCAAAACAACGATCGGGTAATTTTGTCCCGCGGCGCTGCCTCTGGCCAAATAAGGTTTCTCTGGAGAATTGCGCCCGCGATGCGATACGACCACTTCGCCTTTGCGCAAGTAATGACCAGCTACAGCGACGCCCTCATTCAGCAATCCGCCGGGATTCTCTCGCAGATCTAAGATCAGACCTTTGATGTTCGACTCACCGAGCTTACTGAACTTGTCTTCCATCTCCTGGCTGGTGTTCTCGTTGAAAGCGGAAATATGCATGTAGGCGATGCCGGGACGAACCCAGAACGCCTCTTCCACACTCAAGCGCGGGATCTCGTCGCGAACGATGTCGAAGGTAAGCGGCTTGTCGGCTCCTTCGCGCGCGACGACGACGACCACGTGGGTCCCGCGAGGTCCCTTGAGCAGGTCGGCGACTTCAGGCGTGGTCATATTATCGGTGCGTTTCCCGTTGACTTCGGCAATGACGTCGCCCGGACGGAGACCTGCCTTATAGGCGGGAGATCCGCCGAAGGGCGCCACCACGATGGTCTTGCCATTGCGCGGCGCTACCTGCATCCCGACGCCATAATAGTGACCGCTCTGGTCGTCGCGCAGGGACTGGAATTCCTTGGGATCAAAAAAGTTAGAGTGCGGATCCAAGGTTCGCAGCATGCCCGGGATCGCGCCCTTGTAAATGCCCTTGTCGGACGTCACCTTGTCGGCGTAGTTGTTTTCCACCAGCTCGTAGACTTTGGTGAATTGCTTGATGCTCGTACGGATGTCTTCTTCCGGAGCCGCGGCGGCTGCCGAAACACCAGTCAGACCGGGGCCAAAAATGCCTCCGATCGCTGAGCACAGAACGATAACGAAAACGGCAAGTAGAAGGGGGCGCACTGGACGTGCCATCGACACCTCGCATTTCCAGTATAGCGAAGTTTCGGCGCGGGTCAGGCTGGTAGTACTAGCGCACTGCCCAGGCTCGGGTCAGGCGCTTTTGACGGAGCGTTTGGATCCGGCAGCGGTGGCGGCCTCGGCCTTCATCGGCTTGCGGGGCGAGCCGTCCAGGCGCCGGACCTGATCGCTCACGCAGACCACGAACATGGGCTGCTTGGCGTTCTTCAGGATATCGATGATGCGTTCCTGTTGCTCTTCGAGGTAAATCGATTTGCCGTCGGTGACGAGGTGAAGGTCGGATTGGGACTCCAGCACCTCGCTGAGACGCTTGCCCATCTCGCGCTGCAGGAAACGCAGGACTCGCCGGATTTTCTGGAGCGAAAAACCCTTGCGGCGAAGCTCGGCAATCACTGTAATTTCAATTACTTCCTCAGGCTGATAGACGCGCTTGTGCCCCTCGTGGCGCGGAGAAACGACCTTCCGCTCGTCCCACCATTGCAACTGCCGCAGGCTGACCTGAGCAATGCGAGAGACATCGCTGGAGGCAAAGGTGCGAACGCCATCCTCGCTTTCAGAACGAGTTTTCTTTGTTTTGAACATATTCCCCCAGTGACGTTTACAAGTAACGCGCCTTAAAAATTGTACCCGACCCAGGCCGACTGTCAATAGGCAAAGTTTCGCCCGAGTCCCTGACGGTCAACCGGGAAGCGGGCATGCCTTAGCCGCCGCCCACAAACTGTACGATTTCTAACGTTGCCAGGCCGTTGATGAGGGTGCTGTCCCAGGCTTTCCGGGGAACGATGGACCGATTGAGCTCCACCGCAATGCGCGCCGGATCGACTTTCAGAAACACCAGCAACTCGCTCAAAGTCTGGCCCTCGGTCACCAGCCGGGTTTGACCGTTTACAACAATTTCAATCTGATTTGTTCCGGTTGCTTGCATACCCTCGAATTTAGTAATCAGAACTAAACTTGCGGCCAGAGGCCGGTTCTCATTATATTCGAATGTTAGGGCTTCGAGTTCACACAAAGCAAATCCTGATGCCAACTTCCTATCCCGATACATTCTTCCCCGTACTTGTGCAGATTGTGATTGCAGTGCTGGTAGCGTCCGGCCTGGTGACGCTTTCCGCTTTACTGGGAAAACACGTGAAGAGCCGGGTGAAGGACTCGCCGTACGAATCCGGGATCGCGCCCACGGGCAGCGCACGCGAGCGCTTCAGCGTTAAGTTTTACCTGGTGGCGATCGTTTTCATCCTGTTCGATATCGAGGCGGTGTTCCTGTATCCGTGGGCGGTGGTGTACCGCGAGCTGAAGATTTTCGGATTCGTCGAGATGACGGTGTTCATCGTCCTGATCCTCTCGGGCTTCTTCTACATCTGGAAGAAGGGTGCGCTGGACTGGTCCGTAGAAGCGCCCAACGTGCCGTTGGATGCAGGCGCGGAACACGAGGAAAAAGATGCTGCCTGATGCGTTGAAACAATATGCCGTGGCCGAGGCTTTGGATGCCGCCATGCGGGATGCAATCACGGGGGGGCATGCGGAGCGCAGCGAGCCGACGCTGTTCATTGCCCCGGCGCGAATTGTGGAAGTGTGCCGGTTCCTCAAAGGGGAGCAGCGGTTCATTCGGCTGAGCTCGATCACGGCGGTGGATTGGATTCCCGCCGATCCGCGTTTCGAGGTGGTTTACAACTTGCACTCTTTGGATCGGAACGAACGTGTGCGGCTGAAGTGTTGGGTTTCCGAAGCCGAGTGCGAGATCGATTCCGTGACGGGGGTATGGCGGGCTGCGAATTGGTACGAGCGGGAAGTATTCGATCTGTTCGGCGTCCGTTTTCGAAACCATCCGGACCTGCGGCGCATCCTGATGCCTTCGGACTGGGAAGGACATCCGTTGCGGAAGGATTATCCGGTGCACGGCTACAAGTACACCTACCAGAACGAATAGACATCTTTATGCGCGAGATCCCTCTTCATACCGACTCCATCGCCGCGACCGACGCGGTGGACATAGAACACCGGCTAGTCGAGACCGAGCCCGGCTCGATGCGGCGGATGACCCTCAACATGGGTCCGCAGCATCCGTCCACGCACGGCGTGCTGCGCATCGTGCTGGAGTTGGATGGCGAGACGATCATCAGTGCATTTCCCGATATCGGCTTTCTGCACACGGGCATCGAAAAAGAGTGCGAGGTCAAAACCTGGCAGCAGGCGGTGACGCTGACCGATCGCGTGGATTATCTCGCGAACCTCTCCAATAATTTGGTCTACGCGCTGGCGGTGGAAAAGCTGATCGGCGACATCGAAATTCCGCCCAGGGCGCAGTGGACGCGCGTAATGATGGCGGAGCTACAGCGTTTGAACAGCCATCTGGTTTGGCTGGGGACGCACGCGCTGGACATCGGCGCGATGACGGTTTTTTTCTACTGCTTCCGCGAGCGCGAAGACATTCTGCGTATCTTTGAAATGTTCTCCGGGCAGCGGATGATGACCAGCTACATTCGGATCGGAGGCCTCGCTCTGGAGCCTCCGCGCGGGTGGCAGCACGTGGTCGGGAAATTCATCAATGCTTTTCCCAGCAAGGTGGATGAATACGAGGAATTGCTGGACGCCAATCCGATCTGGATGCGGCGCACGCAAGGGGTTGGGATCGCACCGCTCGAGGATTTGCTGGATCTGGGCGTCACCGGTCCGATGATCCGGGCGGCGGGCGTGAAGTGGGACGTTCGCAAAGACGAGCCGTACTCGAGTTACGACCAGTTCGATTTCGAGGTTCCCACGCGCACCGAGAA
This sequence comes from Bryobacterales bacterium, assembly GCA_963732175.1. Classification (GTDB taxonomy): domain Bacteria; phylum Acidobacteriota; class Terriglobia; order Bryobacterales; family Bryobacteraceae; genus Palsa-89. The sequence goes on along the minus strand of CAVSYF010000023.1, from coordinate 24,791 downwards.
CGACGTGTACGCGCGGTATCGCGTCCGCCTGTCGGAGATGCGGCAAAGCGCGCGAATCGTCAAACAGGCGCTCGAAGGGATGCCGGAAGGGCCGTGGCAGGCCAACTCGCCCAAGATCGTGCTGCCGGAGCGCGAAAAGATGAAGACGCAGATGGAAGCGCTGATCTACCATTTCAAGATCGTGACCGAGGGCTTCCGCGTGCCGGCGGGCGAAGTTTATCAGCCGGTGGAATCGCCGCGCGGCGAGATCGCGTATTACATTGTGAGCAACGGCACGTCGCGGCCGTATCGCGTTTTTATGCGCACGCCCAGCTTCGGAAATTTGCAGGCGCTGCCCGCGCTGCTCGAAGGGCGGCTCTTGGCGGACTCGATCGCGGCGCTGGGAAGCATGGATTTCGTATTAGGAGACACGGATCGCTAGATGACCTTCTCGCCGGATTTAGAAGCCAGATTCGCAAAGCTGCTGGAGAGTTATCCGCCCGGGCGAACGCGCTCGGCGATAGTTCCCATGCTGCTGTACGCGCAGGACGAGGTGGGGCACATCTCGAAGGAGCTGATCGACGAAGTCGCGCGGAGATGCAAGGTGGCGCCGCTGCAGGTGGACGAGGTGATCGGCTACTATTCGATGCTGCATCGCAAGCCGCTGGGCAAGTATCACGTGCAAGTGTGCACCAACGTCAGCTGCCTGCTCACGGGCGGGGAAGAATTGTACGAGCAAGCTTCGAAGACGCTCGGGGTTGGAAATAAGGAAGTGACGGCGGACGGCCAGTTCTCGCTGGAAGAAGTGGAGTGCATCGGGGCTTGCAGTTGGGCGCCCGCGATTCAGGTCAACTACGATTTTCACCATCAGGTGACGCCGGAGAAGCTGGACCGGTTGATCTCCGAATTAAGGAAGGCGCAGTAACGGATGCTCTATAACGAACCCAGTCCGCTGGAAGTAAAAATCCTGACCAAGCGCTTTGGTCTGGCGAATTCTGCGTCCCTGGATACCTATCTCGCCAACGACGGATTCAAAGCCTTCTTCAAGGCGATGGAGATGACGCCAGAGCAGATCATCGAGGAAGTGAAGATCTCGGCGCTCCGCGGGCGTGGAGGCGCGGGCTTTCCGACGGGTCTGAAGTGGAGCTTCGTTCCGCGGACCTCTCCCAAACCGAAATACGTCATCATCAACGCCGATGAGAGCGAGCCGGGCACCTGCAAAGACCGGCTGCTGATGGAGAACGATCCGCACCAGTTGATCGAAGGGATTCTGATCGGCGGGCGCGCGGTGGATGCTCACAAGGGCTACATCTATATTCGCGGCGAGTATCGTTACTTGATCCAGGCCATGGATCGCGCCATCGAAGAAGCGTATGCGCGCGGTTATCTGGGCAAAAACATCCAGGGGACGGGCTTCGATTTCGATCTCTACACGCACACCGGCGCGGGTGCGTACGAGTGCGGCGAGGAGACGGCGCTGCTGGATTCGATCGAGGGCAAGCGCGGGATTCCGCGTATGAAGCCGCCGTTCCCGGCCGTGGTGGGCGCCTGGCAATCGCCGACGCTGTTGAGCAACGTCGAAACTTTTTCGGCGGTGCCGGCGATCATTCGCGACGGTGGCGCGGCGTTCGCGGCGCTGGGAACTCCGAAGAACGGGGGCACACGGATGGTCTGCCTGTCGGGGCACATCAATAAACCTGGTGTGTACGAATTACCGGTGGGGTTCAATCTGCTCCGCATGATTTATGAAGTAGGCGGCGGAATGCGCGATGGGAAAAAGCTGAAGGCGGTGGTGCCGGGCGGCTCTTCCTGTCCGCTATTGCGCGCGGAAGAATGCGACATCGCGATGGATTTCGACACTCTGGCCAAGGTGAAGAGCATGCTCGGGTCGGGCGGCACCGTCATTCTGAACGAAGACACCTGCATGGTGAAGTTCGCGCTCCGCATCATGCGGTTTTACGCGCACGAGAGCTGCGGCTGGTGCATTCCTTGCCGCGAGGGAACCACCTGGCTAAAAAAGATGCTGCAGCGGTTCCACGAGGGGATGGGCCAGAAAAGCGATATTGCGCTCATCGGCGAATTGTCCAAGAATATGCTTGGCCGGACGTTTTGCGCCCTGGGCGACGCGGCCGCTATGCCCACGATATCCATTGTGGAAAAATTTCCGGAGGATTTTGAAGCTCACCTGAACGGAAAACCGTGTCCCTACGCGCACGCGTCGGAGCCGGCCTTCGCCTAGCTGTATGAGGAACTCGGATGAGAAAAGAACAACTCCAAAATGGCTGATCTGATCAATCTGACAATCAATGGAAGAGCGGTGGCCGCGGCGCCGGGAACGTTGATCATCAACGCGGCCAAGCAGGTCGGGATCGAGATTCCCTCCTTCTGCTATTACGACGGTTTGACGCTGCAGGCCGCCTGCCGCATGTGTCTGGTGGAAGTGGAAAAGACTCCCAAGCTGCAGGTCGGCTGCACATTGCCGGTGGCGGAAGGCATGGTGGTTCATACTGATTCGCCGCTGGTGCACGAGGCCCGAAAGGGCACGCTCGAGTTTCTGCTCACCAATCATCCGTTGGATTGCCCGGTTTGCGACAAAGGCGGCGAGTGCGAGCTTCAGGACATGACCTTCCGCTATGGGGCGGGAGAGAGCCGCTTCGTGGAGCAGAAGCAGCACGTCGACGAAGAACAATGGTCGCCGGTCGTGTTTTACGATAAGCCGCGCTGCATTCTGTGCTACCGCTGCGTGCGGATCTGCGATGAGGGGATGGGGGTCGGCGCATTAGGCGTGGGTAATCGCGGCTCGATTTCTGAAATCATTCCGAATCAGGGCGGCCACCTACAGTGTGACGAGTGCGGCATGTGCATCGATATCTGCCCGGTGGGTGCGCTCACCAGCGGCACGTATCGCTATAAGACGAGGCCGTGGGAGATGCAGCATGTCGGAACGATTTGCACGCATTGCGCCGATGGGTGCAAAACCACGCTGGGGGTTCGAAACAACGCGATCATCCGCGGCAATAATCGTGACCATTCCGGAATCAACGGCGAATTCCTGTGCATCAAGGGACGCTATGCGTTTGATTTCGTGCACAGCCCGGAGCGGTTGCAATCGCCCCTGCTGCGAAAGAACGGGAAGCTGGAACCGGTCTCATGGTCGGAGGCACTGGCGACTGCGGCGGACAAATTTAGCGATGTGAAAGTGCGGAACGGAAGCTTTGGGGTAATCGGCTCCAATCACACGACGAACGAGGAAAATTATTACCTCCAAAAGTTCGCTCGCGAAGCCCTCGGCACGAACAATATCGACCATCATCGTACCGGCGACCTGCCCACGCTTCTCGACGCATTGAGCGGTAAGACAGAAGCGCTCGCTACGACTGCCGACCTGTACAACAGCAAAGCGATCCTGGTTGTTTCGAGCGACCTCTCGCAGCAACATCCGCTGCTGGCGTTCCAGATTCGTGCCAACTACCGGCATCACGGCGCGCACGTTTATACCGTTACGCCCGGGCCGGTTCGGGAACAAAAAATCGCCGTGCACAGCATCATCACGGTTCCTGGCCGGGAGCTGGCGGATGTGGAATGGCTGCGCACTCTGCTGAAGGGCGAGCCGGAATTAGTGATTTTGTTCGGCGATGCGATCAAAGGCGACGCGGTGCGCAAGCTGGTGGCGTTCGGCGATTCGCTCGGGATACCGGTGCGCTACGTTTGCCTGATGGATTATTCCAACTCCCGCGGCGCGTCCGACATGGGTATCGCGCCCAATCTGGGGCCCGGGTATGAACCGATCGGCGAGCCGGGTTTGGCATACGACGAAATTCTAGCCGCGAGCGATCTTGATCTACTGTGGGTGGTTGGCGCCAATCCACTGAAGCGCGCAGCACTCGCATCCCGCGGGGCTTTTGTCATCCTACAGGACATGTTCCTTACTGAGACCGCGCAGCGGGCCGACCTGATTTTCCCGGCGGCATCCGCCTACGAAAAGAGCGGGACCGTTACCAACGTCTGCGGCGAAGTGCAGGATTTGAAGGCCGGGCTGAAGGTGATGGGAACCAAGCCGGACCTGGAGATTATCGGCCTGGTGGCCAAGGAAATGGGAGTGAACATCGGCATTTGGTCGCCGGAGAAAGTGTTCGAGGAGATTCGCAGCAAGGTACGTGGTTATAATATTCCTTTGCCTGTGGTTCGAACAGGAGGGGCAGCGCAAACCGCGCCGGTGAACGGGCGCGTTCCGGTGACTTCGCGGCCGGAGCTCATCCAGTCGGCGCGCGATACGCTTTTCACGTCCGGGTCCTTGGGACGATATTCCAAAGCGCTGAAATCCGTGCTCGAAGCACCGGGCGAGTTGTATTCCGAACAGCGGCCGTAACGCTCATTCATGAATTTTCTTATACTCAGCCTGATCAAGGCGGCCATCGTCGCCTTTGTGCTTTTAACCGCGCTCGCTTACCTGCAGTGGATTGAGCGCAAAGTGATCGCGCACATCCAGCTTCGCGTGGGACCGTATCGCGTCGGCCCGCACGGGCTGCTGCAACCACTCGCCGATGTGGTGAAGCTGATCACCAAGGAAGGCGTCATCCCGTCGCACGTCAATAAGTTGTTTTACCTGCTGGCGCCCTGGATGGCCGTGACGCTGGCGCTCATATCGATCGCCGTCATTCCGTTCGGCCCCGAAATTACCATCGGGCCGGTCACAACCTATATGCAGCTTACCGATCTCAGCATCGGGATTCTGTTCGTGCTGGCGATCTCTTCGGTGGGTGTTTATGGCGTGGCGCTGGGCGGTTGGGCGTCGAACAATAAGTACTCGCTGCTGGGCGGCCTGCGCAGCTCCGCGCAAATGATCAGCTATGAGCTGCCGCTGGGGCTCGCGATCGCGGCGCCGCTGCTGCTCGCCAATACGCTCAGCTTTCGCGAGATGGTGAACTACCAGGGCGGCTATTGGCTGGGCTTCATTCCGCGCTGGAACGTGATTCCCGAGATCCTGAGCTTTGTGGTTTTTCTCATCGCCGGATTCGCGGAAACCAATCGAGTGCCCTTCGACCTGCCCGAAGCCGAGAACGAGTTAGTGGCCGGCTTTCACACCGAGTACAGCAGCATGAAGTTCGCGGCGTTCTTCATGGCCGAATACGCCAACATGGTGACGGTGACCGCGGTCGCGACGCTGGTGTTCCTGGGCGGATGGCATCCCCTCTTCCCCGAGCCTTATTCCGACTTTGTTCCGATCCTGGTGTTCGCCTTCGCGGGGCTGATCGCGCTGTATCACGGAATGCATCCGGCGCGGCGAATGGATAGATTTACTTTGCCGGCCACCGGGCTGTTGTTCCTCGGGATCGCAGCGATTTTCGGCCTATCGTTGTTCGTCCCCGTATTGAAGGCCATTCTAATGGCGCTGTTCTGGTTCTGCGGAAAAATTGGGATTCTTCTATTCCTGTTCATCTGGGTTCGGGCGACACTGCCGCGGTTCCGCTACGATCAGCTGATGCGCTTTGCGTGGATCTTCCTGTTCCCGCTGTCCATGCTGAACCTTTTTATCACGAGCCTGGTAGTGGCTCTCACGTCCAAATAGCCTATGACTGCGCTAATTTTTTTCATCTTCGCGGGCATCGCGGTGTTCTGCGGTGTCAGTCTCGTGGTTCAGAAGCATCCCATCGCGAGCGCGCTTTCGTTGATTGGCGTGATGGGATCGCTGGCGGTGCTCTACTTGCAATTGGGCGGCGAATTTATCGCGGCCGCTCAGATGATTGTGTATGCCGGCGCGATCATGGTTCTGTTTGTGTTCGTCATCATGCTGTTGAATGCGGGCGCCGAAGGCACTTCCATAGAAGGCTCGCGGTTTGCGAAATACCTGGGCATCTTCTTGCTGGCCGCCTTTATCGGATTGATCAGCTTCATCATCCAGGCGATGCTTCCGGCCCGGCCAGGCGTAGTGTTCGGCGAGTGGCGCGGGGGCACGGCGCTCGAAATCGGCCGTAAGCTTTTTACTACATACTTATTGCCCTTCGAAGTTACGTCGGTCCTGATCCTGATCGCGCTTCTGGGTGCGATCGTGCTTGCGAGGAAGGAGATCTAAGCGATGCAAAACGCGGTACCGACGACCTGGTACCTGATTCTCAGCGCCATTCTCTTCGCGCTGGGAGTGGCCGGTTTCATTTACCGGCGCAACATCATTACGGTTTTCATGTCCATCGAGCTGATGCTCAACGCGGTGAATCTGACGTTCATCACCTTCTCTTATGAACTGAAACAGGTGGATGGACACATCTTCAGTTTCTTCGTCATGGTGGTGGCGGCAGCCGAGGCGGCGGTCGGGCTCGCCATTATTTTGACGGTCTTTAAGAATCGCCACACACTCATGATTGACGACGTAAGCTCGATGAAGTACTGACCTCATGGATTCTCTCTGGCTGATTCCCATTTTTCCGTTCCTCGGCTTTCTTGTGAACGGCCTGTTTGGCCGGCGATTCTCGAAGCCGCTGGTCAACCTGTTCGCGGTCGGATCGGTCGCGCTTTCCTTCTTGTGGGTGGTGAAGACACTGCTCGGCTTGGGCGCGCTCGAAACGAAGTACATCGAGCACTACTTCACTTGGATTCAGAGCGGCAATCTGAATATCAGCATCGATTTCGCGGTGGACCGGCTAACGGCGGTCATGTTGATGGTGGTCACCGGAGTCGGGCTGCTGATCCATATTTATTCCATCGGCTACATGGAGCACGAGGGCGGCTATTACCGCTTCTTTGCATATCTGAACCTGTTCATGTTTTTCATGCTGGTTCTGGTGCTGGCGCAGAATTTCCTGCTGCTGTTCGTCGGATGGGAAGGCGTGGGACTGTGCAGCTACCTGCTGGTCGGGTTCTATTTTCTGGAGCAGTACGCGACCAATGCCGGCAACAAAGCGTTCATCGTGAACCGCATCGGCGACTTCGGATTTTCGCTCGCGATCTTTTTGATCGTCCGCCAATTCGGGTCGCTCGACTTCACCAAAGTGTTCACTGCGGCCGGCACGATGCCGGTGGAAGCGGGCGTCGGTATCCTGACCACCATCAGCCTGCTGCTGCTAGTAGGCGCGACCGGTAAATCCGCGCAGATCCCGCTGTATGTTTGGCTGCCGGATGCCATGGCTGGTCCAACGCCTGTTTCGGCTCTCATCCACGCCGCCACCATGGTCACCGCGGGAGTGTACATGACCGCGCGATCCGCCGCAATATTCACGCATGCGCCTATCGCGATGGACACTGTCGCGGTGATTGGCCTCGCGACCGCATTCTTCGCGGCCACCATCGGCCTGGCGCAGACCGACATCAAAAAAGTTTTTGCGTATTCGACGGTCTCGCAATTGGGCTATATGTTTTTGGGAGCGGGCGTCGGGGCTTTCTCGGCGGGCATCTTCCACTTGATGACGCACGCGTTCTTCAAAGCCCTGCTGTTTCTTGGCGCCGGCGCGGTGATTCACGGGCTGCACGGCGAGCAGGACCTGCGGCAGATGGGCGGCCTGTGGAAGCACATGAGGATCACCGGAATCACGCTACTGTGCGCTTCTTTCGCGATCTCGGGATTTCCGTTCACGTCGGGCTTTTTCAGTAAGGACGCGATTCTGGTGGCCGCCTATGCGCGCGCGCCGTGGATGTATTGGGTGGGCGTGCTGACGGCCGGGATGACGGCGTTCTACGTTTTTCGCGCGTGGTTTCTGGCCTTCACCGGCGAATATCGCGGCCATGCGCATCCGCATGAATCGCCGCTGGTCATGACTGGACCGCTGATGTTGCTCGCGATCCTCTCGCTCGGCGGAGGGTTCATCAACATCCCGCACTGGCTCGAACCGATGTTTGCCGAAACGCCTGAGAATCCGACCTTGGCCTGGACTTCGGCGGGTGTCGGCATCCTGGGCATCGCGCTCGCGTACCTATTTTATGTCGCGCGTCCGAAGCTTGCCGATTCGTTCGCCAAGGCGATGGGCGGCCTGTACACGCTGGTCTTGAACAAGTACTTCGTGGACGAGATTTACTCCGCGACGGTCGTCGAGCCGATGGTGAACGGCTCCCGCATGGTGCTCTGGCGCGGCGTGGATGCGGGTCTGATCGATGGCATCGTCAATGGCGTCGGCACGGAATCGCGGGGTGTCGGCCGCATCTTGCGGCTCCTGCAATCGGGCAACATTCGCAGCTATGCGGCTTGGGTGGTGCTCGGTTCGGTGGCGCTTCTGTTGTTTGTCGGGCTGGCCGGAGGCGCACGATGACGCTTTTGAACGCAGTCATCTTCCTGCCTCTGGTCGCGTTCCTCCTCATTCTTGTTATTCCCAAAGAAAACGTCGATGCGATTCGACGCTTCAGCTTCCTCGCGTCCACAGTGATCTTGCTGCTATCGCTAGGGCTGATCGGTCCCTATTGGTTTGCGAATCCTGGAAAGTTCGTGTTTGAGACCGACGTGCCCTGGATCGATTTGCCGGTGATCCATTATCACGTGGCCATCGATGGCATCAGCCTCTGGTTGATCATTCTGTCGACGCTGCTCACGCCCATCTGCGTTCTGGTTTCGTGGCGCTCCATCGAGAAGCACGTCAAGGAATTTTTCGCTTTTCTGCTCCTGCTCGAATTCGGGTTGATCGGGGTCTTCTGCGCACTCGATTTGTTCCTGTTCTTTGTCTTTTGGGAAGTCTCGCTGGTTCCCATGTACTTCCTGATCGGCATCTGGGGCCACGAGCGGCGCATTTACGCGACCATAAAATTCTTTCTCTACACCATGGCCGGATCGGCGCTCATGCTGGTCGCTATCATCTATCTCTACAACCAGTCCGGAACGTTCGATTACGCCGAAATCCTGGCCGGGCTGCAGAGCCGGCACGATCGCTTCCAGCTACACCGAACAGCTTCTTTTGTTCCTGGCGTTCTTCATCGCCTTTGCGATCAAAGTGCCCTTGTTCCCGCTGCACACCTGGCTTCCCGACGCGCACGTCGAAGCCCCCACCGCTGGCTCCGTGATGCTGGCATCCGTGATGCTGAAGATGGGCACGTACGGAATCCTGCGATTTGCGGTGCCGATGTTTCCCATCGCTGCTCGCAATAACGCGGATTGGATCGTCACCCTCGCCATCATCGGAATTGTATATGGCGCGCTGGTAGCGATGGTTCAGCCCAATATGAAGAAGCTGGTGGCCTACTCCTCGGTGAGTCACCTGGGCTTCGTGGTACTCGGAATCTTCACCTTCACGCAGCAGGGATTCGACGGCGCGGTGTATCAAATGCTCAACCATGGCATCTCGACGGGCGCGCTGTTCATTCTGGTCGGCTTTCTGTACGAACGGCGTCATTCCCTTGAAATCGCTGCTTACGGCGGCGTCGCGACACCGGCTCCGAAGCTTTCCACCGCGTTCATGATTACGATGCTCGCGAGCGTTGGCCTGCCGATGCTGAACAATTTCATCGGCGAGTACCTGGTCTTGCAGGGCGCTGCTCTGGTCTACTTCCGCTGGAGCGTCTTCGCCGCGCTGGGCGTGATCCTCTCGGCCTGCTATATGCTGTGGCTTTATCAGCGCGTCTTTTTCGGCCGCGCCAGCGAGGATCTTACGCACCACATGCCGGACCTGAACTTCCGCGAATACGCGATCATCGTCCCGCTGATTCTGCTCATGGTCTGGATGGGCACGTTCACGCAGAGCTTCATCCCTCCGATCTCGGCGTCGAACGCGGTGCTGCTGGGGCCCATCGACGCGCGGCATGACGTTCACGTGCGCAATGTTCCGCCCCGCAAAATCGCGCCGCAACCGAAGAAGGAGCTTGCCGATGCCCGCTAATTTCCTGCCCACCGGCGCTGACTATCTTCGCTTCCTGCCCGAGATCATCATGATCATCGCCGGCACGCTCATCATGGTGGTTGAGCCGCTGTTGGGCGAAAAGAAACAGATGGGCTACGGGTTCATCACCATGACCGCTTTCATCGCGGCTATGGTTGCGGCGATTGCGGCCAACAACGCTCCCGGCACCTCCTTCTCGAACATGCTGATCGTGGACGGCTTCGCGACGTTCTTCCGAGTGCTGGTCATCGGCGTCGGCATCCTCAGCCTGCTTTCTTCTTCGCAATACCTAAGCCGCGAGCACGCTGCCTCAGCCGAATATTACGCTTTGCTGCTCTTTTCGGTGACCGGCCAGTGCGTCATGGTGACCGCCAATGAGCTGATCATGATCTTCATCGGCCTGGAGATCTCCTCGATTGCCACCTATATCCTGGCCGGCTACCTGCGCGACGACAAGCGTAACAACGAGGCCGCGCTGAAATATTTTCTGCTGGGATCCTTCGCCACCGCGTTCCTGCTGTACGGCATCGCATGGATCTACGGCACCACCGGCAGCACCAATCTGATGTTTATCCGCACCGCGCTGCTCACGCCCGGCTCCTCGCGCAACGTGATTCTGGCCGGCACCGCGGCGGCGTTAATGTTCGTGGGATTCGCGTTCAAAGTTTCCGCCGCTCCCTTTCAGATCTGGGCTCCCGATGTCTATCAGGGAGCACCGGCGCCGGTGACGTTGTTCATGTCCGCCGGTCCCAAAGCCGCCGCCTTCGCCGTTTTCCTGCGCGTCTTCATGACCGCCTTTCAGCCGATCGCGACGCGCTGGGAGCCGTTCGTGTGGGCCTCGGCGCTGCTCACCATGATCATTGGAAATTTCGCGGCGCTGATGCAAACCAACGTCAAACGCCTGCTGGCCTATAGCTCGATCGCGCACGCCGGCTATGTGATGGTGGCGATCGCGGCCCACAATCAGATCGGCATCGCGGCGGCCATGTTTTATCTTGGCGGCATATGCCTTCATGAACATCGGCGCGTTCGCGGTGATCACACACTTCTCGCGGCGAGGGCGAAAAATTCGTCAACATCGAAGATCTGGCGGGCCTGGGTTGGAAGCAGCCCGTTACCGCGGCGCTCTTCTCGATATTCCTGCTGTCGCTGATTGGCGTGCCGCTGACCGGCGGATTTTTCGGGAAGTTCTACATCTTCAAAGCGGCGCTGGATGCCAATCTTGTCTGGCTGGCAGTGCTCGGATTGCTGAACAGCGCGGTCGCCGCTTACTATTATCTGCGCATCATGGTGGTGATGTATATGAACGAGCCGGGGGAGGCTACGTTATCCCTTCAACCGCTCAGCGCCGGCATCCGAACCACGCTATGGATCTCCGCGCTCGGGACGCTGGTGCTCGGGATTTTCCCGTCGGTGCTGCTCAACTTCGCCACGCGATCGAGCGCGCTGATTAAATAGCTGCTGCTCATTTAACCAACCGCCTTCAGCAGCGTTTGATCCATCTCGTCGGCGACCTGGATCACTTTGGTATTGGCCTCGAAACTGTTGCGAGATTGGATCAGAGCCACCGCTTCAGTGCTCAGATCCACCTGATCGCCTTGTCCCGATCCGGACTGCAAAATCGGTGCAACTGGAAACTGCGCGATCTTCTGCGCGGCTCCGTTAAATTGCGCTTCAGAGCTGGCTAGCCCTTGGAGCGCCTGCGCCATTCCAACCATGGCGAACCTCCTCGACACACATCGGTGTCTGACAATCGCTACTTTTCTTGCTAACTTGTCTCTTCGACAACTTTTTCGAGAAATTGAGCAACTTCGTACTTAAGCGGCTCAATCCCCTGGCCGGTCACGCTGGAAATAGCGTAAAACGGGAGGTCTCTTTGATTTCGCCAACCGCTCCAGGCCCATTCAGCCGCTCGGGATCCTGCACCGCATCGATCTTCGACGCTATCAGAAACATCGGTTTCTGGGCCAGTTCGGCGCTGAAACTAGCCAGTTCATCCATGACGACTTGAAAGTCGTGCTCCGGCTCCCGCCCGCTGGCCTCCGAAACGTCCACCAGATGCAGCAGCAGCCGGGTGCGCTCGACATGTTTCAAAAACTGAACGCCGAGGCCGTGCCCTAAATGCGCGCCCTCGATCAACCCGGGAATGTCCGCCACGACGAACGTCTCGTCCCCGGCGCTCACCACGCCCAAATTCGGCACCAGCGTCGTGAACGGATAATCGGCGATCTTCGGACGTGCGGCCGAAATGCGCGAAATCAAAGTGGACTTGCCTGCATTCGGAAAACCCACCAGCCCAACATCGGCCAACAATTTCAATTCCAGCCGCAGCCGCTTCTCCTCGCCCGGCTGTCCTGGCTCGTGTTCGGTGGGGGCCTGATGCGTGGGCGTCGCGAAGTGCTGATTGCCCCGGCCGCCTCGGCCTCCGCGCGCTACCACGAACCGGTCGCCGGCCTGCGTGAAATCGTGCAGCAGCTCGCCGGTTTCATCGTCGTAGACCATGGTTCCAACCGGAACCGCCGCTTCGATGGACGCTCCTTCGCGTCCGGTGCGATTGCTGCCTTCGCCGTGCCGCCCGCGCTCGGCGGTGTGCTCGGGATTGAATCGGAAATGGAGCAGCGTGTTGTGATGCTCGCTGGCCACCAGGATGACGTCGCCGCCACGCCCGCCGTCGCCTCCGCTGGGACCTCCGCGCGGCACGTATTTCTCGCGCCGGAACGCCATGCAGCCGTTGCCGCCGTCGCCCGCCTTTACACGAATTCTGACTTCGTCGATGAACATCGAGATGGAAATTGCGGAGGGAATCCGCTGGCGGCCGAGGAGCGGGTAGACGAATCTAGAGCGCGGGATCTATGCTGATGAACTTCCCGGAGCGTCCGCGGTCGCGAAAAACCACGATGCCGGGAACTTTCGCAAACAAGGTGTCGTCCTTGCCGCGTCCCACATTCTCGCCCGGCTTATACACTGTGCCCCGCTGCCGCACCAGGATCGACCCGCCGGTCACCAACTCTCCGCCGAAGGCCTTCACGCCTAAACGCTGGGCATTCGAGTCGCGCCCGTTTTTGGAACTTCCTAAACCTTTTTTATGCGCCATACTTGCCTAAGAAAAACTTTCGCCCTACGCTAAAATTTCGCTCACCCGAACCTCGGTAAAATTCTGCCGGTGTCCGATGGTTCGCTTGTACTGCTTCTTGCGCTTGAACTTGAACACGATCACTTTGTCGCCGCGGCCATGTCCAGAGATGGTCCCTTTTACGCGCGCCTCGCCGAGCGCGGCGCCAGTTACAACTTCGTTCGAATCGTTCACAACCGTGAGCACCCGGCCGAATTCAATTTCCGCGCCGACCTCGCCCGCAAGCGTCTCCACCTGAATCACATCGCCGGGAGCGACCCGATACTGCTTCCCGCCGGTTTCAATTACTGCGTACATAGAGTATTCCTCGTGAGGCTGAAAATGTGGGATCAGAAGAAGACACCACCGCCACCGCGCCGAAACGAACAGCGCCGCAAACTTTTATCCTACAGCAAGTCGCATTCCTAGTGCAACGCCGGCACGTTCGGGTGTAGAATCTGGAGTTGTTCGGAACTTCGGGTGAGGTTCCGAATTCGTCCGCTCGGGCCTTGACTGAACAAAATCATGAATTTGGAAGGCATCCGCGTGCTGCTGGTGGAAGACAACCCCGGCGATGCCCGTCTGTTCGTGGAACTGGTTCGCGAGACCGACGCCGGCCGCCTGCGGTTGGAGCATGTCGAGCGGCTGAGTACTGCGCTCGACCGTCTGAGCGAGGAGTCGTTTGACCTGGTGCTCTTGGACCTCACGCTGCCCGACGAGCAGGGCTTGAGCACGGTGGTGCGCGTGCACGCCTGCGCCCCCAAGGTCCCCATCGTCGTGCTGACCGGGACTCGACGATGAAGCGCTCGCGGTCAAGGCCGTGCGCGCCGGCGCTCAAGACTACTTGGTAAAGGGCCGCGTGGACGGCGATCTGCTGGTGCGGTCCATCCGTTATGCCACCGAACGCGGGCGAGCCGTGGATGCGCTGGAACGCCGCGAGGAGCATTACCGCTCGCTGATCGAGAATTCGCTGGACCTGATCAGCATTCTGAACGTGGATGGGACCATCCGGTACGCCAGCCCGTCGCACGAGCGGGTGCTGGGATATGCGCTGGATGAACTGGTCGGTCAAAACGCCCTAACGTTTTGTCCATCCCGAGGATCTCCCGCGAGTCCGCGAAGCGCTGCAGAGCCTCGAAAACGCCGCTACGTTGGAGTTCCGATATCGCCACAAAGATGGCTCCTGGCGCGTGGTTGAGTCCTTTGGCCGCAATCTTTCCAGCCTCCCGGGAGTCAGCGGCGTGGTGGTGAATTCGCGCGACATCACCGAGCGTAGACGGCTGGAAGAACAGCTCCACCACTCGCAGCGGCTGGACGCGGTGGGCCGGCTGGCGGGAGGCATCGCGCATGACTTCAACAATCTCCTGATGGTGATTACCGGGCATTCTCAAATGTTGCTGGAGGCCATGCATCCCGGTGATCCTGCCCGCGCCGATCTGGAGCAAGTGGTGAAAGCTGCGGAACGCGCGACGGATCTTACGCAACAGTTGCTGGCCTTCAGCCGCCGCCAGGTGGTTCGCTCCACGGTGCTGAGCTTGAACTCGCTGGTGGAAGACATGGACCGGATGCTGCGGCGCGTTTTGGGCGAAGATATCGAGCTGATTACGACACTGAACCCGGGCCTTCACTCCGTGCGCGCGGATGCGGGCCAAATCGAACAGGTAATCCTGAATATCGCCTTAAATGCCCGCGACGCCATGCCCGGGGGTGGCCGGCTGACGCTCGAAACCAGCAATGCGGAAGTAACGCCGGCATCCGAGCGCCAGCCTTCTGGCCCTCCGGCCGGCAAATACGTTGTTCTATCGGTGACCGACACGGGCGCGGGCATGGATTCAGACGTACAGTCGCGCGTCTTTGAACCATTCTTCACCACGAAAGTACACGGGACCGGGCTTGGCCTTTCCACCAGCTATGGAATCATCCGGCAGGCCGGCGGCGATATCTGGGTGGATTCGAAACTAGGCCAGGGCACCACTTTCCGGATTTATCTGCCGGTCGCCGAGCAGGTCACCGAGGACGCGGCCGTGCCCCAATTCACCCGGCTGCTTCACGGAAGCGAGACGATTCTGTTGGTGGAAGATGAGGAGGGCGTGCGGCGCGTGGTTGAAACTATGCTGAAGCGCCGCGGCTACAACGTGCTCTCGTCGAACTCCTCGACGGACGCGATCACCTTGGCCGACGGCCACCCGGGCGCGATCGATCTCTTGATCACCGATATGGTCATGCCGGGCATGAGCGGCCGGAAGATGGCCGAATGCCTGACCGAACGCCGCCCCGCCATGAAGGTGCTGTACGTTTCCGGTTACGGTGATTCCGTCGGGTCCCCAGTTGGCACGCCGTTTCTGCAAAAACCGTTCTCAACCGAAGAGCTGGCCGTCAAGATTCGCGAAGTGTTGCGGCCCACGGCGGAGAGCGCTACTTGCTGACCTTCGATCTATACTCATTCCGGTTCCATCTTTCGGCGCGAACTCCGATTCACTTTCCGGAAGGTTCGGCGGGGAACGTGCTGCGAGGCGCGCTGGGCGCGGGCCTCAGAAAAATTCATTGTGCGAGCGACTGTCCCGGCCAGCGTGGGCGTCCGGTCCGGGAATGCAAGATGAGTGGCTCGTGCCGGTACGCCCAGATCTTCGAGCCGCTCTCCACGGGAGCGGGTCCAAGCGGTCTCGCCGAACGCCCTCGACCCTTCGTCATCCGCGCCGCGCATCTGAACGGCCGGACCGTTGCCGCCGGCGAAACGTTTTGGTTTGGCCTCAATGTCTTTAGAACTCGCGAGCCGAATTTGCCCGACTTTGTTGCCGCATTCGGTCAATTTGCCGATTTGTTATCGGTCGAGCAAATAGATTCCGAGGGCCGTCCGGTGTGCGACCCAATTTCGGTCACCCTGGATCCGTCGGCTGTGCCCGTATCTCGAGTGCGCGTCGAGTTTCGAACGCCCACGGAGTTGAAGGGCGCGAATGGGACCAAGCCTGCGTTTACGGTTCTGTTTGCGCGCTCCCAGGATCGAGTGAGCACGCTGCGACAAATGTACGGCCCCGGTCCAATAACCGTGGATTTTTGCGCCATGCGCGGGCGCGCCGCTGAGATTCGGATGACGCGTTGCGAATTGCGGCACGTCGTGGCGCGAAGGCGCAGCAGCCGCACCGGCCAGGTCCATGGCATCGGAGGCTTCGTGGGCGTCGCGGATTATGAGGGCGATCTCGGCGAATTCGTTCCCTATCTCGAGGCCGCGCGTTGGACCGGCGTGGGACGCCAGTGTACCTGGGGGAAAGGCGAAGTAAGAGTCGAGTTGCTGCCGTGAGCAGCGATTGGATCGACATTTCGGTGCCGCTCCATAACGGTATGGTCCACTGGCCCGGCGACGCTCCGTTCGAACGCCGCTACACCGAGAGCATCGCGAACGGCGCCGAAGCGAATGTATCGGAGATCTCCGGCAGCGCCCATAGCGGCACCCACGTGGACGCGCCCCTTCATTATTTGTCCGGCGCTCGCGGAATTGACACCATCCCGATCAGTGCGACAATAGGCCGCGCGCGGGTGATCGCGATCCGCGATCCCGAGCTGATCCGCCGCAGTGAACTGGAGCCGCATCGGATCGCTAAGCATGAACGCGTGCTCTTTAAGACCCGCAACTCCACGCAATGCTGGAAGACCGATCAGTTCCAGAAGAAATTCGTCCACATCCCCGAGGATACTGCCGGCTACCTGGTCGAATGCGGGGTCGAGACCGTCGGCGTCGATTATCTTTCGGTGGGCGGCTTCGAATCCGACGGCGCACAAACCCACAAAGTTTTGCTTTCCGCGGGCGTTTGCATCATCGAAGGCCTGAATCTGGAACGGGTCGAGCCCGGAGAATATGAACTGGTTTGCCTGCCGCTGAAAATCGTGGGCAGCGACGGCGCGCCCGCACGGGCCGTGCTCCGCAAGCTCGTGCTTTAGTCCGATCTCTTCGAGCGCGGTTCCACGATCATGCGCATCCCATGCTTAGTCCGAAGCGTGATCAACGGCAGCGGCTCGACGCGTTGACCCGG
The DNA here is from genome assembly GCA_963732175.1 of Bryobacterales bacterium. Taxonomy (GTDB): domain Bacteria; phylum Acidobacteriota; class Terriglobia; order Bryobacterales; family Bryobacteraceae; genus Palsa-89. The sequence continues at coordinate 7,881 of CAVSYF010000023.1, read as the reverse complement.
GGCTAGCCTCAATTTCCATTTCTGCGCAAATGTCGCAAGCGTGAGGATGCCCTCCATCCAGGCGAACCGTTCGCCGATGCACACGCGCGAACCGCCACCGAATGGGAAGAAAGAAAACTTCGGCCTGGATTCGCGAGCCTCCGGCGTCCAGCGCTCGGGATCAAAGCGTTCGGGATCGGGAAACCAGCGCGCGTCGCGATGGACGACGTAAGGGCTCAGGATGCAGATGGAATGACCGGCAATCCTGGTTCCGCCCAGCTCAAAATCCGCTACCGCCCTTCGACCGATCGCCCAGGCGGGGGGATACAAGCGCAACGCCTCCGCGAAGATCATCTCGGTATAGGGCAGCCGCGGCAGATCTTCGAAATCCGGAACGCGGCCCTGCAGGACCGAATCGATCTCCCGGTGCAGCCGCTGCTCGCAAGCGGGATTTTGCGAAAGCAGGTACCAGGTCCACGTCAACGCCTGCGCCGTGGTTTCATGCCCAGCCAGCAACAGCGTCAGCGCTTCGTCCCGAACCTGCTGGTCAGTCATCGAGCCGCTCTCGTCGTCCTGCGCGAGCAGCAGCATGGACAGCAGATCGCCTGCATCCCGGCCGCTTTCGCGGCGCTCCCGGATGAGTCCGTAGATGGTCGCATCCAGATGCTCGCGGGCCTTCTCGAAGCGGCGGATGGAGGGCAGCGGCAGCTTCTCGAAGTATTCGGAGAACGGCATCATCAGCATCCGGAACATTTTGAGGACGGTGGTCATGGATGCCCCGATGTCGGAAGCGGCCGCTTCAATATCGGCGCTAAAGAGCGTTTTGCCGACGATGGACAGAGTTAGCCGCATCATCTCTTCCGCTACGTCCACGGTGTCACCGGGATTCCAGCGCTCGCGCAATCGGACCGCATATGCGCTCATAACGGAGGCGTAACTTGCCAGCCGCTCCCGATGAAACCCAGGCTGTACCAGGCGGCGTTGCCGCACGTGCTGCTGACCTTCGCTAGTCAACAATCCTTCTCCCAGCAAAATTCTGGCGCGTTGCAATATGCGGCTCTTGGTGAAGTTCGCCTGATTGTTAACTAGAATCTCACGCACCCAATCGGGACTGCTCACCAGGTAGACATGTTGGCGGCCCAGCCGGAAGTACGCCAGCTCCCCATAATCCCGAGCCATCTTCATCAGGAAGCGGAGAGGATTTGCCCGGAATGCAGGAAAGTTCCCGACCACGGGGAGGTTCCTCGGTCCTCGCGGGCGTAGCAGGACCGGCGCTGTATTGAGGAGTGCTGACGTACCCTCAGGATAGCAAGCCTGTGTGTTTCCCTCGCGGAGCGTTCATCTTTAAGGCCTTAGTAAGGGAATACTAGTACTAAGTTCCTACCGCGATAGTTACTTCTTCTCCTTACTATCCCGCTTCGGAACCATCACAATGAAATAGGTGAAGACAGAACTAACTAAGACGTGTTCTCTATACGTGTAAGCCTCGGTCATCCAGTTTCTGGTAACTTATTAAGCTCTAACTTTTTGGAGATATCATGCGTGTGAAAAGTGCAATTTTCAGCATACTTTGTGCTCTTGTGCTTACTGGCTGCGGCCGCAATGCGGCTTCCTATGTAGCTAAGGGCAATAAATATCTTGCTGAAAAGAAATACGACGATGCCATGCTGCAGTTTCGCAAGGCGGTGCAGCTCGACCGCAAGAATGGCGAGGCCTACTATGGCATGGGCTTGATCGATGTGCAACAAAGAGACTTTTCCCAGGCATACGACATGCTCACGCTCGCGGCTGAGTTCAGCCCGCAACGGCGCGAAGTCGCGACTGCGCTCGGGGACCTGACCTGGTCCATCTACATTGCCGATAATCGGCCCGCGCCAAGGCTCTACACCGAGCTGTCGAAGCTTTCCCAGAAGCTGCTAACCGCAAACCCGCGCGACTTTGACGGGCTGCGATTCAAAGCGGAAATAGCCGTGGCGGATAAGCGACTCGACGACGCCATCGGATTGTTTCAAGAAGCGAACTCGATTCATCCTGGTTTCCCCGACGTGGTCATGCCGCTCGCGCAGTTAATTGCCCAAAAAGGGGAGGTTGCCCGGGCCGAGGATTTGCTGCGAAAGCTGATCCAAGACAAACCGGGTTACGGACCAGCCTACAGTGTTTTGGCGGCCACTTACATGCGTGAGAAGCGTGTTGCCGACGCCGAATCGGTGCTGCGGCTGCGCATCGAGAGAAATCCAGGAGAGACCGCCGCGGTGATGTGGCTGGCCGAGCATTATGCGAGTCTCGGCAATATGGCCGCTGCAAATAAGGTACTGGCCGGACTCATGGATCAACACTCTCAGTTTCCAGGCGCGCGCGCTGCCGTGGGAGATTTCTATGCGGCTCATAACCAGCCGGACCAAGCGCTGCAGCAGTTCCAAAAGGCGATTGAAGAGAATCCGAAAAATGAGATCGAGTACCGCAAAAAAATAGCGACCATACTGTTTTCCCAGGGAAAGCGCGCAGAGCTCGAAAAGTGCCTGGACGCGATTCTCAAGAAGGACCCCAAGAATTTCGAGGCCCGCCGGCTCCAAGCCTCTCTTCGGCTTTCGACCAGAAAGCCTGAAGACATAGCCGCAGTGGTGGCCGTTTATCCGGAACTGATAGCCGTCAAGCCCTATGATGCACAACTCCGTTTCGACTACGCCATGGCGCTGCTGGCCAGCGGCGACTCCAAGAAAGCCCGAACCGAGTTGCTGTCGTCCGTCGATCGGCAGCCTTCGGCAATCCAACCGCGGCTTGCTTTGGCGGAGTTAGATTTCAAGGAGAAGCATTACTCGGGGACGGTCGAACTTACTAATGATGTGCTAAGTCGCGATCCCCAGCAAACGTTGGCGAAGCTGCTGCATGCCATGGCCATGTCCGGACTGGGACAGTATAACGAAGCTCGCAGAGACTTGACGCGTTTGGTGCGGGAGCAACCCGGCAATCCCGCGCCCGAATTGGAATTGGGCATGTTGGATATTCTGCAAAAGCGTTATGGTGAAGCCAACGAAATTTTTACGAAATATTACCACTCCAGCCAGGCTGACCCGAAAGCCCGGGGCATAGAAGGCATGGTGCGCAGCGATGTTGCGCAAGGCGAGGTCGAAAAGGCGCTGGCGCTACTTACCGAAGAAGTCCAAAAACTGCCTAATTCGGCGCCGCTCCGCACGATGTTGGCGAGTGTGGCAGCCGGAGCTGGTAAGTATGATGTGGCCGTAGCTCAATATCGGGCCCTCCTAAACCGTGCCCCCAAGTCTGCCGACCTGCAGCTTCGACTGGCGGATCTACTGCATCAAAAAGGCGATCTGGAAGGGGCGGTTGAGCATTATCAGGCAGCCCGGGCACTGGCTCCGAAGAATCCGATGCCCGCTGCTCTCTTGGCGCGTGAATTGGAAAGAGCCGGACGAAGGGCGGAGGCTATCGCCACTTATCGCGAGGCGCTGGAATTGGACCCCAAGAATATCTTTGCGCTAAACAATCTCGCGTTTTTGTTGGCCGACAGCGGTCAGGACCTGGACGAAGCGGTCCGTTTCGCCCAAAGCGCGCTGCGATTGGCTGGTGACAGCAGCGCGGTCGCTGATACGTTGGGTTGGGTATACCTCAAAAAAGGCCTCACCAGCAGCGCCCTCCAAGTGTTCGAGACTCTAGTTCGCACGGATCCGAAAAATGCCACCTATCATTATCATTTCGGCGCCTCCCTATTGGCCAGCGGAAACAAGACCAAAGCGCGAAACGAGCTTCAAACCGCGCTCGGAGATAAGCCCGCCCAGCTCGATGAGCCAAAGATCCGTGAATTGCTCCGCAAGATCGGATAGAGCAGTCTGTAATACCACGGCAACAGAACAGCGCAGCGTTCGACCAGAATATTTCCGTTAGCTCGATCTAGCCCTTCGGCGCTCACCAGAAGTGCTCCACATCTGCTCGGATAGAGTTGCCACTGCTGGAAACGGTCTCTGGAACAACAAGAGTTGAAGGGCTGCGATCATCACGCGGAGCGGCGAGCGTGTTTGTTGTAGGAGGGATCGAGGAGGGATGATATCATCCACGCCGGAGGCGTGAGCGAGGAGGCTACGGCTGGCGAAGCAGACGGGATAGCCGATGGCGGAGATGTTGGAAGTACGCATCATCGATGTGCAAGCCGAGCACCTCGTCGATGACCGGCGAGAAGTAAGCAAGGGATCGAATCAATCCCAATGGCGGTGCTCCGGCGGGACGCGTCAGGCGCCGGACGGTAGCCAACACGAACGCATTCTCCACTACCGCCAGCGGCACACCACGCTCGAACAACTGCACGGCAAACAAGCGGTCCGGCCGGCGCACCGCGCCGGAGGTTCCCGGCGTGGAACGATACGCATCGAGCACCCGCTGGACGTAGGGAGCCGATTCCATGAAACTCAGCGCTGCGGCTCGCGCAACGACGGACCATCGATCCGCACCGTGTGGCAGTAATGCCGCAACCGGCTCAGCAGCGCATCCACCATCGGCTTGTTGCCGAGAAAGGTGTGCCATTCCTCATAGACCAGATTCGTTGTCACAATGGTGGAATGCTGGTGGTACCGCTCCTCCATCAGCTTGAAGAAAATGTTGGATTGCTCGGGCTTCAGATTGATGTAGCCCATCTCATCGATCAGCAAGACGTCCAGACGCGCCAGACGGTTCACCAGCCGCCGTGTGGAACGGTCGGCGAGCGAAGCGTACATCTCATCGAACAGATCCTGCGCGCGGATGAACTGGCAGCGTAGACCGTTTTGCAGCGCCTTCAGCAGAATGCCGCAAGCGAGTCCCGTCTTGCCAACGCCGGTTGGCCCGACGAACACGAGGTTCTCATGCTGGGCGGTGAAGTCGAGTTCGGCAAAAGCACGGATCTGCTTGCGGTTTACGCCCGGTTGCCGCGCATAGGGAAACGTTTCCAGCGACCAGCGCTCCGGCAAATCCGCACGGCGGATGCGCCATTCCAGCGCACTCTCCTGGCGCTCGCGCCATTGCTCGCGCAACAGTCCAGCAACGAACTCCGCATAGGAGATCTGCCGTTTCTCGGCCGCGCGCAACTGCTCGTCATAGACCGCATGCATGCGGTGGAGCTTGAGGTTCTTGAGCAGTTGTTCGATCTCGTCAGTCATTGTTCCCCTCTTCGTTCAGCAGGAAGTACTCGCGCGCCACGCGGCGCAAGATCATGCGCTCGACGCGATCCAGATCGTACAGCCCATACTGCGCGGCTTCGGCAATGGCGCCCAGAAACGGCTCACGCGGATACTCGCGCAGCAGCCGCAGCAGTTGCCGCATCGCCAGGGCAATCACCTTGCGGCCCTTGCGTTTCAGATCTTCCACATACGGCGCGATCTCCGGCGCGGCGGCGAGAATGGCTCGCTCTTCAGGAGACGGCTCGCCGCGCTTTACTCCCTCGCCGCGGGGCGGCCGATGTTCTTTCAGGGTGACGCGTACCTGATCGGGCGTGGCAATGCGACTATGCGTCACGATGCGGCGCGCATCGAGTTCGATCTCGATCTTGTCGCGCGTCTCGCGCACTTCCACGCGGCGGCCAATGAACGATGCCGGAACCGAGTAACGGTTGGTGTGCAGCGCCACATAGCCTTCCACGTCGACCATGCGTTGATGCAGCCGGTAGACTTCCGGAATGAAGGCAGGCAGTGGTTTCAAGTGCAATCGCTCGACCGCGTAGAGCTCGCGCGGCACGGCGCGAATATGTTTCTTGTACGTCGCGTTGACGCGATCACACCACTGGCGCGCCTGGTGGTTCAAGTCCGGCCAACTGGTGAACGTTCGGCCAGCCAGAAAGTTGTTTTCGATGAAGTGGAAGGGGCGTTCGACTCGCGCGGAGCGATTCGCATCGCCGATCTCGTGAGCCACAAAGCGGAACCCCAAACGTTCGGCAAAGGATGCCATCTCCGGCACGGGTTCCATCTGCCGGCCGCTTCCTCGCAACACGACAACATGGGTGTTGTCGATCATGATCCGTTGCGGCGAACCGTTCATGTAGCGCAGCGCTGCGGTGAGGAAGACCTTGCAATCGAAACGCTGGAACGTGGGTTGGATCTCAAAGAACAGCATCCGCGAGTAACACAGCACCGCCGAGGCGGTCTGCGCTTTGTACTTGCGTCCGTCCACCGTCACTTGGTGCGGCGAAGTATCGTGCTGCATCTCCACTCCGGGATCGAAGTGGTAGCGGCCCGCGGGCACCATCGGTGTCTGTCCGATGCCTTGCCGCCGGCAGAATGCCGTCAACGCCTGATACGACAGTTCCGCGCCGCCGGCCACCAGTTCCTCATGGACTCGCACGAGATTGCCTTTGCAGGCGGGCAACAGCTCCAGGATCTGCTGCCGGTAGGGCATGGCTTTCTCCCCCCGCTCGATCTTGGGCGCTACGCTGGAGTTCGATTGCAGCACCTTGCGCACGCTGTGGCGCGAGAGGTTCAACAGGCGCGCGATCTCGCGCTTGCTGGTCCCCTGGGCGTGCAGCTCCAGAATCGTCGCGCGTTGCGATTGGCTCAGCATGATTGTTCTTGTGTTCCTCGATTCGTTCGGCGAGCTGGTTCGACAGCCCGTGGCGTGATGGATCTTGCGCAGTATCTGCTCGCTGTTCTGTGGTGGGACTTCGGTTTGATTCAGAGCGCGTTGCGCCAGGGCTGTGATCTTGTTCAGATCGTTGTCCAGAGTGATGGGTGTTGGCTGCTGCCTCTGTTGTTGCACTTTCAGAAACACTTCCGGCGAGGTAAGAATGCGCTGGCGCAGTGTGCCTTTGGCATCACGCCAAGCGTTGTAGAGTGCGGCGGCTTGCCGCGTGGTCCAGGGCTGCCGGGCGAATATCGCCGCCATCTGGAGGCACTCTTGGAGACTCACTCGCGCCACCGGCACGAGGTATCGCATGGCGATCTGGGCTGCGATCTTACCTTCACGCACTTGCTGCTGGACCGCCTCCGGTAATGTCTCCACCAACGACAGGCGGCGCGTCACCCAGGTGACGCTGTGGTCGAAACACTTCGCCAGATCGTCAAGCGAGTAGCCGTGCCGCTCTTCCATCTCCGACAGCAACCAACCTTGTTCCAACGCGCTGTCCGGCTCGCTCATCCGCAGTGAACGCTCCAGCACCAGAGCTTCGGCTTCGCTCAGGTCCCACACCACAGCTTCCACGGTGTCGCGGCCCAACCTCTGCAGCGCGGCGACGCGCTTGTGGCCGTCGATGACCAGATAGCGTTCGCCCTGCGGGATGACAATGATGGGCGTTTGCTGACCCGTTTCAGCCAGCGAAGCGATCAGCCGCCGTTGCTGTGCCGGGTGGCGCACCCGGAGGTGTTCCAGGCGGCGGTCCAGCTGATGAAACTCCAGCGATTGCGGCATCGTTCGCGGCTCGGGTTTCAGTATCGCCGAGACCGGATCTGGTCTTTTCCGGCAAACCCGGAAGTGTGCCGGAAACTCTCGTCGGATCAATTCGATAGGCGTTGAACTGGTCTTTCGTGGAGCGCAGCAGAAGTGTGCCCATCCTCCCAATGAAATCAGCGCCTTTGCCTCCGAACTGGTCTTTTGCGAGGTCCCAGGGAAGTTCGTTCAAAGGCGCGGGTACGCGCAACGGTTCTGCAGCTGAAAACGGCTCACGCGGGTAGCGCTGATCGATTCGATAGGCAGCGGCGTAACTCGGGTTTCGGGCCCGCCAACTGGCTTGCGTTTTCTTTCGCCGGACGGCTTGGCACTCAGGCTTACCGCAGGCTCTTTGGCGGTCGCCGACTCGCGAGTACCGGTCGGAACCACCGCCGGCAGATCCGGCACGGTTTCTTCCGGGCATCGGGCACTCTTCATCTTCATCATCCGCCGTGCAAATGGGTCACTTCTGGCTAGCTTAGGTGGGTCGTTTTTCGCGAGCGC
>CAVSYF010000022.1:0-65180 GCA_963732175.1 Bryobacterales bacterium | reverse complement strand
TGGCCCCGCGTTCGTCCGCCGGTTCTCCATAGGCTTTCAGAAACTCATCGCCGAAACTGACCGCGCGTTCGCCGGCGCTGTCTTGAATGATCGGTGAAGCAATGTAGATGTTGTTGGTGAAAAAGCCGGGATCGCGCTTCTCTTCGGGCTCCTGGCTGAACAATTGTGGGAAGCTGTTTCCGAGCGCGGTGCCTCCCAGCATCAACGGGTTCACCCGGTTCGCCGCATCATAGTGACCGCTTCTTTGGCTGCGCTGAACGGAGACATGGCGAGGATGACGGCTTCTCCGTCGCCGTTCGCGATGTCGTCGGACACGCGCTGCATGAACGCGGCGTGCTCTGTTTCGCGGCCTGCGGTTTCCAGGCCCATTCCGACGTAATGGACCCGCCTTCGTCGGCATACTCGTCATCGAACGCCGCGCGCATTGATCTCCCGTACTCCTCGTCCGTGTAAAGCACGTGCGCGCTTTTCTCGCGAGCACTCGCAGGGCGTACGCGGCCAGGATATGCCCTTGTGACGATGTATCGCTGGCGACACGGAAGTAATAGGGATTATCTGCTGTTACCGCCGGAGCGTTTGAGGAAGCGGTAACCGCCGGAAAGTGGGCGGCCTTGTAAATGGGCGCGGCAGGAACAGACGTAGCACTGGCGAAGTGTCCGATAACCGCTACGGCATCGCTCGCCACAATTTCCTTGGCGCGCGCGACGGCTAGGCTCGGTTGCCCGGCGTCATCGTACGGCACAACGTGTAAAGGGTGGCCATCGATTCCACCTTGAGCGTTCACCTTACTGAAACAGAGTTCGACGGAATGGATGATCGATCGCCCTTCATGCTCCTGAGGGCCAGTGAGCGGCATCACCACGGCAATATTTACTGGAGTGGGAGGCTTGTGAAATATCCTTACAGCGGCGACAAGCAGCAGCAGAAGTACGAGGATCACTCCCACTGCAGCAAGAATCATTCGAGATCGCGGGCTTTGCCGGACCCAATTTTTGCGTACCTCGACGACTTGCTGATCGAAGGGCATGGCGCTTTCCCCGATGGACTGAACTTCCAATAGAATAAACGGTCGCGGTTACGATCTGCAAGGGGCTGTATGGATGTGTCACGCCCTGCAGGAGTAGCCTTTCGTCTTCCTGACGATAAACCGATCGGCGAATGTTGCGAATCTTTTTGGCGGCTTCGGCCCAGAAGGCTAACTCTCATCGAATATCGTTCGGACCGAAGAAGAACCTTTCAAGGCCATCCGCGCTTTAGATTGAGTCCGGCTGAGGGCCTGTCCACGCGTCGAATACCAGCCACATCACGATGATCCCGAGCAAGATGCCCATGAGACGATCGCGGCTTGCCGCCAAAGAGGAATTGATGCCGTAACCCTGGAACACCGTGAGATAATACGCGAGTGCCATCTGGCGACCGAAATACGCCAGCCGGGGACTCGACGTCACAACCCACGCGGCGGCTGCGGAGACGGCGGCAAAAGGCAAAGCGAAGCCGACGATCGAATCGACCGAAGGAAGGACGAACACCTGCGATCCGATGCCGCAGATGACCCCGCCCGTCAGCAGGCCCAGAAGACGCGTCGTCAACTGCCGGCGTGACGATCCAGGAGTGGAAAGCGGCGCGGCGATCACACAAGTAACGGTGCAGACTCCCAGACCGGGCCAAGCTAGCCCCGCCCAGGTCACATAGCAGATCGTTGCCGCGAGACAGCCTTTGATCGCGAACACCTGGTGCGCGGGATTCGAAAATGCATCCGGGATAAACATCTCACGGGAAGCGGGCGACCGATCGGGGCCCGTCACGGAAGGCAGGAAAATCCAATCTGCGAGTACCGTCGCCAGCGTGCCCAGAATCATTCCGAATGAGGTCCAGAGCGTAATCCCTATATCCGGCCGAAGCGGATCGGGCTGCGCCCAAATTATGTTCACCGAGGACGCGGCAACCAAAATGATGCTGAACCCGAACGCCATACTGTAATTGACCAGCGTGCGAATGGCGAAGAAAGCCAGAAAAAAAGTGCCAATAACAAACAGGAAGTGCAGCAAAGGATGGTCGAGAAAAAGAATAATCCCCGCCAGCGCTAGCGCCAGTCCGGCGCAGTTTCCCAGCACGATCGCGAACCCATTCCGCACGATGGATCGTGGATCCTGGCGGGAGATCGCCAGGACGTAGAACACGGCCAGAAATCCGTTGGGGAGCTTGAAAGCCATTACTACCAGCATGGTGGCGACACAGGCGGTCACCATGCGCGTGACTGTGGCGGCCCGTCCCGGATAGGGTGCGAGTTCCTCCTTCAGGAACGCGACCAGCCGGTCGAAACCTGGATTGCCGAACGCCGGGGATTCTGCTGAGATCGCCATGACGACGGAAAGATGCGTTAACGGGAATCAGTCTTTCATGTCGCCGCGCACAACGACGGTCGCAGAGGCGCCCATCCGAAAATCGTCCGGCGAAGGGCGATCGATCCGGACACGAACGGGAAAGCGCGTGGCGAGATGCACCCAGTTCAAAGAGCGCTGAACATCGGGCAGGCCCTGCGACAGACCGCCCACCAGGCTGGTGTCGGGAGTAACGCCGAAACCGGTGCTGTCGATGGTCCCTTCGAATTTTTGGCCAGGTCGGGACATCACATAGACGTCCGCCTTGATGCCCGGCCGGATACGCTTCAGCTCCGTCTCGCGGAAGTTTGCGATCACCCACCACGTTCGCGTGTCGATCAGTGTGAAAGCCTGCTGCCCGACGTGGGCGTAAGCGCCCTCCGAAATTGTCAAGTTGGTCACCCGCGCATCAAACGGCGCGAGAACCTTGCAGCGTTCCAGATTATACGCAGAGTCCCGGACCGCCGCGTCCCGCGCTTCACGCTGTGCCAGGAGCGGCTCAAGCAGGGCAACGCTCTTCTGCGACTGATCGAGCTGTGCCGTACTCTGCTCGTAGTCCGCCTGCGCCTCGTTCTGCCGGGCGATGGCCGCTGCCCATTCCGCCTCCGCGAGCGCCAAGCGGGATCGAGCTTCCCGGACCGCTTCCCCTTTCACGGATCGCGAGGTCCTGGCCTGATCCACCAGATCTACCGTGACGAATTGTTTTGTGAGCAGAGGCTCCAGGCGAATCACGTTGTTCTCCGCGTACGAGTAGTCGGCCTGTGCTTGCGATAGCGCCGCTTTCGCCGCGTCGACGCTCGCCTGAGCAGCCGCCACCGAGGCCTCGGAACTCGCGATTTTAGCTTGAGCGCTGCGCGTGTTCGACGCCGCGGAAACGACCGCGCTCCTTTGCGCTCCAATGGCGCGCCCCAAGTCCCGAATCTGCCCTTCCAAAGTGGCCTGCTGCGATCGTGCAATCTCCAAGGAATGTTGATAAGGGATCGGATCAATCTCAAAGAGCACGTCGCCCTTGTGCACGAACTGGTTGTCCTGCACGTTTATCCTGACGATGCGGCCGTTCACCTCAGGCGCGATTCCGATCAGGTTTGCGAACACTTCGGCGTCATCGGTCTGCGGATTAGTTCGGATCTCGCGCCACACAGCTAAGCCTGCAACAACGGCGCCAGCGACAATCAGCAAGCCAAGTATGCGGCCCAATATTTTCCTGGTCATAGGTCCTCAATAATCAAAAAATGCGAGCCAGATCGAACACGCGAAGAGCGCGACCAGGCTCGGGTAGACGATGATACGCGGCCCCAATTCTCCGTCCAGCCGCATGCGGATCAGCAAGAAGCGAACGGCCAGCGTGAGCAGAATCGCAGCGCCGATACAGACCATCCAAATCGGAAAAAACGAACCAAAGACATCTATGGACGGTGCGTGCGAAATCATAATCAGTGTTGTGCGGCCGGAATGGGGTCGCCTGCGCGAAATGCGAAATCCGCCAAGCTCGACAGCAGCAGGACACGCGCGGTCGCTTGTGCCGTTCGAGCGCGAGCCAGGTCTCGTTGAGCGGTAGTGACATCAATGAATGTTCTTACGCCTGCCTGAAACGCCTCCGTTGCCGCCGCATAGGACTGCTGGGCAGCTTCGAGCAGCGCATCGGCAGCTTCCTGTTGCTGTTGAGCCGTTTTCAAATTGGAATAGGACGCCCAGACCTCGTTCTCGATTTCATCCCGCGAGAGCCTGGCCTGCGCTCGCGACTCCCGTGACTCCGCTTGCGCAGCAGCCAGTTCGTTCTTGCGCGCACCGCCGTCGAATACGTCCCAAGTGAGCTTAACTTGTGCCTGGTAGGGGTAGATGGCCGACTGCGCCGAAGAACCGAAAGTCTTCTGCTCGCCGAACCCGTTGGTATGTCCCCAGTCGCCCGAAAAGCTGATCTCAGGATAGAAAGCAGAACGGGCTTGCTTAATCCCCGCATCGGCGGATCGAATCAGCGCCAGCTGTGCCAGCAGATCCGGCCGCTGGCGAATCGCGCGGTCCAGGACGGTTTCGATCGGCTCTTCGACCGCGCCAGGCATCGGAAGTTTCGAAACATCCTCGATGCGCAACGCACCGGTTGGAGCTGCGCCCAAGACAGTAGCCAGGGAGCCTCGCGCGATGGCTTCGAGCCCCTGGATGGATGCCAGCTCGTAGCGCGCCTGCGCTGTTGCGGCGCGAGCTTCGAGCACATCCGGCAATGTCGCCAAGCCATTCGCAAGCCGCGCTTCCACTGCCTGCTGGACTGTCCGCGCATCCGTTAAGGTGGCCTGAGCCGCGTCCTCCTGGCTCATCGCATCCAGCAGGCGGTAATAGGCCTCGGTGACGCGAAAAATAATTTTCCGATGCGTGTCGTTAAATGAGAAGTCGGCCGCCAGCAGATTCGCCTGGGCCTGATCGATTTTGGCGCGGCGCGATCCAAAGTCGAAAACGGTATAAGACAGATTTATTATGGCGGGGAACAACGCGGTGTCTTCGTGATAAAATTTTCCGAAGAACAGAGAATACTGGTTCATGGAGGCCGACGCTACCGCGGCAAGCGTCGGAAACAAGGCGCTGCGGGCAATGCCGGCCGCCGCGGCTCTCTGTTTCGCGCGTTCCCACAGCACCCGCGTCTCAGGATTGTTTTGCTCGGCAACATCCACCAGATCGGGCAGCGTGTAAACACGATTGGCGTCGAGAGAAGGCCGGCCCTCGGACAACTGGGCGGCATCAATTTGCGGAGCGGACCCGAGCGATATGGGCCAAGCTTTATCAGGCCCGGGCGGAGCCTGCTGCCCGCACAGTAGATGAACGGTCAGCGGAAGAAGAACAAATAAACTGGCGCGCCCAATCGCTTTCATCCGCAATCAAGCCCCTTGCACCGCAATCTTCGCCTCCAACTCGCGCAAGTCACGGCCGCGCGTTTCATGACCGAAGGCCGCAATGAGCAGCAAGGACGCGACCGTGGGAACTGCGATTGCGCCGGCCGCCAGTCCGAAGGCCGGGACTAAAGCGAGGGCGGCGAATCCTTGCGCGATGACTCCACCGACCTTGCTGCAGCCCGCCACCCAACCAGTAGCGCGGCCTCGCTGCCTTACCGGAAAACTCTCCGCAGCGTAGGGCATGAGAATCGAAATCACAGCGCTGGTGCCGACGATCAGTAGCGACACCGAGACCAGCGGGTTGGAAAGGAAGGGCAGTGCACGATTGTTTCGAAGCAGCGTCGCGAACAAGCCCAGGGTTGTAATGCCCATCGCCAGCAGGAGCACGCGCTTGGTGCTCCAAAGCGTGTACAGATAAGTTGCCACCGCGATAGTCGGAACGGCGATCAATGCCGAGCGCGCGATGAGGGCGCTGGTCAAACCTACGCTGCGGCCTTCCGCGATCAAGCTGGCAGGCAGCCATAGCAGTATGCCAAAGTTCACGAAGCCCCATGCTAACGCCGCCAGCGTAAGTGCGACGCTCAGGCCCAGCAGCGGGCGAGAGTTCGGTATCCCGGCAGACTGCTCACGATCCAAATTTCGTTTGGCTAACCTCTGACGTCTCGCAGCCGCGCTCAGGTCGTCCGTAATGGCAACCCCGTAGCGGGCGAGCGTCTGGCGCGCTTCCTCGATGCGGCCCATCTCAATCAGGAAGCGGGCGGATTCGGGAAGGAGCGGACTGAGGGCGATCAGAATCAGACCCGTGGGAAAACCGACCAGCCACATGATGCGCCAGCCGAAATAGGGCTGCAATAGCGCCGATAGCTCGCTGGTAGCGAAATATCCGCCGACGGTGCCAATGCCGCCGAGAAGCACCAGGCACCACCCGCGGTGTTTGGTCGGCATGATTTCCGCCAGCAGCGCGTTGGCGACCGGCAGCATGCCGCCGGCCGCTAGCCCCATCATGAAACACATGAAAACATTCCAGGCAAAAGATGGCATGGCTCCGCAGATGGACGTGCCCACGAACATGACGGCTGCGAGTAGAATTGAGGCGCGTCGCCCGTAAATGTCGGCCAGCGCTCCCCAGACGAACGACCCCACGGTGGTGCCGGTCAGAGCAACCACCGGCAAAATCGCGATACTTGCGGCGCCGAGTCCATATTCGGTGCGCATGCCCGGAGTGACGAATCCGAGCGTGGCCGCCTTCATGACGTCGATCACCAGCGCGATCCCGACCAACGCAATCTGTATCCAATGGGCCTTGGTAAGCGGCGCGTCCTCGGGGGGCAGGATTGCGGCGTGGCTTGCTCGCTCGGGCTCGCGGCGGGGCAGCAGGCCATAGGCGGCTGCGATGATTCCAACAATGATGAGCGCCATCCCCACTAGCATGCCGTTGTCCATCGGCATACCGGCTAACCGGAACCCCATTTTCCGCCCCATCCAGAACATAGGAAGGTGCAGGGCAACACCTACGGCCACCATCAGAGATCCGCACCAGAAGGCTACCAGGTTGTACCATCGCGCGAACAGAGACGTGTTTGATTTCATCTGGCGTTAGGTCCTCATACACCAGTGCTTTCGCTGCTGACGCATCGGAAGTTACGGACCCTTCGGAGAAAAAATTTAGGAACGTGGTCCTTCCGGGTTCAACGCGAGTTACGCCATGATTGAGAAGGCAGCGTAACTAAAATCGCCGGACCTTCGAACTAATGGGTGAGACACCGACTAATGACCGCGAGCTCAGGGACCTCATGACGCGTTACCAACAGGCCGATACCGGCGCTTTGGATGAGTTGGTCCGGCGCGTCTCGCCTCCGCTTCTCCGGTATTTCGGCGGCTCGCGGTTCGGTCGGAACGACGCTGAGGATTTGCTGCAAGACTGCTGGATGAGGATTCACCGCTCGCGCCACACCTATCGCGCTTCCGAGCCCGTGATGCCGTGGATTTATGCGATCGCCCGGCACACCCGTCTGGACGCGTACCGGAAGCGGAGACGGCTGGAGTCCAGAGAGCTGCTGGTTTCGAGCGTTCCCGAGAGTCTGCATCGGGCCGCACCCGAACCGCTGAGCGAAGTAACAGACCTCGATAATCTGGTCGCGAGCCTGCCGGAGGCTCAGCGCGAGGTTATCGTGATGTTGAAGGTTTCCGGCATGAGCCTGGAAGAGGTGGCCAAGGCGACTTCATCGACGATCGGGGCCGTGAAACAGAAGGCACATCGCGCGTATACGGCACTTCGCCGGGCTCTGGAAAAGGACGGGAAATATGTCAGATAACCGGCCGGACGCGGAGCTCGAGCGGCGGCTGGAAACCTGGGCGGCATTGCAGCCGGACGCCGAACTTCCCTCGGAAATCGAAGCCAAGATCGCGCGTATGCTTAGGCCTTCACTCACTCCGGTGAGGCCTCTTGCGTCTCAAAGAACGCTGGTCCTGGAATTCCTCGCCGTGTTCGCGGCGTGCGCCGTTGGGTTGATCGCGATCCTGAACAAGGCCGGCTTTCATCTCATGACGATGGTACAAATGAGCCTGATGGCGGCGATTCTGGCAGGCGGAGGAGTCCTCTTCTCGCTGACCCTCGCTTCGGGAATGGTTCCCGGCAGCCGGCGGCGCCTTCCATTTTCGATGGTGATTACGCTATCCGGCTTGGGCGTCCTGGCCGGAATCGGGTTGCTCTTTCCATGGCGAATAGCCGGCTCTTTTGTCTCCGAAGGATGGCCGTGCGCGTTTATGGAAGTGATGATCGCCGTGCCGGCAACCGTGGTCTTCTGGCTGATCGCGCGGCGCGGCGCACTGTTCGCATCGGCTGGGCTTGGAGCGGCCTTGATCGGTCTGGCCGTTTTCTTGGCCCTAACGCCTCTTCAATTCCAGTGCATGTTCCAGCAGGCGCCTCATCTCTTAGTCTGGCACGGAGGAACGGCGGTCCTCCTGATCGGGCTAGGCGCACTGATCGGCGAGTTGCGACGCTATCGCTGGATGTCGTGAACTCACGGTAGTCTCCGTTCCGGCTTTCGCTGGGCGCAGCGCCCAGATAATGATAACGGTTAGACTGTCGTCGTTACCTCCTAACTGGCGTCATACACACGCGTGTAGTGTTTCCTTCGGAGCGCTGCTCCAAAGCCTCCTCCAAGATGCCATGCCCTCAGAAGTACTTTTAGTTGAAGATAATGCCGGAGACGCTCTGCTCATCGGGCAGGCGCTTGCCGAATGCCCGGTGCCCATTCATCTCCACATCGCCAGGGACGGCGAACAGGCGCTCCAGATATTGAGAGAACCCGGCTTCACACCGGACCTGGTGATTCTTGACCTGAACCTCCCCAAAATCTCGGGTTATGGAGTACTTGCTGCGCATCCTCTGGGGCGCACTCCCGTGGTCGTGTTTACGGGTTCCCGGAACGAACTGGATGTAGATCGGAGTTTCGCCCTCGGTGTAAGCGGATACATGCGCAAGCCGACTGAATTGGACCAGTACAAAAGCGCCGTGTGCGGCATGGTTCAAAAATGGGTCGCACGAGTGTGACACTCGAAAAGAGCACTCAGGCTGCGCTAATGGCCAGCGATTTCCCGGCAGTTCTGAATTCGTGCGTGTGAACCTGCACCGCAACGGCCGTCCCCTCACTTCTCACCACGCTTCCCGCCATCACTAGATTCAATGGGCAGACATCGTCAAGCAGCACGGGCCATTGGATTGTCAGAAGGATTTGGGTGCCAATCGCGACTGCTCCGTCACAATGAAAGATCACGCCGCTGCTACTGATGTTAAGTACCCGGCCGCGACCTGCAGGCGGTTTACCCGCGACCCTGTAGGAAAGCTCCAGAGCCAATGGATATCGATTCTTCGCTCGCCGGTCAGCAACTGGTGATGGCACGACTAACATCAACTTTTTTCTTCCCCCGCGGCTATAAAACCACGCCTATCGCCAATTTAGAGGCCCAGTGACAAGATGATGTTACATGCCCGCATAGTGGCAATCGGAAGAAAGGGGTCTATGCGGCCCAGTACTACAAGGTGAATTCGTACTGGTTGAGAGTTTCAACCTGACCAAACGCGGCAACCCTACCATCTGATCAAGTCCGGAATCCAGCTGATCGGTAAAAATTGCGTATGTGCCTGAACCGCGTTTAGGTTTCTAAAACCTGTATCTTCAACGGTCATCGCGATGGCAGACGCCTTGCAGTCGGCTCCCTAAGTCGACATGTGCAGGGCGGCGGGAAGGAAAAAATGAGATGAGGATGAGTCTTCGTTTAATCCTTTCGCTCGCTCTGACAGTCACTCTGATCTCCGTTATTTTTGCGTTTTACCAAGTACGCGCGTACACTCTCGGACGGCAAAGTGACCTGGAGAAGCGGGCGCAAATCCTGGCGGAGAGCCTCCAGGAAACCGTCGAGCCCCTTTGGATGCAAGGAGCCCGCGGTAGCCTGGGGCGACTCGTAGAGCGTTTTGGCAACCGAGAACGGCTCGATGGCGTGGCTATCTACGACGCACAGGGCCGCCCCAAGTTGGTGACGCCGAATCTGGCGACGCGGCTGGGTTTGGACCCTCCCCCGCTGGATCCAAAGGTCTTCGAAGGCGCTGAGTGGAGTCACTTCTTTGGTTCTGGGCGCGGCGCGGCGCACCTTTATGCCGTTCCAATTCGGGCTGGGGGAACCATCGTTGGTGCGCTCGCGGTTTTCCACGATGCTTCCTACATCGGCGAACAAAACACCCGATTGTGGCGTGACACGTTCGTGCACGTACTCATGCAAATGTTGTTGATTGGAGCGATCACCGTTCTAGTGGTGCGCTGGAGCGTAGAACGTCCGATCGCGCGCATGACGCAGTGGCTCCACGATCTCAGATCCGGAACCGTGGATTCACACACGGAGCTGCCCAGCGAACAAGTGTTGCGGCCGCTGGCGCATGAAGCTACTCATCTTGTTACGAGCTTGCAGGTAGCGCGTGCATCCGCCGAAGAAGAGGCGCGGTTGAGGGAGACCGCCGATTCACTCTGGACCGCTGAGCGATTGCGGGTGTATCAACAGGCGGCGCTGGAGGGCAGCCGATTATTTGTCGTTTCCAATCGCGAGCCTCTGATGCACGTGCAACGGGGAGGCTCGATAGAGGCGGTTTCTCCGGCCAGCGGCTTGGTAACTGCTATGGAACCGGTGCTTCGGGCGTGCGCGGGAACTTGGATTGCCCATGGGGCCGGTAATGCCGATCGCCAAACGGTCGATGCGCACGATCGCCTGGCAGTGCCTCCGGATGCGCCGGAATACACGCTCCGCCGAGTATGGCTCACAGCACTGGAGGAAGAACGCTACTACTATGGCTTTGCCAACGAAGGCCTTTGGCCGCTCTGTCACATTGCGCACACTCGCCCGGTCTTTCGCGCGGATGACTGGGAAGCCTATCAGGCGGTTAACGCCAAGTTCGCCAGCGCGCTCCTGGAAGAAATGGCCGACGTGGAACATCCGACCGTTCTCGTGCAGGACTATCACTTTGCGTTGCTTCCTCGGTTGATCAAACGGAGGCGGCCGGACGCTCGTGTCACCATTTTCTGGCATATCCCCTGGCCGAACCCGGAGGCTTTTGGAATTTGCCCGTGGCAACGGGAATTGATCGAGGGATTATTGGGCGCCGACTTGATCGGCTTTCATATCCAATCGCACTGCAATAATTTTCTCGAGACCATCGACCGCTGCCTGGAATCGCGGATCGAGTGGGAGCGCTTCGCGGTAACCATGGGCGGGCACGTCACCTCGGTTCGTCCGTTCCCCATCAGCGTGGATTTCAAGGAAAAAAATCCAGCGCATTCTAGCGGCTACCTGAGCATCCGATCCCAACGAGCCGAGCTGGCCAAGGGATTCAATTGCCAGGCGGATTACCTGGGAATCGGCGTCGACCGGTTGGACTATACCAAAGGAATCCCGGAGCGGTTTCGAGGCATTGAGCGTTTTTTGGAAAAACACCCGTCCTACCAAGGGCGCTTCACTCATATCCAGATCGGGGCTCCCAGCCGTACCCACATCCACCGCTATCAGGACTTGATCGCGGACGTGGAAGCCGAAGCGGAGCGTATCAACCAGCGTTTCCAGACCAGGCACTGGAAGCCCATCGTCTTCCTGAAGGAGCACCACCACCACGATCAGATCGAGCCATACTATCGGATGGCCGATGTTTGTTTGGTGACGTCGCTGCATGATGGCATGAATCTGGTGGCGAAGGAATTCGTTGCCGCGCGAAGCGATGAAGAGGGCGTTCTCATTCTCAGTCTCTTCGCCGGCGCGAGCCGGGAGTTGGAAGACGCGCTCATCGTAAATCCTTACGATACCGACCAGGTGGCGGAGGCTATCTATTGCGCCCTCCAGATCGAGCCCCACCGAGAAGAGGGAAAGAATGCGGCGCATGCGGCGCGTGGTGAAGCACTACAACATTTACCGTTGGGCGGCTAACCTTCTCGGCGCCGCTTCGGAGATCCGTGTCGATCCCATACAGCACGTGAAGCTCGCGGTTGCTCAATCCAATGCCTCAGCCACTCTTCGATCATCTGTCTAAAATCGAATCCCGGCTGCGGGCATCCGGGCCGATACTGCTTTTCTTAGATTTTGATGGAACTCTGGCTCCCATTGTCGAGATGCCGGACCAGGCCGTTCTGCCTGCCCAGACTCGAAACTTACTGCAGCGGCTGAATGAGAGGAGCTGGTGCTCGGTTGTTATTGTCAGCGGCCGTGCGCTCGGTGATATTCGGGGGCGAGTGGGGTTGGCCAACCTTACCTACGCAGGCAACCACGGCCTGGAAATCTGCGGATGCGGGCTCCGCTTCGTCGAAGCCGGGTCCGTCCAGCGGATCAAGACGCTCGGCGAGCTGTCGCGGCGCCTTCGCGAACGTTTACGGCATATTCCGGGCGTGGAAGTCGAAAACAAGGTTCTCACTGTGAGCGTGCATTTTCGCCGCGCTCAGCAGGACAGCTGGGACGAAATCCGAAAAGCGGTCTATGCCGAATTCGCCAGTTCCGACCGGATCTTCCGGGTCACCAAGGGACTTCAGGTGCTCGAAATTCATCCTCGCGTGGATTGGAACAAAGGTAGCGCAGTGCATTGGATACAGGGAGCGATCGCAACGGCAAACACGCTCTCTTTCTATCTCGGGGATGACAGCACGGACGAGGATGCTTTCCGGGCGCTTCCGGAGGGCATTACCATCCGGGTTGGACAGCTCCAGGGAACCGCTGCGCAATACTACCTGGAGGAACAAAGCTCAGTGAAACACTTCCTCGCGTGGCTGGCGGAGGGGCATGGTAAAGCGTATCGGCCCGCATGTTGCATATAGGCAGGGTGCAGGTCCAAGATCGGCATGAGAACACAGGTCTTACTCATTGCCTTTTCACTGCTGGGCGGTGCATTTGCCGTCCAGAGCCAGCAGCCGCTGGTCGGGTCCATACAGGGTACGATTAAGGATCAACACGACGGGCCCATTCCCTATGCGGGTCTGACGGCAACCAACATCGATAGCGTTGAACCTGAAGCGCACCGCCGGACAACGGGCGCCGATAAACAGGGTTTCTATCAGTTTGTTGAAGTTCCGCCGGGACACTACTCAATCGTGGTCAAAAAGAGCGGTTATCGGGATTATACGGTTCCTCTGGTGACGGTGTATCCGGGCGAGACGGTCAAAATGCCCGACATCAAAATGTCTACCGTAGCGACCCAGTAACAGCGAGTAAGTCCGCTTCTTGTTCAGCTAACGCGAAGCGATCACTTGGGTGTCACATGGATCAGGGCGCCGGGATTGGCGTCTTCCAGCATCCACAGCGAGCCATCGGGGCCTTCTTCCACATCGCGGATGCGGTGGCCCACATCCCAGCGCTCGGCGGTTTTGGCGCCGCCATGGCCGTCAAAGATGATGCGGTTGAGCGACTTGGTCGCCAGGCCGCTGACGAAGCCGTTGCCGTTCCATTGCGGGAAGGTCTGGGTGCCGGTGTAGAACATCAGATTGCCCGGCGCGATCACCGGCACCCAATAGAGCACCGGCTTCGCCAGGTCGGGCCGCGTGTCGGGATTGGGAATGGGCACGCCGTTATAGTTCTGGCCATAGGAGACCAGCGGCCAGCCATAATTCTTGCCCTTCTCGATCAGGTTCAGCTCGTCGCCGCCGCGCGGGCCATGCTCCACCTCCCACAATTCGCCGGTGGGCGAAAACGCCAGGCCATAGGGCGTGCGGACGCCGCTGGCCCAGGTTTCAGCCGGCGTCAGGTTGGGGCCGGGAAAGGTATAGGTGCTGACCACCTTCGCGGTCTTGGCGGCTTCGGTGTCACGGGGCGGATCGATCAGGGGAATCGGTGGCAGCGCCGGTTTTGCCGAAGTTGGGATTGCCGGGGGCGGGTTTGCCGTCCAGCGTCAGGCGCAGGATCTTGCCTTCGGGCTGGTTCGGATCCTGGGCGGGGGTGAAGCGCTGGCGGTCGCCAACCGTGAGGAACAGATACTGGCCGTCGGGCGAGAAGGCGACCTGCGCGCCTTCCTGGCCGCCCTTGCCCTTGGGCATCTGGCGCCACAGCACCTCGAAGTTTTCCAGTCTGGCCGAGGTGGCGGTGACGTTCAGCTTGGCGCGGGCCAGCGCCAGGCCGCCGCCATAGTCACCCGGCTCGGCATAGGTGAGATAGATACTCTGGTCGGTGGCGTAATGGGGCGAGAGGAAGACGCCCAGCATGCCGTTCTGGCCCTGCCAATAGACGGGGGGCGTATTGCCCACCGGGATCTTCTCTCCCTGCTGGGACACCAGCCAAACGGGCCCGACCTTTTCGGTGATCAGCATGCGGCCATCGGGCAGGAAGGCCAGCCGCCAGGGCAGTTCAAAGGTGGCCACCGTGGTCATGGTGAAGGGCAGGCTGGCTTCGGGCTTCTGTTCGCCCACATTGACCTGGGCCCAGGCCGCCACCGACGCCAGGGTGAAAAGCAACGCCGCTTTCGCCAATTTCATCGTCATTTCTCCTTGCTTCTCAAGCGCCCGACCTTAAGCGATCCGGGGCGCCGTTGTTAATCGTACCCTACCATGGGGATCGTGCCAAATCAGTGCGCTGTGAAAAGCTTCCGGTGCGGGGATAACCCACCCGTTCGCTGTTCTCTCGCGAGTTTGCCTCTCAATCTAAAGAACTTGCGCTCAGGTGCCGATGGTTAGGAATCGAAATCAAGCAGCGACTTAGGAAGAGGAATGTTTCCAATCATCGGAATTGTGGTCGTTTTGGGCTGTATCGCCGGCGGCTACCTCATGGAAAAAGGCAACTTGATGGTTCTGATGCAGCCCGCGGAACTGCTGATCATCGGCGGCGCTGCGATCGGGACCGTCCTGATTGGAAATCCGCCGCATGTTCTGAAGGCCATCGCGACCGGCATTTTGGCAGTGTTTAAGGGGGGGCGCTACACCGCCTCCGTCTATCTGGACACTCTGCGCTTCCTGAACGATTTCTTCGCCACGGCTCGCAAGAGCGGCTTGACGTCTCTGGAGCAGGATCTGGACGCGCCCGACAAGAGCGCATTATTCAAACGGCATCCTACCTTCAGCGGCGATCATGAGGCGATGCTCTTCTTCTGCGACACCATGCGGACACTGCTGGCGGGAGGCGTGGAGGTCCACGATCTGGATAGCCTCATGGAGACCGATCTGGAGATCCTGCACAAGCAAGGCCGGATGCCTGCAAGCGCACTCACGACCATGGCCGACAGCCTTCCGGGGCTGGGGATTGTGGCGGCTGTTCTGGGTGTAGTCATCACCATGGGATCCCTGGGTGGTCCGCCCGAAGAGATTGGGCACAAGGTGGCGGCCGCGCTGGTGGGCACGTTCCTGGGCATCCTGCTGTGCTATGGCTTTCTTGGACCCATCGCGGCGAATTTGAAAAAGCAATGCGACGCAGAAGGCGAATACTTCGCGTGCTTGCGCATGGGACTTCTGGCTTATATGAAAGGGATCTCTCCCATCCTGGCGCTGGAAGCGGCCCGGCGCGCCATCCCTCCGCATGTGCGCCCGACCTTTCAGGAGATGGATAAGAACTGCCGTAAGCCGGCCGGCGGCGCTCCTGCTACTGAGGCTGCGGCGTGAGCGCGAAGCAATCCGCCCCCACCATCATCATTGTCAAGAAGCACTCGGGCGACCACGACGACGAGCATGGCGGCGCTTGGAAGGTCGCCTATGCCGACTTCGTCACGGCCATGATGGCGCTCTTCATCGTTCTGTGGCTGCTGAGCGCCAGTGAAAAAGTGCAGAAGGCCGTGGGCGGATATTTTCAGGATCCAACCGGAAAAGGACGTCAGACCGGCAGCACCAACGCCGGCGCCGGGGAAACGCTCACGCTCAATCGCCAGGATCTGCAGAGTCTCAAAGAAAAGCTCGAACAGGTGATGCGGCAGATTCCCGCGTTCGAGCATATGGAGAATCAGATCCGGATGACCATCACCGCCGAGGGGCTGCGCATCGATCTTCTCGAAACCGAGCGCGGGCTGTTCTTTGAGCGCGGCAATCCGAGGCCGACCGAGGCTGGGACCGAGCTGTTGCAGGTTCTCGGGAATCAACTGACGAAGCTAAAGAACAAAGTCGCGATCGAAGGACATACCGACTCGACGCCTTATGGACGCCCCGATTACGGCAATTGGGAGTTATCCTCGGATCGCGCGAACGCGGCGCGCCGGATCCTGGTGGAATCCGGGCTGACTGATGACCGTATCAGCCAGGTTCGCGGATTCGCCGACCAGCGGTTGCTCTTGAAGTCCGATCCTACTAACCCGTCCAATCGGCGCATTTCCATTATCGTGCGCAACGAAGGCCTGGATCTGCAAGAGGAGAAGTTTGCCGAAACGCCGGCCGCCGGTACCGCCCCGGCGCCTGCCAGCGTGGCGGCGGCACCTGCGAGCGCGAACGTGAAACCGAGTGCGCCGCAAAATCCTGTTCCCGCCAAGCACTAGCCGCGTTACTGGGCCACCACATTGCGAATGGCTTGCAGCAATTGCTTGCTCTCGACCGGTTTGGCGATGTACCCATCCATGCCCGCGCTGAGGCATTGATCGCGATCCCCTTGCAGCGCCTTCGCGGTCATCGCCAGGATCGGCAGGTGCTTGCCTGTTTTCTTTTCTATTTCGCGGATGCGCCGCGTGGCTTCGAGACCGTCCATGACCGGCATCTGGACATCCATTAGCACCATGTCAACCGGCTGCCATTGGAGAATCTGCAATGCCTCCCGCCCGTTGTTGGCCAGGAAGGTCTGAAAGCCATGTTTTTCGAGCAGGCGCGACGTCACCATCTGGTTCACGCGATTGTCTTCGGCCACCAGGACCCGGACCGCATTGGTCCACTCGGTTTTTCCGTTGGGTTCTGACGGCGTTTGAACCAAAGCCGTCCCCTTGGGCAAGTCGAAGCGCGCCGTGAAGCAGAAGCGGCTGCCGCTCTTATCGCTGCGATCGACCCAGATGCGCCCTCCCATGAGCCGCACGAATCGGCCGCAAACCGCGAGCCCCATGCCGGTGCCGCCGTATTTCCGCGTCATCGGTCCGTCGGCCGGCCGAGCGGATTGAAAAATCGTCTCGCGCTTATCGCCCGGGATCCCCGGACCATTATCCTCGATGGAAAACACCAGGCAGATGGACCCGGTCGAGTTGCGCTTCAAGCCGGTGTCGGAGGCCTCCAGGCCTACGTGGAAGAGGATCTTTCCGTTTGAGGAAACCTTCACCGCGTTGTCCAGGATCTTCAGAAGCACCAGCCGGAGCCGGTCCGGATCGCCGATCAGACGGTCGGGAATCTCGTCGGCGATCTGCGTATCCAGTTCCAGCTTCTTATCGGCCGCACGCAATGACATGGTGCTCAAAGCGCTTCGCAGGCAGGCCCGCAGGGAGAATTCGCTGTGGCCGATCTCGATGTCCTCGGCCTCCGCTTTCGAAAAATCGACGATATCTTCGAGGAGATCGAGCAGCGCCTGCGCGGAGTTTTTCGAGACTTCCAGATATTCCCGCTGCTCGGCGGTGGGGTCGGTCAGGAGGGCCAGCTCCAGGGTGCCCAGGATGGAGCCTAGCGGGGTTCGGATCTCCTGGCTGATGTTGGCCAGGAATTCGCTCTTCAGCCGATTGGCCTCCTCGGCCTTCTCTTTTTCGGCCAATAATTGAGCGATTCGGTCCGGGGCGGCCGCGGCCTCGTCCGTTGGCTGCTTTTTCCCGCCGGAGCGGGTGATGCGCCACCCGAAGCAGACTAACGCCAGCAGCGCCACCGTGGCGCCGATCCATATTTGCGAGCCGCCCGGCAGATCGAGGCCCGCCGCAAGTATTTGGTTCGCCGCGTTCAATGGGGCGTCGAGCAGAACCATTCCCAGGAAGACTGCCGCTTCGCCGGGACAGCGCCCATGGTTCCGCATGTACGGATTTGATCGGCATTTCTACGCACCCTATATATAGCGAGCCTGGCTAGCGTCAGTTACCCGAAGGTAACGTCGCCGGACCCTGAAGTTCCGGGGCTGTTCGGTCGACTTACCGTAAGGGATCTCTCTGCCTCTGGCTGGCCCGGGTGCTCGACCACAACAGAGTGGCACGACGGCTATTTTGCTCGAGCGAATGGATCGTCTCGCGTCAGCGCCCAGTGGTCCGGAGCGCGAGACGGGTCCGAAATTTGATAGTGATATCGTGTGAGTAATGATCCGGTCTGCGGCTGGTCTGTTGCTTTTGTCCACGATAACATTCACCGGCCAGCCGCAGCCTACCCTGTTGCTTCTCAGCGTATGTGACCTTTCTCAAGATTACGGTGCGTATCGTCACAAGTTAGTGGCAGTTAGAGGCGTCTACTATTATGGTCTACGGCAGACTTGTCCACAGACTTGCGCCGACGGACCCTGGCCCTCTTTCCTGGATCTGGCTGGTGCCGACAACTCTACTTGGGAGGCGCTGGCAAAGGCAGAACGGAGCGTTGAGCTTGAGGCGAAAGAAGGGCAAGCGATTTGAGATTTGGGTAACCGCCGTCGGTGAATTAGAAACGAGGGCGCGGCTTTCGCGTCTCGGGCCGTGCGATAAGAAAGGCAGCAGGTATTCGGGATATGGCCACTTGGGAGCTTTTCCCGCCAAGCTCGTCGTTACATCCTTCCGCGATATTGAGATTTTAGAAAACCCAAAGTCACCTTACGATTATGGCAACAAGTACCGCGGCCCCTTGTGATCGGGCGCTTGCAACTCGGATCGGCGAATGGACGCCAACCCTTGGTACAGCCACTACCTCCAGAATCACCAGTCAGCCAAATACTGCCAGCCTCTCCAGTAGCTTCACGGTTGAATTGGGCCTTTTGTTTCTCGCGATGTAGCGTAATATTCTCTGAGGAAATCTATGTCGGCAGCGACCC
Source organism: Bryobacterales bacterium (assembly GCA_963732175.1). Classification (GTDB taxonomy): domain Bacteria; phylum Acidobacteriota; class Terriglobia; order Bryobacterales; family Bryobacteraceae; genus Palsa-89. Next base: position 46,540 of record CAVSYF010000022.1, on the reverse strand, counting down.
AGCTACGACCGGTGTCTCGTTCCGAGCCGCGGGTAATATCCACGGCCCTGGACCGAGCGGTAAAGTTGTACGCTGCTCCGATCCTGCTCGGCGCGTTTCTGCTCTTCTTGGTGCAACCGATGCTCGCCAAGTTGATCCTGCCCTGGTTCGGCGGCGTTGCCAGCGTGTGGGTGGTGGCCATGCTCTTCTTCCAGGGCATGCTGGTGGTTGGATACGGCTACGCTTACCTGATGACCCGGCTCGTGCCGGCCCGGATACAGCCCGTCTGTCATGTCGCGCTCTTGCTTGCGAGCTTGACCCTGATGCCCATGGCGCCGTGGCGTGCCTGGCAGGCCGGGGTTAAAGGCGATCCGTCCATGCAGATCCTGCGCATTCTTCTCGTGTCAGCGGGCATTCCTTATCTGCTTTTGTCGACTACCGGGCCTCTGATTCAAGCCTGGTACGCTCAGTCGCATCGCGTCGCGCTCCCTTACCGCCTGTTCGCGCTTTCGAACTTAGGAAGCCTGCTCGCGTTGCTGGCCTATCCGGTAGGCGTGGAACCCTATCTCACGACGCGCCATCAGATGCTGGTGTGGTCGTCGCTGTACGGACTTTTTGTGATTCTGTGCGGTGTGGCGGCGGTGCATTTCTGGCGCTCCCGTTCGAAAGTTGAAAGCGCGCCGGCTGCTTCCACGCCTCGGACTGCCGATGGCCCGTCGCGCCGCGACTACTGGATGTGGGCAGCGCTGGCCGCCTGCGGCTCTGCCTTGTTAGTGACGGTGATGAATCACCTGTGCCAGAATGTCGCGCCGATTCCGCTTCTGTGGGTGCTTCCTCTGGGAACCTATTTGTTGACTTTCATCCTGTGCTTCGATCGCCAGGGATGGTACAAGGCTGCGTCGATGCGCTGGCTGCTTCCGCTCGCGCTGGGCGTGATGATGTACGGAGTCTTCAGTCCCGATCACTTGCCGGGCGTGAAGTTGCAGATTCCTCTCGCGCTCGGATGTCTGTTCATCGCCTGTCTTTTTTGCCATGGCGAACTCGCGCGGCGCAAGCCGCACGCCCGTCATCTCACCACCTTTTATTTAATGATTGCGTTGGGGGGCGCGGCGGCATCCATCGCGGTTGGGCTGATCGCTCCCCGGGTGTCGAGCTGGCGGGTCGAGTTTCCGGAAACATTGGCGCTCTGCGGCGTTTTGGCGCTTTCGGCTCTTTATCCGAAACACTGGATGAGACGCGCCGCCAACCTGGCGCTGGTGGCCCTCTTAGTGTTGCTTGCCGCCGGACTGATACACGTCCGCCGGACTGGGCTGATTATGCAGGCGCGCGACTTCTACGGCACCCTCACGGTGACCGAAGAAACTCTGAAGCAGGATCATCCCATTCCGATGCGGATCCTCTACAACGGCTCGATACAGCACGGAATGCAGTTTCTCGATCCCGCCAGGAGCTCCACTCCGACTGCCTATTATGGACCGTTATCCGGCATCGGCTTGCTGCTGCGCACGCGGCGCGATCCATGGACAGTGGGCGTGGTCGGTCTGGGCGCCGGGACCTTGGCCGCATACAGCCGGGCCGCCGATTCGTTCACGTTCTACGAGATCGATCCGCTGGTTTCCGAAGTCGCTCAGCACCAATTCGGGTTTTTGAAAGCCGCGCGCGGTCCTGTGAAAATCGAGATCGGCGACGGGCGGCTCAGTCTCGAGAAAGAGTCGGCCCAGCGCTTTAACGTCTTGGTTGTGGATGCCTTTTCCGGGGATTCCATTCCCGCTCACTTGCTCACTCGCGAGGCGTTCGAGCTGTATTTTTCGAAGGTTAAGGCTGACGGAGTGGTCGCCGTGCACATCTCGAACAAGTTCGTCGATCTCAAGCCGGTGCTGGCCGGAGTTGCGGAAGTTCTGCACAAACGTGCCGTGGAAAGCCAGATCAAAGTGACTACCGAGGGCGCGTTCTTTCCCACCTGGGTGCTGATCGGCAACGGTCCTGAGTCGTTCCGAACTCTTCCCCCAAATATATTTAGCGACCTGGACGTCACGCCCACGGGATCCAAACTTTGGACGGACGACTACAGCAACATCCTGCAGTTACTCATGTAAAACGCGCGGCTCGCGCCCGGCGAGAGGAAGGCTCAGCAGGAACAGGCCAACGCCCAACAAGACAATACTCGGACCCGGAGGGAAGCGAAATATCTCCGCGATCCACACGCCCGCCACCGAAATCGCGCCGCCGAGAGCGGATGACACCACCACATAGATCCGCATGCTCCGGCTGAGGTTCTTAGCGATGGATGCTGGAATGATGGTGAGCGCTCCCATTAATAGAGTCCCGACCAGCTTGATTCCCAGCGCGACGATCATGGCGAAAACCAGGAGCAGCCCCAGGTCGTAGCGTCGCCCGAGCCCATGCACCTTCGCCAAGTCAGGGGAAACGATCAGGAATAGAAACTGCCGGGTGTTGACGTAGCACAGCACGGAAAGCACCGCCGCCGCGAAGAGAATCACCAGAAGAAACGGCAAGGAGAGCACCGGGAATGCGCCGAACAACGACTCGATCACGTCGGCGTTCGGAATGATCAATATTCCAATCGCCAGGCTGGCTGTAAACAACAGCCCCACGATCGCATCGGGCGGGACGCGGCTTCTCCCTTCGAGCCAGAAAATCAGGAAGGCAGCCGCGATCAGGAAAACCACGACTCCGTAAAATGGATCAACCCGATATAGAATCGCCAGCGCGATTCCGGGCAGCGCCACGTGCGACAGCGCATCGCCGACCAGCGCCATTCGCCGCAAAAGAATGAATGGTCCAACGCTGCCGGAAGCGATTCCCACCAGAAGGGCAATCCAAAACGGCGCGTGATAAGGAGCGGCATGTCTCAATGCTCCGGCCCGTGATCGTGGCGATAGTAACCCGACTCTCCGTAGAGCGAGGTGAGCGCGGCTGGATTCAACGTCTCCGCGGGCCTGCCCTCGCAGACTAGGCTCTTGCTGAGACAGATTACGTGCTGCGCGTAGCGGTACACCACGCTGAGATCATGCGAGATCAACAGCAGCGTAGTTCCGCGGTCGAGTTGAAGACGATGCAGCAGCGCGTAGATGGTGTCTTCGAAACCGATATCCACGCCGGCGGTCGGCTCATCGAGCAAAAGCACATCCGGATGCCCGAGCAGCGCCCAAGCAATCAACAGGCGCTGCGTCTCCCCGCCCGACAATTCTCCGAGAGCCTTCTTCAACACGCTGCGGTCAAGGCCTACCGCCGTGAGTTCGTGATCCAGGTGGTTGATGAACTCCGGTTTCGGTTTCCAAAAGCTGGGCGATTGCAGCAGAAAAAATTCCATCGCGGTGATGGGCGCGGAACGGTCCACCGAGAACTTCTGCGGCACGTATCCGATTTTGATGCCCGCTCGCCAGGTCACGGTTCCCGTGTACGGGATTAGTCCCAGCAAGGCGCGAAACAAGACCGTTTTACCGGCTCCGTTGGGCCCGATTACCGCCATCGCTTCGCCTTGCTTCACCGAGAACGACACGTTGCGCAGAATTTGGACATTGTCCAGCGACACCGAAAGATTTTCCGCCGTAAGGATGGCTTCATCGCTCATGGGAGTTGCGCCGGACATCCCCCATCATAGCCTTAGGCTGCCAAAAGCCGAGGTTGGGAGCCCTGTCGCGATGGAATAAACGCTAGGAGATTCGAGCCGGGCTTCGGTCCGCGAGTGGCCTGGGCTGGCCAAACCTGGCAATGGTTTCGATCGCCTCGCCGATATCTTTCACCCCGCGCAGATTCATCCATTGCGCGCGAGCGCGGTCCCGCTGCTCCTTGTTCACCTGCATAAAATCGGAGAGGCGGTTGTACTTCTGAATCAGCTCGTCGTTCGACATGGGCGCCAGCGGCTTGCCCAGGAACACCCGCTCTTCTCCCGACTTTTTGCGCACCGTGAGGATGGTTCCGTCACCGACGCTGCGGTCCGGGAGCGGGCGGATGGTGATCCTGTTCATGAGCTCCCGCGCGGATGGATCCATATATTTTTCCCTGGTGAAGGAATCCAGATAAATATGTTTGTCGAGGAGGTGCCGCGCGATGTTATACGGCATGCTGTGATCGGCGGTCTCGCGATTCCGCGGATCCCACTTCGGCGGATCCGAAATTTCCTGCCAACCATAGTAGTGGAACTGCACGTCAATCGCAGCGATCTCCTCGGGTTTCGCCCACGCGATGATCGCCGGCGCGATGTTCTGGTGAAAGTTCTGCGTGTTGCCTTCCGAGGCGATGCGCTTGTATCCTCCGCCCCCGGCGTGGATCGTCTCCAGCGCCATGCGTCCGTCCGCGCTGGTGGGAAGCCGCAGATCGCTCGTGAACGGGCCGATGTGGGCAACCAGTCCGTCTCGGCCCTCGAACGGCGTGCACGGGCCCGTCATCCCCTCGCGCGCCAGCATCGCGCCCCAAACGCCGTTGCGCACCTGCTCGGCGCTATGCGTGCCTTTCCACATGGACTGGGTTCCGATGTGGCAGACATACATCGGCATGTGCGGCACCAGAGCCAGCGCCAGAGCGTTGGCGAGCTGATCCTGATTCAAGCCCATCAGCTTTCCCACCGCCATCGCCGCCCCCACGCTGTGATAAGGAGAGTCCCACCCGCTTGGATCATAACTACCCTGGCCAGTGTTTCCGATCGCCGTCACGACCTCATAGGCGATGACCATCGCAGCCAGCACCTGCGGACCGGTGGAGTGCAGCGCTTCGCCGACCGCGAGGATTCCGCCGAACATTTCGTTGTTGTGCGGAGTGGCGTTGAAATCGGTGTGGCGTATCATGGCGGCGTTTGTGAAAGCAGCCATTTCGTAGGTGGTCTTTATGCCGTAGCCCAGCACGGTGCAAGGGCCCGCCATCGTTGCGGACAAGCGCGCGCAGATACGAATGGGATCGGATTCGAAGCCGCCATAAATCGCGCCGAGCGTGTCCACCATCAGGTAATTGATGGTCTCGACCAGAGAGTCCGTCAACTTCGATTCCGAATAAGAGCTCACGAATTCGACGATCCGCCGGCTGGACTCGTCCATGGGTCCATTTCCGGAAGCGCGCCCGGAGTTATTGACCCAGCCCGGACCCGTCGATACGGTATAGCCGGTTTGCGCCGACGCCACCACCTGCTTGCTCTCCCGGATGTCCGGCCAACGCTGCAGGTTTTGCTTGGACGCTTCGTCTAACCCTCCCGTGGGAGGACCCGCAGTTTGTGCCGACGCGGTCAACGCGAGACTTGCGCCAGCGGCCACCTTCATGAGATCCCGCCGCCTGAGGGCGCGCGCGTGGGTTTTTGTCCAATCCATTTCGTCCTCCTAATCAAGCTTTCGCGGAGCAGCCGGGTGCGGCACGTAGTCCTTCTTGAATTTCGCTTGCGTCGCGTCCCGATCCACGACGGCCTGTTTGAACTTGGCTTGCAGCGCCTCCCGATCGAGCTTCACTCCGTTCAGGTAGACACTATCAATCTCCCGCGTGTTGCGGATGTTCTCCAGCGGATTCGCGTTGAGCACAATAAAATCGGCGCGCTTGCCCTTCGCGAGCGTCCCTGTGTCTTTGATCCGAAGCACTTCGGTCGGCCGCGAAGTGGAAACCCGGATCGCTTCCGCCGGCGTCAATCCTAACCTCACGTACATTCCCATCTCATGATGCTCGGCAAAGCCGTAGGAATATTTCGCGGAAACACCGGCATCCGTGCCGAGCACGATTCGGGCACCCGCCGCAATGTATTTCGGGAAATTGTACTTGAGGTTCTCCTCGCGTTCAGAAGACTGTGGATTGGCGGTATCCTGAGCACGCAGTTGACGGCAGCCAGGTCTTACCCGCACTGACATCGGCGATCACACTATCCGGCAGCACCTGTTCGATGAATGGATTCTCGCCGTCGCAAAGCTCCGAGCGATCGCCCAGGCCCATCACCGGGGCCCAGTACGGCTTCTTCTCCCTGAGCAGTCGCGAGAAACTCATCGTCACCTTCTCGGCTACCAGCGTATGCACCAGCACGTCGACGCCGGCCCGCACCACGCCTTTTTGATCCTGCAGATTGGTCGCATGGGCATGGACGGTCATGCCGTGCTTGTGTGCCTCCGCGATCAGCGCCGTATAAACTTCGGGAGGCATCTTCTGCATGCTGCCGCGGGTATTGTCTCGATTGTCCACCCAGAACTTGACCTCCTTAATTTTCCTCGCGGCGATCTTGCGCACCGCGGCGACGGCCTCATCCGGGGTCGAGACTTCGTACACGGCGTGCAGAGGAGTGGTCGCCTGGATCAAAAGCGCGTCCGGACCGCCTCCCGGCGGCGCCATGCCGGCCGCGAAAAAGAATCGAGCCGCGGGCGGAAATTTCCCGGCGATCTGGTCCTGCTGGAATTTGATCGCGAAGTCCACCGGCTGGTCGCCCATCGTCATGGCCGTTCCGACGCCGTAAAACGCCTCGCGCTCCAGGTGGTCCAGAACGTTCTCCGGCGAGTGGTTCTCGACGCTCCAACTCACATATCCTTCGTTTCCGATGTGGATGTGAACGTTGTTCAGCGTGGGCATGACCGTCTTGCCGGTCAGATCCACACGAGTTGCCCGGGCCGGCGCCGTGACCGAGCCTTTCGGACCAATCGCAGTGATGCGTCCGTTTTCGACCACGAAGGCTCCGCTCTCGATGGGAGCGCTCGCGTCGCCGATGATCAATCGGGCGCCCTCGTAGAGCACCGCGCTCGACTGCGAATAGGCTGGAATCAGTCCGAGCGATGCCGCCGCCATCGAGGCCGCCAGCATCCTCCATCGGTACCCGCGCTCGCGTTGGATTCGCACTTTGACCTCCCGGCGAGTAGCAGTATACACCGGACGTCGCAGGTCATGTTTCTGTTCATCCAAGCGGATTTCCTGCAAGCGCCCGGAACAGCCCTTACTCTATCCTGGTTTCGCAGGCGAGGTCTGCACAGTGGCCCGGTGATATTCTGAAATTGATCCCGTTTTTCGAGGAGTTTTATGCTTATCAAGAACGTCAACTGCGCCAAATCGATCGCTTTCCCGCTGCTCCTGACAGCGGGCCTCCTGAGCACCCCTGCCTTTGCCCAACGCGATCCCTCGGGAGAATGGGCTCCTCGCTTTCACGAAGATCAACCCGAGCGCATCCCCGGCCCCGAGATTGGCGACTACCTCGGCATTCCGATTAACGCCGCCGCGCGCCTGCGCGCCGATAGCTGGGACGCGTCGCTTCTGGAGCTGCCGGAAAACCAGTGCCGTCCGCATCCTTCCGACTACGCCTGGCGCGGTCCCGCCAATCTGCGCATCTGGAAAGATATCGACACCGCGACGCAGGAAACCGTTGCGTACCACACGCACATTTCCTGGCAGGCGCCGGAGCGAACCATTTGGATGGATGGCCGCCCCCATCCGCCCGATTACGTCGCGCACACCTGGCAGGGTTTTTCTACCGGCAAGTGGGAAGGCGACATGCTGACCGTCACCACCGATCACCTCAAGGAGGGCTGGATCCGGCGCAACGGCATTCCACGCAGCGAAAAAGCGGTAGTTACCGAGCACATCATCCGGCACGAGAATTATTTGACCGTCGCGGTGATTATCAACGACCCCGCGTATCTGACCGAACCGTTTATCCGCACCACCGACTTCACCCAGGACCCCGATCAGCAAATCGCGCCCTACCCCTGCGAGGAGGTCATCGAAGTGCAGCATGCGTTCGGATCCGTGCCGAATCACCTGCCCGGCAAAAATCCTTTCCTGACTGAGTTCGCCAACCGATACAAGCTGCCTTATCAGGCCACCCGCGGCGGCGCCGAAACCATGTATCCCGAATACCAGCAGAAGCTGAAGAATATGCCGGTCGCAAACGCGCAGGCCAAAAAGTAAGATGTTGAAACGCCGCGCCGTACTAATTTTGGGAACCGCGGTTTTTGCGGGCGTCGCAGCGGCGCAGCAGGGCGTAGGCAACACCCAAATTCATGTGCTGCCCGTCCAAGGCAATGTGTACATGCTCGTTGGGGCGGGCGGAAACATCGCGGTGCAAACCGGCAAGGATGGGGTGTTGCTGGTGGATACCGGCCTGGAGCAGAATGCCGACAAGGTCCTGGAAACCGTTCGCGGCCTGTCCAAAGGCACCATTCGCTACATCATCAACACCCACGTTCATCCCGACCACACCGGCGGAAATGAAAAGATCGCCAAGGCCGGCCGGACTATCGCGGGAGGCAACGTCGTCGGAGCGATCGGCGAGAGCGCCGCGGAAGGCGCAGCCGTGATCGCGCATGAAAACGTGATGAACCGGATGAGCGCGCCCACCGGCCAACAGGCCCCCTTTCCGCAAGGCGCCTGGCCCACCGACACGTTCTTCACCAAGCAAAAGAACATGTTCTTCAATGGCGAGGGCATCGAGATCATCCATGAGCCCGACGCCCACACCGACGGCGACAGCATGGTCTTCTTCCGCCGTTCCGACGTGATCGTCGCCGGCGATGTCTTCACGCCCGGAAATTATCCCATCATCGACATGCAGCGCGGCGGCAACGTCCAAGGCATCATCGCGGCCTTGAATGACATCATCCGTATATCCATCCCCGCGGATAAGCAGGAGGGCGGCACGTATGTCATTCCCGGTCACGGACGCCTGTGCGATCAAGCCGACGTAGTGGTGTACCGCGACATGGTCACAATTGTTCGCGACCGCGTGCAAGACATGATCAAGAGGGGCATGACGCTCGCCCAGGTGAAGGCCGCTCAGCCGACGCTAGACTTCGATCCGCTCTATGGTTCAAACACCGGCTTCTGGACCACGGATATGTTCATCGAAGCCGTGTACAAGAGCCTAGCCGAAAAAAGCGATAGCGCGAAGAAGTAGCCTGTCACGTTAGAAGGGCCGCCTGATGATTGAGGTGCGCCAATACCTTCCTGTCATCATAGTCGAGGGGTTCCTTATGATTGGAATGTCCCTATCGACGCGCCACTGCACGGCCGTATTCGTGACATAGTTGGAGGGAGGCATGTCCAGCGAGGGTCAGGAAAAAAACGAAAGCTCTGAATGTATTGTGCCCTCGCTCGCCGTCCCCGCAGGTGAGCTGACCAGATACAGCGCCGAGCGAGATCCCCACAGGGAGAAGGACATTGCGGATTACGTCGAATTAGAGGCGACCGGCGAATCAGTTAAGCACGTTGAAAAGGTGAAAGATGAAGTTGTTGTCGGTGATCTGTACGAGATCTGGGACGTAGTGACAGACAAGAATAGGTGGTGGGTAGTTACGAATCCGACCAACCTATACTCTCAGCAACACTTCCCGAGCCTGGACTACACGCTTTCCTTTCATGTTGGGCTAATGATGCGCCTCGCAAGCCGACCTGAGGGAGCGCGAAGCGACGACCCCTCGCCGTTTGATGAGGTATTTAGACGCCAGGAGCAGGCAAAGCACCGATTCGACATTGCCGTAGAGGCCGAAGATTACCAAGTTGTAGGCATGCAGCTTCGCGAATGTATGATCTCTCTAGTCGCGGCGCTCCGTCGACGTGTCGTTCTAGATTCGACGCTTGAAAGGCCTCAGGATGCGAACTTCGTAGCGTGGGCCGAAATTCTAATGGACGAATTGTGCCGCGGAGGTAACAATAAAGAGCTGCGTCAATATCTCAAAGGTACGGCCAGAAACACCTGGCAGTTGGTTAACTGGCTAACCCACGATCGTAATGCAAACAAGACGGCTTCTTTCATTGCTATCCACGCCTGCGACTGCGTTGTCGGCCACTTCCTCCAAATCCTAGAACGAGATAGGGCGGACAGAGCTGAGCAGTGCCCTCTTTGTAAATCTCGGAAGATCCGGTCCCATTTTGATCCTTCACTCGGTCAAGACGGCGAATACTACTCGACGTGTGCCGTGTGCGAATGGAGCACGCATCCCGGAGCTCCTGACGGGAGTCCGGAGTTAGATGCCGGCTAAAACCTGATGTTCAAGTATGGGTCGTTACGCTACGAACCGTCACCTCGCCGAACACGGCATCGGATTCCACCCCGACGCATCCGCCTGCTTCTTGAAATGCGTGCTGGTGATGAACGGCTGATTCAGATATTGCGGATCTTCCACGACCGTTGTCACGATCAGCCACGAATCGCCGTTCGGCTCGTGCGTGCGGCTGTAATATTCGGTGAGCTTGGTGTTAGCGCTGTAAGGAACGCCATTCTTGCGCAGATATCCAGGACGCAGATGCGTCGTCACCACCTTCAACGATCCGCCCGATTCCTTGGGGTCCCGCATCGCACCCGGTCCAGGCGCGCCCCCTCGTCCTGCCTCGGGAATCTCCCACTGCGCCACCGAATAACCTTGCCAGGTCGGCTCACCAGCCGGCGCCTGAGACGCCCCGAAATGGAACAGCCGCGTTTGCGTGCCGGCGTCGGTCTCGATCCGCAGCGTGTTCTCATCCTGCCAGGTGATGTGTAAACGACCCGGTTCGCGCATCACGGCCGGAGCGCCGTACGCCTTGCATTGCTCGCCGCTGGCCTCGTCCTTGGCCGGATCCCACGCATCCGCCGCCTTCCGGCCCGCGGGATTCAGAGGCAAACTCGAGTAATCGCCCTTGGGCGGAGTCACCATCCGGAAGCGCCAATCTTCGGTGACGATGGATACCCAATAACCGGTGATGTCTTCCGGCGCGCCCGCCTCCGGTGATGGCGGTGGACCGGCTTGGCCTCGGCCCTGCGCGAGAGTCACACCGGGCGCCGCGAATAGAATCAGTCCAGCGGCGACTGCCGAAAGGGAGAGACGGGGATTACGCATCATACTGCGCCCTCATTTTATCCCAGCCGCAGCCTCGTCTGGCTTGCAGAAACGCCACTTCGTTGGACAGAATCGCGACACGGGCCGCTGCCGCTTCAACGCCCGCGTCCGGTAATCTCTACGATCCCCGCAGGTTTTTGTTGAAGAAATCGATCGTCCGCTGCCACGCCAGCTTGGCGGCCGGCTCATCGTAGCGCGGCGTCGTGTCGTTATGGAAACCGTGCTGCGCGCCCTGGTACACGAACCCTTCATAGGTCACGTGGTTGGCTTTTAATGCGGCTTCCCAAGCCGGCCAGTTGCCGGTGATACGCTGATCTTCCGACGCGTATTGCAGCAACATAGGCGCTTTGATCTTGGCAGCGTCCTCGGCCTTCGGCTGCGCGCCATAGAACGGAACCGCCGCGCTCAACTCCGGCCCCAACCGCACCGCCAGATTGTTGACCACTCCGCCGCCAAAGCAGAAACCAACCGTGCCGATCTTTCCGGTGCATTCGGGCCGGGACTTCAGCCACTCGGCCGACGCCACAAAGTCCTCGAACATCTTCTTGCCGTCGACGGTCCTGAATTCCGCGGCAGCCTTTTCCTCATCGCCCGGATATCCGCCCACCGACGTCAGCCCGTCCGGCGCAAAAGCGACGAAGTCCGCGACCGCCAGGCGTCGCGCTACATCTTCGATGTAAGGATTCAGCCCGCGGTTCTCGTGAATCACCAAAACTCCTGGAACCTTGCCGCCCTTGGCCGGGCGTGCAAAATAGCCCTTGATGCTTCCATTGCCCTGCGGCGAAGACACCGTTTCATATCCGGTCTTGATTCGTTTGTCATCCTTGGCCACCTGCTGGGCCAGAGCGTAGTTGGGACGAAGCGCCTCCCAGAGCGCCGTCACCGTAACGCTGCCGGTGGCGAATTTCTTCGCGCCATCGAAGAATGCCCGGCGGTCGATGTCGCCGTGAACATAGAGGTCAAATAAGTTCAGCAACTCCTGCGGAAAGTCGCTCGCTTTTTTTCGTTCCATTGGAAAACTCCTTCGTTTCTTCGCTCCAAATGTGCTCAGAACACCTGCCATTCTACCGCGTTCCCGGCGCGAACCGGGTTATGATTTTAGTTCATGCTGAACGCGCAATTGGATTTCAGTGCGTCCAAACGGCCGCTCCAGTTGCACGACGATCTGTACCAGCACAGCCACATCACCCAGGCCGAGCGCGAAGAGGTAGCCCAGTCGATATGGCGGCAGGAAACCGTCGAGATGACCACCGTCGGCATCGACATCGGCAGTTCGACCTCGCACTTACTTTTTGCTCGAATCCGGTTGCAACGCGAAACGCAGGCCCTCTCCAGCCGTTTCGTAGTCACCAGCCGCGAGGTGCTCTGGCGCTCGCCGATCCTGCTGACTCCTTTTCTCGCCGACGGCACGATCGACGCGGCTGAGCTCGGCCGCTTTTTCAAGGACGCGTACCGCCAGGCTGGTTTCACGCGCGCCGACATCGATAGCGGCGCCGTCATTCTTACCGGCGAAGCGATCAAGGGCAAAAACGCCAGGGCCATTGACGAACTCTTTGCGGACGAGGCCGGCAAATTTGTCTGCGCCACCGCCGGCCATAAGCTCGAATCGACGCTCGCCGCGCACGGCTCGGGCGCTGTAAAGCTTTCGAAGCAGCGAGGCGAGTGCATCTTGCATGTCGATATCGGCGGCGGCACCACCAAGCTCGCGCTCATTGACCACGGAAAAATCTTGGGCGTCGGCGCGATCGCCGTGGGCGGGCGTCTGCTCGCTCAGGATGCGAGCGGAGCGTGGACCCGCATCGACGATTCGGCACACCTGGTTGCCGAAGATCTGGGCATTCCAGCCGACGCGTCGGCGCTCGCGAGCTTGGAATCCAGGCGACGCATCGCTCGCCGCTTGGCTGAGGTCGCGATCGATTGCATGCTCGGCGCTCCGTTAGACTCCTTAGGCGCTGCGCTGCAATTGACCGAACCCTTCGAGAGGACCGCAAAGCCCACGGCCGTGAGCTTCTCCGGCGGAGTTTCCGAGTATCTGTTCGGCCGCGAAGAACGCGAATTCGGCGATATCGCAAAGCTGCTGGCCGATGAATTACGCAAGCAGTTCGCGAAACGATTCGCGATGCCGGTCATCGATCCGGGGCAGGGAATTCATGCCACGGTGATCGGCGCTTCGCAGTATACGGTGCAGGTCAGCGGGAAGACTATCTATTTGCCGGACCCCGCCGTGTTGCCTGTTCACGGGGTCCCGGTCGTGCGGGTGGCATTTGATTTTTCAGGCGACATCGATCCGCAGGCGCTGAGCGACGCAATTACGAACGCGTTCCAGCGCCTGGACCTGACTCCTGGCTCGCGCATGGCGATCGCATTTTCCTGGAAGGGCAATCCCGAACATGCTCGCCTCTATGCCGCCGCGTGCGGTCTCGTTCGCGCGCTGCAGCGCAACCCTCCTCGGGACGAACTGCTTCTCCTGATGATCGGCGGCGACGTCGGCAAGACCTTTGGGCATCTCTTGCACGAAGAGCTGGGATTTCGCGGTAAGCTCGTTTCGATCGACGGCGTACACCTGCATGACTTGGATTTCGTGGATGTGGGAGCCTTTTATGATCCCCCCGGAGTGGTTCCGGTCGTGATCAAGTCCTTGTTATTTTCATAACCCGCAATGGACCAACGCTACGGTATTGACCCCTATCTCGACTGGCTCGCCAAAGAGCGCATCCCCGTAGTCGAAAACTACGGCGTCGATCTCTTTCAGGTGGAAACGGCCGACTGGCCCCGCGCCGGCGTGAAAGGCGCGGCGGTGCATCTCAAAGGCCGCGGCGATTTCTGCAACATGTTTTTGTATGAGATTCCGTCCGCCGGTGCCACCGCACCCCAGCGACATCTTTATGAAGAAGTGATTTATGTTCTGGAAGGCCGCGGCAGCACACAAATCGAGTCCGCCGATGGAGCCAGGCACAGTTTCGAGTGGGGGCCGCGCAGCCTGTTCGCCATTCCGCTGAACGCCGCCTACCGGCTCTTCAACGCCAGCGGGCGCGAACGAGCGTTGCTCGTCAGCACCACCGACCTGCCGCTGGTGATGAATATCTTCCACCACGAAAAATTCGTGTTCGAGAATGGCTTCGATTTTTCCGATCGTCTCGGCAAGAGCGAATATTTCGCGGGCCAGGGCGACCTGATTACCGTGCGCCCCGGCAATCACATGTGGGAAACCAATTTCGTGCCCGACCTTGCGAAGATCGAGCTGAAAGCTTGGAGTGACCGCGGCGCGGGCGGCAGCAATATCATGTTTGTTCTGGCTGATGGCGCCATGCACGCCCACATCTCCGAGATGCCGCCGGGAACCTACAAGAAGGCTCACCGGCACGGCCCCAGCTTCCACGTGATGTGCGTGTTGGGCCACGGCTTTTCGCTGCTGTGGTACGAAGGCCAGAAGGACTTCCTGCGGATCGATTGGAAGCATGGCGTGGTTTTCACGCCCGGCCGATCGGCAGTTCCATCAGCATTTCACGACCTGCAGTTCTCCGGCGCGATATCTGGCGACTGCGGTGGGCGGTTCGCGCTATCCGTTCACGCTTGGCGCAGAGGCGGTCCATTCTCGGCGTCGACGCCGGTGAAAAAGGCGCCGTCTCCACCAGCGTCAAAGAGGGCGGCGATCAGATCGAGTACGAGGATCAGGATCCCCGGATTCATGCGATGTGGCTCGACGCTCTCGAACGGTACGGCGCGACATCGCGAATGGAGAGGTTTTTTCCGGCAATGAAATGAAGCGTTCTGGCGGCCGTTACACGAAGGTTCCAGGACGTACTGCTGTGAAGGCTGGGACTAAATGCGCTTATAGGCCGGCGACCGAATGCTCGCGAGCCACGTCCCACAATTGGAGGGAAGAGATGAACAAGGAAGATCGGCGTGAGGTGCTGGGATGCCTGGACGAAGCTTGGCGGCGCGCCGCTGCCGGCGAAATCCCGCCGGCCGAGCGAAATGTAAGTAGAGCGTTGGATCTCCTGGAAAGCACTATGACGTGGGGCGGTGAGCCGGCAATCGTGGCAACTATGGTTCACCGCCGCATCGAAGAAGGTCGTGCCGCTATCGCGGAGCGGGACCTGCTGGGAGCTATGTTAGCGGCCATTGCTGCGCTCGACTTTATTGCAGCCGCGCCTCGAAACCACCGCGGAAAATTTCGACATTGGCAGCCAGGCTCCGCCGATACGAAGGTCGCAAGCCGTCTAGCTCTGCTCTTGCACGGCGGCAAGATATTCCGCTCGTGGCGCGCCTCTTTGATCCGCGCGAGCGCGGTACTTCAGCAGATAGCACGCCAACGCCGAAACAAGCGCCGGACTCGCGGCAAAAAGAAACAGCACCGGCAGCGATAGCCCCAAGCTGATCAGCACGCCTCCGACTACCGGCCCCAGGATCGATCCGAAGCGCCCCATCCCATAGGCCCAGCCCGCGCCCGTCGAACGAATGTAGGTCGGGTAGATCATCCCGGGCAATGCGAGTTGTCCCACCTGCCCGCCGATTAAGAAAAAGCCCGCGAGAAAAACCAGTCCGATCAAAAGACTCTCCGAGCTTCCAGCCCATCCAATCGCAGCGATGCAGAGCACTGCAACCAGCAGGCTCACGGCGATGGCGGTCACTCCCTGTTGATCCAGGTAACGGCCCGACCAACAGGCATCCCGCCATGCCGCCCACCTGAAAGAGCGCGGTCGCGATAATCGCGTGGGACACCGGCACGCTGCCGCTCGACATCACGGTCGGCAGCCAGCTCGTGAAAAAATGGATCGCCATCAATGCCCCGATGTTCGCTGCCCAGATCAGCAACGTCACCGGAGTACGCTGTTCGGTGAAAAGATACCGGACCGGCAGACCGGCTCGCTGCTGCTCTCGATTCACAAACCGGGCAGCGGAATCGAAATCAAGTTCCGGCCTGAGACGCCTTACGATTTTGGCGATCGCTTCGGGCGCACGCTTGTTTCAGCGCCAAAAATCGCAGCGACTCCGGCAGACCAAGCGCCAACACGGGAACCAGCAGCAAGGGCGTGATCCCGCCAATATAGAAGACGCTGGGCCAACCGTACAGCGGAATGTACCGGGCGGCGATGAACCCGCTCAACGCGCTGCCGAGCGTGTACCCGACATACATCGTGCTGACTTTCGTGGCGCGCTTCTTGACCGGCGCGAATTCGGCGCTGAGCGCGATGGCATTGGGAACCGTGCCGCCCATGCCGATGCCCGCCACAAACCGGAGTAGAAATAGCGCGTTGAGCGTGGTGGCTAATCCCGACGCCGCGGTGGAGGCGCCGAATAACAGTGCGCCGCCGAGGATCATTTTCTTGCGTCCGAACCGATCGCCCAGTTGGCCAAGCAGCGTAGCGCCCAGCATGAACCCGGTCATCCCAGCGCCGAAGGCCAGTCCGAACGCCGCCTTTTCGATGTGCCAAGCCTTCAATAGTGCGGGCGCGGCATACCCCAGCACCTGCATATCGTAGCCGTCGAAAAACATGATGGCGCCGAGCAGCACCATGATCGAAATCTGATACAGGCCGAGCCTTTGCCCTTCGATCAGCTCGGAAATATCAATCTCGCCGGTCCGGTTCATGGCGCGCGTACACGGTCATTTTACAGCCATCGGGTTTATCGGCGACCCGACCGCGCCGGTAATTGCCGAGCGGCGGCGCGCAAAACAGAAACTCATACACCTTGTCCTCAGCGCAATCGGCGGCCAGATCTTTTAGATAAAAAATCTCGCCCATGGTGATCCCGATCATCGGAATGACGATCCAGTGCCACGGCTGGAACGCGTCGGCGCACTCGTTGGGACGCACTTCGCAGCCCCACGTATCGGCGCAGATCGCGGCGATCTCCTTCTTATGAATCCATTCGCAGGTTTCGAAGCGCAGCCCCGGCGCCGGACCGGCCGCATACTCGCCCCAGTCGCCTGTCGCCAGGCGATGCTCCATCTGGCCAGTGCGGACGATCACGAAGTCGCCGCGCCGCACTTCGACGCCCTGAGCTTTCGCGCACGCATCCAGCTCGTCGCTTGAGATTCCATAGCCGTCCTCGAGATAATCGCCGCCGCGGAAGCGCGGAATGTCCAGCAGCACGCCCCGGCCGATCATCTTGTCGCGCGTCTTGTGGATGCCGTTCTTCTTCGCGCCGGTCGAGTCCACCAGCCGGGCGTCGTAACCGTTCCACATCTTATCGCCATAAAAAATGTGGCCGAGCGCGTCCCACTGCGTGCCGCACTGCACCGGCATGGCGATCATGTCGTCGGCGTAGCGGATTTTCCCGCGATCCTGATTCCCCGCGACCGCATCGGTCCCGGTGGCGAGCATGGTGTGGATGGGATTGAAGCGCCGGCCCCAGCCGGCCCGCTGGGGACCCCGCTCGTTGAAATCCAGCCCCAGCGAAAACGACCTTCCCTTTGCGCACCAGCCCGGCGGCCTTCACGATGTCGGACGGGGTGACGTAATTCAGCGTGCCGATCTGATCGTCCGGCCCCCACTTGCCCCAATTGCTCAAGCGTGCCGCCGCCTCCTCGATGGTGCCGAGCGTGACATCCTGCTGCAGCGGAGCCTTGGGTATTTTCTTCATGAGGCTGGCCGGGCCGCTTCCGGTCATGATCTTTCTCCTTAAAGAAACCGAGTGCTGGCCTCTAATAGTAACCTAGAGCTATGGGAGCGACTACCCTGATTTCGGTGGCTGAGTATTTGAACACCAGTTATTCTCCCGACCGCGAGTATGTCGACGGTCTGATCGTGGAGCGTAACCTGGGAGAAAAAACACACAGCAAGATTCAGCGAAATCTAATTGTTTTTCTCGATCAGCCGCGCTAAAGATCTTGGAATTCGAAGTTTATCCCGAGCAGCGGGTGCAGGTGAGTCCCACGCGTTTCCGGATTCCGGACGTTACCGTCGTCAACGCCTCGCAATCCCAAGATGAAATCTTCCGGCTTCCGCCGTTCCTGTGCATCGAGATCCTGTCTAAGGACGACACCATGGAATATATCCAAGAGAAGATCGACGACTACCTGCGCTTCGGCGTTCCCTACATCTGGATCATCAATCCGAAAAATCGGAAGGGCTATGTCGTGACGTCAGCGGGAATGGTCGAAGCGAAAACGGGTGTGATCGAGACCGAAAATCCTGATATCGGCGTACCCTTGAAGGCATTGTTCGAAGATTAAGGCGCGCCGATCCCCAACCGCCGCGTTATTTCAGAACCAGGAAGCCGGTTTCGACGCGCTTATCGGTGATGCGGTTCCACATCACGCGCGCTTTGCCGCCGGCGACGGCGTGCTGGAACTGAACCACCTGTCCGGCGTGCAGCGCGGCATAGGCGTGCACCGCGCGAAAGCCGTTGTTGCTGTAGTCCAGCAGGCGGCCGGTAATTTCCTGGCGGGCCGGATCCTCGAACGAGAGCGTCAAAGGCCCATCCCCGCGATGCCGGGGTTCAGAACGTCGATCGGCGGCTGACATAAAACAGATGGAAGCGCCCGGGCCGCGGCTCAAGAAGCGCAGGACTGACGCACCGCCTCCCTTCCATATAGCTTCAACTTGCGGCTGAGCGTTCGCCGCGAGATCCCCAGCAGCTCGGCCGCCCGCTGCTGATGGCCATTGGTCTCGGCCAGCACCCGCAGGATGGTGGTCTTCTCCATCCCGTCCAGATTCGCCGTCGGCGAGGCGGTCCTCAGCCCCCCATCGGTGGTGATGCGGGTTTGCGTAAGAATCATATCGCTGCTGCCAATCTCCAAGTCGCGCGAGAGCACCGCGGCCTTGGTGATGGCATTGCGCAGTTCCCGCACATTGCCGGGCCAACTATACTGCTCCAGCGCGCTCAGAGCCTCGTCTGAAAAACTCATGCGCGGATTGGCCTGCGCCAGGAAATGCTTCGCAATGGGGACGATATCTGCGCGTCTCTCCCGGAGCGGCGGCACGCGCAGCAAGATCTGGCCCAAGCGATGGTACAGATCGCCTCGAAACTGCCCGGACTCCACCATTCTCTCTAAATCCTGATTGGTCGCCGCCACCACGCGAACGTCCACGGTCACCTTGCGGGTCCCACCCAAACGATAATACGCCACCCCGTCCAGCACCCGCAGCAGCTTGACCTGCATGCGCGGCTCCAGTTCTCCCACTTCGTCCAGGAAAAGGGTGCCGTGATTGGCCAGCTCGAACAGCCCCGGCTTGGGCGAATCCGCGCCGCTGAAGGCGCCTTTCTCGTAGCCGAACAACTCGCTTTCCACCAGATGCTCCGGCAGCGCCGCGCAGCTGACGTCCACCCACGGCCGCGAGCAGCGCAGCGAGTAATGATGCACCGCGCGCGCGATTAGTTCCTTGCCCGACCCGCTCTCCCCCGTAATGAGTACCGCCGCATTGGTTTGCGCGATGCGCTCCACCAGATCCAGCAGTTCCTGCATGGCGGGACTAGAGAAGATGGCCTGCATTCCCAAATAAGTCTTCACCTGCGGACACATCAGCACTTACTCTGCTCTTCGACGGATGCGGCCAACCTGACTATAGTACAGCGGTCCTAAATACGTAAGAGCGCAGCTACGCAAAACGTACTGAGAGGACAGAATGTCCCCAAATTGAACGCCCCAATCCTGACACTTTGTCGTCTTCCTCCTATCGTTTTCCGGAACGCTCGCCGATGAATCAGTTGGATACAAATGTCGGCTTTTGGCAGAGCATCTGCATATAGGTACGCTCCGAGTTCCTGCTGGCGATAGAAAAACGAATGTCGATAGCTGCAAAAACTTATCTCACTACCATCGTATTGATCGGGACTGTCGTGACCATCAGCGAGGTGTCCCGGTGGGAATCGCAGGACCTGGTCCGCTTCTTCTGCTATCTGGTCTTATCGATTGCGGCTTCGCGTTTGAAAGTTGTGCTGCCGGCCATCTCGGGCGCGCTCTCGGTGCTGTTCATCTTCATCCTGTTTGGGATCGTGGAGCTGAGCTTGCCGGAGGCGTTGCTGATGGGCTGCTTGGCCACGCTGCTGCAGTGCTGGTGGCAGGGCGGAAGCCAGCAGAAGTGGTATCAGAGCCTGTTCAACGTAGCCAGCGTCGCGATCGCGATCACGCTGGCCAGCTATGCGTACCACTCCACCATACTGATCAAGAGCCATTTTGAACCGGCCCTGCGGCTGCTGGTCACGGCCATGGTGTTCTTCGTGATGAACACTTTTCCGGTCGCCGCGGCGATCGCCTTCTCCGAAGGAAAATCCCTGCGCCAGGTCTGGCGGGAATGCTACTTCTGGTCGTTTCCGTATTACCTGCTGGGCGCGGCCATTGCGGGGGCGGCCAGCGCCATTAACCGGCATTTCGGCTGGCAAAGCGCGCTGCTCGCCATTCCGGTTATTTACCTCATGTATCGTTCCTATTACTTGTACCTGGTTCGCAAGGAGGACGGCCGCAAGCACGCCGAGGAAATGGCGTCGCTGCACTTGAGAACCATCGAAGCGCTGGCGCTCGCCATCGAGGCCAAGGATCACATCACGCATGAGCACCTGCAGCGGGTGCGAGTGTATGCCATCGAAATCGGCAAGGAGCTCGGACTGGACGAACCCGGACTGGAGGCGTTGCGCGCCGCGGCCCTATTGCACGACATCGGCAAGCTGGCGGTGCCCGAACACATCATCTCTAAACCTGGCAAGCTGACCCCGGAAGAGTTCGACAAGATGAAGATTCACCCGGTGGTGGGCGCCGAGATCCTGGAGCGCGTCCGCTTCCCCTACCCGGTGACGCCCATCGTCCGCTCGCACCACGAGAAATGGAACGGCTCGGGGTATCCGGACGGCTTGAAGGGTGAACAGATCCCGATCGGAGCGCGCATTCTCGCCACCGTGGATTTTCTGGACGCGCTCGCTTCCGACCGTCAGTACCGGCGCGCACTGCCTCTCGATGAGGCGATGCGCAAGGTGGTGGCCGAGTCGGGCGTGAGTTTCGATCCCAAAGTGGTCGAGGTTCTGCAGCGGCGCTATGTCGAGCTGGAGGCCATGGCGCAAGTGCTCGAAGGCGAAAGCTCTAAGCTCTCGACCGACGTTAAGGTGGAGCGCGGGCTGGAGCCGGCCGCCGGATTCGAAAGCAGCAAGCGTCCCGCCAACAGCTCGGATAAGCCGTCCGACTTTTTGAGTCTCTATCGCCGCCGCCCGCCAGGAAGTGCAAACCCTGTTCGAGCTGGCGCAGGATCTGGGCAACTCGCTCAGCCTGAATGAAACGCTATCGCTGCTGGCCATGCGTTTGAAGCGCATGATCCACTACGATTCGCTGGCGATCTATGTTCTGCGCGGCGACAAGCTGCGGGCCGAATATGTCAACGGCGAAAACTTCCGGCTGTTTTCCTCGCTCGAGATTCCCCTCGGGCAGGGCCTGTCAGGCTGGGTCGCGGAGAATCGCAAGCCGATCATTAACGGCAACCCATCGGTCGAGCCTGGCTACCTGAATGACGAAACCAAGTACACCACCATGCGCAGCGCCCTGGCGGTGCCGCTGATCGGACTGAACGGGACCATCAGCGTGCTGACGCTCTATCACAACGAGCGCGACGCTTTCACCCAGGACCACCTGCGCATTCTGCTCGCGATCGTTCCCAAGCTGTCGCTCTCGATCGAGAACGCCCTGCGGTTCCAGCAGGCGCAGAGCTCGGCTTCCACCGATTACATGACCGGCTTGCCCAATGCCCGCTCGTTGTTCCTGCACCTGGATAGCGAGCTGGCCCGCTGCCGCCGTCTCAATTCGCCGCTGATCGTGCTGGTCTGCGATATGAACGGCTTCAAGCTGATCAACGACAAGTACGGGCACCTGGAAGGCAATCGCATTCTGGCCGCGGTCTCCAGCAAGCTGAAGGAATCCTGCCGCGAATACGATTACGTGGCCCGCATGGGCGGCGACGAGTTCGTGCTGGTGCTGCCCGGTTTGCGGATGGAAGAATTACCGCAAAAGGTCCAGCGCCTCAAGACCATCACGGCCGACGCGGGCCGCGAGATCTTCGCCAACGAGACCATCGGACTGAGCATCGGCCACGCCATGTTCCCCGACGATGGCACCGACGCCGACCAGTTGCTGAGCGAAGCGGACCGGCGCATGTACATCGTCAAGCAAAAGGAAAAACTGAGTGTGGTGGAGAAGCGCGGCTTCGAATTCGAGCCCACCGGAACCTGGTAATCGTCTGACGCTCGCGCGCGCGCTGCTCCGGCAAGCCCGGCGCCTCCTGCTGGTCTTGCTGTTCGGAGGCCTGCTCGGAGCCACGCTGGTCCGGCTCGGGCCGGGCTTCGGAGTCGATGAACGCGGAGCTCGACACTCGCCTGAGCCCCGCGACTCGCGCGGCGATCCACGCCGAGCATGCTGCCGAGAACAACATCGCCACTTACTATGTGCACTATCTCGCCGGGCTGGCCCGCGGCGACTTCGGTTTCTCCCGATCGCTCAACCGGCCCATCCGCGAGCTTCTGGCCGAACGCCTGCCGGTGAGCTTGGAGTCGCTGGCATACGGGGTTTTGGGAGGCGCTTCGCTGGGCTTGGCGCTGGCGTTGATCACCGTCTGGTGGCGTGTGCCGGGCGCTGATTTCGCGCCCGCCGTGTTCAGCGGCCTGTGCCTGGCGGTCCCGGCTGCGGTGCTCGCTTTAGTGTTTTTGTGGATCGGCGCGGCGGGCCGCTGGGCCATCGCGTTGGTGGTTTTCCCGCACGTCTATCGATACTCGAAGAATATTCTCGCGGCTGCTTACCAATCCCCGCACGTGCCGGCCGCCGAAGCCCGAGGTCTGAGCCACGCCCGAGTGTTCTGGGCGCATGTGTTCACTCCGGCGGCGCCTCAACTCGCTGCGATCGGCGGCATCGCGGTAAGCCTCGCGTTCGGCGCCTCCATCCCTATCGAAGTGATCAGCGATACGCCGGGTATCGGGCAACTGGCGTGGCGCGCCGCGCTCGACCGGGATCTGCCTTTGCTCGTGATCGTGACCATGCTGGTGGCTCTCATGACGCTGGCCGCCAACAGTCTGGCGGACTTCGCCTTGGCCGCCTGGGCGCCGGCGCGCGAGACGGTTGGACCATGAACCGCACGCAAAAGGTCGCCGTGGTTGTGCTCGCGGTAGTGGCCCTGGCCGCGCTTGCGGCCGGTTTGCTGGCCCCCTCCTATTCGCAGCAGTTTCGCGACTCGATCAGCGCTCCTCCCTCCGCGCGTTTCCCGCTCGGCACCGATGACCTGGGGCGCGACCGGTTGGCGCGCCTGCTTTACGGGACCCGCGTCTCGGTGCTGCTCGCGCCCGCCGCGGCTCTGCTTTCGACACTGCTGGCAGCTTTGATCGGAGGCACGGCCGGTTACCTCGGCGGTCGCTGGGAACGCGCCGTGACGGCCGCCATCGATCTGTTTCTCTCGCTGCCCTGGCTGTTTCTGCTGCTCGCAGTACGGGCCTTACTGCCCTTGAACACCTCTCCGGTCGCGTCGGTGACCATCACCTTCTTGCTGCTGGGGTGTCTCGGATGGGCCAGCCCCGCGCGCATCCTTCGCGCCGGAACCCGCACTTTGGCCAACGCCGATTTTCTGCTTCAGGCTCGCGCCGCCGGCATCCCGAGTCATCGATTGATCTGGCGCCACCTGCTGCCGAATATGCGTCCGATGCTCGCGGCTCAATTCTGGCTTTCGATCCCGGTGTTCATTCTGAGCGAGGCGAATTTGGGGCTGCTCGGATTGGGCATCTCCGAACCCCTGCCGTCCTGGGGCGCGCTGCTGCGGGAGCTCGAAAATTACAGCGCGGTGCTGCAGAATCCGTGGATGCTCGCGCCGGCGGTGCTGCTGGTGGTCGTGGTGAGCTGCCTGCAGCTCTTACTGCGCACCGAGGACCGCGCGCCGTGCTGAAACATTCGATCGTGCTTCTGTTTGCCTGCGCGTTCCTGGCCGAATCCGCCAGTGAGCTGCGCTTCGCCTTGCGCGCCGATCCCAAAACTTTCCAACCTCTGCAGGTGGAAGACGAGGCTTCCGAGACGATTCGCTATCTGACGGGCGGCGTCTTGATTCGCCTCAATCGTTCTACGCAACAGCTCGAGGGCGAGCTGGCGTCCAAATGGAAAGTTTCAGAAAACGGCCGCAGGATCGACTTCGAGCTTCGCCCGAAAATCGCCTTCTCTGACGGCACGCCGTTCACGTGCGAGGATGTGGTCTTTACCATCGAACAGCTAATGGATCCGGCCTTGCATTCGCCGGTGGGCGACGGGTTTCGTTCCACGCCGGGGCCGGTGGAAGCCAAGTGCTCCGGGCCGTCTGCGGCGATGGCGCGGTTTCCGGGCCCGGTGGCGGCGCTGGCCGCGCAATTCGATGCCGTAGCGATGCTCTCGGCGCATTCGCCTCGCAAGGAAGCGGCCGTGCTCGGGCCTTTCGAAATGGCCGAGTACAAGCCCGGAAGCTACGTCCTGCTGCGGCGTAATCCGAACTACTGGAAGCGCGACGCGGCGGGGAAAAGCCTGCCCTATCTGGATTCGATCCGGCTCGAGATCCAACAGAACCGCGAGCTCGAGCTGCTGCGTTTCCGCCGCGGCGAGTTGGATATCGTCAACAAACTGGACCCGGAAATGTATGAGCGGCTGTCCGCGGAGATGCCGCACTCGGTGGTGGACGCCGGGCCTTCGCTCGACTGGGAAGTGGTGTTTTTTAACGAACTCGCTAATTCGCCGCTGCCTGATTACAAGCGCCGCTGGTTCCGCTCCGAGGAGTTTCGGCGAGCCATTTCGGATGCGATTCATCGCGACGACCTGGTGCGGGTGGTTTATCGCGGGCACGCCCGTCCTGCCGTGGGTCCGGTTTCGGTGGCCAATCGCTTCTGGCTGGATGCCGCGTTGAAGCCTCCGGTTTATTCTACTGCGGCCGCGTCCGAGCTCCTCGCGAAGCAGGGCTTTCACCGCTCCGGAAACAGCCTGTTCGATCGCGAGGGGCACAAAGTCGAATTCTCCATGATCACCAATGCCGGCAATAGGCTGCACGAGCGCATGTTGGCTCTCATTCAGCAGGATCTTGGCCAACTGGGAATCCAGCTCAATGTGGTGACTCTGGATTTTCCATCGCTCATCGAGCGCATCAGCCGCAGCTTCGATTACGAGTCGGTGCTGATGGCGTTTACCAATATCGGCCTCGACCCGAGCGACCAGATGAACGTGTGGCTGAGCTCGGCCGCCAATCACCAGTGGAACCCGAATCAGAAGATGCCGGAGACGCCTTGGGAGGCTGAAATCGACCGGCTGATGCGGGCGCAAGCCGCCGCGCAGGACCCCAAGACTCGCAAGGCCTCGTTTGACAAGGTCCAGGAGATCGTGGCCGACAAAGCGCCCCTGTTGTTCCTGGTGAATCCCAACGTGCTATCAGCCGTTTCGCCGAACCTGAAGAACGTCATGCCAGCCACGCTGCGGCCGCAGATCTACTGGAATGCGGAGCGGCTCTATATCGGCGGCGCACTGGTGAGCCAACGATGAATCCGCTGCTGCACGCTCGCATTACGGTGGATTATCCAAACAAGCCGGGAGCGCTGCGCGACCTCGAGTTCGCGATCGCGGAAGGCGAGATCCTCGGCCTGGTTGGCGAAAGCGGGTCAGGAAAAAGCACCATCGCTTTGGCTTTGCTCGGGCTGCTGGATCACAAGGGAGCGTCGATTCGCGGTGAGATCCTGTTCGGCGGGCGCAACCTGCTGGCGCTCAGTTCGCGCGAGATGCGTTCGGTTCGTGGGCGCGAAATCGCGTTGGTGCTGCAAAGCCCGCTGGCGTCCTTAAACCCCGCTCTTCGCATCGGAACCCAGATCGCCGAAGCTTGGCGCGCGCACCAACCCGGCGCGGCGAAACAATGGAAACAGCCGGCGCTGGAGCTGTTCGATCGCGTGAGCCTGCCCGCCGAGGAAAGCTTCCTGGACCGCTATCCGCGGCAGTTGAGCGTAGGACAAGCGCAGCGCGTCCTGATCGCCATGGCGGTGCTGCACCGGCCGCGGCTGCTGATTGCCGATGAACCGACCAGCGCGCTGGATGCCGTCACGCAGTCTGAGATCCTGGCGCTGTTCCGGAGCTTAAACCGCGAACTCAACATGGCGATGCTGTTCATCTCGCACGATCTGCTTTCGGTTGCGTCGCTGTGCTCGCGTATAGCGATCCTGCAGCGCGGCCGGATCATCGAGTCGGGCGCTACCGAACAGGTATTTCGCCATCCGAGCACGGAAGACACGCGCGCCTTGCTCGAAGCCGTTCTCAGAAATTCCATGGCTGCGGCGGAAATGGCCGGGGACCTTCACGGTTCTGAGCTCGCCGGTTCGGTCTCGGTCGTTTCCACCAAACGGTCCACCAGCATCGCGTAGATGGCCATCTTGCCGTCCTGGTCGCTCTGAAAAAAAATACGCTGGCTGTTGGGCGAAAAGATGGTTGTTACGCGGCTCGGATCGCTGGCGCGATGCTCGCACAGTGTGAGTTCGCGCTTGACGGAGCGAACCAGAAGAAGAACATAAGGGGAAGCTTTGCTGCCGCTGGCGCCGACCAGAACGCTGGAGTCGCGCATTGCGATTGAAGGTGACGAACTGGCTGGTGGACGCAACCAACCGGTCCTCATTTGTGTCGGGAGTGAACTCGCGCACGGCGTGCAATTGCTTGGGATCGGCCGGAAAGTTCAAGATAAAGGATAGTCCGGCCGTCGGTGGACCAAAGCGCTGCGCCCAGCCCGCCCGGCGCCAGACGCAGGCTGCGATTTTGCGTTCCGTCGAAATTCACCAGCCATAGCTGGCCGGTCCCGCGGCGGTAGAGCAGACTCGCCCGGCGCGGCCGCGGCATGGGGTCGGTGATCGGGTCGCTCGATTCCGCCAGCGTCGTGGCGGCGCCGGTACGCATCGCTACTAGTCGAACCCGATAGCTTTCGGCTTGCTTCTCGACCAAGGCCGCATGCAGTCCATCATCGGAAAGGCTGAATCCGCGGCCGAGATCGAAGCCCGAGGCAGCCTGGTAAATTTCGCGATCGCGGGCGGTGAGCAAGCTGCCGGTGCGTACCGAATTTCCGTCGGCAAAACAGAAAGAACGCTCGTCCGGCGCCAGCGTGATGGAGTCCGCCGCGAGATTTTCGGCCTCGGTGAGCACGCGCGATTCGCCGGTTTTGAGATCCATGCGGTAGGCCTGGACGGTGCCGGAGCGGTCGCTCGCATAGAGAAGAAAAGTGCTTTTGCGCGATATGGGCCGCCCGTAGGGGGCGGGAAGCCAGCTCTGATGCGCGGGATCGGTGAGGCGGAGCACCGGAAATTCCGTGGCGGGGTCGGCGTAGCGGTGCATCTCGGAAGGCATTAGGGGCGAGTTGCCGGATGCGCGCGCAATACTCGCGCCCGCGAGAGTCGTGAGAAAAACCCTGCGATTCAAAACCAAGCGGCGTACCGTTGGCTACCAGGGTATCAGGAGATCCAAAGGACTAGAAAGGTATATCCTTGGGCGCGGTCGACAACTCGGCGGCCGATTTCGCCAGGAACGGATAGGGGTTCACCGGCGTTCCCTTCATGCGCACTTCATAATGCAAGTGCGGAGAAGTAACCCGGCCGCTTGCGCCGGATCGGGCGATGGTGTCGCCGCGGCGCACCTCTTGCCCAGGAACAACCAGGAATCGGGACAAGTGACCGTAGTAAGTTTGCAGGCCGTTGCCGTGATCGATGATCACCAGCCGGCCATATCCGCTCATCCAGGCGGCATGCACGACGATCCCATCGGCGGCGGCTTGCACCGGGGTCCCCATTGCTGCCGAAAGATCTACACCGGTATGAATGCTACCTTCTCCGGAAAAAGGATCGGTGCGTGCGCCGAACGAACTCAAGATCCGGCCCTCCACGGGCCACAAACTGGGGCGAACATTCACTTGCCACTGTTTGGGGTAATTGCGATACAGGTTGGAGAACGAAGCCGCTTTCAGAAAATTATATTCGCTCAGTGACTCGGGGAACGACGGCTCGAGAGCGTCGGAGGTCGCGATATCGGTGGAAGTACCGGGCTGGCGCTTGAGCCCGTAGGCGACGGAAACTTCGCTGGCGAACGTTTCGAGCGTCGCAAGCTGCTCGTTCTTCTGATTGGTGACGTTTTCGAGTTCCTGGTATTTGGCGCGGAGCGAGTCCACTTCCTGGCGGAGCGAATTATAATGCGCCACTTTCCAGCTCATCCGCAAGTAGCTGGATAGAAAGGCGAACATGCATAGGCATCCGAGCAGGGTCCAGACGAACGCGGCGTAAACGGCTTTATGGGGGATGTGAATGCGTCGCAAGCGCCCGTGTAGCGAGTGCGCCAAGACGATCACAAAATAAGGCTGGTGTGGCATCGGTCTCCTTAGCTTGATTCGGCACAGCCCAGATAAACTGTAGGCCGGTGAGTACTAGCTAGGCTAAGAGGTCTACTAACAGGGCAAAGGCTAAAGATACTTCATGTTTCAGTGGAGTGTCAAGCCGGGAGAAAGTAGCCTATCGTACACAGGATGAAGTGATTTGCGTATTACTGGGCAACCACACCGCCGCGTTTACGGACGTCGATGTTCAACCGCTTGATCTTCTGGTTGAGAGTGGAGAGGGGAATTCTCAATTTTTCCGCGGCGTCGGTTTGGCTCCAACTGGCGGCTTCGAGCGCTTCCAGGATTTTGCGGCGCTGAAAGTCGGCCACGATCTCGAAGAGCGAAGCGTCGGCGGGCAGCGAGCCGCTTTCGTCCTCGACGGATGCGGACGCCGCCGGCCTCCAGGATCGAATCGGGCAGCACGTCGACTGGGACGGTAGATTGCGAAGCCAGCACGACCGCCCGCTCGACGGCGTTTTCGAGCTCGCGCACATTGCCGGGCCAGTTGTAATCCATCAGAAGCTGCATGGCGTCCGGTTCGAAGCGCAGCACGCTTCGGGCTTCGGCGTCGAGGAACTTCTCGTTTTCCCGGCTGTACTTGGTGAAGAAATGTTCCACCAACAGAGGAATATCTTCCTTGCGCTCGCGCAAGGGCGGGAGGCCGAGGTTGATGACGTTCAAGCGGTAGTAGAGGTCTTCGCGGAACCTGCCTTCGTCGACCAGTTTCTTCAGCTCGGCGTTGGTGGCGGCGATGATCCGCACGTCCACCTTGAGCGTGTCGGTGGAACCGACCGGCATGAACTCGCGCTCCTGGATCACGCGCAGCAGCTTGGCTTGGGTCTCCGGGCTGATGGTGCCGATTTCGTCGAAGAAGATGGTGCCCTTGTTGGCGGTTTCGAAATAGCCTTTGCGCGAGGTCAGCGCCCCGGTGAAGGCGCCCTTCACGTGGCCGAACAATGCGGATTCGAGCAATTCGGTGGGAACCGAGCCGCTGTTGACGGGGACGAAGGGGTGATCGGCGCGCGCCGAGTTGGCGTGGATGGCTTTGGCGATCAGCTCCTTGCCGGTGCCCGTTTCGCCGGTAATCAGGATGGTGGCTCGGCTGGGGGCGACCTGGGTCACCAGATCGAGCACGCGCAGCATGCGGTCGTTTTTCCCGATGATATTGGGGAAGCTGTACTGCTGTTTGAACGCGCGCTTGAGCTGACGGTTTTCGTCTTCGAGGCGCGTGTGGGCGATCATGCGGCCGATTTCGATCAGCAGTTTTTCGTTGTCCCAGGGCTTGGAGAAATAGTCGTTGGCGCCGCTCTTGAGCGCGTTCACGGCGACCTCGACCGAACCGTAGGCCGTGATCATGAAAATGGGAGTTTCCGCGTCGCGCTCGCGGATCTCGCGGAGCACTTCCATGCCGGAACGGTCCGGCATCATGAGGTCCAGAAGCACCAGGTCGTACTTGCTGGTTTCGGCCTTGTGGATGCCCTCGGCGCCGTTTTTGGCCAGGTCGACATGATAGCCCTCGATGTTCAATAGAGTCTCCAGGCTTTCGCGGATATCCCCTTCATCATCCACGACTAAAATTCGACCTTTGGGAATGGAGGGGAGCGGTTCGTCAGGCGGAAGTCGTTCAGGCATGCACGGGCTTTCGCGCCTGGGGCAGCTCGATACGGAATCGAGCGCCGGCCCCGGGGCGGCTAGCAACCTCGATGGTACCGCCATGCTCGTGCACGATGCCATAGCTCACCGACAGACCCAGGCCGGTTCCCTTGCGCGCGCCCTTGGTGGTGAAGAACGGATCGTAGATGCGCGAGAGGTTTTCGGGGCTGATGCCGGGACCGCTGTCGGCCACTTCCACGCGAACGAAGCCATCTTCGCTCCAGGTGCGGATGGTCAAACTGCCGCCGGATTCCATGGCATCCCGGGCGTTCAGGAATAGATTCAGAAAGACCTGCTGCAGCTTGCCGGAATTGCCTTTGACGGAAGACAAGCCCGGATCGAGGTTCAGCTTCACCTGGACGGCGGCGGTTTGCAGCTGGTGCTCGATGAGCGTGAGTGTCTCCTGAATCACGCGGTTGAGGTCGAGTTCCACGAACTCGGTGGAGGAGGTCCGGGAGAAATTCAGCAGCGAGTTCACGATCTCGCTGGCGCGGAACGTCTGCTTGGCGATCTTGTCGAGCAGCTTGGATTTTTGATCGTCGCTCGAGATCTGCTTGGCGAGCATCTGCGCGTAGGTGGAGATCACCGCTAGCGGCGTGTTTACCTCGTGCGCCACGCCGGCAGCCAGCAGGCCGATGGAGCTCGAGCTTGTCGGCCTGCATCAGGCGGCGCTCCAGTTCGTCGCGATCGGTGATGTCGTCGAAAATGATCAGCCGGCCGATCTGCTGCATGTCCTTGGAGACCAGGGGCGCGATGGCGAGGTTCAGGATGTGCGGCATGAGATCGTGGCAGCGCCGTTGCCGTTCCCATTGGCGGCATGGGAACCATTTGCGCCGGCACGCAGGACGAACTTGTAGATGTTCTGGACGCCGGACTCGCCGCGCAGCTGATCGAATCGCTCGCACAGTTCGCGCGGGGAACAGCTCGGACAGCCGGCAGCCCAGCGCGCCTTCCTCGGGATGCCGGTGAGGCGCTCGATCTGGGTGTTCCAGCTTTCCACGCGGTCGTCCAGGTCGGCCGCCAGAATGCCCACGTTGATGGATTCGACGATGTTCTCGCTGAACTCCTTCAGCCGCTCGTACTCTTCGACTTTGCGCTCGAGGGAGCGATAGAGACGGGCGTTCTCGATGGCGATGCTGACATATCCGGAAAGAGTAATGAGCAGCTCGACGTCGTCGCTCGAAAGGAAGTCGCCCTTGTCGGTCCGGCTCAGGCCGAGATAGGCGATGGTTCGCCCCCGCATGGTGCAGGGGAAATAATAAGTCAGATCCAGGTCGGCGATGGTGGTGCGCACCGAAGCTGGCCATTCGCGCGAGGTCACGTCCAGAGGATGCCGGGTCCGCTCGAAGAACAGGTAAGCCTTGTCGGGATGCGCGGTGAGAAAGCTCAGATCCAGTTCATGGTTGAGTTTTTGGCCCCGATCCTTCCGGTTTCCCAATGCCATATGGCAGTGGAACCCTTCTTCGCCTTCACCGGCCAGGAAGAACGCCACGTGCTGGATGGAGAGCGTGTGAACCAGCCGGTCCGCCACCGAGCGCAGCATCTCATCCAGATTGGTCTCGGAACTCAGCTCGCGGGCGAATTCGATCAGCGTGCGGCGGTAGTCGTAGCGGCCCTTATAGAAGAAATAGCGGTCCAGCTGTTCCTGCACCCAGCTGCGAATGGGTTGAAAGACGAAGGTCGCGAACAGGATCAATCCGACGATGGCCGCGGGGCTCAGATCCTCGGGCTTGGTGAACGAGAAAATCAGGCCATAGAAGATGCCCAGCGCGGCAAGGGCGGCCAAGGTATAGACGTAGCCTTGCTGGAAGATGATGTCGACGTCCATCAGGCGGTAGCGCAGAATCGCATAAGCCCAGCTGATCGGCACCAGGATCAGCGAAAGCACGGCCATCTTCTGGTAATGGCCGGGGAGCGCGCCGAACAGATAGGGGACGGCGTAGATCAGGGTAAACGGGACGATCCCAGCAGCGCGCCATTGCGCAGATATTTGAGCTGCTGGCGGACCAGCGGATCGTCGGCGTGGGGCGTTTTCCAAGCCAGCACCGCCGTGCCGATCAGATAGAGAGCGCTGAGATTAAGCAGCCAGAGGCGATCCAGGAACCAGTTCACTTCGATGGGCGAGGCCGCTACGCGCAGCATGCCCTTGGCGACCAAAACATAGAGCAGGAACAGAAAGGCGGCGGGGAGATACAGCAGCGCCGGACTCCCTGGGGTGCGCAGCCAGCGGGGGCGCTCGGGAAAGATCAGGGTGAAATGGAGGAAGATGGTCGGCGCCAGCAGTCCCGCGGCGACGTTGCCCCAGTAAATCACCTGATCGAACGCGTTCAGCTTGCCGGTGAAGTGGAACGAGGACAGTACAAAAGAAGTAAGGCAGAGAACATAGAAATGCACCGAACGTGGCGCACCGACACGGCGGTAGTAGACGAATAGGCCGATCAGCAGATAGACCAGACCGACGATGTACTGGTAATATTCGGATCGATCCAGGGTGCGCTCGGCTAGAATCACCGGCGTCAAAACGGTCACGCTCCCGCGGCGGATCAGATAATCGACCTTGCTCCAAACGCCGACGCGTTGCAGGGCCTGCGGTACATCGGTAGTGCCGGCGATCGGTGCGCCGGCGACCGTTAGCAGAATGTCGCCGTTCCGGAGACCTGCGTTATCGCCTGCACTTCCGGGCGAAACGTGAAGAGCTACCACCAGATTCTGGCCGTCCGGTCCCTTGCGGTCCACCCAGGTGACGCCGTCGTCGGCCAAGCGGCTCAGGCTCTGCTGGCGGAAGTTGATGACCGCGCAACACACCGCTGCCATGGTCAGGATGACCAGCAAGGCGCTGACGAGTTGTGTTTTTAGATCCCTCAAGCGACCGTCTTCCCGCAGCGACACGTGGACACACACGCTCCGCGGCCTTTGGAGCATTCGTGCTAGCAGTTCTCATGCCAGCAACGATTCCATAAGCTTATCCTGAGAATAAAGGATTTCCGCATATTAAGGCAAAGCGTCCCTGGACCGGATCTGATTTTCGGGATATGCCACTACCGGAAAGTGTATGTCCCCGACCGGACCAAAATGCTGAACTGTAAAGTAATTGTTGAATTCTATTGACAAGGTACCCACTTAGGCTTAACATCTCTTATCTAGTAAGATCTAAGTGGGACAGCTGACAACCTACGGCGCTTGAGGTCTTCGTATGACCACGTTCCAGATCGGCGAGAAAGTCGTCTACCCCAATCATGGTATTGGGACGGTTGAGAACATAAGTTCCCGATCTTTTGGCGCACAGTTCGAAAGATATTATCTTTTGCGCCTTACCTACAACAGCATGACCGTGCTGGTTCCTTTCTCTCATGTGCAGGATATTGGCCTGCGGCGGCTGACGCGGAACGGCGAAATTGCGCGCGTGCTCGAATTTCTTTCCGAGAAAGCCCATCGCTCGCGCGGGGACTGGAAAGACCGCTACAAAGAAAACTCCGATAAGATGCGCAACGGCAGCCTGCTCGCTATCGCCGAGGTGTTCAAGAGCTTGCTGGTGTTGCAGAGCGAGAAGTCGCTTTCTTTCCGAGAGAAGAAGATGCTGGATCGCGCGCGGCACATGCTGATTACGGAGTTGTCGCTCTCGCGCGGCTTATCGGAATTTGAAGCCTCCGATGTGCTGGAGAAGACTTTGGCGAAGGCGTCGCTGTTACTGTGGCGCGTGCACTGCTAGGACCGGTCTTACTTTTGTCCCATATCCTACCCAACCGTTCTACGGTGAAGCGCTTACTACCGAAGCGGCCATACGCAGAATTCCCTACCGACCTTAAGTATTTCGCCGTGTAGTAATCCCGGATCCAGCACCCTAACATAAGAGCGGAAGACGCAGGACCGCATGAAGTGTCGTTACTGCAACGTCGCGCTGTCACCCCTCCGGAGTCTGACGGATGGGGAGTTCTGCTGCGACAATCATCGGCGCGCGTTTGAGAATCTCGCCTTTCAACCGGAGCCTGGCCGAGCGGAACGGGCCGAGTTACCGGATGTTGGCGCGGGACCTGTGACCCGTGTGCAAGTTTCCGAAGAGCGCGGGCCGGCCGCACCGGCGGGCAGTTCGGCTCAGGACCTGCGCGCGATCGCGCAAAACATGAGCGCCTTCGACTTCCAACCTCCGCAGATGGCGCCAGCCGCGCGCGGGCAGGTGTCGGGGAACGGGTCCGAATCCGCAGTGGGGGCTACCGAGTCTGGGCAAGTTGCCATTGAGCCGGAGACACCGGAAATGTTTCGGCCCAGCTCGTCGTTCGAACCAGGCGCGTACCAGGGCAGCAATTACGCCGGCGCAGCCGAATTTCACGGACCAGCGCGCCGGCCGAGGGCCTGGAGTTCGAAGACGGAGAGGCGTCTGAAGACGCGGGGCAAACTCCGTCGCATCCTTCCTACGAAGTTCTCAACTCCTGGCGCTGGCTGAACGTCGCCTGGCATAAGGCGCCCCGAGACCTGAAGATTCTTCTGGTAGCGCTGCCGGTGCTGGTGACGCTGGCGGTGGGTCCCTCAGTGCCGAAAGTAAAGGTAAAAGTCTCGCCGGTTGCGGCCAACAACGTTCAACAGATCGTGGTTACGCAATGGAAGGACTTGCAGCAGACCATCTCGAATCGAGCCGCGGTCGCCTTCTCCGACGATTTCCGGTCCGGCCTGGATGCCTGGCAGAGCCGCTCCAACCTGACTCGCAGCTGGTCCTACGACGCTTCCGGCTTCGTGCGCCCGGGTCCGCTGGCGGTTTTCAAGCCCACCACCGACCTGTCCGATTATCGGTGTGAATTTCTGGAGGAGATCGATCAGCGCGGGCTCGGTTTCGCCTTCCGGGCCGCCGATCTCGAGAATTACTATGCTGTCAAGCTGGTGGTGGTGCGTCCCGGCCCGCTGCCCATCGTGCATTTGGTTCGCTATGCCGTGATCAAAGGAAAAGAAGGCCCGCAGGTGGAGAAGCCCCTGCCCTTCACGACGCGCGCCGACACGCTGTACCGCATGCTGGTGGACGTGCGCGGCGGCGATTTCACCATCATGGTACAAGGGCAGATCGTCGATTTCTGGTCCGACAGCCGGCTGCGGCAAGGCGGCATTGGGTTCTTCTGCAGCCGCGGGGAAAAGGCGCGTCTGCGCTGGGTGGAAGTCTCGCATCAATACGACGCCTTGGGCCGGTTATGCGCTTACCTGGCGCCCTACGGAATCGACGTCAAGAACGGAAGTCTTAACTAATCATGAGCCAAGTCAAATCGAACGGAACCAACGGTTCGGCTGCCAAGCCGGCCAGCTTAAGCAAGGCCGTCTCCCTGCATCTGGAAGGCAAGCTGGCGGAGGCTCTGAAAGAGATCCAACGCGTGCTGGAGTCCGGCGACGCCAGCCTGGAGGCCTTCTCGGCCAAGGCGCAGATTCAATTCGAATTGGAAATGTATGAGGAAGCCGCGCGCAGCTATGCCAAATTGCTGAGCATGCATCCCAAGCACGCTTCCGCCAATTTGAACCTGGCCATTTGCATGGAGCGGCTGAGCCGCTGGCAGGAAGCCGCCGATTTCTTCGAGAAGGCGTCCACCGCGGATCCCTCGCGCCTGGAGGCCCGGCTGGGCCTGGCCATCGCCCAATTGCATCTGGACAAACCGGAAGCGGCGGCTGCGAACTTCGATCAGATCCTGGCCCAGACGCCGGAACACCCCACGGCGTTATTCGGAAAAGCGGTCACCTTGCAACTGCAGAAGCAGTTCGAGGAAGCGTCGCGGATCTATCAGTCCATCCTTTCCGGCAACCCGAATTCCGAAGAGTGCCTGATTAATCTGGTGACCATCGGGATGGCTCGCAAGGACTACCCGATGACCTCGGAATATTCGGAGAAGTTGCTGGCGGTGCGGCCCAACTCTCAAACGGCTTTAGAGGGGCTGGGAACCTGCGCCTTCGCGGCGGGCGATTTCGACGCCGCCCGGCAATACTACGCCAAGCTGGTCGAATACTCGCCGGACAATTTTGACCGCTGGTTCAACTTAGGGTTGGCCCAGCAGAAAGTCGGGCTGGCCAAGGAGGCCGTCAAATCGTATTCGGAGGCGATTCGCATCCGTCCGGACGCTCAGCAGGTCTACGCCAATCTGGGAGTCGTCTACCAATCGGCGGGCGATCTGGAGAAGGCCCGGACCGCCTACGAGCATGCGGTCGAGATCGCGCCCGATCGGCAGGAAGTGCTGCACAACCTGGCCATTGTGCTCGACAAGCAGGGCGCCAAGGAAGACGCCGAACGTCTCTATGTGAAGCTGCTGGCCAAGAACGGCGATCTGGCGGACATTTGGTTCCGGCTGGGCTATTTACGCATGGAAAAAGGCGATCACCGGGGCAGCGCGGAAGGGTTCCAATCCTGCATCGCTAAGCGCCCCGATTGGCCGGAAGCGCAACTGAATCTGGCCATCTCCTGCTGGAAGATGGGGGATCACGAAGCCGCGGCGAAAGGCTTCGAAGCGGCCTTAGCGGCGAATCCCGACTGGATCGACGCGCTGCGGGGGCTGGCCGCTCTGGCGGTGGAAAGGAAGGATTTCGAACAGGCCCTGGATTACCAGGCCCGCCTGATCGAAAAGGGAGAGCGCAGTCCGGAGCTGTTTTATAACACCGGCCTGCTGCTCCACAAATCGGGCCAATTGGACGACGCCGCGCGGCTGTATCGCGAGGCCCTGGATGAGCGCGCCGAATTCCCCGAAGCGCTCCTCAATTTGGGGCATGTGCTCAAGAGCCTGGGCCAGCAGGAACAGGCGCGAGATTGCTGGAAGCGCGCGGTCGAGCAAAAGCCGGAATTGGCACAAACCTACTTCAGCAATTAAGCCGAGAAAACTCAACTCCGCCTATCCTAAGTCTTGGATCGAAGCATCCAAGTCCGCCCGTTTGAGCCGCGCCATCTGGATCGGATTGCCGCCATCGAGCGGGCCGCGTTCGCGGGCGAAGCGTGGAATCGAAAGCTGCTTTCTGACTACGCCAAGACCTGCCCCGAACTGTTCTTGATCGCCCGCTCGGGCCGCCGCATTGCGGGCTATAGCATTACCGCGACGTCAGAGCGCTCCCGCAGCGCCGAATTGGTTTCCATCGCGGTCGATCCGCGGGAGCTCAGGCAGGGAGTTGGGACCGCGCTTTTGGACGCTTCCCGCGCTCAGCTCAAGTTGCGAAGGATCAAAACCTGGTGGCTCATGGTCGCGATCGAGAACGAGCCGGCCGCGCGCTTTTACGAACGCTACGGCTTCGCGAAGACTCGCGTAGTGAAAGGCTATTACGGCGCGGGACGCAACGCCTGGCGCATGAAGATGGCCGTCTAAGGACGCGCCTCAGGGCCACACCAGTAAAAACAGGAAGAGTCCAAGCCATAACACCGTCAGGAAGTGCCAGTACAAGGCCGACACGCCGGTACGGCTGCGCAACTGCCGGTAATACTTTCCCGAGACTCCCGGCCGCCGTGCAGCGCGAACCAGCAAATAGCACAGCGCCGCGATCCCGCCGGCCAGGTGCAGGCCATGCGCTCCGGTAACTACGAAGAACAGAGAGCTATGCGGGTTATGCCGCAAATAGAGACCTTGCTCTACTAGCTCGCGCAGCGCCAGAAGCTGCGAGCCAGAAACCCCAGGCCAATGGCAACGGTGATTCCAAGCCGTCGAACATATTGCCGGGCGCTCCTGCGTTCCAAGGCTCCGCGGGCGGATTCAAGCGCCCAACCGCTGGCCAGAATGAGCGCGGTGCTGAGCCAAAGCAGATGCGGGACCTGAATATGCCGCCAATTGATGGCGGAGCGGGAGCGCTCGAAGTACGCCACACCCGACGGTGAGGAAGAGCATGGCGATGGAGACCAGCATGAAGCGCATGGCGAGCAGGCCCGCGCCCGGAACATAGTGGTGGTCCTGGCCGCCATCGTCGCCCCAGCCGCCGCGACCTTCGTTGGGATCGAAGTTGCGGGGCCCGCCGCCGTTTCCGCCGCCAAGTTTAGGTTCCTCGGTCTCAACCACCGGGGCCATGTATTCAAGATACCTCCGCGGCGAGCCGACGTCAGGCCGGGTGCTTCCCGCCGGCGCGCATGCTCAGGCGTAACGTTCCATTAATCCGAAATTCGCCCGGAGCCGGCTGCTGGCGGCCTCCATGGCCCAGACCATCAGCCAGGTCAGCGCGACGTAAGCTGCCATCTGGCGATAGAAGAAGAGCTGCTGCGCATTGAACAAGGCCTGGCCGATTCCACCGGCGCCGATCATGCCCACCACGGTGGCGGCGCGAAGATTCCATTCCAGAAGGAAAAGCGTATGCACGGCCAGCGGTCGAGCGGCCAGAGGAACATAAGCGAACGCCGCCAGGGCGAGCGGGCGCGCGCCGGTCGCAGACAGCGCCTGCACGGGTTCGATGGAAATATTCTCGAACGATTCGGCATACAGCCGGCCGAGCGCTCCCATCCCGTGCAGCGCCAGCGCCAGGATACCTGCCTTCGGGCCGACGCCGATCACGCTCACCAGCACCAATCCCCAGACCAACTCCGGGACGGCTCGAAAACCTTCCAAGATGCGGCGAGCGGGAATCGAGAGAGCCGGCGGCGCCAGGTTGCGGGCCGCGCACAATCCCAAGGGCAGCGCGCCCAGGGCGGCGAAGAACGTCCCGCCGATGGTGATTTCCACCGTTTCGAGGAGAATCTTGGGCAATCGCGCCAGGGCCTCGCCGGGAAGCCGCGGCGGAAGCATGCCGGCAAACGTAGAGACCGAGTGCGAGAGGGCGGCCATTGTAGGCCGGTCGTCCCAGAACGCTAAACCGGCGAGCGGAAGAATAAACCATAAAGTTACCGGTCTGTTCTTTACGATGCGGGCGAAGAAATCGATGACGGCAATCAACGCGATCAGCAGCAGGATGAGCGTGGCGGTGCGGCGGTAATCGAGGGCGTTGATGGTTCCCACCAGCTCGGTGCCGATGCCGCCTGCCCCGACCGCACCCACGATGACCGAAGCGCGAATGGCGCACTCGAAGTCGTAACAGCCGTAGCTGAGGATGTCCTTCGATCGCAGGGGCACCATGCCGAATAGCGCTACCGACATCCGGCCGGCCCCGGTGGCACGGAGGGCATCCATGGCATCGCGATCGGCGGCGCGAAACAGATCCGCGAAAACTTTGCCGATGGCCGCGCTGTAGAAAATCGCGAGCGCCAGCATTCCGGCCGCGGGACCGATTCCCACTACCACCACGCACAGGATCGCCAGCGTGAGATCGGGAAAGGAACGGATGGCTCCGAGCGCGGCGTAGACCAGGCGGCTGCCGGGAAGCCGAGCGCCCGCCCAGAGTCCGGTCAAGAAACCGGCGATGACCGCGATGAACATGCCGCCCGCGGCCATTTCGATGGTTTGGCCGAGCGGAACTAGAGCGGCTTTCAAGTATCCGGCCGACAAATCGGGAGGGAAAAATTCGCGCAGCAGAGTGAAGAGAGACGCGAGTCCCGGCTGTCATTTGTTCAATTCCAACGTTCAGCTCCGATTCAACTCCGCGGACAGCGCCAGGCTTTCGGGTTTTCGATCGGCGACGATCTTGGTATCGCGCAGTTCGATAATTCGATCAAAATGCCGCTCGGCTAATTCCGGCTGATGCACCGAGCACAGCAAGGTGACCTGACTCTCTTGCGCGAGGCCGCACAGCAGAGCCAGGATTTGATGGCTCAGTTCGGGATCGAGGGAGGCCACCGGCTCGTCCGCCAACAGGAGCAAGGGCTGCTGGACCAGAGCGCGCGCAATCGCCACGCGTTGGTGCTCGCCGCCCGAGAGGCTGGAGGTGCGGGATCGAAGCTTGTGAGCCAGGTCAACGCGGAGCAGTGCCACGCGGGCGTTCTCCAGATCCTGCTTCGATGGCCAACACAGAAACCGCAGCGCATGCCACGACGACCATCGCCCCAGCGCGCCCGCCATCACGTTTTGGTGAACCGATAAGTTCTCGATCAGATCGTGCCGCTGCGAAACCACGCCGATCTGGCTTCTCAAGAGCCGCAACGCACGGCCCCGGACGCCGTTCACCTCGACGCCGTTCACGCGGACGCTGCCGGAGGCATACGGAACGAAGCCGTTGATGGAGCGAAAGAGGGTCGTTTTTCCGGCGCCGCTGGGGCCGACGATCGCGATCCGCTCGCCGCGCCGGACATCCACCGAAACGCCGTTCAAGACCGGCTGGCGGCCGTAGCCGACTACCAGGTCGCGAATCTGAAGCGCGTAATCGGTAGGCATCCGACCGGGCCATCATCTAGAGTAATTTCAATTCTCGCGCAATGTTTCGGACCACTGTGTACTCAGCGTCGTCGGCGCGAACGAAATCTTTTCCGCGAAGGATATTCAGTATTTTGTCGTCGCGGCCCGGCTGCAGGGAAAGAAAGGCCCTGGCGAAGGCCTCTCGCTGGGACGCGCCCACATCCTTGCGCGCCACCCACACATAATCCACGAAAGCCGGCGAAGTGTAAAAGACACGAACTTTCTTCGCGTCCACTTTGTTGTCCGCGACCATCTCATGATATACGCTCTCGTCGAGCGCCCCGGCGTCCACCGTACCGGCCTCCACCGCCTTCGCGGTTGCCGGATGGCTACCGGTATAACGCACCTCGAGATCGCGGTCGGGATTAATTCCCGCTTTGGTCAACTCCAAATGCGGGATCAGATGACCGCTGGTGGAATTGATGTCACCGAACGCGAAGCGCTTCCCGCGTGTGTCGGAGAGCTTTCGAATGGGCGATCCGGTTTGGGTGATGAATAGGGAATGGAACTGCTTGTCGGAACTGCGCTGCACCAGCGGTACGACGCCGTAGATCTCGTGCGCCTTGATGTAGGTCAGGCCTCCCAGATAGGCAAAATCGAGCGAGCCGTTTCCGAGCGCCTCGACGGTGGCGTTGTAATTGGTCGGGATGATCAGGCTTACGGGTGCGCCCGTAGCTTTCGCCAGATACTCGCGGAGCGGAGCCTTTTCGTCGATGGAAACCTGCGTGGCCCCGGCGTCGGGAATCATGCCCACTTTGATCTCGCCCGCGGCGCGCAGGGGCAGGGAAACGGCGTAGATGCTGCCTAGGGTTTTTGCCAGGAATTCTTGACGAGTAAGTAGGGCGCGCATAAGCCTTATTACAATGTACACCGCGATCAATTACTGAAGGGCGCTAGTTACGGCGGGAAGAGTTAGCGTGGTATCCTATGTCGGAAGTGTTCAGCCGGCACTATCGAAAAGTCAAGGCGATTTTCGGTGCCACCGACGTACTGCTCACATCGCTCGCCTTTCTGGCGGCGTATTGGACCCGCACGCTGCTGCCTTTCGAGAAAAACTTTTTCCTGGATCTTCCCGTCGCCGCCTTGCTCTTGGTCCTGTCCGGCCTGTGTTGGGTGGCCATAGGATACTGGTTCCAGGTTTACGAAAAACTGGATTCGGCGCATCCGCGCGTGGTGTTGCGTGATGCCTTCCGCCAATGCGCCCTGGGCGGAGTCAGCCTGGTGCTGGCCGAGTTCCTGCTGCGGCTGGACCTCAGCCGATCCTTCGTGCTGCTGTTCGCGACCTACGCGTGGGTCTTTCTGTGCCTTTTCCGCATCAACGCCGCGCGGGTGATCGGCGCGCTGCGCCGCGAGTTCGGAACGGCACATTACGTCATGGTGGTGGGCTCCGGCGAAAGCGCGCTCCGGCTGGGGCGTGCGCTGGAACGATCCGCCGATTACGGCGTCCGCCTGGTT
Organism: Bryobacterales bacterium; assembly: GCA_963732175.1. Taxonomy (GTDB): domain Bacteria; phylum Acidobacteriota; class Terriglobia; order Bryobacterales; family Bryobacteraceae; genus Palsa-89. Next base: position 5,113 of record CAVSYF010000022.1, on the reverse strand, counting down.
GGATTCTTGGATGACAGGCCGGGCCTGGTTCAGCTTTCGCAGAGCTACGAGCAATTTGCTCTGCCGAATTTGCCGGAACTGCTGCGGCGGCAAGTCATCGACGAAGTGATTTTCGCGGTGGACAGCCGCAAGCTGGGCGCAATGGAAGAGCTCTTCCTGCTGTGCGACGAGCAGGGCATCCGAACGCGCGTGGTGGTGGATTTCTTCCCTCACGTCAACAGCCAAGTCTATATGGATCATCTGGGCGGGACTCCGCTGCTGACTTTCTCGGCCGCGCCGCACGACGAGATCCGTTTGCTGGCCAAGACGAGTCACGGATGTGCTTCTGGCCGCTGCCGCGCTGGTCCTGCTATTTCCGGTGATGCTCCTCATCGCGCTATTGATCCGGTTGACCTCGCCCGGCCCGGCGATCTTCCGGCAGGAGCGCTGCGGGCTGAACGGCCGGCGTTTTGTTTTTTATAAATTTCGGTCCATGTGCGACAATGCTGAGGAACTGAAGGCGTCGTTAGTTCACTTGAGCCAGAAATCCACCGCTTTCAAAATTCGGAACGATCCGCGGCTTACCACGATGGGCCGGTTTCTGCGGAAATTTTCCATCGACGAATGGCCGCAGTTATGGAACGTGCTCAAAGGCGACATGTCGCTGGTTGGCCCGCGGCCCGCGGTTCCCGAAGAGGTGGCGCTCTATCAGGCATGGCAGCGGCGGCGCCTCCGCATGCGTCCCGGACTGACCTGCCTGTGGGCCGTAAAAGGGCGCGATGCGGTGGATTTCGAGACCTGGATGAAAATGGACATGCAGTACATCGATAACTGGTCGCTGGCGTTGGACTGGAAAATTATTCTGCGCACCATCCCGCGCGTGTTGCTCGGCAAGGGCGCCTATTAGAGAGAACGACGAATGCATCTGGTTCCTACCCAGGAAGAAGTGGTGAGCTTGTTACGCCAGACGGGAGCGATTCGCGACGGGCATTTCGAATATCCCAACGGCCTGCACGCGAACCAATATATCCAGGTGCAACTCGCCATGCGCTACTACCAGCACGCCAAGGTGCTCAGCGTGGGCTTGAGCCGCCTGCTGCGGGCGAACCCGGAAATACGCGCCATCATTCCCGAACTGTCCATCGTCTCGCCGGATACCGGCGGCCTGCCGGTGGCGTACGGAGTCTGTGAAGCGCTGCGAGCGCATCAAGTCTATTGGGCGGATCGCAAGGATGAAGCGAGCCCCATGCGCTTCCGTCAGTACCTGGAGCAAGCTGCCGGCGAAAAAGTTGTAATTGTGGATGATATATTGCGCTCGGGCCGAAACATTGCGGAATTGAAACGGCTAGTGGAATCCACCAAAGCGGAAGTGGTGGGCTTGGCTGTGATCGTCTACCAACCGACGCCGAAGACCATCGATTTTGGTTCTCTGCCGGTGTATTCCCTGGCTAAGCTCGATGGACTGTATTATATGGACGCCGGATCTTGCGAGTTGTGTAAGCGCGGCGTGCCCACCGAGAAGATTTGGATTTGAGCTAGCGGGCGAAGCCGCGGTCCTCGAGATGCTTCAGCCGGGCGTCGATCACTTCTTCGACGCGGTGCAGTTCGGCCCGCCAGGTGTCCCGCATGTCGTCAAAACGCGAATCCATATGCATGCGCAATTCTGCGATGCGCGTATTTGTATCGCTTAGTCGAGAATTGTTGATCAGGATGCCCACCAGGACGGCGAGCATGGTCGGCGCGGCGGCCAGGGCGATGGTGAGAAGCTGAGTATCGCTCATGGGCTTTCTTCAGTATCGCTGTAAATCCTGAAGCGGAGCAAATTCAAGCGGACTCGCCGTTTCGCGCCAGCCGCCATCGCTTCCAGCGACCCCCTGGAAAATCCCAGCTATACTGGAATTTATGAGGTACAAATGGGCCTGTTCTGGCTGCGCATAGCCACTCTGCTGTACGGAGTCGGCCTGCTGCATGTGATGGCGGTCCTGCTGCGCGGCAAGGCGGGCTTCCTGAAACCTGCGCTCTTTGCGTTCCTGGTCGGCGCTGTGCTTCACTTCGTCGCCATCGTCGAGTTGTCCATGGCGATCGGACATTTGCCGGTCGACAATTTCTTTCACTCCGCCACGGTTTGCGCGTTTCTCATCGCGGTCTTGTTTCTTTTTGTGTATTGGCAGTATGATGCTGCTAGCCTGAGTGTCTGCATTTTTCCGCTGGTTTTCGTCATGACGCTAGCCGGGGGCCATGGCCACGCCGGCGCTTTCCTGGCCCAGCACCAGCGTCCGCACCGCCTGGCTATTGCTGCACGTTACCATGGTTCTGCTCGGATATGCGGCCCTGCTGTCTGACAGCGGTGGCTTCCATTTTCTATCTGATCCAGGAACGCCAGCTGAAACGGAAGAAGTGCTCGTTCTGTTCCGGCGCCTGCCTCCGCTCGGCACGCTCGACAAGCTGATCACCAACGCCATGAGCTTTGGCTTCGTGTTCATCACGCTGGGCGTCATCGCGGGCAGCACCTGGGCGTCCATCGAATCCGGCACCGCCTGGATCACGATCCTCGCATCGCGCTGGCGTTCATTACCTGGGGTTTCTATCTCACCATGGTGTTCCTGCGCGCCACCGCTGGATGGAGAGGCCGCAAGGCCGCCCTCATGGCTGTCGCGGTCCTGTGCTGTTCCGCTCTTACCTGGGCCGCTCACGTGGGGCTTCATACCTGATCGCCAAATGAAATTCTCGATCACAGGAGTGAATCACAAGACCGCTCCGGTGGAGGTGCGCGAGCGCCTGGCTTTCGATCAAGGTTCGCTTTCTCTCGCTCTGCTCGAACTCAAGCGCCGGCCGGGTTTCTGCGAAGGCATGATCCTGTCCACGTGCAATCGCGTGGAAATGGCGCTGACTGCGAAGACCATACCAACCGATTCGCGGTGGATGAGTTTCTGGCCGAGACCCGCCAGGTCGCGCGCGAGTGGGTGACTCCCTATCTGTACCGCTTCGAGGATGGCCAAGCCATCCGGCACTTGTTCCGCGTGGCGGCGAGCCTGGATTCGATGGTGGTCGGTGAGCCGCAGATCCTGGGACAACTGAAGGCCGCCTATGCGCTGGCCAAAGAGCACGGAGCGGTGAGCGGCTTTATGGACGGCTTGCTGACGCGTGCGTTTAACGTCGCCAAACGCGTACGCTCTGAAACCGATATCGGCGAGAACGCGGTTTCGGTGAGCTATGCGGCCGTGGAACTGGCCAAGGATATTTTCGGGACGCTGGCCGACAAGAAGGTTCTGATCGTGGGCGCGGGCAAAATGTCGGAGCTGGCGGCCCGGCACCTTCGCCGCAGCGGCGCGACGCAGATTTTTGTCACGAATCGCACGCCGGAGCGCGCCGCTGAAATGGCGCAGCTCTTCGATGGCAAGATCGTCGAATATACGCGCTTCCTCGGCTTTCTTCCCGAAGCCGACATCGTCATCACCTCCAGCGGAGCGCCGCACTATATCATCGTGCGCGACGACATGAAGAAAGTGCTGGACGCCCGCCGCAACAAGCCGATGTTTCTGATCGATATTGCCGTGCCGCGTAATATCGAGCCCAGCATCAACGAGCTGGACAACGTGTTTCTGTACGACATCGACGATTTGCAAAAGGTAGTTGCCACCAATCTGGCGGGGCGGCAGCAATCGGCCGAAGACGCCGAAGCCATTATCGGCGAGGAAGTGGATCGCATGGTGGCGCGGTTGAAGACGCGCGAAGTGGTACCTACCATCATCGGCCTGCAAGAGCAGCTCGAGCCCTGCGCGCCACCGAACTGTTGCGCATGCGCGGTAAATTTGGCGCGCTGACACCCGAGCAGGAGCTGGCGCTCGAAGCGCTGACCAAGAGCATCATCAACAAGGTCGCGCACGGGCCTATCTCCGAGCTGCGCCGGCACGCCAACGAACCCGACGGCCATCACTTCGTCAACACCATCCGAAAGGTTTTTCGGCTGAGCGATTAGCATGCTGACCATCGGCTCGCGGGGTTCGCAACTCGCTTTGTGGCAAGCGCGCTGGATCCAGGCGCGATTGCAGAGCTTCGGTGTCGAGTCGCGTCTGGAGATTATCCACACCACTGGCGACAAAATCCTCGACGTGGCGCTGTCGAAAGTCGGGACCAAGGGGCTCTTCACCAAGGAAATCGAAGAGGCGCTGCTGGACGGCTCGATCGACTTGGCGGTCCACAGCTTGAAAGACATGCCGACCGATCTGCCGGCTGGCCTCATTCTGGCGGCGATACCGGAGCGCGAGGACCCTCGGGATGCCATCGTCGGCGGACGGCTGGCGAACTTCGGACGAGGCGCGCGCGTCGGCACGTCGTCGCTGCGGCGAGCGGCGCAACTGCGCGTCATGCGGCCGGACTTGGAGATTTCCGACATTCGCGGCAACCTGGATACGCGTTTGCGAAAGCTGGACGAAGGTAAGTACGACGCGATCGTTTTGGCCTCGGCCGGGTTGCGGCGCCTGGGTTGGGAGAACCGCATCACGGAATTGCTGGATCCGAAGGTGATGTGTCCCGCGGTTGGTCAGGGAGCGCTGGCAGTGGAGACTCGAGACGATTCCGGTGAAGCGCGCGAGATCTGCCGGCGCCTGGAACACATTGAAACTCGAATCGCGGTCACGGCCGAACGGGCGGTGCTGGCGGCGTTGGGAGGAGGGTGCCAGGTTCCGATTGGCGCGCACGCGACGCTGCATGAATCGGCCATCCAGATCCGCGCCATCGTCGTTTCCCCGGACGGCGCCGCAGGTCATCCGCAAAGAAAGCACCGGCCGCGCCGAGGATGCTGCCACTCTGGGACGCCGCGTTGGGCGACGAGCTGCTGGCCGAAGGCGGCGCGAAAATCCTGGAAGCCGTCTACGGCGCGGAAGCGGATTCTAAGCTCCGCTCATGAGCAAAGTCTACCTGGTCGGCGCCGGACCCGGCGATCCCGATTTGATCACCTGGAAGGGCCGCAAGCTGCTCGCCATCGCCGACGCCATTCTCTACGACCATCTCGCTAACGAACACCTGCTGGACCTGGCGCGAAAAGATTGCGAGCGCATTTACGTCGGTAAGAAAAAAGCCGTGCATGCGTTCCCGCAGGAAGAGATTTCCCGCATGCTGATCGAGCGCGCGC
>CAVSYF010000021.1:0-73524 GCA_963732175.1 Bryobacterales bacterium | reverse complement strand
GGCGCGAACCGAGGAAGCCGAGGTAGGTGAGCAGCCCCGCCTGGTCCTGCGCCTCAAAGCGTCCCGTTGCCAGGTAGAAAGACGCACCGGCTTCCAGCGAATCCGACTGGCTGGTCCGATCCTCTGCCCACGACACGCCGTAGGAATTCAGCATCCCGCGAAAGAATTGCAGACGCTCCGGATCAACGTCAGCGTAAGTAATGTCCACCTCCATGCCTTCCACGTGGACGACGATGACGTGCGCGTCGGTCGTACCGATATCGTTCTGGATCACCAGCTTGTTTCCGGCACGCGTAACGGTCGCGCCCAAGCCGGGATGGCTGAACTTCAGCGGCGCCGTACGATTGAGTCCGGCCATGAATGCTGCGATCAAGGGCCGGTCGCCGTCGGTATTCCGTAGACCGCGGCTCCATCCAGCCGCTCCTCCGCCAGTTCGGCCTGCAAGGCGTTGAGCGCCTTGTGCAAATCCATGACAAGTTGATGAATGCTATCGCCTTTGCCGGGGACCGCGTGAGTGATTGCGTTGACGGCGCCCGCCTCGATCAAATCGTCCTGTGGCTTGGGGACAGCTGAGATCAGCCTCTCCAGGCGTTTTTGGAACCCATCGTTCGATGCGATCTGATTCTCGCCCGCCAAAACCGGCATCGCCATCGTGCCCAGGTCCTGGCGGATTTGCTCCAGCAATTTCGCGCAGCCTGGTAGCCGATAACCCCCATCTTCGCGCCGAGTGCCGCTGATGACGTCGTCCCAGCCGCGATCATCGATTCCGCAGGCCAGGCGCTCGCTACGCAGCGTGGATGAATGCTGCTGTGGATGCTCAGCATGCGCGATGGCCATCTGCATCAGCGAGAAGTAGTATTTCAGGCGGTCATTCGCTCCCAGCGCCGCGTTGATCTGGGCGTGATGTTGCAGACCGGTCTCGCCGATCCCCTCTAGTACCAGTGCTTTCATGAGCTGTCCCGCGAGGATCGGGATTTAGAGGAGCAAGTTACGGTCCATTCGGAGAACGCAAACCCCGGCGCGTATCGTCACGCTTTTGTCATATTCGCCGCTGACGACAAAGAGTGGGTGCTCTCATCCCAAGTAGCGAGCCGCCGGCATGCTGATGTCTTCGGATTGCGGCGCATCGCCCATACGCGCGAACATTAAAAAAGACGCTTGCACCACATCCGCCAGAGGCGCGGTAAGCTCGCGCGGCTATTGCAACTCTCGAAATCTCGTCAATTCCGACGAATTGCGTCATCCAGAGACAAACGGTTCGGGGATCGAGTGAACTGAGTAGCCAATCGCTCGCGCTTTTAAGTCTTCGTCCAGGACGGGCGGCCGGTTCAGGATGCTATTACGGCCGCATCATCAACGGAACGATTTTCAACGCGCTCGCATTAACCGGATCGCTCAACGGCCAGGAAAGAGCCCACCATCTTCCCATCCACGAACGGCAATATCGGCCCGCTGTATCCGAACATTTTGTCTTCCTTGGCGGGCAGCCTCGCCAAGCCTAACATCGTCTGGTTCCCCAGCGATCTCCGCAATCCGATGATCCACGAGTACGACATGGTGGTCGAGCGGCAAATCTCCACTAACACCGTGATCTCGTTGTCCTGGCTCGGCAGCCTGGGCCATTTCTTACCCATCTCGGTCGACACGAATCTGCCGCCGCCAACCACGATTACGTATACGATCAACGGCGGGCCGCTGAGCGGGGACGCGGTGACCGTGCCATTTTTCAAGGGCGCCAGGCCCAATCCGAACTTCAATCAAATGGACATGGTGGATAGCCGCATTTCTTCCATCTACAACGCGGCGGTATTTGGATTCAATCGCCGCATGACCAAAGGGCTTCAAATCCAGGCTTCCTACACGCTCGCCGATTCCATCGACACCGGCCAAGTCTCAACGGCGACTCCCTCGGCCAGTTATCCGATGGATCCCTACGATATTCACCTCGACCGCGGACCATCCAACTTCGACATCCGGCATCGCTTCGCGCTCTTTGGCGTCTGGCAGCCTGCCTACTTCGACCACAGTTCTCCGGCGGCGCGCTGGCTGCCCTCGGGATGGACCGTCGCGCCCATCTTCACCACGCAAACCGGCCTTCCCTACACTGGTGCGGTTACCGGCAACCTGGCTTCCGGATCGGGCGCGACCGCGTCGGGCGACATCGGCGATCAGACTCCACCAATCGCGTGCCGTTCCTGGAGCGCAACTCTTTCCGTTATCCCGGCCTGATTGACGTGGACCTCCGCATCTCGCGAGCGTTTCACCTCCGCGAGCGAGCCCAACTGCAGTTAATCGGCGAGATGTTCAATCTTACGAACCACGTCAACTACACGTCCGCGATTACAACCGCCTACACGGTGGGAGGAACCGCCACAGCACCCGTGTTTAACTATGCTCCGTCGTTCGGAACGTTGACCGGCGCGAACAATACAACCGTGGCCGTTCCGCGCCAGCTGCAGCTCGGCGCGCGGTTTTCGTTCTAGGGATGAATTGCCGGCGGCCGTTCTTCAACAAGACCCTGGCGGCTGAGGGCCCCGCTCATCTCGCCGCTGATGATCCGCCTTTTTCGCGTAGGTACCTTGGCTCGCTCAGCGAATCATAAATCGGGCTGCTTCCAAAGAACGTAGGAACCAGCATGGCGGCGAAGGAGGCCCAGAGCATGGGTATCAATTCTGTGAAGCCTGCCGTCAGTTCGATGATGAGGACGATGCCGGTAATCGGCGCTCGGACCACGGCCGTGAAGAATGCCGCCATGCCGACCACGGCTAGCGCAGTGGATGAAGTGCCGAAATGGGGCAACGCGAAACGACAGAGTACGGCGAAGAGCATTCCGAGCTGCGCTCCCAAAACAAGCATGGGGGCAAAGAGACCGCCGGGAGTGCCGGCCGAGTAAGACAAGGGGCCTAGAAGGTACCGGACGGCGAAGAACAAAGGGAGCAAATCCATGCTCTCCAGCCCGGAGAGTGTGCGCTGCGTGATCGGATCGCCGCCGCCGGCGAGTCCCGGCGCGAACCACGCCAGTATTCCCACCATCGCCCCGATTACGGCAGCGCGCCACGCCGGCCGCCAATGCATGCGAGCCGCCAGATTCAGTCCGCCCAGGATGGCGGTATTGTATGCCATCCCCGCCAAACCCGCCAGAGTACCCAGTCCGGCGAAGAGCAGCCCGCTTCCGATCCCGGAATACGGCAGCACTTCTACTTGGAAATCAGGAGCGCTGCCTAGAAACATCCGCGCTACGGCGATGGCACAGCAGGAAGCGCCCAGTGCGGCGATGGCAATGCGCGTGTCGAACCGGCGTATTAGCTCCTCCAGCACAAACACGGCGCCGGCAATGGGAGCATTGAATGCGGTGGCTAGACCGGCCCCTCCACATGCCGCCAGTAGCGCGATGTGATCGGCCTGCGTCAGGCGGAATTTCTGCGCCACCAGCGAGCCTAGATTTGCGCCGATTTGCACACTCGGACCTTCGCGGCCCAACGCCAGACCGGCACCGATCGCCAGCCATCCACCCAAGAACTTCACCGGCAGGAGGCTCAACGGCGCGGGCGGCAATTCCCCTTTCGCTACGGCTTCGACGCGAGGGATACCGCTACCTGCGGCATATGGTGAGAAGCGCTCCACTAGCCACGCGGCCAAAGCCACCAGAGCCGCTATGGCTCCCGCGGTGAGCAGGAAGCCGGCCAGCGCCCAGCCATGAGCCCGCGCGATCCAGGCGTCGCGCCAGCAGTCGGCATGCTGAAGCGCAATACGGAACATTGCGACCACAAAACCTGTGGCCGCTCCAGCAATGCAGGACAACACAGCGACGAGCAGCAAATCGCCCTGATCCTCTCGGTGATCCGCCATACTCTGATCGTACGCTCCTCCGTACCTGTTAATCAGGTCAGAGGAACCGGCTGAAACAGCTGCTAGGCACCTAACCGTACCTAACCGTACCCAAAAGCTATTTGGGATTTGACAGCGGCTCAAACGCTAATTCCGTCGTGATGGCAATGGCCGCTTTCAGGCTTCGGTAGATCGGGCACTTGTCGGCGAAGAATCCATGTACTCGATTGGCTGTCTCTCGATGCTTCTCATCTGCCTTAAGTTTCAAGCGGACGTGAATGCGCTTGATGACGAGAACATTGTCCTCCAGTTCCACTTCGCCGACGGCTTCCGAGATCAGCCGCTCATTCGAAGCGTCGATTTGACGCGCCTCCAGCGCGCCTCCAAAGGTTCCCGTAAGTCAACCGGCCGCGGCAGCGACAACATAGTCCAAAGTCGTGGCGTGGGGTTCCAGCACGTTAGGTGGAACTTTGTAATGCTCGGCCACCGCGCCGTGAACACCGAAAATCACCGGTTCTGATTCAGCGGGTAAATATGCCCGTCGGATTGGTCCCTTCACACGTTCAATACGAACCTGCGAGAGGTAGACTACTTCAGACATCTGAACCTCCTTGACCTGAACTCTTCAGCTTGACGAAATCTGCAAGCCGTTCCAATTGCGTTCAGCAATTACACCGGATCGCGAATTCCCGCTCGTGGCCCACGAGTGACTCCCCTTCGGCCTTGTGCGCCGCGACGTGCTTCAGCACAACTTGCATCCCGCCATTTCGATAAAGCTCATCTACTTCCTTCTCCCAATCCCGGCTGCCGTCCGGCGACCACTGGAACGGAAGGGTTTTCATTTCCCAGCTTTCCGGCTTAAACTCGGCGGCAAGCTTCAAGGCCGTGCGAAGGATCTCGCACTGCTGGGCAGACTCCTGGGGCTTGCCCGCCGGACAGCCAAGGGGAAAATCCAGAAAGCACGTACGAGGTGGTTTCATCTCCTGTCCCGCTTCCCAGAGAACGTTCATACTGAGCGTCGGCAGGCCGCGTGCCTCCAGCGCCCTCGCGATTACGGCTGTAGCTCGATGACAAGCCGGGCAAAACGGAAATAGGAAAACGAGGTCGACACCCTGGGAATCATAAATCTGCTTGATGGCCGGCACGGTCTGTTCCACCAGCGCCGTGAAGCGTTGGATGGACCCCACCATGGAGACGGCAGTATGAGCCAGCCGCTTGATTACGCCTTCGGCCTCCAACTCCTTCATCCGATCGAGCGGGAAAGCAACGTTGGGATCTTCAACCGCCCATTTGCGCACCTTCGTCTGATGCGCAATGACGAGCTTGGAAACCGGTGCGTCTCGGTGGACCAGGCGGAAGGAGATATCCTCCGTTTCGCCGAGCAGCGGATCGGAGGGCATTTGTGCACCGCAGCTCGTGAATAGCCCGATGGTGGACTCGGCTATCGGCTTCCGCAAAGGAGTCAGGTTAGGAGGCTCGAACACTGGCCTGTTCTCAAAATTACGGCCGGTCAGTTCGGCGAATAGTCGAGAGTAGCTGTAGGGCATTCTTAAACAGGTTAACTCCTGCGGTAGGCCGCTAAGAGGCCGTGCTCGCGCTGGGTCGGATTCCGCCGATGGAGATTCGCGGACGCGACGTCTGAACAGCGACCCGACTGACCGGCTCACGGCCCGCAACGCATGTTACCTCGCTGCGGAAGTGGCGTCGATAGAGGTTGAGAGCCTTGGTTTGCTGGACAAGATTATAAGATTCCTTGCCCGCCGGCTTCGCTTTCTTCACCTAACTTATTATTTATATTCTGGCGGTGAGGGTGGGATTCGAACCCACGGAACCCGTAAAGGTTCAACGGTTTTCGAGACCGCCCGATTCAACCACTCTCGCACCTCACCGAATCTTCATTCTACCTGGTTTCCCAATCACTTCCGAGACGTGTCACCAACCGGTTTTCTGCTTGAATTCCGGCAGTGTCACCAATCTGGCACCATTTCCTGCGATCAACTCAACCGCCCGCTTTTTTGCTTCGCGGTTGGTGTGAGCGTAGCGCATCGTCACCGAAACCGAGGAATGGCCCAGCAGCTCCTTCACCGTCACCAGGTCCGCACCATTTCGGGTGAGTCGCGAGGCGAAGGTATGCCGGAAAGTGTGCCACGTCACGTCATTGAGACCTGCCTTGCGAAAGGCCTTCCTGAGGCCAAGCCAGAGGTCCTTCCACTGCCCTCCGGTTTCGGGGTTGTAAAAAACATATTCACATTTGCGCAGGCCGCACCAGCCGTTCACCACGGCGAGAGCCGTGTCGTTCAGCGGGACTTCCAGCATGCGCCGATTCTTCCGCACCAACATCTTGATGACGGCGTTCTCCAGGTCCACCTCCTCCCATTTGAGATTCAGAATTTCACCCAGCCGAAGCCCGGTATTGATCGCGAACGTTACGAGGTCTTGCAAATGCGGAGAACAATGCCGGAGAAGCTCTTCCTCCTCCCCTTGTGAGAGAGAGCGGATTTTGAGGTTGTCCTCTGCAAGGAACTTCACCCCTTTGACGGGATTCCTGCCGAAGAACAACTGCCAATGTTCGGCCACGTTGAACATATGCTTAAGCAGCGCCAGTTCACGATTGACCGTCGCCGGACTGGCCGATTGTTTCAGCCTATCCAACTTGTATCGCTCGATCTGCAATGCGCTGACTTCGCCAATCTTGGTCGTACCCAAGGCTCTATTCAGATGTGTCATGATCTGTTCGTCCCTGAGCCACGAACGCTTGTTGGCCTTCGCATATTCCAAGTACTGCTTACCGAATTGCGCCAGCGTGATCTTCGCTGATTGGGCGCCGCCCTCGATCTCGGATAAACGCAGCGCGTAGAGCTTCTCTGCCTTCCTACGATCGGAGGTACCAGTGCTCTCCTGCACCCGCTTTCCTCGTACGTAGAACGTCAAATACCAGACCCGGCCTCGCTGGTAGAGTTTCATCAGATGATCCTTCTACCGCTTGCCGATGTGTCGATTATAGGGTATTGCGGCAGGGCATCCAAGACCTGCTGATAGTCGAAACGCAGACAGCGTCCGGCCTTCACAAACGGGATGCGGCGGAGATAGACCCAATTGTAAAGCGTACCCTTGGCTACGCTGAGCCGACAAGAAAGTTCATTGATGTCGATGAGAGTCGCAGGGATGGCCTCCGGCGAAGACGCCTCTGCGCCAGAAAGACGCGGTGGAAAGGGAGCGGCGTTTATCGACATGGGACGTTTCGTAGATTGCGGGTGTGGTTTGGTGGGGAAGTTGAAGAAACAGAAATACGTCTACCACCATTTCGCCGGGCACCGCGGCAAATGTGAGGAACCCTATGCGCGCGAGGAAGCGGTGCAGGATCAGTTCGCGGCCGCACTAAAGGAACTGGTAATCTCGCCAGCAATTTTGAAATGGCTCCAGGAGTCGGTGTCCGAATCCGATCTCAACGAACGGGCCGCGCGTGACAGAGAAATAAAGCGACTGGAAGAACAACACCGAGGAGCCGTTTGAGAATCTGAGGTGTTCGAACCAGCTAAGCCGAAGGAAAGACACAGAGATCGGAAAGGGACATACCCCAAACGGAATTTGGCTCCCCGGCATGGATTCGAACCACGATTCACGGCTCCAAAGGCCGCTGTCCTACCATTAGACGACCGGGGATCTCTGCTGAACGGACGTAACGTCTCAGTTTAGCATTCGAAGCGCGATCGCCCCAGTCCCGGATTCGTTCCTTACATCCCTGTAACGTGGCGCCTTGCAGGTAGCAAGTATTTTCCAGCCGGAAAAAGGTTCCTTTCCAAGTCAGAGATTTGCTTGGCGTGGAATTTTTCATCAGAGTTGAAAACCGACCCAAATCCATATACTTACTACCGCGCTTCACCAGCCAAAGCCATTGGAAGGAGAACTGCCTTCACGGAATTCGGCCGATGGCGCGACCGAAATAGCGTGGAATGTGGAGGCGGGCCGCCGGCCCCAGGAAGAGTTGCAATGACTAGAGACGTTTTCGGGAAGTATTACGAACGGGGATTCAATCTGACCATCCGGTTTCTGATTTCGCGGGGCTTGCGCGCCGAATCCGCGGAAGAAACGGCTCAGGCCGCCTGGGCGAAAGGATGGGAGCATCTGAGTCAATTGCGAAACGACCGGATGGTGATCACCTGGGTCAACTCGATCGCATGGAATGTTTATCGGAGCATGGCTCGCAAGCCGCCTCTGCAAGAGCTTCCTGAGATCGCGGTCCAGCCCCAAGTCAATCTCGCGGCGATTGATGTGGATCGCGCACTGCGGTGTTGCAAGGACAATGAACGGCAGGTTCTTCAGCAGCGCTATCTGGAAGGCTTTCAGATCAAGGACATCGCGCGGCAGGAAGGCCGGACCCAAACCGCAGTTCGGCTGCGGCTTCTGCGAGCTCGGCGCGCGGCTCGAGCGCGGTTGATGCCGGCCGCCGCATAACGCGAAAAAATAAAACAATAACTACGGTGAAGCGATCTATTCGGAGGAGGACTCATTGTGACTAGAGATCCAGTATGCGGAATGCAGGTAGACGAACAGAAAGCTCCGGCCACCAGCACTTACAACGGCGCACATTACGCGTTTTGCGGGCAGGAATGCAAGGATAAGTTCGATCAAACTCCCGAGCGTTATGCTTCCAAGCAAGGCGAGCGGGAGCAGGAGCGCGAACCCCAACATACGCGCTAAAACTGCCAGGCCGGTTACGGCGGCGGGAGTCCGCAGCGATGGCTATGTGAGCTCGCTGCGGATCAGTTTCGGAGAATTTCCAGATATCGCGCGACCGCTTCAATGCCCCGGAAGAAATTGGGTAGATAAAGCTTTTCGTTGGGCGCGTGCAGATTATCGTCAGGCAGTCCAAAACCCATCATCACGCTCGGAATCCCTAAAAATTTCTCGAAAGCCGCGACGATCGGAATCGATCCGCCCGAACGAATATACACCGTCTCGCGTCCGAACACCTGTTGCATGGCTTCGGCGGCCGCATGGATGAAACGATTATCCGGATTGACCAGCGACGGCGGCGCCGAGTGGATCAGCTTAAACTCGGCCGAGACGCCTTTGGGGCACGCCGCGGCGATGGCCTTCTGAAGCTGTAATGCCGCTTCTTCCGGGCGCTGGTCGGCCACCAAGCGCATGCTAAGTTTGGCCAACGCTCGAGCCGGGATCACTGTCTTGGCGCCTTCGCCGATGAAACCTCCCCGAATTCCGTGAACTTCCAAAGTGGGGCGCGCCCATAGGCGCTCGAACAGCGAGACCTCCGGTTCTCCGACTAGCTCCTTGACCCCGACTTCCTTCTCCTTGTACTCCCGCTCGTTGAACGGTAGCTGCGCCCAGGCGTGCCGTTCCTTCTCGGTCGGCGGCTGGACGCGGTCGTAAAAACCCGGAATTCGAATGTGCCCTTCGCGATCCTTCAACGCCGAAAGAATCTCGGCGATGGCCTGAATCGGATTGGGAGCCGCGCCTCCGTAGACGCCCGAGTGCAGATCATGATTGGCTCCTTCCACGATCAGCTCGCCGTAAACGATGCCGCGCAGGCCCACGCAGATGGTCGGCAGCTCGGGTGCAAACATCTCGGTGTCGCAGATCACAGCGGCGTCCGCTTTTAGCCGCGCCGGCTTCGAGGCCACGTAGCTCTCGATATGCTCGCCGCCGACTTCTTCCTCGCCCTCGATCAGAAATTTCACGTTGATCGGCAGCCGGCCGTGCTGCTTTAACAGGCTCTCCACGGCCTTCACCAGGATGTAGGTCTGGCCTTTGTCATCCGACGAACCTCGGGCATAAATGTTCTCGTTGCGGATGGCCGGCTCGAATGGCGGCGACTTCCATTCGTCCAGCGGGTCGGGCGGCTGGACATCATAGTGCCCGTACAGCAGCAGAGTCGGCTGGCCCGGCGCGTCGAGCCACTCCGCGTAAACCAGCGGATTTCCCTGCCCTTCGATGAGCTGCGCCTGATTAAGGCCGGCCTTCTCCAACTCGCCGCGGACGAACTCGGCCGCGCGTTGAATATCGGGCTTATGCTCCGATAAGGTGCTGACGCTGGGGATCCGGAGAAAGGCCTTCAGACCTTCCAGATAATCCTGGCGATGCTGCGTGTAGTAATCGTTCATGATGATTCGGCCGGTGGGGTCAGTTCAGTCGCCGCACTTTTCGACCTCGACCAGACAACTATAAAAGGTTGCGCCGCCGCCGATGTCGGTGAGCCGATCCGAGGTGAGTACATTGACGTTGCATTTGTCGGGCGACAACTTATTCCAACGCACGGCGGGAACCCCAACCACGCCCTCGCGCACCGTGCCGTTCACGTCGGCGATCAGCAGGCAGCTACCGCGATTGTTGAATACGCGCACCCGGTCGCCCGTGGAGATCCCGCGCGATTGCGCGTCGGCTGAATTGAGCAAGAGGTTCGAAGTTTGGCTTCGGGCCGAAGCCGTGTTGCCGAAGGTCGAGTTCATGCTGTCGTCGCTTTTGGCGGAGATCATTTCGAGCGGATAGCGCGAGCGCAGATCCGCAGAACCGAGCCGCGACTCGGTGGGCGGTTCATAATCGAGCGTCTCGGCGCCGAATTCGCATTTGCCGGATGGAGTGCCAAAGCCGCCGCGCGCGAAGGGCAGGAACGGCTCGCCGTCGGGTGTAATGTTTAAGCGGATGAAGTGCTCGCGATCCAGCCGTTCCAGCGAGATTCCTTCGAGGAACGGATGCCCGGAATCGAGCAGCGTGCGGATCATGTCGTCTTCGGAATCGTCGAAGCAGGCGTCCTCGAATCCCAGGCGGTGAGCGATTAGCCGGAAGATTTCCACGTTCGATTTGGTTTCGCCAGGCGCGGGGAGCGCCGGCCTGGCGAGCTGCAAATAGTAATGACCATAGGCGAAGTAGAGGTCGGTGTGCTCCAGGAACGTGGTCACAGGCAGCAGGATATCGGCGTGATCGGCGGTGTCGTTCTGGAATTGTTCCAGTACTACTGTGAAGAGATCCTCGCGCCGCATGCCACGCAGAACCAGGTTTTGATTCGGCGCAATGGCGGCGGGGTTCGAATTGTAAACGACCATCGCCTTCACCGGTGGATTATCGAGCTCGGTGAGCGCTTTCCCAAGCTCCGACATATTGACGATGCGGGCTTCGCGGCCAAGCGGCGAACGGAGCTGCAGCTCGGGCATCTCCAGCCCCGAGCGATTGAATTGAAAGGCCTGACTGGTGGAGAGCTGCGCGCCCCCCCCGGCTTCGCGCCAGGATCCGATCAAAGCCGGAAGCGCGACGATGGCGCGGACCGCGGTACCTCCGCGCTCGCTGCGCTGCAATCCATAGTTCAGGCGGATGACCGCTGGACGTGTGGTGGCATATTCGCGCGCGAGCGTCACGATATCGGCGCGATCGATGCCGGTGAGCGCCTCCACTCGCTCGGGCGGATATTCGGCCGCACGCTGCTTCAACGCCTCGAATCCGTCGGTGTAATTGGCGATGTAATCGCGGTCGTGCAGATTCTCGCCGATGATCACGTGCATCAGGCCGAGCGCCAGCGCCAGATCGCTGCCGGGAAAGATCGCGAAATGCTTGTCCGCAGCCCGGCCGGTGCGATTGAGAATCGGGTCGATCACATAGAACCGCGCGCCATTGCGGCGCGCCTCCACGATGAACGGCCACAAGTGCACGCTGGTTCCCAGGATGTTCGCGCCCCAAGCGATGATCAGTCTCGAGTGGCGGAACTGCTCCGGCTCCGTGCCGAGGCGAAAGCCCAACGTTTTGGTCAGACCCGCCGAACCTGCCGACGCACAGATGGTGCGATCCAAGCGCGACGCGCCCAAGCGATGAAAAAAACGCCGGTCCATCCCGGACCCATTGAGCAGCCCCATGGTCCCGGCATAGCTGTAGGGCAGAATCGCCTCGGGTCCGAACTCGGTCGAGATCGCCTGGAGCCGCGGGGCGATGGTGTCCAGGGCTTCGTCCCAGGAGATGCGTTCGAATTTTCCTTCGCCTTTTGCGCCGATGCGCTTGTGGGGGTAGAGCAACCGGTCGGGCGAGTACTCGCGATCCAGATAGCGCGCTACCTTGCCGCACAGAAACCCGCGCGTGACCGGATGGCCAGGATTTCCTCGCAAACGGCTGCCTTTTCCGTCCTCAACGTTAATCAAAAGCGAGCAGCAATCGGGACAATCCAGCGCGCAGACCGAATGTCGCAGCTCAGGCATCTTGTCCGATTATAGCCCTCAGGTCCCGTCCTCGAAACCGGCGTCGTATGAGCCGCGTCTTCAGTTATACGGCGTTTTTGGCGCGTTGTGCTAGGTTTTGGAGCGAATTGAAGCTTGTTTTAGGTGTTTTCTGAGATACAATCGGATGGGGAAGTCACATGCGTTACCTCGTCGGTGGGTTGCTGATTTTCGGCCTCTCGGCGGCTGTCTATGCTCAGCCGGGACAATCGCTCGGCGGCTTTGGTAGCATCCTGCATCCCGGCGGGAATCCGCCCCCCACACCTCCCGGTGGAGTAACCGGACCGTATTTCTTCGGACCCGGCGCTGGTCGAGGCGCCATACCAGGTGCTTCCTTCGCCGGTCACCCCAGTCATCGGCGTACCACCATCGTGCCTTATCCGGTTTACTATGGCGGTTATGCCAACCCGTACGGCTACGGATATGGAACTGGATACGATCCGTCGGCCGGGTATCCGCCTCCTGCCGGCTATACCGATCCGTCCCAGACAGCTAACAGCAACGGCTTGCCGTCGGTGGTGATCAATCAAAACTTTGTGCCGCCGGTGGCTAATCCGCAGGTGCGCGATTACGTTCCGCCCGAGGCGAGCCAAGACCAGCAGCAACAGCAGTCCGGCATGAAGCTCTACCAGGCTCCGGCGGTCCAGCCGGCGCCGCAGCAGGCCCGACGCGACGATCAACCTACGCTGTACCTCATCGCCTTTAAGGATCACACCATCGTTCAGGCGCTGGGCTATTGGATGGAAGGGTCCACGCTGCATTATGTCAGCGCGGAACAGTCGCTGAATCAGGTGAGCATCAGTCTGGTGGATCGGGATCTTTCGCAGCGTTTGAATGACGAGCGCGGGGTGGAGTTCAAGCTCCCGCAAGCCCGATAAGAAACTCGCGGTCTCCCTCTAAAAAGTCGTGCTCGCGCAGCCGCTCCGGCCGTTCCCATCGAATCTCGGCGAATTGCAAATTGCGCGGCTCGCCCGTGAATTCGGTGATGCGGTAGAAAACCAGTAGAATGGGCGAGCGATCGGGGTATTGATACTCGTAGCGCATGATCTCGCGATCGACGCGCGCCTGGATCGAGAGCTCCTCGTCTAGCTCGCGCACGACCGCCTGCTCGGGCGTTTCGCCCGGTTCCACTTTACCGCCCGGAAATTCCCACTTGAGCGGATGGCGGTCGCCCGCCTTGCGCTGTGCGATCAGGATGCGGCCCTCGCGCTCGATCACCGCGGCGACGACTGTGGTCATAATCGAAGGAGGGAACCGCGCCGGTGTACAGCGAAGCCTTTCTCGATCATTTTAAAAATCCGCGCAACGTGGGGGATCTGGAGCCGCCGGCCATCACGGTGGAGATTTCGAATCCCATCTGCGGCGATATTTTGCGATTGTCCGCGCGCTTTGACGGGGATCGTGTGGCCGAGGTGCGCTACAAAGTACGCGGCTGCACGGCGTCGATTGCGGCGGGGTCGGCACTCACGGAATGGATGCGAGGCAAGACGCGAGCGGAACTCGCGGCGCTGCAGTCTACCGTTGTGGAAACCGAGGTGGGCGGCTTAATTCCCGAATCGAAACACGCGGCGGTGCTATGCGTGGACGCAGTCAAGAAACTGCTGGCGTCGGGCGCTTAGCCTTGGGAGCTTAGCCGGGCTTCAGCTGTCGATGCGCTTGTTGGGGTCGTTATTTTGCTCGGGCTCTCCGCTCATGGCGGCCTTGAAGCCCCGAATCCCTTCGCCTAGCCCTTTGCCCAATTCAGGCAACTTCTTCGGGCCAAACACGAACAGGGCCACAACCATAATCACCAACAGGTGCATCGGCTGAAATAATCCTTCGATCATGTGATTCCTCTTCTGCTATTGCTAAAGCAACAGACGTTCCAAACACAGATTAGATTACCAGATAAGGCTCTTGCGTGGAACCTTAGTACGGATTGGGGAGCGGCCTTAGCGGGTAAAACGCAGGCTGGTCGTGATCTGGTTGCTGCGAAAGCCTTCCAACATATAGTAGTTAATCAGGCCTTCCGCGAAACCGTAGTAGCTCCATTGGGCGTTCCAATAGATATGCTTGCGAAGCGGAACCGAAAGCCGAGCCAGCGGCTGGTAGTACTGGGTGGGGCGGCTGCCTGAGGAAACGAACAACGAGCCGCCGAAACTGAGCCACTTCACGCTGACCAAGGCGGTCCCGGTGTGCGCGTTTTCGTTATAAATCGAAGTGGCCGGCGTGCGCGTCTGGGGGACGCTGTAAATGATGTCCGAGTCTACGCTGGAGCGCGTGTAGTCCAGCAGGGCGTTGAACCACTTCCCTCCCTTGGGCAGCCAGTTGACCGACAGCGATGCCGCCTGATTCGAAAACGTATAGTTGATGCCGGCCGTGGGGTTGCTATTCGATAGCAGAGAATAATCCACGGCGACCCGCAGCGAAGAAGTTACGTCGTCGCTGCCGCGCAGATGAAACCTGGTGTAGTTGCGCAGGCTGGTGACGAAATAATTATCGCTCGACTCGGAGACTTCGTAATCGGCGTTAACGCGGGCCTTCTGGGCGAGACGATAACTGATGCCGGCTATCCCGACATTCTGGCTGAGATGTCCGCTTTCATAGGGCGTCCCGACGATGGACGGAGCATTCAGCTCTGCGTCGCCCCAGATGTAACGCTCGCCGCCGCGGAAGGTGAGCTTCGAGGTTGCATCGAAGAATACGTCCACTTCCTGCTGGTTGTAATTCTCCTCCAGGTTGGCCGTCGCAAACGTGCTCGGCGTGATGGTGCCGGTAGGGAACAGCAAGGTTTCGGCCAGCAGATCGGAACCGGCATTGTGCAGCCGGTCGGTCATCCAGAACTCTTCGATGCGCATTCGCTTGAACGGGCGTATCTCAACGTTCACGTTGCCCGAAGGATGCGGCATGTTGGCCGAACCGGTGAGCACATCCTGGCCGGTAGTGTAGAAGGCGACCAGAGCCGTGTAGTAGAAGTTGCCCGCGGAATTTTCGTTGTAGTTCACGTTGACGCGCGGCTCGGCATAGACAAACTGGCCGGAGATATTGGCCCATGACACCGGACTGGCGCTAAAGGAGGCCTTGCTGTAAACTGAATCGCCGCGCACGCGATACAGCTCATCTAACGACGTCAGAGGAAGCTGCTGGCCGAGCAGGGTGGTCCCAATATCGCCCGCGTTCAGAAGGTTGTCGGAAGCGCCCTGATCCTCTTTGAAGGTTGTCCCGCCTTCCTCGAGATTGACGTGGAAGTGCGCGCCGTTATAGTTCACACCCGCGCGATAACTGTTGGTCGAATCGCTGTAGGAGGCCGCCACCGGATAATTGTTCTCCGCTCCGTTGGTGAACGAAGTAATGCCACTGCCATCCTGGCTGTTGGTCCCGAACGCGACATATGGAACGAAGCGGCTGCCGGGAAATAACTCGAGCCGTACATCCGTGTTGTGGATGTGCGTGTCGTAGGAGTTCTCGTCGATCATGCCTCCGAGGGCCGCGGTTGGATTAGCGAAGGAAGGCAGGAAATTGAAGTACGCGATGTCGCGCCAGTCCACCGTCAGCCGGTACTTGTTGCGCTTCCACACTTCCAGCTTGGCGGTTTGATACGGCTCATCGCCGATGCCGGTGATATGCAGGTCGAGGCGATCGAAAAAGCCGTGATTCGGATTGATGATGGTCGCATCGGCTCCAAAAAGTTTGGGGCCTTCGCCCAGATCGACCACGCTGCGATAGGTGTTGAAGCTGCCGCCGACGTTCGGAATGATCCGCTCGCCGAATTCGATGTCGCCGGTGAAGTTTGGCTCTACCGCCGGCGTTGGAGGCGTGGCGGGCGTCTCTTCGGCCTTGGGCTGAGCAGCAGGTGCGGCTGGCACGGCGGGTTGCGCCGGAGTTTGCGCGGCGGGTCCAGGCTGCGCAGGCGCCGGCTGGGCATTCGTCTGTTGCTCTTGCGCCACCAGCGATGTGGCCAGCACAAACAGGCACAGCAGCGAGGTTCTCATTTCTCAAAATTCCTGTCCACGTAGGATCCATGAACGCTCACGTGGCACACGGTACAGTTCTGAAAGCGCGGGCTGAGCAGATCGTGGAAGGCCGGTGGAATCTGGCCCAGGTTCGGCAGGTGCGCCGTCCGCAGTCCGGCCACCGACGCGGGCGCCGGAGGATTATTGGAGTGGCATTCCAGGCACACCAGGCGCACTTCGTGGCGAATCAACATACGCGGATTGGCCGAGCCGTGCGGCTCATGACAAGCCATGCAGCCTTCGAAACGCACTGGCGCATGTTCGAACACGAAGGGACCGCGCTTGTCGCTATGGCATTGGAAGCAGGTCGGCTCGTTGCCGAACGCAACCCGCATGGATTGCGGCATCGTGCTCCCGTGCGGATTATGACAGTTGGTGCACGACATCGCGCCTTCGGGCAAACGATGCTTGTACGGTTTTTGGAAGGATGCCCAAACGGAAAGATGGCAGGCCGCGCACTGGGTGTTGATGTCCGCCGCCTTCCGCACCAGCAACGGCTTGCCGCCGGCACCGTGCACGGAATGACACTCGTAGCAGGCCACTGTATCTTTGGCGTGGCCCGCCTGGATGCGTCCCAGTTTCGTGGCATTACGGTGGCACCCCAGGCAGGTGGCGTCCGCATCTGCCGGTTTCAACTTAGTCGGCAGTTGGATCAATGTCGGGTCTGCGGCATCTGCGTGTTTTGCCCCAGGACCATGGCAAGATTCGCAAGCCATCCCCGCCCAACCGCGCGATTGATTAGTCTCCACCGCGAAGTGGGTCGACTTAGTAAATCGATTGTAGATTTCTTCGTGACATAACTTACATGCGTCGGAGCCAACATAGCCGGGTTTAAGAGCAGGTGCCGCTGGCGTAGCAGGTGGCTGAGGGGTAGCGGATGTCGCTGGAGCCGCTGGCTGGGCGGGCGCCTGCTGCGCGTGGAGGCCTGCCACCAGCACAATGCAGGTCAAAAGACCGAGAAGCTGGGTGTATTTGCTCACAAGAAGCCTGACCGAAAGCAATCCTTGGGCCGTTACCTTGCAAATTAAGAATAATGCTGGTCATTAAACTGCGGTATAAGGAGGCTATGCGGTTACTTGTCTGCGTGGCTCTGCTTACAGTGTCGTCCGGCGCGGCAATTCACGCTGCGTCGTTCTCCGCCGATTCGAAACGCGGCGCGGCGATCTTCACCAGCCAGATGTGCATAACGTGCCACTCGGTGGCCGGCCACGGCGGGACCAGCGCTCCGGACCTCAGCCGCAGGTTCGACCGCGATTACACGCCCGCCGGAATCGCGAGCCTGATGTGGAATCACGCGCCGGTGATGTGGGCTGCGATGGCGAAACAAGGCGTACCGGTTCCGCGGCTGACGGATTCAGAAGCATCCGACCTTTTCGCCTATTTCTACGCGGCGCATTTCTTCGAAAAACCGGGCGAGGCGGAGCGAGGCAAAGCTTTGTTCGCGGCCAAGCATTGCGCCGATTGCCATGCGTTGGCCTCAGGGACGGCCAGCGTCGGTCCGCCGGTTTCCGAATGGCACGCGCTGACCGATCCCACCGTGCTCATCGCGCAAATGTTCGATCATGCGTCACAAATGAATACCGCGATGCGGGCGCGCAATCTTGCGTGGCCCCAAATGACCGCGCAGGATCTGACGGATCTGCTGGTCTACTTGCAGAACCTTCCGCAGACCCGGGGACGCACGCTCGAGTTTGAGATTCCTCCGGCCGAGGGCGGCGAGGCACTGTTCCGTTCCAAGGGCTGCCAGACTTGCCACGCCGATCAGAGCGCATTTGAGAAGCTGATTGGCGACAGCACGCTGACCGAGGTTGCCGCTGCCATGTGGAATCATGCTCCGCTGATGGTGAAGTCTCCCGATAGCGCGCCCGCTCAAGTGACGCCCGCCGAGATGCGCCAGATTTTGAGCGCGGTGTGGGCCAGCCAGTTCTTCTCGCCCAAGGGCGATGCGGCGCACGGTAAGCACGTGTTCGAGTCGAAGAGGTGCGAGTCGTGTCACACCAATGCGGCTTCGGGCGCACCGCCGCTCGCTCGCGGCCCAGGGACTTACTCGGCCGTCAGCATGGTTTCGGCGCTGTGGGACCATGGTCCGGCGATGCTCGAAAAAATGAAGCAGCAGAATATCGCCTGGCCCAAGCTATCGCCCGGCGAGATGACCAACCTGATCGCTTATCTGAACGCCAAGTAGAGCAATCGCTTTTACGTCCGCGCTACGCGCCACTCGAAGACCAGCAGGAGCCACGCCAACAGAAGCGGAACGTCGGCGACCCACAGGGCCCGATTGTTCATGTAGGAAACGCACACGCCTCCCAGGATCGCGCCCGCTAGGAAGGACAGACAGATAATACCGAACAGTTTGGTGGGACGGATCGCCTCGCTACTGGGGCGCCGGAACAAAGCCTGAAATCCACTCTCGGCGAAACGCCGCAGGTTCCCGGTCGTCATGGTGGAGCTGTAAGCCCAGCTTTCGACTCGAAGAAAAGTCGAGCTTTGCAAAGCGGCCAGGAAGGAGATTCCCAGCACCAGCGGGAAATCGGGAACATTTTTCGGATACCATCCGGCGCCGAACAGAAAGGCCATTTCAGCGGTGAGAGCGGCGAGCGCTGGATCGGGAAGTGAATCGCGGACGCGCGGAAACTGAGGCAACTGCGCCACCGATACCCCCAGCAAAAACGCCGCGATGGGAAGCATCTGGCGGAGCGCCTGCCTCCAGTTACCAGCAGCCGCGGCCACTCCCAGCAGCACCACGTTACCGGTCATCGCATTGGCGAAGACGCGGCCATGCCCGAAATAAGTGAAGGCGTCCAGAAAGGCGCCGGTCATCGCCAGCAGCGCGGCGATCTCGAGCGAATCCTTCGCGGCAGCAGGTTGCGCATGAGCCTGCTGCTCCTGCGGTGATGGGCGGGGTTGCGCGCTCATAATCCGATCGTCCCAGCTGGATGCTGGGTGTTCCGTTATTCTGGATCAGCCCCTATTTCGATCCGTGCTTGGGATCCGTCGGCGGCGGAGCGGTAGCCGGGTATCCTAAGTCGGTCAGGATTTTTGGCGACGCTTCCTCGACCGCCAGGACGTCGTGGCAGGCGTTGCAGTCCTGCGTGATTTTTTGCGCATTGGCCGAGCTGTGCGAATCGTCGTGGCAGCGGAAGCAGCCGGGGAAATCCATGTGGCCGAGATTGTTCGGATACGTCCCCCAACTGATCTTCATGGCGGGGAAAATATTCTTGTCATAGATGCCCAGCACGGCCTGGGCGGAGCGCTGCACCTCGGCTGGACGCTGCGCATACACCTCCGGATATTTCTGTTTGTAGAAGTCCTCGAAACCGGCAGGCAGGCGGCTGGCGGCGTCTTCGCGGCTCGGATAGCTGGCCTTCAGCAGCGCGACGCTCTCTTTCTTAGCCTCGGGCAACATGGTTGAAATGGCGCCGGTGCTCATCGAGTCGTCCACCGCCGGGTCCGGCAACTGGAAGGTGTGCGCGGGGCGGTTGTGACAGTCCACGCAATCCATTACGCGCGTATTTAGCATGTTGAGACTTTCCGGCTTGAAACCAGCCGCTGAAAACGCCACCGGTTGAGCGGAACCTTTTTGATAACTGACCCAGGGAATGTTCTGGCGCGATTCGTCGGACGCATAGCGAATGGTCACACCCGGTCCGACGTGCACTCCGTGAATGCCCTTCCCGTTCCCTCCGCCAATGTGCATCAGCAGAACCGTCTCGGTCATGGTGTTGGCTTTGTCGTCGGCGTAATTGTCGACGATCCGCAGGCGATCGCCGGTGAACTTCTCCGGCCAGTGGCAGGCTTCGCAAGTCTCGCGCGCCGGCCGCAGATTGGTGACCGGCGTCGGGATCGGAGTCGAATAGGTGTGGAACGCCACGGCAAAAACCTGGCGCACGCCTGAAATCTTACTGCGCACGAACCAGGATGCCCCTGGACCGATATGGCATCCCACGCACTCGACCCGGGAATGCGGCGAGTTTTGATAGGCGGTGAACTCGGGCTGCATCACCGTATGGCAGGTCTGGCCGCAGAAGCTGACTCCATCCATGTAGTTTATGGCGCTGTACGTCAGTTCGCTGCCGATGACCAGGTTGGCGAACGTGGTGACGGCAAAGAAAGCGATCAGGTGGCGCAAGGCCGGGCTGCGGAAGTCAATGGTCACCGGGGATTGTAGGCCCGCGGCGTGCATCCGGCGGCGCTTTAGAACGATGCCGATCGGAATCAGCAGCAGGCTCAGAAAGAAGGCGACCGGAAGCAGCAGGTAGAGCAGGATGCCTAAGTAGGGGTTCTGAACTCCGGAGCCCAAAGTGACCGGAAGCACGAGCAACCACAGCACAACCGATGTGGTTACCAGGACGACGCCAGCCAGGCTAATCCAGTTATCCGACAGATAGATCAGCGGCGCAAGCCACGATCCGGATTTGTTCGCCATACACCTCCTCAGTAAAATCCCTCAAGATTGCACCGGGCACCCTTAGGGCAGGCGCGACCCGGCATCGGTACTTCTCCCAGGATAATCGCTAAAGCATTGTAATAATTGTGCCGATGACTAAGTGGCATGATTGCGGAGGATGTTCGCCTTGGCCGGAAGGTGGTGATTCCCCAGCCCGGCCTGGTCAACCTGTACGGTTGCGCGATCGGGGATGGCACCAAAGTAGGTGCCTTTGTGGAGATTCAACGGGGCGTGAGCATCGGTTGCAATTGCAAAATTTCGAGCCATTCGTTTCTGTGCAGCGGCGTCACGATTGAGGATGGCGTTTTCGTCGGACATGGGGTCATGTTCGTCAATGACCGCTATCCTTCGGCCGTCAACGCCGATGGCGGCCTGCAAACCGAAGCGGACTGGACGCTCGAGGAAACTCTCATCCGGAAAAACGCGTCGCTGGGAAGCAATGCCACTATTCTCGGCGGAATAACCATCGGTGTTGGAGCGCTGGTCGGGGCGGGCGCCGTGGTCACGCGCGACGTGCCGGATTATGCCATCGTAGCGGGAAACCCAGCGCGAGTTGTCGGAGATGCTCGCCAGTCGAAGAACCGCACTGCGGAAGCGGCGGCCGCGGAGCCCGTATGATCCGCATCGGAGTGATCGGCTACGGCTATTGGGGCCCGAACCTGGTGCGCAATTTCGCCGAAGCCAAAGGCTCGCGGGTGGTGCGAATCTGCGACGCTCGCACCGAACGGCTGGCGCTGGCGGCCAAACGATATCCCGGCGTCCAGGTTGGCGAGGATCCGCTGGAGCTAATCCGGGCGACGGATGTGGATGCGGTCGTTATCGCGACTCCCGTTTCCAGTCACTTTCCGCTGGCCCTGGAAGCGCTGCGCGCCGGCAAGCACGTGCTGGTGGAGAAACCGCTCGCGTCCACTTCCGGGCAAGCGCTCGAGCTCATCGATGAGGCGGAGCGCCGCCGGCTGACTTTGCTGGTGGATCACACCTTTGTGTATACGGGCGCGGTGCGGCAGATCCGCGAACGGGTAGACAGCGGATCGCTCGGCGACATTTATTATTACGACTCAGTGCGCGTGAACTTAGGCCTGTTCCAGCACGACATGAACGTGCTGTGGGATCTGGCCGTCCATGACCTGTCGATCATGGACTATGTACTTCGAAGCCGGCCCTGCGCGGTTTCCGCCACCGGCATCAGCCACATTCCCGGCGAACCGGAAAACGTCGCCTATTTGACGTTGTTTTTTGAGACCTCGCTGATTGCGCACGTGCACGTCAACTGGCTCGCGCCGGTGAAGGTTCGCCGGACCTTGATCGGGGGCGCTTCGAAGATGATCGTGTACGACGATCTGGAGCCGAGCGAGAAGGTCAAGATCTACGACAAGGGCATCACGGTAACGAATCGCCCGGAAGACGTTTACGCCATGCTCATCAGCTACCGCACCGGCGACATGCATGCGCCGCAGCTCCAGACTGCGGAAGCGCTCGAAACCGAGGCGAATCATTTCTTGCGCTGCATCGAAGGCCGCGAGGTTCCGATTTCAGGTGGCGAGGCCGGGCTGCAAGTGGTGAGCCTGCTCGAAGCCGCCTCGAGCTCGCTCAAGCAACGGGGGCGGCCCGTAGAAATCAAGCCCGCCATGGCGATGGCATGATTCCATTCGCCGATTTGAAGGCCCAATATCACTCCATCAAGCCGGAGATCGATCAGGCTGTGCTGAACGTTCTTGAAAGCGCGCACTACGTGCTGGGAGAGCAGGTGAGCGCGTTCGAAAGCGAGTTCGCCTCTTACTGCGGCGCGTCCGAAGCGATCGGCGTGAATAGCGGGACCAGCGCGCTGCACCTGGCTTTGCTCGCCGCCGGGATCGGTCCGGGCGACGAGGTGATCACGGTTCCCTTCACATTCGTGGCCACCGTGGCGGCGATCCGCTACACCGGCGCCACGCCGGTCTTCGTCGACATTGACACCGAGTCGTACACTCTGGATGTTTCGCAGCTCGAAAAAGCGATTACGCGTCGCACGCGCGCGATCCTGCCCGTGCATCTTTACGGGCAGCCCGCTGACATGCAGCCTCTGCTCGACATCGCCCGGCGGCGCGACCTGGTGGTCATCGAGGATGCGGCTCAGGCGCACGGCGCGCGGTACCGGAATAAGCCGGTGGGGTCGCTGGGCGATATGGGCTGCTTCAGCTTCTATCCGGGCAAGAATCTGGGAGCCTGCGGCGAGGGCGGCGCGGTGGTCACCAGTAACCCGGATTTTGCCCGCAAGATCCGCATGCTGCGCGACTGGGGAGCGGAGCGAAAATACGAACACGTGCTGGCCGGCTACAACTATCGCATGGAGGCGATGCAAGGCGCGATCCTGCGGGTGAAACTTCGGCACCTGGACCGCTGGACCAATCTGCGGCGCGCGCACGCGCTGCGCTATCGCGAAGAGCTCGCGGCCATCGGAGTGCAGCCTCCGGCCGAAATGCCCTACGCGAAACACGTCTATCACGTGTACGCGATTGAATCGGTGCATCGCGAGAGGCTGCAGCAGCATCTGTCGGCGCAGCAGATCCAGACCGGCATCCACTATCCCTATCCCATACATCTCACGCCGGCGCACGCCGATCTTGGTTTCAAGCGGGGAGACTTTCCGGTTTCAGAGCATGCCGCCTCGCGGGTCCTGTCGTTGCCTCTGTACGCGGAGATGGATCCCGACGCGCCTCACCAGGTAGCCTCGGCGATCCGAAGTTTTCCCGGAGCTCGCGTGCGCCGGGTGGGCACGGTCGGGGAGGTTCCCGAATGGTCCTCTCAGTAGTGCTGCCGGTTTATAACGAACAGGACACCATCGAACAGGTGGTTGCCGATCACCATCAGACCCTGGTGAGCCTGGCCGGCCACATCGGGGATTGGGAGATCGTCTGCCTGGATGACGCGAGTACCGATTCCACTCCTTCGATCCTGCGCCGCCTGGAGCAGGAGATTCCGAAGCTCCGTGTACTGACGCATCCGACGAATGAAGGAATTTACGCTTCATTTCGCGATTTGTTCCAAGCCGCGCGCGGAACCCATATCTATTTGACGGCTTCCGATGGCCAGTGGCCGGCGTCCAACCTTCCCAAGATGTTTGGAGCGCTCCAGGACGGCGCTGATCTGGTCGTTGGGGTGCGCTCCAATCGCAGCCAGGTCTACGGCGCGATGCGGCGCGTTATTTCATTCCTCTTCAACCTGCTGCCGCGGATGCTCTTCGGAGTGAAAACGGCCGATGCCGGAAGCATCAAGCTCGGAGTCAAGGAAGTCTTCCAGTTCGGCTTGATCTCGCGCAGCCCGTTTGTGGAAGCGGAGAGAATCATCCAGGCCCAGGCGCGCGGATATCGGGTAGCTTTCGTGCCCATCGAGTTTTTGTCGCGCACCGCGGGCAAGGAGCGCGGCGCAAGTTGGCCGAATGTGCGGCGGTCCCTGATCGACTGCGTCCGCTGCCTGGGCTTGTACGGTTTCCGCCTGGGATGGCCCGACTAGCAAACGGCTAGTTTTTCACGAACAGCACGCTGTCTTGGTCCTGGTCCGCGATGCGCCAGCCGGAATCGGTTTTGAGCAACGACGCCAGCGGCCAATCCGGCGGGCACAGCACGGCGTTAAACCGGTATTTCGTCAGCAGTTCGTGCCACTTCGGACCGGCTTGCAACATCTCCAAATAAGCCTTCCCGATCTCTTCCCCATAGTAATCGCTGCGGCCATCCAAAAAGACGCGCTGTTTTGGATAGTTCTGATAAATCAGATAATCCGCCCATTGATCCGGCGTGAACACGCGCGCTTCGGCCAGTTCGGCCGCATGGCGGTGCAGCACCCCGAGCGGGAACATATCTTTTGAAAAATCCGCCGGCCAATGATTCGCGGGAGTAAACAGAAAAACGGAGGCGATAAACAGAGGCATCCACAGGCCGAGCGGGCCGAATTTCCGGCTGGTTTGCGTCGAAATATCCTCCAACACTCCCACGGTGGATTGCGGAGATCTCTTTTCGCTGACTTCGCGCCATAAATTCGTGATCTCGAGCGCAATCCAGGGCAGCGCCATGATGATAAACAGCGGAATGTTGCGCGCCGACACCAGCGACCAATATGCGAAGAACAGGATCCACAGCGCTTCGGTAATACAGTTCCGGCGCAATAGCGGGTACACGGCGATTAAACCGAGAAACAAGAGCGCCAGAAAGAAGAACATCGGCTCGGAAGTAAACGACGGCGACTGATATTCGTTAATATGCGTCTTGTACCAGGAAGTCTGCATCAGCTCGATGATGTGCAGATGTAGCTTCCATCCTTGCGGATTGACGAGCGAGGCCAGGCCGCAAGCGAGCAACAGTTCGCCGTAACGCAGAGCCATTTTGCGCTTCGAAGCGCCGGTGTTCGGATTCAGCCACGCCTCGGCCAAGCTGCCCGCCACCGCGATGCCCAACACTGCGAATAGCACGACAAAACCGCCATGCATGTTCGCCCAAATCACGGTCAGAGGAACCAGGAGCCAGATCCACGGGGTGGGACGCGAGCGATCGCGCGCAATCAACGCGGACGAAAGCGTCAAAAACAGCAGCGTAAACACATGCGGACGCGTATGGAAATGGATGGACGCCGCATTGGTTCCGGCCAGCACCAACGCGATTGCGACCAGGCTGTTCGCGCCTCGCTTTAGCATGTCCACCAGCAGAACGGTGTTGTAGAGCGCCAGCAGCACTCCCGTGAACAACACCAGCGCTTTCAATCCCCCGGCACGAACCAGCCCGGCATAAATTACTTCGGTGAGCCACTCGTGCGCGTACCAGGTTTGCCCGGGTTTCGAGAACGAGAACGGATCCACGGTCGGAACGTGGTGCGACGCGAGAATCAGATCGCCGATGCGAATGTGAATCCCGGTATCGCCGTCGCGCAGCAGCGCCTGCCATCCGGCATCGCTGGCCATGAACATCCAAGCCAGGGCGCACAAGAAGAAGAAGTCAGTGAGCGACGGAGCCAGCGCCGCGCGCCACCGGAAGCGGTCGGCAACCGGCAAACTGTCTAGCGATAATGAAGCGGGCGTAGCCATCGACCTGTCTAACCATCGACAGCTTCCGCGATGCGAATTAGTTCAATTTTTCGGTAAGAGTGACCGGGTCCTGGACGCGGAACGTCAGCCGCGTTTCCACGGGGATATCGGCCGGTTTGCCGCGAGTCAGCAACACATCGCCGGTACCCGCCGCGCCGCCGACGCCAGCTCCGATGACCGCGCCCTTCCCGCCGCCCGCGATCGCACCGATAGCCGCTCCAATCACCGCGCCCGCTCCGATTTTGGCCGCGTCCGTACCGGTGGTAGTGGGTCCGTCCTTGCGATACGGCTCGGTCCGAATTCGGACATTTTGGCCATCAGAGGTCGAGATTCTTACCAGCTCGATTCCAAGATGCGCAAGCCCCCGGGTGCGCCCCGCCGGCTCGGCTTCGGCCACACGGCCCTCGACGCGCGACCCCTTCTCGGCGATGATGAATCCGTCAATCACCAGCGGCCGGTCGAGCGTCGCCAGAAAGCTGTCGCCCGGCTGATTGCGCGCCGACGAGAGCGTTTCACCGACACGTACTGGCAACAGGGTACCGGCAATGATCGTGACGGTGTGTGGCCCAGGCCCTTCCTGTTCCGGCGGCCTTACGGCTGCTGGTTCAGGCACGGGTGCTGCGGGAGCCGCTCGCTCCACAACGGGTGGCGGAGCTGGTTCGACCGAGGCCGACGGAGTCGGTTCTGGAAATGGTTGAAAGGGCGGCGCAGCGGGGGGCGGTGTCGCCGGCTCCTGATTTCGCGTGATGATCACGGGCTGTTCGTGACGCACCGCCGGAGGCATAGCGGACGGCTTTTCGCGGACCGGCGCGTGCACAATCCGCCGCGGCGCGGCAGGTTCAGGCGCGGGAGCTTCAACGGGAGCTGGCAGAACCGCGGCAACGGGCGGCGGACTCGTCTCGGCAACAACTTTTGCGGGCTCCTGCTCCAGCGCCACCGCAGGCTTTGCCACTGGCCCGGGCCGTATCGCCACGTAGACAATCCCCGAAGCGACTACAGCGCCAACCAGGAACGCCGATACAATCTTGGCATCCATCATGCGGAATCCCTCAAAATCATTAAACGTGGCGGCTGCTCTTTGAGTTTCTAACCCATACCGTTAAAATAGTTTAGAAATGGTCTTCTTCCCCAAGGAATTTCGCATCGGCGGCGTGACCATCGCCCCGGCGACCGTGCTGGCTCCCATGGCTGGCGTCACGGACACGGTCTTCCGCAGGCTCATCCGCAATCAGGGCGGCTGCGGATTGATTATGACCGAGTTCACCAGCTCGCACGGCGTGGTTCACGCGTTTCGAGCAAAAAAGCAGACGCGCACCTTTCGCTATCTTTTCTTTGAGCCGGAAGAGCACCCCATCTCGGCACAACTGTTCGGCTCCGATCCCGAGGTAATGGCCGATGCCGCCAAAGCTTGCGAGGATTTTGGCTTCGATTTTGTGGATATCAACTTCGGCTGCCCGGTGAACAAAGTCGTCAAGTGCAACGGGGGCTCGGGCCTGCTGCGCGATCTGCCCCTGGTCGAGGAGATCCTGCGGAAAGTTCGCGCCGCGATCAGGATTCCGCTCACCATGAAGTTCCGGGCCGGATGGAATGATAAAGAATTGGTTGCGGTTCAGATGGCCAAGCTAGCAGAAGATTGTGGATTACAAGCGGTCGCCCTGCATCCGCGGACGCGTGAGCAAGGCTACAGCGGCCAAGCGGACTGGAGCCGCATCGCGCAGGTGAAGGCCTCGGTTTCTAAGATCCCGGTGATTGGCAACGGCGACATCGTGACGCCCGAGGACGCCGTTCGAATGATCCAAGAGACCGGCTGCGACGCCGTCATGATCGGCCGGACAGCTTCATCTAACCCATGGATTTTCAGCCAGATCCAGCAGTATCTTGAAACCGGTGCATACGTGCATCCGGAAGAGCGCCAGCGCTTCGACATCATGCGAACCTATTACGGCATGTTATGCGATAAGGATCAGCCGGATACGGTCGGAAAGATGAAGCAGTTTGCGACCTATTTCACGCATGGCGTGCGGAACGGGTCCAAGCTCCGGGTCGAAATTTATAAGGCCACCGAGGCGGCGCAAATTCTGGATCAGGTGGATGCGTTCTTCGAGCGCGAACTGGCTGCTGTTTCAGCGTGATCCACGATGAAACGCGTCCAATTGATTACCGACGGCGCGTGTATCGGCAACCCCGGACCGGGCGGTTGGGCATGCATTCTGCGGTATGGCGACAAGAAGCGCGAGATGTACGGCTGCGAATCTCAGACCACGAATAATCGCATGGAGCTGAAAGCCGCCGTCGAGGGGCTGCGCGCGTTGAAGGAGCCTTGCGAGGTGGAGATCGTCACCGATTCCAACTACGTCAAGGGCGGAATCACCGAATGGATCCATCGCTGGAAAGCGAACGGCTGGCGTACTGCGGGAAAGAAGCCGGTATCCAACCAGGACTTGTGGGAGGAACTGGACGAGCAAGCCTCCCGTCACAAAGCCCAATGGTCGTGGACCAAGGGTCACGCATCGCACGCCGACAATAACCGCTGCGATGAGCTGGCACAAGCCGCCGCGCGCGGGCAGTTATCCTGCGTTCCGGACGGTTCCGTAGGATAATTAGGCTGGCATGCGGCTGCGATGCGCTTTTCCGGTCCTCGCTCTTGCTCTGGTTGTGCAGGCGCAGAGCCCGCCCGACGCCAAAGCGCTTTTGAAAGAATCGCGCGAAGCCCTGGGTGCGTTTCAGTCTTATTTGGTGGACCAGCAGGTGGTGATCGAGACCAAACAGCGCCTGGAGGGCCGCGTCGAGATGCCGGTGAAGCTGGCGGTTTCGAAACCCGGAAAGGTCCGCATCGACTCTACCGGACAACTGGGCAGCACCTTGATCGTTTCGGACGGCCGGAACACCTGGATGTACATCGGACGGGTGAATCAGTACACCAAGAAGCCTGCGGCCAGCAGTCCTGAAGCTCTGCTCGAGACGTTAAACGCGGGGCTAGGGCAGCAGGTGAATTTGCCGAACTCCAACGACCCGTATCTGTCGGCCAAGATCGCCCGGGAAGAGACCGTGCAGGTGGGCGGCAAATCGATCGAGTCGTATGTGGTGGAGGCCGCGCTGAATAAGATCACGATCCCCGGCGGATTGACGCTGACCGACGGCCAGCAGACGGCCTGGATCGACAAGCAGACCAAGCTCGCGCTGAAAATGACGATCGATTCGGTAATGACCGGTGGACCGCTGGCGGCTCCCATTGAAACGGTGCAACGCGTGGAGATCACTTCGTTCGAGGTGAATCAGCCGGTGCCGGATTCGCTGTTCGTCTTCACGCCGCCGCCGGGCGCCAGGGAGGTTCCCGAATTCGCCGGCCCGGTGAAATCCTCTGCCAACCTCACGGGGTAAAATGGCGCAGGATTTTACGACCAAGTCGCCGGAGGGCAAAGATGTTGCCTTGCACGATCTCCGCGGGAAGCCGGTGCTGCTGGAGTTTTTACCAGCTGGTGCATCCCCTGTAAGGATGACTCGCCGGTGCTCGAGAAACTGCGCCGCGAGTTCGCGGATAACCTGGTGGTGCTTCCGACGGAAGCCGCTACCGAAACCCTAAAGAGTTACGCGGTAACAGCGTATCCAACCGTGGCGCTGATTGATCGCGACGGCAAGATCGTGTTTTATCATGTGGGCGCCGGCGGCGAGAAGGCTATTCGCGCCAGCTTGGTCAATCTTGGCGTGGTAAGTGCTCCTGCGAAAACCGCGCCTGAAAAGCTAATTCCTCGATAGACGCGGCGGATCAAGTCGGGCATTCTGGAAACAATCGAGCGGTGGTGTTACCTCCCACAGCTACGGTCACGGATCACGCTCCCGGGGCCAGCTAAGGCAACGCCACCGCGTAATCCGATTTACTTCACGACGATATTCACCAGCTTGTCGGGGACGACGATCACCTTGACCACCTGCTTGCCGTCGAGGGAGGCCTGGATCTTCGCGTCGCCCAACGCGAGTTTTTCCAGAGTCTCGCGCGGCGTGCCGAAAGCAACGAAGATTCGCCCGCGCAGTTTGCCGTTCACTTGAATGACGACTTCGGCTTCGTCTTCGCGCGCCAGTTCGGGGTCGTACTCGGGCCAGGCATGATGGAAAACGGGTCCGGGGCGGCCCAGCTCCTCCCATAATTCCTCGGCGAGATAAGGCGCGAACGGCTCCAGCATGAGCGTCAACTTTTCGAGCACTTCGGCCATTACGGGCGCCGAGATTTCCTTTTCCAGATCGGTGAGCACATTCAAAAGGCCCATCAGGGCCGCGATCGAGGTGTTGAAGTGCCAGCGCGATTCGAAGTCGCCGGTGATTTGCTCGAGCGTCTGGTGCAGCTTGCGAAGCACCTTGCGGTCGGCCTCGCCAGGTGAGGGCTGCCCTGCCCCGACGTTGCGCGTGACGAAGCGGTAGACGCGGCCGAGAAAGCTGTAGGCGCCGTTCGCGCCCGAGTCGGTCCAGTCCATTTCCTTTTCGGGAGGAGCGGCGAACAGCTCGAATAAACGGCCAGTGTCGGCACCGTAGCGCTCGATCATCGAGTCGGCACTGACGACGTTGCCCTTCGACTTCGACATCTTCGCGCCGTCCTTGATGACCATGCCCTGAGTGAAGAGCCGCGCGGCCGGCTCGTTGTTCGTGATCAGCCCTAGGTCGCGCATCATTTTGGTCCAGAAGCGCGAATAGATCAGGTGCAGGATGGCGTGCTCGACGCCGCCGATGTACTGATCGATCGGGAACCAGTAGGCGATCTTCTTCGAATCGAAGGGCGCAGTGGAATCGTGCGGGTCGCAGTAGCGATAAAAATACCAAGATGAATCGATGAAGGTGTCCATGGTGTCGCTCTCGCGGCGGGCATCGGCGCCGCAGGTTGGACACTTCACGTTCATAAACTCAGGAACGTTTTCAAGCGGCGAGCGGCCTTTGCCGGTGATCGGAATGTTGAGCGGCAGCACCACCGGCAGATCTTTCTCCGGCACCGGCACCATGCCGCACTGCGGGCAATAAATGACCGGGATGGGCGTGCCCCAATAGCGCTGACGCGAGATGCCCCAGTCCTTGATGCGGAAGGTAACAGCGGCCTTGCCGAATCCCTCGGCGTGGGCCTTGGTGGTCATGACGCGCCGGCCTTCTTCGCTGGTCAATCCGGTGTACGGACCGGAATGCTCCATGATGCCGTCGTCGCCGAACGCTTCCTTCATCGTCGAAGCGTCGGCCAGCGGGCCGTCGGTGGGGCGAATCACGGGCCGGATCGGAATGCCGTACTGTTTGCAAAATTCGAAGTCGCGCTGATCGTGCGCAGGCACGGCCATGATCGCGCCAGTTCCGTAGCCCATCAGCACAAAGTTGCCGATCCAGATCGGAATCTCTTCGCCGCTGTAAGGATTGACGGCGTACTGGCCGGTGAACAGGCCTTCCTTCTCGATGTCGCCGGGTCCTTTGGCGGCACGCGCGTCGATCATCTGCTTCACCTGCGCCTTCAACTCGACGCTCACCAGCTTGTTCACGAGAGGATGCTCCGGCGCCAGGATCACGCAGGTCGCGCCGTAGATGGTGTCGACGCGGGTGGTGAAGACGCGAATCGGCTCACCGCTGCCTTCCAGGTGAAAATCGATTTCGGCACCTTCCGACCGGCCGATCCAGTTGCGCTGCATGAGCAGCACGCGTTCGGGCCAGCCTTCCTCGAGCTCGGCGATCGCGCTCAGCAGCTCGTCGGCATAGTCGGTGATACGGAGAAACCACTGCTCGATGGCGCGCTGCTCCACCGGCGTCGTGTCGTGCCGCCAGCAGCAGCCGTCCACCACCTGCTCGTTGGCGAGCACGGTGCCGCACTCGTTACACCAGTTGACCAGCGCGTTCTTGCGATAGGCCAGGCCGCGCTCCAGCATCTTCAGAAAGAACCACTGATTCCAGCGATAATATTCGGGATCGCAGGTGGCGATCTCGCGCGACCAATCGTAGCTGAAGCCCATGCGGCGATGCTGCCGCTTCATGTTCTCGATATTGAACATGGTCCACTCGTAGGGATCGCGCTTGTTGGCGATGGCGGCGTTCTCGGCCGGCAGACCGAAGGCGTCCCAACCCATCGGGTGAAGCACGTTGAAGCCGCGCATGCGTTTGTAGCGGGCGAGGGCGTCGCCGATGGTGTAGTTGCGGATGTGGCCGATGTGCAGCGTGCCGCTCGGATAGGGCAGCATCTCGAGCACGTAGAACTTGGGCTTCGCGGAGTTTTCCTCGGCGGCGAACAGGGCCGGGTCGTCCTTCCAGCGCTCGCTCCACTTCAATTCGATCTGGTTATGGTCGTACTGCTTTTCCGGCATGAGTTGTTCAGATTTGGGGATTCTTCTTCAATATAGCCCGGGTGCGAATGCGCTCACTCGCCTGGATGAACACCTGGAGTGAGCCACGTCTACAATTCGCTGTAAGCTCTCAAGATCCGTGCAGTGTCTTGGCCGTCCATAATGCAATACCATGCTTCTCTTCCTTGGGACCTCGCATGGCGCACTTTCCCATCGATGTCCAGAACGACGGCCTCCGAAATCCGACCGACAAATTGGATTACATATAACTTCGCCGGTGAGTTGCAAAGGCGCAAAATTTGATCTCCGTTAACCCCGCAATGACTGATCTCCATCGTACGGTTACGAAGACCGTTTCCTTTCAAAAGAAACGCCGTCTCATGGCGGGCTCCATTGACCAAGAGGTTGGCGGTATATAAGTCGTTTAACTCGCCGCCCCAATCTTTCTTATGAAACGGCACGTTCAGAATCCGCTCCAATGCAGTTTGTATCGAGTCCTCTGACCGGTCCAAATAGCCCTCTCTGAGCACGTCCATTACTGCCGCAGGGTTGATGTCTCGCACCTTGCGAAAACTGTCAATATCTTCGGCGAAGAGGCGCGCGTCCAACGGAAGATCGGTATATTCCGGTAGGCTTTGTAACCGAATCTTATTCAGGCCCCGCACAGAATGTCGGCACTTTAGCAGAGTGGACTGATAATGGTAATCACCGCTTACAGCGCCGAATGGAATCTCTGGATCTAGGAACACGTGCATCTCAAGCTGCGTCGGAAAGATTCGCCCAAGTGACTCAACTACCTTTTTCAACCACGCGTCGACCGGCGCCACGATTGAATTAACATCCTTAGAGTCATCGAACGTGCCTTGCTCTTTTCTCGTCCGATAATCTGCGATTGCGCTGTTGATCGCATCGTACCCCTCGTTGATGAGGGCGACAAGTTCTTCATTCGCCGAAGCTGCGTGAACTTTTAGACGCATAATTACAGCCGTCCTTCCAGCGCTCGCTCCACTTCAAGTCGATCTGGTTATGGTCATACTGCTTTTCGGGCATGAGTTGTTCGAAATTGGGGGATTCATCTTCAATATAGCCGGGTCGGCTGTGATCATGCGACCGAGCGCGACCTCCGACGACTTCATCCGATTCGCCTCTGTTATCCTCAAGCAGTGCCGATCCCGGCCAAGTGGCTCCAACCGCGGTCCTATCATGCCTTTCGCTGCATCGGCGCCGATTGCGAGGACACCTGCTGCGTTGGTTGGATCGTCAACATCGATAAAGATACCTACGACGCCTACCAGCTCTCGGACGATCCGGAGTTAGGTCCGCGCCTCCACGAACTGGTGACCATCAATCCCGCCGGCACCAGCGACGAAAGTTATGCCCACGTCACGCTGTCCGGATCCGCGTGCCCGTTTCTATCCGAAGGCCTGTGCGCCATTCAGAAGAAGCTCGGAGAGCGGTACCTGTCCATCATGTGCGGGCGGTATCCGCGAGGCATGAACATGGTGGACGATGTCCTGCAACGCTCGCTGGACCTGTCGTGTCCAGAAGCTGCCCGTATCGTGCTGCTGGATCCGGACCCCATGCAGTTCGACGAAGAGGAAGGTCCGGCGCATGACGCGCGTCTCGGCCATCTGTCCGTGCTGCGAACGATCGGATGAAAAATCCGGCAAACCTTACCAGTATTTTCGTGAAATTCGAGGCTTTGTGATTTGGCTGCTGCAATACCGCGCTTATCCTTTATGGAAACGCCTGGTAATTCTCGGCTCGCTTTGCGACCAGCTCCACGAAATGGCCGTGGCGGGCGGCGATGCTCAGCCTCCGGAAGTGCTGGAAGCCTATCGCGAGGCGGTCCAGAGCGATCGATTTGGGGAGGCGCTGAAGCCCCACTATCCTCGGCCGGCGGAACAACTGCAGCTAATTTTGGAGCTGATCGTCGGACGCATTAGTTCCGACTTCACGGGTCCCCGACTGCTCGCCTGCTACCAGAAATTCATGCAGGGCATGGACTGGACCGCCGAATCCAGCATGACCGATATCGGCCGGCGCTATGCGGCTGCCCATTCCGAATACTACTGGCCGTACATGAGCCAGCATCAGCACATCCTGGAGCATTACCTGGTGAACTATGTCCACCGGAAGCTGTTTCCGCTGGGTCCGCAGGAGAGCACGCGAGGACTGAGCATTCATCATGCCGCGAACACGATTCGCGACCAATGTTTTTTGATGATGGTGCACTACGGGATCGTTCAGACGCTTCTGATCGGCATGGCCGCCTTTCACAAAGACCAGTTCGGCACCGCCGAGGTGATCCAGGTGATTCAATCCTTCACCAAGGCGTTTGAGCACAGCCTATCTTTCCCGGAACGCGCACTCAAAGTCTCTGGCCAGCCAGGACGTGAAGAACTGCGCCAGCCTGGCGATTCTCATACGGAACGAGGGTTGCTGAGTGCCGGACTGCGTGGCAATCCTGCCGGCACGCTTTGTGTTGTTCCTGTTTCTGCCGATCTGAATATCGCCTCCATCACTGCCGCGTTGGCGATCATATCCGCCGTCGAGATCGGGTAGGGTGCATCGCCCTGGACGGCGCGGGCGAACGCTTCCAAATTGGCGAGCACAGGCTTGGCCACGGGAATATCGGTCGTCACGGGCTCGCCGCCTTTGGCGCAGCGCGTCAGCCACGAGCCTTGAAACGCCTCGACGTGAGCCTTGTCGCGAACTTCGATCCAGCCCTCGCTGCCGAACAGCGCGATCCGCGAGATGAACGGCGTCGCCAAAATTGCCGAAACGTAGGCCGTGCAGCCGTTGCGGTATCGCACCAGCGCGCAACTCGAATCGCCGTTCGGGATGCTGCTCGCCAACGTTGCGCTGCTCGCGTAGGCCGTCTCGCCTTCGCCGAACAGCGAAGTCGCCATGTCGAACAAGTGAATCGCTGTGGCGGTCATGCCGCCCGCAGGCGCCTCAGCGCCGGATAATCGCCAGTTGTTGCTCGCGAGCGCAGTGAATTTGTCGTGGCTTGAGTTGGCCTCCATCTGGAGCAGCTTCCCTAATTTGCCGGCCCGCGCTTCTTCCAGCATGATCGCGACCGCCGGCTCCCAACGGCGCTCGTGTCCGATGCCCAGCACCAGCCCGCGCGAAGCCACCGACTGCACGCTGCGTTCGGCCCCCGCGCGAGTCAGCGCCAGCGGCTTTTCACAAAAAACATGTTTCCCGGCGCGGGCCGCCCGCTCGATCTGCTCGGCGTGCAGCGAATGCGGCGTCGCCAACAGGACCCCGTCAACTTTGGGATCCTCGAGCACCGACGAAAAATCTCGACGAGATCGGAAACCCGCACGTCTCCGCGAATCCCTCGACTGCGGCCGGATTCGGTTCCGCACCGCGCACCACACGCAACAACGAGCTTTCTTGAATCGATTCGACCAGCTTCTTGCCCCACCAGCCCAGGCCGACAATTCCGACGTTGATCATAAGGCTTAGTTAATAGCACATCTGGTTTGCTCGCCCGCTATTGTTCTCCGCGCGTTCG
Organism: Bryobacterales bacterium; assembly: GCA_963732175.1. Taxonomy (GTDB): domain Bacteria; phylum Acidobacteriota; class Terriglobia; order Bryobacterales; family Bryobacteraceae; genus Palsa-89. Next base: position 38,166 of record CAVSYF010000021.1, on the reverse strand, counting down.
GGCGCTAGGATCACAGGTAGGGACTCAGAGGCGTGAGCCGGAATGACAAATTCGTTCTCATTGCACTGGTCGCGGTTGCAATGCCGCTCGGAGCGCAATGGCTAAACTACCCGACCGCCGGCGTTCCAAGAACACCCGATGGCAAGCCGAATCTCACGGCTCCTGCGCCTCGGACCGCCGACGGCAAGCCCGACTTCTCCGGGACCTGGGATGTCGAGCACAACAAGCCTTGCCCGCCCGAAGGCTGCGTGGATTTCTATCCGGGGCAGGAGTTCGGCAACGTCGGCTGGGGTCTCAAGGATGGCCTGCCCTATCAACCCTGGGCGCGGGAGATCGCCAAGAAACGCAGCGCCGAGCTCCGGAAGGACGACCCGCTTTCGCACTGCCTGCCGATCGGCGTCGTCGAATCGCAAACGTTCCCGATGTATCGGAAGGTCGTCCAAACACCGGGGCTGCTTGTGATTCTCAATGAGTACAACGCGAGCTACCGGCAAATCTTCACCGACGGGCGGCCGCTGCCCATCGATCCGCAGCCTTCCTGGAATGGCTACTCGACCGCGAAGTGGGAGGGCGAAACGTTGGTGGTGACGACTACGGGTTTTCGGGACGGCATCTGGCTCGACACCGGCGGCGATCCGATCACCGATGCCGCCACGGTGACGGAGCGTTTCCGGCGCGTCGATTATGGGCACATGGAAGTGGAGGTCACGGTCAACGATCCTAAGGCGTACACCAAACCGTGGACCATCAAGCTGAACCAGATCCTGATGCTCGATACCGACCTGCTGGATTATATTTGCCTTGAAAACGAGAAGGACCTGACGCATCTGGTGGTCAAGTAGCGCGCAGGCATCTTCTCATCGCGCCCCGGCCGCGACAGCCGCTTCAACGCCTCCAGATTTCTCCGGTCGTCGCCCTCTTTGTCATAGGGCGTTTCGAGGATGAAAGCTTTGCTCGCGAAGCTTTGGATGACGCAGGATGCGGCGGAAGCCTTCCTCGCCGATACAGCCCTCTCCGATGTGCTCATGCCGGTCGACGTGCGAGTTGAGCGGCGTTTTGGAGTCGTTCGAGTGGATTACTGGAACATTCTCCAGTCCCTAATACCCGATCGATTTCGGCCACCGTATGCTTGAGGCCCGCGGCGGTCGCGAGGTCATATCCCGACGCCAGGCAATGGCACGTGTCGATGCAGAAGCCGATCTTCAGATCGGTGAGTTGACCGGCGAATTCCCGCATGATGGCCAGTTCTTCCAAGCGGCTTCCCAAGGCCGCTCCCGATCCCGCCGTATTCTCGAGCAGCACCGTGAGCGGTTTCGTGTTTAACCCGCGCGCCGCATCGGCCAGAGACTGAATTACGGCGTAAATCCCCTGCTCCACCGAGTGGCCCTTGCAGTTGCCCGGATGCGCCACCAGGTATTCGGCGCCGATCGCCAGCGCCCGCTCGATTTCGCCGCGAAAGGCCGCCACGGACTGCGCGCGCAGCGCTTCGCTACAGGACCCGAGATTGATCAAATAATTGTCGTGGATGATGAGCGGATAAAGATCGTGGCGCTCGCGAACACGCGCCAGCAGCTTCACTGCGCTCGGCGCCGGAGGCGAGGCGCGCCACATCCTGGGGCTGGCGGAGAAAATCTGGAACGTGTTCGCGCCCAGCTCGGCCGCCTTCAAACCCGCATGTTCGAGGGATTTAGCAATAGAGGTGTGTATGCCGAGACGCAACGTTAACGCTCTTCAGCCTAGCAGCCGATTTCTTCCCTGTAAAATGGCGATAGCCCTTGTGCCCACCCGAATTGCCATCGTCGAGGACAACATCGCCGACGTGCTATTGATCCGCGAGGCCCTGAACGCGCACCACATTTCCTTCGAGATGACGCATATGAAAGATGGTGCGGATGCTATTGCCACCTTATGCGGCAAGACGCCCGATCATCCCGGCCCGGACTTGATCCTGCTCGATCTCAACATGCCGAAGATCGGGGGCCTGGAAGTGCTGGCCGCCATTCGCAAGGATTCCCAGCTATGCGCCGTTCCGGTCATCGTGCTCACGTCGTCCCCCGCCCCGGAAGAACAGCAGGCCGCCCACCGCCTGGGCGTCGTGCATTATTTGCAGAAGCCGGTGGACCTGTACGAGTTCATCGATCAGGTGGGCGGAGCCATCCGCGATCTCCTTTGCCAATAACTAGCGTAAAAGAGCTTTGGGAACCGGATCGGAGTACAATGCGACCATGTTCGTTCCTCTGACACCGATGCGGTGTCTCCAGCGTGCGGTCGACTTATTCGGAAATAAAATCGGAGTGGTCTCAGGATCCCGGCAATTCACATACGCCGAGTTCGGAGAGCGCTGCGGGCGTCTGGCCACCGGGCTCGCCAAAGAGAAGATCGAGTCGGCCGACCGCGTCGCGTACTTAAGCTTCAACAATCATCAGCTATTGGAAGGCTACTTCGGCGTAGTGCAAGCGCACGCCATCGTGATGCCGCTCAACGTTCGACTGTCGCCGGTGGAGTTGATCAACATCCTGAATCATTCGGGCGCGCGCATGCTGCTATTCGAAAATGACTTCGCGCCGCTGATTGAAATGCTGAAACCGGAGTGCCGCGAGATCGAGCGCTACGTGACGCTGGACGAAAAGATACCGCTGGCCGACTTCACCTACGAGGAACTGCTCGCCCAGGGCCATCCCGAACCACCCGACCTGTTCCGATACGACGAGCATGCCATCGCCGAGCTTTTCTATACCAGCGGCAGCACCGGCACGCCCAAGGGCGTGATGCTGGGGCACCGAACGCTTTACCTGCACTCGCTGGCGGTGGCGTCGCTCTTTGAAGATGTCGAGACCATGGTGGATCTGCATACCATCCCGCTGTTCCATGCCAACGGCTGGGGCCGCCCGCAAGCTTCCACGCTTCTGGGCACCAAGCAGATTATGGTGCGGCGGTTTGATCCCACCACCGTCTTCCAGCTGATCCAGGAGCATCACGCCACGGACATGAGCCTGGTGCCGACCATGGCGAACGCGCTGCTGCATTGCCCCGACATCGCGAACTATGATGTGTCCAGCATGCGCAAGATCATGATCGGAGGCGCGGCAGCCTCGCCGGAGCTGATCGAACGCATGGAAAAAGCGTTCCATTGCGACGTGTTCGCCGGATATGGGCTGACTGAAGCCTCGCCGCTGCTCACCACCGCGCGGCCTAAGCGCGATGTTGTTTATCAATCCGACGCTGACCGCTGCCGTAGACGCGCCATGGCGGGGTGGGCCGTTCCCGGCGTCTGCGTTCGAGTGGTGGATTCGCACATGCAAGACGTTCCCCGCGACATGCGCACCATCGGCGAAGTAGTCGCGTCCGGCGATCACATCATGGAAGGATATTTTCGCGAGGCCGAGGCCACCAAAGCGGTGATGACCGACGATTGGCTGCATACCGGCGACATGGGCGTTTGGGACGAAGACGGCTTTATCCATATCGTGGACCGCAAGAAAGAGATCATTATCAGCGGAGGCGAGAACATCTCTTCGATCGAAGTGGAAAAGGCGATTTTCGCGCATCCCGAGGTCTTCGAATGCGCCGTGGTATCCGCGCCGGATGAAAAATGGGGCGAGGTGCCGGCCGCCGTCGTGGTGCGCAAACCGGGGTCCCAGCTGACCGCTGAGGCTTTATTGGAGTTTTTGGAACTACGCCTGGGCAAATTTAAGCTGCCACGAATCATCGAGTTCGCCGAGGAACCGCTGCCCAAAACCGGTACCGGGAAAATCCGGAAGCTCATCTTGCGGGAACGGTTCTGGGCGGGCAAGGAAAAACGGGTGCAAGGATAGTGCTATTTTAGTTTCAGACTGTACCTTTCGGTGAGTTTTGATCGTCTAAGGAACGAAAACGTGAAACTGACGTTCCTGCTTCTGGTGGTAAATGGCGCGCTGCTGGCGCAAATCGGCGTTGGTCTGCCAGGCCAATATCCAGGTCAGTATCCTCCGGGCGTCGGCTACCCCGGCGGCGGATATCCCGGCGGCGGCCGCTATCCCGGCAACGGCGGACAGGGCAATCCGGCTCCCACCCGCGGCTCCCGAAAGAACACCGATCAAAAATCAACGGCTCAATCCCGCTCTTATAGCGGCGTAATTCGAAGGCTGGACGCGAAGTCTTTCGATCTGGAGTTGGAAGACACCCGCTTTCTGATCGTCCAATACACCGACAGCACGCCCAAGCCGGCCAGCCTGAGAGTCGGCGATGGCGTGGACGTCGACGCCACCGAAGACAAGGACGCTCCGTTCCAGGCCGTCAGCATCAAACCGAACTCCGAAATTGCCGGCGTAATCAACGCCAATGACCAGCTTCCGGCGGAGCAGGAAGAGCAGCAGGAACGGACCGGTCCGCCGCCGACGATTCTGGTGCGGCGCGACTCTTCCGATGATGACGACGGAGGGCCGCCCAAGCTGAAACGCGGCAAGCCCGCATCCCGGCCTTCGTCGGGTACGGACGATGACACCCCAGAGGTTGCTAATCTGCCGCCGGCTCGCGCGCCCGAAGTTCAGCGGCCCGCGCCGGGCAACCCGCGCCTGGAATTTATCGAGAAGGCGCGCCAGGTCGCCGCGTCATTTCTCGAAGGCCTACCCAATTACGTTTGCCAGGAGGTGGTGACCCGCTACGTCAGCGAGACGCGCGTGCCGAGCTGGAACGTAATTGACGTGGTTTCCGGAGACATGGTGTGGGAGGAAGGCAAGGAGAGCTACCGCAATATCACGATCAACGGCAAGGCCTCCAGGAAGCCTCCCGAGGATTCGGGCGCCTGGTCCACCGGTGAATTCGGCACCATCCTGGCGGCGCTGTTCTCACCCGGCACAATGGCGAACTTCAAATATGTCGAAGACGCCACCATCACCCATTTGCCGGCCTCGGTCTACGATTTCGCGGTGGTCCGCCTGCGATCCGCCTGGAACGTTCACACGCCCGGACAATATATCAACGCGCCGTACAAGGGTTCGGTCTGGATCGACAAGCAGAGCGCGCATGCCCTGCGCATCGAAATGCAGGCCAAGGATATTCCATCCGAATTTCCACTGGTCAACGTGGAAACCGCGGTGGACTACGACTACATCACCCTGGGGACGCCCGATAAATTCCTGCTGCCGGTGCATGCGGAAATTCTGAGCTGCGATCGCGGCTCGAATGAATGCGGGCGCAATGTGATCGAGTTTCGCAACTACCACAAGTTCACGGGCGAATCGACCATCAAGTTTGGCGACGATCCGAAGTAATCCCGAAAGCTCCAAAATATTTTTCGGGCAACTTCACCGGCTTCAGATCCGCGCCCAGAAAAATGTGCCGGGTCTCGCCCTCGGCTAGCTTGGCTTCGTTGGACGCATCGCGAATCTCGTAGTGAAACTCGACCATCCTGCGGTTCGCCACCGCGATCGATGTTTTCACGGCGATCTCTTCGTCGTAACGCGCGGGCCGCAAATAGCGGCAGTGCGCATCCACCACCGCTAGCCGGATGCCGTCCAAGCCTTCCATGTCCTTGTAGCGCATCCCGGCCGCGCGGCAATATTCCGCTCGCCCGATTTCCATCCAGACCAGGTAGTTCGCATAGTAGACGATGCCCATCTGGTCGGTCTCGGCATAGCGGACCCGGAAGCGGCTTTCGTGAAATGTCACAAGCGCGTCGAGCTTAGAGCAGCTCGGCCATGCTGAAGAAGAACGGGATCTCGACCGCCGCGGTTTCCGGCGCGTCCGATCCATGCACCGCGTTGCGCTCGATGTTCTTCGCGAACTTCTTACGAACGGTGCCTTCGGCGGCCTTTTCCGGATTGGTCGCGCCCATCACGTCGCGCCAGTGCTTGATAGCGTTGTCGCGCTCCAGCACCATCACCACCACCGGGCCTTCGGTCATGAACGTCACCAGGCCGCCAAAAAAGGGCTTCTCGTGATGGATCTCGTAGAAAGCCTCGGCCTGCTGTTTGGAAAGACGCGTCATCTTCATGCCGCGGATGCGGAACCCGGCCTTTTCGATCATGCCGACGATGTTCCCGCTATGCCCGCCCGCTACTGCGTCGGGTTTGATGATTGCAAAAGTCTGTTCGATTGCCATGAATTCGCTATCGAGCCGGTGAACAGTCGCTCACAGGCGGCTCTTGATCTTCTCCCCTATCTCTGCCGGAGTGGCGCACACGGTGATTCCCGCCGCGGCCATCGCCTTCATTTTGTCTTCCGCTTTTCCCGAGCCGCCCGAAATGATCGCGCCCGCGTGACCCATGCGGCGTCCCGGCGGCGCTGTCTGGCCGGCAATGAATCCAACCACTGGCTTTTTGACATGCTTCTGGATGTAACCCGCGGCTGTCTCCTCGGCGTTCCCGCCGATTTCACCGATCATCACAATGGCTTTCGTATCCGGGTCCTCGTTGAACAGCTGGATCGCGTCCACGAAGTTCGTGCCGATGATCGGATCGCCGCCAATTCCGATGCAAGTGGATTGACCGATGCCCAGCTTCGTCAGTTGCCCCACCGCTTCATACGTCAGGGTTCCAGAGCGCGATACCACACCCACGCCGCCCTCCTTATGAATGTGTCCCGGCATGATGCCGATTTTGCACTTGCCCGGCGAAATGACGCCTGGACAATTCGGACCGATCAATCGCGTTGCGCGGCCCTGCATGAAGGCGCGGGCCCGGATCATGTCCGCCGTCGGGATGCCTTCCGTGATGCAGACCACCAGCGCGATGCCGGCTTCGGTGGATTCCATAATGGCGTCGGCGGCGTAGGGCGGCGGCACAAAAATCACCGATGCGTTCGCGCCGGTCTGCTTCACGGCATCGGCCACCGTATTGAACACCGGCAGGCCCAGATGAGTTTGCCCGCCTTTGCCCGGCGTCACGCCGCCAACCACATTCGTACCGTACTCGATCGCGGCCTGGGCGTGAAAACTCGCCTCTCGTCCAGTGAAGCCCTGAAAAATCACGCGCGTCTTTTTATCGACTAGAACGCTCATGCCGCCGCTCCCATGCGCGCCGCGCGAACAACTTTCTCCGCCGCATCTTTCATCCCGTCAGCGACCGTAAAATTGAATCCCGAATTTTTCAAAATCTCCTGCCCTTTGTCGACGTTGGTCCCTTCCATGCGCACCACGATCGGCACCTTCACGTTCAGCTCACGCGCCGCGTTCACTACTCCCGTGGCGAGCACGTCGCACCGCAGAATGCCGCCGAAAATGTTGATCAGTACGGCTTGCACACCCGGATCGGAAAGCAGAATCCGAAAGGCGTTCTTGATCTGCTCGGCATTGGCTCCACCGCCGACATCTAGGAAATTAGCCGGACTTCCGCCCGCGTACTTCACGATGTCCATGGTGGCCATGGCGAGGCCCGCGCCGTTCACCATGCACGCAATATTTCCGTCCAGCTTGATGTAGTTCAGGCTGAAGCGCGACGCCTCCACTTCGAGCGGATCTTCTTCGTTCAAATCGCGCAGCTCCAGCAAGTCCTTATGCCGGTACAGCGCGTTGTCGTCCAGATTGATCTTGGCGTCGAGCGCGTACACCTTGCCATCCTTGGTGAGAATGAACGGATTGATCTCGGCGAGGGAAGCGTCGCACGCATTGTATGCCTTGGCGAGCGCCATCATCGCCGCCACCGCCGCGTTCACGCTCTCGGGCGGAATGCCGATTCCGAAGGCGAGATTGCGCCCTTGAAACGCCGACAGGCCGTAGCCCGGCTCGAGCGCTTCTTTCAGAATCAATTCGGGCGATTTCGCTGCGACTTCTTCGATCTCCATCCCGCCGGCTGCCGACGCCATAAAGACCGGCTTGCCCAGCGCGCGATCGAGCACGATGCCGAGATAAAGCTCGCGCTCGATGGGCAGTGTCTCTTCCACCAGCAGGCGCTGCACGATCCGGCCCTCGGGACCGGTCTGATGCGTGATGAGCCGCATGCCGAGGATCTTCTTGGCTATCTCGACGGCTTCATTGGCGTCCTTGGCCACCTTTACCCCGCCGCCCTTGCCGCGCCCGCCGGCATGGATCTGGGCCTTCACCACCACGCTGCCGCCGATCTTTTTCGCAGCGGCTTCCGCCTCGTCCACCGTGAACGCGACCTCTCCTCGCGGCACAGGAACATCGTATTTCGCCAAGATCGCCTTGGCCTGATATTCGTGAATTTTCATGGGATCAAAAGGTTTAGTGTAGCAGGGGCTAGGCCTTCGCGCGTGGCACAGACTCCGCGCATGATGTTACGATAGTGATCCCATGGACGACGAAGCCATTTCCACGCTGAACACCGTTTGCGCCGCCGGATGCGCTCGGGAAGGATTCAATGGCGAAACCAACGAGCGGCTGCAGCACCTGGCCGACGTAGGGCTGCTGGTGGTCGCGTATGCGCCCGATTTGCTAAGAACACAGGGTCCGGTATATAAACCGACCAACCGGGGCTGGGAGCTTTTCAAACGCCTGGTTCATGCCGGGCCGGCGTAGCATCTCGCCTTCAGCGCTCCAACTCCAGCCTTGCGATCGCTTCCCGATGCACCTCATCAGGACCGTCAGCCAAGCGCAATGTTCGCGAGTTGGCCCATGCCGCCGCTAAGAACGTGTCTTCGGAGACCCCGGCCGCGCCATGGGCCTGAATCGCACGGTCGAGCACCCGCAGCGCCACGTTCGGCGCCACCACTTTGATCATCGCGATCTCGCGCCGAGCGGCTTTGTTGCCCGCTGTGTCCATCATGTAAGCCGCTTTGAGCACTAATAACCGCGCCTGTTCGATTTCGATGCGCGAATCCGCGATCCCGGCCCGAAGCGCGCCCTGCTCCGACAATTTCTTTCCAAAAGCTACGCGCGACTGAACGCGCCGACACATCGTTTCGAGCGCCCTCTCGGCCACACCAATCAGCCGCATGCAGTGATGAATGCGCCCCGGCCCCAGCCGTCCCTGCGCGATCTCGAAGCCTCGCCCTTCGCCCAACAGTATGTCCGACGCCGGCACGCGAACGTTCTCGAACGTGATCTCGCCATGACCGTGCGGAGCATCGTCGTAGCCGAACACCGTGAGCATCCGCTCAATCTTGATGCCCGGCGCATCCATCGGGACCAAAATCATCGACTGCTGCTGATGGCGCGGCGCGCTCGGATCGGTCTTGCCCATGAAGATACAAATCTTGCAGCGTGGATCGCCCGCGCCCGACGACCACCACTTCCGGCCATTGATGATGTATTGATCGCCGTCGCGCACGATGCTGGCCTCAATATTGGTCGCATCGGAGGAAGCCACGCCCGGCTCCGTCATCGAAAAGCAGGAACGCATCTCGCCCGCCAGCAGCGGCCTCAGCCAGCGCTCTTTTTGTTCCGGCGTGCCGTAACGAACCAGGACCTCCATGTTGCCCGTGTCCGGCGCCGAGCAATTGAATACTTCGGGCGCTATCGCGGAACGGCCCATGATCTCGCACAACGGCGCGTACTCGAGATTCGTGAGACCGGCCCCATATTCGCTCTCCGGCAGGAACAAATTCCACAAGGCCGCCGCGCGCGCCTTGGACTTTAACTCCTCGATCACCCGCGATGGCTGCCAACGGTCCCCTGGCTTGATTTCGTCGGCATGACGCTGCTCGTTCGGATAGACGTGTTCGTCCATGAAGGCCTGCAATTTTTGTTGCAGCGCCTTAGTTTTATCGGAGAACTCGAAATTCATTTTCCCGTGAACACCGGAGCTCGCTTTTCCAGGAAGTGCGCCACCCCTTCCTTGAAGTCCGCGCATTTCAGGCTCTCGATCATTTCCCGCTCGGACGTTTCGAAAGCTTCCGACAATGTTTGAAACATCGCGTTGTAGACCTGCTCTTTGATAATGCGCACCGAGCGCGGGCTCACGGTATCGGCCAGCTCCCTGGCATAGGTATGAACGTCGTACAAGAACGTTTCGGCGGGGAAAACCCGATTCACCAAGCCCATTCGCTCGGCCTCTTGCGCATCCACCAGACGCGCCGAGAACAGCATGTCCAGCGCTTGCGCAGGACCGATCAACCGCGGCAGTAGCCACGCCAAGCCATATTCCGCGATCAGCCCTCGCCTCGCAAATGCGGTTCCGAAACGGGCCGTCTCCGAAGCAAAGCGAAGATCGCAGTACAGCGAAATGATAAAGCCGAGCCCCACCGCCGGACCGTTCACCGCCGCGATCACCGGCTTCTGGATCGAAGGGAAATAGGAATATTTCTTCTGAAAATCCGGCCGGACGTTCGCCCGCTGCCCGTTCGCGGAATTGCGCAGAAAATCGTTATGCAGATCCCCGATCCCCTCGCGCGTGACGGTTTCGAGCAGCGACATGTCGGCGCCCGCGCAGAAGCCGCGGCCCGCGCCCGTCAAGACAATCACCCGCACATTTTCGTCCCGCTCGGCCTCCTCCATCGCCGCGCGAACCTCTTTTTCCATGGTCGCCGTCCAGGCATTCAGCTTGTCGGGACGGTTCAGCGTGATCGTCGCGATACGATCGCTGACAGCGTAAAGCGTCTCCTCGTTTGCCATGCTGGGGCGATTATATCAATGCGGCGGCTTGTTGAATCAGGTTGCGGACGCGCTTGTCAAAATGGCGGAAGCGCTCGTCCTGGGTCTGCCCGCGATGGAAGCGCACGTAAATCTGCTGCAGCACCACGGCCAGTTTGAATATCGCGAACACCTCGTAATAGTCGATATCCGACACGTCGCGGCCGGTCTTTTCAGCATATCGTTGCACCAGCTCGTCGCGGCTGAACCACCCAGGCCCCGATGTTAGCGTCGGTTTTTCGCCGCCCGGGTCGCTCGGCTGCGTCCAGTAACAGAGCAGGACGCCAAGATCCACCAACGGATCGCCAACCGCCGACATCTCCCAATCCAGCACGGCCTCAATCTTGCCGGGATCGTTGAAATTCAGCATCACGTTGTCCAGCTTGAAATCGTTGTGCACGATGGTCGCCGCCGGCGATGCGGGCATGCGCTCGCCCAGCCAGGCGATGAGCCGCTCCATGAGCGGGATTTCTTCGGTTTTTGCGCGATTCCATCGTTCGAACCAGCCGCGCACTTGTCGCTCCAAAAATCCTTCGGGTTTGCCCAAAGCGTCCAGCCCATGCCGGAAGATGTCGACGGAATGCAGTTCAATGAGGCAATCGATCAATCCGCGGCTGACGTGCTGCGGATAATCCGGAAAGGAGCTCAGGCCAGGCGGAATTTCATCGCGAACGACGATGCCTCGGCGCCGCTCCATCACGAAAAATATCGCGCCAAGGACCGAAAGGTCCTCGCATAGATGGAAAACTTCCGGCGCGGGTGGAAACAAGGGATGCACGGCTTTCAGCATCCGGTACTCGCGCGCCATGTCGTGAGCCTTGGGAGCCACCGGCCCCAGCGGCCCCCGCCGCAGAACATATTCGCGCCCTGGCGTTCGCAACAGATACGTTAGATTCGAGTGCCCGCCGGGGAACTGCTCGATGGTCAACTCGCCGCCGGCTTCGATTTTATCTCTCAGGTAGGCCGCGAGCGCCTGCACATTCAGGTCCTCGCCCGCGCGGACGGCGGCGGTATCGCTTGTCACAAATCCCTCAAATTTCTTTCTGGACGCTTTTCACGAGTTTAAGCCAAGCGCCTCGCCGGTAGCGGCCGCCCGCGGACTAGGGTAGTGTTCGAAGCCGACCAAGTCTGCATGCCAAGACTCATCCTCGCATACAAAAATTTCGCCGCGAATCAGAACATCAGCCACATCGGTCTGGGTGTCGCGGCGCTCAACACCTGTAAGGTTCTGCGCCGCAGTGGAATCGCCGCCGACGTCTGGCCCATTACCAGCGCCAGGGAACTGCGCGACCGCTTGCAAATCGACCCCGCCACGCACGTGGTGATCTCGGCGCCATGGATTCCCACGGTGGAAGTCTATAGCCTGGTGGTCTCGCATACCTCCACGCGCTTCGCGGTGAACTGCCACTCCAACGTCGGTTTCCTGCAGGCCGACGCGAGCGGCGTCAAGCTGGTTCGCGAAGCCATGGAGATCGAGGCCGGCACGCACAATTTTCATCTCTCGGCCAATAGCCTGCGATTCTGCAAGTGGGTCCGATCCGCGTACACGCGCCCCTGCACGTATCTTCCGAATCTGTACTATCTCGAGCAAGACATGCTTCCCTGGCGTCCACTTTACAGCGGCGGGACTCTACGCGTCGGCGCATTCGGAGCTACTCGGCCGCTCAAAAATTTTATGAGTGCCGCGGGCGCCGCGCTGGAAATTTCGCGCCGCTACAAGGCCAATCTCGAGCTGTGGCTTTCCGCCGGACGCACCGAGGGTGGCGGCGACACCATTCTAAGAGCCGCCCGCGCTATGCTGGACGGCCTGCCGCACGTGAAGCTGGTCGAGAATGGCTGGCAATCCTGGCCGCGATTCCGCCAGAGCGTCGCCCACATGCACCTGCTGTTGCAGCCCAGCTACACCGAGTCGTTCAATATGGTGACCGCCGATGGTGTCGCCGAAGGCGTGCCCTCCGTTGTTTCGCATGCCATCGATTGGGTGCCCGATCACTGGAAAGCCGCCATGGACGATGTGCTCGATATCGCGCGCGTGGGGCGCTATCTGCTCACCGATCCTTACGGACCGCAGGAAGGCCTGGAGGCGTTGAAGACGCATAATACCGATGGACTGAAATCCTGGCAAGCTTTTCTCGGCATCTAAACGATCAGCATGCAGTCGCCATAGGAATAGAATCGATAGCCCGCTTCCACCGCGTGCTGATAAGCCGACAGCACGAATTCCCGCTCCGCAAATGCGCATACCAGCATCAGCAAACTCGATTCGGGCAAATGAAAATTCGTGAGCATCGCGTCGGTTCGCTGGAATGGAAAACCGGGACGGATAAAAAGATCCGTTTCGCCGCTCTTGCCGAGGTACAAGCTCTCTACCGCCCGCACGCTGGTAGTGCCGGCGCAAACCACGCGCTTCGCCGCGCGGATTCTGGCTTCGTTTTCGCGATTTACATGAAACCGCTCCGAGTGGATCAATTCGCCATGAACGGGCTGAAATGTTCCCAGCCCGACATGCAGCGTTACATATGCAATTTCGGCTCCAGCCGTTCGGCAGGCATCCAGAATTTCACCCGTGAAGTGCAGCCCAGCCGTCGGAGCCGCCACCGAGCCAGTCTCGCGCGCGAACACCGTCTGATAGCGCTCGCGATCTTCGCTTGTATCCGGCCGCTTGATATAGGGCGGCAAAGGGACATGTCCGGCTTTTTGGAGAAACTCATAAATATCTCCGTCCCAGAGGAAGCGAATGGTCCGTTCGCCATATTCACCGCGTGCAACAATTTCAGCTTCCGCGCCATCGAACCGCACTCGCTCGCCCACGCGCATTTTGCGACCCGGATGCACCAGTGCAGTCCAAGTTTTGGCGTCGTCACTCGCTGGCTGCAACAAGAAAATCTCGACCTCGCCCGACAGGTTCTCCCGCCGCTTCGGATTATTTTTGCCCACCGGCAATGAAAACGCGCCGGCGCGGTGCCCCAATAAGCGCGATGGAAAAACTTTGGAATCGTTCAGCACCAGGCAGTCGCCCGGGCCAAGGAATTGCGGAAACTCCCGAAACATGCGATCTTCCCAACGTTTTTCACCGCGATAGAGCACCAGCATGCGCGACGCCGCACGATCCGCCAGCGGCTTTTGCGCGATTGACGATTCTGGCAAGTGATAATGAAACTGGGATAGATCCAAAACCCCACGATAGCAATGCGCATACTCGGCATCGAGACATCCTGCGATGAGACCGCAGCCGCCGTGGTCGAGGACGGTCGAAACATTCTTTCCTCCGTCGTTGCGTCGCAACTTTCGACCCATGGCAAGTACGGCGGCGTGGTTCCCGAGCTGGCTTCGCGCGAGCACCTGCGCGCGATCGTCCCTGTTGTCCGCCTGGCTCTCGAGGAGGCTCGCACGCAATTCGATCAATTGGCCGCGGTCGCGGTCACCGAAGGCCCCGGCCTGGTCGGCTCCTTGCTCGTGGGCATGACCTATGCAAAATCGATCTGCTTTGCGCGAGGCTTGCCGCTGATCGGCGTGAATCACATCGAAGGCCACATCCACGCAGTCTTGCTCGAAACTGCTGGCCAGATCGAACTTCCCGCCGTGGCTCTGGTCGTGAGCGGTGGGCACACGCACCTCTTCGATATGCGGGCGGATCTTAGCTACCGTTTGATCGGAAAGACACGCGACGATGCCGCGGGCGAGGCTTACGACAAAGTTGCTAAGCTGCTGGGCTTCGGCTACCCCGGCGGCCCCGTGCTCGACCGCCTCGCGCCTTTTGGCAATCCCAAAGGGGTGAAATTCACCCTGGCTCGGATGAAGGGCAACGCGAGTGATTTCAGCTTCAGCGGATTGAAGACCGCGGTCCTCCGCTGGGTCGAGCAACACCATCTAACCGCGGAGATCGCCGCCCGCAAAGAATTGTCAAATGCGACGCACGAAGATTGGCTGCGCTTGACTCCTCAGCCGACCCTCGACCTCATCGCGTCCTTTCAGCGAACCGTGATCGAGGAGTTACTGCGCCGGGCCGCCGCATCCGTCGAGGACTTGGGTGCCCGCGCTTTGATTATTTCCGGCGGCGTAGCTTCTAACGCCGGACTGCGCGCTGCCGCTCGCAACGCCAACCTGCCCTGTCCCGTCTACTTCCCTTCCCGGCAGCTTTCCACCGACAATGCCGCCATGATTGCCGCCGCCGCGTTCCCAAAATTTGAGCGCGGCGAGTTCGCCGATTTCGACCTTCGCGCCAAAGCCAACCTGGCGCTGGCCTAGCCTTCGCCGCGTCGGAACGGAACTATGTTCTAAGATCGAACTGATGGGTCCTCATCCTGCGCAAAGCGAGCAACCGAAAGTCCCGATCCCTGGGGTTAAGAATTTGATCGCGGTCGGATCCGGAAAGGGCGGGGTCGGAAAGACCACTGTTTCGGTGAATCTGGCGGTCGCGCTGGCGCGCGCCGGCCGCAAGGTGGGCCTGCTCGATGCCGATGTGTATGGACCGAACGTCCCGCTCATGATGGGCGTTCGCGCCACCCCGCACGCCATTGGCGAGCGCATTCAACCGATCGAGAAGAACGGCGTTCGGGTCATGTCAATGGGCTTTCTCAATCCCGGCGACAAGCCGCTCATCTGGCGCGGACCGATGCTCCACAGCGTGATTCAACAGTTTTTGCGAGGCGTGGATTGGGGCGAACTCGACTATTTGATCATCGATCTTCCGCCCGGCACGGGCGATGTACAGCTCTCCTTGATCCAAAGCGCGCCGTTGACCGGCGCCGTGATCGTGACCACTCCTTCCGACGTTTCTCTGGAAGACGCACGGAAAGCGATCCATATGTTTCAGCAGGTCCGCGTGCCGATTCTGGGCCTGGTCGAAAACATGAGCTACCTCGAGTGCCCCCATTGCAAGGAGCGCATTGATGTGTTCAGCTATGGTGGCGGCAGAAAAACCGCCGATACAATGAATATCCACTTTCTGGGAGAGCTGCCGCTGGATCCTGCTGTTCGGGTGGGCGGAGACACGGGCGAGCCCGTCACGCTGCGCGATGACGCCGTGGGTTTCGTTGCGATTGCACAGGAGGTGGAACGCAGAGCCGCCGAAGAAGGCGGCAAAAAAGGTCCGTCGATCAAGATTGAAGATTGACGAGAAATATTATGATCGGTTCAATTTTGGGGAGCCTGTTCAATTGCTCGCATTCTCGGCTGACCCGTCCCATCACGCCGGTCAGCAAGCCGGGTATGCCGAGCGGTGAGACGTATGTGGTGTGTCTCGATTGCGGCAAGCAGTTCTTTTACGATTGGAATCACATGCGCATCGGCGATCCCATCAAACGCTCTCCTGATTCCGGCGTGCTCAATCCCGAGATGCCGGGACCGTCAAAGTCGAAGCTCAAGTATGCGTTGCTCGGCTCTGCCATACCGCTGGCGGTTCTGGTCGGCAACGCGCTGATGACGAATCGCCGCGCCAAAACGAAGCCGCCGCCGAAAGAAGAATTGAACCGGACACCGGAATCCGGCGCCGATTGGGACCACTACATCGAGCTGCGTCACGGCGCCCGTTTTCGCGTTCGTGAACTGGTCGATTACATTGCGCGGTCGGGACTGGACTACATCATCAGCGGCGAGGTGGATTGCGCTCTCGCCGATCATCCCAAGCCCAAGTCGCTCGACTATTGGCTGCGCGAAAATTTCGCAAAGAATAAAGAGGCCAAACAAGCAACCGAGGACGTAATCGCGCAGCTGGTGGCCACCAAATCTTTCGAGCTAAAAGAAGACCTCCGCTGCCCCGATAGCGGCCACAAGTCCAAAGGCCTCGTATTAAAGTTCGCAAAAGGGGCCGCTACTTAAACGGACTAAGCAGCTTCTCGACATACTTGCCGATCAAGTCCACTTCCACGTTGATCGCCGCCGGCGTCCGGTAAGTGTTGAGGATCGTGTTCTCGTACGTGTGCGGAATGATCGCGACGCTCAGCCGTCCGCCATCGAGCGACGCCACGGTCAGGCTCACGCCATCCAGCGTAATGGAGCCTTTGAGAATCACGTAGCGTTCGAGAGCTTGCGGCAACAGGACGCGGAGTTGCCAGTTTCCATCCGGGAGCGGGTCTAAGCCGAGGAACTCGGCGGTTCCGTCCACGTGCCCCTGTACGATGTGGCCGCTCAAGCGCTCGCCTACCGCAGCGGCGCGCTCCAGATTCACGCGAGAACCTTCCCGCAAGGCTCCCAAATTTGTGCAGGCCAGCGTTTCAGGAGATAAGTCGCACCAGAATCCATCGGCCTCCACTTTCACCGCGGTCAAACAAACTCCGTTTACCGCGATGCTCGATCCTTCGCGCGCGTCTTCGAGCACCCGGCTGCATTGAACGTTCAATCGCGTTCCGGGCACGCGAATCGTCCCCACCTCCTCGACGATGCCGGTGAACATTTTCTCAGTTTGTTACGTAAGCTTCAACGGCGAATTCATCGGGAGGGATCGGATCAACCCGGACGTTGTGAAGCTGAATCGCGTCCGTGCGGCGCAAGCGTCCGGCGCCCCCGGCTACCGGCAGCGACTGCAAGCCTCCCAGAATCTTGGGCGCATAGTAGAACAAGATCTTGTCCACGATTCCCGCTTCGAGCGCGGCCCAATTGAGCTTGCTTCCGGACTCGATCATGAGCGACCTGTATTGTTCGCCGCCCAGGTAGGCGACCAGGCTCTCAAGATCGGTGCGGCCGCCCGGTCCATCGAACACCAGCACGCGCACACCGCGATATTCGAGCGCACGGCGGCGTTCCTGAGATGCGGCCGAAGTGGTGATCACCGCCACGTCGCCACTGGCTTCCGCCACGATGTGCGAATCCAGCGGGATGCGCAGCGTCGAATCGGCCACGATCCGCAGTAAGGGCCGGCTCCGCTCTTGTCCAGTCCGATCGGTTAACCGGCAGTCATCCGCCAGCACTGTGCCGATTCCAGTAAGAATCGCGTCGGAGTTATGCCGAACCTGCTGCACATGCGCACGGGCGCGCTCGCTGGTGATCCAGCCGGAGTTGTCCTCCGGCGCGGCGATTTTCCCGTCCAGTGTTAGCGCGGCTTTTAGCGTCACCAGCGGACGAGCGGTGCGCATCGCATGCACGAAAGCTTCGTTCAAACGGGCAGCCTGCTCGGCATAGCTGGAATCTACGTCCACGGCGATTCCGGCATCGTGCAAGCGGCGGAAGCCTTGGCCGGCAACCAGCGGATTCGGATCTTCCATCGGCGCGACCACTCGTTCCACGCCCGCGCGCACCAACGCGTCGACGCAGGGCGGCGTACGGCCTTGATGCGAACACGGCTCCAGCGTCACATACAGGGTCGCTCCGCGCGCCCGATCGCCGGCCTGATCCAGCGCCAGGATCTCGGCATGCTTGACTTGCGCGTAGGTGTGGAATCCGCGGCCGACCACGTCGGTATCCTTCACCAGGAGCGCGCCGACGGCCGGATTCGGGCTGGTTCGCCCCACGCCCTGCCGCGCCAGTTCCAGCGCCTCGTCCATCCAGTTCTTCATGCGAGCACTCGTCATGCGGATGCCTTTAGGCGGCAAAAAGGGAAGCGATGAATTTATCGGCCTCGAACGGCAGCAGATCGCCGGCCTGTTCGCCCACGCCGATGTAGCGGATCGGTAAATTCAACTCGCGCGCGATCGCCACCACGATTCCGCCCTTGGCCGTTCCATCCAATTTCGTGAGAACGATCCCGGTCACACCGCTTGTCTCCGTGAACCGGCGCGCCTGTTCCAAACCATTCTGCCCTGTAGTTGCATCCAGCACCAGCAGCACTTCGTGCGGGGCGGTCGGGATCACTTTGGCGGCGGTGCGGCGCATCTTTTCGAGTTCCGCCATCAGATTCGATTTGGTGTGCAGCCTTCCGGCTGTATCGATGATGACGTAATCGACGCCGCGCGCTTTGGCGGCTTGCAAGGCATCGAAGAGCACCGCGCTCGGATCCGACCCGGCCGACTGACGGATCACTTCGGTCCCGGTGCGCCCGCCCCATACCTGCAACTGCTCGATCGCAGCCGCGCGAAAAGTATCTGCCGCACACAGCAGCACGCTGCGTCCTTCCGAACGGTAGCGGCTGGCGAGTTTTCCGATGGTGGTCGTTTTACCGGACCCGTTTACTCCAACAACCATCACCACCGCGGGAGGCTCAGTCACGTGCGGCAGCGGGCGATCGGTCGCCTCTAAAATGTCGAGCAGGTGCTGAGCGATCAGCTGCTTGATCTCCTGCGCGTTGCTGAGCTGCTTGCGGTCGGCCTGTTGCCGGATGCTCTCTAAAATTTCAGTAGCGGTGTTTACGCCGATGTCGGCGGTGATCAACGTGTATTCCAGCTGATCCAGCAGCTCCGCGTCGATCTCTTTGCGTCCGGCGAATGCATCTTCGATGCGGTCGACCAAACCCGTGCGGGTCTTCTCGATACCCGCCTTGAGGCGTTCGAGCAGGTTAGGTTCCTGCTGAACCGAGCCAAATAACGTCTGAATCATGGGAGAGGCAGCAGAACTATTGTAACGGATGCATATTAAGTGTCGGCGATGAACCGACCCAGGTAATCTGGTAGTGACGCCGATGTTTCCAATCCTCGAGCAGAAACGTGCGGGAGTGCGCGACCCGGTGTGCGGGATGACCGTCGACCCGCAGCACGCCGCCGGAACATCCACCTATCACGGCCAACAGTATCACTTCTGCTCGAAATCCTGCGTGGCGAAATTCGAAGCGAATCCGGAGCGCTATCTGCATCCCGAAGCGCAGCCCGAGCCGATGGAAACCCACGCGGAACCTGCCGCCGCGAGTGACGTCGAATACACCTGCCCGATGCATCCCGAGGTGCGGCAGATCGGTCCGGGGTCGTGTCCGAAATGCGGAATGGCGCTGGAGCCGGTGACCATCAGCCTGGAAACCGCGGACCAGGTCAACCCGGAATACGTCGACATGCGGCGCCGATTCTGGTTGAGCACGGGTCCAACCTTGGCGCTGCTAGTGATGATGTATGCGGGCTGGCACGCGCCTTGGGTTGAAGCTTTGCTCGCGACTCCGGTTGTTTTGTGGGCCGGCTGGCCGCTCATCGAGCGCGGCTGGGCGTCCATCGTGAACCGCAGTCTGAACATGTTCACTTTGATCGCAACCGGTGTCGCGGCGTCCTACTTGTACAGCCTGGCTGCAACCCTGGTACCTGGCAGCTTCCCTGCTTCGTTCCGACTGCATGGCGGCGCGCCCGCGCTTTACTTCGAGCCGGCAGCGGTGATCGTGACGCTGGTGCTCCTCGGTCAGATGCTGGAGTTGCGCGCGCGCAGCCAGACTAGCAGCGCGATCAAATCGCTGCTCGGGCTCGCGCCGAAGACCGCCCGCCGGATGGGCCACGGCGGCGTTGAGGAGGACATCCCGCTTGCAGACGTACATCCCGGCGACCGTTTGCGAGTCCGGCCGGGCGAGCGTGTTCCCGTGGATGGCGCGGTGCTCGAGGGATCCAGTTTCGTGGATGAATCGATGATCACCGGCGAGCCAATACCGGCCGAAAAATCGCCAGGCTGCCCAGTGACCGGTGGAACGGTGAATGGCACCGGCGCATTCGTAATGCAGGCGGAGCGGGTCGGCGCCGATACGCTGCTGGCGCAGATCGTGAAGATGGTGAGCGAAGCGCAACGCTCGCGCGCTCCGATTCAGCGGCTCGCCGACGTGGTCGCATCGTGGTTCGTGCCCATCGTCATCGGCATCGCGGCCGTCACCTTCGTTATCTGGAGTATTTGGGGACCAGAGCCGCGTTTCGCCTACGCGCTCGTCAATGCCGTCGCGGTGCTGATCATCGCGTGTCCGTGCGCGCTTGGGCTGGCGACGCCCATGTCGATCATGGTAGCTACCGGACGCGCAGCTATGGCCGGCGTACTGATTCGCGATGCCGAAGCGCTCGAAATTCTCGAGAAAGTAGACACGCTGGTGATCGATAAGACCGGGACTCTGACCGAAGGCAAACCGAAATTGGTATCCGTCTTTCCCGACGATGCGGAGGTCCTCCGGCTGGCTGCTAGCGTGGAGCGTCTGAGTGAGCATCCTTTGGCGAAAGCCATCGTCGCGGGAGCGGCGGAACGCGGATTGCCGCTCGCTGAAGCGCAAGACTTCCGCGCCGTTCCAGGTCAAGGCGTGAGCGCCGTCGTGGACGGTCATCCGGTCTCGATCGGAAACGAGATTCCACCCGAGTTCGCCGAACGCGCCGCCAACCTGGCGCAGGATGGACAAACCGTGGTTTCCGTCACCATCGATTGCCGTCCGGCTGGCGTGCTTGGCATTGCCGACCCGATCAAGGCGTCCGCTGCGCAAGCCCTCGAACGGCTGCGTCGCGAAGGCCTCCGCATTGTCATGCTCACCGGCGACCATCGCATCACCGCCCAGGTGGTGGCGCGGAAGCTGGGAATCGACGACGTGCGCGCCCAGGTTCTGCCGCATCAAAAGGCCGACGTCATCGCCGAACTGCAGGCGCAAGGGCGAATCGTGGCCATGGCCGGCGACGGCATCAACGACGCTCCGGCGCTGGCTCGCGCACAGGTGGGCATCGCCATGGGTACCGGAACCGACATCGCGATGGAGAGCGCCGCTATCACTTTGGTCAAGGGCGACCTCGCCGGAATTGTTCGCGCGCGGCTGCTGAGCAAGGCTACGCTCGGCAACATCCGGCAGAACCTGTTCTTCGCGTTCCTCTACAACTCGCTGGGCGTGCCGCTCGCGGCGGGCGTGTTGTATCCTTTCTTTGGCCTTAATACGCTCCTGAGCCCCGTCGTTGCCAGCGCGGCCATGACGTTCAGTTCGGTGTCCGTAATTGCCAATGCGCTACGGTTGAGAAGGCTGGCGTTGTGATCGATCTGCATACCCACACCAATGAGTCCGACGGCACTTCCACGCCCGAGGAGTTGATCGACCAGGCGCTCGCAATTGGCCTGGAGGCGATCGCCATCTGCGATCACGATACGTTCGCCGGGTATGATCAAGCCGTCCCGATAGCGAAAGCCCGCGGCCTGGATCTGGTATGCGGCATCGAGTTGAGCACGCGGCTGGTGGGCACGACCGAACGAGCGGTGCACTTACTCGGTTATTTCCTGAATGAACCGCCGACCGCTGCGTTTCGCGCCTGGCTGGACGAGATACAAGAGGAGCGCCGCGATCGCAACCGCCGCCTGATCGCCAAGCTGCAATCGGCCGGCGTGGAGATCGAGCTGAGCGAAGTGGAAGCGGTGGGCCGAACTTTAACGGGCCGCCCGCACTTTGCCCGTGTCCTGGTTCGCAAAGGCTATGCGGCCAATTCCGACGAAGCGTTCCACAAATATCTGGATGAGGACGCGCCCTGCTATGTAGAGCGGGATGCGCCCGTGGTGAGCGCCGGCATTGAAAAAGTAGCTTCCGCCGGAGGGCTGCCCGTGCTAGCGCACCCGATTCGGCTGGCTGTTCGAGATCCGATTCGCGAGGAAATGCTGATCGGCGAGATGCAGCAGTCGGGATTAGGCGGCATCGAGGTTTATCATTCCGATCATCGGCCCCCGGACGTAGCGCGCTACGCCACGATCGCCAGTAAATACCGTCTGGCGGTGACCGGCGGATCCGATTTTCACGGCGACGCCAAGCCGAAAATCGCGCTGGGTACGGGAATAAATCGAAATCTCAAGATTCCGCGATCCGTGCTCGATTGCCTGAGGCAGATGTCGCACAAGCACTGATCGGATTAAGATAGTAGTCCGATATGTCGCTGCGGCGGCTGCTTCGAATCGCTCTCAGTCTGGTTATCATTGTTCTGATTTGGCTTCGCGCCGCCAAGGATTGGCACGAACGGCCTGTATTTTGGCTGATCGGGAGCCTCACGCTGTCGATCATTCTGCTACTGGTTGTGATCGCCGAACTCACCGGCGCGCAGCGAAGACGGCGGTCCCAGCGCGATCAGGTCCCCAAACACCCGCTGGGTTTGGACGGTTAACCGATTGACAAGGCATTTCCTCGCTTGTCATACTTCGTTGCCATGGACGATCGAAATCATCATCGCGCTCACCCGGAAGCGTGTTTATCATCGCGCCGGAATTTTCTTGGAGGCGCGCTGGCGATTGGCGCGGGAGCACTCTTTTCCGCGGGCCGCTCGGCGGCTCAAAACGGCGCCAACACGAATCCCCGGCGCATCGACTTCCATCACCATTTCCTGGCGCCCGAGGTTCTGGCTCTGGCGGCCGCGAAAGGTAAACCCGAAACTCGCGTGCCCTGGATCCTCTCGAAGGACCTGGAGGATATGGACAAGGGCGGCACGGCCACTACGCTGCTCTCCGCCTTCGGGCAGCCGGCTGTTTTGGATGACGACCTTGAAACCTTGCGCAAATCCTGCCGCTTCGCCAATGACTACGCGGCCAAGCTGCGCTCCGATTATCCCGGCCGCTTTGGAAGTTTCGCCGAAATCCCGATGGCGCTGAACGACACCGACGGTTCGCTGCGCGAAATCGCCTACGCGCTCGACACTCTGAAAGCGGACGGCGTCGCCACTTACACCAGCTACGGCGACAAGTATGTTGGAGATGAAAACTGGGTTCCGCTCTGCGAGGAGCTGAACCGCCGCAAGGCCATCGTGTTCGTTCACCCGCATTCGGCGGCCTGCTGCGAGGCCCTGGCAAAGCCGGCTCCGCGAACCATAGTTGAGTACGGCGCCGACACCACGCGCGTCATCGCCAATCTGATCTTCAGCGGCATGAGCAGCCGTTATCCTGACATCATCTGGGTCTTCTCGCACGCCGGCGGGATGATGCCCTACGTGATCGAACGGTTCTTGAACGCCACGGCGGCCGAGGTGGTGCCCGGCATCGTCACGAAAGGCCAGGGCGGGAGCGGCGTAGTCGGCAGCAACCCGCGCCAGGACAAGATTCCCAAAGGCGTCCTGTATGAGCTCAGAAAAATGTACTACGATACCGCGCAATCGTCCAATCCGGTCGCGATGGGAGCGCTGCGCCAAGTGGTTCCCGTATCGCAAATCGTATATGGCACCGACTACTGGTTCCGGACCGCCGAGGAGACCGGCCGAGGCATGCTGACCAACCAGATATTCAACCAGGCCGAGCTGCACGCCATCAATCGCGGAAACGCCGAGCGGCTGATGCCCAAATATCGCTCCTGACCGTTCCCGGCACGCTGGACGTATAATCAAAACCGATGGTTTAACGCTGGTAGCGCCAGACCCTGTTGGTTGGAGGTGTGTATGAAGATAGCGCTCTGGAGTCTGATCTTCGTTACTTTTCCGGCGGTTTTCGCCAAGGACACCATTCTGGTGAACCGCGTCGGGCCTTCCGCCTCGGAGTTATACGTCGCAAACGGAGACGGAAGCGGCGAGCGCAAACTGCTTCCCGTTGCCGGATTCGACTACGATGCGTCGTTTTCAGCCGACGGCAAATGGATCGTATTCACGTCCGAACGCAATCGCTCCGCCGACATTTATCGTGTGCACGAGGACGGAACGGGGCTGGAACAGCTCACCAACAATTCAGGTTTTAACGACGCGCCGGCGCTCTCCCCCGACGCCCAGCAAGTCGCGTTTGTGTCCACGCGCGATTCGGGCAACACCAACATCTGGATTCTAGACATAAAGACGCGCAAGCTGCGAAATCTCACCAACACCAGCGCGCCCTTCGGTAATTTCCGGCCTTCCTGGTCGCCCGACGGCAAATGGATCGTGTTCTCTTCCGACCGAAATATCCAGGCGGATCGCAACGTCATATTCGACCACGCCAAGGGCCGGTGGGAGCATCTTCTAGCTGCCAGCCTCTACGTGATTCAGCCGGACGGAAAAGGTCTGCGCCGCCTCACGCCCGCGGGCAGGTTCGCCGGATCGCCGAAATGGTCTCCCGATGGCAAGCAGGTGGTGTACTACGAGCTGGCGGTGGAGGACACTCTGGCGGCGCGCGGCTTCGGAAATCCGGCATCGCAAATCGTATCGGTCGACGTGGCAACCGGCGCGAGAAAAGAGCACACCTCCGGCCCCGGTCTGAAAATATCGCCGCAGTTTGTGAGTGCCGATCGAATCGGCTACCTCGCGAAGACCGGACCAGAACAACACGGCGGCCTGGTGTTTACCACTGGAGAACGCGGGCCGGACGAGTGGATTCGCAACCCGGCGTGGTCGGCCGACGGCAAGCTGGTGGTCTACCAGAAATTCACTTACGCGAATCGCCAGAACGACCCGATCTTCGCCAAGGATCCGGACTTCGACCTGCGCTATTCAGGCGAGTTTCCGGCCGTTTCAAAAAGCGGGCAAGTGGCCATCACTCCACTCGGCGAGATTACTTCCGGCCCTCTCAATGACATCCCCTTAAAGGTGACGGACCTGGATGGCAGCCCCGCCAAGCAAATCTTCCAGGACAAGCAAGGCTGGGCTTTCTCGCCGGCCTGGTCGCCGGATGGCCAGTGGATCGTGTTTGGCTTCGGAGGATTTTTCCTGGACCGCGCCACCAAGCCCGCCAAGCTGATGATGCTGCATCCCGACGGCTCGGCGATGCGCGACCTCACGCATTTGTCCATTAACAGCGGCTTTCCGAGCTGGTCGCCGGATGGCAAGCGCATCGTGTTTCGTATTTGGTCCGAGCAGGAGCACGGCCTCCGCATCTTGAACGTGGAAGACGGGTCGATCGCCAAGCTGACCACGGATTATGACAATTTCCCCATGTGGTCGCCCAAAGGCGATCGCATCGGCTTTACGCGCGCCGGCAAAAACGCGTTCGATATTTTCAGCATCCGGCCGGACGGTTCGGACCTCAAGCAACTCACCGCCGCGCCCGGCAACGATGCGCACTGTGCGTGGTCGCCCGACGGCCAGTACATTCTCTTCAGCAGCTCTCGTCTGGGCTTCCGCGATGAAGCCCCGCTCTATGACGGCGCGCCGCAGCCCTACGCGGAGCTGTTTGTCATGAAATCCGACGGCTCCGGCCAGCACGTCATCACCGACGACAAGTGGGAACAGGGCACGCCCGCGTGGGTTCCGAAAACCGCCATTGAGCAGACCCGCTTGCGGTCGTCGCGGTAGTGGAAGATCGGGAACTTTTTTCAGTCATCGGCGATGATGGTTTCGAGCGTTTAGTCGCAGCCTTCTATCGGCGCGTTCCCCACGACGAAATCCTCGGCCGCATGTATCCTCCGCACGATCTCCAAGCCGCCGAGCAGCGCCTGCGAGATTTTCTCGTATTTCGATTTGGAGGCCCGCCGCGCTATATCGAGGAGCGAGGCCACCCCCGGCTGCGCATGCGGCACGCGCCTTTTCAGATCGGAAACGCCGCGCGCGACCGGTGGGTGCTGTTGATGACCGAAGCGCTTGAGGAAGCCAAGCTCCCATCCGAAGCGGAGCATGTCCTGCGAGCCTTCTTCGAATCGACGGCGACGTTTTTGATCAACGCTAACGACGCTCCTTCGGGATTATAGTGACTAAGAGGACCAGCCAATGAAAACCACCGTGCTTGCCGCCCTGCTCGCGTTCTCGGCATTCAGCGTTTGCGCCCAGGACACGGCGCCTGCGGAAGGACGCGGTGGCGGGCGAGGACAAAATCGCGTCCACCTGGAACCACCTGTGCCCACCGGCCCGCCCATCAACTCCGCGCCGAATCCGTACCGCACTGTCAAGGGTTGGTATCAGTGGCCGGAAGGCCGTCTCAAGGGTTCGATCCCGGCGGTCGCGGTCGACAAGCACGATCACGTCTGGATCATCGAGCGCTGCGGGGTGAAAGGTTTCATAGCAGCGGCCTGCGCCGACTCCAAGCTCGACCCCATCTTCGAGTTCGACAAGAACGGCAAGCTGCTACGTAATTGGGGT
This sequence comes from Bryobacterales bacterium, assembly GCA_963732175.1. GTDB lineage: Bacteria > Acidobacteriota > Terriglobia > Bryobacterales > Bryobacteraceae > Palsa-89. The sequence goes on along the minus strand of CAVSYF010000021.1, from coordinate 11,865 downwards.
GGCGGGATGTTCGTCTTTCCGCATGGCATCAGCATCGACTCTGACGACAACGTTTGGATCGCCGACGGCCAAGGCAAAGACGGCAAGGGCCATCAGGTCTTCAAATTCTCTCCCAAAGGAAAGGTGCTCATGACGCTCGGCACCGCGGGCGTGGCGGGGCGCGACGAGACGCATTTCAATGAACCGAACGCGATCGCTTTCGCGCCCAACGGCGACATTTTCATCGGCGAAGGGCACGGCGGAATGAAGGGCGACCGCATCGTAAAATTCACCAAGGGCGGAAAATACATCAAGCAGTGGGGCAAGAAAGGCGTTGGCCCGGGCGAGTTCGACATCATCCATGCGATGGCGTTCGATCACAAGGGCCGCCTGCTGGTGGCCGACCGCAACAACAACCGCATCCAGGTGTTCGATCAGGATGGCAACTTCATCGAGCAATTCACGCAGTTCAGCCGTCCCAGCGGGATCGCGGTCGATAAGAACGACATCATCTATGTTTCCGATTCAGAGTCGGAATCGGTGTCGCGAAACCACTACGGCTGGAAGCGCGGCATCCGCATCGGAAGCCTGGCCGATGGAAAAATCACAGCGTTCATTCCCGATCCTTCCGACACCACCTTGACCACCAGCGCAGCCGAAGGCATCGCTGTGGATTCCAAGGGCGTGATCTATGGCGCTGAAGTAGTGCCGAACGATCTGAAGAAGTACGTTAAGCAGTGATCTTCAGCGTTCCGAACTTATCTAATGCGAATGTCCAACCCGGCGGCACCAGCGTGGTTGATCCGTAATCAATCACCAGCGCTGGCCCTCGCAGTTTGCCTGCAGGCAAACCGCCACGAGGGTAAACAGGAACGTCCCGCCATGCTCCGGCGCAATGGATGCGGCGGCTCGCCGCTCTCTTTGAAACCCGCGCCTGTGCGCGTTGGGACACCAGCTTCGGTTTCTTGACTGTCAGCTTCGCGCGCACACGAATGGTCACGATCTCGATCGCGCGCTTAGAATCCGAGTACCCGTACACTTGCTGATGCGCTTGGTGGAACGGCGCTGCCGGATTGCGAGTGCGCCACGGAACGGTCAACTCATAGCTTTGGCCGGCATAACGGATATCGGCCGATCTTATCGTTTGCGCGCCCGGCAATTCCTTGCGCGCCACCTTCTCCAGCCGTGCGAACTCGCGCTCGATGTCAGAGCAATTCAACACCCCGGCGGCATAATCGCGAACGCGATCCGCCAGCAGCATCCCCAGCGCCGACAGCGCACCCGCATACTCAGGCACCAGCACCGTCGCGATGCCGAGCTCCGCGGCCATCTCGCTAGCATGCAGCCCGCCGCATCCGCCGAAAGCGACCAGAGCGAAATCGCGCGGATCAAAACCGCGCTCCACCGACACCACCCGGATGGCCCGCTCCATATTTGCATTGGCTACGCGCACGATTCCCTGCGCCGCCGCCACGCGGTTGATCCCGAGCGAGCGCGCGATCGTATCCACCGCGGTCGCCGCTCGCGCGACATCCAGATGCATCTCACCACCGATGAGCTGGTCAGCCGCGATTCGTCCCAGCACCACGTGCGCGTCGGTCACCGTGGGCTGAACACCCACGCCATAGCACGCCGGTCCGGGGTCGGCACCCGCGCTCTCCGGTCCCACGCGCAACAGACCGCCTTCGTCCACCCGCGCGATAGACCCGCCGCCCGCTCCGACGGTGTGAATATCCAGCATCGGAACGCGCACCGGAAATCCATCAATGGATGCTTCCATGGTCTCGCGCGGCTGCCCGTCCGAGAGGCTTACATCGGTGGATGTGCCGCCCATGTCGAAGCCCAGAATGCGCGAGAATCCGGAGCGCCGCGCCGTCTCGAACGCGCCAATTACGCCGCCCGCCGGTCCCGAGAGCACGGTCCGAATCGCATGCCGGCGAGCCTCCTTGGTGGACATGAAGCCGCCGTTCGACTGCATGATGGAGATCGAGTAATGGCGGCCGCGTTCCAACTCGGCCAGATAGCGGTCCATCAAAGGACCGACGTAAGCATTGATGAGCGTCGTCGAGGATCGCTCGTATTCCCGAAACTCCGGGCAAACATCGTGCGAGCAGCAAACGTAACCGAGGCCCTTCAGCGCATCGGCGACCTGCTTCTCGTTTTTCGGATTCCGGTAAGCGTGCAGAAAGCAGATCGCAATGGACTCGATCCGTAGCTTATTCAGCCGCGATTTCAGCTTCGCTATATCGCCCGAGCGCGGCGTCGCGCCGATGCTTCCATCGAAATAAGCCCGCTCCCCGACGCCAAAACACATCGCCCGTGGAATGATTGGGACTCGCGGCAGCGGCGTCAGATTGTACAGTTCCGCGCGATTCTGCCGGCCGATGTGAATCACATCCTCGAAGCCGGCCGTGGTGACGAGCGCCGTACGCGCGCCTTTGCGCTCCAGCAAGGCGTTGGTTGCCACCGTCGATCCGTGGATCACCTCCACGCGGCGCGGCCCCGCTGCCTGGGCGAGCCCGGCCAGTATGACATCGGCAGGCGACCGCGGATTCGAGCGCAGCTTGAACGTCTCGATCGCGCCGTTATCGTGACACACGATAAAGTCGGTGAATGTTCCGCCCGCGTCGATGCCTATGCGCATTCGCCGCGCCTACAGCGTTACTAATGCCTCGAACACCTGCTCGGCGTGACCGTCGGGTTTGACCTTGCGAAAAATCTTCTTCACCTTGCCGTCTTTGCCGATCACGAAGGTGCTGCGCTCGATCCCCATGTATTTCCGGCCGTACATGCTCTTCTCCACCCACGCGCCGAACGCCTCCGCCACCTGGTGATCCACATCGGCCAGCAGGGTAAACGGCAGATCGAACTTATCCTTGAATTTTGCTTGAGCCGCGGACTTGTCGGGCGAAACGCCCACGATCACCGTGTCGGCCTTGGTGAACTTTTTGGAGTTATCGCGGAACTCGCACGCTTCCCGGGTACAGCCGGGCGTGTCCGCCTTGGGATAAAAGTACAGAACGACGTTCTTGCCTTTGAGTCCGGCCAGATCGAACGGCTGGCCGCGGTCGTCGTCCACACGAACTTTGGGAGCTGCGTCTCCCTCTTTCAGCGCTTTGGACATGGGTATATTTTAGCGAGCGGCCGGTGGCGGTGAGCTTGAAAAATGTTGTAGACTGAAAAATTCTTCGAAGGAGAGGGAATGCGAAAAGGGACCATTAGTTTAGCGATAGTTTGTCTTTCGATGGCCGGGCTGATGCTCGCCCAGGGCAAAAAAGGCGGCGCGGCGGGCGATGCCGCCAAGGGCAAGGACGTCTTCGATCAATGCTCGGTGTGCCACAACAGCGACAACGATGAAGTGAAGGTGGGGCCGTCGCTCAAGGGCCTGTTCAAGCACGACAAGCTGAAGAACGGCAAGCCCGTGAACGACGCCAACGTCCGCGCCATGATTAACACCGGCGGCAACGGCATGCCCGCGTTCGCCGACCTGCTGTCGGACGATGAAAAGAACGACGTAATCGCGTACTTGAAGACTTTGTAAGAATCCCGCAGGCGGCCGCTCGACCACGATCGTGTTACAGTGGTGTCGGTTGGCTCCTTTCGGGAAGGTCCCCATCGTCTAGCCCGGCCTAGGACACCGCCCTTTCACGGCGATAACAGGGGTTCGAATCCCCTTGGGGACGCCAATTCCGCGCCCTGTTTGCTGCGCTTCGGCTCTACGCCAACAACGGGGGCAAACCCCGATCCCAAACTGATTTCTAAGAACATAACACCTTTACTCTGAGTCTGTAGTTTTGGAAGTTACGGAAGCCGTAGGCTTGCCGATTGATGAGCTCCATCTTGTTGTGGAAACCCTCGGTGATTCCGTTGTTGCGGGTGAAGCGCCACATGGCGACGATTTCCTCCGACCAGGAGTGGAGAGTTTGGCCGAGCTGGACCAGTTGGGCCAAGCCGGGCTGGCGCAGTTGGTAAACGGCCCGCAGGAAGCGCGGGACTAGTTGCTCACACTGCTTGCGGGTGCGATGCTTTTTCAACAGCAGGTAGCACAATCGCTGCTTGAACCGATAGATGGTCTCCAACACCGGATGTGCGGCCAGATAAGCGCTGAGACGCAGCTGCTGATGGTCGGAGAGGTTGTGGCGATGGCGCCGCATCAGCGAAACCAGGCCGCGATTCTTGGCACCGACTCCGTCGATCTCTCGCCAACAGGCTAGGAAGTGATGGTTGATGAGACGAATGACATGGAAACGGTCGGCTACGATACGTGCGTTGGGGAAGTGCAGCCGTGCCAGGGAGCGATAGTTCGAGGCCAGGTCCATGCATACCACGCGCACCTCGGCCTTGCCCTCCAGTCTCTGGAAATAGGCCTGCAGAGAGATTCCCGAACGGCCTAAGACCACGTCATAGATCTTGTGATTTCTTAGATCACACAGCGTCGTGGCGTAGCCCGCGCGGCGCGTGAAGAAGTGCTCATCGATGCCTAGCACCTGCGGACAGCGCCCCGAATGCCACTCGCCAAACTGGCGCTGGAGTCCGCGCTGAAAGTAACGCTCCACGGTGGCTGCTCCAATCCCTTCCCGCCGGCCCAGCCGGCTGCGGTTGATCCCGTCCAGGTGCTGGCGAAAGATCATTCTCTGAAAGGCTTCACTGGACCGCTGGCAGGGTTGAATGCCGGGAAACCGCTCCCGGAAGTAGCGCCCGCAGCCCTGACATTGAAACTTGCAGGCTTCCAAGTGCAACGTACAGTGCCGCAAACCCCAGTTCTCATGCCGCACTCGCCGGTGGTAACGGCCTTTGTTGCGCAGCCGGTCGCTCCCGCAGTGCGGACACAACCTCAGTCCGGTATGCCGGGCCGAGATCCTGATCCCACCGCCGCTGATCTGTAAATCGGTAATCTCATAATCGGGTAGTCCTATGACGATCTCTGATTTGATCAAAACAATTCCTCCAAGAATGTTTTATCAGTCAGGGATCGTGGTCTGCCCCCATTTCTGATCTAGAGCCTGCGCTTCTACCCGCGTTGTGTTACGCTCTTGGCTTGAAAAACAATTCCACCCGATTCCGTTAACCTGCCATGCCTGAACTCCTCGCGCAAAAACCGCTGGACATGATTCGTTCGGAATCCGAGGAGGCGGGCGAGCACTCGCTCAAGCGCGCCCTGGGGCCTACGAACTTAGTCGCGCTCGGCATCGGGGCCATCATCGGCACCGGGATCTTCGTACTAACGGGCTTGGTAGCCGCACAGAATTCCGGCCCGGCCGTGGTGCTCTCGTTCATCTCCGCCGGAATCGGTTGCTGCTTTGCCGGACTCTGCTATGCCGAGTTCGCCTCGCTGATCCCCATCGCCGGCTCGGCTTATACTTACGGCTACGCAACCCTGGGCGAGATCTTCGCCTGGATCATCGGCTGGGACTTGATTCTCGAATATGCGTTCGGAGCAGCCACCGTCGCCTCCGGCTGGAGCGCGAACGTCGTGCAATTGCTGGCCCGGCTGGGAATCCAACTTCCGCCGCAACTGATCGCGACACCCGGAGCGCAGCTGGCGTTCTATAAAGGCATGTGGCAGCCGATGAGCTCGGTGCCCACCGGGGTCGACCTCGCGGCTTTGCCGCATGCTACTGCCGTTTTCAATCTGGTGGCCTTTCTTGCGATTGCCGTGGTGACCGCCATCCTGGTCATCGGCATTGAAGAGTCGGCGACGCTCAACACCATCATCGTGTTCGTGAAAGTCGGGACGGTGCTGGTTTTCATTGCGGTCGCCGCTGCTTACGTTTTGGCACATCCGGCTCAGGCCGCCGCGAACTGGACGCCGTTTATTCCTCACAACGCGGGGGAATTCGGCAAGTTCGGGTGGTCCGGCGTGGCGCGCGGCGCGGGGGTCATCTTTTTCGCCTATATCGGATTCGACGCGGTTTCGACCGCGGCCCAGGAGGCGCGCAATCCGCAAAAGGACATGCCCATCGGCATCCTGGGATCGCTCGCCATCTGCACCGTGCTCTACATCGTAACCTCCGCCCTGCTGACCGGCGTGATCAGCTACACGCGGCTCAACGTCGGCGCGCCCATCGCTTTGGGGATGGCGGAGACCGGTGTTCGCTGGGGTGAATACCTGGTGCTGATCGGAACCATCCTGGGCCTGAGCACCGTGATGCTGGTAATGCTGCTGGGCCAATCGCGCGTGTTCTTCTCGATGTCGCGCGACGGGCTGCTGCCGGCTTGGGCGGGCGCCGTGCACCCCCGCTTCCGTACGCCCTGGATCGCCTCCATCACAGTGGGGGTCTTCGTGGCGATCCTTCCCGCGTTCCTTCCGATCGGCGTTCTCGGCGAACTGACCAGTATCGGCACGCTGCTCGCGTTTGTGATCGTGTGCGCCGGCGTGTGGGTGCTGCGCGTGCGGCGTCCCGAGTTGCATCGTCCCTTTAAGACTCCCTGGGTTCCGGTTGTACCGATCCTGGGCATCCTGGTATCGTTCGCGCTGATGGCCGCGCTGCCCGGAGCTACCTGGATTCGGCTGTTCGTCTGGCTCATTATCGGAATGTTCATTTATTTCGGATACGGCCGGAAGCATAGCCGCGTGCAGCAGCATCTGCTGGCAGAGAAGGCCGGGCGATCCGCGGTCCGTTAAACGCGATCCGCGCTCACGAAGGCCGGCCGAACACGTAAACTCCGCTCGGATCATTTTCCGGAAGACGTCCTGCGCGTGATTGGGCGGCGGCGGACTTCAGGACGCGATCAGGCGCCACTTGGATGGCATCGCGAGAATAGCTGCGCCACTCGACCTGCTGCCAATGCTGCGCAGCGGCAAGATCCAGGATTTCCTGGCCGGCCAGATGATCCTTGGGGCGCAGGTTATCAATTTCCTGGTGCAATTCGCTCGGCCGCGCGCGCTCCATAATGAATCTCGACTCTCTGGAAACGACGTCCAGGAGCCACCAGCGCACTGCCGGCGTCGCGAACATTTTCGAGCACAGTGCTTCGAGCGTTTGCCGCGGCAGATACATCAGCAGCCCTTCCGTAATTATCAGCGCCGGGCGATCCCCGATAGCGTCGAAGAGACGCTTGCGATCGGAAGGCAGCGAGATATCAGCGGTAATCTGCTCCAAAAGGCAGCGTGGCCGTTCATGGCGCAGTTTCTCGGTCTTGTATTCAAGCATTTCCTTGAAATCAACCTCGATCCAACGCAACCGGGCAGGCAGCTTCAGGCGCCACGGGCGGGTGTCGAGGCCCGCGCCGAGGTTCACGACGGTTTCGGGGCCTTCGCGCTCGATTACACCGAGCAGCAGGTCATCCACAAAGCGGTCACGCAGGCCGACCCGGAAGGACACGTCCTCCGCGATCGTGTCGCTGCAGGCAATAGCCATGCCCTTATCGCCTGCGAGGACGGCCGCGAACGGATCGCGAATGAGACCGTCGGCCCGCTCGGTCTCCAGGGCGCGGTGCGCCGCCACGATGCGGGCGGTATCCGAGACGTGCTCGACGATCACTCCAGCGTCACCGGCCGGTCGAAGACCACATCCAGCGTCGTGCCCTGCTTCAGCTCGACCTCGTGGCCGCGTGTGAGCAGCACGGTCGCGAGGCCCACCGCACTGCCCGCGCCCGCGCCGATGCCGGCTCCCTTCCAGCTTCGATCGGTCAAGCCGCCGAGACCCGCTCCGCTGCCGGCCAGAATCGCGATGCGCTGGGCGTCTTTCGAATAATCGTTGGATTGCTGGATCGCGCCTTCCTTGCCGACCACCTTTTGACCGGTCTCGCCGGACTCGACCGAGCTGAGGTGCGGAGCGAACTTGAAGCTCTTGCCGCTCGCCAGCGTCAGCGTCTCCAGGCGAATGGCGAGCTCCGCGCGGCCTTTCACTCGCCCGCTGCGCTTGGACTGCGTCACCACTCCTTGCACATAGCTGCCGGCCGGAACGGCGATCTGTCCCTCCACGGCGACGGGCGAAGCGGTTCGCAGATAGACATAATCGCCTTCCTGCGCGGTGCGAGTGCTGATGGAATTTTCCATCCGCAGCAGCACGTGAGCGCCTTGCGGGATCTGAGCCGCACCGGCGTTTCCAATCCAGAGCAGGCCGAACGCGAGCCCGCATAAGAAACGAGAAAACGAAGCCAACGTCATCGTATAAAACCCAACGTCATCCTAATAAGATCATAACCCCGGCCAGCGCCTTAGAGTTGCATGTTCCGAGCGTGGACCGAAGGGCTGTATTTTCTTTAAGTTGATCCAAGATCTCAGCCTTTCCCCTCAGACGTGATTGGCCATTCCCTTAGCCGCTATAAGGTTTTCGTACCGTTCATCCGATTACGAACTATAGGAAGACGTGCGGTGATTCCTCGGAAACTGGTCGAATTGCATGCCGGCAAGATTCACGATCCCGTGAAGCGCTTGCAGTACTTGCGGCAGAAGTTGGGACCGGCCACAGATCCGCTTCCCAAACGTCGGGCCGGAGGAAAAGGGCCGATTGTCGCCTTCGCGCTGTTACTGGCCAGTTTTATAGTCTCCGGCTACAAGCCCTCAGACTCGGATGACCCGCTGCCCGCGTCGGTCCTGCGCCGAGCCTCGCTCGCGGCCAATGCGCCTGGGGTGGTCCAGCCCGATGTGTTCGCGAAAGTCTGGCTGGTAGACAAGAGCGACAATTTCGAGACCTATAGCAACGGGCTGAAGATTGACGATCATTACGCGGTCTCCAACCAGAACCGTCTGTTCTATCCGGTGTACCAGCGCGGGAAAATCGATGCTACCGAACCGGAGGAATGGCGGTCGGAACCGGCGGGCATCGTGTACCACACCACCGAAACCGATCAGGCGCGCTTTGAGCCGGATCAGACACCGGTGCTGAAGCGCATCGGGAAAGAAGTGCTGACGTTCGTGCAGCAAAACCGCAGCTACCACTTCGTGATCGACCGTTTTGGGCAGGTGTACCGGATCGTCTACGAATCCGACCTGGCCAATCACGCGGGGAACTCGGTGTGGGCGGATGACTCGGGCATTTACATCAACCTGAACAGCAGTTTTCTGGGCATCGCGTTTGAGACGCAGACCGCGCATGGCGATGACATGCCGTCAGCGAATGCGGCGCAGATCCACTCGGCGCGGATTCTGACCGAGATGCTGCGCGCCAAGTATCAAATTCGGGCCGTCGACTGCGTCACGCACGCGCAGGTATCGGTGAATCCATCCAACATGCTGATCGGCTATCACACCGATTGGGCGGGCAATTTTCCGTTCGTGGAAATTGGGCTGCCGGACAACTACGCGCTGCCCCTGCCCAGTATCGATATATTCGGGTTCAAATACGATACCGAGTTCGTGCGAGCCACCGGCGCCCGTTTATGGCAAGGGCTGGCCGTGGCCGAGAATCAGATTCGAACTCAATCGGCCGCCCGCAAGCTGGGGGTGGCTGAATACAGATCCATTCTGCAGAGGAAGTACAAGGATGTAATGGTGACGCTCAAAGAGGCGAGCGCCGCCTGGGAGAAAAATCATGCGACCTAACGAAAAAGGGACCAGTTCGGCCGTCGGATTGGATGTCGGCACCAGCCGCGTCTGTTTGGCGCAACGGATGGGCGAGGAGTTTCAATATCAGACGCAGTTGAATGCGTTCGTCACCATTCCGTACTCGAAAATCACCGAGATGACGCTCGAAAAAGAGAAAGTGCCGCATAGCGTGGCGGGCGCTGAGATCGTGGTGCACGGCAACGATTCCGATCGCTTCGCGGATCTGCTCAACATGGAGACGCGGCGAAGCATGGACAAGGGGCTGCTCAATCCGAACGAGCCGCAGAGCCTGAACATGCTGCGCAAGATCGTGGAGTCGCTGCTTGAATCGGTGAAGGACCGGCCGAAGGTGTGTTTCACCGTTCCGGCCGCGCCGCTCGGAGCTGAAGAGACGCTCACCTATCATGAAGCGACCCTGCGCCAGATTCTGGCCGACAAGGGGCTGGAGGTGAAGAGCATCAACGAAGGCCTGGCGGTGATTTATTCGGAGCTCGAGAGTTCCAACTACACCGGGATCGGCATTAGCTGCGGCGGCGGGCTGTGCAACGTTTGTGTATCGTATCTCTCGGTACCGGTGCTGAGTTTCTCGATTCCGCGCGCCGGCGATTATATCGACACCAATGCCGCCGCGATGACCGGTGAGCGCGCCAATCGCGTGCGTATCGCCAAGGAAGACTCGTTCCACTTTAACGGGTTTTTCGCCGACAAACTCCAGCAGGCGCTGAGCGTTTATTACGACGAGATGATCCAATCGCTGGTGCAGGGGATGAAGCAGGCCATGTCGAGTTCGCGGACGCTTGCGAAGTCGCCTAGGCCGCTGCCGATCGTGCTAAGCGGCGGAACGGCGCTGCCCGAAGGATTTCGCGCGCGGTTTGAGAAGATTCTGCTCGAAGCCGAGCTGCCGCTGGCGTTTTCCGAGATTCGCATGGCGTCGGACCCGCTACATACATCGGCGAAGGGCGCGCTGATCGCGGCGCTGGCGGACGCCTAGCTTACTCCAGGGCTCTATTTCAGTTCGACCGCGACCCGCTCCACGGCCTGATCGGATTTGTTCTCTTCGGTGTGCGTGGCCGCTCCGGCCATGCGCACGTCCCCGGCTTTATTATTGGGATGGTCGGTCAGATAGGTGACCACACGGTTGAGAATATGCTCGTGCATGGCGCCGCCTTCATGCGGCCCGTAGTGGATCCGCAGCACCCGCACCTGGGCGTTCTCAAACTCGACTTGATAGTGCTTGGGATCGACGATGGTCGGGTCGAGCTTGGTCTTCGGAAGTGGCGCGGGCGAAGTGTTCTTCAGGCTGATCTCGACGATCCGGACCGGATGATCGGTCACGTTCTCGTTCTTATACGGCTCACCCGCCGGACTCCAGAGCACGTATCCGGCGGGGAACTCGATCTTGTCGACCTTGCCTTCCGCGCTGGTCCACGTGACTGCCCCGGCGTCGAGGTAAATCATGACCCGATTCAGCTTATGTTCCACCAGCGGACTCGGGCGATGCGGCATAGCCGTGACCGCGATCACGTGCACCTGATCATTCTCCAGTTTCACGTTCGGGCCTTGCGCCGAAAGACCGATGGCGCTAATGACCACCAACGATACCAAAGCTATGGTTATCTGCATAAAGCTAACACCATCCTGTAGAGTAGGCCACTGATTTGAAGTCATCGCCTCAGCGGCCCCTCGTCAAACCGTGCGTGCGGTTTTCCCGCACACGGCTTTCCGACTGTCTTCGGTCTGGCACGTTACGACGGCACAAGGCGACCATACCGCTCCGGATCGCTACCACTGGCCACTAGGCTGTCCAATCGAAACAGCTTGTGGTAGTCGTAGAACCAGCTCGGCGGATGGTCCCGCCATCCCTTCGATCGCTTCTTGTACTTTTTCCGCAGCATAATGCAGAGCGTGTAGGTCGTGTAATTAGCGATGCTCAAGAAGTGCCTCCTTGAGTTGCCCGTCTTGAAGTAGTTGCCCCAACCTCGCAGGATCGGGTTTACCTTCTCCTGGATCAAGTCGGGGAGATCCCGATGCTGCCCCGTACGAACAACCTCGCGGATCTTCGTCTTGACGGACTTCATCGCTTTGGGAGTCGGATAATAGAACGTTTTCAATTCGCCTGAGCGCTTGGAGGCGCGGATAGCGAACCGATGTCCCAGGAAGTCGAATGTTTCCTCCCGAGCATTCAGTATCCGAGTTTTCTTGGTGTTCAGCGTCAGACCCAAGCGGTCAAGAACCGCCCGAGCCTGATCCAGATAGAACTCTGGACGCTGGCTACACAAGATGACGAAGTCATCGGCGTATCGCACAATGTGGGCATCGTGACGGCGTTCGCCGAAGCCTCGCCTTTCCCAGGTTCGGTCCAGCCAATGCAGATAGAGGTTCGCAAGCAGCGG